>NZ_REFZ01000003.1 GCF_003841465.1 Natrarchaeobius oligotrophus
GAGAAAAATCCCGACAGCGCGATCAGGACCACCACCGCGAGCGCGCCGAAGATCGTCACCGTCGACTCCTCGACCTGGAGGCCCACCACCGGAACCTCGTACGCGGCAATCACCACCTCGACGGGGAGCGAAAACGCCATCGATGGTGGTGATTGGAGTCGGACCGGTTAACCGTTTACCATCTTCGGCGGACGTCGGAGTCGACGACACGTTTACCCGGCCGTTTCCCGAACGAACGCACATGAGCGATCGTTCCGATCCGCCGATTACGTTCTACCGGCTTCAGGGCTGTCCGTACTGCGAACGCGTCACCCGGACGCTCGAGGAGTACGACCTCGCGTACCGCTCGCGGTTCGTCGAGCCGTTGCACTCCGACCGCGACGTCGTCAAGCGCGTCGCCGGCGTCCGGACGGTTCCGGTGATCGTCGACGAGACGACCGGCGTCACGATGGCCGAGAGCGCCAACATCGTCGACTACCTCGAGTCGACGTACGGCGAGAACGGAAGGCTGGAACCGGCGGCTGGCGAGCACCAAACGACGGCGGAGGGCGACGACTGATGCCCGAGTTCGACGTCGTCTCCCTCGGATCCGCGGACGCGCCCGAGGCGGGCGATCGTGCACCGGATTTCACCCGACCGCTGGTGAACCGCGAGTACTGGGAGGACCGCACGCTGTCGGAACTGGCGGGCGAGTCCGACGGCCCGACGATTCTCGTCTTCACGCCGATGATCGGCTCGTTTCTCGCGACGTACCTGTGGGAGGAACTGGCCGAGCGCGGCTGGGACGAGCGTGCGGGCCAGGTCGTCGGCGTCACGGCGGCGAACCCCTACGGAGTCAAGCGGTTTCTCGAGGACGGCGAGTATTCGTTCTCGCTCTTTGCCGACCCCGGAAACGGCGTCGCCGAGTCGTACGACCTCGCCCACGACCTCGACGGCATGGCCGGCGTCGGCGAGCCACGCGTCGCGCTCTTCGCGCTCGCGTCGGATCTGACCGTCGAGGCGTCCTGGATCGCCGACGAGTGGCCCGAGTTTCCCGACTACGACGGCCTCGAGGAAGCGTTCGACCTCTCATAGCTGCCTGATCGCGGTTCCGATACCTCGTTCCTTCGTCGAACGATCCTCCGGCCAGTGATCGGTTCGCCCGGTTAGACGTCGTCCATCGAGGCCCGTCCTCCGTCGTCGTCGAAGACGTCCGTTCCGTCCCGACCGTTCGTAAACGTCACGCGAACCGTTTCGGGGTCCCAGTCGCTCTCGACGCGGACCAGCCGCGCCTGCGGTGCCCAGTCGTCGGTCTCTCCCCGCCGCCGGATGCAGACGTAACAGTGGACGCGGGCGTCCTCGCGGACGACGTGGGTGACGCGCGCGTCGCTCGAGCGGCTCGAGGAGCCGACGACGACGCCGACCGCGAACCCCTCGTCGAAATCCGTTTCGTCGATGCGCTCTCGGTCGTCGCTCGACAGCGCGACGTCGGCCTCGGCCGCGAACTCCGCCGGCGGCTCGAACCGGTCGACGTGTTCCGCCTCCGTCGCCAGTATCGCCCGGTCCCGGCCGATCCACCCGCCGAGGGACTGCAGTTCCAGCGCTTCGTACTCGAGTCGGTCGGCGCGAAACGACGGCCGGGAACACGTCGTCGGAAGGCCCGCCGCACAGCCGGCGAGCGTCGTCGTCCCGACCGCAGCGAGGAGGGCGCGGCGGCGCATATCGAGACCGTCGTCGAGCACGAGTAAGTGTCTTGTCGTGTCTCGGTCGGGCGTGGGCGCGTCTCGTCCCGTATTGCTCCGTCGACCGTAGACGGTACGCTTTTGCCCGCGACGCCGCCACGCGTAGGTATGGAGCCGGACGACATCGATCGGGCCGCGGCGACGATCCGCGAGGGGGGGCTGGTCGTCTACCCCACCGAGACCGTCTACGGACTCGGCGCGGACGCGCTCGATCCCGACGCCGTCGAGCGCGTCTTCTCGATCAAGGGGAGGGATCGATCGAAGCCGGTTTCGCTCGCCGTTCCCCGATTCGAGGCGGCGCTCGAGGCGGGCTACGTCAGCGCGACCGAGCGAGAGCGTCGGTTCGCCGACGACTTCCTCCCCGGTCCCGTCACCCTCCTCTGTGAACGCCGGGACGTCGTCCCGGACGCCCTCACCGCTGGCCGCGACCGGGTGGGGATTCGCGTCCCCGACTGCGAACCAGCGCTCGCGTTGCTCGAGCGCGCCGGCCGACCGATCACGGCGACCAGCGCGAACGTAAGCGGCGAACCGAGCGCCCGCCGCGTCCCGGAAATCTCCGAGTCGGTTCGCGACGCCGCGACGGTGCTCGACGGCGGTGAGACGCCGGGAACCGAGAGCACCGTCGTCGACCTCTCGACGGGGACGATCCACCGCCGCGGCGCGCTGGCAACGGACATCGAGGCGTGGATCGGCGACCGGTAACTCGAGCGACGCGCGATCCGCCACGAGGCGGTTGATGCGGCGAGGATCGTTCGGTCGATCCGTTCGCACTCGGGGTTTCGACGGACGCCCTGAAGGAGGGAGGCGACTCTTCCGACGGGGCGACCGAAGTTCGGTCAGAGCCCGACGCTTCCGACGAGCAGTAACGCGAGCAGGATGGCCGCGAGAACGAACCCGATCGCCAGCGGCACGTTCTCTCTCGCCTTTTCGTGGAGCGCCATCCCCTCGTACTCCTCGCGAAACGCCTCGAGGTTCCCCTCGTCGAAGAAGTACTTCGTCTTCAGCGCGAATCGCTCGGTGACGGCACAGCCGGTACAGACCGGCTCGCCCTCGAGGCGCTCCGTGCGGACGTGGTCGCCGCAGTTGAGACTGCCGCAGTTGTCGCAGTAGGTGATTTCGGCGTCCGCCGTCCCGCAGTGGACGCACCGCCGGAAGTCGTTCGTCACGACGGCGCGCTCGCGACCCGCGGCGACGTACTCGTACCGGTAGTCGTACTCGCCGAGCGACAGCGTCGCGTCGACGCGCGGGAGGGAGACCGGATCGATCGAGCGAACGGTCACGTCGGATCGATTCGGCGTGCAGGTCTTCTCGTAGTCGACGTTGTTATCCCCGGTGTAGTGGACGGTCTCGGTGTGGATCGCCCGGAGCTTGTCGATCGCCCACTCCTTGTAGGCCGTCTCGGTCCGGCCGAACCGCGTTCGGGAGACGTCGTCGAAGCGCTCCTCGAGGTCGGGTCGACGATCTTCGAGGTCGATTCGCGGCCCGTCGTGGTTCTCGACGAGCGACCGAATCGGGCCGCTCGCGACGCGAGGGCGGTCGTCTCGTCCAGCCGGTGGACGACGCCGACCGACGTCTCGAAGGTCGCGTTCGTCCGGGCGGTCACCGTCACGACCGGCTCGAACTCGAGGGTTGCGTCGGGGTCGGGGATCGACGCCGGCTCGAGGTTGGCGACGTCCGCGATCGCGTCGACGAGGGGCGCGCTCGAGCCGTTCGTCGGATGGATGGGCCGGAACCCCTCGTCGCAGAGGATCTCGATCCGTCCGTTGTAGAGGTTCATGCCGATGTCGTCGCCGATCTCCCGGAGGTCGGCGCCGTTGATCGGTAGCGACCACCTGTTCACCGCGTTGGTCATGGACGTCCCCGTCTTCGGTTCGGAAATCGCCGTCGACAAAATATCGCGATACGTGGCGTCAAAGGCGGCGATATAGCCGTTGCGATCAACGGACGCCGGTCATCTTGTGCGCTCGTGATTTTGGGAGCCAACGTGCTTTCGCCCGTGTCAACGGAGGGCGATCCAACCGAGATGTTCTCACATCGGTGTTGCTGTTTAGGTTTTGTTTATGATATATTTATAATCCCTAATATTTTAATATGTATATTATACATTAATAGATGGAAGAAAATAAACCATCCTATGTAGATGGTAGAGCGATATGCTAAGCATAGATTCAAGCAGATGATCCAACATTATTATACATTATTGACTTAATTAAATAGGGATAAGAAATAATATAATTCCATTCGTCGAATTTACTCGATGTCTGAAGATAGAGATGTGGTGAACCGGCGAAAAGTGCTAAAAAAGAGTGCCACCAGCACGGGTATTGGCATTATTGGGTCGAGTCAGTCAGTCTTTGCGGCAAGGAACACGAAATCAAATGAGCAGAAACAGTTAGAGAAATTGGATGAGGTACAGTTAATCCTTAACGAACTTGAGGAGGAGAAATTACCTGGCATAGAAAAGTTTGAAACGATTGAATCCAACTCAAGTGATGTTGTATTAACAAAGGTTGAATTCCCTTACGGGACAATGAGAGTTGGGAAGGTTGGCAATACCATAGAAGCTGCATTTGAATTTTCTGACAGTGAAAATAGCAATATATACAGCAGTAAACCTCCTAAAAAATACCGAGAAATTCCTGGAGAAGGCGGTTGGTTGTTGTCAGATGGTGATGAGATCGTGTTCCGCCGAAATGCAACTAGACAAGAGCAAGAGGCTGCTCTTGCTGAGTCCTCTCTTGAAGAAGATGAAGTAGTAGACGTTTACGCGGAATCTGGTATTGCTGGTCTCAAAATACTTTCCGTTGACGAGTCTGGAGATGAATTCGAAGTAAAAGAGTATATTGTACATTCAGACAGTGATTCTGCCTCTATTGTCTCCACTGAAATATCATCTTTAAAAGATACGGAACTCATTGCACACAGTTCTGCTTCTTCTGATGATCTTTCTACAAATGTTACGCACAACAGCGTCCCGGATCCAAGAGATATCGCAGAAGAATTTATCGAATCAGAGAGTATCGATGATCCAGTGTACGATTGTGGCACCCAACTTACATGGTGCGTACGAAGTATCGCTGTCACTACCTCATCATGCGCTCGATGCGCACCAGGTTGTCTCGGAAGTCCGACTGGTGTTGGTGCGGCAATCTGCGTTATTTGTGTCCTTGCTACCTGTTCTCACCTTATAACTGGAGGTGTGTGTATTGCTGCTATGGACTGTTTAGATGAAAACGGACATATATAGAATCGTTACTTCTCAGGCTTATCTGGCACTCTCTAGTTCAACATCTTTTGATGGCGTCTATCTGTCAGCGCCCACTCATCAAGATACCGTCAATTTTGTTGTGTGCTATAGTAATTAAACTTCTAATTCCTCGGCTTCCTGCTCCGACTGGGTTACGAAATCTGGGAGGTCCGCGACAAGCGAGACGCCTCCGCGACGCTGCAGACGATCGGCGTCTACATCGCCGTCGCCGGCGTCTTCGTCCACGTCCTCCAGCTCGTGATGCGGTACGTCCTCTCGCAGGACTAGCGGTCAGTTCGCTACCGGCGCTCGTCCTCGAGTCACTCACCTCGCGCCGACTCCGTTCGGGTCGTGTGGGCTCCGTTCGTGCGACGGAAATCGACGTCTCCGTCGATCGTCCGCGTGATCGCGTCCTTTATCCGTGCAGATCTTATATAGTGGTTATCCGATCGCCTGCGACCCGCGAGGAGTCTCGTCGGCGGTCTACGGGTTCCGCTACAGCGGACGTTGCTATCCCCTCTTCGCACCATGAGCCATCCAATCCACCGCTCGAGTGACGAGCTGCTCGGACTCGAGGCCGGCCTCGAAGCGCTTCAGAACAGCCCGGAGTTCGGCGGGCTCGTCGAGCCGGTCTCCGAACACGAGTCCTGCGATCACCTGGCGTTCATCTACGACTCGCAGTCCGAACAGTTCGCGACCGCGATTCCGTACATCAAACACGGACTCGAACGCGGAGAACGCTGCGTCTACATCGCCGACGAGAACGATACGTCGGAAGTGCTCGACGCGCTTCGCGAGGCCGACGTCGACGTCGACGACGCACTCGAGTCGGGCGCGCTCGTCGTGTACACCGCCCAGGACTCGTACCTCCGTAACGGCGCGTTCGATCCCGACGAGATGATCGAGTTCATCTCGGAGACGATCGAGGAGGGATCGACCGAGTACGCCGGGGTTCGGATCACCGGCGAGATGACGTGGGTGTTCGGCGACGATCCGCCGCTCGCGGAACTCGTCGAGTACGAAGGAAAGCTCAACGAACTGCTTCCGGAATCGAACGGGATCGCCCTCTGTCAGTACAACCGCACGGCGTTCTCCGCGGAGATCATCCGCGACATCGTCAAGACGCACCCGCACCTGATCTACGACGGCACGGTCTGTCAGAACTTCTACTACACGCCGCCCGAGGAGTTCTTCGGTCCCGATCAGCCCGAACGCGAGATCGATCGCATGATGGGGACGCTCCTGGATCGGACGAGAGCGCGCGTCGAACTCGAGAACCACCAGCAACACCTCGAGCACCAGACCGAGATCGCGGCCGATCCGGATCGCTCGTTCGACGGGAAGCTTCAGGACCTCTTCGAACTGGGCTGCGATCGGTTCGATCTCGAGCTGGGAGGGCTGGCAAAAATCGATCCGGCGAGCAACACCCTGGAAGTCGAAGCGGTCAGCGCCGAGAACGACGCGATCCAGCCCGGTGCGGAGTTGTCCCTCTCCGAGACCTACTGTCGCGCCACCGTCGCGAGCGAGGAGACCAAGGACGTGGTCGATCCCGTCGCCGACGGCTTCGCGGATACGCAGTCGTACGCGGAGTTCGGCTTCGAGACATATCTCGGCACTCGAATCAAGCTCGAGAACGCGTCCGATCGAACGTTCTTTTTCGTCTCTCCGGAGTCTCGCGATCAGACGTTTCCGGACGCCGACCGGGCGTTCCACCACCTGATGGGGCAGTGGCTCAAATACGAACTCGAGCAGAGACATCACGAGCGAAAACTCGAGGCGTCGAACGAACGACTCGAACAGTTCGCCTACGCCGCCTCACACGACCTGCAAGAGCCGCTCCGGATGGTGACGAGCTACCTGCAACTCCTCGAGAATCGGTACGGCGACGCCTTCGACGAGGACGGCGAGGAGTTCCTCGCGTTCGCCGTCGACGGCGCCGACCGGATGCGCGAGATGATCGACGCGTTGCTCGAGTACTCGCGCGTCGATTCCACGGGCGAACCGTTCGAGCCGGTGGAACTCGACGTCGTCCTCGGAGACGTGCTCAACGATCTTCAGGTTCAAATCGACGAGACCGACGCGACGATCACGACCGAGCAACTTCCCCGCGTGATGGGCGACAGCAGCCAGCTTCGCCAGGTCCTTCAGAATCTGATTACCAACGCGATCACCTACAGCGGCGACGAACCGCCGCGGGTTCACGTCGACGTCGAACGACGGGGGCGCGAGTGGGTTCTCTCGGTGGCGGACGACGGAATCGGGATCGATCCCGACGATCACGACCGCGTGTTCACCGTTTTCGATCGGTTGCACAGCCGCGACGAGTACGAGGGGACCGGCATCGGGCTGGCGCTGTGTCGGCGAATCGTCGAACGCCACGGCGGCGAGATCCGGCTCGAGTCGGAGCCGGGCGAGGGTTCGACGTTTTCGGTCACGCTTCCGGCGGTCGACGCTCGCGATCGGTAGCCCAGTCCAGTTCGTTTTTCAACGCCATCCGCTCGGTCTTCGGCTCCCGTCGCTTTCCGATCACCCCTCGAGGTGATCGAGCAGTACCGCCGAGACGCGATCCGGGTGCTCGTGGACGACCCAGTGGGTCGCGTGGGGAAACCGCGCGAGCGTCGCGTCCTCGCAGTACTCGAGGCTCGTCGGAGCGAGTTCGGGAACGAGCGCCTGGTCGTTCTCTCCCCAGACGATCAGCGTCGGCTGGGCGACGCGCTCTCGCGGCGGCTCGTCGTAGTGTCGGGCGCGCGCCCGGTACCAGTTGATCGCCGCGGTCAGCGCACCGGGTTCCGACCAGGTGCGACGATACCGTTCGAAATCCGCCTCGTCGAACGCGCCGTCGTTCGCCGGCTCCCGCATCGAGGTCACCAGCGCGTCGAAGTCGTTTCGCGCCAGCGCCCACTCCGGAAACCGCGGGAGCTGGAAGACGAACGCGTACCAGCTCTTCGAGAGCTGTCTCGGACTCGAGCGAAGGGTTCGTTCGAACGCCGTCGGGTGTGGTACGTTGACGATTCCGAGGCGGTCAACGACTCCGGGGTGGCGAAGCGAGAGGTCCCAGGCGATCGCCCCGCCCCAGTCGTGGCCAATGACGTGGGCTGTCTCTCGACCCTCGGCCTCCACGAGCGAGGCGACGTCCGCCGAGAGCGCGGACGTGCGGTACGATCGAACGCCATCCGGCCTGTCGCTCAGGTTATACCCTCGTTGATCCGGAATCAGCACGCGGTAGCCGGCGTCGACGAACCGGCCGACGTACTCGGACCACTCGTACCAGAACTCCGGAAATCCGTGGAGCAAGACGACGAGCGGATCGGCCGAATCGCCCGCCGCGACGGCGTGGAGCGTGACGCCGTTGGCGTCGACGAACCGACGCTCGGCCGACGGGACGTCCGGAAGCGGCGCGTTTGCCTGTCTCGATTCGGTCATCTCGTTTCCCCGTACTCTTTCGTCCGAGGCGTCATAAGACAACCCAATTTCTCGAGGATCGAACGGCGCGCGTTACGCCGGTTCGGATTCACTTTCGCGTGATCCGGCTTCGCCCTCGAGCGACGTCGCTTCGTCGAGCAGGGCGACCGCGATGCGTCCCGAGACGTGCGCGAACGCGTTCATGACGTGTAAAAACAGCAGGCCAGCGACGACCCCGACCACCAGCGCGGCGAGCGCCTCGGGGAGCGTTTCGATCGACCACGCGATCGGCTCGGAGTTGACGGTGACGAACTCGACCTCGTGGGGGTACCGAAGGGGCGACGTCGCCAGCGAGAGAACGGTGGCCAGCACGAACAGGAACGCGAGCGCGACGATTCCGATCCAGGAGCGCAACACCAGAAAACTCACGCTCTGCCAGGTCGACGGCGCGTCGAGGTAGCGTTTCAGCGTCTCCCACGGACCGGTTTTCGACGAGGAGCGAGCGTCCTCGGGCCGCTGCAACTCGAGGTCCAGCAACGCGTTCGCGAGGACGCGCTCGAACCCCGCGAGAACCCGAGAACAGATGACCGCAACGAGCAAGATTGCGACGCCGACTCCGACGACCGAGAGGATCGCGCCGAAGACGAAGCCGAACACCAACAGGAAGCCGTACGCGAACCCGAGCGGGATCGCGAGCAGGAGGTACCCCAGATTCGCGTACGTCCGACGCTCGAGGACGACCCCGACGAGGTCGACCGCCGAGAAGCCGCCGGTGCGTTCTGAACTCGTCGACGGGGACATACTCGAGAGCTGTCGCCGTACTAACCTGAGTGTTGCGTTAGACGAAGTCCCTGCGCTCGCGTTCGTAACCGCCAGCCTGAACGCGGATCAATACGGTTCGCGGTTCGGTGCGGGTGGTGAAATCGTGCGTGGGTTCGACGCCGATCGGCTCGAGTTCGATCGAACCGCTCGAAACCGACGGCCGAACGTCGGCGTCGAGCGCGTAGACAGATCGAACGCGGCGGGCGATGGAGTAGGAACAGGTGCGATCGACGTAGGAACAGATTCATACGGATTGCTGTAACGATTTACCGGCGCAACCGCCGCACGGGTCGCGGTTGCGCCGGAAATGACTTACAGTAAACCGTATCAGTCGATCTGTGACCGGGCCGGCGGTATCAGGCCCGCGCCGCGGCCGACCCGGTCGCGGCGATCGCCTCGAGGAAGAGTCCGATCCCGAGTTCGATCTCGCGCTCGGTCGAGTCCAGCGGCGGCAGCAGCCGGATGGTCTTCTTTCCGCAGCCGAGCGTGAGCAGCCCCCGCTCGAGTGACTCGGCGACGACGGCGTCGCGGCGCTCGGGCGTATCGAACGTCACCGCGAGCATCAGTCCCTTCCCGCGAACGTCCTCGACGTGGTCGGGCGCGTCGTCTCGAAGCAGTTCTTTCGCCTGCTCGCCGCGGTCGGTCGCGTTCTCGAGCAGGTCGTACTCCGCGATGGCCTCGAGCGTGAACGCGCCCATCATCGAACCGAGCAGATCGCCGCCGCCGAACGTCGAGCCCAGTCTGTTCTTCTCGTCGGGGAAGACGTCCGCGTTCGAGATCGTCGCGCCGACGCGCAACGCCTTCGCGCTGGCGATGACGTCGGGTTCGATCGGGTAGTGGTCCGAGGCCCAGATCTCCCCGGTTCGGCCGACGCCGGACTGGATCTCGTCGACGACCAGCGGGATGTCGTACTCGTCGGTGACCGCACCCACCTCCTTCATGAACGCGTCGCTGGGAAATCGGTAGCCGCCGACGCCCTGGATCGGCTCGAGGACGACGAACGCGATTTCGTCGGGATCGACGTAACCGCCCTCGGGTGCGAGCGCGTTGCGTAGCCGCGAGCCGCCGTCGGCGAAGAAGCCGCAGTCGCAACTGGCCGGCTCGCACGCGCGGTCGACACAGAACGGAACCGTCTCGATTCCGGCGATCTCGGGATAGTGTCTGGTGTAGACCTCCTTGGATTTCGTCACCGACAGCGCGCCGAGCGTGCGCCCGTGGAAGCTTCCCGCGAACGCGACGCCGTACTTCGCGGGCGCGCGACGGTCGTGGCTGATCTTCATCGCGTTCTCGATCGCCTCCGCGCCGGAGTTCGAGAGGAAGACGGTGTCCATCCCGTACTGACTCGAGACCGCCGTCAGTTGCTCCATCAGGTGACTCGAACCCGGCACCGACGATTCGTCGGGCGTCGGACCGGCTCCGAAGTACATGTCCTGTCCCGCGATCTTCAGGGGGTCGACGAGGTCGAACTCCTCGAGTTTCTCGAGGATCTTCTCGTTGTTGTATCCGAGCGGGGCGGCACCGATGTGACAGGTGAAATCCAACAGGACGTTCCCGTCGACGTCGGTGACGAAGGGGCCGTCGGCCGCACGGGTGACGTCCCAGACGAACTCGTGTGAGTACTCGCTGGGAGCCGCGTTCCGCCCGTGGAACTCGACCCACTCGCGTGCGTTCGGACCGGGGAACGCGCTCACGTCGGGCTCCGCCGTATCCCTATCCATACACAGATAATGTATACGTTATACATTAAAACTTGTTATAGATGTTCGTACCGGTTCGACCGACGGCGGGGATCGGACCGGGTGCGAACGCGCTCGGAGGCCGTCTCGAGGGGTGATCGACGCGAGAGACGGGCGACGAAACCGAGGGATCGAACAGTGACGAAGCGAGGAATGGTGGGTCAGTCGTCGCCCGGTTCGGCGCTCGCTGCAGGCTCGTCGCGCCGGTCACGGCCCGATCCGATCAGCACCGTTTCGTCCTGGAGCAACACGCGGCCGCGGTTGGCGCTGAAGTTTTTGATCAGCGAGACCATCGCGAGGAAGCAGACGAACGCGAACGGTGCGCCGGTGATGATCGCCGCCTGCTGGAGCGCGCCGACGCCGTGTTCGCCGCCGAGGATCATGAGGATCGCCGCGGTCATTCCGAGGATCAGTCCCCAGAAGACGCGGTTGATGTTCGACGGCTTCGCCTTCCCGCCGGTGGTCATCATGGAGACGGCGAGCGTCGAGGAGTCCGCCGACGTGATGAAGAACGTCGTCACGAGGATCATGAACGCGAAGATCAGCAGGGTACCGATCGGGATCGAGAGCCCGAGAACGGAGAACTCGAGGGCTTCGAACAGGATAAATCCGGAAACCTCCGCGCCGGCGTCGCCGGCGAGAACGGCGCCGAAGTCGGCGACGCCGTTGTGCTGGGCCCAGACGGCGGTTCCGCCGACGAACGTGAACCACGGAATCGTCGCGGCGGAGGTCGCCACGATGCCGGTGAACGCGACTTCGCGAACGGTTCGCCCCTTCGAGATGCGGGCGATGAACAGTCCCGCGAACGGCGACCACGAGAGCGCCCACGCCCAGTAGAAGACGGTCCAGGTGTTCATCCATCCCGTTCCACCCTCTTCACCGGCGCCGGTGAAGAGGCTCATCGACACGAAGTCGGAGACCATTCCGCCGGTCGCCTGCGTGCCGAGCAGGATCAGAAACAGCGTCGGTCCGGCGACGAACGTCGCGAGCATGAGCGCGACGAACAGCACCATGTTGAAGTTCGAGAGCCGGCGGATCCCCCTGTCGACCCCGAGCACCATCGAGATCGTAAACAGGAGCGTCATGGTCGTCACGACCAGCAGGATACCGGTGTTACCGAGGTCGATTCCGAACTGGAAGTCCATGCCGGTGACGAACTGGCTCCCGATGAAGCCGAGCGAGGTGGCGACCCCGCCGATCGTCGCGAACACCGCGAGGATGTCGATGATCTTCGCGGCCGGCCCGTCGAGGTTCTCGCGCCCGAGCAGCGGCGTCAGCGCCGACGAGACACGCAGCGGGACGTTCTCGTAGTTGTACGCGAAGTAGCCGATCGCGATCCCCATTATCGTGAACACCGCGAGCTGGGGCAACGCCCAGTGGAACAGCGTCTGCTGAACCGCGATCGACATCGCTTCGCTCGAGCCGCCGCTGACGTCGAACAGCGGTGACGGGGTATCGTAGTAGAACAGGGCCTCGGTCGGACCCCAGAACACGACGCCGGCGGCGAATCCGGCGGAGTACAGCATCGCGAAAAACGAAAAGAAGCTGTACTCCGGATCCTCGTCTCCCATCTTGATCTTGCCCCACGGACCGAGGATCAAAAACAGGAGGAAGACGACGATCAGGAAGACGATCACCAGCAGCGCCCAGTTGAGGTACTCGATGACCGCGTCGTGGACGGTTTCGATGCCGCCGGCGACGTAGCCCGGATCGATGAAGAACGCGACGATCACCGTGACCGTGAGTATCGCGCCGAACGCGAAGACGACTGGATCGAGTTCCTCGAAGAACCGACCGACCGCGCCCTCCTCTTCGGCGCTCACGAGTGCTCACCCCGACGATTCGAGCGGTTCGGTAGCGTTCTACGACACCAACCCCGACTGCCGTTTGCCATGCTTCGTAATGGCATACCGAAGTCGATGTGAGGAATTGGTATAAATATTTCCTTTTCGTAACCGAGATACACAGATTGTGTTTATTAAGTTCGGTTGCTGACGGTAACACAGACTACGCTCTCTCGTTGGTTTTTCCGTCCGCGCTGGAAAGAGAAGCCGTCTCTACGGCGGAAACGCGCTCGAACCAGCTCCTACGACGTTCGGATACGTCGGACGTCGTGGCAAACGTCAGTCGATAGTGGGCGTTCGTTCAACCACATCTCGAATCGGTCGCACGAAGCGTCGAGCGCACACGAATCGAACGAAATCGGGGTCAGCTTCTGCTCGGGACGTCGTTCGACGGACACGGTCGAGAAGCGCCAAATGGAGATCCTCAAGGGCTTTACCTGGCGAAATAAGACGATACAGGAGAGCGAAAACGATAATCGAAACGGCCGGAGTCGGCGACGAGTCCGTCGAGAGTCAGTTCGTGAGTTCCTCGAGTTTCCGCTCGCGCGCCGCTGCGCTTTCCGTGACGCGGTCGGTGTACTCGTCGACCCGATCTTTGATCTCCTCGCGGGTCGCCTCCGGCGAGAATTCGTCGGACATCGTTAGCAGTCGAACGAACGCCCGAAGTTCCTCGTCGGTCAGCTGTGCGAACTCCTCGTTCTCGAGTTTCTCGATCACCTCGTCGACGTCGATCTGACCGACGGGATCGACGTTGAACTCGACGTTGACCATCCGGTAGTTCGAGCCCGCGAGACGCTGTTCAGCCTTGCCGACGCCCTCCGAGAGCATGTCCTTGAACGGCGTGTGATACCCCATCGTTCCGAGATGGAGGAAGGCGAGCATGTCCGTGATTCCCTGCGTGTAGGCGTCGCGCTCTTCGTCGTCGGGATCGAAGACCGTGTTCCGGTCGCGCTCTTCCATGTACTCGAAGAGGATGCTGAAATCGAGAATCGCGTTCCGGACACGCCGGCGGATACGGTTTCGTTTCTGTTTTTTCGAGTGGTCGGTGTAGTCCGTCTTCCGACCGAGCAGAAAGTCGCGGTCGGAGGGTGTGAGAATACCGCGCGGCCGATCGGCGTCCGCTGCGGCGCGGAGGGACTCCGGCACGTCGTCCTGGCTCATACAGGGTACACGGGTAGCACCCGAATTAACCCTTCTGATCCGGAAAACGTGACGAGGTTTGGACAGGTTCTCCGGACGTGGGCGTGTCGACGTGCCGTCGGTCGATGACTCGCAGTGGCTCCGCGGGAGCGCCCGAAGACGGACGTATCGTCGGCGGCGAAGTCGATCGCGGAGGGAACAACGAGAACGGAAAACAGCGTCGACGACGAAGCCACTCGAGAGAAAGACGTCAACCGAACGTCGTTCGAGGCCGATTCCCGCGCCAGGACGGTGACACTCCGATCTACGGCTCGCGTCGGGAACACTCGAGAACCGCGTCGCTCAGTACGGAAACGCCGATCTCGAGGCTCTCTTCGTCGACGTCGAACGTCGGGGTGTGGTGGTTGGTCGGGTGATCGGTGCCGACGAGAAGGTAGGCAGCTAGCCCGCCCGACTCGTTGACGCGCTCCATGAGGTAGGTGACGTCCTCGCTGCCGCCGAACTCGGCGGTCTCGATCACGTCGTCGACCCCGGTCGTGCCCCTCGCGACCGCGCCGACGAGGTCTCTGAGCGCGGGATCGCTGTCGACGCGGGGCGACTCGCTGATCACCCGCGGAGTGACGTCGCAGTCGTGCATCTCCGCCGCGGCGTACAGCACCCGCTCGAGTTCGGTCCGCGTGTACTCCATGAGCGCCGTCGTCTCGCCGCGAACCTCCGCCTCGAGGGTGATCTCTTCGGCGACGACGTTGCTCGCGGTGCCGCCCTCGATCCGGCCGACGTTCACCCGGGTCATTCCGTCGCTGTGGCGCGGAATCGCGTAGGCGTTCTGGATCGCGGTCGCGGCGGCCTGCATCGCGTTCGCCCCCTCGTTCGGCGCTTTTCCCGCGTGCGCGCTCGCCCCTTCGAACGTCACCGTCAGGTGTGCCATCGCCAGCGGCTTCTCGACGCCGGCGACGACGGTGCCCGTCGGGTTGCCGAGGCCGACGTGGACGGCAAGCAGGTAGTCGACGCCCTCGAGGTAGCCGCCTTCCGCCATCGCCTTCCCGCCACCCGAAATCTCTTCGGCGGGCTGGAAGAACGTCGTGAACGTGCCCGCGAACTCACTGTCTTTGACCGCCTCGATCGTCCCGAGCGCCATCGCGATGTGGGCGTCGTGACCGCAGGCGTGCATGTAGCCGTCGTGCTCCGATCGGAACCCTTCGGCTGCGGGCCGGTGGTCCGGATCGTCGGATTCGGGAAGCGAGATGCCGTCCATGTCGACCCGGAGCGCGACGTGAGGGCCCTCTCCTCGGTCGACGACCGCGACGACGCCAGTGTGACCGTCCGCGGTCCGATCGAGGACGTCCGGCCGGACGCCCGCCTCGCGTGCGCGCTCGAGCCAGGGCTCGAGTTCCTCCACGTCGGGAACCGCCATGCGGGCGTCGGTCGACAGCACCTCCCGACCGACGGCGATCTCGTCGACGCCGATCCGCTCGAGTTCGGAGACGATACGGTCGGTCGTCCGAAACTCGCGCCAGCCGGGTTCGGGGTGGCGGTGAAACGCCCGCCGAAGGTCGGTCAGCCTGCGTCGTACGTCGTGGGACATCCGTTCCGGGCTAGGGAGAGGAACCACTTAATGCTGATCGATACGCGAATACTGTGTACGCCGACGGGGCGGAGACGACGTCCGCGGTCGATTCACGGATTCCGTCCGTGACGATTCGATCCCGAACGATGCGTCGATACCCGCACTTCGAATACTGAAAATCGGCTGCCGTATCCGGGTGGTGCCGCCGCCGTCGACGATCGGCACCCGCGAACGAGCGACGGCCGTACACGGAATCCGAACGCTACCCCAGATACGCGATGGCGTCCATCTCCACGCGAACGTCCTCGGGAAGTCGCGAAACTTCGACGCAGACGCGAGCCGGCGGTTCGTCCGCGAAGTTCGCGCCGTAGGCTTCGTTGACGCGCTCGTAATCCGAGAGATCGGTCAGGTAGACGGTGACTTTGACGACGTCCGCGAGGCCGTCACCGCCGGCCTCCTCGACGACCGCGGCGACGTTCTCGAGGACGCGGTCGGTCTGGGCCTGAATGTCGCCGTCGACGGGCCCGCCGGTCTCTGGATCGACCGGCCCGTACCCGGAGACGTAGAGCGTGTCACCGGCCCGAACGCCCTGGGAGTAGGGGTTGTCGCTGCGCGGTGCGCCGTCGGTTTCGATGGGGTGTGTGTCGGTCATGAGCGAGCGGAAGTTCAAGCCGCCTCGTCGGCGTGATCGATCGCCTCGAGGACGACGTCGAGGGCGGTTTCTGCCAGTTCGTGGGTGAGCACGAGCGGCGGGAGGAACCGAAGGACGTTCCCGTGTCTGCCGGCGGTCCAGACGAGCACGCCGCGTTCGAAGCAGTACTGCTGGACCGCGTCGACGAAGTCGCCGTCCGGTTCGCCGTCTTCGTCGACGAACTCCGCGCCGATGAACAGGCCCGCGCCCCGAACCTCTCCCAGTCGCTCGCTCGGGGCCTCGCGAAGTCGCCCACGGATGTACTCGCCGAGGTCTCGCGCGTGGGCGAGAAGATCGTGTTCCTGGATGTACTCGATGGCGCGAGTGCCGGCTCGCATGCCGACGACGTGGCCGCGGTAGGTGCCGGCGTGGTCGCCCGATCCCCACGTATCGAGGTCCTCGTGGTAGATCGTCGCCGAAAGCGGGAAGCCGATCCCGCCGAGCGCTTTGGCCGAGGTCATCACGTCCGGCGTGACGCCCGCCCAGTCGGCGGCCCACCACTCGCCGGCGCGTCCAAGGCCGCTCTGGATCTCGTCGAAGACGAGCGGGAGTCCGTTGTCGTCGGCGATGTCGCGAAGTCCCTGCAGGAATCCCTCCGGAGGCGTGACGATCCCGCCCTCGCCCTGAATCGGTTCGACGACGATGCCGGCCGGATTGGCCAGCCCGCCGTACGGATCCTCGACGATCGCCTGAACCTCCTCGAGCGCGTGGTCGACGGCCGCGTCGGGCGATTTGTCTTGTCGGAACGGGTATGGATACGGGGCGTGGACGACGTCGGGCAACAGCGGGGTGTAGCGTTCTTTGAAGCCTTTGTTCGAGGTGAGACTCATCGCGCCCGATGTCGGGCCGTGGTAACCGCCCCGGAAGGCGACGAGGCCGGTGCCGCCGGTGTTGTACTTCGCGAGTTTGATCGACGCCTCGATCGCGTCGCTGCCGGTCGGCCCGCCGAAGACGACGCGGTTTTCTCCGCGGAGGCCATCGGGGGCGATCTCGTCGAGTTTCTCGATCAACTCGAGGCGAGCCTCGGTCGGGAAGTCGACCGTGTGGACGAACTTGTCGGCCTGCTCGTGGACGGCCTCGAGAACGTAGGGGTTCGCGTGGCCGACGTTGAGGACGCCGATACCGGCGAACATGTCGATGTAGGTGTTGCCGTCGGCGTCGCGGACGGTCGCGCCGCGTCCCTCTTCGAACGCGATCGGAATGTCCTCGGGGTAGGCGACCGCGCTGCTGTCGATCTCGCGTTGTTTCTCGAGCAACGACCTGGTCTTCGGTCCCGGTACGTCGTCGACGGTCGGTGCGTCCTCGTAGTGGAGTTCGTCGATCGGCGGTCCTGCCGTCATACCTAGGTCCAGGTGAAACAGATACTAATAATTTGTCCACAGTATCTATGAAGCACATATACAGATATTGAATACGGTTTGGTCGATCGGGGCCGAGGCGTAGATCGGTTCGCAGTCGGTCCGCGCTCGAGGAGCGACGAGCGATCCAATTTCGGTGAGGGAAGTACGAAACGACTTACGTTCGGCTCGTGATGTCTGGAATATGATTCCGCCGATCGCGAACCGGTTCGTCGCGGGGGAGTCCCCCGCGGTGGCGCTCGACCACGTCAGACAGATCAATCAGCGAAACGTCGGGGCGATCGTCAACCTGCTCGGCGAGCACTACGAGGAGCGGCCGCCGGTTCGCTCCGACGCGGCCGAGTACCGGGCGATCGCCGGCGACATCGCGGGTTCGAATCTCGACGCCTGTCTCTCGGTCAAACCCTCCCAGCTGGGGCTCGATATCGGCGAAGACGTCTTCCGGGAGGTGCTCGAGGACATCGTCGAGACCGCCGTCGATCGGGACGTCTTCGTCTGGATCGACATGGAAGATCACACGACCACCGACGCGACGCTCGACGCGTTCGAAGACCTCGCGCGGGAGTACGGCACCGACGGGTCCGACGGACGCCTCGGCGTCTGCGTGCAGGCGAACCTGAAACGGACCCGCGACGACATCGAACGCCTTGCGGACGTCCCCGGAAAGGTCCGGTTCGTCAAGGGCGCGTACGACGAGCCGGCCGACGTCGCCTACGACGGGTCCGACCGTGTCAACCGCGAGTACGAGGCGCTGCTCGAGTACGCGTTCGAACAGTTCGACGGCGGCATCGCGGTCGGCAGCCACGATCCGGCGATGATCGATCACGCGATCGACTGCCACGACGAGTACGGCACCGACTTCGAGATCCAGATGCTCATGGGCGTCCGCGAGGACGCCCAGTACGACCTCGCGTCCGAGTACGACGTCTGGCAGTACGTCCCCTACGGCGGCCGCTGGAAGTCGTACTTCTACCGGCGGGCGACGGAGCGAAAGGAGAACCTCCGGTTTGCCCTCCGTGCGATTTTCGGCCGGTAGGCGAAATTCGACGGCGGTGGGATAACCGCGAGCAGCCGGCGGACGAGAGCCCCGGAACCCAAAGGGAAGGGCTCATTAGTCCCTGGTGTGAGTCAGAGAACATGGCTTCGTGGAAGCGGGACTTCGCCAGCGGGCTGATCGTCCTCGGCCCGATTCTCATTACTCTCTACGTCATCTACTGGATCTACGGGCTCGTCGCCGGGGTGACCCCCGGACTCATCCTCGAGGCCGAGGCGCTCGAGCCGTTCGTTCCGGGCGACGGCGACCAGGCCCAGCAGACGCGCGAACAGCTCGCCCAGTTTCTCCGCGTCATCGTCACGCTGACGGTTTTTATTATTCTCACGCTCTCGGTCGGCTACCTCATGCGGACGACGGTCGGCGGGTTGGTCGAGCGGGTCGTCGATAACGTCGCGAACCGGGTACCGGTGATGCGGGTCGTCTACAATGCCTCGAAGATGGCCGCAGAAACCGCCTTCGGCGAACAGGAGTCGCTACAGACGCCGGTCAAACTCGAGGTCTGGGAGGGGCTCCGAATGACAGCGTTCAAAACCGGCAAAGTGACCGAGGACGGACGCCAGGTGCTGTTTCTGCCGACGTCGCCGAACATCACGACGGGATTCGTCATCGAGGTCGAATCAGATCGAATCGAGGAACTCGACGAGGACGTCGAAGACGCCCTCACTCGCGTCCTGAGCGCGGGATTCGGCGACGCGGACCGAACGCGCGGGATGGACGCCGGCGTCTCCATCGACGTCGTCGACGAGGCCACGGCCGGCAAGCGAAACGAAAAAGCGGACGCCGACGACGACTGATCGCCAGGCAGGGGAGAAACCGAGCCGGGTTCGACCCCAGTTTCGAGCGTTCGGTTGCCGACTCGGCGTCGAAGGCGACGGGCGGAAGTTACAGCGGTAGCGAGACGAAAGCCCACCGGATTTCGCCGTAGTGAGGGCGTCAGACGTAGGTGAACCACTCGTCGTACTCGTCGGTCTCGCGCTCGACGACCTCGAAAAAGCGCGACTGGACCTCCTCGGTGATCGGACCGCGCGAGCCGTCGCCGACGACGACGTTGTCGACTTTTCTGATGGGCGTCACCTCGGCGGCGGAGCCGGTAAAGAACAGTTCGTCGGCCGTGTTGAGTTCGCCCCGCGAGATCGAGACGTTGTCGTGGACCGTGTAGCCGAGGTCCTCCGCGAGCGTGATCACGGTGTCGCGGGTGATGCCGTCCAGGATCGACTCGGAGAGACCGGGCGTGTAGATCTCGCCGTCGCGAACGAGGAAGATGTTCTCGCCGGGGCCTTCCGCGACGTTCCCCTCCTTGTTGAGGACGATCGCCTCGGCGTAGCCGTTGCGTCGAGCCTCCTCGCCGGCGAGCATGCTGTTGACGTACAGACCCGTCGTCTTCGCGTTCGTCGGGATCTGGCTCGAGGCGTGCTTGCGCCACGAGGAGATCATCACGTCGATCCCCCGTTCGATGGCCTCCTCGCCGAGGTAGGCTCCCCAGGGCCAGACGGCGATCGCGGTTTTCGTCGGGCAGTTCCGCGGACTCACGCCGAGGGAGTCGTAGCCGTAGAAGGCGATCGGACGGATGTAACACGAGGGAAGTTCCTGACGACGGATGAGTTCGATCGTCGCCTCGGTGAGTTCTTCCACCGTGTGGTCGATCTCCATCTCGTAGGGCTTTGCGGACTGATAGAGCCGCTCTAGGTGCTCTTCCCAGCGGAAGATCGCGGGCCCCTGTGCCGTGTCGTAACAGCGGGCTCCTTCGAACACCCCGCTTCCGTAGTGGAGTCCGTGCGTGAGCACGTGGATCTGCGCCTCGTCCCAGTCGACGAACTCGCCGTCCATCCAGATCGTGTCGACGTCCATCTCGTCGAATCCCATGATCGAGTGTGTTGAAAGCCACCGTACTAAGTGTTCGCGATTTTCGAGCGCGACCGAGTCGAAATTTGCCAGCCGCCGTCAACCGCGTCGGCCGAATCGGAACGCCTCGAGGACGACTGCGACCGATCCGACGACGGCGACCGCGATCGCGCCGAACTGGAGTCCGATCACGAACGGCGAGTCGGTCGCACCCACCTGGTGGTCGTCGTGATCGTGATCGTCGTGATGGTCTACGTCCTCCACCGCGTGATCGCCGTGGTCGTAATCGCCGGAGGGGACAACGGTCGCGTCGAACCACTCGCTGACGAACTGCCCGTCCGGTGAGGCGGTGACTCGAAGCGCCCACGGGCCGTCGTCCGGAAGCGACTGGACCGTCGCGTACGTGCCGTCGTCGGTCTCCTCGAGTTCGAACTCGATGGTCGCGTCGCCGTTCACCGCGTCCGCGAGTACCCTGACCGTGCGATCGGAGTCGAGGAGGTCGCCGTCGCGGACCGCCGTGGCCTCGACCGCGTCGCTACCGCCGGGATCGTTCGAGAACGCAACCTCGAAGACGATCGGCTCTTCCGCCTGGAGGAGGAATCGGTCGTCTCCCTCCGCCGTCGACCGCACCTCGGCGGGGATCGCGAGCAGCGTCACCGCGACGTCGTCGCCCTCGCGTTCGATCGCAGCCGTCGACGGACCGTCGTCACCGCCGACGACGGCGGCGGTCGGCGCGGACGTCAACAGCCCGGACAGCAACAGGACGACGACGAGCACGACGACCTCGAGACGAACCGTCCGCGCGAACGTGACGATCGAACCGGTAGGGGACTCGAGTCGGCGCAGGAGGACGAACCGGGTGAGTCCGCCGAGGCCGAGCGCCAGCAGGACCAAAAGCGTCTTCGCCGAGAGCGAGCGGCCGTACAGGGTGTCGGCGAGGGCGGACGCGGAGGGGACGTGCCAGGCGGCGAGGACGAACCCCGTCGCGCCAGCGAGGGTGACCCCGGAGAGCGCGAGCAGCGAGTAGCGTCGGACAGTGGCGGCCGCCGCCGCCGTTCGTTCCTCCCGGTCGGTCGCGCGCAGGGCCGGCACCGCGACGAGCGCGAGGACGACGAGGCCCCCGACCCACAGGCCGGCACCGCCCACGTGAGCGACGTCGACGGCACCACCCTGCAGTCGATCGACGGCCGTCGCCGAGTGACTGGTCCACCCGACCGTCACCGCGACGACCGTCGCACCGAAGGCGGTAGCGGCCAGCCACGTCCGGCGAGAGAGCGCGCCGAGAACCGCCGCCGCGAGCACCCCACAGAGTGCGATCGCCGCCGCGAGCTGTACGAGCCACGTGCGACCGAGCGGCGTCTCGAGGAACAGCCCGAGCGTCTCGATCGAGAGCGGCCCGATCGACGCCGCGCGCGCGAGTCCGAGCCCCAGCGCCGACGCGAACAGGAGAACGCTCGCGCCGGCGAGGACGCGCGTCAGTCGACGGTCGACGACGCGCGTCGGACGCGCGGGTGAATCCAGCCGGCGAACGACCGGATAGACCGCGACCGCCGCGGTGATCGGTCCGCCGACGAGACCGACGAGCGCGACCAGCACCAGCCCCTTCGAGCCGACCGCGAGCATCGACAGCTCCTCGTCGGGCCCCTCGTCGTCCTCGTAGGACTCGAGAACGGCGTCCCGATCCAGCGGTTCGTCGCCGACGCTGAAGAAAAACGAGCCGGAGGTCGTGTGGCCGTCGTCGGCGAGGACCTCCCAGTCGACGGCGTACATTCCCTCGACGTCGTCCGCGTCCTCGAGCGGAACGGAGACGACCCGTGCGTCGTCCGGATCGACCGCGGCGTCACCGCTTATCACTTCGCCGTCGGGGTCGGTGACGGTTACGTCGGCGACCTGTACGCCGTCGCCGGAGAACGAGAGCGTCACCGCGTCGGGGAGTTCGTCGACCTGTTCTGCGTTTGCGGGATCGGACTCGCTCAGGTACGCGTGGGCGGCGATCGGGGTCGCGACGCTCGCGAGAGCGAGTATCGAAAGCGCCACGACGACGAGAACCAGCGAGGTGCGGATCGCTCCGGTCGCTCGCGTCGGTTTCGACGCGTCGCGGTGCGAACGACGACCGACGGGTCCGCCTTCGCGCATCGGTTATCGCGTCCGTCCGGTGTATCCGGTTCCGGAGTCGCCGACGTACTGGACGGTGTCGACGCCGTCGCCGACCTCGACCTGCTCGACGAGTTCCCGTTCGGTCATGTCGATCACGGCGACCGTGCCGTCCGCGTCAGCAGGGGTAAAGAAGTAACCGCCGCCCGAAACGCCCGACCGATGGAGGTGGTGTGCGTCGTCCGGACGGACGATGTCGCCCGCGTCGAGACGAGTCACCTCCTCGAGTTCGTCGAGGTCGACGACGACCGCCTCGGGAGTCATCGTGTTCGCGGTGAATCCGTAGAGGGTTCCGTCGGCCTCGTAGTACCGCAGCGCGTCCGGTCCGCCGTCGATCGAGATGGAGCCGATCTCCTCGTTGTCGTCGTCGGTGACGTCGAGTACGCGAATTTCGTCGCCGTCTAACACGCCCATGCGCTCCTCGTCGGGGGTGAGGTACATCCCGCCCGAGAAGTCGAGCTCGTCGACGATCTCGTTCGCGTCGGTATCGACGACGGCGGTGACGTCGCCGTACTCGAAGTACGCGAGTCCGTTTTGGGGACTGTAGGCTTTGTAGTGGGTTCCGCCCTCGTCGCCGAGTTCGATCGAGTCGGATCGTTCGTACGCCTCGAGATCGATGACGTGGACCGCGGGGTCGTTCACGTTGGTCGCGTACCCCGTCGACCCGAAGTCCTCGTGATAGAGCAGTTTCCCGTGACCCTCGCCCTCGAGTCCGGCGTCGACCGTCTCGGCGACGTCGTGGGAGTCGGTGTCGATGACGTAGAACGTCCCCTCGTCGTCGGCGTGCGCCCAGATCTCGTCGTCGTTGGGGTGGTAGATGTGGGTCGCACCCGGGCCGATGTCCACTTCCGAGACGATCTCGCGCGAGTCGGTGTCGATCACGAGCACCTGATTGAGCGAGTCGTCGATGGCGAAAATCTGTGCGTAGTCGTGCGTGATCTGCGTATCTCCCCAGTCGCGGCCGTCGATTCCGTCGGTGAGCACGTCGACGACCTCGCCTTCGTCCGGATCGACGATCGCGACGGCGTCCGGTGCGAACGCGTAGGCGAACCCCTCGCTGCCCTCGCCGTCACCGGTTTCACCGTGATCGTGATCTCCGTCGTCGCTCCCGTGATCGTCGTGCTCGTCGTTCCCGTTTCCGTTTCCCTCTCCGTTGCCGCCCAGACAGCCGGCGACGGCGATCGCGAGTCCGCCACTCACTCCCTGCACGAACCGCCGTCGTTTGACGGGATCACTCATGTGCGATATTTCCCGCTCCTCCGCGTATTTATTTCTGGTTCGATCCTCGAAAAGATGCGTGACTGGACGGATACAGACCTCGATTATCTGAGACGAAAGCGCCGACGAAATTCAGTTCACAGCGGAATCAGTGAGATCCGACGATCCTTACTGGGCTCGATGCCCGCTCTCGAGCAACTCGTCGACGAGTCTGGTGAACCGATCCAGCAACCGATCGGGAACCGTCGGCTCGACGGCCCGCAACAGCTCGGCGGTGCGCTCCGGTTGTGCGAGTCGAAGCGATACCTGATTTCGTTCGTCGTAGGATTTTTCGACGATCCCTCGTTCGACAAGTCGATCGAGGTGGTACTCGAGGGTGCTCCGAGCGACCTCGAGGTCGGCGGCGACGGTCGCGGGGTCGATCGGTTCGCGTTCGATCAGGTGGACGACGATCTCTCGCGTCGTCTCCCGGCGAAACAGCGCCAGGGCGGCGCGCTCCCACTCGTCGTACTCGGGCGGGTAGTAGTGGGTTCGTCCGTAATACTCTCGTCTGACGAGGTCGTTCGCCTCGATCAGTCGGCGGACGTGGTACTGGATCTGTCCCGGGGCGAACTCCGACTCCCTGACCAGTTCGTTGAAGTGGATGCCGGCGTTCGCCCGAACGTGTGCTTCGATCTGTCCTCGTGTATCGCTCATGGGCATCGGAGTGGGTGAGTACGCGGACCTAGCCGTTCGTCACTGATAACCGCTTGCGACCGTTCCCGGCCGATGAGAACGGGTCATATGACGGGCGGCGACGATGGAACGGCCCCGCCCGCGGCCGGCGATCTGATGATCACGCCGGCGGAGGTTCAGCTCCGACGCGTTCTGTCGATCCCAGCGTGGAATGCGTCGCCCGTATCGAGAGGCTGGGTTCCACTCGCGCGCGAGCGTGTGCCAGCTCGAGATGAAAATCAAACGGATTATTCATAGTATATCATATTTCGAGCGGGGATAATCTTGTATCCGCCCTGCTATTCACAATTATAGACCTATCTTTTGGTAAAAATACCTATGTAACTATAAGATAATTATATTACTGTTGGGAACATCCGTTGGAATGTGATGTCCGACAAAGACACCATGAAAGATTACCTCGCAAAGCACCCACGAATGATCGGCGTCCTGTTCACCCTGTTCGTCCTGCTCAGTCAGGCGGGCACGGTCGTCGCAGGAACCAACAGCCAGATGGGACCGTAAGTTCGAGGGTGAGTTAACTCAAGCAGGAAGCGACGCACTTGTTCTAATACGAATTACTCGGTATTACTCGAGAATAGCCGGGCCGATACCGTCGTTCCAGTGAAGCGTACCATCCGTGAGTATCGGTAGCTCCGTCCAAGTCAAGTATTCGTGAATCGGTCGATCCTCGACGACTGTGGCTGGCGTGACCCCTGGTGTGAGATGTCGATCCGCGACTGACTCGAGATCCGAAGCGGTCGACGTTCCAAGTTTGAACTCTTTCGTGGAGTAGGTTCGAATCCCGAAACTAAACGTGTCCTCGTCGTACCGGTCAAGTTCAATAAGCCCAGGTGCGCCACCGTCTGATTGAGCGATGTCCGCTGAACCGTCGCCAACGATGAGATACTGGTCACCAAGGGCAGTGTTCTCCTGGGCAATTTCGAGTGCTCCCCGAAGCGGGAATCCGCGATTGAGCAACCGGGCCATCGTTTCGCCCGCCTCGACCGCGTCTTCGTTCACGACGTCGCTGTACGTACTCACACCACCGAACGCACCGCGCCGAGTCAATGCGAGTCCCTGTTCGTACGAACGACACGCGTTCAGGAAGAAAACGCCGAGATCGACCGATTCGAGTTCTCTCACGTCCAGGTCGCCGTCGGAACATCGGATTCCGTCCTCGGTCGCGTGTCCGATATAATGAAGAAAGTCGTAGCCGCCGTCGGTGAGTAACGATGCAAGACGATTCGATTCGACGCCGAACTCTGAGTGAATTTCGAACGGGAGTTCGTCGCGGATACCGTAGGTATCCCCGAGAATGTCGTGCTCGTCGATCATGCGCACGTCGTTACAGACGAGGAGGATCTCGATCGATTCGTTGCGCTCATCGCGGACCAGTTGGTTTTGATACGCCTCGATTGTCGCCTTGGACGCGTTGTGCGGAACGTTCTTCCCAAACCAAGCGTGTTCGATCGATTCGTCCGTGACGTCGGGGACGACGAACGTCGATCGCTCGTCGAACGACGACGGCGATCGATAGTCGGTCGTCGATCGGACCAGGCCCGCGTTTGCAGTCTCCGGCCGAGGAAGCGTATTCGGCGTTTGGCCGCGAGCCTCGCGGACGATCCCGAGTTCGTTGACGACGAACGGCAGTACTTCGATACTGGCTGGTTCGTCCGGTACGTGCGCCGTGAGGGGCCAGCGCGGGACGTGGGGTTCGAGCAGTTCGTACGGAACGTCGAGAAAACGTTCCAGGCGAACGTCGAGGGACTCGTCGTACGTCTCGGAGAGATCGAACGGAAGCTCGTCCTCCAGGATCGAGCGCTCGAGGAGATCGTACTGAAAGATTCCTTCCGTCCTGGCGAGACAGTCGAGGAGGAAAAAGCGCTTCAACAAGTTGGCGATCTCGTCTCCGAGGGCACCATTCGATCCAAGAGGACGTTCGAACCGGGACGTCTCGAGTCGTGGTCTCTCTCCGGTTTCGATCGTTGCACCAAGAAAAAAGGCGAGCGGCGTTGCCTGATAAATCGCCAGATACTCCCTCGGTACAATTAGCTTCACGTCGCTCGACGGTCGGTCAATGTCTGATGGTACACTCAGTTCCTCACCGAGTTCGATCAACGGCGGATGGCCGCGGAGCGTCGGCCAGGTCCGCTCGGGCGACGTCGTTTTCAGTGCGGACGGGAGCATCGAGACGGCCTCTGCAATCGAGTCAACGTCGGGTAGCGTCGTTATCGTTCCTGCCGGACGGTCGTGGGGTGACCTGGCGCCGAGTTCGACCGTTTCCGTCCCATCGAACGAGATACGCACCGACGAAAGCCCGATATCGATCGTACCCGGGCAGTCGACGCGAACGTAGAGTTTGATCGGGGCGCTCAAACCGATGAACTGTGTTCCTCCCTCGAGCGAAGCCGTTTCTCCGACGTCGAAGTTCGACACTGCCTGTCCAGTCTCGTCGTGAAGTGTCGCAGCGAAGTGTTGATCGAAGAATAGTTCATTCGTCTCGATCGGTGACGACGTATCGACCGGGAACGGGAATTCGTCGCTTTCGGTCGGAGTAAGCGAAACAGGTTCGGACGTTCGGATCTGGAGGTGGCGCTGCTCGAGCGGATCGTGAACCTCGAGCCCAGCGGGGTCTGCGGTTTCTTCGAACTCGATCGTCATGTCTCCTCGTGATGAGTTAGTGATCCATTCGTGTGCACCGGTAAAAAGGGTGGCATCGGATCGAACGCTGTGTCGTCGTCACGCGGAGGCCGAGATCGACCGGGGTGAGAACTCGTAGGAACTATCGGAGGCGTCCAGAATTTCCAGTGATGAACCGAGACTCGGCGTCGAAAGTCGGACTTCGATACCTCCGGTTGGCTCCGATACTCCCTCTCAGCCGTCGTCCGTCGTGGTTGCGGACGAAAGCGACCGGAACGCGGTCGTCGGGAACCGCGGTTCGATCGCGCTCGGCCGTCGACCCGTGCCGTTGGCCGGCAGCGGCACGCGCTCGATCACTCCCCGATCGGCCAGTTCGTACAGAAACCGCTTGACGGTCCCGGCGGTCAGCGACGAACGCGACGCGATCTCGTCGGCGACCTCGCGAATGGGCCGATCGTCCGAGTCGATGGAGACGAGGTGCGAGAGAACCTGCTGGCGCGTCTCCGAGAGCGCGAGCGTCCGATCCACGTGAACGCCGTCCTCCGGAACCGCCGCCTTGGCTCGCTCGAGGTGGTCCGGTTCGATGCGGTCGGCGCCCTCCTCGCGTGCGTACGCCGTCGCCGCGAACACCGCTGCGAGCGCGTCGTGGGCGTTTCCGTCCGCCCACATGGCGAGGTTTCGGACGGACTCGTGGTCGATGACGCCCGGCGCGAGCGCGGTCGACGTCCGATCGGTGACGACGTCCACGAGTTCGTGGTGGCGGTACGGCGGCACGGAGACGGTCGTGGCGCTCCAGTCGTCGGGCGGCATCGCCCCGACCGCCACGGGCGAGACGCTGTCGTCGACGGGCTCGAGCAACTCGCAGACGCGGTCGTACGCGAGGGTCTCCGGCTCGTCGTGGTGGTCGATCGCGACGACGGCTCGGCGGTCGTGGCGGGCGAGTCGATCGCACAGCCGGTCGTGAAGTGCGCCGGTTCCGATTCCGCTTTCGGGGACCGGTTCCGGCGAGATCACGGACAGGAGCGCGCGATAGAACGCGAACGAGCTCCCGACGCGGCGGGCGTCGACGTAGACGAACCACGTCGTCGGTTCGGTGCGTTCGCCGCGGGTCGTCGTCCGAATCGACTGGCTGGACTCGCCGAACCGGTCGTTCATCGCGTCGAAGAGCGCGACGACGATGGCCGACGTTCCGGCTCCCGGCGGCCCGACCACCGCGACGGGTGACGGCAGCTCGCCGTCGAACACCGGCTCGAGCGCGTCGAGCAGCTGTTCGAGGACGGGGCCGCGGCCGACCGGCTCGGGTCGGTGGACGACCGGACTGAGGTGGTCGTGATCGACGACGACTCCCTGGTCCTTGTGTGCGGATCGTCGCCGGGCGATGCGTTCCTGGAGGTTCATTCGTCGGTCCCCGTCTCGACGAGCGCCGCCTCGAGCACCTCGAGGGTGTGGGTGATCTCGTAGCCGGTTCCGTGTTCCATCTGCATCGAGCAGGTCGGACACTCCGTGAGTCCGGCCTCGGCGTCGGCGTCGGCCATGTGCTCGAACATCTCCTCGCCGATTTTCATCGACGTCTCGTAGTTTTCGGCCTTCCAGCCGTACGTCCCCGAAATCCCCGAACAGGAGTCCCCGACGTCGTGAACGTCGACTCCGTCGATCGCGCTCATCACTTCGATCGTCTGTCCATTGAGACCCTGATTACGTGAATGACACGGTGCGTGGTAGGCGAACGAATCGAACTCGTCGTCGACGGACGTCCCCGCGAGTTCGGCCTCGAGGTCCTCGTGGACGCGGAGGTACTCCACGGCGTCCCAGGTGGTTTCGGCGACGGTCTCGGTGTCGGCGAAGTCGAACAGCTCCGGATACTCCTGTCGGATCGACATCGAACACGAGCTACAGGAGGCGACGACGTCGGCTCCGTCCTCGATGGCCGCGGCGAGTTCCGCGACGTTCGTCTCCGCGGCCCGCCGGGCGTCGTCGAGCATGCCGTTTGCGAACATCGGCGTACCGGAACACCGCTGGTCGGGGACCAGCACCTCGTAGCCGAAGTGCTCGTAGACCCGAACGAGGGCTTTGGCGACCTCGGGCGTGTTGTAGTTCGCGTAGCAGCCGTGGAAGTACGCGATGCGCTTTTCGGCGTCGTCCGCGTCACCACCGCGCTTTGCTCGCGCCTCCCGCGCTCGCTTTTTCGAGGCGGCGTTGCCGCCTCGCGTTTCCCACCACTCGCGAAACGTCTCCGTCGCGAACTCGGGGAACTCCCGTTCGCTCGTTACGCCGAGCAGCTTCTCGCCGATCCAACGGGTGATCGACAGTCCCATCACGGCGTTCGCGGTCCTGGGGAACGTCGACGCAAGCGGCGCGAGTCGACGGTAGTTTGCGAGCATCCGGTTGCGGAGGTACTCGCGCGAACGTTTGCTCATCCGCTCGTCGACGTACTCGCCTCGAGCGGTGTTGTGCATCTGTGAGAGCGGCACCGACGACGGACAGGCGCTGTCACAGCGCATGCAGTTCGAGCACTTCATCACCGACTCGTCGACGTCGCGATCGTCCTGCCGTTTGAGCCGCCACTGTTCCGGTCCCTGGAACTTCGGCCCCGGGAACTCGTCGTCGACCGCCGCGACGGGACAGTTGGTGTCGCACGTCGAACACTTGTAGCAGTTGTCCGCCCCCGGCCGGAGGTCCATCTCCTCGGCCTCCGGAAACACCTGGATCGGCTCGAACTCGTCGGTGCTCCCGTCCGGTGCGTCGTCGATCGATCGTTCTGCGTCGCTCATTGTCTCACCTGAATCAGTCGATTGCGGTCGGCGTCGGTCGGCGGCCGTCCGCGCGGGTCGGTCGATCCCGGAGCTCGTCCGCGGACCGACGAGTCGGCCTCGATCATCGGCTCACCTCCTCGGCGGCCCGGGTCCCGGCGACGTATCCCGTCGCGATCGAGACGCCCGCACCCGATTTCTCCGCCGCGAAGTCGTACCCCCCGAGGACGGCACCGGCGGCGCGCAGGTTCGAAAACTCCGGCTCCCCGTTCGGATCGAGCGGTCGGAGGTCACGATCCGGCTCGAGGCCGAAGCGCGCGTACGGCTGTTCCCCGAAGACGTCGTCGACGAACCAGTCGTAGCGGTCGTCGGCCTGTGGAACGTGACAGTCGAAGATCGGCTCGAAGACGCCATCGCGATCGGATTTGACGCCCTTTCCGACCAGTCCGCCGGTCGCGAGCACGTACTGGTCCGCGCGGTGGGGAATCTCGCTGCCGTGGCGGTCGACGACGACGTGATCGATCCGGTCGCCGTCGGACTCGGACGCGCCCCCAGCGACCAGCTCGTAGTCGATCACCGGAACGCCGGCGGTCACGCGAACGCCGTCGTCCGAGAGCGCATCGAACAGCACGTCCTCGAGTCGCATCCCCGCCAGGCTGGGCGGCCCCGTCGGCACCTCGAAGACGTCGACGCCGAGGGCGTCCGCGAGGTACGACCGGACTTCCGCCGGGCGCTCGTCGCCCAGGACGGCGGGAAAGCCGATCCGGGATTCCTCCCCGAGGCGCGCGTCGACGGCAGTCGCGAGGGCCGTCCGAGCGCCCATCCGCCGACCGCTCGTCCGGACCCGTTCGTCTTCGTCCAGGAGGTGTGCGTACCTGACGAGCTTCGCGTCGTCACGGTCGATCCCCGGAAACGAAACCGTCTCGCCCCGTGTGGAAAACGGGACGCCGGCTGCCTCGAGGTGACTCGCCGAACGCGGCGCGTCGAACGCCGGGAGCGTCTCGAAGCCGACAAACAGCGCGTCGCGCTCGTCGCTCGCCAGGCCGGCCGCGGTCGCCGCGGGGTACCTGGCGGTGGGCTTTACGGTTCCCCCGGCCGTCGGAACGAGCGCGTTCCTGTCGGTGTGGTTCCCCGCGTAGGCGTCGCCCGCGACGCCGTCGAAAAACGACAGCGCCTCGCGAACGGCGTCGACGCCGACGCGACGGTACGGGTGACTCTCGGGGAGGTTCACAAGCGCGTCGAAGGGATCGACCAGCGGTCCATCGCCGTCCGGCCCGTACCCGAGGACGTCGATCAGCCCGCTCGCGTGACGCAGCGTGCTCTGTTTGTACGTGACGAGGCGGACCCGCGCGTCGGGATCGGCGTCTTTGGCCGCGAGCGCCGCCGTCGCGCCCGCGAGTCCGCCGCCGACGACGAGCACGTCGTCCTCGATCGCCATCTATCGCCCTCCGTGGTCGAACGCGGCGTACTCGAGCGGTTCCGCCGCGTCGGCTGGATCCTCGTCCCGGTTCATCGTCGTCGCAAACAGCGCGTAGTTGAGCATCGCCTGCGAGAGCTGTTCCCCCCAGAGGGCGTGTCGCTGGCCCTTCCAGCGCTCTTGAATCAGTTCGTCGAGCGCCGCCCTGGCCGTCGGTTCGTCGTACTTCGGGTGGAGTTCGTTCGCCATCGGGCCACAGCAGAAGCCGCCCTGGCAGTTTCCCATCGACGCGCGGGTCCGTATGCGAACCGCGTTGAGATCCGAGCCGGACTGAGACACTGCGTCGCGAACTTCCGCGCGGGTGACCCCCTCGCAGGCGCAGATCACCGGATTCGCCTCGTCGGTCTCGAGCACCTCGCGCGAGCGGCTTCCGAGTCGCTGCTTGCTCCGGCGAGCGATCGGCGATCGGAGCCCGAAGTCGTCCATCCCCTCCTCGAGAATCTCGAGATTCTCGCTTCCCGGTAGCGGTTCCGTCGCGGTCGCACAGGAGGCGTTCACGCCGAGTTTCTCGCAGACGTGATCGGAGATCTCCTCGGCCATCGCCCGGTAGGTGGTGAACTTGCCGCCGACGATGCTCGTGATTCCCGCGACGCCGTCGCGCTCTGCGTGGTCCAGCAGGAAGAAATCGCGCGTGATGTCCGTCGGATCTCGCGTATCCCGCTCCGGCGGTTCGTACAGCGGTCGAACGCCCCAGAACGAGCGGATCGTTCTGGCCTCCGTGAGGATGGGAACGAGTTCCGAGAGCGTGTCGATCATCGCGTCGACCTCCCACTCCTCCTCGGGGTAGTCGTCCGGATCGGACACCTCCTCGTCGGTCGTCCCGAGGATCGCCGTCGTCTCGTGTGGGACGATGATGTCGGCGTCGCCTTTGGGCCGACAGCGGTTGATGACGGTGTCGACCTGTCGCACGTTCATGATCGTCATCACGCCCTTCGACGGACGAACCTCGACGTCGAGGTCGGCCATCGCCCCGATCCGGCCGGCCCACGCGCCGGTGGCGTTGACGACGTACTCGGCGGTGATCTCCTCGGTACTTCCCGGCGTTCGGTGGACGCGCGTTCCGGGCCCCGAGTCGTGGCGCACCTCGACGCCGTAGACGTCGTCGCCCTCGCGCAGCAGGTCGATCACCTCGGCGTGCGTTTCGATTCGCGCGCCGTGAGCGCGCGCGTCGATCGCGTTCGCCACGCAGAGTCTGAAGGGATCGACCGCGCCGTCGGGGACTTCGATCGCCCGTTTCACGTCCGTCGCGAGATACGGTTCGACCTCGCGGGCTTCCCGTCCGGAGAGAACCCGCGCGGGTATGTCGCAGGCGCGACAGCCCTCGAGTTTTTCCTCGAAGTACGCGTCGCTGTCCTCCGGGCGCTGGACGAACAGCCCGCCGGTCAGTTCGACGCAGTGGCCGGCGATCTCCCGGAGGATCTCGTTTTCCTCGATACACTCGGTCGCGCTCGCCCGATCGGAAACCGCATAGCGTCCCCCGCTGTGCAAGAGGCCGTGCATCCGGCCAGTAGTTCCGTCAGTGAGATTGCCCCGCTCGACGAGGGTGACCTCGAGGCCGCGCATCGCCAGATCCCGGGCGATTCCGCAGCCGGTCGATCCCCCGCCGACGACGAGGACGTCCGTATCGGTTGCCATCCCGTTACCGGAACCTTGGTTCCCCCATCCTTTATTTTATCGGTGATGCCCCACCACCCATAACAATTGGTCGGACGACCCCGGAACGCCTGCTCATCGCGACCGCCGACCGAAGTCGACGCAACGGTCGAGCGCTCTCCGGGCCGTTCTCGACGATTTTGCGGCGGTGGGGATCGGTCGCGCGTCCGACGGACGCGGATCGCGGGTATGCGAACGTTTATAACGATCGTCGAAACCATTTACCAGTAATATGGAACCAGCAGTAAATATAGCTCGAGGCGGCCCTCCGGGTGGGAAGCGGTGACCGACGAGACCTACGTCGGCGCGGTCGACCAGGGGACGACCGGGACGCGGTTCATCGTCTTCGACCACGGCGGCCGGGTCGTCTCGAACGCCTACGAGACGCACGAACAGCGGTATCCGGAGCCTGGGTGGGTCGAACACGATCCGCTCGAGATCTGGGAAAATACGAAAGCCGTCATCACGCGCGCGCTCGGGCAAGCCGGTATCGCCCCCGAACAGCTCGAGACCATCGGCGTGACGAACCAGCGGGAGACGACGGTGCTGTGGGACGCCGACACTGGCACCCCCGTCTACAACGCGATCGTCTGGCAGGACCGGCGAACGACCGAGCGCATCGAACGCCTGGAAGAAAACGGCGCGGTCGAGGCCATCCGATCGAAGACCGGCCTCGAGCCCGACGCCTACTTCTCCGCGACGAAAGCGGAGTGGTTGCTCGAGGAGGCCGATCCGATCAAGATGGAACGCGCCCGGCCCGCGGACGTCCGCGACCGCGCCGAGCGCGGCGAGGTCCTGTTCGGGACGATCGACAGCTGGCTGATCTACAACCTCACCGGCGAGCACGTCACGGAAGTGACTAACGCCTCGCGGACGATGCTGTACAACGTTCACGACCTCGCGTGGGACGACGAACTTCTCGAGACGTTTTCGATCCCCAGAGCGATGTTGCCCGACGTGCGCCCCTCGAGCGACGACGAGACGTACGGGACGACCGATCCCGACGGATTTCTCGGGGCGGCAGTGCCCGTCGCAGGGGCGCTCGGCGACCAGCAGGCGGCGCTGTTCGGCCAGACCTGCTTCGATCCCGGCGACGCGAAAAACACCTACGGCACCGGCTCGTTCTTCCTGATGAACACCGGCGAGGAGGCCGTCGCGTCCGACCACGGTCTGCTCACGACGATCGGTTTCCAGCGTTCGGGCGAGCCCGTTCAGTACGCCCTCGAGGGAGCGATCTTCGCCACCGGAGCCGCAATCGAGTGGCTCGAGGACGTCTCGCTGATCGACGAGCCGTCCCAGACCGCAGAACTCGCCCGGAGCGTCGACTCGACCGACGGCGTCTACGTCGTTCCGGCGTTCACCGGCCTCGGAGCGCCCCACTGGGATCAGCGCGCGCGAGGGACGATCGTCGGCATGACCCGGGGGACCCGCAAAGAGCACATCGTCCGCGCGACCCTCGAGTCGATCGCCTACCAGACCCGCGACGTCGCCGAGGCGATGGAGGCCGACTCCGGCATCGAGATGACCGCGCTGAAAGTCGACGGGGGAGCCGTCAAGAACAACTTCCTCTGTCAGCTCCAGTCGGACATCATCGGCACGCGGATCGTTCGGCCGGTCGTCGACGAGACGACCGCGCTCGGGTCCGCCTACGCCGCTGGCCTGGCCGTCGGCTACTGGGACGACCTCGAGGAGCTGCGCAGCAACTGGCGGGTCGACCGCGAGTTCGACCCCGAGATGGACGAAGACCTCGCGGACGAGCGCCACGAGCGCTGGAGTCAGGCCGTCGATCGCTCGCGCGACTGGGCTCGAGACGAACGGTGACGCGGTTTCGATCGCTTCGAGCGTCGACTCCTCGGGCTCGTCGAGATCACCGGTGGCTGTCGGCTCTCGGCGACGTTCTCGGGTCGAACCGACGCGCGCCTCGAGTCGACCTACCAGACGAACGAACGGTTCCGCTTTCGGAACGTTTGATACCGTCTGTCTGAAACCTCCACCGTGACTCGCGCCCGCCTGTTCGCCTCCCTCTGTGGCCTGGTGTTCTTTCTCAATCTCGCCAGAATTATCTTCGCGCCGCTGCTCGACGTCTTCATCGCGGAGTTCGGGATCGGTGAGGCGACCGCCGGGCTGATCGTGACGCTGGCGTGGGTCGGCAGCGCGTCGCTCCGGCTCCCGACCGGGTGGCTCCTCACGAAGGTACCGCGCCACCACATCGTTCTCGCGTCCGGCACGATTCTCGCGGTCTCGTCCGCGATCGCCGCGACCGCGACGACGGTCCCGCACCTGATGGCCGGGGCGTTCTTCATGGGCATCGCGTCGGGCGTCTACTTCGTCTCGGCGAACCCCCTGCTGAGCGAACTGTATCCCGAACGCGTCGGGCGCGCGATGGGGATCCACGGCGGCGCGAGCCAGATCGCGGCGGTGATCGCCGCCCCGCTGGTCGCGCTCACGCTGTTCGTCGACTGGCGGCTCTCGCTGTGGACGATCGCCGTCGGCGCGGCGCTGGTGACGATCTACACCTGGTTCGCCGCGAAACGAACCGAGATGCCCCGGGCTGGTGAGGCCGACCGCGACTTCGTCGCCGGCGCGCTCTCGGAGTGGCGACTCATCGTCACCGCGCTCGCGCTCGTCGGCGCGACGGTGTTCGTCTGGCAGGGCGTGTTCAACTTCTACGAGCTGTACATGCAATCGAAGGGGCTCTCCGGTCGACAGGCGTCGGCGATGCTCACGATCGTCTTCGTCGCCGGCGTCCCCTCGTTCTACGTCGGCGGCGACCTCGCCGACAGGCTCCCCCACGTCCCCTACCTGCTGGGCATCGTCGGCACGTTCTCCGTCTGTCTGTTCGCGCTGACGCTGGCCGAAGGCCTGCTCGCGATGGTCGCACTCTCCGCGATCGTCGGCTTCGTCATCCACGTGCTGTTTCCCGCGGTGGACACCTACCTGCTCGATACGCTGCCCGATTCGACGCGAGCGAGCGCCTACGCCGTGTTCAGCTCGGTCTGGATGCTCACGCAGGCGCTCGGCTCGTCCGTCCTCGGCGCGTTCATCGAGGGCGGATACACCTACGACGGCGTGTTCGCCGCCGCCGCCGCCTTCCTCGCCGCGTCGGTGGTCGTCCTCACCGCCCTCGAGCGGGCGGGGCGACTGCCGAGTTGAGCGGCGGCGAAATCCGAATCGCTCGAAGTGCAACGGGTCGGTGGCCGAAACCGTGCCGGTTGACGACGTCAGATCTCGAGTTCGATTCGCGATCGAGAACGCGAAAGCGAATCGTCCGACGACAGTCAGAGACGCGTTCGGCCCGCGGAGACCGTCAGTACGTCTCGACGTCGACTCCGGGCGGTTCGAAATCGTCGACGGTTCGCGTGAAGACGGGTTCGTCCAGTACGTCGGCCGCCGCGGCGATCTGTGCATCGTTCCATCCGATTCCGCTGTCGACACCCGCGGCGTCGTCCGCCGCCGCGAGAAGTCTACCCGCGACTCGAGCGATTTCCTCGTCGGTGTCTATCAGACGGAGCTACGAAGTTCGCACCGACGAACTGAGCGACCGTGCTGGTGAGCCGCTCACGACGAGAGATGCGACCGCTTTAGGCTGCTCGTCCCCGACGTGGGAGTATGACAGCCGATCCGCCGCTCGTGCTCGACGTCGACGGGACCCTGACCCGCCCCGACGCCTGGGGGATCGATCCGCGCATCTTCGATCCGATCCGCGAGTGGGACGGCCCGATCGTGATCGCCACGGGAAAGGCCTTCCCGTATCCGATCGCTCTCTGTCACTTCGCGGGCATCCCCGAGCTGGTCGTCGCCGAAAACGGCGGCGTCGTCTACACCGGCGACGACGTCTTCGTTACCGCCGACCGGGCGGCCGCGCGCGCCGTCGCCGAGGCCTACCGCGACGCCGGCTACTCGCTCGGCTGGGGCGACGAAGACACCGTCAACCGCTGGCGCGAGACGGAGGTCGCCGTCAGCAGGGACCAGCCCCTCGAGCCGCTTCGCGAGATCGCCGCCGACCACGGCCTCGAGGTGGTCGACACCGGCTACGCCTACCACGTCAAGGATACGACGCCGAACAAGGGCGACGGCGTCGTCCGGATCGCAGAGCACGTCGGGTTCGATCCGGGCGACGCCGTCGCCGTCGGCGACTCCGTCAACGACGTCTCGACGTTCTCGGTCGTCGGCCGCAGCTTCGCCGTCGCCAACGCGGACGACGACGCGAAAGACGCCGCCGACGAAGTGCTCGAGGACGCACACGCCGACGGCACGCTCGCGGTGCTCGAGCGCGTTCGAGGGTCGTGAGTTACTCAAGTTTGAGGGTCGTGAGTTACTCAAAATCGATTTTGAGCGACGGAAGTAGTTACGTACGCCGGGATCGAACGGGGAGGTAACGACCACCGCCGCCCCGATCCATGTCACGACTCCTCCCCACGACGTCGAACGCGTCGACCGACCGGACGGGCCAGCCGTCCCTGCTGTGTATCGACGACGACCGAACGAGCGAAGTCCTCGCCGCGCTCTCGTCGGAGACGGCCCGGACGATCTTCCGGGAACTGAACGACCGTCCGTTGACGGCGACGGCGCTGGCGGACCGCCTCGAGATGTCGATCCAGAGCGTCAGCTACCACCTCGAGAACCTCTCTGCGGTCGGCCTCATCGAGGTCGCCGACACCTGTTACTCCGAGAAAGGTCGCGAGATGGACGTCTACACCGTCTCCTCGGAGCCGCTGGTGTTGTTTCTGGGCACCGAAGACGACCAGCCCGGCCTCCGGGTGGCGTTCAAGAACCTCGCCGTTGCGGTCGGTCCCGTTTCGATACTCATCGCCCTCTGGGAGACGCTGGTCCGACTCGTCGGCTCCGACGCGAGCGGCTAACGGAGGCGGATCGTGTCGTCTCCAGATACATTCCGGAGCGTTTATGATTTCTGGCGCGGGCGTCTCGAGCGGATGGTCGATCGAATCGAGCGCCGCGAGGACGTCGACGGCTGTGCGTGCCTCGAGTGTCGGGGCGTCAGCGCGGGCGTCACGCGGCGGCGAATCGGCGACGTGCTCCTGTGGGCCGTCGGCGTGCTCCGTAACCGGCGCTCGATTCTCCTCGTCTTTCTCGCGGTCGCCGCCGTCCAGTTCGTCGGGTTCGTCGGACCGCCTGCAGTCGAAGTCACGCTCAGTTTCGTCGTCTTCACGGGCGGTCTGTTCGCCCGCAGCTACGCCGGGACGATCGTCGCGGGCGAACTCGTCGACCGACGATACGCGCCGACGACCGCGGCGGCCCACGCGCTCCGTCGGCTGCCGGCGGTGGTCGCGACGCTGCTTTTCACGTTCCTTTCGACGATGGCTCTCACCGTCGTCGGCGTGCTCGCGGGGGCCGCGGTGCTGTTCGCCGACTCGCCGGTCGTCACCGCCGCCGGAATCGTCGCGCTCGCCGTCACCGTCGTCCTCGTGATCGTCGTCCTCGTCAAGTTCATCCTCGCGCCCGAGGCGGTCGTCGTCGGCGGTTACGGACCGATCGCCGCGCTCGCCGTGAGCTGGGGACTCGTCTCGTTCCGACGGCGGACGACGATCGTGCTCGTCAGCCTCGTCGTCGCGATCGCCACCGCATTCGCGATCACCGAGATCAGCGCCGCCACGGCCACCCACCCCGTCGTCGGCTCGCCGCCGACGCGGCTGGTCGTCCTCGCGGGAAGCTCGCTCGCGACGTACCTCTCCGGCGCGATCACCGCGATCGTATTCGCACACCTCTACGTCCAGCGGATTCTCGAGTGATCGGCCGTCCGACGCGAGCGGTCGAAATCGATCGGATCGGCGCTTCCGGTCGGGCCGCATCCGGCGCAGACGACGATCGAACTCGTGGACGTGATCGGTATCGCCCCCTCGTCGTCGATCACGAGATCGCGGTCGGATTCGCGCTCGAGACGGCCGTCGCCGCTCGAGTTCGAAGGGCGCGATCCGGCGTCAGTGATCGTGGTCGTGGTCGTGATCGTGGTCGTGTCCGTGGCCGCCGTCGCTCGCCTTGCCGAGATCGCCGCCGGCGACGAGCGCGTCGTGGTCGCCCTCGATCATGTCCATGTTCTTGAGCGTGTCTCGCTCTTCGAACTCCTCGACGGCGTTCAGCAGGTCCTCCTGGGTCAGTGTCGTCCGATCCTCGGTCAGCGCCTCGAGGACGGCCTCCCGGAGCACCATCCGGAGGTCGCTGCCGGTCAGGCCCTCGGTGATCTCGGCGATGAGCTGGGGATCGAACTCCTCGATTCGCATCTGGCGGGTGATGACCCGGAGGATGTCCGTCCGCATGTCGTAGTCGGGTTTGGGAAAGTTGATGATCTCGTCGAAGCGCCGCCAGGCCGCGTCGTCGAGTTGGTCTGGATGGTTGGTCGCGCCGATCAGCAAAACGTCGTCTTCGATCAGCGAGATGTTGTCGATGCTCTTGAGCAGCGTGTTGACCGCCCGCTTCAAGGCGGCGTGTTCGTCGCTTCGGCGGGTCTTGGCGACGAAGTCGAACTCGTCGATGAACAGAATACACGGAGAAAGTCGCTTCGCCACCTCGAAGGTCTTGTCGACGTTCTTTGCGGTTTCGCCCAGGTACTGGGAGGTGATCATCGAGAGTTTGACCTCGACGAACGGCAGGTCCATGTCCCGCGCCAGCGCCTGTGCGGTCGAGGTCTTGCCGGTGCCCGGCGGGCCGACGAACAGCAGTTTCCCGATCTCGCGCAGCCCGATCTGTGCGAGGTAGTCGCGGTGTTCGATCGCCTTGGAAATTTTGTCGATCTCGGCCTCCTGTCCGTCGGTGAGCACGAGGTCGTCGAGCGTGATGTCGACCTCCTCGGGCGCGCGAACCTCGACGAGGTCGAGCATCTCCTCGTCCTCTTCGTCGTCGAAGTACTCCTCGAGCAGGCCGTCGATCCAGACGCGGTCGGCCTGGATCGGCCGGTTTCGATCGCGAGCCTCCTCGTGGTCGACGTCGAACGCGGAGCCGTACTCGTCGTGTTCGTCGAAGTGTTTCGCCAGCGTGGGATTCTCGCGCAACCGTTCGTCGTCGGCCCGCTCGACGAACCAGCGCTCGGCCATCCCCTGCTCGGCGAGCGTAACTGTTCCGGAGAACTCGTCGCGCTCGGTGAACATCAGCTCCGAGACGGCGTCCCACGGCTGATCGACGCCCGTGGCCGCCCGCGCGGCGCTGTTGGTCGCCGACAGCGGTCGACTGATTCCGGAGCGATCGGGTGCCCCCTGACCGCCGTCGCCGTCGCCGCTCGCGGTCCAGAATACCTGGCGAAACGACGGCGGTAAATCGTTCTCGTCCAGCGTCCTGTCGTCCGAATACACGCTCGTCGTGAGCAGAAACTCCACGACATCGAGCGCCGCATCACTCATTCGGTCCACGTACTCACTACACGCTCTTAACAGCGTCGTCCTGTCGTTCGCCCGACTGTCAGCGTCACCCGTCGTCCAACCACCGCGTTGGGCTCGTCCGGGTAGCGGCACAACGGTTTTCGTCCATCGGCTCACACACAGTGATATGAACGTCCTAGTGGGTCTCGGCGGCAGCGACGAATCGGACAAGACGCTCCGGCGGACGATCGAGCGAACGCAGGAGGTCGGCGACGAGTTGACGGTGGCCGTCCTCGAAAAACCCGAGACGAAACGCTCACAGGACGAGATGTACGACGTCGCAGCGCGGCTGCTCGAGAACGAACGCATCGACGCGGAGATCGTTCGCCTCGAGGGCGATCCGGGCAGCGCGTTGGTCAACTACGCCGAACAGGGCGAGTACGACCAGCTGGTGATCGGCGGCGGCACGCTGAGCCCGATGGGGAAGATTCAGCTCGGACCGATCACCGAGTTCGTCCTGTTGAACGCCCCGACGACCGTCAAACTGGTTCGATAACGATGACGAGAACGCGAACGTACCCCGACGAGTCCGTCGGTTCGTTCCCGTCACCCCCGTCGACGTTCGAGGATCGCGACGGTCGGGCCATCGAGGTCCGGGTTCCCGAGCGATTCGACGGCGACGCCCTCGAGGACGTCGTCGAGATGTACGTCGAGTTCGATCCGACCGATCGCGCCCAGGGGATTCCGCCGACCGGTCGCGAGCGGATCGAAACCTGGCTCGAGGCCATCGCCGATTACAGCGTCAACGTCGTCGCCTCCCACGGGACCGACGCGATCGGCCACGCGATGCTCGTCCCCGACGTCGACGATCCCTCGTCGCTCGAGGACGCCGCCGACGCCGAGTGGGAGCTTGCGATCTTCGTCCTGCAGGAGTACCAGCGAGCCGGCATCGGAACGGCGCTGCTCGAATACCTCCTGGGTCACGCCAGCGACGTCGGCATCCGCCGCGTCTGGCTGACCGTCGAGCGCTGGAACCAGCCGGCGATCGCCCTCTACGAGCGCGTGGGCTTCGAGACGACGGGGGCCGAGAGCTTCGAACAGGAGATGGCGATCAAACTCGAGTAGTTACGCCGGTTCGAGGCGACCTTCTCCGACGGGGGCGTTCTCCGCTCGAGGATATCAGACGGAGAGAACCGGCTGACTCGCGTAGGAGAGGACGTACTCGGCGGCTTTCTCGAGGACTTCGGCGGAGGCGGCGTCGGTGACGGACTCCCGTGGCAAGACGATGAAGTCCGCGTCGATCGCGTCGGCGGTGTCGAGAACCACGTTTCCGGGGTGGCGGGTCTTTCGGCTTTGCGAAAAGCCGTCGTCGACCGACGTCGAAAGCCCGACGTCGGCGTCGGCCGCGGCCTCGCCGACGTCGTCGAAAAACCCCTGGGTGTTCTCCGCGACTGCGTTTTCGTCGACGGTTCCGGCGTCCATCCCGCGCACGACGCCCCGTCCGAGCACGTACAGCGCGTGAACGGACGCCTCGTAGCGATCCGCGACGGCGATTGCGTACTCGACGGCGGTGGCGGACTCGTCGCTCCCGTCGACCGGCGCGAGAACGGTGTCGACGGAAAACGGCTCGCTGTCGTCCATACGAGCCAGTGTGTGGTCCGACCCAAAAAACCCTCCCCCGCCCGGCCGCGGCGGAACGATCGGGAGCGTTTAAGCCGTCCCGGACGCAATTCGGGGGCATGTTCGATACGGTCGTGGTGGCCACGGACGGCTCCGAGAGCGTCAAGCGGGCCGTCGACGTCGCGCTGGATCTGGCCGAACGCTTCGAAGCCGACGTCCACGCGCTCTCCGTCGTCGACGCGAGCGAGGTCGACGCCTCGCCCGAACAGCTCCGGGAGGAGCTCCGAACCGCTCTCGAGACCCACGCCGACGCCGCGCTGGCGACCGTAGAAGGTCGCACCGACCGGCCGGTGACGACGGCCGTCCGCGAGGGCCGACCGGCGGTCGAGATCTGCGAGTACGCACGAGACGTGGACGCGGCTCTCATCGCGACGGGAACCCGCGGACGCCACGGCGAGAACCGCCTCCTGCTCGGCAGCGTCGCGGAACGGATCGTCCGAACGTCGCCGGTGCCCGTGTTGACGGTTCGACAGCTCGCGCCGACGGGTGGGGAAGCCGCGGCCGACGCCTGATCCGCCCGCGCCGTTTCGGTCGTATAATTGAAACCGTACTGACACTCGAGATCGGCGGTTACTTCCCCCGTCGCCGCGGACGGCGGTGTATGTACGACGAACTCATCGACAGCAGCGACTTGTCGATCGCCCGCAAGTCGGTCCTGCCCGGCACCGGGTTCTTTCTTCCCGACACGCTCGAGGAGGACCTCGAAGACGAACGGACGGAAGCGGCGCTCGAGGGGGCAGACGTCGCCGTCATCGCCGATTCCGACGCGGACGGTCTGGCCTGCGTCGCGCTGATCCGGGAGGCCTACGACGACGTGTGCACCGTTCCCGAACCGGCCGTCGACGCGGGCGGGACCGACGGCGAGCGATCCGAAAACGCCGCGGCGGACGAGGTCACCGCCGTCGACGAGGCCGAAAATCCGCTCGAGGAGCCCGAGTCGACGCCTCACTCGGTCGCGCTCGTACCGGCGAGTCCCCACGACGTCGAGGACGCGCTGGCTCGCGTCGCGGAGTACGGCACGGAGGGGGTCGACCTCTACGTCTGCGACCTCTGTCCGGACAGGTACGAGTACGTCGACGACGAGCTCGACGCCGCGCTCGAGACCGCCGACCGGGTATCGTGGTACGACCACCACCAGTGGGGCGAGGACGTCGCCGACGCCGTCCGCGACGCCGGCGTCGATCTCGTGGTCGGCGACTCCGAAGAAGAGTGCAGTGCCGACGTCGTCTACCGATCGCTCGAGTACGAGTTCGATCCGATGTACGAGGAGCTGGCCGCCGTCACGCGGGATCACGACCTCTGGCTGCGCGAGGATCCCCGGAGCGACGACCTGGCGGATTACGCCTACTGGACCGATCCCGCGGAGTACGTCGAAGTCGTCCGCGAGTACGGCGTCGACCTGCCCGCGTGGGTCGAGGAGTTCATCGCCAACCGTCGCGTCGAAAAGGAGGCGCTGATCGAGCAGGCGGTCGCCCGCGCCGAGTTTCGCGAGGTCGGCGAGTACACCGTCGGCGTCACCTACGGCCGGTGCTCGCAAAACGAGGTCGCCGAAGCGATGCGCGAGAAGGGCGCCGACGCCTCGGTGATCGTCAAACCCGCCGGCTCGGCGTCGATCCGCGGCACCGACGCGTTCGAGCGCTGTCACGAGGTCGCAGGGCGGGTAAACGGCGGCGGCCACCCGAAAGCGGCCGGCTGTAAACCCGACATCTACGACGACATGCTCGACTACGCGACCCACTGGACCTCTCGCGGCGCCGTGACCAAGCGAGTCATCCTCGACGCCTTCCAGGCGGTCGTCGACGCGGCGGACGAGGACGGCGACTCGAGCGACGCCGAGTGACGGTCGGTCGCAGGACGAACCCCAAAATAACTAACGCAGACGCACCGTTGGGAGAGCCATGCAGGTTTCCATCGTCGGAAGCGGCTACGTCGGGACGACCGTCGCCGCCTGTCTCGCGGATCTCGGCCACGACGTCGTCAACGTCGAGATAGACGAGGACGTCGTCGACGCGATCAACGCGGGCGAGGCGCCGATCCACGAGTCGGGCCTCGAAGAGCGGATCGCCGAACACGCCGGCTCGAGGCTGCGGGCGACGACCGAGTACGCCGCGGTTCGCGACACCGACCTCACGTTCCTCTGTCTGCCCACGCCCACGACTGCGGCCGGCGGTCTCGACCTCGCACCCATGCGAGCCGGCGCCGAGATGCTCGGCGGCGCGCTCGCGGAGAGCGACGGCGACCACCTCGTCGTCGTCAAGAGCACCGTCCTCCCCGGAACGACGGAGGACGTGATCGGTCCGATTCTCGAGGACGAGTCCGAAATGCAGGTCGGAGGCGGGCTCGAACTCGCGATGAACCCGGAGTTTCTCCGGATGGGAACGGCCGTGCGGGACTTTCTCGAGCCCGATAAGATTGTCGTCGGCGCGACGAGCGAGGACGCCGCCGCCACGATACGGGAACTGTACGACCCGATTCTCGAGGGGGACGCGCGCGCCGAGACGGACGGCGACGGCGAATCCGATTCGATCCGACGACCGGCGCTCGTCGAGACCGGCGTCCGGGAGGCCGAACTCATCAAGTACGCCAACAACGCCTTCCTCGCGTCGAAGGTATCGCTGATCAACGAGCTCGGAAACGTCGCCAAGGAGTACGGCGCGGACGCGTACGAGGTGCTCGAGGCCGTCGGCCTGGACGACCGGATCTCCGAGAAGTTCATGCGCTCCGGGCTCGGCTGGGGCGGCTCCTGCTTCCCGAAGGACGTCGACGCGTTGCGTGCCGGGGCGCGCGAGCAGGGATACGAACCGGAGCTGCTGGACGCGGTCGTCGCCGTCAACGACGCACAGCCCCGGCGACTGGTCGACCTCCTCGAGAGCCACGTCGATCTCGAGGGAACGCGCGTCGCGGTCCTCGGGCTGGCGTTCAAACCCGGAACGGACGACGTCCGCGAGTCGCGCGCGCTCGACGTGATCGAGGCGCTCCTCGAGCGGGGCGCGCGGCCGGTCGCCTACGACCCGGTCGCGGTCGACAACGTCCGAGAGGCCCATCCCGACCTCGAGGTCGAGTACGCCGACTCGGCCGAGGGCGCGCTCGAGGGCGCGGAAGGGGCGGTCGTCGCCACCGACTGGCCCGAGTTCGAGGAGCTCTCGTTCGCGGGGATGGCCCGCCGCGTCCTCGTCGACGGTCGCCGGATCGCGGTCGACGAGGACGACCTCGAGGTGTACGAGGGGCTGACGTGGTGAGGGTACCGCCCATCCGATCCCCCGTCGTGAGTGCCGTCGTCGCAGCCATCGGTATCGTCCGCACGTTTCGTCTCGGACGACGTCGTCTCGAATGTCGTCTCGAATGTCGTCTCGAATGTCGTCTCGAATGCCTCGAGCGCCTCCTGCTGGCGTTCGCCGAGTCCGTCGTTGGACTCGATCGGGATCGCTCGACGAACGGTTCGAGTTCGTCCACCTCCTCGTTCGGTACCGTCCCGAACGTCGCCTCCCAGTCCGGCTCCCACTCGTCCGGTTGATCGACGAGATCGGTAAAACGTTCTCTTTCACGCTTTCGCGCCCGCAATCGCTCGTAGACGTCTTCCCGAAGACCGATCGTCTTCGTCCCTGTGGTTTGTGCGCATAAAGACGTTTTTCCGGCCGAATTTCACTACTGACGGCGAGGAGGTCGGCATCAGTATCCTTTTACAGTCCGGCCAACGAGTGGCTGGCGATGGACAATGGCGAAATCCGCGCGGATTCCCTCGAGCGCGGCGGGGAGGTCATCACGATGACCGAGCGGACGCGCGAGATTTCTGCGGACGAGGTCTGCGTCCTCGTTCCGACCCTCGACGAGGCGGCCACGATCGGCGACGTCATCGACGGCTTTTACGAACAGGGCTACGCGAACGTGGTCATCGTCGACGGAAACTCCGACGACGACACGCGCGAAATTGCGAGCGACCGCGGCGCGCAAGTGCTGGTTCAGTCCGGCGACGGAAAAGGCCAGGCCGTTCGCGAGGCGCTCGAGTACGTCGACGTGCCGTACGTTCTGATGGTCGACGGCGACGGCACCTACGATCCCGCCGACGCCGACCGGATGCTCGAACCGCTCTCGCGCGGCTACGAACACGTCATCGGCAATCGGTTTGCGGACATGGACGACGACGCCATGCGCGCGCTCAACGGCTTCGGAAACCGGCTGATAAACCGCTCGTTTCGGTTCATCCACGGTGCGGATTACGACGACATTCTCTCGGGCTACCGGGCGTTTACGACCGATTCGTTCGAACGGCTCTCGCTGGATTCGGATGGCTTTACGATCGAGACGGAGCTGGCCGTCGAGTGTGTAAAACACGGCGTCGACACCGCGGTCGTACCGGTCAGTTACAGCGCCCGGCCCGAAGAGTCCGAGACGAACCTCCACCCGGTCAAAGACGGCGGGACGATCATCTTCGCGCTCTACTCGCTGGCCAAGACCAACAACCCGCTGTTTTACTTCGGAAGCCTCGGCGTCTCCGGCATCGTCTCCGGCGGATTCGTCGCCGCGTACGTCCTCTGGCGATGGATCCAGTACGGAGCCGGCCACGAGATACTGGCGCTCGTCTCGGCCGCCGCGATCTTGCTCGGCGTCCAGTTACTCATGTTCGGCGTCCTCTCGGACATGCTCGTTACGCTCCACCGCGAACAGCGTCGGCGTCTCGAGCAGATCACGCGCGAGACGAACGGGCGGGACCGAGACGGCGAGTGAACGGGACGATCAGTCCCGCGCCGCTTCGGAGGACGGCAACCGGTTCGTCGCCGCCGGTCAGAACGGAAGCATCGAGCGAACCTGGCGAAAGACGCCGCCCGAGTTCTCCTTCCGGTAGGCTTCGAACGGTTCGTGCAACTCGTTCAGAAGAACCTGGCGCGATCTGAACTCGGTTTCGTCGACCTCCGCGAGCATCTCGCCGAGTGCAACGTCGTTGCCGTGGACGTCGTACGGAACGCGCTCCTGGCCGAGTTCGGTCGCGACCTCGTCTTTCGTCGCCGGAAAGGAGAGATCGGCGTCTTTGAGGCGGGCGTCGAGGGCTGCGATCCCGAACTCCACACTCCTTGGTTCGTCGTCGTCTCCGCTCGATGGTGGCCGGACTCCCATACACACCCGTTGGGAGTCCGGTATGAAAATCGCTACGACCCGCGGTCCGTCGACACGCATTTGGGTCCTGCGACGGAGTACCGACATATGACCGAGTACACGACGGTTTCGATCCCGAAGGATCTGGCCGAGCGCGTCGAGGAGACGATCGAAGGAACGAGCTTCCAGAGCACGAGCGACCTCGTGCGGTTTCTGTTGCGCAGCATCGTCATCCAGCACCAGAAAGAGGGTGAACTCACCGAAGCCGAGTTCGAAGAGATCACCGAACAGCTTCGGGGACTCGGCTACCTCGACTGAGACGGACTACCGTGACTGTGTACCGGCGCGCCCGAACCGAGTCCCCGGGTGCGCCGGAACGGCTCACTGCAGTCCGAACGTCCGCTCGTCGGGTCGTGGACGCGACCGAGGGCGACCCGAGGCTTTTCCGTCTCGAGGTACCTAGAGTCGACTGGAGGCGATCTCCGTGCCACACGTTCCGAACTTTCCATCGGAGGAGTCGGACGACGAAACCGAGTCGAACCGGGGCAGTATCATCGACCGGATCATCGACGACGGAAACTGGCCGACGCCGAGTGGCGGGTGAACGGCCGTCGGCCGACCTCCCGATCGAGTTCGCTTTTTCCCGGCCTCGCGTCACCGACGGCCCGAGGCGGCCACAGCGCTCACCCAGAAAGCGACTGCGACGGCGGTTGTGCGTCGACGATTTCGAGTGGGTGGCGCTGGCCGTCGCGGCCGAACGCGGCGAACGAATCCTCGTCGGCGGTCCAGGGTGGAACGGCGACGAAGATCACCTGCGCGAGGTCGTCCCGCTTGGTCACCTCGAGCTCCCGGACGGGGTGGGAGACGAACTGACCTTGCGCCTGCCGCGCCGGCGTCGAGAGGTCGACGCCGAAAACGGCGTTGACCGAGTTGCCGGGATCGGGAAGGAAGAAGTCGGTGAAGACTGGTGTGTCGGGCGGAAGCGCGTCTGCTCCCTCGAGTTCGCCGGCCGGTGTCACCGAGACGCCGGTCGTCACGCGATCCGGATCGGAGTCGCTGGCCAGATCGAGGAGGACGTCGACAAGCGCACGCGTGATGTAGACCATAGGGAGCGTACGCCCGGCACGTAGTTAGTGGTATGCCTCGTCTGCGTGACCAGTTCGGTCGCCGACCGAAACGACTCGAGCGAGCTGTCGGAGATCGACACCGAATTCGCCAGACGGCCCGGACGGCGGACGTCTCGAGACGGACCGTGATCGCGAAAACACACTCGAAGCGACTCGAGAAGTGTCGGAGCGGGATTCGACAACTCCCCAGAACCCGCTCGTAGAACCTCGGTATCGTTCAAATTCCTCGGTGGCGTTTCGCTGCCGTCGTCGCTCGCTCGTCGCTGTACTCCTCGCTCTCGAGTTGACGGCAGCAGAAGACGCCCGGAGCGGGATTTGAACCCGCGTCACGACCGTGACAGGGTCGTATGATGGGCCACTACACCATCCGGGCAGCAACACAGCGTTGCCCGGACTGGCTCTTAAGGGTTTTGCTCCGTGATTCCCGCGCTGGCGCTGGCCGAACCGACGCTTCGGGCCGGCCCATCGACCTCGAGTCGGTCGGCTCCGGAGTCGCCGTCGACGGGGAACACCCTTTATGTGGCGGGCCAAAAAGGGAACCGATGAGCGATGGATCGCGAGCGGAGAACGCGGCGATGCGCGTGACGCTCCTCGGCACCGGCGACACGACCGGCACGCCAACCGTCGGCTGCGACTGCGAGACGTGCGGGCTGGCGCGCGACCGCGATCTCGAGCGAACGCGATTTTCGGTTCACGTCGAAAACGAGCGGACGGACGAGTCCCTGCTGATCGACTGTAGCCCCGACTTCCGCTACCAGTTTCTGCGAGACGACGTCTCCCTGCCGGACGCCGCCGTCATCACGCACATTCACTTCGACCACCTCGACGGGCTGGGGAACGCGTTTCGGATCTTCGACTCCCTCGACGTGTACGCGGCGAACGAGACCGACCCCGCCACGGGCGAGAGCGTCGCGGAGACGGTCTCCTCGAAGTACGATTACCTCGAGGCGGTGACGGTTCGGCCGACCGAGCCGCTCGCGTCGACCGCGATCTGCGGGTTCGACGTCACGTTGGTTCCCGTCGACCATCCGCCGTTCGTCTGTTACGGGCTCGCGATCGAAGACCCGTTCTCGGGTGCGAAGCTCTCGCTGTCGGGCGATACGAGCTACGACGTGCCCGACTCGTCGCGGGAGGTGTTGGCCGATCCGGACCTCTTTCTCGCGGACGCGATCGTTCCGGCGCACCTCTGTGAGTACCATCCGCTCGGCGGTCGACACGAGGGCGACGACGGCGTTCCCCGGACGTTCGGAACGAAACACATGACTCGAGAGGGCGCGCTCGCGCTCGCGGACGATCTGAACGCCGAACGAACGCGGCTGGTCCACGTTGCGCACTTCTACCCGGCCGACGAAGCGTTCGAGGAGCCGCTCGCGCTCGACGGTGAGGAGTACGTTCTCTGATGCGGTGACACGACGGTTCGTGCGATCGCGTTGGTCGGTCTACCGAACCGGTTCCCTCGCCTGAACCGGTCGCGATCGTCACAGTCGCTCGAGCCGACGGGGACTCAGACGGATTACCGGAACGATGTACCGGTGCACCCGCCGACTGGCTCGCGGTCGCTCCGGACGGTTGGCAGCGGTCGGTATCAGCCGAACCGATCCAGCCCCGACTGCCGTCGTCGCTTCCCCGCCGGATCGGCGACCCAGGACGTCCGCCGGTCGCGCTCGGCGTCGAGGTCGATCGTCGACGCAGGGGCCGGTTCGTGGCCCGGACAGGCGGGCCCACACTCCGAATCGGCGTGGACCGCCCGCCCCGCCCAGCTGCAGTGAGGGAGCGTGGCGCCGTCGGATTCGGCCGGCTCGCAGGCGGCACACGCCGGAAAGTCGTACGTTCGCCACCCTTTTCCGTACGCGCGCTCCGCGAGCCGTCGGCGAGCGCGAACTTTCTCCCCGGCCGAGACGACGGCGATCTCGGTGCGCCCAGGTCGGTATTCGAGCGGCTCGATCCCGGGCCCGTCGACCGGCAGCGACGTCGGTTCACGGATCACCTCGATCTCCAGACCGGTCGGCTCGTCCCGGTGAACGCGCCAGACGCCAACCGCCTCGGGAATCCGGTTCAGGTGCGCCCGCGTCACGTAACTCTCCGTCGCGAGAACGACCTCGTCGACCAGCGCGAGACTCGCGTCCGTTCGTAGCTGGGCCTCGAGGTCGCCCGGCCGATCGAGGTCCGGTTTGTTCTCGATGCCGACGATACGGTCGTACCACCGCGGGTAGCGCGCGACCTGGCGGACGTACTCGCGGCCGTTTCGAAGCTCGCGCTCGAAAAAGCCGATCTCGATCGCGCGCTCGGTCGCCCGCCGGGCGTGGTCGGGGTGGCAGTCGAACGCGGTCTTCCAGTAGCGCGCCCTGCCGGTGCCGACGTCGGATTCGATCGCCGCGTCCGGAATCGCCTCGCTCGTGATCGACGTTCGGTCGCCGAAGTCGGGTCCCGGTTCGACCAGAACGACGTCGAGGATACGGCCGCCGGGATCGGCGACGCTCGCCCCGAGCTGGCGGGCGACGATTCTCCCGGAATCGCTTCCGTCGCGATCCCGCCGCTCGAGGTGGGCACACAGCTCGAGTTCGAACGCGAACTCGGACACGGTCGACCGAAGGGACGCCGGCGAGAAAAGGACCGCGGTCACCCGTCAGCGGGCGACGACGGCTGCGAATCGGCGTCGCGTTTCGGCCGTTCGAAGCGGCGACCGCTCGGGGAAGTCGTCGCGTCGGCGCTCGAGCTGTCGCCGGTAGCGGCGCTCGCTGACCGCGCAGTACCACCGTTCGAAGGGATCCCCGTCGGCCGCTCGTCGCGGCGGCGTTTTCGATTTGCCAGCGCGCGGCCCGCCGTCGGGACGCCGACGGCGACCATCACCGCGGCGACGAGCGCGGCCGCGCTGACCGTGACGACCGACCCTCCGACGAGGTCGAACGTCCAGTACGCACAGAGGCCGGCGACGAGGACGATCCCCGTGCTCGCGGCGCTGATCAGCAGTTCGGAGAGCGGATCGTCGGGAGAACCCGCGCCGTCGGCGCGGGGAGGGACGGACGTGGGTGGGTTCTGTCGCATCGGTCTTCGTTCGAACGGAGGTCGCCGTCGGGAATAAGTGTAATCTGAAAATCATTTCTGTTGGCAATCGAACTGAAACTCGTTTCAGTACGGCGAACGGGCGATCCTCTTCGGAGCAGTTGCCACCGTCGGAGAAGAGGAGGCTGCACCGACGCTACCGGTCGGTTTCGACGCTCGTCTCGAGGACGTTCAACTCGCCGTCCATCGCAACGCTGAGGCGGTCCGCGCCGACCGGGATTCGGACCTCGAGTCGGTACGGGTCGCGCTCGAGGACGCGAGTGTATCGATCGGAGACGCACCAGGGAAGCGTCCAGTACGGTCGCTCGTCCAGGTGGACGCCGCGTTCGCGATGGAAACCGACGACCTCGGAGTGATCGAGCAGTCGGAGGCCGACCGTCGAACAGAGCGCGTGGCCGCACTGGCGACACTCGTGGTCGACGCGGACACCGACGCCGAGACAGCACTCGCCGTCTTCGACGATGGTCGACCCCATCCGGCCGTTGCACTCCGGGCAGACGCCGTCGGCCGCGAGACAGTGCAGGTGTCGCACGCGGTGATCGAACGCCTCGGCGATCTCTTCGGGCGTGCGGTCGTTCAGCCCGCCGGGTGGAAACGGATACTCCCCGTGTCGCTGTCCGCAGTCGAGACACGCGATCGTGAACTGTTCGTCCCGGTACGACGCCCGCAAGGGGCCACCACAGGAGACGCACGCCCCCGTCACCTCGAACGGCTCGAGCGTCGGCGACTCGGTGAACGAGCCCGCGAGGATCGATCGGACGACCTTCTCGCCGGCGTGTCTGAACTCGTAGCCGCCCGCGCCGCCGTCGGGGGTTCCGTCGACCTTCCTGACGAAGTGGCCGGTGAGCTGCTGGAGGTGGTAGTTGAACTGCGCCGAGTCGCGCACGCCGACCGTCCGCCGAAGCTCGGAGAACGACACCGGCTGCTCTTCGGCCGCCCACAGCGCCTCGAGAATCGCGAGCCTCGTGTCGTTGCCGATCAGCGCGAACGCGTCAGCCGGATCGAGACAGTCGGTGCACTCGAGGAGGCTCCGAGAGCGATCCACGTGGTCCGTTCGGCTCATGCGCTGCCGTTGGACGGCTGCAAGGATAATCGTTCGCACAAACGCATTTTTGTAATCCTTCTGTTACTAGTGGCGAGGTAGTTGACATTTTCCGAGCGGGAAGGCGGTGACTCGTCGTTGCCCGTCTCGGGGTCGACGGAACGATCGCGGTCGAGGCCCCCGGTGCGATCGGTCGATCGCGTCGTCACCGAACGCGCCGTTGTCCGTCGGGCTCGCCGTCGCGAACCGACTGAGACGGACTGGCGACCGTCGGTACCGGTGGAATCGCCACCGGTAGGGCTCCCACCGAGGTACAGTTACGGAAGAACGAGGAGAAAGCCTCGCGCTTTAGCGCGGGGATGAATCCGACAATGCATTTCGCAACCCACCGTCGATAGCATCACTGGATATTCCACGTCACAATATCCATGCATTCAAGTAACTATCTCTACATTGGTTACGTATGGCGAAACAGGTCGTCACACGCACTTACACTGCTTCCATTCGGAATCAGCAACAGGTGACTGACGACCTCGACGCCCTTGGGTTCGCCGCCAGTAAACTCTGGAACGTCCTCAGAAATCAAAGATTTCTGATGGGCTGCACAAGAGCTCCGCTCTTGTGAGCGTCGGACGGTGGACAATCAGTCGCGTCTGGGACGAAATCGACTACATCCCAGAACACCAAGAACTCACCGCGTATCTCAAGAGCCACGAACGCTACGATGACCTGCATTCTCAGTCAAGTTCGTTCGAGACGGCGAAGCCGTCTCGTGATGCCAATGAGCTTCGCTCATTGAGCACAGCGAATCCTTCAAGAACTCGCTGAGGCGTTCAACGGCTGGTACGGCAAACGACGCAACGGAGACATACGAGCGAACCCGCCCGGCTACCGTAAGCACGGTGACGAACACCCACGAAGCACGGTCACGTTCAAAGCCGCTGGATTCAAACTCGACACCCAGTACAACCGGGTCAGACTCTCCAAAGGCTCGAATCTGAAAGAATACTGGTCGGACTTCATCCTCTGTGAGTACCAAACTCGTCCCGACGTTGACCTCTCCACCGTGGAGAACGTTCAGCAAGTCCGAGCGGTCTGGACGGGTGACGAGTGGGAACTCCACTTCGTCTGCAAAGTCGAGATAGAGGTGTCCGAGTCGCCCGGCGAGAAGACGGTGGGCGTTGACCTCGGTATCAACAACTTCGCTGCGCTCGCCTACGAAGGCGGTCACAGCGAGCTGTACCCACTCAACTGCTTGAAGCAGGACGACTACTACTTCAGTAAGCGGATTGCACAGTGTGACAACTCGGATTCCGAGCAGGCCACGCGGTTGAATCAGAAGCAATCGACTCGACGCACTCACTACTTCCACACGCTCTCCAAGCAGATTGTCCAGCGGTGTGTTGAGGAAGGTGTTGGAACGATCGTAGTGGGTGATCTCTCCGGCATCCGTGAGGACGAGGAGAACGGCGAGTCGAAGAACTGGGGCAAACACGGTAACCTCGACCTGCACTCATGGGCGTTCGATCGCTTCACTGATCTGCTCGAATACAAGGCCGAGATGGAAGGTATCACGGTTGAGCAAGTGTCTGAGCGTGATACCTCAAAATCGTGTTCGTGCTGTGGTCGGGAACGCAAAGCCAACCGTGTTGAGCGCGGGTTGTACGTGTGTGATGAGTGTAAGACGGTGGCGAACGCGGACGTGAACGGTGCTGAGAACATTCGACAGAAAGTATCTCCGAGTCCTGCCGAGGATAGGAGTAACGGCTGGTTGGCACAGCCATCGACGTTCCTGTTTGACAAGGAAACTGGTGCGTTCGCACCTCAAGAACAGGTCACGTCGTAAACCACAATATCCCAACGCGGTCGGGAATCTTCGCCCTTCAGGGCGGAGAGGATGTCAAACCAGCCCGTATGACTCGTCGCCGTGAAAGACCGCACGCGAAGACGATCCCGGGCGACTCGAGCGGGGTCAGAACAGTAGGTTTATCAATCGCACGGCGGAACTGCTATCTAAGATTACTCACCGTCTTATGGCAGACAAACAACAACCGGAGGTGAACATCGGGCTCGTCGGTCACGTCGACCACGGCAAGACGACGCTGGTGCAGGCACTGAGTGGCTCGTGGACCGACCAGCACAGCGAGGAGATGAAACGCGGTATCTCCATCCGCCTCGGCTACGCCGACGCGACGTTCCGTCACTGTCCCGGCGTGGACGAGCCCGAGTGCTACACCGTTTCAGCGGAGTGTCCCGACGGCTCCGAGAGCGAGCCGTTGCGGACAGTGTCGTTCGTCGACGCCCCTGGTCACGAGACCCTGATGGCGACGATGCTCTCGGGTGCGTCGCTGATGGACGGCGCGGTGCTGGTGATCAGCGCCAGCGAACCCGTCCCCCAGCCCCAGACCGAAGAGCATCTGATGGCGCTCGACATCATCGGTATCGACAACATCGTCATCGCCCAGAACAAAATCGACCTCGTCAGCGCCGATCAGGCCCGACAAAATTACGAGGAGATCCAGGAGTTCGTCGAGGGGACCGTCGCCGAGGACGCGCCGGTCGTCCCGATCTCGGCGGGCCAGGAGGTCAACGTCGATCTGCTGATCGGAACGATCGAGGAGGAGATTCCGACGCCGGATCGCGATCCGGACGCAGATCCGCGGATGCACGTCGCCCGCAGCTTCGACATCAACAAGCCCGGAACGACCGCCGAGAACCTCGCCGGCGGCGTGCTCGGGGGCAGCCTCGTCCAGGGCGAACTCGAGGTCGGCGACGAGATCGAGATCCGTCCCGGCCGCGAGGTCGAGGAGGGCGGCCGCTCCGAGCACGTCCCGATCGAGACGACGATCCGTTCGCTCCAGGCCGGCGGCGAGACGGTCGACAGCGTGACTCCGGGTGGGTTACTCGGCGTCGGAACCGGTCTCGACCCCTCGCTGACGAAAGGCGACGCGCTGGCCGGTCGAATCGCCGGACCGCCCGGGACGCTGCCCCCGACGTGGGAGCAGTTCACGATGGAGGTCGACCTCCTCGATCGGGTCGTCGGCACCGACGGCGGCGAAGCCGGCGAGATCGACGAGATCAGCACCGGCGAACCGCTGATGATGACGGTCGGAACGGCGACGACCGTCGGCGCGGTCACGAGCGCCCGACAGGGCGAATGTGAGGTCAACCTCAAACGGCCGGTTTCGGCCGAGCCGGGTGCGAAGATCGCGATCAACCGCCGAATCGGCGCGCGCTGGCGGCTGATCGGACTGGGAACGTTGCAGGGCTAGGTTCGATGACCGAGTACAGAGAATGAGTACGCGGGTCGCCCTCGACACGAGCGCGCTGATGATGCCGGTCGAACTCGACGTCCGGGTGTTCGACGAACTCGACCGGCTGCTCGGCGGTGCGCCTCGAGCGCCGGACGACGGGGCGGACGAACGGTCCGAAGCGGACGGGTTCGAGCCGACGACACCCCAGTCGGTCGTCGAAGAACTTCGACGCCTCTCCGAGAAGGGAGGGACGGAGGGAACCGCGGCGAACGTCGGCCACGATCTGGCGACCGAACGCTGTCTCGTCGTCGACACCGAGGCGTCGTACGCCGACGACGCGCTGGTCGAACTCGCCCGCGAGGGTACCGTCGATTACGTCGTCACGAACGATCGCCCGCTGCGCGACCGGATACTCGAGACGGATGTACCGGTAATTGCATTACGCGGGAGAAACAAGTTAGCGATCACTCGACCATAGATGTACAAACGGGTCAGATTGAAAGACACGGTGGAAGTACCGCCCGAGGAGCTCGGCGACGTCTCGCCGAACCTCGTGAAGCGACTGCTACAGGACAAACTCGAGGGGCGCATGGACGAGGAGGTCGGCAGCGTCGTCTCCGTCACCGAGGTCCACGACATCGGGGAGGGGACGGTGCTTCCGAACCGACCCGGCGTCTATTACAAGGCCGACTTCGACGCCGTCACGTTCGATCCGCAGATGCAGGAGGTCGTCGACGGCACCGTCGTCGAGGTCGTCGAGTTCGGCGCGTTCGTCGGGATCGGCCCCGTCGACGGCCTGTTACACGTCTCACAGATCAGCGACGAGTACCTCGCTTACGACGCCGAAAACCAGCAGCTGGCCTCGAACGAGTCCAGCCGGACGCTCGGAGTCGACGACGCCGTCAGAGCTCGCATCGTCACCAAGAGCATCGACGAGCGCAACCCGCGCGACTCGAAGATCGGGCTCACGGCCAAACAGCCGGGGCTCGGAAAACACGGCTGGCTCAAAGAAGATCACGAGAAACAGGAAGCGACGGCGGGTGAGTAACGATGGTTGCCGATCGTCTCGTCTGTCGAGAGTGCCACCGGGTCAACGATCCGGACAACGAAACCTGCGACGCCTGTAACTCGTCGTCGCTGACCGAGGACTGGGCCGGCTACGTCGTCATCGCCCACCCCGAAGAGAGCCGGATCGCCACCGAGATGCAGGTGACCGAACCCGGCGCGTACGCGCTCAAAGTCCGGTAGGCGGAGCATCCGTGACGCGAAACGACGATTCTCGGGGCGACCGCGAGCGCTCGCGGGAGTCGGCGCCGGAGGCCGATACGAACAGCGAGCGCAATAACGGGAGCGACCGCGTTCCCGAACCCGAGCGGCTGCTGGTTCTTCCCGACGAGCTTCGCCACGAGCTCAAAGAGCCGATGGGACCGATCGAAACCGACGCCGACAGCCTCATCGCGCGCGTCGAGGGACCGTTGATCGCGGTCGGCGACGTCGTCACCTACCACCTCCTGCAAGCGGGCCGACCGCCGGACGTCGCTGTCGTCGACGAGCGAACCGAACGCGAGGCCGTCGACGGCGAGATTCGCGAGGCGGTCACTGCCGAAACGCACGTCGAGGTCGCCAATCGGCCGGCCGAACTCTCCGAAGACGTCGTTCGGGCGCTGCTCGAGGGGCTCGCGGCCGAGGAGCCGACGACGATCCTGGTCGACGGCGAGGAGGATCTGGTCGCGCTGCCGGCGATCGCCGCCGCTCCCGACGGCGCGAGCGTCGTTTACGGCCAACCCGGCGAGGGAATGGTCCACGTCGAGGTCACCGACGACGCGCGGGCGGCTGTCCGGGCGCTGCTCGATCGTTTCGAGGGCGACCTCGAGCGGTTCTGGTCGCTGCTCGAGAAGACGCCCGCCGAGGACTGAGACGGATTACTGTCCCGATGTACCGGTGCACCCGCCGCCCGTGTCGCGGGTGGGCCGGAACTGACGGACGGTAAACCGTATGAGACGGTCTGTTGTGACGATGGGGAGAGACGACCGAAGGCGGTTGACAGCCTCGCCGAAACCGGCGGACGGATATCCGCGTGAGACGTGACGGCCGAAGGCGACGGGACGACGACCGTCCACCAGACTATTTATCGACGGACGTGAACGTGAGAGACATGTACGATTTCGTCGTCGTGGGGGTCGGGCCGACCGGGGCCCGGTTCGCACGACGGGCCGCCGAAAAGGGGTTCGACGTCCTCGCACTCGAGAAAGGGCGGATCGGCAAGCCCCTGGCCTGTTCGGGACACGTCAGCACCGACGTCTGGGAGTTCACGGGCCCGGGTGCGCGGGAGACGCTGTTTCAAAACGAGATCCACGGCGCGCGCTTTCACGTCGGCGGACCGCACAGCGACGCCTACCCCTTTTACAAGCGCGAAGTCGCCTCCAACGTGATCGACCGGGTCGGACTGGATCGCCACCTCGCTGACCTCGCCTGCGAGGCGGGCGCGGACGTCCGCGAGCGTCACACCGTCACCGAGGTGTGCGAGCGTCGTGACCGGGTCGAGGTAGTCGTCAGCGGGCCGGACGGTACGGACCGGTTCGAGGCGAGGATGCTCGCCGGCTGCGACGGCCCGCGCTCGCGGGTCCGCGACGAACTCGAGTTGCCACAGCCGGGCGAGTTGTTACACGGCGTGCTCGCGTTCTCCGACGAGGGCGATCACGCCGATTTCGTCGACGTCCACCTCACCGCACCGACGTTTTTCGCCTGGCGGATCCCCCGTGGCGAGGCGGGCGTCGAGTACGGGCTGGCGGCCCCGCCCGGCGTCCAGGTGACGAAGCACTTCGAGGAGCTGGTCGACGGCTACGAGATCGACGTCTCGCACCGGTGTTCGGGAGCGATTCCGATCGGGCCGCCGGATCGCGTGACGAGTCGGCGAACGTTTCTGCTCGGAGACGCGGCGGCCCAGACGAAACCGTTCACCGGCGGCGGGATCCTCTACGGGATGACCTGTGCCGACCACGCCGCCAGGGAGATCGATCCCGAACGACCGGCGACGCTCGCCGCGTACGAACACGCCTGGCGCGACGACCTCGAGCGCGAGATGGAACTGGGCCACCTGATCCGTCGGGCGTACTCGCTTTCCGAGCCCGTCCAGCACGTGGGACTGGGCGCGCTCTCGGGCGAAATCGGCGTCCACATGGACCGCCCAACGTCGCTCGCTTCGCCGGCGCACCTGAAGGCGCTGCTCTCGCGGCTGCGACCGTGAGCCGCTCGCAGTCGCGTCGACGCTCGCATCTAGCAGGTGCATCCGAACCCCGTCGCGTCGATAGTCGGCTACGGCGGCCGCCCAAACGACAGACGCAAGAGGGCGGTCGCACAACGACCGCGCAATGACCGGCTGGCAGTCGGCCGCGGTGTCGTCCATTGCGAGCGTGCTCGAGCGTCTGGGCGTCATCGACGCCGAGCGGTTCCGTTCGACGATGGATCTCGCGTGGCCCCGCGTGATTACGGGGTTCGCGATCATGTCCAAACAGACGGCCGACCTCGCGATGGTCGGCCTCGCCGTTGGCACCGCCGGGACCGCGGGACTCGCGTTCGCGCTCGCGTACTGGGGAGTGGTGTCGATGCTGGGGCTCGGACTGGCCGGGGGGACCGTGAGCCTCGTCTCGCAGAACTACGGCGGCGAGGAGACCGAACGCGCGTCGGTCGTCGTCACGCAGAGCGTCGTGCTCGCGGTGGCCTTCGCCGTCCCGATCGTGGTCGTCTTCCTCACGGTTCCCGATCAGTTAATCGGGCTCCTCGGTGCGGGACCCGACTCACTCGCCCACGGCAGCACGTACCTCGCGTTCGTCGCACCGGCGGTCCTGTTCGAGATGCTGAACCTGATCGCCAGTCGAACCTACACGGGCGTCGGCGACACATTTACCGAGATGGTCGCTCGAGCCGGCGGTGCCGTCCTCAACGTCCTCCTCAGCGGCGTCCTCATCTTCGGGTTCGGGATGGGTGTCGCGGGCGCGGCGATCGGCACCACCGTCTCGACCGGAATCGTGACGCTCGTTCTCGGCTGGGGAATGGTCGGACGCGCCTACGGCCACCTCGGAATGGAGGCGAGTCCCGTCCCGATCACGCGATCGGGACTGGGATTCGAGCCCTCGGTCGTCTCCCAGCTAATCGAGATTTCCGCACCCGAGATCGGTCGACGGCTCGCCCAGGGCGTCGTCGTGTTCCCGCTGCTGTGGATCGCCGCCTCGTTCGGGCCGGTGATCGTCACGGCGATCGAAGTCGGTCGCCGCGTCCGGGACCTCTCGAACAGCGTCAACTGGGGGCTCTCGCTGGCCTCGAGTTCGCTCGTCGGCCAGCACCTCGGTGCCGGCGAAGAAACGGAGGCGGGTGCCTACGGCGCGGCGATCGTTCGGCTCGCGGTGGTGGTCTACACCGCCATCGCCGTCCTCGTCGTCGTCTTCGCCGAGCCGATCGCATCGCTGTTCGTCTCCGGCCCGGAGGAAGTGTCACAGGCCGCGATCTTCGTCGCCGTCGGGGCGATCAGCGCGATCGGGATGGGAATCGACGGCACCTCCGCGGGCGTCCTCCTGGGGGCCGGCGACACCAGGCTTCCCTTCGTCGCCTCGCTCGTCGGCCGCTACGTGTTCGCGCTGCCGGCCGCCGCGCTCGGGCTGGTGACGCCGCTGGGTGTCACTGCGCTCTATCTCGCGCTGTTGCTCGAGACGTACGTCCCCGGCGGCATCAACTACTGGCTGTTCCGCCGCGGACGATGGAAGGTGGTGAGCCGACGGTACCGGCCGTCCGCCGCGTCGGCGTCTTCTCCCGAGTCCGACGGGGACGCCGGTCCGGACTCCTAGTACCGCCTCTCACGCGGCCGCTGTCCGTCGGTTCCGGCACGCCCGGAGCGGGCTACGGTCCCGCCGATACGTCGACACAGCAGCGCTCGTATCAGGAGTCCGATCCGATCACGCCGCAGGCGATCGCCGTCGGATCGACGATCTGCTCGCCGTCGACGGCGTCCGGCGCGAGTAACAGCACCGTCTCGTCGGGCATCCGTTCTTCCACCCGAACCGGACGGCCGAGTCGGTCCTCGAGATCCTCGCGGTCGTCGAGGTCGGCTTCTCGCTCGAGCAGGCTGTCAGCGTTGGCTCGCGAGAGCACGAACACGAGATCACCCGGCGGCACGTCCTCGCTCTCGGCCGTCTCGAGCAGCGTCGACAGCGAGCCGGGATCGACCCCCTCGAGCGATCGGATCGTCACGCGCTCGGTGTCCGAGCCGGCGGCGTCTTTCGACTGCGTGCGAACCCGCGAGACGAGCGCCGCGAAGTCGGTACTCGAGTCCATACGGACGCTGGAACGCGGACGGCCGTCAGGCTGCGGCCGGCGGGTTCCGGTCGTCGAAATCCCGTCCGACCCCTGACGATCGAGGCTCGCTCCGTCCCGCACGCGCGTCCGGCGCGCTCGGACGTCGGCCGCTCGCAGGGCCGTCAGTGCGAGGCGACGGCGAACGGAAGAGCGTGGCGGTCGCGGCGGTTACAGGAAAAACTGATAGTAGTACGGGCTCACGAATCCCTCGACGAAGCCGGCGATCGCGAGCAGAATTCCGACGCCGACGAGCACCCAGAACGCCCGCTCGAGCGCGTCCGCGAACTCCTCGCGGTCGAGGCGACCGCGGAACGTCCGCCAGCCGACGACGCCGAGCCAGAGTCCGAGCGCGCTGGCGACGAAGATGGCCGGAATCTCGAATATTCCGTGCGGGACGACGAACGCGAGCAGTTCCATCGGCTCGACCTCGAGGCGCGAGAGCGAGCCCATCATCACGCCGTTGAACAGTAACGACGCGAGCGCGGGGACGACGAGGGCAACGCCGCCGTAGGCCGTCGTGATCGCCACCAGCCAGTTGTTTCCGAAGAACTCGAGCGCCGCGGCCGGCGCGACGTGCCCCTCGAGTCGCGCGGCGATCGAGGTTTCGATTTCGCCGGCGACGGGATCCGCGAGCCGCCAGCCGACCCAGAACGAGCCGACCGCGAGGACGACGACGAGCGCGTGGATGCCGGGCGTCTCCCGGACGAACGCGATCATCTCGGACCAGCCGCGTCGGATCCCGTCCCGAAACTGCGTCCGAACCGATCGCTCGGGGGACGGGGGTGGCGACAATCTGTCACGGTAGCCGCCGTACAGGGCGGTCTTCAGCAGGTCCAGTGCGGGCAACAGGATCGCGACCGAGACGAGCGAGGTGAACGCGACGATCTCGACCATCACGAGCAGGCTCGAGACGACCGAAATCGCCAGAAGCGAGCCGACCGAGATGACGTAGTAGAAGCCGGCGTCGATCGGTCGCCGCCGAACGAAGCCGGCGGTGTTGACGAGCGATCGGAGGATTCCCGCGTCGTCGACGACGACCGCTACCGGCGCGAACGCGAACAGCGCCCGGACGACTGCGAGCACGGCAATCAGGGCGAGCATCAGAAGCAACGCGACCAGCACCGAGAGGATCGGCGAGGCGATGGCGAGCGCGACGGAGGCGAACAGCGCGAACGCACCGATCGCGAGTATCGCGACCCACCACAGGACGAACTCGAAGATCGCGAGGCCGAGAAACCGCAGCGAGTACCGGCGGACGCCCGCGATCCCCGCCGCCGTCCCGCGTTCGTTCCGGAGACGCGCCTCGCAGGCGGCCAGTTGGCCGGCCGAGACGACGACGTAGAGGACGAGTATCGTGAGAATCGTCGCGACGATCGTCGCGGCTGCCAGGGCGACGATCGGGAGCGTCACGACCTGCTCGACGATCGGTTCGAACTGCAGCGCCCACTCTTCGAACGCCTCGTCGCCCGCGTCCGGATCGGGCGGCGTCGTATCGATTCCCGCGAGCTGATCCGTCAGCCCCTCGAGCCGGCCGGTTGCCTCGAGGTATGCGTAGCCGATCAGCAGCCCGAAAAACAGGAACACTCGGGCGATTGCGGGGACGGCTGCGCCGAGCAGATACAGCGGGAGGAGGTCGCTCGGTCGACGACGAAGCGTCGCGACGACGGCGGAGACGGCGTCTGAAAGGACCATACCGGAGAGACGGACTAATCTCAGTTAAACGAACCTATCGGAGACGGTACGTGAGAGGCGTCTCGCTCGAGCCGGTCAGTTGAACGTTCGATCGTCGAACCGATCGCCGTCCTCCTCGTCGATTCCGCCGGAGAGCCGCGGCGTGAATCCGCCGGTGAGGATAACGGCGACGACGATCAGCGCCGCCGCGAGGACGACGTAGTCGGCGCTCGGCTCGTAGCCGGCGAGTCCGGCGCCGGTCGAGACGACGAAGATGGTCACCGCGAAGACGACCGTTGCGAGGAGACCGATGACGACGATTCCGACGACGCTCGCGAGGAGCCCCTTCAGGATGCGACGGATCATGACGTCGCGTGCGGCTTCGCGGGCGGGATACGTAGTGATTGCGTGTTCGGACGACGGAGTCGCCCGGCGGCGACCCCGCGGTCGTCGTGGTCACGACCGCATCGCCGCGAACAGCGCGCGAACCTGGCTCGGTCCGTTTTCGACCACCGCACGGGGAAGTCGTCGCCTGGAGACGGCCAGCGCGTACTCGAGCGCTCGCGTTGCCTCGTCGAAGACGCCCTCGCCGTGGCCGACGAGGACGCGCTCGGGTTCGAGGTCGGCCAGGCGGTCACGCGGCGGGTTCACCCGCCGGATCACGCCGGTTCCGAGTCGCTCGTCGCCGACGGTGTACGTGGGCGCCGTCGCGAGCGACTCGGGGACGTACAACGTGGCGTCCGCCTCGCGGTACAGCATCGCCTCCGACCACCCCGGCATCGGTTCGCATCGCCGCAGTTCCAGCCCCGCGTCACCCGTTCCCGGTCGATCGGCGAACCGTTCGACGGACGCCTCGAGTCGCGCTTCGACTCGATCCATTCCGGGCCAGTCCGGAACCGACACGGGCACGTCGTACCGTCGAGCGAACCGATCGGCGTCTCTCGCGTGCCAGTTGAAACAGACGAGAACGCCCGCAACCGTTCCGAGTTCGTCGATCCGGTCGTCGACGTCGGGTGCCCAGAGCGGATCAACGAGCCAGACGCCGTCGTCACAGCGAACGGCGTGACTGGCTCGCTTCGCCCGCTCGCCGGGGTGGGCGATCCAGCCGAACCCGTCCGCCCAGCGATCGGTCGGTTCGAATCCCGCCGCGTCGGTCCGATCGTAGATGACCATCCTCCTCGACGTTCGGACGTCACTACCAGTACAGTTTCGAAACGCGTAACGAACGCAGCTCGAACTGACGACCTACTCGGTGGGAAACAGGTGTAAAACGAAAAAGTACGGCAGGGAAACGGAGTGGTTCGCCGGGGAAACGCCTCCGCGAATCGGAGCGACCGGAGGGTCGCTCAGCCGAGGAGGTACCGAAGCTTCGGGTACCGCTCGATCAGCGTCCGGCCGCCGACCTCGAGTCGCTCGATGTGGCGGTCGAGACCGAGGATGCGTCCGGCACCGAAGGCGGCGATCGCCAGGAAGACCATCAGGTAGACGAGGTCGCTGTTGACGAACCCGAGCGGCCCGGCGACGTCCCAGCTTCCCAGGTAGAACATCGCCATCTGGATCGCGCCGCCGAGGGCGGCCAGCCGGACGAACGCGCCGACGACGAGCGCGAGGCCGATCATGACCTGCGTCGCCGGGACGACGACGTTGACCACGTCCATCAGCGCCGGATTCGCAGCCATCGCGGCGTACAGTCCCGCGACGGGTCCTTCAGCGCCCATCAGGTAACCGCTGGCGTCGAACGAACCGCCCGCGACCTTCCCGAGTCCCGCACCCAGGAACGCGAGTCCCATCGTCAATCGCAGTGCGACGACGAACCACGCGCTCAGCGCGTGGGGTTCGCCCTCGAGCGTTACGCCACCGAGGCGGCTTTCCAACCGGTTTACCGGAGTCGTTTCCATTGTCGGTCACCTCTTACGGTTAGACGTTGGACGTTCGGCCACATATACTCGGATCGTAGTTCCCATTTTCCAGGAATTGGGTCAGATTGTCGTCACGTGTGCCACCGAATGGCGTGATCGCCGTCTCGTCCCGCACCCGTCCGACGGAACCGCGGATCGAACGGCTTCGCGCGGCGATCGAAACCGCCGGCTAACGGCAGATTTCGGATCGAGTACGGCCGTCCGCGGCTCGAGTTCAGGGGCCGTCCGCGACTCGAGTTGGCGAGATCGTCGTCGCTCGATCGCGAGGGGTCGTCGATTTCACGAGCGGGTCGAACCTCGCGATCGGTCGTCGCGTACCCTACCGGAGCCGAACACCGTTTCGGAGACCGATGGAGCACCGCCGGACACGCGGACGGTGTAAGACGCCCCTTCGGACGCGATACGCGGGGAAGGACGACGATACCGCGCGAACGGTGGGCTATCGTCTTCGACCGGAGACGGGTTACGCCGCATCGAGTTGCGACAGACGAATCCTACCCGTCGCTCTCGTGAGCGGGAGACGGACGATTCGGAACCGTCCCCGTCGAAACCGGCGTGTACCGGTTGTAGCGGAAGATTTCCACGAGAACGTCGCGCGTTCGGGCGAAACGGGTGTTTCAGAGACGTGCAGTGTTGTCACCGCAGAATAGTCTACTGGGTAGCACTTTCGTTAATTACAGTAGTTCACTGATAACAAAACGTCAATCAGATGGAGGTATCGGTACTCGCCAGTTCGACGGTGACACCGTCGCACTGGGGGGAGTACCATGACAGACGACGATCGCATTTCACGACGTGCGAGCCTCAAAGGTATCGCAGCGACCGGTGCGCTGATCGGCGGCTCCGCTCTCGGTGTCAGTTCCGCAAGCGCCGGCGAAAAGAAAGAGAAGAAAGATCACGGCAAAGACAAGAAAGACCACGGCAAGTACAAAAAAGGCAAGAAAGGTAAGAAAAAGAAGGATCACGGAAAGGAGAAAGACTGTAAAAAAGAAAAGAAGAAAGAGCGGCGCAGGCGAAAGAAGGCCCGCGAGGTCGCAGATCAGGTGGCGTTCAACTTCGAGTGCTTCGATCCCGAAACGGAGTACGCGCGGTTCTACCTGCACCACGGCAAAGACACCGACCTGACGTTCACCGTCAAGGTCGTCGAGACCGGGGCGACGGGTGAGATTACGGTCGAGAACACGCTCGCCAGCGCCGAAACCTTCTGGGTCCACGCTCCCGACGGCAACGCGACGGTCAAGCTGTACTACAAGGGATACCACATCGCCACGGCCCAGAGCGACCCCGACGACCACTGCGACTAGAACCGCGAACCGGTTCGATTCGCACCTGAGGTCGGTCACATTTCGTCGCTTTCGTCGCGAGAGTCGGTCCTCTCGTCGAGATTTGCGGTCTCGAGAAAGTCGACGCCCGGAGTTCCGTTGCGGATCGCCGTTTTCGTCACGCCCCTTCGGTTTGCGATCGAGTTCCGGCCGTCCGGTAGTGCGCCCGTTCTTTCGTTCGTCGCTATCTGAACCGGTTGGTGGGTGCGTTCTCGAATCGGAGAACTCATCCCAACAGTTAGGAACCTGTTTCGCGAACGACAGACCCAACGGCCGTCACGAACCGCGTCGTCGATTCCTTCGGTTCGGGATTCCGAGGGTGAGCGAACCGAACCCGGGGACGGCTTCGACGGAGAATCTCATGTCACGGGACGCATCAACGGGAACGTCCGATTCGAACGACGTTCACGAAGCACAAACACGGCGCGAGAAGCCGACCGACCGCGATTGCCCGTGCTGTCGCGTCTGCGGGCTCACCGCCGGGGAGACCGAACGAACCGAGGTACTGTCGGGTCGACGCGACCCTCGAGCGGACGACCGCGAAGACCGGCGGTCGTCGGGCCACGACCACGGCGAGCACGTCGACCGCACCGGCGACGAAGCCCACGTCGGCCACGCCCGCGACGGTCACGACAGCGAGACCGACGTCGACCACGCGGGCCACGAGGAGCTGTTCAAACGGCGCTTTTTCGTCTGCCTCGTCCTCTCGATTCCGGTGTTGTACTACAGCGAGATGCTCCAGGCGTGGTTCGGCTACGCGGCGATCTCGTTCCCCGGAAGCGAGTTCGTCGCGCCGGTGCTCGGCGCCGCCGTCTTCGTCTACGGCGGGGTTCCGTTCCTGCGGATGGGTGCCGTCGAGGCGCGCAACCGGGAACCCGGAATGATGCTGTTGATCTCGCTTGCGATCACCGTCGCGTTCGTCTACAGCGTCGCGGCGGTCGCGTTCGACATCGGAGAGCCGCTGTTCTGGGAACTCGTCACGCTGATCGTCATCTTTCTGCTCGGGCACTGGATCGAGATGCGAAGCGTCCGACGAGCCTCGGGAGCGCTGGACGAACTCGCCGAGTTGATGCCGGATACGGCCGAGCGAATCACCGAGGTGGGCGAGACCGAAGAAGTCCGCGTCGACGACCTCGAGGCGGACGACCTCGTGCTCGTCCGACCGGGAGCGAACGTCCCCGCCGACGGCGTCGTCGAGGACGGCGAATCGAACGTCAACGAGGCGATGATCACCGGCGAATCTCGACCGGTCGAGAAAGAACCCGGCGACGAGGTGATCGGCGGGACGACCAACCGAGACGGCAGCCTCCGCGTTCGCGTCACTGCAACGGGCGAGGAGACGACGCTCTCCGGGATCGTGCGACTGGTCGAGGAGGCACAACAGAGCCGGTCTCGAACGCAGATGCTCGCCGATCGGGCCGCGGGCTGGCTGTTCTACGCCGCGATTGCGGTCGCGGTCGTCACGGCCGTCGCGTGGACCGTCGCCGCGGGATTCGGATTGACGGTCGTCGAGCGGGTCGTCACCGTCCTGGTGATCGCCTGTCCCCACGCGCTGGGACTCGCCGTCCCACTGGTCGTCGCAATCAACACGACGATGGCGGCGCAAAACGGTATGCTCATCCGTGACCGGATCGCCATGGAGGAGGCGCGCAACCTCGATACGATCGTCTTCGACAAGACGGGAACTCTCACCAAAGGCGAGCAGGGGGTCGTCGACGTCGCCACGACCGACGGCTGGGACGAAGCCGAACTTCTGTCGCTGATGGCCGCAGCCGAAGGCGACTCCGAGCACATGATCGCGGAGGCGATCCGCGACGAGGCCGACGAGCGCGGGCTCTCGGTACCGGACGTCCGCGAGTTCGAGGCCCTCGAGGGCCGGGGCGTCCGCGCAACCGTCGACGCGGAACCCGCGGCTACTCCGGACGTGAACGGGGGCCCGGCCGAAGATGGCGAAACGGTATCCGTCGGCGGTCCGAATCTGCTGCGCTACCTCGACGTCGCGCTCGATCCCGACCTCGAGGCGTTCGCGGCGGAAGCGGGTGAGCGCGGACGGGGCGTCGTCTACCTGCTTCGAAACGGCGAGGCGGTGGGCGCAGTCGCGCTCGCGGACGTGATCCGCGAGGAGAGTTACGAGGCGATCGACGCGCTCCACGAGATGAACGTCGAGGTCGCGATGCTAACCGGCGATACCGAAGACGTCGCCCGGGCCGTCTCCGCGGAACTCGAGATCGACACCTACTTCGCCGAAGTCCTTCCGGCGGACAAAGACGAGAAGATCGTCGAACTACAGGAGCAGGGCAAGCTCGTGTCGATGGTCGGCGACGGGGTGAACGACGCGCCCGCGCTGACGCGTTCCGACGTCGGAATCGCCATCGGCTCGGGAACTGACGTCGCCGTCGAGTCCGCCGACGTCGTCCTCGTCGAAAACGACCCGCGGGACGTCGCCCACCTCGTCGGACTGAGTCGGAAGAGCTACCGAAAGATGCAGGAGAACCTCGTGTGGGCGGCCGGTTACAACGTGTTCGCGCTGCCGCTGGCCGCGGGCGTCCTCGCGCCCGTCGGCGTCCTCCTCTCGCCGGCGGTCGGCGCAGTGTTGATGTCTGCGAGTACGGTTATCGTCGCGATCAACGCGCAGTTCCTGCGCCGTGCCGACGTGTCGGCGTGACCGTCTCCGGTGTGTGCGTTCGGATCGACGGCCGTCCGAGACGGCGGTGAACGATCGTCCTGTGGGAGACGCGACGGACGGATACCGAAGACCCTTTCGAGTACTCCCGCTCGCGGGGTCACGCCCACGCACTCAAATGCCGCGTCGACGTATGGTAGTGCATGGCAACCGACGACTCCCTCGTTCGAACGCTACTGATCGTCATCGTCGTACTCCTGCTCTTGCCGTTTCTGGTGATGGCGCTCGCGATGCCGTTGATGGGGATGTGGGGCGGCGGACACATGTGGAACGGTGGGACGTGGGATGCCGCCGGAGGCGGTTGGATGTGGCTTCTCACGGGGATCGTCCCGCTCGTCGTGGCCCTCGCCATCGGATACCTGCTCTACAGCGCGCTCCAGCAACCGGACGCCGGCCGAACCGATCCCGCCATCGAGGAACTTCGGACGGCGTACGCTCGAGGGGAGCTCTCCGACGAAGAGTTCGAGAAACGCCGCGAGCGACTGGAGCGAGATCGGTAGTCCGCTCGTGCGAACCGGGTCGAATCGACCGATCGGCCGGCCGGGATAGCGCTCCGAACGTCGCCGCACGACGGCTCGAACGGAGGCCAGATCGCCCCGGATGCGACCGCCGACCGGGCTTCGAGGGGAAATCGAGCGCAATCTACTCGTTGTTCGAGTGATATGATTCGGTATGGACCTCGTTTCGATACTCATCGGGCTGATCGTCGCCGGCCTCGGCGTCGCCGGCCTGGCCGTCGGAGGGTCGTCGCTTCGGCGCTGGCGGCGACTCGGCGCGGACGATCCGGTTTCGATCGCGTCGGCGATCGCCGAATCCGGAACCGTCGAGATAGAAGGCGACGTTCGCCCCCACGACTCGACGCTCGAGTCGCCTCACTTCGGGGAGGAGTGCGTCGCCTACGAGTACGCGGTCGAAAAGCGCCGAAACCGATCGAGCAAGTCGGGCTCGAGGTCGAGGTGGCGGACGATCGATTCCGGAGGGGCCTCGCGCCCGTTCGTCGTCCAGGACGAGACGGGAACGGCATACGTCGATCCCGAGGGGGCGTCGCTCTCGCTCGAGTCGGAGCGAACCCGCAAGACGAACGCCGGCGGCGAGCCCGTCCGGGACGACGGGGGCTGGAACGTCAGCGTCTCGGCGAACATCCCGGGAATCGGCAGCGCCGGCATCCGGAACCGACGCTACACCGAGAAGCGACTCGACGTGGGCGGCCACTGCTACGCCGTGGGGACGGCGGAGCGGCCGCCGGCGGGCGTCGACGCGGACGTCGCGATCGTCGGCACCGACGCGCCGACGTTCCTGATTTCGGACGCGACCGAAGCGGAGACGAGACGGCGGCTCCTGTTGCGCGGCGTGGGATACGCGCTGGTCGGCATCGCCGGCGTCGCGCTCGGGCTGGGCGTCGTCGGTACGGAACTCGTATAGCGCGCTCGAGCGGATCGGTTCGTTGTCGCACGCCTGATTCGCGGTTACTCGCAGCGGTTGGGTGCGGATTCGTTCGTCGTCTCCGCTAGGTCGGACGGGGTTTTCTCGCCGACACGCTCGACGCCGGTAATCTCGAATCGGGCACCACCTTCGTCCCCCTCGATAACGCGAATCTCCCAGCCGTGGGCCTCGACGATCTGCTTGACGATGCTTAACCCGAAGCCACTTCCCGATCCGCTGGTCGAGTAGCTGGCGTCGAACACGTCACCGCGGTCGGCGTCGGGAATGCCCGGACCATCGTCCTCGACGTAGAAGCCGTCGTCGAGTTCGCCGACCGTCACGGTTACGTCCGCTCCGGCGTGTTCGATCGCGTTGCGAAACAGATTCTCGAACACCTGACGTAATCGACTCTCGTCGGCTTCGATCACCGACCCGACCGCCGTAACGTACGTCGCTCGTTTCACCTCCACGTTCCTCCAGCACTCCCGAACGAGGGATTCGAGATCGACCGGCTCGGGATCGGTTACCGCTTTTCCTTCCCGTGCGAGGGTTAGGAGGTCATCGATCAACGTCTCGATCCGATCGAGAGATTGCTCGGCTATTTTCAGGTGGTCGCTGTCGTGGGTCTCCCGAGCTAACTGAATTCGGCCAGCGGCGACGTTCAGCGGATTTCGAAGGTCGTGAGAGACGACGCTGGCGAACTCGTCGAGTCGGTCTCGTTCCCGCTGAAGTTCCGCTTGACGGAGGCGGACCCGATCCGTCGCGAGCTGTCGATTGATCGCTCTCGCTTCGAGCAGGCCGATACCCAACCCGATGCCGGCACCAATACTGATCGACCATCGAACGGTCCCGATAAGGTGAAGCAGCCGCTCCACTTGTATCGATCGCATGAAGCTGAGATTGACCACCAGGAAAACGAGAGCCCCACCGAAACACCAGAGAGTGATCCGTCCGTACCTGGTCGGCGATAGTTCGCTCCCGACGATCCAGTAACTACCGTAGAGCAAGAAACCGATGGATAGGACGGACGTAGTAGTGGCGATTAGATACTCGAGCCGGAAACTGGCTGAACCGAACCTGATCGCGAGTATCTCCACGCACAGGCTGAGACCCAGGACGCCGCCTAACCCTGCGATCGGCCAGAGCGCTCGCGTATCGGCGGTGGTCCTGATCCGCATCTACGCGGTTATATCAGTATTCGATAATAACGGTGTCGGCCGAAATGTCTGTACGAGCGAAGTAATTATGCAGGATACGACCCACGCGTCCAGTATAACTCACCAACTGAAGTTTTCACCTGACATATTTTCCACTGTCTCTCCCTGATGCGCGCGTCTCGCGACGACCGACGCCACCCAGCGACTGGTGGCGACGGCGATATCCGACCGGTACTCGCGTGATAGTGAGATCGGCGACCGCCGCCGATCCCCTCAGCCCGCTTCGCCGTCGGATCGAGTCTCGAGTTCGAGCATGCCGACGGCGGCGACGCAGTCGGGACAGTAGGGCTTCGTGACGGCGACGTACCGTCCCTCGAGCGCGGGGCAGGGCTCGCTCGAGAGGCGGATCACCCGATCGCGCGAAACGGGGTCGCCACACCGGTCGCAGACGGAGTCGGCGAGGTCGTCGGCGCTTCCGGCGGCGTCGGTGCTGGAACTCATCAGCGTCGGCCCCGCGGCCGCGGCCGGCTTCGGTGTCGTGTGAGTCGACTCGAGTTGTGGGCTGTTCGAAGCCCACTCGAGGTGTGGACGGCTCGAAGCCGACTCGAGTTGCGGGGGACTCGAGTCGCGGTCGAACCGCCGCTGGGCCGACGCCGCGGCTGGTCGATGGCGATACTCCGCTGTCGTGCGAGACCTTTTTGTCTCGGTGGCAGGAACGTAAGCATGGCAACCGAGTCGTAAGCTTGGAAGCCACCGTCTCGGGTGTCATCACCACCCGGGGCATTTCAGTACGCATGCCCCCCGCGTCCGCTTTTGGAGCGCGATGACTTCCATTCTGATCCTCTTTCTGGGAGATAATATAATTTCTGGTGTTCGGTGAAGGAAGCTGCGTGCGGTCCGTTCGGCGTGGAGAACCGGTACTCGGTCAGCCCCGCCCGGTACGGGTTGCTATCGCTGATTCCCGGTGCGACCACGACGGTCCGGGGTCGCACCGACGATGACTGACGGCGGACCGGACGAGCCTCGGTGCCGGTTGCGGATCGCGGCTCGTCGAGACGCGTCCCGTCCCCGAAGACGAGCGCTCGCTCACCCGTCGTGTTCACTCGCCGGCGGGAGCGTGAACGAGAACGTCGATCCCTCGCCGGGCTCCGACTCGACCCGGATCTCGCCACCGTGGCGCTCGAGGATGCGTTCACAGAGGGCGAGTCCGATACCCGTCCCCGGATGTTCCTCGTGCGTGTGCAGTCGCTCGAACACCTCGAAGATACGATCCTGTTCGTCGGGGTCGATTCCGACCCCGTCGTCGTGAACCGAGATTCGCCAGTCGTTGCCGTCGCGTTCGACGGCGACGTCGATCCGCGGTGGCCGGTCGTCGCTGTACTCGATCGCGTTACTCAGGAGGTTCTGGAGGACCTGTCGCAGTTGATCGGCGTCGCCCGCTACGCGCGGCAGATCGTCGGTCGTGATCTCGGCGTCGTTCTCCTCGAGTCGTATCCGCAGATCCTCGCGAACGGCGTCGAAAACCTCGTTCAGGTCGACCGGTTCGAACGGATCTCCTCGCGTTTCGACCCGCGAATACGCGAGCAATCCGTCGATCATGTCGCGCATCCGGTCGGCACCGTCGATGGCGAACTCGAGGAATTCCTCGCCGTCGTCGTCGAGCGCGTCTCGGTATCGGTGGTCGATCAGTCGGAGATAGCTCGAGACCATCCGGAGTGGCTCCTGCATGTCGTGGCTGGCGGCGTACGCGAACTGCTCGAGGCGTTCGTTCGACTCCTCGAGGTCGTCGACCAGCTGTTCGAGCTCCCGCTGGTATCGGTGGCGTTCGATGGCCTCGGCGAGGATGTTGGCGACGCTCTGGACGAAGGTGACGTCCTGGCCGGTGAACGTCCGAGGGTCGGTGTCGTGAGTGCCGAGGATACCCCACGCCTCGTCGAACGGCCCGATGACGGTACTGATCCCGCTACGCACGTCGTGGCTCCGCAGTAGATCGGGGCCGCGAAACCGCGTTTCCGTCTCGAGGTCCTCGACCACGATCGGGTGATCGTTCGCCAGGGTGTACGCGGCCTGGGAGTCCGTTTCGACGGACGACACCGTCGCCTCGCCGACGATCCCGTCTCGCCAGCCGACGCCCTGGCGCAACGACAGCTCCCGTTCGTCGGGATCGAGATCGAGCACCTTGCAGTACTCGTTGTCGAGGACGTCCGCAACCTGCCGGGCCGCCTCGTGCATGAGTTCGTCGAGGTCGTCGGTTTCGAGCGCGAACTGTCCGAGATCGGCGACGACCTGTTGCTGGCGGGCGCGCCGTTCGAGCGCCCGCTCGCGCGCTTTCCGCTCGGAGATGTCACGGACGACGCCGGTGCGACCGATCGATCCGTCTTCGAGTTCGTACGGCCCGAACCGTCCCTCGACCGGGATCGCCCCACCACCGGCGGTTTCGAGGTCGAACTCGAGCGAGGCGTACTCCGCATTCTCTGCGACGACGTCCTCTTTTAACTCCTCGGCGCGCTCGTCGATCATCTCGTCGTGGATGAGCGTGACGGGTTCACCCAGCAATTCGTTCCGCTTGAAACCGCTCATCTCGCAGAACGCGTCGTTGACCATGACGAATCGGCCGTCGGCGTCGATCGTCGCGACGCCGTCCCAGATCGTTTCGACCGTCTGCTCGTACCGTTCCAGTTCCCGTTCGCGCTCTTTGCGCTCGGTGACGTCAGTAAAGTAGACCGACAGTCCCGTCTCGGAGGGGTAGACGTTCACTTCGGCCCAGATACCGAGCGGTTCGGAGTAGCGCTCGAACGCGATCGCCCGCTGGTTTTCCATCGCGTCCGTGTAGTTGTCGTAGAGTTCCGATCCGACGGCCTCCGGGAAAACGTCCCACAAGACCGTTCCGCGTAGTTCGCTTTCCGAGTAGCCCAGGAGGGTTTCCGCATGGGAGTTGACGTGGGTGAATCGAAACTCGTCATCGAGCGTGTAGAACGCATCGGAGAATCGATCGAATATCCGCTGGAGTTCGCGCTCGAGTTCCCGTTCGCGCCGGTGACGCTCGGTCATATCGCGCGTGACCTTCAGGTACCCGCGGTGCGTTCCGTCGTCGTCCCAGACCGCCGAAATCGTCACGTTCGCCCAGAACTGACTCCCGTCTTTTCTGACGCGCCACCCCTCGTCTTCGATCGATCCGTTTTCGGTCGCCCGTTCGAGGTTCCGGGTCGGAACTCCTGTTGCTCGATCGTCTTCGGTGTAAAAGGTCGAGAAGTGTTGGCCGAGGATCTCCGCGCGGTCGTATCCCTTGATCTCCGCCGCACCTTCGTTCCAGCTGATGACGTTTCCCTCCGGATCGAGCCGAAAGATCGCGTACTCCTCGACGGCGTCGACCAGCGACTGAAACTGTTCTTCGCTTTCACGGTGTGCGTCTTCCGATCGTTTTCGATCCGTGATATCGTAGTAGAGTTCGATCCGCCCGCCGGCGTACTGGCCCGATTCGATCGGTTTGCTCTGGTGCTCGAGCCAGCGTTCGTCACGGGTTTCGCCTGCGGTGACGCGACACTCGAACGTCTCGAAGTACCCGTTCTCTTCGTCCGTTGCCCGAACCTTCTCCGCGAACCGTTCCGGGTCGTCGAATCGGTGCTTGATGGTTTCCTCGAGTACGGTTCGTTTGTCCCGTCCGACGAGATCCTCGCGCTCGAGGCCGAGGTACTCTCCGATGGTCTCGTCGGCCCACTCGATCGTGAACTCGTCGTCGACGACGAAGACGCCGATGTTGGCCTCGTCGAGAACGGTCGCGATCGATTCGACCGACGTCCGTCCCGACTCGAGCGACGCCAACCGTTGCGTCTCCTCGGAGAGCGCTCGTGTGACGCCGATCGTTCCTCGAAACTCCCCACCTTCGACCAGCGCGTTGATCCGCAGTTCACAGGGAAACGCGCCACCGTCGGCGGTTTGGACGCCGAGTTCGAAGGGGACGATTTCCGCGTCTTCCGTTCCGATCCGGTTCTCGATTTCACGTTCGATGTGGTCGACGTCGCCATCGGTGAGAACGAGCGAGACGTGTTCGCCGAGAAGATCGTCGCGCGAATGCCCCGTCGCCTCGACGAACGCGTCGTTGGCCGCAACGAACTGTCCGTCCGAATCGAGCTGAAACACGCCGTCGTCGATCGCGTTGACGAGCGTCCGATACCGCCGGAGCGCCACGTCGTCGTCGACGTCGTCCCAAAATGCTCCGCCGGGCGCACCCGATCGCGTACTCATTACTTCCCGAAGGTCATTGACCGTGTTAAAGCACTCGCCGCTCGCACGCTGCAAGGGTCTGCGTTCGCGCCTGGAGAGTACACGGGATCTCGAAGTGGCGTTCACGTCCTTTTCGGCTCGATTTCACGTCTCCGGTGAGCGGACGTCGATTATCGTTTGCGGCGCGCAGAACGTATCGCACACTCCCCGTACCCGTAGAGCCACCGAGTGAGATGGCAATAGAGTTTAGTAATCAAACTACAATTAATCGACAATCTATGAGACAGGGACAGAAGAGCGTGGGAAAATGGTGTGATTACGAGAGGTGCAACCGCTCAACGTGGGAGGATACGGGCTTTTGTTTTTGGCACGCTGAAGTAGCGGAGAAACCGGTAGCGGACCGTGACGAATGGCCAGTCGATATTGAAGGGGCGTATCTGAACGGTGTCGATTTAGAAGGGGCCAGGCTTCCCGAAATACGTCTCTGGGGTGCGGATCTATCCGATGCCTGTTTACGCGGAGCTATCCTACATCGCGCTACTCTCCGGGGAGCTAATCTCACTAACGCAGATTTGACCGGGATCGATCTCGATTATGCTAATCTGATGGATTGTAATGCAGCGTGTGCCGATTTGACCGGAGCCGATCTCTCCTCAACCTGCCTTGCTCACGCCAACCTCGAGAACGCCGTCCTGGCTCGAGCGAAACTCAACGAGGCAGATCTCTGGGCTGCCAACCTGACGGATGCTACCCTTTCTAACGCCGTTTTATCGGGGACGAACCTCGTCGATGCAACCCTCACGGACGCCGATCTTGATGGGGCTGTGATAGCAACGGACATCGATAGAGCGGAATTTGGATACGAATGGGTCACTCCGGACAGGAAACTGACCGACGTTCTTCGACCGACTCCATACACTCCACACACGTACTGGGAATTGCCGAAGGCAAAACCGAACTCGTTTTTCTACTACTTCACGAGCAGAGAGTATCGGCAAGAAGACAGCAAATATCGTCTACTCGACGAAACACTCCTCACGTTCGGGGCGTTTGGCGAACGGAGAGAAGTAGTGACGCTGGATCGAAGCTGTATCCCCAATCCGCTCTGGGACTCGATCCTTGCGGAGTTAGAGATCGACAACTGGCCAGCGCTTGCCATCTCCAAGAAACCACTAGGCTTCGAAAAACTCAGTTCAACGGACACCAGCTTTGCGCTCTCAGAAGATCGTCGTTTCGTGAAATTAGAAAGCGGTGTCATTACCGACCGACTTCTCTCCGATCCGGATGAATTGAAACAGTTTCTAAACTCTCTGCACGAAGGAGCGAAAGAAAACGATCTCAAACGCACTATGCAAAAGAAAAAGTGTAGAGAATTATTGAACATCGGTGGAAAGAAAATCGAAGACGTAGTAATTAACAGTCTGTAAGTATCTTCGTCTCGATTTCCGGGTCGCTCGGCTTCAGATCGGGTCCGTCGAGGGCCTGTCGACGGAACTCACTCCGGAGATCGCTCGTTCGGACGAGTATTGCGAGGTTCGTCGTCTCGCCCTTCCGAGCGAGTGCATCGATCGCTTCGTAGTGGTTCGTTCGTGAAACGTTCGTTTTGACTGCCGTTTGGAAGGTCGTAGACGTCGTCGTTTCGTTGCTGATCATCGGACGTCTCTGAGCGCACAGTACGAACCTTCTCGAGCTGAGATCCACGTCGTTACCAGCGAGTCTTCGGACGCGAGCGAGTAGATCGTACACAGTTTTTCTCCCGTCTCCGTCGGTTCGACGATCGCACGGCACTCGTCCGTTGGATGCTCGGACGGCGAGGGTGGGTCCGTATCGGTCACGTGATCGGTGGTGCGTGATCGATCAATCCGCGAGTCCGATCTCTTCCTGGCCATCGTGTTCGAGGCTCTCCGTTTCGTCTTCGTCGGCTTCTTCGAGGGGTTCGAACGTCGGGAACCGATCCTCGAACGTCGTCCAGTCGGCGTCCATCTCCTCGTCGGTGAGCAGACACAGTTCGAAGTGATCCCGGATCGATTCGTGGTCCATCTCGGTACCGATAACGACCAGGCGCGTTCCGCGGTCGCCCCACTCGTCGTCCCACGTCTCCTCGAGATCCGGGTACGCTTCGAACTGCTCTTCGCGTTCCTCGGGCGGGAGGGCCGCGATCCAGCTTCCGGCGGGTGCGATTCGAATCGACCGCCCGGCGACGTTCAGCGCGAGGGCCGTCTCCTCGCGGCCGGCGAGCCAGAAGTGACCCTTGGATCGAACGACGTTCTCCGGAAACTCGTCGAGGAGGTAGGCGAACCGCTCGGGGTGAAAGGGCCGTCGCGCCTCGAAGACGAACGAGGTCACGCCGTGTTCCTCTTCGGCGGACTCGTGCGGCTGCTGGAGTTCCCGTATCCAGCCGGCCGATCGGCTCGCGTCCTCGAAGTCGAACCGTCCGGTCTCGACGACGGTCTCGGGATCGACTCGACCGTGGGTCGTCCGGACGATCTCGGCTCGAGGCTGGAGCGTCGCGAGGGTCTCTTCGACTTCGGCGAGCGTCGACTCGTCGACGAGGTCGCACTTGTTCAAAAGCAAGACGTCGCAGAACTCCACCTGTTCGACGAGCAGATCGCCGAGGTGTTTTTTCGTCCCGTCGTCGTCGAGGATCTCGTCCGATCGCATCGCCTCGTGGAACTGGTGGGCGTCGACGACCGTCACCGTCGTATCGAGGTGACAGTTCTCGAGCGGCTCGATTCCCGTCTCCTCGTAGAACTCGGTGGGATCGAGGTCCGACTGATCGAACCCGAGCGTCAGCGTCTGGGCGACCGGCAGCGGTTCGGCGACGCCCGTCGACTCGACGACGATGGCGTCGAACTCCCGTTCGCGGGTGAGCGCGTCGATCGCCTCGAGCAGGTCGCCGCGCAGCTCACAGCAGATGCAGCCGTTCGAGAGTTCGATCAGTTCCTCGTCGTCCGCCGAAATGTCGGAGGATTCGGCGACCAGGTCCGCGTCGACGTTCACCTCGCCCATGTCGTTGACGAGAACGGCGAGATCGCGGTCGTCGCTCTCGGACAGCACGTGGTTGAGCGTGGTCGTCTTTCCGGCACCGAGCGTTCCGGAGAGCACGGTCACGGGGATCGTCTGTTCGTCCATGTGATGATAACATAGGAAGATGAGCTAATATAAGTTATTATCTTATCCAAAACTCTTATTAACTATCGGAGGCTGTCTTCGGACACCCGCGCCACGGATCCCGCATGACGCCACACGACTCACCCTCGACGTTCGACTGCACCATCGTCGGCGGAGGTATCCACGGAACGTACCTTCTCCAGCGCCTCCTCGAAGACGCGCCGTTCGATCGGTCCGACGTTTGCGTCGTCGATCCGCACGACCGATTGCTGGCGTCGTTCCGGGAGAAAGCGAGAGCGTGCGGTATGGAGTCGCTCCGGTCGACGTTCGTCCACCACGTCGGTACCGAACCGTTCGACCTCGAGAGCTACGCCGAAGCGAACGATCGCGAGGACGAACTCGTTCCGACGGTCGACTATCCCTCGCGGCCGTCCCTCGATCTCTTTCTGGACTACTCGGCGTCCGTGATCGACCGGAAGGACCTCGAGTCGCTCCATCGTCGGGCCGCCGTCGACGGAATCGGTGAACGTTCCGGTGAGCGGGGACTCCGGCTCGAGACGACTGCGGGCCCCATCGAGACCGACCATTGCGTCCTGGCGATCGGCCACGGCGGTCGGTATCGCCGGCCGGACTGGGCGACCGGCCTCGACGGCGTCGAGCACGTCTGGGACGGATTCGACCCCGACGCGTCGGTCGATCGAACCATCGTCGTCGGCGGCGGGATCACGGCCGCGCAGCTCGCGTGTACGCTGAGCGAAACGCAGTCGGTGGCTCTGCTCTCACGGCACCCGCTCGAGTGGGAGGTGTCCGAAGCGGATCCGCCGTGGATCAACTGGTCGCATATCGAACGGAACCTTCACGTCCACCCGCCGGGCTCGAGGGAGCGGTACGACGTGATTTCGAACGCTCGAAACGATGCAACGGTTCCACCGTACCTCTACGACGAGTTCGAGGATCGAATCGACGAGGGCGGGCTCACGCTCGCACAGGGTGCGGTCGAGTCGGCGACGATCGAAGACGGGTCGGTTCGGCTCTCTCTGGACCACGGACTGGAGTTACTGGCCGATCGCGTCGTCCTCGCGACCGGATTCGAACCGGTGTTCGATCATCCGTTCGTCGATCGCGTCGCCGACGAACTCGAGCTGGCTCGAGGCTATCGAGGAATGCCGGTTCTCGACGACGAGACGCTCGCCTGGCATCGCGACGACGGACGATTCGTTCCGCTGTACGCCTCCGGGGCGCTGGCGCTCGGATCGGTCGGGCCGTACGCGCCGAACGTTCCGGGAGCCAGGCGGGCCGGCGATCGGATCACGGCCGCCATCCCGCGGCGTCTTCGCTCCGACGGTGACGAAACGAGCGCTCCCGTTTGCGAAACGGAAGCATCCGATTGATCCGACGCGGCGTGGCGGCGACGAACGGCCAGGTCGCCGCCGTGAACGCCTCCACCGACGATCGCGATGAGCGCGTCGGAGTCCGTCTCTACGGTCGCCGTTCTACGCTCCATCGACGGGAGAACAGTATTCGGCTCGAGGTGACCCAATTGTCACCGTCCGTTCACCCCCGTCGACGTGCCAGCACGTGTCCGTCGTGGCACCGGCAGTTACACGCGAAGAAGGCCGCGTCGTAGCCGGCCGTTTCGAACGCGTCGACGAGCGAATCGGCGTCGGCTCGCTCTTCGACTTCGACGTTGACGATCGACCGTTCGCCGCGCTCGAGCGCCTCGATGAGTATCGCTTCGACGGTCCACTCCGAAAGCGTCGGTACGTTCCCATCGGCGACCGCCGTCCGGATGGCCTCGTCCTCGTAGAAATACTCCGCGAGTTCCGGCCCGTCGAACGTCCGAAGCCGATTCCTCGCCGGCTCTCGGAACCGATTGACCACGAGGAAACACTCGACGTCGTGGTTGCTGGCACGACGCTCGTACCTCGCGACGCTCTCGAGCGTCTCCGGCGTCGCGACGACGAACGCCGCGTCCAGCCGTTCGGCTCGAGCGCCGATCGCCTCCGCGTCCGGCGGACAGTCGTCGATCGTCCACTCGAGTCCGAGCGCGCCGACGGGGCGGTCGCCGCGGTCGCCGACCAACTGCGCTGCCTCGCCGGTGACGCGCACGCGCGTTCGTTCGGCCAGTCGAGCCGCGACGAGGGCGGCGATCGTCGTCTTTCCGACGCCCGCATCGCCGACGAATGCGACGTGGCGCGTCTCAGACGTGCGCTCGCTCTCGGTGGCTCCGGTTTCCGTTGTCGTCGTGGACACAGGTGGTAGTAACTCTAAACCTTGAGATAATCAAAATTGCTATTATAGATATCTATTTTAACATCGGTCTCGAGGTGCGAGTTAGCGGTGAGACGACACCCAGCTCACACCGACGAGACCACCAGTCCGCCATGAACGAACCCACGCCTTCGACGGCAGAGACGCCAGCCGATCCGCGGACGGTGCCGAGGTCGACGCTCTGCGCGTTCGTTCGTCGTCGCGGCGGCGTCGACGTCTGTACGCTGTATCCGCCGACGGTCGTCACCCCGGACCGAAGCGACGCGTGGATCCGTGCGACCGGCGACGGGTTTCGGTCGCTCGAGGAGTGTCGATGAGTGGACGGTGGCTACGACTCGTCGGTAAACCACTCGCACATCCACGCGCGGCCGCGGTCGGCGCGCGAGCGACGTTCCTCGTGTGAAATCTCTTCGACGCCGACCGGAATCTCCTTGCCGTACCCTTCGTAGTAGCCCGCCGGAGCGATCCAGTCGTTGTAGAACGCCGGGATCAGCTCGGAGATCAGGTTCAGCGCGACTCGAGCCCCGTCGCCCGCGCTCACGAGAGCCTGATGGGGGGTCCCGGTGATCCGACCGGCGGCGTAGAGCCCCTCGACGGTCGTTCGACCCTCCGCGTCGGTAACGATCTCGCCGACGGGTCCGTCTTCCTCCCGTTCGGTTTCGACGCCCAGTTCCTCGAGGTAGTCGCTTTTCGACCACGACGCGGCGAGAACCGTCCGGGTGAGGATTCGCTCTCCGTCGACCACCACCTCGAACCCGTCCTCGCACCGTCGAACCGTCTCGACGGTCGCCGATCGGACGGTACACTCGGTCCGTGCGACGTGTTCGCTCATGAGTTCGAGGAGCTCTCGCGGCGCGATTCCACGCGGAAAGCCGAGGTAGTTCTCGACGTACGCGCACTTCTGGAGCGTCGATCGTCCGTTCTCGAGTTGCAGCGTTTGCAGGCCAGCGCGAGCGCAGAACAGACTCGCCGCACACCCGGCGGGACCGCCGCCGATCACGACGGCGTGATAGCCCTCGTCGGCCGGCGGATCGATCGCGGGCTCGTTCGCCGTTTCTCGCGCCGATTCCGGTGCGGTACAGTTCGTTTCGTTCGTCGATCGTGTGTCGGTTCCGCTCGGTTCAGTCGGATTCGTCGGTGGCATGTGTCGTGTGTGTCCGTGTGTCGGCGGTGGTGTTCGTCCGGGAGTCGGCGGACGAACCGCCGAGCGTCGCGTCGATCAGCGTTCGCGTCTCGGCGTGCGTCGGTTCGGAGAGCAGTTCGCTCGTCGGACCCTCGTCGACGACGCGACCGTCGGCGAGAACGAGCGTTCGGTCGGCCAGCCGTCGCGCGATGTCGAAGTCGTGGGTCACGACGAGCATCGACCGGCTGTTCCGTCGACCGAGTCGTTCGAATAGCGAGCAGAGGCGGTGGGTCGTCACCGTATCGAGCGCGCTCGTTGCCTCGTCGAGCACCAGCAGATCCGGCTCCAGGGCGAGCGCGCGAGCCACGGCGACCCGCTGTGCCTCGCCGCCGGACAGTTCTCGCGGATACCGGTCACCGTATCCCTCGAGACCCACGTGCTCGAGCAGTTCGCGGACCCGCTGGTCGCGACGCGATCGACTCCAGCCGGCCCCGACGAGCGGTTCGGCGACGCTCTCGGCGACGGTGCGTCGCGGATCGAGACTCGACCGAGGCGACTGGAAGACGTAGCCGACCGACGCCCGTTGTGCAGGTCGCCGCTCCGCGACCGGACCGGCGATTTCGCCGCGTATTCGAACCGTCCCCGCGGAGGGGGTCTCGAGCCCGGCGATCAGCCGGGCCGCCGTCGTCTTGCCGGCACCGGAGCGCCCGACGAGGGCGACGCACTCGTCCTCGCGAACGGAAACCGACGCGTCGACGAGCGTGTCCGTCGTCGTTTCGCGCCCGAGGAGGGCGGAGACGAACGATCCGTCGCGGTAGCGCTTGGTCGCGGTCTCGAGTTCGGCGACGATCGCGTCACCGGTGCCCGGAGCCGACGACGTTCCCCCGTCGACGGCCCGTGAAGTCGACCGACGAGCGTCGACGAGCGTCGAGGTGTAGGGATGCGCCGGGTTCGAGAACAACCGATCGGTGACGCCCCGGTCGACGAGTTCGCCCTCGCGCATGACGACGGTTCGATCGCAGCAGTGCTCGACGACGTCGAGGTCGTGGGTGATCAGGAGGACGGCGAGATCGCGTTCGGCCATCACCCGCTCGAGGGTCTCGAGCACGTGCGCCTGGGTGACCGCGTCGAGCGAACTCGTGGGCTCGTCGAGTACCAGCACGTCGGGATCGCCGGCGAGGGCGATCGCCAGCAGCGCCCGCTGATTCTGTCCGCCCGAACACTCGTGGGGATACCGATCCGCGAACGCCGGCTCGAGTCCGACGTCCTCGAGCAGGCGATTCACGCGCGATTCGTGTCGCCGCCGCCACCGCCGGCGTCTCCCGTCGACGCTCTCGGCGATCTGTTCGCCGAGGGTGTACGCGGGGTGGAGGGCGTCGTCGGCGTTCTGGAACGCGAGGCCGACCCGCCGTCGGCGGATCCGTCGGACCGTCCCGTCGTCGGCCCCGACGAGTTCCGTTCCCCCGATCCGAACGGAGCCCGACGCTTTTCCGCCGAGTCCGACGAGCGCGAGTCCGAGCGTCGACTTTCCGGCGCCGGATTCGCCCACGAGACCGACGAACTCTCCCCGCTCGAGGGACAGCGAGACGGTTCGAACGGCGACCGTCTCCCCGTAGCGGACGGTGAGGTTCTCGACGCTCACCATCGCCCGTTCGTCGCGGAGCTCGATCGACGCCGGCTCGGGAGCGGCGGCCGTCATCGGTTCACCTCCGTCGGATCCGTATCGAGCGCGTCGCGGAGCCCGTCGCCGAGCAGGTTGAACCCGACGACGATAACGGCGATCGCGATCCCCGGGGCGTTGACAAGCCACGGCGCTGATCGGAGGTAATCGGCACCGTCCGCCACCATCGCTCCCCACTCCGGCGTCGGCGGCTGCGCACCCAGTCCGAGAAAGGAGAGGCCGGCCGCGGCGAGAACGACGCCGCCGAGATCGAGCGTCGCGAGCACGACGACGGGACCGGCGACGTTCGGCACGAAGTGGGTCCGGATCAGTCGCACGCGGGAGATGCCCGCGAGCTTCGCGGCGTCGACGAACGGCTCCTCGCGGACGGACAGGACCGAACTCCTGACGACGCGGGCGTAGCTGGCCCAGCCGACGACCGCCAGCGCCAGGAGGACGTTGCGGAGACTCGGCCCGAGGATACCGGCGATGACGAGCGCCAGGACGATCCCGGGAAACGCGAGGAGGAAGTCGACGACGCGCATCAACGCCTCGTCGACGAGCCCGCCGCACAGTCCGGCAACCAGCCCGACGACGAAACCGATGACGAGCCTGACGAGGGTGATCGCCACGGCGACGGCGAGGGTGATTCTGGCGCCGTGGACGAGTCTCGTCAGGACGTCCCGACCGAGCGGATCCGTACCGAGCGGGTGAGCCGTCGACGGCGGCTGGAGCCGATTCGACAGCGCGCCGGCGTTCGGATCGCCGACCAGCGCCGGGCCGACGATCGCGACCAGCACAACGAGTGCGACGACGATACCGCCGGCCAGGCTCGCGGGATTGCGTCGCAGTGCCCTCCGGAGGTTCGATCGTCCGACGGCTTCGACGCGACTCGGATCGTCGATCGTGCTCATCTACTCGCCTCCAGGTCGATCCGCGGATCGAGGTACCGATACGAGAGGTCGACGAGGAGATTCGTCGTCACGAACAGGACGGCGGTCACCAGTACGACCCCCTGGACGACCGGATAATCCCGTGCGAAGATCGCGTCGACGAGAAGCGTCCCCAGGCCCGGGCGATCGAAGACGACCTCGACGATGACCGCACCGTTCAACACGTACGCGAACTGGAGGCCGATGACGGTGACGACAGGGATGAGGGCGCTGCGAAGCGCGTGCCGACAGACGACGACGCGTTCGCACAGTCCCTTCGATCGCGCGGTTCGGACGTACGGCTCCTCGAGCGTCTCGAGCAGCGACGCACGCAGCAGCCGGGTGACGACCGCGGCCAGTCCCGTTCCCAGCGTCACCGCCGGCAGGACGAGGTGCGAAACGCCTCCCGACCCGGAGGTCGGAACGGCGCTGAGCGGGAGTGCAACGGCGACGATCAGCAGGTATCCCAGCCAGAAGTTGGGGACCGAGACGCCAAAGAGCGCTCCGAACTGGCTGAGGTAATCGAAAGCCGTTCGACGATACACCGCGCTGACGATGCCCGCCGGAACGGAGATGAGTACCGCGACGAGCATGGCGGCGACGGCGAGTTCGATCGTCGCTGGGAGGTGAGCCGCGATCAACTCGCGAACCGTTCGGCCGTGAAAGTACGACTGACCGAGGTCGCCGGTGAGGACGCCGCTGAGCCAGTCGGCGTACTGCACGTGAAGCGGCTCGTCGAGGCCGTGTTCCGTGCGGAACTGGGCGATCTGCTCGTCGCTCGGCTGACTGTTGAGTTGCTCGCGGAGAATCGTCTCCGCGGGATCGCCCGGCGTGAGCAACACCAGCGCGTACGTGACGACGCTCACCGCGCCGAGGACGACGACCGAACTCGCGAGGCGTTTCAACAGGTACCGGTGCATGGCGTTACGTCGAGAGCGTGGTCCAGTCGGTCATGTGTGGAATCGCGTGGAGGTCGGGACCGTCGACGTCCGCGCCGGTTCCGATGACGTAGTCCTTGTAGTAGATCGGAATCGTCACCCCGTCGTCCATCACGCGCCGCTGTACCTCGCGGTACGCCTCGCGTTTAACGTCCTCGTCGAAGGCCGTGTCACCCCGTTCAATGAGTTCGTCGACCTCCTCGCCGGGGTTGACGACGCCGGTTCCCTCGCTTTCGTACTGATCGACGTTGTCTCCGCCTTCGGAGTGGTACATCACGTACACGAGGTAGTCGGCTGCGCCGTTTATCGATCCGAGCTCCACGAACGCGAGATCCGCCTCGCCGCCGGTGTACTCGGAGAAAAACGCCGCCGACTCGACCTGTTCGATAGCGACGTCGATCCCGAGGTCGTCGTACCGGCGTTGCATCTCCTGAGCGATGAGTTGTTGCTCGGACTGATCACCGTCGATGATAAATCGTAGCTCCTCCCCGTCGTACGCCGACGCCTCGAGGTACTCCCGAGCCCGGTCCGTATCCGTGTGCGCCGACAGCTCGTCGTGGGCCGACCACGGAATCGTCTTCGAGAACGGCGATCGTGCCGGTTCGCCGACCCCGTCGAGTACCTCCTCGACGAGTTCGTGTTGGTCGACCGCGTACTGCAGGGCCTTCCTGAGATCGCGATCGCTCGTCGCCTCGCGGTAGCGATTCACCATCACCATTCCGGTTCGCGGCTCGGTTTCGGTTCGAACCTCGAGGTCGTCGCTCGCGGCGAGTTCCTCGTAGCTCCCTCGCGGGAGGTCGAGGGCGACGTCGGTCTCGCCCGACTCGAGACGAAGCGATCGAGTCCGGGGATCGGTGACGCCTTCGAAGACGAGCGTCGGTTCCGGGACCGTTCCCCGGTAGTCGTCGAACCTCACCGCTTCGACGGGCCGGTCGGGGGTGACGTCTTCCGCGACGTACGGGCCGGTCCCGACCGGCTCGTCCGCCGCTGGATGTTGCAGACTCATCAGCGGATGCGCGAGGTTTCCGGGGGTCGCCGGCTCCGGCTGCGTGGTTTCGATCTCGAGTTCGTACTCGTCGACGGCCGTGAAGCTGTCCGGCGTGAGGCGGGTGAATCCGATGGGGCGGGCCTCGAGGAGCGCCGCTAACGCGTCGGCCGCGAGCGACGCGGTCAACTCGCTGCCGTCGTGAAAGCTCACGTCGTCTCGCAGTGAGAACCGCCACGTCGTCTCGTCGAGCGTCTCCCATTCACGGGCGAGTTGTGGCTCGACGGACTGCAGGTCCGCGGGAGCTGCCGTCAGCGTTTCGTGGAACGGCGTGTGGTAGGGAACGACGCCTCCGTACGCCTCCCAATCGCCGTCGGTCGGATCGCTCGCCAGACTGATTCGGACGGGCGCGTCTCCTGAGGCGTCCGACGTGAGACAACCGGCGACCGAGGCGAAGCTTACACCTGCGACTCCGGTTACCAGCTTTCGACGCGATACCGGCATCCCGGCCGGTTCGTTGCCGTGCGTTCCGTGCGTTTCGTGTGGTGTGGATCGGTTCATACGAGGAACTCCAGTGAGTTGTTCACAATATTAAACACATATTTATTAATCTTTGCTAAATTCATTTGGCAAAATGATATTGTTCACAGTTCGCATTCTCTGGCGGATGGGACGCCGGACGCCCACCCCGCTCACTCCCGGTCATGCGGAATCTGCGCCGTGATCGACCGAATCCGTTCTGCGGTCAACGCCGAAAGCGAAACGCGCTCCCCGCCGGTTTCGGCGACGATCACGTCGGAGAGTCCGTGGCGAGGATCCTCGGCCGCGTCCACCACGAGAACCTCGTCGACCGTTTCGGCGAGACGCCGGGCGGCCGCCCTCGTCGCCTCGGTCGGACTGCCCGCCGCGACGTTTCCCTTTCCGTCGGTTACGAGGAGCACGATCGCCGCGTTCGAACTCTCGTGCTCGAGGACCGAACGCGCCGTCTCGAGGCCCGCCGAAAGCGGCGTTCGGTCGCCGGTCGGGAGCTCTTTGAGGTGACGGGCCGCCAGCGAGACGCTTTTCGTCGGCGGGAGCAGGACGTCGGCGTCGTCACCCGCAAACGCCACGAACGCGATCCGGTCGCGGCTCTGGTAGCTGTCCTGCAACAGCTCGAAGACGACCCCCTTCGCCGCTCGCATCGCCGGTCGCATGGACGCGCTCGCGTCGACGACGAAGACGATCGTCGCCTGCGTCTCGCCGCTTCGAACGGATCGGCGCAGATCCGTCTCGTCGACGCGAGATCGCCCCCGCATCGCGGCCGACCGAACCGACGCCGCGGCGTCGATCGGTCCGTCTCTCGACGCGGGTTCGGTTCGGACGCGGGGTCCACGGTTGTCGACGCTCGGTGCGGCGTTCGTCCTCGAGCCGCTCGTCGATTCACCGCGGGCGCCGCGGCGACCCTCGAGCGACGGCGCGGTGGCGTCGCCGACGCCCGCTCGTCGCTGTCCCGGAAGCAACGGGGTCGCGTCGTCGTCCGTGTCGGGATCGGCGCTCGAATCGTTCGCGTCGGACGCGTCGCGCTCGTCCGATCCGTCCGTCGTCCCGGACGACCGATCGTCGAGCGATCTCGGTCGCGACGTTCCCGTGGAGCCGTCCATCGGTCTCTCTTCGCCGTCGTCTTTGGACGAGTTCGCGTCCGGTGTCCGTCCGCCGTCGTCTTCGGGCGAGTCGGCGTCCGATCTCCGTCCGCCGTCGTGACGATCCTCGGCTGCGCCGTCGTCACCGACGCCGTCGGCGCTTTCGCGCGATCGATCTCCGCCGGATTCGTCGGTCGGGTCGCCTTCGTCGGGGTCGGACCCGTCCGAGTCGACCTCGTCGGAGTCGGACCGCTCGTCGCCGTCGCGCGCCCCCCCGAACTGCTCCTCGAGGATCTCCTCGAGGTCGGGTGCGTCTTCGAACGGCGTGCTCCGAAGGCGGTGTGGGAGCGTGTAGGACGCCGCCTCGAGGACGGTGGATTCGTTCACCGTCGACCGGCCGTCGAGCGCGGCCAGCGCCCTGGCCGTTCGCACCGTGGCGACGTCGCCCCGGTGACCGTCGACGCCCGCCTCGAGACAGAGTCGAGCGACCTCGACCTTCCGCTCGCGGGGAATCGCCACCTCGGACAACCTCGTCTTGGCTTTCGCGAGCCGTTCGCGGAGGGCCCGTACGTCCTCGGCGGCGCGTTCGGCCGATACCGCGTCGCCATCGGAATCGGGATCCGACCGGCCGGACTCGAGGGCTCGATCGATGATCTCGACGCGCGAATCGAGGTCTCGAGCGCCTTCGACCGTCGCCCGGAGGGCGAACCGATCGCGGAGCTGCGGACGGAGGTCGCCCTCCTCGGGGTTCATCGTTCCGATCAGGGTGAACGACGCCGGGTGGGTGACGCTCACGCCGTCGCGTTCGACCGCGTTGATCCCGCTTGCCGCCGCGTCGAGGATGACGTCCACGAGGTGATCCTCGAGGAGGTTCACCTCGTCGACGTAGAGGATGCCGCGGTGGGCCCGCGCGAGCAATCCGGGATCGAATTCGACCTCGCCGTCGACCGCGGCCCCGACCGAAAGCGTCCCGACGACCCGGTCGCGCGTCGCACCGAGCGGCAACGGGACGAGCGGCGGCGGTCGACGCTCGACCGGCGGCTCCTCGCGATTTCGACAGTCCGCACACTGCAGGCTCGGATCGTCGGGCGCGCAGCCGTAGGGACAATCCGTAACCGTCGGCTGTTCCGGGAGGACGTCCACCAGGGACCGGACGGCCGTCGACTTGGCGGTCCCCTTCTCACCGGAGATCAGGGCCCCGTCGAGATCCTCGTCCACTGCGACGGCGAGTAACACGCGTTTGAGTTCGTCCTGACCGACGATGGCCGGAAACGGGAGCGACGATACCTTTTTGGCCCCGCGCTCTGCAACCATACTTGTGCTAATACAACAGAGGTTTAAATAATCGATGATACGCATCGGCATCTACACGGCGACCGAAAACGAACTGGGGTCGCTCGGCCGCGCGGCCGAGCGACTCGAATCCGTCGAACTGGTGGTCAGATCCGAGTCGGACCTCGACGACGAGGCGGCGATCGAGGCGTTCGTCGAGGAACTCGAGACGGCGACGGCGGCGATTTTCTGGCTCCACGGCGCCGAGGACAGCATGCCCGGCTACGAGTACGCGACGGCGAAACTGACCGAGGCGGACGTTCCGCTCGTGGTGAAGTCCACGGGGGACGCGTTCGCCGTCGAGGACACGACGATCTCCGACGCACACCGCGACCTGGCGTACGAGTACCTGGAGAGGGGCGGAACGATCAACGTCGAAAACCTGTGTCGGTTCCTGCGTTCCGAGTACGGGGACCGAACCGTCGAGTACGACGATCCGGTCGCGCTTCCGACGGAGGGGGTCTACCATCCCGATCATCCGGGGATCGCGTACGAGGAACTCCTCGAGACGTTCGATCCCGACCGCCCGACCGTCGCGGTCTGGTTCTACGAATCCCACTGGACGCACGAGAACACTCGCTACGTCGACGCGCAGGTGCGGTCGCTCGAGGCGAAGGGAGCGAACGCGTTGGCGATCTTCTGTAATCCGGTGACGGATTCGGCCGAACGCGCGGACGACGAGGCGTCGGGAGACGCCGAGTGGGTGACCGACAACTGGTTGACCGATTCGGACGGCGAGGCGATCGTCGACGCCGTCTGCTCGTCGTTCATGTTCTCGCTCTCGATGGACGAGCGCGGTCGAAGCGCGAGCGGGGAGGGAACGTCGGCCGAGGACGTGTTTCTCGACCGTCTCGGCGTCCCGGTGATCCAGACGATCACCACGATGCGGTCGCGATCGCGGTACGAAGCCAGCGACACCGGCGTCATGGGGTTCGAACTCGCCCTCTCCGTGGCGCTGCCGGAGTTCGACGGGAACGTGATCACCCACCCGATCTCCGGGAAAGAACGGACCGACGACGACGCGGGCATCGGCACCGCGCCGAAACACCACTTCCCGATCGAGGACCGGATCGATCACGCGACCAGCCTCGCGGTCAACTGGGCGCGCCTGCGGCACACGCCGAACGAGGAGAAGAAGGTGGCCGTCGTTCTCCACAACTACCCGCCGAGCGACGACGGCATCGGGACGGCGTTCGGCCTCGATTCGCCCGAATCGACCGTAAATCTGCTTTCGGAGCTGGACGCTCGCGGCTACCGGGTCGGTGACGCGGTTCCCGAGGACGGGCGGACGCTCGTCGACGAACTGACCGCACAACTGACTCTCGACGATCGCTGGGTTGCACCCGAAGACGTCCGCGATCTGGCCGTCGACGTGGTGTCGACCGACCAGTACCGGGGCTGGTTCGAAGCGGCCGACGAGCGGTTCCAGGAACGCGTCCGCGAGGAGTGGGGCGAGGTGCCCGACCGGCCGTTCGCCGTCCCCGGCGTCGAACTGGAGAACGTTCTCGTCACCGTCCAGCCGCCCCGCGGGTTCGGGATGGATCCGTCGACGGTGTACCACGACTCCGATCTGCAGCCCCCCCACGATTACTACGCGTTCTACGCCTGGCTTCGCACCGAGTTCGAGGCGGACGCCGTCGTCCACCTCGGCACGCACGGCAGCCTCGAGTGGCTGCCCGGCAAGACCGTCGGGTTGAACGGCGAGAGCGCGCCGGATGCCCTGGTGGGCGACCTGCCTAACGTCTACCCCTACATCGTGAACAACCCCGGCGAGGGAACCCAGGCGAAACGGCGCTCCTACGCGGCGATCGTCGACTACCTCACGCCGGTCATGCGAAACGCGGGCACCTACGACGAACTGGCGGAACTCGAGGAACTCGCCGACCGGTACCGTGAAGCCGGCATGGAGGACGCTCGCGCCGACGACGGTGCCCACCTCGAGGCCCTGATCCGGGAGGCGGTCGACGAACTGGATCTCGCGGTCGAACTCGGGATTTCGGGGACGATCGACGAGACGGTCGACGTCCGCGGGCCCGAGGAGGCCGGCTCGACGCTCGCCGAGGGAACGGTCGAGGGCGACGTCGTCGACGCGGACGAACTGGTCGAACGCGTCCACGAGTACCTCACGGACGTGAAGACGACGCAGATCCGCCTCGGGTTGCATACGATGTCCGAACCGCCCGAGGGCGAGCGACTGGTCGAGTATCTCGTTGCCCTCACGCGCCTCGAAAATCCGGGCGCGCCGAGCCTGCGCGAGAGCGTCGCCGGCGTACTCGGCGTCGACTACGAGGCCATGCTCGAGTCGCCGGGAGCCTACGACGAGCAGCTGGGGATGACCTACGCCGAGGCCGCGGACGCGGTGTACGAGACGAGCGTCGAGTTGATCGGGACGCTCGCGGAACGGGACTTCGACGTGCCGGTCTCCGAACGCGAGGGGGGCCGCGACGACGAAGTAAACATCAACCTGCTGATCGTCGACCTCGAGACGATCGGCGACGCGAAGGCGAAACCGGGCGCGCACGACCGGCTGCGCGAAGCGCTGGCGTTCGTCTGTCAGGAGGCACACCCCCGCGTTCGGGGTGCCGAAGACGAGATCCCGCGGACCGCGGACGCGCTCGAGGGCGAGTACGTCCCGCCCGGCGGTTCCGGAGCGCCGACGCGCGGCGGGGTCGACCTGCTCCCGACGGCGCGGAACTTCTACACGCTCGATCCGCGGAAGGTGCCCGCGAAGTCGGCCTGGCACGTCGGCAGCGAGGTCGCCGAGGGCGTCCTCGAGCGCCACCGCGACGAGCGCGCGGCGGCGGAATCGAGCGACGACGGCACGGAGCCGCGAGGAGGTGGCTACCCGGAAGAGATCGGCGTCGTCGTCTGGGGAACTCCGACGGTCCGCACCCGCGGGGAGACGATCGCCCAGGTGCTCGCGACGATGGGCGTCGAGCCGGTCTGGACCGACGCCGGTCGGATCGACGGCGTCGAGCCGATCCCGCTCGAGGAGCTGGGACGGCCACGGGTCGACGTCACCACCAGGGTTTCCGGCCTGTTCCGCGACGCCTTCCCGGCTGCGGCCGGCGTCGTTCACGACGCCGTCGACGCGGTGGTCGACCTCGACGAACCCCACGAGATGAACTACGTCAAAAAACACGTCGAGGAGGAGCAGGCGGCCCTCGAAGAAGACGGACTCGACGCGGGGGAGGCCCGGAACGCCGCGATGCACCGGGTTTTCACGACGAAACCCGGCGGCTACGGGGCCGGGACCAACAAGGCCGTCGACGAGGGCAACTGGGACGACCGCTCCGACCTCGCGAGCGTCTACGTCCAGTGGGGCGGCTACGCCATGGGCTCGCGCGGGCGCGTCTCGGCCGCCCACGGCGCGTTCGAGCGGCGGCTCTCGAGCGTCGAGGCGACGGTGAAGATCGAGGACACGATGGAACAGGACGAGTTCGACTCCTCGGACTGGTACGCCTTCCACGGCGGCTTCATCTCTGCGGTCGCCGAGGTTTCGGGAACCGAGCCCGCGTCGTACGTCGGCGACTCGTCCGATCCGGACAACGTGGACGTCTACACGAACGAAGAGAAGGTGCGCAAGGCGATGCGCGCGCGGGTGCTCAACCCCGACTGGCTCGAGTCGATGGAAGAACACGGCTACAAAGGGGCCGGAGACCTCTCGACGACGGTCGACGTGACTCTCGGTTGGGACGCGACGACGGGCGTCGTTTCGGATCGCCTCTGGGCGGAGGTCGCCGAGAAGTACGCGTTCGACGAAGCGCGCCGGGAGTGGATGCGGGAGGTGAACCCGTGGGCGCTCGAGTCGATCACCGACACGTTGCTCGAGGCGATCGACCGCGGCCTCTGGGACGCAGACGACGGGACGTCCGATCGCCTGCGGGACGTGAACCTCACCGTGGAGGGTGACCTCGAGGCGCGAACGACCAACGACGCGATCGGGGTGGGGACCGATGACTGACGGAACGGAGCCGTCCGACGACGACGCCGAGGAGAGCGGGGAGTACGCTGACCTGGGTGCGACCACCCGGAACGCGATGGAGATCGCCGAGACGAGCATGGACATCGTCCGGCAGTTCGTCCCCGACGAGACGCTCGCCGATCGAGTGCGACAGAAATCCGTCCACTCGATGGGCGACGTCGAGTTCCAGCACCTGCTCGAGTTCACGGGCGCCGACGAACGTGGCGACGACGAGGACGCGCCGGTTCGAGCCGGCGCGAGGGCGGTGCTCGAGGAGGCCACCATCGTGACCGACATCACGATGACGAAAGCCGGCATCACGAGCCGGGGCCACGACTGCGAAAAGCGCAAGGCGATCGGCCACGGCGCGGAGTTAGCGAAGAAAACGGGCATGACGCGGACCGCTGCGGCGGTGCTCGAACTCGACGAACGCGGCGTGTACGACGGGGCGATCGCGTCGATCGGGAACGCGCCCACGGCCGCCTTCGCGCTGGCGGATTGCATCGAGGACGGAACCCGCCCGGCGGTGATCGTCGCGACGCCGGTCGGCTTCGTGAAAGCGGAGGAGAGTCGCGCGCGGATCCGCGAGATCAGCGAGACCTCCGGCGTGCCCGCGATCACGAACGTCGGCCGCCGCGGCGGGAGCGGACTCGCGGCGGCCCTGACGAACGAGTTGATCCACGTCGCCTCGGACGTCCGCGCGGGGGCGGTGGCGCTCGAACCCGCCGAACGCGAGGCGGGTGAGCGATGAGCGACGGCTACGACCTCGAGAGCGGACCGGACCCGGCGACGGCCGCGGCCCGCGCGCCGGAGCCCCCAGTCGACGACGAGGCGGACGTCGCCTACGCCGTCGGAATCGGTCCCGGGAACCTCGAGTACCTCACGCCCCGCGGCGAGCGAGCGATCCGCGACGCCGACGTCGTCGTCGGCTTTTCGACCGTCGTCGAGTTCGTCGAGGACCTGACCGAGGCCGATCCGTTGACCTGTGGCTACCGCGACGAAGCCGAGGCGCTCGAGGCGTTCGGCCGGCGCGTCGCCGCCGGCGAGCGCGGAACGGCGGTCCTGATGGGCGATCCGAACCACTCGGGCTACCAGTTCGTCGGGAAGGTACGGACCGCGATCCGGCGGGAGGCGGCGCACGAGGCGGTCGATCCGCCCCTGTTACGGATCGTCCCGGGGATCTCCTCGCTCCAGGTCGCGGCGAGTCGCGCCCGCACGCCGATGGAAGACGCCGAGTTCGTCACCCTCCACAAGAGCGGCGACTGCTCGGCGGACCTCGAGAGGCTCGCGCGGGCGGCGGGCGATCGACACCTGCTCGTCCTCCCGCGTCCGTTCGATCTGATGCCCGGCGACGTCGCCGACTTTCTCCTCGATCGGGGTGCCGACGGCGACCTCGAGGCGCTCGTTCTCGAGAAACTGACGCACGACGACGAGCGGATTCACCGATTCACGCTGGCAGAGTTGGCGGAACACGCCGGGGGAAGCGGACGCGAGGAGACGCCGTTTTCAGACCTGGTCGTGCTCGCGGTTCGCACGGACGTCGACCTCGAGTGACGGCGGAAACCGATCGATACCCTCTTTTGAAACTCTCATTGGAGTAGTCCAACCCTACTTCAGCAAGTGGACTTGCCGAAATACAAACAAAATTGTTTTACCGGCGGCGGGAGACTGGCCGGACGATGTCCGCTATCGCGCTTCCACACGACGCCAAAGCGGGGCCGACCAAGCCGGAGGTGCGCTCGGTGGTGCTCGGGAAACTCGAACTCGAGCCCGCCGACCACTTCGTCGACGTCGGCTCCTGTACCGGTGCCGTGACCATCGAGGCGGCACGCCGGGCGGGACGAGTCACCGCTATCGAACGAAAAGCCGCTCGACTCGAGGTGACGGAAAAGAACCTCGCGGCCAACGACGTCCGCGCCGAGGTCGACTGCACGAACGCGGAAGCGCCCGCCGGCATTCCGGACGGCGCGGACGCGATCTTTCTGGGCGGCAGCCGGAACTTCGAATCGGTCCTCGACCGAGCCGTCGAAGTCGGCGCGGGACGGATCGTCATGAACGTCTCGCGACTCGAGGTGGCCGGGCGGGCGGTCGACGCGTTTCGAGACCGAGGCCTCCTCGAGGAGGTCCTTCAGGTACAGGTGAGTCGCGGCTACGAACTCGCCGGGGCGACCAGCTTCGACGCGAACAATCCGGTCTACGTCCTCGTCGGCTCGGCGGCGCGAGCCGACGGTGGAGAGGTGACCGGCCGGTGACGCTCTACGGCGTGGGGCTCGGTCCCGGCGACGCCGACCTCGTGACGGTTCGCGGAAAGCGCGTCCTCGAGTCGGCCGACGTGGTCTACTCGCCCGGTCGCCTCTCGAGATCGGTCGCACTCGAGCACGTCTCCGAGTCGACGATCGGGGATCTCGACTTCCCGATGACGAGCGACGAAACGACGCTTCGGCGAGCCTGGAAGGAAGCGGCTGCGGAGGTCGCTCCTCGAGCCAGAGCGGACGACGTCGCCTTCGTCACGCTCGGCGATCCGAACGTCTACTCCACCTTCGGCCACCTCCGTCGGACGCTCGAGGCGTTCCATCCGGACGTCGACGTCGAAATCGTTCCCGGCGTCAGCGCGATGACGGCGTTCGCGACCGCGCTGGGCGTCGAAATCGAGGCCGGGGCGGGACTGTCGCTTCGAGAAGCGGCCGGCGGCGAGAGCCCGACGGGTCCCGACAGGATGATCCTGTTCAAAGTAACCGATGCGCCGGCGACGCACGAGGGACTCGTCGAGGCGGGCTACGACGTTCGCTACGGACGTCGGCTGTTCATGGAACACGGCGAAACGATCGTCACGGACGATCCCGCCGACCTCGCGGACCGCGATTACTACACGCTGGCGTACGCCGAGAAGCGAGACCTCGAGATCGAGTCGGCGACGGCGGCGTTTCAAACGGACGCGCCCGCTTCGGCTGCGGCGGACGCCCCTGACGGCGAACCGACCGCGACGAGCGCAGAGCGGACCGACGGCGGCGTCGCGGATCTCGAGCGCACGGAAGCCTGCGAGGGCGGCGATTGCGGAGGACACACCGACGAATGACGAACGCGACAGACGACGAACGACACGATCCGCAGGCGGCGATCGACGCACAGGGTGATCGACGACGGACCGAGTTGGACGACCGAATCTTCGAGCACGCCGCGGGTGACGACCAGGAGGGAATTCCCTTCGTCGGCGCCGGACCCGGCGATCCCGGTCTCCTGACGGTCACCGGAAAAGAGCTGCTCGAGGGGGCCGACCTGGTCGTCCACGCCGGGTCGCTCGTCAACAGCGAGCTGCTCGAGTCCTACTGCGGCGACGCCGAGTTAGTCAATTCGATCGGCAAGGACCTCGAGGAACTCGTTCCGTTGATGCACGATGCGTACGAGGACGGCCTGTCCGTGGTTCGTCTGCACAGCGGCGATCCCGCCATCTTCGGGGCGGCGCTCGAGCAGATGGACGCCCTCGAACACGAGGGCGTTCCCACCTACTTCGTGCCGGGCGTCACGTCGGCGTTCGCGGCGAGTGCGACGCTCCGGACGCAACTGACGCTCAACGAGGTCGCCAACCACGTCGCGTTCACCCGCCCGCAGGGCAAAACCTTGAGCGAAGACGAGGATCACGTCTCCGAATTCGTCGGGATGGGCGACGTGACGACCTGCATCTACCTCGGCACGCACGCCGTCCGCGACACGATGGAGCGGCTGCTCGAGGACGGCCACGATCCGACGACGCCCGTCGCGGTGGTGTACCACGCCTCCTGGCCGGACGAAGACGTCCTCGTCGGAACGATCGACTCGATCGCCGACCAGGTCGAGGAGGCGGGCTATCGCGCCTCCGCGCTGGTCGTCGTCGGCGACGCCGTGACGGGAGCCGGATACGAGCGGTCCTACCTCTACGGCGACTGGGCGAACGGCGAACCGGAGTCGTCGGATGCGACCGAAACGGAGGCGGGTGACGACTGATGAGTACGAACGACGAGGACGCGGAGGCGGACTCGAGCGGACACTGCTCGACGCCCGACAGCGACGGAGAGGTCGCCGAGGAGATCGCGATCGTCTCCTTCGAGCGAAAGATGGAGACGGCCGAGGCGATCAGAGAGGGGATCGAGGATCGGTACGAGGCGATCGAGATCCTCGAGTACCACGGCGACGTCTTCGACGAACACTGGGGCGAGTACGACTGTTTCGTGGGCCTCATGGCTTCCGGAATCGCGATGCGCAAGACGGCACACCTGCTCGACGACAAGTGGGACGATCCCGCTATCGTCGTCGTCGACGAGGAGTTGACGTGGGCCATCCCGATCACGGGCGGCCACCACGGCGCTAACCAGGTCGCCGGCGATCTCGCCTCGCTCGGTGCGATTCCCGCGATGACCACGGCGTCGGAGGTTGCGGACAAACAGGGCGTCGAGGCCCGCGCGAAGGCGATGGACGCCCACGTCGTCAACGGCGATTCGACGGTGCAAACGAACCTCGCCGTCCTGGACGACGAACTCGGTCCGGTCGCCCGCCTCGACGGGCCGAAAGCGGTACTGGTCGGCGACGACGTGACGGTCCTCAAACGAAACGGCGCGGACGGATGCGTGATCGGGACCGGCAGCGTCTCCGGCGCGAGCGCGGACTCGTTTCTCGCCGCCTGGTGGACGGCCCTCGAGCGAACCGAATACGATCTCGACGACGTCGAGTTCGTCGCCACGGCGACCCGCAAAGAAGACGAGACGGGTCTCCTCGAGGCGGCCCGGGAGCTCGACCTGGGCGTCGTGGTCTTCGATAAGGAGACGCTGCTGGCCAACGAAGGGCCGACCCCGTCGCGATCGAAGGAGTTGATCGGGTGGCCGGGCGTCTCCGAGGCGGCGGCGATCGCCGGCGGTCGAGAGCGGGAACTTGTGCTCGAGAAGATCGGGTACGAAAACGAGGTCACGGTGGCGATCGGTCGATGAGTCCCGACGGTCACTCGAGCGCCGACGGGACGCCGGACGACCACGGCACGCTCTTCGTCGTCGGGATCGGCCCCGGCTTGCCCGACCACACGACCGCGAACGCAAAGCGGGTTATCGAGTCCGCCGACGTCGTCATCGCCTCGAGTCTCTACCAGACCTTCCTGCGGGAGGACGGAACCCTGCCGCCCGAAGACGCGGTCGACGAGAACGGCGTCGTCACTCGCGACGATGGATCCGAACAGGAGATCGTCCGTTCGACGATGGGCCGACAGATCGAGCTGGCGAGGCTCGCGTTCGATCGGGTTCGGGACGGACGGGACGTCGCCCACGTCTCCGGTGGCGACCCGTCGGTTTACGGGAAATCCGACCTCATCTTCACGATGGCCGAGGAGGAAGATGCGACCGACGTCCCGATCGAGATCGTTCCCGGTCTCACCGCCGCCCTCGGCGGCGCGGCGAACGTCGGCGCGCCGCTGTGTAACGACTTCTGTACCGTCTCGCTGTCGGACAAGTGGCGGGGCTGGGACGAGATCGAAGAGAAGCTGCGAGCGGCGGCGATCGCCGACTTCGTGATCGTCCTCTACAACTGTTGGCGCAACTACGAGGAGGCCGTCGAGATCGTTCGCCAGGAGCGGACCGACGACGCGCCGGTCGCCATCGTCAACGACGCCGGCCGCGCCGACGCCGGTCGCAACGGCGAGAGCGAGTTCCTCACCACCCTCGCCGAGGCGGCCGAGCACGACGAGAAAGTGTCCGGGATGGGAACCTCGCTCATCATCGGCACCCACGAGACGAAAACCTGGAGCAACGACGATCGAACGTACCTCGTCACCCCGCGCGGCGGGCGTGACGTCGACAACTTCTGAGCGCATGAACACCGATACCACCGAAGACGCTGAATCGAAATGCGGTGCCTCGACGACCGACTCGAAGTGCGGCGGTTCGTCGACGGACGAGACGACCGACTCGAAGTGCGGCGGTTCGTCGACGGACGAGACGACCGACTCGAAGGCGGACTCGAAGTGCGGCGGTTCGTCGACGGACGAGACGAACGAGACGAAGTGCGGAGACTCCGCTTCGTCGTCCGCAAGTTCGAGTTCACGCACCACGTCTGGTGCGTCCGAGAGCAAGCGCGACTCCGTCGAGGAGCGCGTCGGCGCGACGGTCGCCGACTTCGACGGCGACGCCGGCACGCTGATGGCCGTCGGTCTCGGCCCCGGCCACCCCGAAGGGATGACTCGTCGAGCCAGAGAGGCGTTGCTCGAGGCCGAACACATCGTCGGCTACACGACGTACGTCGAGCTGTTACCCGACGAGATCACCGACCAGGCCGAGGAGCTCTACGACACGCCGATGTGCGGAGAGGTTTCTCGAACCGAGGAGGCGATCGATCGGACGCTGGCGGGAAACGACGTCGCGATCATCGGCAGCGGTGATCCGAACGTCTACGCGCTCGCCGGACTGGCGCTCGAGATCCTCGAGTCGAAAGGAGCGACGGCGTCGATGGTCGACTTCGAGGTGATCCCGGGCGTTCCGGCCGCACAGTCCTGTGGTGCCCGGCTGGGTGCCCCGCTGGTCAACGACACGGTCTCGATCTCGCTTTCGGACCACCTGGTGGCGATGCCCGAGATCGAGTCCCGTCTGCACGCCGCGGCGAAGGAGAACTTCACGATCACGATCTACAATCCCTGGAGCCGAAAGCGCAGGGAGAACTTCGAGAAGTGCTGTGAGATCCTCCTGACTCACCGCGAGCCGACCACGCCGGTCGGTATCGTCCACGCCGCCGGTCGCGAGGACGAAGACGTGATGATCACGACGTTATCGGAACTCGAGGATCTCGGCGAGAGCGAGATCGTCGACATGACGACGACGATCGTCGTCGGCAACGAGGAAACGTACGTCTGGGACGACCGGATGGTCACCCCGCGGGGGTACGAGACGAAATACGACTACTGACCGAGCGGCAATCGACGCAATCCACTACCAGAGATCCATGCCACGATACGAAGTGACGATCGAAACGGACGCTTGCGACGGTATCTTCGCCTGTTTGACCCGCGATCCGCGGTTCGTCGAAGGGGCGGACGGTCTCGCCACGATCGACCCCGACGGCGATCCGATCTACGACGGCGACGGAACGGTAACCGACGCCGACGGGCGCGTCGTCGCGACGTTCGACGACGATCGAATCGACGACGCGAAACGAGCAGCAGCCGCCTGCCCGACGGACGCGATCCTCGTCCGGGAGGTCGGCGAATGACCGAGCGGACGTCGGAGACGTCCGTCGCGTCCGGCGGCGAACGCGAACTCGAGGTGCCGGCCGACCCGGTGGCGGCACATCCCGCGTCGGCGTACTTCTGGGGACACGTCGCCGGTAGCGGAACGGTCGCGGACGACGGCATCGAAGTCGTGACCGCCGACGAGCGATCGGCGACGGTGCTCGCGGCCATCGCCGGCGGCGAGATCGAGCACGAGGCGTCGAGCCGACCGTACGTCCACGACACCTCGATCACGCGCACCGAGGACGAGTACGCGCTCACGATCGACGCCGACGAAGGCGGGCTGCTCGGTCGGACGACCGCGCTCGGCTTGCCGGTCGACGGTCGCGGAAACTACCGGTTTACCGCGTTCGCTGAACACGAACGCGAACTCCTCCGCGGACTGTTCGAGGGCTGTGGAACGATCTGTTACAAATCGAGCAGCGAAACGGTCGGGATCTCGTTCGTCCACGAGGACGAGGCGCTCCTCTCGACCGTTCTCGACCTGCTCGCGGACGCTCCCGTCGAGGCGCCGACCGGTTCCCTCTCGGAGACGGCTTCGGGCGGGTACTGGTTCGGCGTCGACGACGACGCGGCACCCGACGTCGGGAGCTGGCTGTACGAGACGTGCGAGGAAACCGGCCTGTACGCGCCGAGCCGACGGCGAAAACTCGAGCGGAGTCTGGAACGGGCCGACGACGCCGACTGACCGAACCGACCGACCGCCAGACCGGTCGAGCCTACACGGACACGGATTCACACATGCATCACACGACCGACGCCACGCCGTCGTTCGACGACGAAGCCATCCTGCTCGTCGGCCACGGATCCCGTCGCGAACGATCGAACGAGCAAGTTCGCGAACTGGCGGCCGGCCTCGAGTCGCGCCTCGAGATACCGGTCGACGCGGCGTTTCTCGAGTTAGCGCAGCCATCGCTCGAGGACGCGTTCGACGACCTCTCGAGCGTCACGGAAACGGTCACGGTCGTTCACTGCTCGCTGTTCGCAGCGAGTCACGTCAAAAACGACGTGCCGCTCGCGATCGAACGCGCGCGGGCGCAATTCGACCTCGAGATCCACGCCGGCGCTCACCTCGGAATCCATCCCGCGATCGTCGACCTCCTCGACGATCGGGCGGCAGCCGTCGAGCGATCGCTCGGCGTCGACCGGGAGCGAGACGACGTCGCCGTCGTCCTGTGTGCCCGCGGCTCGAGCGACCCGGACGCCAACGCGGACGTCCACAAGCTCGCTCGACTGTTCTACGAAGGGCGGCCGTTCTCGCGGGTCGAGGCGTCGTTCGTCGGCGTCACCGAACCGGTACTCGAAGCGAGCTTACACGCCGTGGCCAAACATCGGCCCGACGCAGTCGTCGTCCTCCCGTACATGCTGGGTGACGGCGTCCTTACCCGGCGAGTTCGGGAGTGGACCGACGAGTTCGACGCGGACTATCCGTACGTCGATGCGGCCGCGGGCGATCCCCTGGGGACGGACTCGCGGTTGCTCGACGCGTTCGCAGACCGGTGGCAAGAAGCGCGGTCGGGGAGCGTCGAGATGTCCTGTGATACCTGCAAGTACAAGGTCGATCTGACGGGGTACGAGGAGGACGTCGGTGGCGCGCGCGCGATGCTGCGAGCGCTGTCACACCAGGGCGCACACGCAGACCGGGAGAACGTCGACGACGAACCCCACTCGCACGACGGGCCGGAAAAACACGTCGCCGTCTGCACGAACCGAACCTGTGCGAACGCGGGCTCGCCGGCCGTCCTCGAGCGGTTGCGACAGGCAACTCGCGACGGCGACCGCCGTGACGTCCGCATTACGCGGTCGTCGTGTCTCGGTCGCTGTGGCGACGGGCCGATGGTCGCCGTCTATCCCGACGGGATCTGGTACGGCGACGTCGATCAGTCGGACGCAGAACGTATCGTTTCGTCCCACCTCGAGCGGGACCGCATCGTGAGCGACATCGTCGATCGAACGCTCTAATCCAACTGATACCCAGCCTACAGATGAGCTGTTACGAACTCGAAGCACTGAAACTCGGACTGTTGAACGTCCTCGGAACCGCCGATCGAAGCGCCCGCGAACACGCCGAAACCGAACTCGAGGGACACCTCGACGGACCGATCGGCGCGCTCGCGGCGGCCGACTCCCTCGCGGAGATCGAACGTCACCTCGACGCGGCGCTGGTCGACCTGGAGGAAGACGTCGCGGCGATGAGCGCGGACGATCCCGAATACGGCTACACCCGCGGTCGGTTACTGGCCGTCAGAGACGCGGAGCGAGCCGTCCATCGACTCACCGCCCAGGGAGAAAGCATCCTCGACGGTCTCGACGATGCACACGACCTGTTGCACGAAACGTTCCCGGACGAATGACGGGCCCACAGCGCGCTTCGGAGTGGCGACGCGTCGCGCTCGGCGACGTCGAACCCGCCCGAAGCCGGCACATGTGGACGCGCTCGAGCGTCCACATCGACGGGGACCACCTCGTCGCTGGACGGTGGGATGGCACGATCGTGGCCGTCGATCGCGAGTCACTCGACCGTCGGTGGGACGTCGACCACCCCGGCCGGCCAGCCAGGATGGACTCCCTCGAGGACCTCCTCGTCGTCGCCAGCCGTGGAGAACGGGGGGCGATCGTCGCGTACGATCCGGAATCGAGCGAAACGCGGTGGAGCTACGACACCGCGTCGGACGTCGGCTCGCCGGCCAGCGACCGGCTGTTCGCTCTGCCGTACGTCGTCGCGCTCGAGACCGACGACGACCGCGGAGTGCTGTACGCGGCGGCTCGACGGTACGAGCGCGTCGACGGGAGCCGCCGGTGGCGAAGCACGATCTACGCGATCACCGCCGACGGGAGCGTTCGGTGGCGGTACGAAACCGACGCGTCGCCGATCGCCCTCGCTCTCGACGCCGACGGCGAACGGCTCGCGGTCGGCTACAACCGCTGTCCGGGCGACCACGACGTCGGACTGGTGGTTCTCGACGCCGCGTCCGGGCACCCGCGCTGGAACTGGGATCCCGGGACGGCGGGGGATCGTCGCGTCGGCGACGTCTCGTTCGGTGGCGACCACCTCGCCGTCTCGAGCCACGGCGACAAGCGCGGCTACCTCCTCGGTCCGACGGGCGAGGAACGGTGGCGAGTCGACCTCGCGACCGAAACCGAAATCGACGGCGAAACGCTGTACGCGTATCCCACCCACGTTCACGCACGTACCGACCGCGTCGCGTTCGTCACGGGGAACACTTACGCCACGGATCGGCGCGAAACCGAGCACCGCCATCCGAACGAACACCGGCTCGCGACGTTCGACAGCGACGGGGCAATGCGCTGGGAGGCGTCGCTCGGGGGGTTCGCCCACGAACTTGCTAGCACCGACGAGCGACTCGTCGTTCCGTCCGCACAGAACTTCCGCGTTCGCGATCCGGATACTCACGCCGTCCGCCGGTTCGGTCTCTCGAACGGCGAGGAAACCCGCGAGCGCTTCGACGGCGTCGCCACCGCGGTCGCGGCCAGCGACGCCACGATCGCTGCGATCGAAGAGCCGGTCGTCTATCACGACGACGGCCGCGTCTGCGGAGCGTACGCGCTCTGGACGACGTCGCTCGAGTGACCGGCCGGCCGCGAGGATTCGAGCCCGACGGCGGTCGGCCGGTGAGGCCACCGCAGACGGCGGCGGAGAGACGGTCGTGTCCGCCCCTCGTCCCGCAAACCGTGCGCGCTTTCTCGCTACTTCGACAGTTGGCGGCGAAGTTGGGTCCGGCCGCGAGCAGTCCGAGCCACGGTCGCGAGGTTGAGAATCGACTGCGCGACCCACGTCCCCTTGTACAGTGGTGCCCGATTCTCGTACCCGGACTCGAGTGGCGCGTGATCCCTGTAGCTCGAGCGAAACGTCTCCCGCAATCGCGATCGTTCGTCGGACGGGATCGAACGAGCGCTATCGACGAAGCGCACTTCCGCTCGCGCAACTGCGTACTCCGCCGGACCGACGTGGGCGTTTCCCCAGTCGAGGAGCGCGGTGATCGATCCGTCGGCCTCGACCAGGACGTTGTCGGGCTGAAAGTCGCCGTGACAGAGGACCGGGCGGGGGGCTGACGAGCAGTCCGACGGCGTTCGAACGGCCGAAGAAAGCGCGTCGACGACGGACGGCGGAGTCGGATCGCAAACGCGGAGCCGCGTCGACTGTTCCGGGGCGCGTCCGAGCCCGCCCGTTCGATCGAAATCGAGTTCGGCCGCCGACCACGCGTGTAATCGACCCAGGATCGATCCTGCGTCGGCGACGAGTCGACGCCGAGCCGCGAGGTCGCACGCCCCCTCCCGACAGACTGAGGGGGGTTCCCCGTCGGCGAACTCGTAGAGGGCCCATCGAGAGCGCGGTGCGTCCGTCTCGTCGAAGTCCTGGAGCTCTCCAGTGGGACGAGTGACGAACCGTCCCGACGCCAGTACCTCGGGGACCGGCAGCGCCGTCCGATCGGCGACGAGTCGACGGACGGCCGGCTCGACTACCTCGCCCGTCCACACGCTCGCCCCCGCGAGTTTGCAAACGGCGCGTCCCGGATCGTCGTCGAGTTCCAGGAGGTACGTCTCCGCCACCGAACCGGCGGTCGGCCGGCGCCACGTCCGGACGGTCGTCCCGAGAACCGCCGAGACGAGACGACGAACGGAGGCGGGAGCCGGATCGTCGACGTCGCTCATCCGTGTGGGAGATCGACGCCGCCCGTCCTAATCGTTGGGTTCGCGCACGTGCCGGGTCGGATGAACCGATCGGGCGGTCGGACGAAACACTCAACCCGAGCGCGGTCGACGTCCCGGCCGTGTCGGTCGCGTCAGTGAGGCGGGCCCTGTACGCCCGGCTGCGGCGGCTGTTTCTCGGCGGCTACTACCGCCTGGTCCACCAGAACTACGACCGGGAAGTACTCGCCACCCGACAACGGACGCTCGGCGGGACCGTCCGCAGCTACGAACTCTACAACCGCCACGGGCGCGACGAGATGCTCGCCGCGGTCGAGTCCCACTGCGGCCCGGAGAGCGTCGTCTACGACGTCGGCGCGAACGTCGGCGTCTACGCGCTCGCACTCGCCGCGGGTGAGCCGGATCGCCGGATCGTCGCGGTCGAACCCGCACCGACTGTCGCCGATCAGTTGACGGCGAACGTTCGGGTCAACGGCTTCGGGGACCGAATCGCGGTTCGGCGCTGCGGACTCGGGGACGAGTCGGGCGAGCGCGACTTCTACGTCTCGACGTACACGGAGCTTTCGGGGTTCGACCGCGCGAGCGCGAGCCGCTGGGAGGCGTCCGTCGCGGCGGTGGAACCGGTCCAGGTCGATCGTCTCGACGACCTCGTCGCCGAGACGTCGCCGCCGGACGTCGTCAAGATCGACGTCGAAGGCGGTGGCGCGTCCGTCCTCCGGGGCGGCCGGGACACCCTGGAGCGCCACCGGCCGACGATCGTACTGGAGCCCCACAGCGACGGGCTCGACGGTACCGAACCGACGGCCTGTCGAACCCTGCTGACGGATGCGGAGTACGAGATCACCGAGCGCGACGACTTCTGGGTGGCCGAGCCGGCGACGTCACCGTGACGGACACCGACGAACCGTTCGACCGACCCGAAGATGCTTTGGGCGCGCCGTCGAAGACGGAGCCGATGGAAATCACCGGCTGGGCGTCGACGGAGAGCGTGTCGGGCCTCGAGTGGCTCGCCGTGGCTCTCGCCGGGATCACCGGAGGTATCCACCTGGTGCTCGGATTCGCGTTCCTCCCGGATCCGATCGCGGTGGCGTTCGTCCTCGCGGGGCTCGGGTTCGCCGGCGCGCTCGCGCTCTTTCTTCTCGAGATCCGTCGACGGCTGCTCTACGCGCTGGGCGTCCCGTTCGTCGCCGCCCAGATCGCCGCCTGGCTCGCCATCGCCCGGCCGGCGGGCGTCGGCGACGTCGGACCGCTCGAAGCCGTCGACAAGGTCGTACAGGTGACGCTGATCGTCGTGCTGCTCGGATTGCTCGCCCGTGACTCCTGACGACCGATCCGCGAGCGGCGAGTTCGAGACTCGAAAACGGGTGGTTCCGAGCCGGTTCGACGCTCGGATCGGTCGGTGGCTCGAGGCGACGGCGGGGCTCGTCGCGCTCACCGCGCTCGTCGCCGGTGCGATCGCCGTCGCGTGGCATCCCGCCCGGACGGCCGCGTTCGGCGGTTCGCTCACCCTCGCGGTCGTCGTCGTGGCGATCGTAACCGGCGTCGCCATCGACCGGACGGCTCGAGGGGGCGATCCCGGTCCGCTCACGGTCGCCTCGTGGATCACGGTGACGCGCGGAGCGCTCCTCGCGTGTTTCGTCGGCGCGTTCTGGAGTACGACGGTCGTCCCGGAAAGCGGAGTCGAGACGCTGACTGAGTACGGAGAACGAACGGCTGAAACCGACGCGTGGCTGCCCGCCGTCCTCTTCGCGGCGGTCGGACTCCTCGACGCCGTCGACGGGATGGTCGCCCGGACGACCGGTGCAGTGACCGACCTCGGCGCGCGTCTCGACGCCGAACTCGACGGGCTCACGGCGCTCGCGGGCTCCGTCGCCGTGGTCGCACTGGGCGCTGCGTCGGTCGCGTTTCTGGCGGTCGGGGCCGCCCGGTACCTCTACGTCGGGAGCCTGTGGTGGCGACGTCGCCGCGAGCGCCCGGTTCGCGATCTGCCCTCGAGTCGGGTTCGAGCGCCGCTGTCGGCGGCCGTTCTGGTATCGATCTGGCTCGCCGTGTCGCCGATCACGACCGCACAGCAGTCGGTCCTCCTCACCGCCTTGGTCGCCGTGCCGTTCCTGGCGAACTTCCTGTGGGACTGGCTCGCGGTGACGGCGCGCGTCTCGCGGTGAGTTCGAGTTTCGGCGCGGGCGAGTTCACACAATACCCAAGTGTTCGCGGGTGGACGAGTCGGTCGAGTGAACAGTTACGATCGAGAGGCGGACGAGCCGGCCGCCGAGGAGCGGGCCGAGTCGCGAACGGTCACGTTCACCGGCCCCCGAACCGTCGAGGTCGAACACGGATCCGTGCCCGAACCCGGTCCGGAAGAGGTCCTCGTCGAGGCGGCCGTGTCGGCCATCAGCGCCGGCACCGAAGGGCTGCTGTACCGCGACGAGGCGCCGACCGAGCTGCCCGCGGACGAGTCGATCGACGCCCTGTCTGGGGACCTGTCCTACCCGCTCGCCTACGGCTACGCCGTCGTCGGTCGCGTCCGAGCCGTCGGTGCGGACGTCTCCGGCTCGTGGCTCGATCGTCGCGTCTTCGCGTACAATCCCCACGAGAGTCACTTCACCGCCAGACCGGCGGACCTCGTCCGGGTGCCGGACGGCGTCGGAACGGAGACCGCGGCCCTGCTCGCGAACGTGGAGTCGGCCGTCACGTTCCTGCTCGACGGCGAGCCGTTGCTCGGCGAGCGGGCGGTCGTCCTCGGTCAGGGCGTCGTCGGCCTGTTGACCACGGGACTGCTCGCCCGGACGCCCCTCGAGTCGCTCGTCACCGTCGATCGCCACGAGAGCCGGCGCAGCCTCTCCGAACGGCTCGGGGCCGACCGGTCGATCCCGCCTCTCGACGACGATGCGGCGGCGGCGCTTACGTCGGTCGGTGCCGATCGGGCGGATCTGACCTACGAACTGACCGGCAGTCCGGACGCCCTCGACGACGCGATCGCGATGACGACCTACGACGGACGGGTGATCGTCGGCTCGTGGTACGGGCGCAACTCCGTCTCGCTCGACCTCGGCGGGCGTTTCCACCGCGAACGGATCGACGTCCGCTCGAGTCAGGTGAGCACGATCGCACCTCGTCACCGGGGGCGGTTCGATCGCGATCGACGCCACGAGATCGCCTGGCGCTGGCTGGAACGCCTGGAACTGGACCCGTTGATCACCCACCGCGTTCCGGTCGACCGAGCGGGCGAGGCCTACCGCCTGCTCGACGAGCGACCGACGGAGGCGCTGCAAGTGCTGTTGACGTACGACGACGCTCGGTGAGGGCCACCGTTTATGGTCAGTTCTCCTGTAGGTAAGATCATGTACACCGTGTCGGTTTCGCGATCGTTCGTCGCCCAGCACTTCCTCACGGTTCCCGATCCCGGCCCCGAAGGCGAGCTCCACTCTCACCACTACTCCCTCGAGGTGACGGCCGGCTCGCCCGACCTCGACGCGTACGGGTACGTCGTCGACATCGACGACCTGACGGCGGCCGTCGACGACGTCACCGACGAGTTCCGCGATCGAACGCTCAACGACCAGTCCGCCTTCGACGGACTGAATCCGAGCGTAGAACACTTCGCCCGCGTCGTCGCCGACCGGCTGGCTGCGGATGCCCGGATACCGTCGGACCGGGTACGCACTCTTCGGGTCGCGATGGACGAAGACGACGTCGCACGCGTGAGCTACGAACGGGAGTTGGCCGCGGGGCCGATCTAGCGGGCGTGGTGATCCGTGCACGTCGGACTCGTCGTCTACGGCGGCCTCGAGGAAACCTCCGGCGGCTTTCGCTACGACAGGCGACTGGTTGCACACCTCGAGCGGCGAGACGACGACGTAGAGGTCGTCGCGTTGCCGTGGCGATCGTACCCGCGGCACTTGCTCGACGGGTTCTCGCCATCGATCCGAACGCGGCTCGATCGACCGTTCGACGTGCTCGTTCAGGACGAACTCTGTCACCCGTCGCTGTGGCGTCACGTCGACCGACTCGACCGGCCCGCGGCGGTCGTCTCGCTCGTCCACTTGCTTCGATCCGGCCGGTCGGAGCGATCGCGACATCGGCTCGATCCGCGGCGAATCGTGGACGCGAGCGTCGAACGTCGCTATCTCCGGGGCGTCGACGCGGCGATCTGTACGAGCCGCGATACGCGCGACCGGGTCGCCGAACTCGCCGACGTGCCGACGCTCGTCGCACCGCCCGGTGGACGCGCCGAGGGACCCGCACTAGACGACGACCGAGTCGAGACGCGTGCACGGACGATCCATCCGCTTCGGATCGCATTCCTCGGAAACGTGATTCCGAGAAAAGGGCTCCCGACGCTCCTCGAGGGGCTTCGCCGGGCAGACTGCGCCTGGAACCTCACCGTCGTCGGGAGCCTCGAGACCGATCCCGCCCACCGGGAGTCGGTGCTCTCGACGGTGCGCGAGTCCGGCCTGGACGACCGCGTCACGCTCACCGGGGAGGTGACCGACGAGGAGTTGGAGCCGATCCTCGAGCGCCAGCACGTCCTCGCAGTTCCGTCGACCTACGAGGGGTTCGGGATGGCCTACCTCGAAGCGATGGAGTACGGCGTCGTCCCGATCGCGAGCGCGGTCGGCGGAGCCGGCGAGTTCGTCGAGCACGGCCGGAACGGCTACCTCGTCGAGCCCGGCGCGGCGGGCGCGATCGCGGATATCGTCGACCGACTGGCGGCAAATCGCGACGAGCTCGCGGCGCTCGGCGCGAACGCCCTCGAGACGGCCGCGTCCCATCCGACGTGGGAGGAGTCGATGGCGTCCGTTCGGCGATTTCTCAAGGAGCAGGCCACACGGAAGCGGCGGGATCGGTCGTCCGGAACGCCGAGTGGCGGACGGCTCGAGCGTGGATCGCACAGGGGTGATCGCTCGTGAGCACGTTCCACGCATATCTCGAAGCCAGGCGACCGGTCGACGATCGGGCGCTCGACGACCGCGCGTTCGAGGCGTTCGCGGACGGACTGGCGGCGCGCTCGACGGGGACCGACGAGCCGCTTCGGATCGTCGAGGTCGGCGGCGGCGTCGGGACGATGATCGCCCGTCTCGTCGAACGGAACGCGCTGTCCGGGCCGGTCCGGTACCGGTTGATCGACCGCGACGCGGACGCCGTCGACCGGGCGCGGGAGCGACTGCCCGACTGGCTCGAGGCGGCCGGCTGTACCGTCGAGCGGACCTCGACGGGGCTGGTGGCGCGCTCGAGCCGTCCCCGATCCGGAGCGACGGACGCTCCGTTCGGGCTCGAACTCGAGGTGACCTTCGAAATCGGCGACGCCTTCGCCGCCTCGATCGATCGAGGGGCCGACGCCGTGATCGGTTCGGCGGTCTTCGACCTCGTCGACCTCGACCGGGCGCTGCCTTGGGTCGCCTCGGTACTCGAACCGGACGGGCTCCTGTACGCGCCGCTGACCTACGACGGCGCGACCGGATTCGCGCCCGTGGACCCGTTCGACGACCGCCTCGAGGAGTTCTACCACCGCCACATGGACGAGGTTCGGGACGAGCCGGGTGGAAGCCGGGCCGGCAGACGGCTCGTGGGGGCGCTCGAGGGCGACGACCTGTCCGAGGTGCTCGCGGTCGGCGGATCGGACTGGGTCCTGCGACCGCACGATCGACCGCCCTCCGTCGAGTCGGCCGAGCGAGTCGTCCTGGGCCACGTACTCGAGACGATCGACGACGCGCTCGCGGATTGTTCGGCGGACGCGATCGATCCGCGCGACCGACGCCGGTGGCTCGACCGGCGAGAAGACGAACTCGAGGCCGGCGAACTCACGGGATTCGCGCGTCACGTCGACGTGCTCGCTCGGGCCGACTCGACTGGCCGCGACGACCGGTCGTGACGGGACGCGTCTCGCTCGACTGGTTAGTATCCTAACGTTCTTTACGATTGGTTTCGAACGAGTAAGCGCGCACGAAAGTGCGCAGAGCCGGAGCGCTCTGCTTGGAGGCGGACACTCCGGCTCGAGCGACTCCCGCGTAGCGGGAGCAAATCACGATTGACACCCCCGAAATAAAGACCTGCCGACGTCCGCTCGAGCCGATCACGGACTGGTCCGGGTCTCGAGTCGATCCGCTCTCCGCTGCGTCGGATGCGGACACCACCACGACGCATGCCTACACCAGCGACTATCCACTGCGACTGCGGTACCGACCTCCGATCAGAACCGACCGACGGCAGGGTCTCCTGTCCGGACTGTGAATCAGCGTTCGCCGTGAGGATCGTCGAACTGCCTCGAGCGCACGACGACTCGAGTCCGTTCTCCGGCACGCACTCGACCCGCGGTCCGTGAGGAACGCGGTCGAGTCGGATTTTCGGTGCGCTCGAGAGACTCGCCCGCAACCGGACCGAGGAGTTTTGTTTGTACAGTGGTGTGCAAGCGAGGAAATCGACAATCTAAACGACTTCTCCGCGCGCGACATTCATCGCTTCCGAGTTAAGCGGCAAAACGAGGACGAACTTGCAACGGCGTCGATGAAGGGACAGTTAGCAACGTTGCGTGTCTTCCTCCGGTTCTGTGTGAGTATCGATGCAGTGCAAGCAGAACTCGACGGGAAAATCATCCTGCCGACTACCACAGCTGACGACGCACGCGACGAGTTACTCAGCAGGGATCGCGCTCAAAAGATCCCGGACCACCTCGAGTGCGGCGGGCTTCGCGAGCGCAGTCCGGACAACTCGTCGCGGGAACGGACCCGTCACACCGCTCACACTCGGTAGAATCGACGAGTCGGCTCATCGGGAATCACCGTCGCGGTCACTACCCGCGCTCTATTTTCGGAACCGTTCCCCGCAGTCGGTACACTCGCCGTAGTTCCCGATACGGAGGATTCGACCGTCACAGAACGGACAGCGGAGTTCCTCGCGTTTCTCGTCCCACAGTTCGTAGTTCTCTGGGGGAACAGTACCGTCACTCGACATTCCGATCGCCTTCCGTGTGTACTGATCGATGATCGAGTAGATGCCTGTTATCAGATAGTTGTAGAGAGGTGGTTCAACATCGTTATCCGCGTTCGGGAGGTAGTATAGAGTATGAATCCCTCCACACAACCTGTCGACCAACCCCCACCTCGGAAGACGACGCTCTATTGCTTCAATTGCGGTCACGAAAGCACCGTCGACGGAGACTGGGAGATTCGAAAGTACGGTAGGTGCGCTGACTACGACTGTCCCGAGTGCAAAACGACGATTACCACCCGTCCACGTACGTCGGACACCCTGACCGCAGGTAACGGAGTCTCCTGCTATTGTTCGGGGGACTAATTTTCGGCGGTCGCGTTCAGTATCACTCGTAGAGTTGACGCTCACGCGGTTTCACCTCGATTCTCGAGGGCACGGTGAACGTCGGCGGCGTCGGCCTGGTGAGCTGAATGGACAATCGGCGTTCGACTTCCGACGTCGTACAACTCGCTTGCAGGGACGAACAGCGGTTTACGCATCCGGCTCACCCCCCGGAGTGTGACGCTGTACCTACTGAGCGTTCACATGCGTGCCCTTCCTCGTTGAACCCACACCCAGTCCGACGTGGCGCGATCACTCATTTTCTGTAATCTGACGTTCCCGAGAGCGTTGTGAGCGATCGGATGGATGCCAGCGAAGCAGTTCTTGACCGCCACTATGACCAGCGATCAGAACGCGAAAAGCTACGACAGCGACGACGCTACCTCCCCGAAAATTAAGTGCATGAACTGAAGCGATTCAATGGCTACCCTACGATTTTACCAATTTGCGACCTTGCTGATCGGTGTGGCGCTATTTGCAGTTGGCGTGCTCGGCCTTACGAGCAGCCTCTCGATACAGACGATATTGATGCTACTGATCCTCACTGCGGTGTCATTGGTGTCGTTTTATTTTGGACAAACTTCTGCGTCCCAATACCGCCAGTGATCAAAACTATCCGTTATGTGTAAATGTAAACTGACCGCCCATCCGCGTCGGTACTTTATGTGCTTGCGTCCTATCGAGACGTATGCCCGAGGCGACTCGCCCGTGTCCTGAGTGTCGGAACGACGCAAAGCAAGTGTACACGGAAACGGTTCGGAATATGCTACATCCATTTACGAACCAAGAGGTCGAAGACGAACCGCAATATCGTCTCTGCCAAACGCAGGACTGTGAGGTCGTGTACTTCTCCGACGAAATCGACCAACAGTTCGAGACAGATAATGTACGGGTTCCAGTAAACTTCAAACTCAATAGTGACGAGCGTCCGTATCCGCTGTGCTACTGTTTCGGGTACGGGAAAGAGGACGTAGCTACCGAGCTCGACCAGACGGGCGAAAGTAGCGTCGTCGAGTGGATTACCGAACGGGTTCAGGCCGAAGAATGTGCCTGTCGGTGGAAGAATCCTCGGGGTGGCTGTTGTCTCAGTGACGTACGCAATGCCGTCGAAGAGTTCCAGTAACGGCCCGATATGTGAGTTCTCTGTACTGAACGGTTGGGGACTCGGTTTGCAGGCAATCACTATTCATCTCTCCGTGGGCGCTCGTGATACTGTGAGACGGATCTACCGAATTAGAGCGTGTCAAATGAGTTGATCACGTCACTTGTCGAATAGGTCTCGACCAGATTCTGTTCGTCGAAGTCAGAATCGTCGCTCCAGATGGCAGCATCGTTGGCGATCGCACACGCGAGGTACAAGACATCGTCGGGGTCGGTATCTCCGATCGCCGATTCCGCTGTCTCGATAGCCGGATAGAAGTCGTCGGCAGGGACGACCTCAATGTACTGAAACAGGAGGTCGATAAATTGTGCCACTCGATCCGGTTCGAGTCCGGATTTCTCTACGATTAGGTCTTCGTAGTTCTCTACTTCGTCGTGGACAAACGCTGGCGTCAAGAGATCCGGTTCAAGTGTAACGATGAGTTCCCGCGTTTTCGAATCAGCGATGAGTGCAGAGATGACGACGTTGGCGTCGATGACCAGCTTCATTCGTCGAGTCTACTCCGATTCTTCTTCGACGCGCTTGCGTCCACGTTCGTTGATCCTATCGGCGATTTCCTGAACGTCGCGCTCGGTGAGTTCGCTCTCGCTGGTGAGTTCGTCCATCATTTCGAGCGCCTCGATCTTCTCCTGGATGGCCTGTCGCGTGACCTCGCTCCAGTTGATCTCTGGATGCTGTTCCATTCGCTCTTTGAGGTCGTCGTCCACGTTAACCGTGATACTGGGCATACAGGAATCTATGCAGACACAGAATACTGTGTCTTCCGGTGCGTCCGTTTCCTTGCACGCAGAAGTCTCACGGCACAAAAACCAATCCGTTCGACAGTCGAACTGGATCCGCTGTTCGCGTTTTGTCCGAATCCAGGTACTGTGAACTCGAATTCCGGTAGTACCATCGCTCACGAATAGCCGATCACGACAACAGGTTGCGTATTCCAGTCCGCGTTTTACTGGATAGGTTGGTGGGATCATAGAACGATGGTGGATAACCCAACACGACGGCAGATGCTCTGTGCGACTGGTGCGGCGAGCACGGCCGGATTCGCGGGCTACGTGACCGTCGGTACACAGGACGACGAGGATCAGGACGAAGATACCGAATTCAACGCCGTGGACGTCATGTTCGTACGGATGATGATTCCCCATCACGAGGGAGCGATCCAGATGGCCGAACTCATCCCGGAGAGAACCGACCGGGAGGAATTGCTCGATCTTCGGACAGGGATCATCGAGGAGCAAGAAGCAGAGATCGATCTCATGTGTGAATTACTCAACGATGCTAACGTCGCCGGTTGTGACGAGGTGGGGAGTATGATGCCCCATGAGATGGGAGGGATGATGCGCGGCGACGGGATGGGGAACGGGATGCACGATAACGATGACGAGATGCACGACGATGAGATGGGTAACGGAATGCACGACGACGATGAGATGGGTAACGGAATGGGTCCCGACGAGATGGAGGAGATGATGCCGCGAGAGCACATGATGACCCACGACGACAGGCGTGAACTCCGTCGCGCCGAAAACGAGGAGTTCGATTGCCTGTTCGCCGAACACATGATCCGCCACCACGAAGGTGCCGTCGCAATGTCAGAACACGTCTTGGACGAAGGTGAATCCGAGCGCGTTGCCGACCTGTCGGATGATATTATCGATGCCCAGCAGGAAGAGATTGAACTGATGGAGGAGTGGCGAGACGACTGGGATTGTTGATTTACAATCCTCAACTTGGTCTCGTTCGGAGGTGTTTCTGTCCTTTCAAGGAGATAACACACCCAATAATTAGAATTCTGTGTGACGAACAACAAGAACAGCGGCCGTCAACGAATCGTTCCGTTCGTCCCTCGCGGACGTCTCTCCAGTGAAGGACCCGACGACTCCGGAGAACGGCTGCAAGGGAGGCACTACCCATGTCACAATACGATCCCGCGGACACGCCCGATTCGAATCACGTCCACGAAGAGCAATCACGCGATGAAAAGCCGACCGACCGTGATTGCCCGTGCTGTCGAGTCTGTGGACTGACCGCCGAGAGGGCCGACCGTTCTGAAAAGCCGCCGGCTCGACACGAATCTCGTGAGGAACAGCATGCGGAACACGCTCACGAGCCGTCTGACCACGCACACGAAGATCACGCTGACCACGATCACGAGGCGCACGTCGATCACGCCGGTCACGAGGAGATGTTCAAGCAGCGCTTTTTCGTCTGCCTCGTGCTCTCACTCCCGGTGTTGTACTACAGCCCAATGCTCCAGGAGTGGTTCGGCTACGCCGCCATAACGTTCCCCGGGAGTCAGTTCGTCGGGCCGGTTCTTGGTACGATCGTCTTCCTCTACGGCGGGATTCCGTTCCTGCGGATGGGTGCAGTCGAGGCGCGGAACCGCGAACCGGGGATGATGCTGTTGATCTCGCTGGCCATCACCGTCGCGTTCGTCTACAGCGTCGCGGCGGTCGCGTTCGGGATCGGTGAGCCGTTCTTCTGGGAACTCGTCACGCTGATCGTCATCTTCTTACTCGGCCACTGGATCGAGATGCGCAGCGTCCGACGCGCCTCGGGCGCGCTCGACGAGTTAGCCGAGCTGATGCCGGACACAGCCGAACGGATCACCGAGGACGGTGGGACCGAAGAAGTCCGCGTTGACGACCTCACTGAAAACGACCTCGTGCTCGTGCGACCGGGTGCGAACGTTCCCGCTGATGGCGTCGTCGAGGAGGGCGAGTCGAACGTTAACGAGGCGATGGTCACCGGCGAGTCCCGGCCGGTCAAGAAAGAACCGGGCGACGAGGTGATCGGCGGGACAACCAACCGCGACGGTAGCCTCCGGGTGCGCGTGACCGCGACGGGCGAGGAGACGACGCTTTCGGGCATCATGCGGCTGGTCGAGGAGGCCCAGCAGAGTAAATCACGGACGCAGGTGCTCGCCGATCGAGCGGCGGGCTGGCTGTTCTACGCCGCGATTGCGGTGGCAGCTGTCACTGCCGTCGGGTGGACCGTCGCTGTCGGGTTCGGATTGACAGTTGTGGAACGGGTCGTCACCGTACTCGTGATCGCCTGTCCACACGCACTGGGACTTGCCGTTCCACTGGTCGTCGCCATCAACACGACGATGGCAGCGCGCAACGGGATGCTCATCCGTGATCGGATCGCCATGGAAGAGGCACGTAACCTCGATACGATCGTCTTCGACAAGACGGGGACCCTCACGAAAGGGGAACAGGGGGTCGTCGATGTGGCCACGACTGACGACTGGGATGAAGACGAGTTGCTGGCAGTGATGGCTGCCGCCGAAGGCGACTCCGAACACATGATCGCGGAGGCGATCCGTGAGGAGGCCGATGAACGAGGGCTTTCCGTACCAAGTGTGCGAGAGTTCGAGGCGCTCGAAGGCCGCGGGGTCCGTGCGACCGTTGAAGTCGAAGCGGCGGCGACTCCCGGCGTGGACAGGGATAGCGTGCGAGACGGCGAGACGGTCCACGTCGGTGGACCCAACCTGCTACGCTACCTCGATGTTGAACCGGACACCGACCTCAAAGCGTTCGCAGACGAGGCTGGGGAACGCGGCCAGGGAGTCGTCTACCTGCTTCGAAACGGCGAGGCCGTGGGCGCAGTCGCGCTCGCGGACGTGATCCGCGACGAGAGTTTCGAGGCGATCGATGCGCTCCACGAGATGGACGTCGAGGTTGCGATGCTCACCGGCGATACGGAAGACGTCGCCCGCACCGTCTCCGAGGAACTCGACATCGACACGTACTTCGCCGAAGTCCTTCCGGAAGACAAGGACAAGAAAATCGTCGAACTCCAAGATCAGGGTAAACTGGTAGCGATGGTTGGCGACGGGGTGAACGATGCACCCGCACTGACGCGTTCTGACGTCGGCATTGCGATTGGCTCGGGGACTGACGTTGCCGTGGAATCCGCTGATGTCGTCCTCGTGGAGAACGATCCGCGAGACGTCGCACACCTCGTGCAGTTGAGCCGGAAGAGCTACCGGAAGATGCGGGAGAACCTCGTGTGGGCGGCCGGCTACAACGTGTTCGCGCTGCCGCTCGCTGCTGGCGTGTTGGCTCCGATCGGCATCCTACTTTCACCAGCTATCGGTGCCGTCCTGATGTCGGCGAGTACTGTTATCGTCGCAATCAACGCCCAACTCCTGCGAGGGGCTGATCTCACAGTATGAGTTGGCCTCCGATCAGTAGCTTACTGGCGAAGAAGACCGTTGAGAGACGGTGAGAGACGCTCACAAATTCATTAGCCGGGATGGTGTAGTACTTCCACTATACAGGCACGTATCACGACGGAATTGGAGTGTACGCCAGAACGAGCGTGGGTTGAAGTACTCCGACCCGAGTTGCTGCTGTTCGTCTCGTGGCCGCTGATGACGTTCTATCCGCTCGATCCGGAGTCGTTTCGACCGTGCTTATCGACGAACTTCCGGAGTGAGATATTGATCATAATCATATCTGATCGCACTACGTTTCCTGATGCGTGGGATTCGGGGACTAACTAACATACTTGGACAGCGTATCTCTGAATATGACAACCGATGATTCGGTAGTTCGGACGGTCCTGATCGTCATCGCTGCGATCCTGCTTTTGCCCTTCCTCATGATGGTAGTGATGATGCCGATGATGGGCGTATGGGGATGGGGACACATGTGGGACGGGAGTATGTGGAACGGCACAGGAGCCACGTGGATGTGGCTTCTCATGTCGGTGGTGCCTTTGCTCATAATTCTCGGGGCCGGGTACCTCCTGTACAGTTCGATTCGCCAGTCCAGTACTCAACAAAGTGATACTGCACTCGAAGAGCTGAGAACGGCCTATGCCCGTGGCGATATTTCGGATGAAGAGTTCGAAGAACGCCGCGAGCGACTCCAAAGCGAGGTGTAGTCTCTAGGAAAATCAGTTCAGAAGTCTCATTGATTCTTGAAAGTGGATCCAGTTTCTCAGGATCGAAGTCAGTAAATCAGACACGTGTCACCGTCCCGAATTCGGCTGGCTCAGAACCCCGCACATTTTGGATGCTCTCCTCAGGTCGAAGTATTCTGTAATCGAATAAGTGCCGTTTTTGGCCTCCTGAGTTGGTCTTACACCAAATATCTCAAACCATGGGCCCTGACGGGGAACGTCCAGAATCTTCGGGGCTCTCAGCCAGCTGTTATAGCATGCGAGAAACGCTCTTACGAGTGTTTAGAACTCGCTGTCTTCGGTCTTCAATGAGAGACCATGACAGACAACCTCGAACCACTCGCCCCAGCAGAGGGAATGCAAATGTACCTTGACGAACGACGGCACGAACTTGCGGACGCGACAATCCAATCTCACCGCTATCGTCTCAAGCAGTTCGTCCAGTGGTGTGAACAGGACGGCATCGACAACCTCAACGAATTTAGCGGGCGAGACGTCCATCGGTTCCGTGTGAAACGTAGAAATGAGGACGGGCTCGCAACAGCCAGCATGAAGGGACAGTTGGCAACCCTGAGAATGTTTCTCCGCTTCTGTGCCACGATCGATGCGGTCGAACCAGGACTCGACGAGAAGATCATTCTTCCAACGACGACCGAGGAGGATGCTCGCTCCGAATTGCTGAATCCTAAACGAGCTCAGAAGGTCCTCCAGTTTCTCGACCAATACCGCTACGCGCGTTTAGAACATGCGCTAATAGAGGTCCTCTGGCACACTGGACTTCGTATCGGCGCAGCGATTGGGCTCGATATTGGGGACTACAACGCTGACGAGCAGTATCTCACCCTCGTTCATCGGCCTGAGGAAGGTACCTCACTAAAGAATGGACGAAAGAGTGAACGACTCGTCGCACTGAGTGACCCAGTCTGCGAGGTATTAGATGACTGGCTCTCGGTCAATCATCCGGGGGTCGTTGATCAGTACGACCGAAAGCCTCTGTTTGCGACGAAAATCGATCGCTTGAGTCGGACCCGTGGTCGGACGATCATCTACCAGTACACGCGCCCGTGCGTCTACACCGATAGCTGTCCTCACGATCGAGATCTCAACAGTTGCGATGCCCTACCTACTGAGCGTTCACATGCGTGTCCTTCCTCGTTGAGCCCACACCCAGTCCGACGTGGCGCGATCACTCATTTTCTAAAATCTGACGTTCCCGAGAACGTCGTGAGCGATCGGATGGATGCCAGCGAGGCGGTTCTTGACCGCCACTATGACCAGCGATCAGAACGCGAAAAACTACGGCAGCGACGACGCTACCTTCCCGGCAATTGAGTCTGTGAACTGAATCAATTCAATGCCTATTCTCCGATTTCACCAGTTTGCGACCTTGCTGATCGGAATGGCGCTATTTGCAGTTGGCGTGCTCGGCCTTACCAGCAGCCTCTCGATACAGACCGTATTGATGCTGTTGATCCTCACTGCCGTGTCACTGGTGTCGTTTTACGTAGGTCAAATTTCCGCACCCTAATACCACAAGTGATCAGAACTATTCGTCTCATGTAGACAGGAACTGTGTGCGTAGCCTAATTGGATCTCTGAGAAACAACTAATTGTTGAGATTCATGCCATCGCGGATATCCTGTATACAATTGATCCATCGATCACAGTCCTCCTGATCTGCATTTTCACTCACCCAATTCGCAAAATCCACTTTAGCAGAAGAGCTAATTTCCACATGCTTTCTTCCGTTCCCTCTTTTCTTCCATCCGTCAACCGCAGAGTCTCCATATGCCGCAATAAATTCATCGACAATATTTGTGGAAAACAGGTCTTCTGCCTCCACATCTGCGCCTTTTCGAGGTTGCCACTTTCTGTAAGTGAATACTTCACTATTTCCCTGAAATCCGAGTTTATCAGTTAGCGTAGAGTATGCACTCTTCCCATGTTCATCGTCGTCAAGCAGAGCACATACTGCCTTTTCGTTCCCATAAATTGATTTCATTACCACGGCGTCTTTCATCGCCTCACTGGCTCCTCCCGAGTCGAGTATATGTAGGTCTCGGAGTGGGGAGTCTAAACTGCTTACTTCGGCAGCAGTTTCTAAGAACGATTTATCAGTCCAACCTTCAACGATCAGGATACCCCTGCACTCATCGTTAATGGAGTCGATGACATCTGTGGTGTCCGGAACATCATCTGCCCCTGTCAGAAGTTTCTTTGCGTTGTTTATGGCGAGCTGCCGCACTCGCTCTGTTTTGACCTGTGTCCTGCCGTCACCTGTCTTGCTTGCAGTGAATACTGCCGCATTAGTGTTGTTCGTCAGAATGAAGGGTGAGTGTGTCGTGACTAATAGACTGATATCCGATTGAGTGGTGAACGATTCAAGGTTGTGTCCCAGTTGTTCGTGCCTCTCCGGATGGAGGAATGCCTCTGGTTCCTCAACGGCGAATATTATTGATCTCCTCGATGCATCAGCAATGAACGCCATAATCATCTGAATAAGAGCGCTCCTCACACCAGTCCCCTTTGATGAAAGGGGAGTATGTACGGAGTCATCCATTTCAATAGATAGATCAGCAAGAGCTTCATCAACAGCTTTTAGATTCGGTTCAAATTCTACTTTATCAATACCCGACAAGTGCCTACCCAGCTCCTCTGTGATATACTCGTCTACTTCACCGAGAACATCCTCAGAGAGGAAATTAATATAGTCACCCCGGAGTCGCTCAGCCTCCGAAATTTCACTTCTAAACCGTTCAGACAACACACGAGTGAATAACTCGTTGAACCCTCTCTGAAGAAGACTGTCCAAGTCCTCACCGCTCTCGATATCCACTAGCCTTACTGTTTCGTGGAACTGCACAAGCGCTTTCTCAAGCAAATCTTCGTCGCCCTTGATAGCACCCTCTCCTTTCGCTTGGAATCGTTCATCGCGGCTATTTTCTTCTACACCGTATTGTACGTAGAAACGAACTCGGTCATTTTCAGCGAACGTTTCTGCGTCTTCACCGACGATAGACCGTTCGTATTCCTCGACGTATCTAAGTAGTGTTTTATACGGACCTCGCTGCCGTTCCATTTTAAAATCCAGGGTGATAGTGGGATACGCCCAATCCATCTGTTTGGGCTGATCTAAGTCCGGTTCATACTCCGGAGCACTCTCCGGCCGTAACGCTAACCTCAATGCCCGCAAAATATTAGATTTGCCGACATTATTTGGACCTACTATATAATTTCCATCAGGAGATAATTCCATAGTGAGATCTTCATACCCCTTATCATCATCCGTGTATATTGAACGAAAATTCTTGATTCGGATTCTTCTTAATCTCATTAATCGGCCTGTTGGAGGGGAGTCATATAATGTTGTATCACTGAAGCAGTTTATTAGCGGATATTACGATACCTCTTGTGAGGCACACTGGGACTTCCGTAGAGAAGCGTTGAGAACGCGTTTAAGTGCTTTCGCTCAGATGTCATATAGAATTATTTGGCTGGAAGGCTGCAACCGTAATGATTAGACCCCTAGCGTGCACCTTCTGATTCAATGCGGCGATTTGAAGCCGGGGATCGCGTACGCATTGATATCCCCGACGAAACCGATCTGGATCACGAACGGTTACACGGTTTGCATGGAACCATAGTAGACATCATTGAGGATGACGCTGGTCAGGAAACTAATGATCCGAGAGATTCGTACATTTTCTGCGTGGAAACTACGGATGGCGACGTCGTTCACCTACGATGGCGTGACCTTCGCCCTGCGTCTGAACAATAATCCAACCGGCTGTCGTTCGACGGACCCTCCGCACCACTTAAGAATCCTCAATGAACACATCTCTCGTAGATGGTCGAGAACTTTAGAGAGAAGGCTGATTTCATTTGGTCTATCGCAGACCTTCTCCGTGGGGATTACAAGCAGTCCGAGTATCAAAAAGTCATTCTGCCGCTGACGGTACTTCGTCGCCTCGACTGCGTAACGCAGCGCAACAAGGAAGACGTTTTAGAGCGCTACGAACAGCTCCAAGAACAGGGTATCGAAAACGTCGCGCCCGCATTGAAGAAGGCGTCTGGTGAGAAGGTGTACAACACCAGCGAGTACACCTTCAAGTCGCTGTGCAACGACCCCGACCAGATTGCTAGTAACCTTCAGTACTACATCAACTCGTACGACGAGGAGACGAAGGAAATCTTCGATAAGTTCGATTTCGACCACCAAATTCAGCGCCTCGATGAGGCTGACCTCCTGTACCAGGTCATGAAGGAATTCAAGGAGATCGACCTGCATCCAGATGAGGTTCCCAACGAGGAGATGGGGTACATCTACGAGGAACTCGTCCGGAAGTTCAACGAACTCAGCAACGAAACAGCTGGGGAGCACTTCACTCCCCGCGAGGTTATCGAGCTAATGGTGAACCTCATTTTCGACGAGGACGACGAGGTGTTGACCGAGGAAGGTGCAGCACGTACGGTCTATGACCCTGCCTGTGGAACCGGTGGGATGCTTAGCGTGGCACAGGAACACGTACGAAGTTTTAACGAAGAAGCAAGCCTCCACGTCTTCGGCCAGGAACTGAACCCGGAGAGTTACGCCGTCTGCAACTCCGACATGCTGATCAAGGGCCAAGAACCCGGGAATATTGCGTATGGAAACTCTTTCACCGAAGATGGGTTTAAGAATGAAAAATTCGACTACATGTTGTCGAATCCCCCCTTCGGCGTTTCCTGGAAGAAAGTCAAGGACCAGATCGAAATGGAGCACGAAGAGCAAGGGTTCGGTGGCCGCTTCGGAGCGGGTACGCCGCGCGTCAATGATGGTGCCTTCCTTTTCCTCCAGCACATGATCAGCAAGATGAAATCCCCAGAGGAGGACGGTTCGCGGATTGCAATCGTGTTCAACGGCTCGCCACTGTTCAACGGAGCACCAACCAGTGGTGAATCAGCCATCCGTCAATGGATTATCAAGAACGACTTGCTGGAGGGTATTGTCGGTCTACCAAAGAACCTATTCTACAATACAGGTATTCGGACGTACATCTGGGTCCTCTCGAATAATAAGCCGGCACACCGCGAGGGCAAAGTCCAACTCATCGATGCACAGGACCTGTACGAGGAGATGGACGAGAGCCTAGGCGACAAGCGCCACAGACTCACAGAGGAACACATCAAGGAGATCACGCGCATCTTTGGCGACTTTGAGGCCAACGGGCGGTCGAAAGTCGTCGATGGTGAAGAGTTCGGATACCGGCGCATCGTCATCGATCAACCACTTCGACTCCGCTTTCAGGTCAGTGAGGAGTGTATCAAGGATCTCGACGACGAACAGGCATTCACAAATCGTGATGAGGATGTCCAAGAGCGTATTAAGGACGCTCTGTCGGAGATGGATAAGGAGAAGGTTTGGATGGACCGCGAGTCATTCCTGAACGATGTCGAGCTCCAATTGAATATGGCAGGTCTCGATGTTCGGGACAGTGTGTACAACGCCATTGAGCGCGTAATGGGTGAACATGACCCAGAAGCAGAGATCTGCCGTGATGGAAATGGCAATCCAGACTACAACAGTGATCTAAGGGAGAAAGAACGGGTTCCATTGGGAGTAGATCCTCATGACTATTTCGAGGAAGAAGTGGCTCCGTATTTAGAAAACGCTTGGATTAACGAGAGCAGTAAGTATCACGATGACAAGGACGGTAAGTTGGGAATTGTCGGTTACGAAATTAACTTTGACCGGTTCTTTTTCGAGTACGATAATTCAGGTGGCCTTCAAGAGGTTGATAATCAATTGGATCTGATTGGGTCAGATGTAATTGATGGCATTGAAAGCTTGATCTCAGGTGATAACCGAGTTCACCAAGCAGTCACAAAAGGACTTGAAGACGATATAGAGATGAAAGAGTCTGGGGTTGGCTGGATTGGTGAAGTCCCTGAACATTGGGATGTCGTCAGAACTCGCTTTATTGCTAGGCTGGAATCAGGCCACACTCCTGCCCGCTCCGAAGATGAATACTGGGAAGATACGGATATCCCTTGGGTGACTACTTCCGATATCAAGCCATTCCGGAAAGGAAAGAAGATTTATCTTCACGACACTGAGAACAAAATCAGCCAATTGGGTTTGGAGAACTCCGGTGCGCGACTTCTTCCAGAGGGAACAGTATTTCTCTCACGTACCGCTTCCGTAGGATTCTCCGGCATTATGGGTCAAGAGATGGCAACATCTCAGGATTTCGCTAACTGGGTATGTGGTGATGAGATTATCCCCGAATACCTTCTTTATGTTTTTCGTTCCATGGATTCGGAATTCGAACGTCTCACACAGGGCTCCACACATCAGACAATTTATATGCCTGATATCCGGTCATTCAAGACACCACTACCACCTGTTGATGAACAACGAGAGATTGTTAAACACGTCCAGGCCGAGACAGAGAAGCTCTGGGAACTCATCGAGAAGACTGAAGAAACATTAGACCTACTAGAAGAAAAACGGAAGGCATTGATCAATGCGGCAGTAACGGGTCAGATTGATGCCATCAAAGACCAAGATGACGAATTAGAGACTACCACATGAGTAAGATTCACGACGAAGGGAACTTTGAGGATTTCATTGCGTCCCACCTCGTAGAGCACGGTGGGTACGAGCGCTTGCCATCCGAGGAGTTCAACCGGGAGCAAGGTATCTTTCCGGACGTCGTCGTGTCCTTTGTCAAGGAGACGCAGCCAGAGAAATGGGAGAAGCTGGAAACCGCATACAAGGGTAACGCGCGGAAGCGATTCCTACAGGACCTCACGAGTGCGATGGAGGGGCGTGGCACACTGGAACTACTCCGTCACGGCCTTCGGACTACTGGGACGACGATCGACCTCGCGGCTTTCAAGCCGAACACCGGACTGAACCCTGAGGTCCAAGAACGCTACGAAGCGAACCGTCTGGGTGTCACGCAGCAGTTCTACTACTCGACGACAGACCCAAAGAAGAGTATTGACCTCGCGTTGAGCGTCAACGGGATTCCAGTGGCCACTGCGGAGCTGAAGAACAAGTTCACTGACCAAAGTGTTATCAACGCAAAAGCTCAGTACAAATCCGACCGCGATTCCGGTGAACCTGCACTAAAATTCAAGCGAGGCGCGCTAGTGCACTTCGCTGTTGACCAAGACGAGGTCGAGTACACGACCGAGCTGGACGGCGATGATACCCACTTCCTTCCGTTCAATAAGGGGCACGATGGTGGGGCCGGGAATCCCCCGCGGGAGGATAGTCATCGGACGGCCTACTTATGGGAAGAGGTCTGGGAGAAGGACAGCTGGATGGAGATTCTCCAACGGTTCATCCACATCGACACTGAGGAGATTAGGAAGGGCGGTGTGAAGGTAGACGAAGAGGAGACCATTATTTTCCCCCGGTACCACCAGCTGGAATGTGTTCGACAACTCGTGGACGCCGCACAGAAAAGCGGCGCTGGCGAGGACTACCTGGTTCAACACTCTACCGGAAGCGGGAAGAGCAAGTCCATCGCATGGCTCGTCCATCGACTTGTCTCACTCCATAATGATGCCGATGAGGCGGTCTTCGACGGCGTCGTTGTAGTCACGGATCGTACCGTACTTGACGAGCAATTACGGAACACGATATACGAACTGGACCACAAGACCGGTGTTGTCCACGCGATCAAAGGCGAACAGGGATCGAAGTCCCAGGAACTCGCGGAAGCTATCGAGGCTGGTAAACCAGTCATCATCACTACGCTCCAGACGTTCCCTCATGTCATCGAACACGCGAAACGACTTCCCGAACGTGATTATGCCGTTGTAGTGGACGAGGCACACAGTAGCCAGTCCGGCGAGATGGCTCATGAGATGAAGCAGATCCTCTCCGGCATCGATATCGACGAAGATGACGATGCAGAGGATCTCATCGTGAAGAGCTCAGAGACACGAGGCAATCAGGAGAACCTCAGTTTCTTCGCATTCACGGCGACGCCAAAGGGGAAAACGCTGGAAGCCTTTGGAACCGTTCCTGAGGGGGGGGACAAGCCTGAACCGTCCCATCTGTACTCGATGCGCCAAGCCATCGAAGAAGGATTTATTTTGGACGTCCTTCAGCACTACACGACGTACGATACGTTCTACAACGTAGCGAAAGTCATCAAGGAGGATCCGCAAGTTCCCCAAAAGAAGGCGGTCAAGGCAGTTTCGAAGTTCCTGAAACTGCATCCTCACAATATCTCTCAGAAGGTCGAGATCATCGTTGAGCACTTCCGCGAACACGCGCAACACAAGATCGGTGGGAAGGCAAAGGCGATGGTCGTGACGTCGTCACGCGTACACGCTGTGCGGTATAAGAAAGCGATCGACGAGTACATCGAGAAGAATGGCTACGATCTGAGTGCCCTGGTTGCGTTCAGCGGGACTGTCGAGGATGACGGCTTCGAGTACACTGAACGTGAAATGAATGACGGGATCAAGGAGTCAGAACTCCCCAGTAAGTTCGATACCCCAGAGTATCAGGTTCTCGTCGTTGCCGATAAATACCAGACGGGATTCGATCAGCCGCTTCTGCACACGATGTACGTAGATAAGAAACTCTCTGGTATCCAAGCCGTGCAGACATTGTCCCGTCTAAACCGAACTCATCCTGGCAAAGAGGATACCTTCGTCCTTGATTTCGAAAACGACCGAGAGGACATCTATGAGTCTTTCGAGCCCTATTACGAAAAGACGACTCTCGAAGAGACGACCGACCCGCAGCACATCTACCAGTTGGAGTCGGATCTGAATGCGTCTCAGATCTACACTCAACAGGAGGTAGATCAATTTGCGGAGGCGTTCTTCAGTCCGGAGAACAAGGGAACTGAGCAAGCACACGCGAAGCTAAGTAGTCTCATTCAGCCGGCACGTGACCGATTCATGGTGGCTAATGAGGAGACACAGGACGAGTTCCGTTCTCAGCTCCGTTCGTTCCTCAGGCTGTACAAGTTCCAATCACAGGTGGTGAACTATTCAGATACTACCCTGGAAAAGCTCTACACCTTCGGACGTTTCCTCTACAAGGAACTCCCACGGGATTCGCGTGAATCGAGGGTAGAGTTTAACGACGAACTCGCTCTCCAATACTATCGATTGGAAAAATCGGACGAAGGCAGTATCGAGCTTGATTCCAGCGGCGGGGGCGTATCTTCACCGACTGAAACCGGTACAGGTAGTCAAGAGGACGAGGAAGTCGAACTCTCAACAATTGTTGAGAAAATCAATGAAAAGTTGGGTACGGACTTTACGGAAGCGGACCAGCTTTTCCTCGACCAAATCAAAGAGGACGCTCTCGAAGATGACCACATCCGGCGATCGGCCCAAGTCAACAGTAGAGAGAATTTCGCGCTGGAGTTCGATGACGTATTGACCGGGATGTTCATCGACCGAATGGACCAAAACCAGGATCTTTTTGCTAAATTCATGGACAACGACGAGGTTCAAGAAGCGATAACAAAACACCTCCGCCGCGAGGTGTACAAAGAAAGCCAACAGGCTAATAGCTAATTTCGTGAATGGGATTTTCGGGTTCGGCTAAATGATATTGTCACTCCGATTGTGAGCCGGGCATCGGACTTGGCCGTTCTCGATGCTAGTTTCACCACCTTCAGCGTGCATCACAATGTGATCTGCGTCCCAATCACTCCAGTCTACCCGGGCACGCTTCTTTGCTTTCGCTTTATCATCGTTTGGACCAAGAGCCTCCAGTTCTTCTTCCAGACACTGCCCACAAATACGGTCGTCTCGAAGGAAGATAGCTACCCGTTGGGCGTGACTGAACAACCGCTGGTTGTCTAGTTCGATGATACCGGGGTCGTATTCCCAGAATTCATTCATCATGATCCAGTGACGGGCAGCAACCGGGTCATCGCTCTGCTGGCTGTTCGACTTGAATCGCAGTACAGCTCCGTCACCACTCGGTTCGTTCTCTACGCGATTATAAAACTCACGCACAAACTGCCGGATCTCGTCGTAGTGACTGGAGGTGAATCGGTAGTTACCGAATTGGAGTTCCCGAATGAGAGTGTAAAGCGTGATAATAAAGTACTCATTCTCGAAGTAGACGACCTTGCCGTCGCTGGTCATCATCTCCGCGTCTTTGAAGATGTCGTAAAGTAGGTCCAGCATCTCATCGGCTCGCTTGACAATTTTCCGATTACGGAACGCGGTTTGGTCCTCCTTCGGGTTCAGCGATCCCTTCTCACAGTCGAACAGTTGGGTAACACGAGTGCCTGTGACATATGCTGGTCCGTCAGCAATCTCAATGAGCAGGAACCGGGCAAGCAGTCCGAGGTGCTTTAGCCGGTTATTGCCATAATTGAGTAACCCAAAGAAAGGATGCCGGTTCTCGTTGTTATCAAGACTTCGGTAGTCTTCGTAGTCGAAACTGATGTCATCAGCGCGTTCAACAATGTAGTTTCGTACCGGACTCGTGATTTTTGAGTGATTCTCCTCAAGTGTATTTAGCGACTCACCTTGCTGAAGTCGCCAGAATACCTGCGTAGCAAGTCGCTGGTGCTCGGGGTTCTTAGGGTCGTTGATACCCTGAAGGATATCTACCGTGAGCGTGCAATCGTCACTAATCACGGCTTGGTCATCTTCACTGAGATCCTCATAATAGTTCCCCGCAAAGTTGCGGTCATGCCGCTCGTCAAGTTCCCGAATGCGTTGGCTGTCCGCTAATTTGTACTCGTTGTTGAGATATTCTTGGATAGCGGTGATACGTTGTTGTCCATCAACTACCTCGTACTTCTGCACCGTGTCGTGCGTGATGGAACGCAAAACGACTGGCGGGACGTACAGGTCCAGGAGGAAACTCTCCATCAGACTTTTTTGTTTTTTCCGCTTCCAGACACTCTTCCGCTGGTACGGCGGGCGCTTAATGAAGTCTTTACGAGGATTCCCGAACTGCCTGAGTTGCCAGTTCTTTTGCTGTTGAATCAGGGCATTCTCATGTTGCAGAGCCATGCTCCAGACTTACGAGACAACTACTTGAAACCTCACATTGTTTCCTATAAGCTTGCATACGTCTCTCAACGGTTGCTCCATCATTGAGGAGGTGAACGAACGCTGTCCGCCTGCTGAATACTTCCTAATCTGCGGAAGTGATGGTTGATAAGTACAAAAGTTGATGGGAAGTCCGCGCCTGGCATGTTCGTAAGATATCTGATCAAGGGTTTACAGGTCGAGAATCATGATTATCGATGGTCGTCGCAAAACATATTGGGCTGGGCGTCGGACTTACGCGGATGCCTCAGGACGTTTCCTCGTCTACGACGCGCTTAGACAGCAAAGACGCGTCAGGGAAAGTGGTGGAGCATGAGGTGAATCCCGACCGTCTTGCTGCCCTACGGGCGATCCTGGTCGAGCCAAAAGTTCGACTTCTCCAGCAAATCCTGGCAAGCCCGACGGGGGCGTTGAGCGCCGTTGAGTTAGCGGCGCGGAACGAGATTACCGAGAGCACGATCCGTGACCATTTACGCGATCTCCAGAACCAGGACCCAGAGATTGTGACGGTTCTTGAGGCTAATACCTCGCCAGTACCGAACGGGATCCCGCGAAAATACTACGCGGTCACTGAATGTGGGGTTGACCTGTTAAAACAGGTAAATCTCTATGAACAGATCGGGATTCTCTATGATATGTACGAGGCCGCTGAGTTGGAACTCCCCGACAGCGATGAGCGCCCTGTCACGATTACAAATATCGAGAAGTTCGAGCATCGCCCGTCGCCTACCTGGCTCTGACTTCTACACGCGTCCTTATCCATCAAAACCGAGTGAGTACTATATTTTTACATCTACTGACGGGGTGATTCAGTGCAAATCCTTCCGAATGAGTTCTGTTTTGTTGACTACAAACTCTTAGTCTTGCACGCCGTTGCTATCAATCGACAGTTCCGATCTACCACTGCATGGATGTTGCTACTCACAAGCCGAGGGTTGAAGCACCAATAACGACTTTAGCTAATCACTTATCGAAGGCTCGGTGAAACAACACTCACCAATCCGGCCAAGCACATCGAACTGCCTCGGAACGATCTTTTCGTCGTTTTTCCTTCGTTCTTGGGTCGTAATGCTTTCGCAGAGTGCGAGGAGAGACGTTGAATCTCTGACTAGCTAGATCGAGGCGAAGTCCTCCACTCAAGTGGTTCACTATTGCACCACGCCGAATCGCGTGAGGATAATAAGAATATGGACAGACACTCGAATCAGGGTCGCAATTCCCATCACAGGTTGATTTATTCATCACTTCAGTCGCCCAACGGCAGCTCGTTGCCTCGTACACCCATCGACGAAGTGTCGATCGCACTGCGCGTCCGTGAGTTGTAGCAAAGAGTGGTTCTCTTCCGTATTTGTCGGTTATTTCAGGTCGCTCGTTTTTTATATACAACTGAAGCGCATCAGCAACGCAGTCATTTATTTCGACGTTTCGTTCTCCGTCTCCAGGAGTACTATCGTTCTCACGGCCGTTTTTCAGCCGAGTTCCAGTTTCTGGTCGATGTCGCAACCGTATAATATTCTCATCGGGATCGAAGTCACAGGTGTCAAGTGAGTAGATACCCCCGATACGAGGACCACAGTTCCACAAGAGCTCGATAAGAGCGTGCATTGCAGATCCTCGGCGTTGTTGACGGAGTTTTTGGATAATGATCTTCGCTGCTGACTCTGGTAGAGCTACATCACGAGCTTTAGGAGTCAAGCCGAGTTCATTTTTATCAAGGATCCGGCACACTACCTCGTCACAATGTTCGCGCTTGGCAAGCCAACGGAGCCAACCACGAACGTTCTTTGTGTACGTGAGGATCGTCGCATCAGCGTCGTACTCCGCTCTAAGTTCGTCTACATACTTATCAACTAATTCTATCGTAATTTCGACAGAGATTGTGACACCATGGCTTTCTGCAAAGTCTATGAAATGTGGGATCGTCCGTCTGTATTGAGCTCGCGTTGACGGACTACGGTTTTGCCGTCGAGACAGGTACCGTTCATACAGAGTAGTGAGTGATGGCTGATCCGTCTCAGTGACATGCTGATGTGAGATTTTATCGACTGTTTTTACTTCGAGAAGTTGCTCGACTACTTCTGGATCGTCAACTTGCGCAATCGCTTCAGCCAATGCTGTCGTCATTTATATTCAAGCCAAGATTTGATCGCCGCCCACCGAATATCCGATAGAGAGACGTTTCGCTGAGCGGCTGTACGATCATTTTGGTCGGCAGGACCGGGATATTCGAGCGCAACCGATTGGGGAGGTAGGACTGATTTGCTCTCGCGTTGAACGGCTTTTCGGAGTGTAGACGCCCCAACTCTCCCCTCACGGGTAGTGAAAAGCGGATCCGGATTCGAGTCATGGGTTTCTTTTCGTTCATATCTTAGATATGTCTTTATCGCGTCAAGCGTGTTTTTAGAAAGGTTGGCTGTTCGTGTGGCAAGGAGGTCTGCTACGAGGAACTGGTCAGGGACCGTAATCTCGACAGTACCTCTCTCTTGATCCAAATCATCGATGTTTAAGTTGCGGGTCGGTTCTATTCTTCCTTTGGTATCCAAAAGAACTTCTGTGACCACATGCGTGCGGCACCCATAGTGGCGCTCACGAAGATGTGCGACCAGTTCTTTGACAGCTTTAGCAGACGTCCCGCTTGGGCTAGTGGCCGCAGAAAACTGGTCACAAATGCGCTGTCGAAGTGCCTTTCCAGAGGGAGAAGACGAGACATCAATGTGTGTCACAATCCGAATCTTCTCTAGTTCCGGATCAGCACGTTTTACAACTGCGTGAAAGTTCGATAGCGTGCAGAGGTGCCCATAGGCGGTTTCGAGACTGTAGTCGCGGTTGAGGTACCGCGATTCTAAAAATCTGGCAACCTGTGCAGATTTCCCCTCTTTGGGTGAAACATCTTTTGAGGCGCACCAGCGTTCGTACGCTACAAGCACAGTCTTATGCGACCGATAAGTGGTCGCTCCAACAGACTTTGACAGTTCTGCCAGATACTCGGTGATTTCGGTCCAGTTTGGGTCGTTCATCACGTTTTCCGATCAATTACGAATACGAACGAAAGGTGAATCTATCTTATTGCGCCAATTATCACTGGAAATGTACTATGTGGGACTATAGTTGCCGCTGTTTAAATCAAAACCGTGAATTTTGTGACTAGCAAATTCTGGTCAACGCTTTACTCAAGTTGGCGATCCATCCCCTTGATGTCTGCCGTCGCGTGACGACGACTAATTGCTTGAGAAACAGCCAAGTCGATTTGTACTGCTACATCGGAGTTGAGTGGTTCTGGATCAAGAATTTTGTTATCAGAGACGTTTGCCGCACCCTGTCGCTGTTCGTTACCTCCTTTATAATTTTCAGTCCCATCTAAATCCCCTTTTATTGGCGGCTCGTATAAACGCGTGTTCGAGTTGACGAGAACGCGTTCGGGGATATCATCATTGTCTAGATACTTATCATTTTCAGATGGTTCAAGCTTCTCTCGACCAAGTTTGATACCGTCAGCAAGGGCCTCTCTAAACGCTAATAAGTCATCAATAGGCTGGATGTTTCCAAGAGAGCCATCTGAATTCAATTTTGTTTCTTTTGATATGGACTCATAATCAATTGAATCATTAACCATCATATAAGCTACTGCAATAAGATGTGTAGCAGCCTCACGGTGATCAAATTCCTCACCACCAATATGGTCTTCTGAGATTTTCTCAAACAATGTTCCAAACGAATCCAGATTGGAAGTGGTATCGGTATTTAGTTCACATAGGAATTTAATATCTGTCATCGCCATCGCAAGGCGCTCCTGACATTCCCTTTTGCGGTTGGACTTGTTCTTTTCCGCACCACTCAGCCAATTCCGGTCAGTGTCAGTAAGCAGCCCATTTGCTGGCATACAAATGAAAACTCACGGCTTGCTTAATAAAGAACGGGCCGTCCACCTATATTCCCAAGAAATCTGTGATAAAAACGGCGATAAAATACACTGAAAATAGACGCCTATGGATGATTGCATGGAACGACAAACTTCATATGGCTCACACCAGTGGATTGATTCCAACTGGTGGGGTCTGCATCGCTCTAGTACCATTGAAATGAACAGAAAGCATCTTCAACAACAAGACCAGAGTGAAGGTGTTTCTTTAAATAACCCAAACTCCAATCAATCCTTTGATCCTCCCGCCGAAGGGTCGAAAGAAAGATTAGACATTGGGGCATATAAAGAGGTGATGGATTGTGGCAACTGACCAAGAAAAGGTAGAAGAAGTCCGCAACCGAATAATGGACTCAGAATCGCTCTCGAAAGCAAATCGAGACGTTCTGGTTCAGTATGATGAGGTATTAACCCGACGGCGTGGAACTAACATCAAAGCAAATAGGCACTATAAAAATCTTTATTGTGTTCTAGACTTAGCGAACCACGGTCTGGACTTAAATAAACTCATTGTGCCACGCGAATGTCAGTACGAAAATGGGTTAACTAAGAGTGAGCGCGAGGCGGAAGAAGCAATCAAAGAAATTGACACACATGTGAGAAACCGCGGATTCAACGACTCTGTAATTGACGACCGGTTTATCAAACTTCGAACATTCATCAATGCACTGGGAGATACTAACAGGATTCCCAACATGAGTGAATATGCGAAGACAAGTCATTACAACCCAAGGGAAAATGTCCCTGATGTTCATGAAATCCTCTGGTATGAAGATGACGTCACGCCGATGATCGAAAACCGGCGTCAATATAATTACCGTGACAGCGCTTGGCTCGCAATGCTGTGGGCTTCTGGAGGGCGACCTGAAAGCGAAATCTATAAATTGGACATGTCAAATATCGAAGTGAGAAAAAATCGTATTGAACTTCGTATCCCAGAAGATACCAAAACAGGATACCGAACAAGAGAAATTTACACGGGAGTTCCATACGTCAGAGAATGGTTAAAAGAGCACCCCACGGCAGAGATGGACGAGCATTCAAAGACACCAGTATGGGTAAAATTGAAGGGCGATCAATCACAGCGTGTGAGTTATTCTCGATTGGGTGACATAACGAGGGATGCCGCAAAAGAGGCAGGGGTCGATAAGCCGTGTAATCCACAGTGGTTCAGAAAAAGTCGGGCGAGTGTCGCAGCACTTCGTCAAGGATACAGTATTGATGATATGCGCCAGACGTTCGGGTGGAAGCAAAGAACAGCAACTCCCGAATATTATGTGGCGAAATTCGGCAAGCAAGCGTCGCGTGATCTCGCAGAAATCGAAGGCGCAACCATAGAGGATGATGAACGAACAAAGGCGATTGCTCCCGTGAAGTGTCCTGAGTGCTCACAATACACTTCTCGATTTCGAGGGCCGTGTCTCTGGTGTGGTACTGATATCGATCCCGATCAAGGACGTGCCGCGGACGAAGCTGCACGTGCTATGGCAGAAACTGCTAATGAATCTTGGAACGCGCTTGTCAGAGCGGTATCAGAGGGGGAAATTGATAAAAAGAATTTGGAAAGAGGAGAGATGATGGCCGAGGTTGCTCTTAACCATCCTGAAGCGATTGGACGTCTTCAAGACCTCTTCGATATGTACGAATAGATAGCGGACTAATTCCACCGATCGCTCACTTCTGCTGCTATTTCGATTTCTCGTTTTACTTGAGTGAGTTCCGCCGTTCCGCCTGCTTGAATAAGTGCAGCAATTGCGAGAACACGTATAAAGTCGTCTCCATGAAGTGCGAATTTGACAAGGTCTGTTCGATGATTATTTACAATCTCATCTACTGAACTACAATCACATGGACCGTGATGGTTGTTGATTTTCATTTTGAGGAATGGGTCAAATTTTGGTCAAGGAATATGGGTTTGGTCTCCTTCTAAGCCACAACTGCATCAATGAGGCCAAGCCGTTTCATCAATCGGTGATTGGGTTACTAGCGAAATCTGATCTTAGGTGACTTATCCTACATTTGGGGGGTTGAAATAGCTGTTATATCAGACTCTTACTACTGAATGTACCTTGGTAGCCGTTCACGGTTATACTGATTGAGCTTTACTTGTTCCTCAGTGAATAGGTCTCCGAGCGTTAATTCCAGAGTCCCCGGATTGAATCGTCCAACCCTGAGTGGGGCTACTCGCTGGATATACTGTTCAACCCGATCAACATCATGACGTCCGGCGGTGTGGAAAATCAGATACGTACGATATCCATTAGAGAACATTCTTTTGAGACGGCGATACAGGGCAAGCTTCGCTGCCTTGTAATAAATTTCAGCAGCAATCTGTACAGGACTCGTGACCCTCACATCTGCAATCACGAAGTCTGACTGTGTCCCGATCCACTTTTCAACGCTGATCTCAACTTGTTCGCCGGTGACTTCCTTGATACGGTTGTGGAGAACTTTTACAGTTATCTCAGTGGCTATCTGATGTTCTCCGGATATCGATTCGGCTGCAAAGCAGTCCGACGTTCCATCCTTATGAACGAAGAATTCGAACAGATAATTTGTTGACAAGCCATTATATTCAACTTCCCTATTACAAATAGGGCAGCTAAAATTGTATTCCAAAGTTGGATGATAACTTTCACTGATTAGCGTCTGGATTTCTTTACCCGTGTAGATGTGGTTGATATCGTTACGTTTAGCTACGAACATTGGCTATTGCATACGAATGATTGTATGGTCATTTCTGGTCCATAGACAGAACCAGTATTGTGTTGGCACTATCCTTTATCCGAGAATGATTTTTTCAGATTCTCATGCTACTGTGTACGTTGAAGGTCAGATACTTACTCAATCGCTGCTTGATGTCGATCGCAATATCTTCGAAGATCGCCACTTACCTCATGCACCTTCCGGACCCTCCCGGAACCCATAATGGGTTGGTAATTTCAACAGAGTCACCAATCCGTACTCGCATGTTCCTCGCTCTGTAACGTCTGGAGCGCAGTCTCATTGAGATTGCTCAATAGAAGGGCAATCATGAGATTAGATCCAGCAGTAACAACCTGTCTCTCGGAGTCATAGATGATGATATTGGCGTCTGATAGGGTCGATAAATGCGTCTGAGAGAGTGCATTGTACACGTTCCGATACGGCTCACCAGTCGCTCGATCCGACGGAATGCCTTGTTCTCGCGCAGTGATTTCCTTAGCGAGAATTCGAACCGAGAGGTCATCATCGCACTCGGCCACCAACTTAATCACATATCGACGGCGCTGTGCTCTGAGCGAGTGATAGACCTGCGAGAGAAAGTCATCACTGTCGTTATCGTATACCATGGTGAACTTGTAGAGTCAGCTCTGGACTCTCAAACACCTGTACTCCCAAGACGTGCCTGCGAGCGATCATCAACATAACCATGTACAAAATGGACCCAAAATTAGTTCTTTTGAAAGAACTAATGATGGTTAGTTCTTTCAAGAGAATAAATGGCTAACTACCATCTGGTCAGCGATTTTCATAATGAGCGATGGACCTGGCCGGAAGCCGACTATCTATGATGAGGATATCCTTGACGTGTTTCGATCATCTTCTGATCCCGTCCTAACTACGTCCGAGGTCGCTTCTCATTTCGATATCACGCATCGAGGAGTTCGAGATCGATTAGAGAAGCTTGAGGAGGAGAATGTAATTGAATGTAAGAAGGTTGGTGCTAGAGGAATGGTTTGGTGGTATCCAGGGCATGCATCAACTCCGTAAGTTCGTTACCCGGTTATCGGTAACCTTTCTTATCAATTTCACAACTCTGGTCTCGTCACCTGTCTATCCTAATGGGTAGTTTCAATAGAGACTAATGTTTACACCCCAACATGAGCTCAGATGACAAGACCGACGAAGACTCAAATCCTCTTGAAGACCTATACGTAGACGCTAGCTCCATCGACCGAGAGCGAATCCGTGACGCACTCAAAGATCTAGTAGCGATTGACCGCGACAGTGGAAACCCACGTTTCTATCAAAAGTTCGAAAATCTGAATTCCAAGGAAAAGTTTACTGCTGTACTCCTCTATCGACGCGCTCTCGCAGCACTAGACGACCTCGAAGAAGACGAAACCGTAGGAGAGGGATCCAACTACTTTGCAGACTTAATCGACGTAGATGGAAGCACTATCCGACATGCTGCCAACGATCTTGACTTTGTCAAAAATGAAGACGAACAAGGCGGATACCTCATCCCTGTCCACAATATCAAGAGAGCCGCTGAATACTTAGAAGATACCGATTCATAATCTATGAATTTTGACAGTCCCCCCAAAGATGCTTCCGACGAAAATCTCCTTGAGCTGTGCGAAGTGCTTCGTGAAAGCGACCACACTCGTGAAGAACTCTATGATGCAGTTGATCAAGGCAAAACACTAGTCCGCGATAACATACGGCTCGGAGTAGGGCTCGGATTTTTAGAAGAATCCGAGGAGGGAATCTCAGCTACTCCACGAGGAATAGAAGCTAGCTATAATCAGGACGATCCCAACGATCTAGCAGATCAATTCCAAGCCGGAATACAAGAGTATCAGCTATATAACATCGTACTCAAGGAATTAGTCGTCAACGGTGTAACAGACGAAGATTCCATCACAAAAAGTGACATTTTGCAGGTATTTCGAACAGAAATTGGCCTGGAAGGCAGCGAAAATACACTAGGCTCAGCTGCAACTACTTTTCTCCAAATACTGGAAGCAGCGGGCTTAGGGGACTATATTGTTGGTAGAGGAGGAAACGAAACGCGGCTCGAACTTGATGAAGAGTTTGAGGACTTGGCTAACCCGATAATCGAGGACAAACCAGAACAGCCGGACACACCAGACTCTCAGACCGAGCAAGAAAACACTGAGATCCGAACTAGATCCAAAACAACGGATACTCCGGTTCCAGAAGTGCAAGCTAGCAATCCCTTCCAGATCAGCTTAGAGTTGTCTGGTGACGAAGATCCAGCCAAAGTTGAAGAACTGATCGTTGCCGTGCGCCGAGGTCTCAACCGTGACCTTGAGATTTCTGATTTGGATCTGGACAGTGAATCAGAAGATATCGAAGAAAACCTTGGATCCGATCAAGAAGATTCTGAAGAGGAATTAGAATTCTCTGAGAAGGAGAATGATGCTGAAGGTGAAAATGAATCTGAGTCTGACTCTTCTGATAGTTCTTTAGACACGTTCATGGGCTCAGAATCAGAAGCAGACGAAGAATGAAAGCTGTTCCGCTGAAACCGTTTTAAGTAGCATAAATATGACAATAAGGAGATAAATTTATGTGTTTTGGAGAAACTAGTCCTATACAGAGACTGGCCTATGTCTAACCAGGCCGACCACGGGAGTCAGACTACAAGCTCCCCCGACACTATTCCGATCAACGACGCTGGTGAATCTCTTCCCGTTGTAGAGGTGTTAACCGGTAGAGGAGTTGTATTAGGAAAATCAGGGAGCGGGAAGAGTAACAGCGCCAGCGTTATTGTCGAAGAATTACTTGATGATGGCTTTCCCGTCCTCATCGTCGATGTGGACGGGGAATACTTCGGACTAAAAGAAGAGTACGAGCTGCTTCACCTAGGGGCAGACGAAGAGTGTGATCTCGCCGTTGGTGCAGAACACGCTGAAAAAATCGCCGAATTAACTCTTGAGCAGAATATCCCCGTTATTCTTGATGTATCTGGCTATCTCCATCAGGGGGATCAGAAGGAGTTAATCAAAGAAGTTGGACACCATCTTTTCGCTAAACAAAAGAAGCTCAAGAAACCCTTCTTACTGCTTGTTGAAGAGGTTCATGAGTATATCCCTGAATCTGGTCTTGATGAGGTTGGTCGGATGCTGATCAAAATCGCAAAACGTGGGAGAAAACACGGCTTGGGTCTTTGTGGTATCTCTCAGCGACCAGCCGATGTTAAGAAAGATTTCATCACCCAATGTGACTGGCATATTTGGCACCGCCTCACCTGGGATAATGACACTAAGGTTGTTCGCCGTGTTCTCGGGTCAGAGTATTCTGATGCTATCCAAGAATTAGATGATGGTGAGGCGTTTCTGCTTACAGACTGGAACGATCAGATTCGACAAGTCCAATTCCGGCGGAAGCATACCTTTGACGCTGGTGCAACGCCGGGACTTGAGGAAATTGAGCGCCCTGATTTGAAATCAGTTAGTGAGGATATTGTTTCTGAGCTTGAAACCATTTCTGAACGCCAGCAGGCAGAGGCCAACGAGATCGAACGGCTTCGTTCGAAACTTGAGGAACGCGAGGAGCGTATTGATCAGCTTGAGGAAGAGCTGGAGAAGGCGCGTGATGTGAGTGAGCTTGCGGAGCGGTTTACTGATGCTCTTGCACAGAATGAGGCAGATAGTACTCCCACAAAGAATTTAGAGGATACGGTTGAGCAGATTCGAAAGGAGAAGAACGGGGAGATTCGTGATCTCCGTCAGGAAAACCGGCGGCTCCGTGAGGAAAACAAGGAGCTTCGAAGCCGGGTTGAGGAGCTAGCAGAAACTGTTGAAAGAGCAGAACGTTTCGAGAATCTTAACGAGAATATCGAAGAGATTGCGGAAGCGTATATTAGGATGGGTGAAGCTCTCGGTCTTGATCCGCAACATGATGAAGCTGAGCGTCTTCGTGAGCGTGTTGAGATGCTTCAAGGCACAGTAGAGGATCTCCGCGAGCAGCAGGAAGGCCACCCAAAGCAGGATACACAAGATCCAGAAGTCGAGATTTCGGTATACCGGGAGTTCCTTGAGGATGAAGCGGTACAAGATGCGATAACTGCTGCTAAGAGAGAGGCGTCTTCCCCTCGATACGTAGAAGGAGTTGTCACCGCAGTGATGGCTGAAAATGAGTCTGTCACTTACGATCAAATCGCTGATGAGCTCGATATTAGCTCAACGGGTCATGTCGCCTCTGCCGTGAACGCGCTCTATGAAAGAGACATTGTGACGAAGTCTAAAGACGGTCGCGTGACTAAGGTGGACCTCAATATCGACGAACTAGACGAGATACGAGCAACTGCGCAGCGTCGTGCAACCTCGCAGGAACTGATGAGTAGTATCTAAGGCTACGACGTAGCTACTTCACTGGTTTCAGTTGTTTCTGCCGGCTCCAGATACCCGGTCTCCTGTTCTTCAGCGATCCCCGTGAACAACAGCCAGGAGTAGAGTCTTTTTGCCCGGGTCTGGATCGTAGAGTCACTCCACCCTTTTAGATAGTCCTCGGAAACCTGCCTCATTACGTCCTTGTTCCGGAACTCGTCTTCCGGCATTCGCTCGCAGTAGGCTTGAGCAAGAGGAATCTCTAAGAGAGCCTCGCGGAGTATTCGCTTGCGTTGACCTACACTCGTCTGCTGTAGTTCCTTTCCTCGCTCTGTCAGCTCCGGACCATTGCGCGTAGACTCAGCGATCCCCAACCCATAACATGTAGTCAGAATTTTTGATGTATATCGGTCAGAGTAGTCAGACCGCTCCTGAAGCTCTTCGCGCGACTCGATCCGGCTAATCAAAGGTAGAATCTCGAAAACCTTCTCCGGCGGTACTCGCGGATTGTTCGGTCCACGCGGATTTTCCAGCGGTTCGGAGGCCTCAGGAAGTTCATCAATTTCCCCAGCTGCGACGACTCCGTTCGAGTAGGTGCCCAAGTCGAGATAATCAATCCACTCCCCGTAAACCCTACCGTAGTTTCGGAAAGTGCTTTCAGCCGCAGCGTTGGATCCCGTTTCGAAGCTGATCAGACGGCCAATCTCTTCCACTTCGACAGACCCACCCTCAATCCGATCCAAAACCTCCGATACACCCGGGAGCTCTCGGAATGCATTTTCCAACGGCGAGGTGTCCTTGAGTTGGATCACTCTTCGCGCATCTTCTGACACCGAGAGCTGGTTGTCATCTCGGTCAACCAGACCGAGAATGGTTGGATCATGAACCTTGTTTGACGCCGTTTTGGGTGCGATATCGAGACCTTCAGCAAGATCTTCGACAGTCGAAGCACCGCTGGTAGCTTCTCGTAGCACATCCTCGGTGTGCTCGGGAGGGCAATATAAGCGTCCAGTCATGCAGTAGCCCCTCCAACAGCCTCTTCTATGTCATTCAGGGCATCGGGAAGGTTTTCAGCGATTAATCGGTGCTCGCTCTGCCCCTCTTTCTTGATGTAGCCTTCCTCACGGAGTTCCTGCAAGTAGTTCCGGATCGTACGATCACTCTTATCGATCCGGTCGTAAAAAAACGAGGAAGTGAGGGAGTCCGTCTCGGACAGTTCGCCCTCGTAGGCGAACCGTTGACCGATGAAGTAGATCAGAATCTGGAGTCTAAGGTCGAGACTTCGATATTCTCCTTGAATATTGACCGTTCCATCTTCATGAAGACGGAATAGCTTCTCCACACGCTTGAAGTTCGATTCCAAGATCGTCTCGTCGTCCGTAACCATTCGGTCTTGGATTTTATCTTTAAGCGCCATTGTCGATCTCCTCCTCAACCGTTTCTAAAGCGGTACCTGTAAGCCGCCACAGCTGAGTCTGGCCGTCCGTCCCATTTCGAAGTAGCCAATCTCGATCTTCCATCCGGCCTAGGACGTCGCTCATGTTGCCTGCTGGTTTCATCCGGCATTCTCGATATCCCTCTTCAATATCGCCAACATCGAACGTCTCTTTCCCACGGTACGGCTCAAGGTAATATGCTACGTAGAGTGCCCGCTCTGTGTGGCTGGATGGATCCAACGATTCAACGAACTCGCGGATTCCTTCTTTGGTCTCAAGTTCTTCGTTGCCATCTAAACGCTGCTCAAGTTCGTTGACACGCTCTTCCAGCTGGTTCACCTGAGTTCGAAGCCCCTCGACTTCATTACTCATCATCTTCACCTCCGTCGATGTACTCGCGTGCTTGGTTGATACTGTGAGAGGGGATCCGGTAACTCCCGTCGTCATCTTCCACTAGACCTCCGTTATTGAGCTCTCGAACCGTCGGGTAGATCGTCCCCTTCTTTACACCGCTTTGTTCGCTGATCTCTGTCGGGGACAGCCATTCCGTCTCAACCATGTCGAGTTCCTGTCGTGCGCGTTGTGAGAGAAGTACGATAACGGCTTTCTGTTTTGCCGTTAGCTCATGGAATCCGTCTTGGGGTATAAGGTCACCACTTTGCTTACCGATACGGATGTAGTTGTTGAGGAGATCGTGAAGGATCTCTTCGCTAATCTCCTGCTCGTCTACGAGCAGATTTTCGAGAGTTTGCTGATTATCGGACATCTCCATCTCCACCAATGAACTCTTTGTATAAAAAGATTGGTGTCCTTGTGATAGTCAATACTATTTTCGATGTTGGCAACACCACGGTATATAAACGATTCCAAGATTCCAAAAGAGGTAGGAAATTCCAAGGAACCAAAGGAGATATTCATGCCGTCTCTTTAAGTCAACCTGGTGATTAGGCGGAACACTTGCCCATTCTATCTTCATATGGAGGCGTGGCAAACACATAGAACGGGCCGATATTAACAGTGGTGGTATCCTTGATTCAATAACCCTAGCTTGATGGAACAGTCGAGGCAATATCGACAGGAGATGAGAGTTGGGATATTGAAATATTATCTTCTTATTCAGTAAGCCTTTGAAAGAGGATAGTGGATCAATCGCTTGTTGATTAAATGATTCCCGAGCGTCGGTTATTAGAGAAGGCACGACGACAGTGACCCGCGTCTAACAGCTAGATGAACTCCAAACACGACCCGAGGGCCAATCACCACCCGAAATCAGAAAATAAGGTACACAAGCCTTGTACCTTACAGATTCATTGGCTCAGAACCGTGCAGAATCTGGATGGGCCCTGACGGATTCGAACCATCGACCACTCGGTATCCCACACAACCGCACTGGTGCACGATCGCGTTATGAGCCGAGCGCTCTAACCAGACTGAGCTAAGGGCCCGATGCGTATCTAGGAGAAAATCCCGATCCCAATTAACCCTTGCTGTCTGTTCCGTTCGTCAGCCGGGACGGTCGCCTCGAGACTCCGGACCTGAGCGCTCGAGTCGTCGGTCGCGCCTCGGTCCGCGTCGAGGTCCCCGAACGTGGCGGGAATCCGACCGCGATCTACTGCCGGCCCGTCGACGGCGACGGGACTATGTGGCCGGCCGACGAACGAATCGGTCGATGACGGATCGCCGCCTCGAGCGTTTTCTGCGCTCGACGCTTCGCGACGCCGGCGAGGGCTACCAGCAGATGCGTGAGTCGACGGACACGCAACTCGAGCAGGCCCGCGAGGCCTACCGAACGGCCAAGCACGCGAGGGGGCTGCCGACGGACGACGACGGCCGGGTGCGAATCGTCTGTCGTCGGCACGTCGAGCGTCGGGCGGCGAAACTCGACGACGAGTATCGGCCGGCGTGTTTCGAGGACGGCCACCCCGACTGCGAGGGGTGTGCGGAGGACGTCCGCGAGGGACGGATCGAGACCTGGTAACCGCGCGAGTCGATTAGCCCGCGTTCGAGGAGTCGGGTCCGTCGGATTCGGGCCACAGCGCCCAGACGAGGAGCGCCGCGATCGCCACGGCGGCCAGCGCGACCGACTCGAGGACGGTGAGTTCGACGCCGACCCACGAGAGCACCGTCCGCAGTTCGACGAACAGCGGAACGGTGAACGCGACGACGACGAGCAGCGCACCCATCGAGATTCGCACTATCGCACCACCTCCGCGATGGCGATCCGACCGGGCTCGAGCGCTCCGGTGACGGCGGACGCAACGCCGTCGACCGTCGCGAGGCCGCCGTACTCGAGTGCGGCCGCGATCGGCGCGAGCGACTCGAGGCTGACGGGGAACGTGATGACCTCGGGACCGAACAGGCCGCCGCGCTGGACGATGCTCAACAGGGGGAACGTGTACGCGAAGATCACGAGCACGATGGCGATCGCGGTCCACAGTTTGAGGTTGTCGAGAACGAGGGGGGCGTCCTCGGGACCCGAGAGGGCGTCGGCGTAGCCGTTCGACGGCAGCTCGTCGCTTCGGCCGTTGAACCCGGTGGCGATCACGTTCGCGAAGAACAGGACGAGCGAGATCGTGAGGATCACGCCGCCGAGTGCGATCTGGGCGTTGAGTTCGCCGACGGAGCCGACGGCGGCCTCGAACGTCACGCCCTCGTACTGGGGTTCCGCGGTTCGGCGCGGAACGCCGAGCAGGCCGGCGCGATGCATCGCGTTGGACATGAACGTCATGCCGACGAACCAGAGCACGACCTGGACGAGCGCGACGGGTCGGCTCCACAGCGCCTTCCCTGTTATCTGCGGGAGGAACCAGTAGGTGACCGCCATGAACGTCAGCGCGACGGCCGTGCCGACGGTGAGGTGGAAGTGACCGACGACCCAGAACGTGTTGTGGACGAGGTAGTTGATGTTCATGCCGGCGTTGACCATCCCGGAGAAGCCGGCGGCGGCGAACATCAGTCCGGCCAGCGCCATGCCGGTGAACACCGGATCGCGCCACGGGAGCGCCTTAAGCCAGCCGAAGTAGCCCGTTCCGCCGCGCTGGCGGGCACCGTGTTCCATGCTGGCGACGACGGTGAACGCCGTCAGCAGGCTGGGCAACAGCAAGAACATGGTGTTCGTCATCGCGATGAACTTGAAGCCTTCAGCGATACCCGGATCGAGGTACTGGTGGTGAATTCCGGTCGGCACCGAGAGGATCAGAAAGAGCACGAAGACGACGCGTGCGAGCGGATCGCTGAACAGCTTTCCGCCGGAGAACTTCGGGAGCATGACGTACCACATCATGTACGTCGGCATCAGCCAGAAGTAGACGACCGGGTGGCCGAAGAACCAGAACAGGGTTCTGGTGAGCAGCGGGTTGACGCTCTCGATCAGGCCGAGCGACCACGGGAGCAAGAACAGCAAAATCGCGGCGGCGACGCCAAGCGTCGCGATGTACCACATGATCGTCGTCGTCAGCACCATGAACGTCGGAAGCGGGATGCGCTCGTCCGGGTGCTCCGCTTTCCACGCCCGCCACGATCGGAACCAGTCGACGCCGGCGAGCCAGGTGCCGACGACGAACAGTACCAGTCCGAGGTAGAACAGCGGGTGGCCCTGCAGCGGCGCGTAGAACGTGAACAGCACGGAGGCGCTCATGTCGATCGAGTCGGTGAACCCGGCGAAAATCGGGATCGCCGCCATCGCCGTTCCGATCACCATCAGTCCGTACCACGCCCAGGTGAACCGGAGGTTCTCGACCCCCCGGTCGAGGCTGGTCGTCACCGCCCACGTAAACACGCCAACGAGGAAGAAGATGGTGAACGTGATCGCGAGCAAGACCCCGTGGGCGGTAAGGACGGTGTAGTAGTCGGCCGAGTCCATGAATCGGTAGACGTCGGTCCGGTGGAGCGTCTGGACGATCCCGAACAGCCCGCCGATGGCGAGCGCGAAAAACGAGCTGTAAAACGCCGCGCGGACCACTTTTGCTTCCGCCGGGAACTGATCGAGATACGTGTTACTCATCCGTTTCACCTCCGTCGTCGCCGCCGTCCTCGTCGCCGGCGTCGATCACCGTCACCGTGCCGCGCTCTTCGTGATCGTCGACCGTGACCGCCCACTCGACGTCGGAGTCGTCCGCCTCGAGCGTCTCCGGATCGACGGTGAACGTCACTTCGGTCGCTTCGCCGCCCTCGAGTGCGACCTCCTCGACGGACGTCTCGCCGCCGATCTCGAGTTCGGCGGTCGTCTCCAGACCGTCGAGCATGCGGTTTTCGACCGTCACGTCGACGGTTGCACTCTCGCCGGCGTCGACTTCGTCGGGCGCGTCCACGCTCACCTCGGTGAGGTCGAACTCGTCTTCCGGAACCACGTGGACCTGTCCCTCCATGTTGTGGTGATCCGGACCGCAGTACTCGTTGCAGACCACGCCGTACACTTCGGGGTCGTCGAACTCGACGGTCATCTCCGCGACCTCGCCGGGAATGACCATCGTGTTGACGTTGGTTCCGGCGAGGCTGAAGCTGTGGATTACGTCCCTGGCGGTCACGTGAAACGTCACCTGACTGTTCTCGGGGACTTCGATCGGATCGGGTTGAAAGCTGAACGTCTGGGCGACGACGTACACTTCGTACTCGTCGTCGCCGATCTGTTCGACGCGCGGCTCGCCGAAGCGCTCGTCGTCCGCGAGTTCGGTCGGCTCGACCGTCTCCTGCTGGTCCCCGACCATCGCGATGCCGAGCCCGACCGAGCCGTACGTGATCGTCGCGATGAAGCCCACGATCAGGACCATCGCCGCGATCAGCCACAGCTTCTCGTAGGTGTGGACGTTCATCGGTGACCGACCCCCGCCAGTAGCAGCGCGCTACCGGTCACGACCGTCGGATCGTTGCCGAGGAACTCGACGAAGTACACGAAAATCCACAGTGCGACCAGGATGAGAAAGTACAGTCCGATCAGGGCGAGCGTCCCGACCGGATCGTACTCGTCGTGACCGATTTCCGTCGTTTGGGTCGACTCGTCGATCGACTGGCTCATGGGGCGACGTTAGGATAGGTATCGCTTAATCGCTCTACAGATTCTCACGCCGCAGGAACGGTGTCGGTATATTAAACGCCTCGAGCGCCGAACACGAGCCATGGTACTCGAGGGAGTCTCTCCGCGCGCGGCGCTTCCCGTCGGACTGCTCGCGCTCGTGCCGCTCGCCTGGTACGCGCTCGGGAGTTCGCCGGTCGCCGGCATCGTCTCTGCGATCAACGTCCTGCTCGTTCTCTCCTGTCTGTACGTCGCGTTCTCGCCCGTCGACGATCCCCACGACCACCCCCCGGGCGGCACCTCGTCGTGACTCGAGGACGAACGATTACGGCTGTGGAGGGGGACGGAAACGAACGCGCCGCGACACCCGTGAACTGACGAGGACGGACACACATGGACCGGTCTTCAATCGACGGCGGCTCCGGTACGAACGACGACCGTGGCACGCGCGCGGACGAATCGACCGCGTCGACCAGTGTCGACGACCGGAGCGTACGGTCCGCGGATCGAGCGGTCACGTCACCCGATCCCGACGAACGTGACGTGACGGAGCGTGACGACGGCGCGTGCTCGCTCTGCTCGCTCCCGACGCCGAATCCGCCCGTTTCCGACGACGAGGTCGACGGCGCGTACTGCTGTCTGGGCTGTCTCGAGGTCGCGCGGACGCTCGACGGGATCGACGACGAAATCGACGACGCGACCGTTCTGGATCGACTCGATGCGGACGACGGGGGGAGGGTCGAATCGAACCCGCTCGAGCGATCGTCCGACGAACCGGGCGTCGAAGACGCGTTCCTCTCGGTCGAGGGGATGCACTGTGGCACCTGCGAGGCGTTTCTCGAGGCCGCGGCGACGTCCGCCGACGGCGTGCTCGACGCCGAGGCCAGCTACGCGACGGAGACGCTCCGGCTCGCGTACGATCCGGACCGACTCGACCGATCGGAACTTCCCGAACTCGTTTCCGGATACGGCTACACGGCTCGCGAGCGCGACGACGACGGAGACGACGCGACCGCCGACCAGGCGCTCGTAAAGTTCCTCGTCGGCGGCGGGCTGTTCGGAATGATGGTGATGGTCTGGTACGCCGTCTTTCTCTATCCGACCTACTTCGGCTACGAGCCGGTCGTCGACTTCGGCGGCTTCGACGGCTACTACCTCGCGGTCAACATCTGGCTGATGACGTCGTTCGTCCTCTTTTACACGGGATTCCCGATCCTCCGGGGTGCCTACGTCAGCCTCAGAGCGAGGATGCCGAACATGGACCTGCTCGTGGCGACCGCCGCCGGCGGCTCCTACGCTTACAGCACGCTCGCGATGGTGCTCGGACGAACCGACCTCTACTTCGACGTGACGGTCGCGGTCGTCCTCGCCGTCACCGCCGGCACGTACTACGAAGAGCGGATCAAGCGACGCGCCGCCGGATTGCTCTCGGATCTCACCGAACAGCAGGTCGATCGGGCGCGTCGCGAAAGCGGTGAGACGGTCCCGCTCGAGGCGGTCGAACCCGGCGACAGGCTGCTCGTGCGACCGGGCGAGCGGGTTCCGCTCGACGGCCGACTCGTCTCCGGATCCGCCGCCGTCGACGAGTCGCTCGTGACCGGCGAGTCGCTGCCCGCCGAGAAGGAACCGGGCGATCCCGTCCGAGGTGGGACGGTGGTGACCGACGCGCCGGTCGTGGTCGCCGTCGGCGAGAACGCAGAGAGCACGCTCGATCGGCTCGTCACGCTGCTGTGGTCGATCCAGAGCGCTCGACCCGGCGTCCAGCGTTTTGCGGACGCGCTGGCGACGATCTTCGTCCCGCTGGTCCTGATCCTGGCCGGCGGCGCGACGGCGCTCGCGCTCGCGGCGGGCTCGAGTCCGTCGACCGCGGTGTTGATCGGCCTCACCGTCGTGATCGTCTCCTGTCCCTGCGCGCTGGGTCTCGCGACGCCGCTCGCGGTCGCCGCCGGCGTCCAGGCGGCCGCGAAGCGAAACGTCGTCGTGGCGGCGGAGACGTTGTTCGAAGACGCCCCCGACGTGGACGTCGTCGTTCTCGACAAGACGGGAACGCTGACGACGGGGTCGATGACGGTCGGCCGGATTCACGTCGATCCGGACGGTGAATCCGACGGCCGACGCGCCGATTCGAACCGCAGTGACGGTTCGAATTGCGATCCCGTCTCTCGATCCGGGACGGACCGCGACCGCCGCGCGCTCGTTCTGGAACGAGCCGCCGCCGTCGAGGCGCTGTCGGAGCACCCGATCGGGGCGGCTATCGTCGACGCCGCGTCGGAACGCGAAGACGGCGGGGACTCGCCTCCGGCCGACGTCGACGACTTCGAGCGCGACCGCCGCGGGGTCAGCGGCGTCGTCGACGGCCGACGGGTCGTCGTCGGCCACCCCGACCTGTGTCGCGATCGCGGGCTCTCGATCGCCGGGTTCCTCGAGTCCCTGATCGACGACGCTCGCGCGGACGGCGACGTTCCGGTCGCCGTCGGGTGGGACGGCCGCGTCCGGGGCGTGATCGTCGTCGGTGACGCGCCGCGCGAGGAGTGGCGTGATGCAGTCGCGACGCTCGCTGTGGATCGGGAGGTCGTGGTGCTCACCGGCGACGAGGGCGCTGCTGCCGATCGGTTTCGCACCGTCGACGGCATCGGTGAGGTCTTCGCGGGCGTTCCGCCGGAGGCGAAAGCCGAAACCGTCCGGCGTCTCCGTGAGCGCGGAACCGTCGCGATGGTCGGCGACGGGAGCAACGACGCGCCCGCCCTCGCCGCCGCGGACGTCGGAATCGCCATGGGCGGCGGAACGAAACTCGCGACCGACGCGGCCGACGTCGTGCTGGTCGACGACGACCTGTCCGCGGTCGCGGAGACGTTCGACCTCGCCGCCGCCACCAACCGGCGGATCCGCCAGAACCTCGGCTGGGCGTTCGTCTACAACGCCGTCGCGATTCCCCTCGCCGTGTCCGGACTGTTGAACCCCCTCTTTGCGGCCGCCGCGATGGCCGCGAGCAGTCTGCTCGTCGTGGCCAACTCGGCGCGCTCGCTGTGACGGTCGGTGCCGATCGGGCGGGCGGTTCGACTCGAGATCCGTCGTCGGCCGCTCGTCTTCTGCGACTCGCCGCTCCGACCGCTCGTCTTCTGCGACTCGCCGCTCCGACCGCTCGTCTTCTGCGACTCGCCGCTCCGACCGCTCGTCTTCTGTGGCCCGGTCCGGGGTTCGACCGACCGTCCGCCCGACGTCGCCCCGCCGTTCGAACTATCCGTCTTCGTCGACGGTGACGATCCGCTCGACCGCCTCCCGTTCGCCGTCGTCGTAGACGTACGTTACGCCGTCGGCTTCGTCCTCCGTTCGTCGGTGGGTTCCGTCACAGAACGGAAACGACGCCGAGAGGCCGCACTGACACACCGCGACGTCGCCTTTCTCGTCGTCGACGTCGTCGGGATCGACGATTCGCGGACCGTTCGCATCGAGTTCGACCAGTCGCGTCATACCCGACTCTCGGGGGTCGTGAAGAAAAACTCCCGGGAAACGAGGATCCGCGCGGAAGAGCGTCTTCGAGGCGGGCAGCGATCGGTACCGGATCGCCGCGAACGACGAGACGAGGGACACAACGGGTGAGACGCCGGGGAACGGAAGCTACTTGTCCGTCGTCACGAATCTGATGCTACCGCAGTGATGAGTCCGGACGCATCCACGACGGGAGTCGAGATCGCACTCGCGGTCGTCAAGACGCTGTTGCTCGTCGTCGGGGGCGTCATCACCTTCTTCGCGTACCGGGCGTACCGACGGACTCGCCAGTCGCCGCTCGGCTATCTCGCAGTCGGATTCGGGCTCGTGACCGCCGGACTCGTCCTCGCAGGGATGCTGTACGAGATTCTAGGCGTTGCGCTCGGGACCGGACTGTTGCTCGAGAGCCTGCTGATGCTGGCGGGCTTTCTCGTGATCGCCTACTCGCTGTACGCGCCGTGACAGTCTCCGCGCGACCGACGACGCGGCCTCGAGCGCGTTTCGGTCTCCTCGAGCACCGTCTCGAGGTCCTTGTCGCCTCGGCCGGAAATCGCGCTCCCCGTTCGAGCGTCTCGTCGGCCCGCTCGTACGGTCTGCCGTGCCGATGTGCCGGAGAAACCGCCGGACGACCCCAGTCCCACCGGAACTGACGACGGCAGTCCGTTTCACTCGAGCGTCCGATCGGCGTCAGTGCCGGGTTCCGTCTCATCGTCCGTGCGGGGGAGATCGACGACGACGGTCGTTCCTTGCGGATCGTTCTCTCGGAATCGAAGCTGGCCACCCGATCCGACGACGATCCAGTTGACGAGCCACAGACCGAGACCGCTGGCGTGGCGAAGTTGGGTGATCTCCCGGTTGCCCTCGAGCAGTTCGCGTTCGTCCTCGGGGATGCCCGGCCCGTCGTCGGAAATGGTGAGCCGAACCAGTTCGCCGTCCGAATGCTCTCGGACCGACACGTCGACGCTCGGAGTCGGTGAGTCGTTGTGTTCGACCGCATTCTCGAGCACCTGATAGAGCGCCCGCTCGAGGTAGGCGTCGGCCCGAACGAAACACCGGTCCGGAACCGACCGGCTCACGTCCACGTCCGGGTACTCGTTCTCGAGGCGGGCGCTCGTTCGACGGACGGCGTCGCAGAGGTCGATTGGCGCGTTCGTCGTTTCTCCTCCCTGGTCGAACGTTCGCTCGGCTGCGCGCGTTTTCTCGGCGAGTTCGACGAGTTCGTCGGCTCGTCCCTGGATGATTTCGGCGTACCGGCGTTCGTCGTCGGCCACAGCATTCTCGAGCATCTCGGCGCAACCGCGGACGATGTTCATCCCGTTTCGGAGATCGTGTCGGAGCACCCGGTTGAGAATTTCGACGCGCTTTTCGCGTTGCTTTCGTTCCGTGACGTCCGTGTAGAGGCCGACGCTCTCGGACGTGTCCTCGCCCTCCATCGGAACGACCCGCAGCATGAAATCGCGCAGTCCGTCGACTGCCCTGCGTCGGACCTCCGCTTCGAGGACCTCGCCGCGGTTCGCGAGACGGTTGAACGTTTTCGCCTCCGAGGAACGCCCGGGCGGAACGATGAACCGCTCGAGGCGCTCGTCGAGCAGTTCGGACTCGTCGTACCCGAAGACGCGCTCGAAGGCCGGGTTAACCGCGTCGACGATCAGGTTGGACTCCGCGTCGTGGCGGCCGACGACGACGGCGTCGGGAACGTTCTCGAACAGCGCGGCGAATCGGTCCCGCTCCGTTCGGAGCTGCTCTTCGAAGTCGATTCGATCGAGCGCGTCCGTCACGTGAGAGATCAGTAACTCCGCGAGTTCGACGTCGTCGTCGTCGAACGCGCTCGGTTCGGTCGAGACGGCCTGGAACACGCCGCGGTCTCCGAGCGGGACGCTCACTACCGAGCGAAACTCCTCGCGCGCCGGCGAGACGTCGTCGTCGGCCGAGAGGTCGTCGACGCAGTACGTGCGGCCGTTACGATAGGTTTTCCCGGCGACGCCGGCGTCGATCGGCATTTTTTCGAGCTCTTCGCCGTCGAGTTCCGCGGAGATCGCTTCCTTGACGAGATAGCCGTCGCGGGCGATATCGACGACGCAGACGTCGAAGTTTAACACCTCTTCTGCGGCTTCGACCGTCAGCTCGTACACATCCCGATGGCGCTTGCAGTCGTCGAGTCGGGACGCGGTGCCGTGGAGGCTCTCGATCTTTCCCTTTCGGGCGGCGAGTTCGCGACTCGTCCGCTCGAGCTTTCGATCGCGTCTCGCCCGATCGAGCGCCGCTTCGGTCGTCGCCGCCAGAACGTGAATCAGGTGGATGTCCGTCCCGTCTAGCGCACCGTCGCTCGACGGCGCGACCGAAATCAACCCGTGATCGCCGAGCGGATGAAAAACCGCGTTTCCGGCGGTCTCGTCTATCCGGTACGGAAGTTCGATCGTGTCGGTGTCTTCGACGACCGTCGGCTCGTCGGCGGTGAACGCCTCCCAGAGGGAGTGATCGCCCGGTTCGGCGTCCGGAATCTCCCCGGTGGTCTCCTCGAGGCGAACCGACGTGGCGGCGACCTCGAGTCGCGTCGCGTCCTCGTCGGTGAGTCTGACCGCCGCCAGCGGTCGATCGAAAATCCGCTCGGTGGCTTCGATCACGATCTCGGCCATCTCGGTCGCGGATTCGGCGCGAAGCAGATCGCTCGTCGTCCGGTGAAGCTGTTCGAACGCGCGGACGCGCCGGCGCTCGTCGGTGACGTCTCGAACGAACGATCGGACGCCGGCGACGTCGCCGGCGTCGTCGACGATCGGGACGTCGATCCACTCGCAGGTGATCGTGGTCCCGTCTTTACGAACGGCGCGCCCGACTCGTCGGCGGTCGGTTCCCGAAGCGTCTTCACCCGCCGTCGCGATCGTCCGCCAGTACTCGAGGACGTCCGTTCGGTCGTCCGGTGGAACGACGAGTTCTGTCGCCGGGCGACCGATCGCCTCCGCGGTGGTGAAGCCGAACAGTTGCGACGCCGCGTCGTTCCAGGCGCGAACGTCGAACTCGGGTGTCCACTCGACGATCGCGATCGGCGACCGTTCGAGCGCACCGGCGAATCGGGTCGGTTCCTCCCTCACCCGTTCGTCCGCCTCGGAGAACGCGGCCGTCGACTCCTCGCCGTCCGCCGGGAGGAGTTCGTCCACGCGGGCGACCAGCGTTTCGACCCCCTGGGACTGGGGGACGTATCCGCTCGCACCCGCGGCCACGAGTTCCCCGGCGAGCGCTTCGGTCCCGTCGGCGGGATACGCGACGACGGGGACGTCGAGACGTCGCGATCGAATCCGCCTGCAGAGTTCGACGGTGGTGGCGCCGGGGAGGGCGTCGGTCGCTACGACGCAGCCGACGGTCGGATCCGCCAGCAGCGAGAGACAGCCGGCTGCCGTATCCACGACGTCGACCGTCTCGCCGAGACGAGACAGCGCCGTCCGGACCTCGTCGGAATCCCCGTGGTCGACGTAAACGACGGTGATATCGATACCCAGACGCAATAGTCACTTGACTCTATCGGGAGCAGCGCGGACTGCGGGCGTCGTCAGCATCGGACGAATCCTTTCGGTCGACAGTCGCCCGCGCCTGAAAACGCGAGAATACCGTTTCGAACGCGTCGCGTTACGCCTCGAACCCGCGAAGAACGCCTTGACCGTCGGTCGGACCGACGTCCGGAAGCGTCGCGCGTTCGGGGTGGGGCATCAACACCGCGACGGTGTCGCGTTCGCCCAGCACGCCCGCGACGTCGTGCTTCGAGCCGTTGGGGTTCGCATCGTCGGTGACCGAACCGTCCTCGTCGCAGTACCGAAAGAGCACGCGATTGCCGTCCTCGAGTTCGGCGAGACGGTCGTCGTCCAGTTCGTACCGGCCTTCGCCGTGTGCGATCGGAATTTCGATGACGTCGCCTTCGTCGTAGGCGGCCGTCCACGGCGTGTCGTCGCGTTCGACGCGGAGGTAGACGTGCTCACACTGAAACCGCGCGCTCTCGTTGGTCGTAAACGCGCCCTCCGTCAGTCCCGATTCGCAGCCGATCTGAGCGCCGTTGCAGACGCCGAGCACCGGAACGCCGTCGGCCGCGACCTCGCGAACCTCGGCCATGATCGGCGAGCGCGCGGCCATCGCGCCGGCACGGAGGTAATCGCCGTAGGAGAAGCCGCCGGGGAGGACGACGCCCGACGTCTCCGCCGGGAGCCCGTCCCCGTGCCAGACGATCTCGGCGTCGATCCCGAGGTGCCCGAGCGCGCGTTTGGCGTCGCGGTCGCAGTTCGAGCCGCCGAAGCGGACGATCGAAACCGTCATCTACCGTTCGTCGACCTCCACGTCGTAGTCGTGGATGGTCGGGTTCGCGAGCAGTCGTTCTGCCATCTCGCTGGCGCGCTCGCGCGCGCCGTCTGCCGAGTCGGCCTCGAGGTCGACCTCGAACCGGTCCGCAGAGCGGAGCCCCTCGAGTTCGAAGCCGAGACGCTCTAAAGCCTGCTTGGTCGTCTCGGCCTCCGGATCGAGGACGCCGTGTTTGAGTCGAACCGTCACCGTCGCGGTGTAGGCGGTCATCACCTGAACCCCCGTATCCGTGCTCAAAAACGCTTTCGCCTTTTCGGCGTGATACACGTTCGTGGATACGTCCCTCTTACGCGGCGTCCGTCACGACGATCGTGCCCGACCCGTGGACGGTAACGGAGTAGCCCTCGAGTCGAAACGACACCGTTCCGCCGTTTCGGCCCGCGGTGTCGCTCGTCGGTTCGAAGATCGCCTCGAGGCTGTCGGGATCGATCCGGTCGTAGAGTCGCTCCATCTCCTCTGGTTCCCTCCCGGAGAGCGTCGCGACCGTCGTGACGATCGCCCGAGAGAGCGATTCACCCGCCGTCCAGTCGTGGGACAGCAGTGCGGTCTCCGCGTCGGGATCGATCCGGGATCCGCCGTGGTCGTTCGTTGTAGCCGTCATCGGACTCACCTGTGGAATGCTGACAGTCACTGATCGTGACTGAAAATTCGTTCCACGGTCGAGGGTATAAATCCCTGTCAGACATTTTTCATCCCGATGTACGACAAAATAAAGTTCGGTCGAAGACGGGGGCGGGATGGAGTCGGTGGCGACGTCATACGCTCGAGCGAACGTCGGACGCCGAGCGAATCCCGGGCGCATCACGACCACTTCCGTGAGAGTATCGGAGTCGGTACCGATCGAGCGGTGTGGCACCGATCGGAAACGGCGGCGTGCGAGGGCCGTCTCGAGCGGAAGGGGTTCTTTCGCGGTCGCGGAAAGCAGCATTTTTAGCCACTCGGGAACTGAAAGCCGTAGTAATGGAACGAAATCCGCTCGAGCGGAGGTGGCCTCGATGACGACCGACGTAACCGAAATCACGGTGATCGGAGACGACGACACCGGTCTCGTCGCCCGGGTGACGAGTCTCCTGTTCGAGCGCGGAATCAACATCGAAGACCTCGATCAGGCGGTTCGCGACGGCGTCTTCCGGATGTACCTCGCGGTGGACACCTCCGAGATGGTCTGTACGGAGGAGAAACTTCGCGCGGACCTTCACGATCTCGGCGACGACCTCGGTCTCGACGTCCAGGTTCGGTTCCCGACCGACCGCGACACCCAGCAGATCGCCGTCCTCGTCACCAAGGAGAGCCACTGCCTCGAGGCGCTGTTCGAGGCCTGGGCCAACGACGACCTCGGCGCGGACATCGGCGTCGTCATCGGTAACCACGACGACCTCCGGCCGCTGGCCGAACACTACGGCGTGCCGTTTCACGACGTCGGCGACGAGCGAGGACAGCAAAACGAGGACGAACTCCTCGAGGTCCTCGCGGAGTACGACGCCGATCTGATCGTCCTCGCGCGTTACATGCGCATTCTCAGCCCCAACGTGGTCTTTCGCTACGAGGACCGCATCATCAACGTCCACCCCTCGCTGTTGCCCGCGTTCCCCGGTGCCGAAGCCTACCGGCAGGCCGTCGAGGAAGGGGTTCGCGTCGCCGGCGTCACCGCTCACTACGTGACCACCGACCTCGATCAAGGGCCGATCATCACCCAGCGGGCGTTCGACGTCCCCGACGACGCCGACGTCGAGGAGATGAAACGCCGCGGTCAGCCCCTCGAGGCCGACGCCTTGCTCGAGGCCGTCAGGTTGCACCTCAACGGGGACGTCTCGGTCCATCGCGGCCGGACGACGGTCCGCGAGAACGGAACGAACTACCAGCTCGGCCTGCCCGAAGAGATCGACGACGTCACGCCGGATCGACCCGTCGACGGAATCGCGAGCGTGGTCGCGGACGACGGCTAACCGTCCAGCTCCGTTACTTCTGAAACTGGTCTGCGTCGAGCAGCGACGTCGTACATTATTATTCACGTCTGTTCGTGGTTGTCCAACTATATCCGGAAACACACGCATACTTGGCTATATATCGGATTGTTATCGAAACGTTCATACTCGGCTAGGCGGTATCGTGAAACATGATGCCTCATCGACGGTCGGTCGAGAGGGGGGACGAATCGCCCCGTGAAGTGACCGCGGCGACCGACGAGATCGGCGGGCGCCGACACCTCGTCATCGCCGACCTGACTCGAGATGAGGCGTGGCTTTCGATGCCCGAATCCGAAGCGTCGATGCTCGCCGAGTGGCGATAGCGACGCAGCACCTGATGGTTTTCCAAGCCCGAACGAGTGAGTCGAACCGATAGCGGTTGCCTGGTTCGACTCATACGATTTACTGTACGTCATTTTCGGCGCACTTGCGACTCTGGCGGCGGGTGCACCGGTACATCGTCCAGTAATCCGTATCACGCGTCGACGCGTGACGCAGTACTAGACGCTCTCCCTGTCGATCGAGACCCCTTCGAACAGCGGCTGGAGGTCTCCCTGAAGCTGTGCTTTCAGCGCTTGCAGTTCTCCCTCCGGATTCATCCCCGCGCTAAAGCGCGAGGCTTTCTCCTCGTTCTTCCGTAAGCGTCATCGCGAGGGCGTCGGTTACGGCGTCGGCGTACCGGTCGGCGTCGTGGGGCTCGAGGTCGGTGTCGTGAAGGCGTTCACCGACGCGGTCGACGAAGGCGTCTCGGTCGTAGCCCGCGCCGTCGTGATCGCCCTCCCGGACGACCGCCGCGAGGCCGTCGGGCAACTACCTCGCAACGTCTCCCGCCTGGCCGCCGGTTACGGTTTCCGCGAGGGTTTCGAGGACCGCTTCGGTCGCGACGCGCGTCCGGTCGGTCGTACCGAGGTGGCTTCCCTCCTGAACCAGTCCGTAGAACTCGTCTTCCTGCATGGGCGGCGTTTGAACGGCGAGGCGTATCGTAATTCGGCACGCAGATGCAACTCACGGCTCGACCGACGGCGGAGACGGCCGATGCTCGCGAGCGGGCAAACGAACGGGAAAACGACGTCGAGTCGGGCAGTTCAGTCGGCTTCGTTCGTCTCGAGCGACGCGCTACCGGCCTGGCTCGCGTCGAGTTGCTCCGTCCACGTCGAGGAGACGAGGGGAGCGATCGCGAGGAACGTCATCACTGCGACGAAGACGACTAGCATGGTGCTGGCGACGGCGGCGATTGCGATGGTCGGATCGAACGGAACGATACTCGATGCGACGATGCTTGTGAGCGTCATTTGCTCTCGAATCGAACTCGGGTCTGCCACCATATGAGGATTGCTGAATCGATTCGAGGATCGGTCGAATTCGCGACCGTCGAGGCCTGTTCCGTGGTACCGAAGGACAATGAAGCGAGCGGAGTAGACGAGCGAGCTACAGCCGGCTGACGGCGCCGATCGCACTCGACAGCGGCGGAGCGTCGAACAGGTCGCGTCGAACGTAGGCGTTCGTTCCGGCGCAGTACATGTCGCGGGCGACCTCGAGCACGTCGTCGTCGAGCGGCTCCGGATCGCGATCGCAGCGGGACCTCCAGTCCGCGATCCCCTCCCGTTTGGCCTGGGCTTTGGCAGCTTCGACGGCCTGAACCCACTCGGGCTGCGTGCGCTTGTGGTACTGCCTGAGCACTTCCTTCGAGAGCTGGGTTCCCTCGTAGCTGAACCGGTTCTCGTCGAACGTGCCGACGACGTCGGCGACGCGAATCTCCCCGTCGACGTACAGACACTCGATCTTGCCGTCCTGGTGGTCGAGACCGGCCTCCTCGGCCTGTTTCGTCACGATTCGATTGACCTGTCGTGCCAGCGACTCGAGATCCTCGATCCCGGCGCGCCCGGCGATGACGTCCGCCTCCTCGCGGTCGAGGTACCGATCGCTCTCTTCGTACTTCGTCGAAAACTCGACGACCGGCTCGTCGAGGTCGACGGCCTCGTCGGGCCACTCCTCGAGATCGAGGCCGTGATCGACCGGCTCGGTGCGTCGCCGCAGGCTCGATCCCTCGGGAACGCGGTTTCGGAAGACGATCTCGAGTGGGATCAGGTAGTTCTCGCCGGCGACGTCGTGGTAACGGTCGTAGTCGTACGTCCGACCCTCGTTGGGGAGGTCGGGAACCTGCGTGAGGTCGATCGCCATCTCGACGGGCGGTTCGGTCGCCGCCTCGAGCGGGCGCACGTCTCCGCGTTCGACGACGCCGCGGTAGTGAGTCGGCACGCCCGCGGACTCGAGCAGTTCGAAGTTGAACGCCCCCATCGTACAGAGGCTCGCCCCCTTCTGCGGGATCTGATCGGGCATCTTTCCCCAGTCGAACACCGAGTAGTCGTCGGTGAAGACGAACGCACCACGTCCGAGCGAGTCGTCGGTCGGCTCCGACTCGATTCGAAACTCCTTGACGCTCGTCACTGGAGCCACCTCGAGGCGGAACGGGTACCGTCGTTCATATCCCTATTCGTGGTGCGGTTCCCCATGAAGGTTTCAGTATCGGTTTCCGAGATTCGCGCTCGCTCTCCGGAACGACCGTTTGAGCCCGTCAAAACGCGAATTTGGCGAAAATAACGGCCACAAGTGATTTTGAGGGGGCCACGCATCTTCCGGAAGATGTCAGTAATACCGGATTCTCTTTCGAAAACACTTCGCGAATACGGAACCCGAGTTTCCTCGATCGATCTCAGAAAGCGAGGTACCCGGCTCGCTCCCGACCGGCTCCGACGGAGCTACGTTGCGAAGTTCGGGCTCGTGCTCGTCGCCGTGCTCGTCGTCACCGCGCTCATCGCGGCCTTTTTCTACCTCGCGATATCCGACGAAATATCCGAGAGCGCCCAGAACGAACTCGCGACCGACGCCGAACTCCAGGCCCAGGAGCTCGCACATCTGATAGACAACTACCAGCACATCGCGAACGGGGTTTCCACGCATCCCAGTATCGTCGACAGTTCGGAAGACAGGCGTGAAGCGCGGTTGAGATACGAACTCGCACGCGACGAGATCGACGCGATTCACTACGTCGACCTCGAGACCGACACGGTTTCCGTGAGTACGGAACCCGACGGCGTGGGAACCGACGTCTCGGCGCTGGATCTGACCCTCCACTTCGACGGTGACTGGGAGTTTACCGATCAGCAATACGACGATGTCGATCTCTCCCAGGCGGAGGCGGCGTTCACCGAAACGTACCTGGACGACGGAGACGGTTACGTCGCGTTTCTCAGCCACGTCGACAACTCGGACGGTGAGGGTGCCGTGATGGTCGTCGTCTCCGTCGAGACGCTGTTGAACCAGTTCGCCACGTCCGTCGACGACGGTTACACCGAGGTCGTCGACAGCGGCGATCAGACGGTACAGGTCTCTCCGAACGACGAAGCTCTGCGCTCGACGTACCGCGACGGCGAACGCGCCCAGGTGATCGATCTGGGACGAAGCGGATCCGGAGCCACCGACTTCGACGACACCGACGAGGTCGCCGCCTACGCGCCCGTTCCGAACACGAACTGGGTACTCATGTCGCACATGCCCCAGTCGAGCGCATACGCGACCGTCGACAACGTCGCGAACTCCCTGATCGCGCTGATCGCGGTCACGATGGTCGGCTTTCTGGTGATCGGCGCGACGACCGGTCGCTCGACCGCCACCGCACTCGAGACGCTGGCCGACGACGCCAGTGATCTCTCGAACGGAAACATCGACATCGAGATCGACGACGACGGGCGAATCGACGAAGTCGGGCAAGTGCGCGATTCGTTCGACGACATTCGGGCCTATCTCGAGACGGCAACCGCCCAATCCGACGCGATCGCCCGTCAGGAGTTCGACGACCCCGTCCTCGAAGAGGACGTTCCAGGAACCCTCGGCGACTCGCTCGCGGCCATGGGGGACGATCTGGAGAGCTACATCAGCGACGTCGAAGCCGCCAAAGCCGAGGCCGAACGGTCACAGTCGGAAGCGGCCGAAGCCCGTCGCGAGGCCGAAGCACTCGCCGAGCGCCTCGAGCGAAAGGCCGGCGAGTTCGGACGCGTGATGGGGATCGCCGCCGACGGCGACCTCACCCAGCGCCTGGACGACGACGTCGACAACGAGGCGCTGGTCGAAATCGCCACCGCGTTCAACGAGATGCTCGAGGAACTCGAGGGGACCATCGTCGACATTCAGGCGCTGTCGGCGGACGTCGATCGGATCAGCCGCGACGTCACCAGCCGCGTCGAGGAGATCGAGAACGCAAGCGGTGAAGTGAGCCGGTCGGCCGAAGAGATCGCGACCGCAACGTCGGATCAGAGCGACCGGTTCCAGGAGGTCTACGGCGAGATGAACGACCTCTCGGCCACCGTCCAGGAGATCGCTTCGACCGCCGACGACGTCGCCACCGTCTCGAGTCAGGCGGCGACCAAAGCCGAGGTCGCCGGCGAGGCCTCGAGCGAGATCCGCACGGAGATGGACCACCTCGAGCGCCGGGCGGAGTCGATCAGCGAGCAGATCGGCCGACTGGACGAGGAGATGGACGAGATCAGCGAGATCGTCGATCTGATCGACGAGATCGCCGACCAGACCAACCTGCTGGCGCTCAACGCCTCGATCGAGGCGGCCAGCGCCGGCGCGGAGGGTGACGGCTTCGCCGTCGTCGCCAACGAGGTGAAGTCGCTGGCGGAAGAGACCGGCGACGCCACCCAGGAGGTCGACGACCTCGTCTCGAGCGTCCAGGAATCGGTCGACGAGACGGTCGACGAAATCGAGCGGATGCGCGAGCAGGTCGACGAGGGCGCGACGGTCGTCGACGAGGGAATCGAGGCGATCGAGGCGATCACCGAGCAGGTCGAGACCGCCAACGAGAGCATCCAGTCGGTCAACGACGCCACCGACGAGCAGGCCCGAGCTAGCGGCCGAGTCGTCGAGATGGTCGACGAAGCAACCGAGATCAGCGAGGAGACCAACGCCGAAACCGAGACCGTCGCCGCGGCCGCCGAAGAGCAGACGGCGACGGTCTCGGAGGTCGCGACCGGCGCACAGTCGCTGACCGAGATGGCCGACGATCTCCGGGCCTCGCTCGCGGTCTTCGACGTCGACGAGCGCGATTCGACCGAGGTCGACGTCGTCGAATACGACGAAAACCGCGTCGGTGATGGAGTCGAAGCGGACGCCGACGTCGACGAACGAGCGGACGCCGACGAGACGCCGACGTTCGGAGACGACGAGAACGGAGATTCGGACGCTGGTGACGAGAACGGAGATACCGGCGGTAACGGTCTGGAGGACGGTGAATACCTCGGTCCCGAGACGAACGAGGTGGAATCGGACGTCGAGCGAGGATCAGACAGCTGAGCGGTCCGTCGGTGTCTCCGACCGATTGGGTTTCGACGTCGCGTTCGACTCCGGCGGCGCGTTCTCGAGTCGTCCACGGGTCGACGATCGGTCGGGACGGCCGTCTCTCTGGACGCGGTGGCGGTTCGCTTTCGCCGGAATCTTCGTCCGAATCGCCCGCCGCGTGCCCCTTTCGGGACTGATTTCGACCAAATATAGCCGCCGACCGGACGGTGGATGGAGACGGTGCGCTCAAATTACCGTTGGCTCGATGAAACAATCCGTGGAGAGCGCGTCGGTTTATAAACGTGGCCACAAGCGCTTTCGAGTCGAACGGTCAGCCTTCTGTAAATGGTACCTGATCCACGGCGCATTCTCGATCGGCTTCGGGAACAGGACATTACGGGGCACGTCCCCGACCGGATTCGGGAACGGGACAGTACGAAGTACGTGCCCGACTGGCGATGGGAACAGTACGTGCCGGAGCGTATTCGACGCAGCTACGTCGCGAAGTTCGGACTCGTCATCCTCGTCGTGCTCGTTTTAACGATCGGCAGTGCAGGGTTCTTTTACGCCGGAATGTCCGACGAAATAACTCAGGACACCCACGAACGGTTGCAGTACACGGCAGAGGTCGAATCGCAGGAGCTCCACGGGCAACTCGACACGCACGAGCAACTCGCAGAGCGGATCGCAAACGACGACCGGATCGTCGACCAACTCGGAATGGAGATTGGATCGAGGCTGAGCATCGAAGGTGCACAGACGTCCCAGGAAGTGAGGGCGATCCACTACGTCGACCTCGAGACGAATCGAATCACCCAGAGCTCCGAACGCGGTGTTGGTGGTGACGACGTCTCGGAACTCGGTCTGCAGGTCCACGCGTGGGAGGGCGATTCGATCGCGCAGTACGAGTACGACGAGGTCGATCTGACGGACCTCGAGACGACGCACACGGACACGTTCGAACACGACGGTCGGAACGTGATCGCGTTTCTCAGCCACGTCGATCACTCGGACAGGGACGGTGCGATCATGGTCGTCGTCTCGGCGGATTTGCTAGCCCAGCGGTTCCACGAGCCGCTCGAGGGAAGTTACACCGAGGTCGTCGATACGACCGACGGAAACGTGATGATCAGCGCGGACGAGACGTCGACTCTCACCACCTACCGCGAGGGTGCCGACCAGCGAATCGTCGATCAGGAGATCAGCGGGTCGGCCGCCACGGAGTTCGACGACACCGACGAGGTCGCCGCCTACACCACCGTACCGAGCACCGACTGGGTGCTCGTCACCCACGCGCCGCAGTCGAGCGCCTATGCGCTCGCGGACAGCGTCATGACCTCGTTGGCCGCGCTGATCGCGGTCGCACTCGCGGGCTTTCTGGTGATCGGCGCGACGATCGGTCGCTCGACCGCCAACGCACTCGAGACGCTATCGGACAATGCGACCGCGCTCTCGCGGGGCGAGACGGACATCGAGATCGACGACGACGAGCGGATCGACGAGGTCGGGCAAGTGCGCGATTCGTTCGACGACATCCGGGCCTACCTCGAGACCGCCACCGCCCAGTCGGACGCGATCGCTCGCCAGGAGTTCGACGACCCCGTCCTCGAAGAGGACGTTCCAGGGACCCTCGGCGACTCGCTCGCGGCCATGGGGGACGATCTGGAGAGCTACATCAGCGACGTCGAGGCCGCGAAAGCCGAGGCCGAACGGTCACAGGCCGAAGCCGCCGAGGCACGACAGGAAGCAGAGGAGTTAGCCGAGCGCCTCGAGCGAAAGGCCAGCGAGTTCGGGCGCGTGATGGGGATCGCCGCCGACGGCGACCTCACCCGACGCCTGGACGACGACGTCGACAACGAGGCGCTGGCAGAGATCGCCACCGCGTTCAACGAGATGCTCGAGGAACTCGAGGGCACCATCGTCGACATTCAATCGCTGTCGGCGGACGTCGATCGGATCAGCCGCGACGTCACCACCCGCGTCGAGGAGATCGAAAAAGCAAGCGGCGAGGTCAGCCGCTCCGCGGAGGAGATTGCGACCGCAACGTCGGATCAGAGCGACCGGTTCCAGGAGGTCTACGGCGAGATGAACGACCTCTCGGCCACCGTCCAGGAGATCGCTTCGACCGCCGACGACGTCGCCACCGTCTCGAGTCAGGCGGCGACCAAAGCCGAGGTCGCCGGCGAGGCCTCGAGCGAGATCCGCACGGAGATGGACCACCTCGAGCAGCGCGCCGAATCGATCAGCGAGCAGATCGGTCAGCTAGACGAGGAGATGGACGAGATCAGCGAGATCGTCGATTTGATCGACGAGATCGCCGATCAGACCAACCTGCTGGCGCTCAACGCCTCGATCGAGGCGGCCAGCGCCGGCGCGGAGGGCGACGGCTTCGCCGTCGTCGCGAGCGAGGTCAAATCCCTCGCAGAGGAAACGGGTGATGCGACTCAGGAGGTCGACGATCTGGTGACGAGCGTGCAGTCGTCGGTCGACGAGACCGTTACGGAGATCGAGCGGATGCGCGAGCAGGTCGACGAGGGCGCGACGGTCGTCGACGAGGGGATCGAGGCGATCGAGGCGATCACCGAGCAGGTCGAGACCGCCAACGAGAGCATCCAGTCGGTCAACGACGCCACCGACGAGCAAGCCCGAGCCAGCGGGCGGGTCGTCGAGATGGTCGACGAGGCCACCGAGATCAGCGAGGAGACCAACGCCGAAACCGAGACCGTCGCCGCGGCCGCCGAAGAGCAGACGGCGACGGTCTCGGAAGTCGCGTCGGGCGCGCAGTCGCTGACCGAGATGGCCGACGACCTCCGGGCCTCGCTCGCGGTCTTCGACGTCGACGAGCGCGATTCGACCGAGGTCGACGTCGTCGAATACGACGAAAATCGCGTCGGCGACGAGCTCGAGCGATCGGAGACCGGACTCGTACTGAAACACGACGAAGCCGAAATCGACGAATCGGCCGAACCGGACGAGCGCGGCGATTCGCCGACGGATGACGATCACGACGGTGCCGACGAGACTGACGAACGCAGCGACGCGGATCGAGGAGCGGAACCGTCTGACGACGAAGGAGCCGACGACGGTTCGGTGGACGGGACCGTCACCGCGTCGGCTGACAGAGCAGAAGTCGACGACGAAGCGGACGAGACCGGGGAGTCGGATTCGTCGTCCGAAGGGACGGAGCCACACGAGCAAATCGGAGCCGGAAACACTGACGAGACGAACGGAATGTAGCACGACGAACCGTCGGATCGCCGACCGCCGCGGAAACGTCCGTCGCAGTCGTTCGTTGTGGGAACCTCGACGACCGGTCGTGCGATCCAGTCGTGTGAACGGCTTCGGTTGAATTTACCGCGTGTTCGACGCACGATAGTGGCGGTAAGATCTATCCGCGCGAATCCAACAGGATTAATGATTATGGGCCACAAATGATATAATGAGCTGGCAACACATCGTCAGCAGAAATGATTTCGCTGGCGAGATTCGTGCCGGACCGAATTAGAAAGAGTTACGTGGCGAAGTTCGGACTCGTCATCGTCTCCATTCTGATCTCGACCGCCATCGTTGCTGGATTCTTTTACGTGGGGATATCCGGCGGCATAACCGAAGAGACGCAAAATCAGATGGAACTCACGGCCGAGTTCGAAGCCGACGACCTCGGTAACCAGATGGATAACTACGAGCAGACGGCCAACATGCTCTCGTCGCACGAGAATCTCGCTAACGAATCCGACAATCGAATACAGAACACGCTCTCGACCGAACTGATGTGGATGATCGGCGAGGTCGTAGCGCTTCACTACGTCGACCTCGAGACGGATACGATCGCCTACAGCACCGAGTACGGTGAGGTCGGAACCGACGTCTCCGAGCTGGGCCTCGAGTTACACGTTCGAGAGGGGAGAACGATCAACGAGTACGACTACGACGAGGTGAATCTCGAGGATCTCGAGTCGACGTACACCGACACGTACGCCCAGGACGACGACGAGGTCATCGCCTTTCTGAGCCCGATCGAGAACCCCGACAGCAGTGCAGCGGTGATGGTCGTCGTCTCCGTCGAAGACCTGGCCCAGCGGTTCAGCGATCCGATCGACGGAAGCTACACCGAGGTCGTCGACGTGAGCGACGGCGACGTGATGATTTCGCGCGACGAGTCGTCGCTTCTTTCGCCCTACCGCGACGGCGGCGGCGACGACGTTATCGCGCAGGCGGTGGAGGGAACGGGAACGAAAGAACTCGACGCCTCCGACGAGGTCGTCGCTTACACCCCGATTCGGGGGACGGATTGGGTCCTCGTCACCCACGCGCCGCAGTCGAACGCCTACGCGCTCGTCGACAACGTCGCGAACTCCCTGATCGCGCTGATCGCGGTCGCACTCGTCGGCTTTCTGGTGATCGGCGCGACGATCGGTCGCTCGACCGCCACCGCACTGGAGGAACTGGCCGGCAACGCCACCGCGCTCTCGCGGGGCGAGACGGACATCGAGATCGACGACGACGGCCGGATCGACGAGGTCGGGCAAGTGCGCGATTCGTTCGACGACATCCGGGCCTACCTCGAGACCGCCACCGCCCAATCCGACGCGATCGCTCGCCAGGAGTTCGACGACCCCGTCCTCGAGCGAGCGGTCCCCGGCACTCTCGGCGACTCACTGCGAACGATGCGCACCGACCTCGAGAGCTACATCAGCGACGTCGAAGCCGCCAAAGCCGAGGCCGAACGGTCACAGGCCGAAGCCGCCGAGGCACGACAGGAAGCAGAGGAGTTAGCCGAGCGCCTCGAGCGAAAGGCCGGCGAGTTCGGACGCGTGATGGGAATCGCCGCCGACGGCGACCTCACCCAGCGGCTTGACGACGACGTCGACAACGAGGCGCTGACAGAGATCGCCACCGCGTTCAACGAGATGCTCGAGGAACTCGAGGGGACCATCGTCGACATCCAGGGGCTGTCGGCGGACGTCGATCGGATCAGCCGCGACGTCACCACCCGCGTCGAGGAGATCGAGAACGCAAGCGGTGAAGTGAGCCGGTCGGCCGAAGAGATCGCGACCGCAACGTCGGATCAGAGCGACCGGTTCCAGGAGGTCTACGGCGAGATGAACGACCTCTCGGCCACCGTCCAGGAGATCGCCTCGACCGCCGACGACGTCGCCACCGTCTCGAGTACGGCCGCAGAGCGCGCGGACGTGGCGGGTGAAGCCTCGAGCGAGATCCGCACGGAGATGGATCACCTCGAGCGCCGGGCGGAGTCGATCAGCGAGCAGATCGGCCGACTGGACGAGGAGATGGACGAGATCAGCGAGATCGTCGATCTGATCGACGAGATCGCCGACCAGACCAACCTGCTGGCGCTCAACGCCTCGATCGAAGCCGCCGCGGCCGGCGAAGAAGGTGACGGCTTCGCCGTCGTCGCGAGCGAGGTCAAGTCGCTGGCGGAAGAGACCGGTGATGCGACTCAGGAGGTCGACGACCTCGTCTCGAGCGTCCAGGAGTCGGTCGACGAGACGGTCGACGAAATCGAGCGGATGCGCGAGCAGGTCGACGAGGGAGCGACGGTCGTCGACGAGGGAATCGAAGCGATCGAGGCGATCACCGAGCAGGTCGAGACCGCCAACGAGAGCATCCAGTCGGTCAACGACGCCACCGACGAACAGGCTCGCGCCAGCGGGCGGGTCGTCGAGATGGTCGACGAGGCCACCGAGATCAGCGAGGAGACCAACGCCGAAACCGAGACCGTCGCCGCGGCCGCCGAAGAGCAGACGGCGACGGTCTCGGAAGTCGCGTCGGGCGCGCAGTCGCTGACCGAGATGGCCGACGACCTCCGGGCCTCGCTCGCGGTCTTCGACGTCGACGAGCGCGAGGAGTTTGGGACCGACGGGATGGCCGCGGTCGACGAGACTGATGCGGTCGACGACCACGACGACGGTCCGTCCGTCGAGGGAGAGTCGACGGACGCGACCGTCGACGTCGTCCTCGAGCACGACGAGGCCGCGGTTCTCGAGTCTGGCGACGAGTCGTCCGACGAACTGTCTGAGAAGCCGAAAAGCGAGCCGTTCGACGAACTGGCGGACGAACCGACCGAGGAATCCGAGGACGAACCGACTGTCGAACCAGCGGACGAGCCGCAGGACGGATCGGTCGACGGATCGACGGACGGATCCGACGACCGGTGATCCGATCGACGGGATTTCGGCCCTGACGGTCTCGGCGATCGTTCGCCTCAGTATCGTTTCGTTCCGGCCGATCCACCATACTTTTCTCGCTGTACTGGTATCGTTGCCACGATGGAGCGATCGGTGACCGAGGCAGACCTCACGTTCGAGCACGTTCCCGAGACCGATCAGTCGTTCGAGAACGCACTGGCCAAAGCGCGCGACGGCGACCGGCTGACGGTCGACGACGCCGTCGAGTTGCTGACGACGGGAACCGACGTCGAGGGGATCGACCGCCTGCGCAAAGAGCGCGTGCTCGAGGCCGCCGACCGCCGACGGGCGGACGTCGTCGGCGAGGAGGTCACGTTCGTCGCCAACCTGAACAACAACGTCACGACGGCCTGCAACGTCGGCTGTCTGTTCTGTAACTTCAAAGACGCCGCCCACACCTTCGAGAAGGGGTCCGCGGTAGAGACGGCCGGATTCACGAAGACGCCCGCCGAGTCCCGCGAGATCGTCGCCGACGCCGTCTCCCGCGGCATCTACGAGGTGACGTCGGTCTCCGGTCTCCACCCCGCGTTCGCGCTGGACGACGAACACCGCGAGATCCTCGAGGCTCACCCCGATCCGAAAGCAGTCAACTACAGCCCACCCGAGCGCTACGAGGTGAGCCCGGGAACGTACGCCGAGCAGATGCGGGCGATGAGCGTCGACGGCGTTCACGTCCACTCGATGACCCCCGAAGAGGGCTACCACGCTCGCCGCGGGACCGACTGGTCGTACGAGGAGGTCTACCGGCGGCTCGCCGACGCGGGCCTCGACACCGTTCCCGGCACCGCCGCCGAGATCCTCGTCGACGAGGTTCGAGACGTGATCTGCCCGGGGAAGATCGGCACCGACGATTGGCTCGAGGCGATGGAGGCCGCCGCCAACGTCGGTCTCGGGCTGACGGCCACGATCATGTACGGCCACGTCGAAAACGAAGCCCACCGCGCGCTCCACCTGAAACGGATCCGCGATCTGCAAGCGCGCGTCGACGGCGCGATCACCGAGTTCGTTCCGCTCTCGTTCGTCCACCAGAACACGCCGCTTTTCGAACGCGACGTCGTCTCCGGCGGCGCGAGCACGGACGAGGACGAGCTGATGATCGCCGTCTCGCGGCTGTTTCTCGACAACGTCGATCACGTCCAGTCGTCGTGGGTCAAGTACGGCGACGAACAGGGGCTGAAGATGCTCTGTTGTGGTGCCGACGACTTCATGGGAACGATTCTTTCCGAAGAGATCACGAAACGGGCCGGCGGCGAGTACGGGGAGTTCCGATCGTTCGACGACTACGTCGAACTGATCACGTCGATCGGACGAGTTCCGGTCGAGCGCTCGACGGACTACGAAACCCGTCGCGCGATCGATTCCGACGATCCGCCGTTCGGCCCTCGACTGGGGCCGAAAGCGGACGGAACGCCGCTTTTAACCCGGTCGGAACGTTCGAAGCGGGCGATTCACGCTGACGATTGAACCGGGGCGATCGAACGCCGCCTGCGACGGTGAATCGTACCGTACGACGCACCCATATATAAGGACTCGAGAGCGTATTCGAAGTCGGAACATCCGAACAACGTATATATCGCGTCCGTTTCAACGGTCGGACACATGACGCGATGTCCCCGCCGGACGCTCCTCCGTGGTATCGGTGCGACTGCCGCCGTTTCGATGGCCAGCGTCGCCGCTTCAGCCGCCGAAGACGACGCCGAGAGCGCGGATCGCTCGTTCGAGTCGTTGCGTTCGTTCCTCCCTGCGAGCGTCGAGTCCGAGACGATGACGGTCTCGATCGTCGATTTCGAGCGCCAGCTCGAGGCGGACGAGCCCCACGAGCGCGCTCCGCTCGGCGGCCAGTTCCGGATCGAGCCGGAGACCGTCTCGAAGAGCGCTCTCGTCTACACCCTCGACGAGAGCTATTCTCGACCGATCAAGGTGCTCACCGGAGACGTCGAACTCGAGGGTGACGCGGAGTCCGAACGGTCCTACGCCGGAATCGAGTACGAACGCTACGAAACCGACGACGCGGTCGCCGCGGTGACCGACGACGTCGTTGTCATCGCCGAGGACGCGGAGACGATCGAGAACGCGCTCGCGGCGGGTGCCGGCGACGCCGATCGTCTCCTGGAGGCGAAACCCGTCCTCGAGGAGGGACTCGAGGCGGTCGAGAACGCCGATAGCCGGACGATCCACGTGACGGACGACCACCACGTGGTCGACGACGATGTCGAAACGGAGTACGTCGTTCACGCCTCGACGGTGCTCGATCCCGATACGATCGAGATGACGGTCGGAATCGAACTCGCCGACGCGGCGGCCGTCACCGACGAATTGGTCGAGACGCTCACAGCCGAATTGGCGTACACGCCCGCGGAGCCGTCGGTCGACGTCGACGGATCGTTCGTCGCGATGACCTACGAGCGCGACCTCGAGGCCGAACGCGCCGCCAACGAACACGACAGCCCCGGCTTCCTCCGCGTCGATCGCGACTTCGATCTGGACGACGAGTATCTCGAGATCGAGATCGGCCGCGGCGATCCGACGCCGATCGAGGACCTCACGCTCGAGGTCGACGACGAGGAGTACGATCGCGACGTCTGGGCCGACGGCCACGGAACCCTCGAGGAGGGCGATACGATCCGCATCGAGATGGACGACGTCGAGCCAGCCCTCTCCGTTCGACTGAGCCACGATCACGAACTCGGCTCGAGCGGGAGCGGAACGACGATCCTCAACCACTTCCGGTTCGAGTTCGCACACGACTTCCGCGACGAGACGCTCGCGGTGGAGTACGCCGACGACTTTCCGCTCGACGGCGACCGGGTCCACCTCGCCGTCTACGATCACGACGACGCCGGATGGGTTCGACCCGACGAAGACGAACCCGAGCCGCGGATCACCGCACAGCCGTGGGACGGCGAGACGGTGAGCGAGGGCGACCGACACGTGCTCGAGGACGTTCGTCCCGGAGACGAACTCGTCGTCGGCTGGGACGGAACGAGCCGGCGAGACGGTGTGGGTCGCTACCAGGTCGCACCGCCGGGAACCGCGGCGTTCGAGTACGACTACGACGACCGCACGCTCTCGGCGACGCTCGAGCCGCCCGCCGAAGACGAAAGCGACGATCCGCAACCGGCGGCCGGGTACGAACTCCGGATCGACGAGGAGCAGGCGACGAGCCAGTGGGCCGACGACGTCGAGTTCGTCCCCGCGGAAGGGACGACGATCACGGTCGACGACGTCGACGTCGGCGCGCACGTTACCGCAGTGTGGGGCGACGACGAGCTTTACGTCAGTGGAACGAGGGCGATGCCGTCGGTCGAACTCGAGGTCGACGACGGAACGGTCGAACACGTCGGCGGGGACGCGCTCCCGGCGTCGAGTCTCGAAGTGGAGGGGTGGACGGAAGACGAAACCGTCACGACGTCCCTCGCGGACGAAGTCGACGGGGAGTTCGACGAAGGATCGGCGTTCGAGGTCGACGACGACGTCCAGCACCTGACGCTCGTCTACGACGACGAGCACCGAATCGGCTGGGCGAATACGACCCGGGAGTGAGAACTCCGCAACTGACCTCGGACGTGTCCCCCTCGAGCACTGAGCCAGATCGGATCGCCGACGACGTCGTTGGTCTTTTACCCGCGTGAAACTGCGCGAGCAGTCGATAGCGACCCACACGACGTCCTTCCGCTCGGCCGGGTCGCGAACGTTCGACCCGAACGTCGATGAGCAAGACGTCGAATTGGATACAGTAATTACGGGCGGTGACGTCGAACGACGTCACGGACATGATGGACATCCACTACGTGAACTTCGCGTGTCGGAACCCGGACGAACTGGCCGCGTTCTGGGCACAGGCGCTCGAGGGCGAACCGCAGCGGGTCAACGACGAGATCGTCGTCGTCGAGCGAACCGGCGGTTCGCCGTCTCTCATGTTTCGAGAGGCACCACGAGGCACCGACAGGGATCTCCCGATCCACCTCGATTTCGCGGTCGACGAGCGCACGGACGCCGTCGAGCGCTCGAGGAACTCGGCGCGAGCGCCCGCGAGACGAAGGCGATCGAAGACGACGGCTACGAACTCACCTGGACCGTGATGGAGGATCCGGCCGGCAACGGGTTCTGCGTCAGCGCCCGTTCGTGATCGAAGCGCTATCCAGCCCATTTCTGATCCGGATTTCTCCCGGTGCCAAACGAAGATAATGCCGATTTGGAGTCTCTACCCCTTTACTTCGAAAGTCGAAGTAGTAACGAAACGATCCGAACTCGCTCGACGCCGATTAGATGTAGTCGATCGACGGCGGCAACTCGAGTTTCATACCTTTGCGCTCGCGGATCTCCATGATATGCTCACGCTGGAGTGAGTCGGACATGACCTCGAAGCCGGCGTTTTCGGTGTTCCAGGATGCACGCCCCTCGGTCGCGCTCCGAATGTCGCTTGCGAAGCCGATCATCTCGCCGACGGGTGCGATACCCTCGACGACCATGAGGTCACCCTCCTGGTACATGTCGTCGACGCGGCCACGACGACCCTGGATCTCGCCGGATGCAGCCCCCATGTGGTCGTTGGGGACGTCGATGCGGACGTCCTGCATCGGCTCGAGCAGCTTGATCTGGCCGTCGATCAACGCCTTGTGGAGGGCGTTGCGGGTCGCAGGGATAACCTGTGCCGGACCGCGGTGGATCGTGTCCTCGTGGAGTCTGGCGTCGTGCAGGCGGATGAGGGTCCCCTGGACGGGCTCGTTCGCGAGCGGGCCGTTGTTGAGGGCGTCCTCGAAGCCTTCGATCACGAGTTCCATCGTCTCGTTCAGGTGCTGAATCCCCTTCGTATCGTCGATGAGGATGTTCGTCCCGTGGATGTGCTCGACTTCCTGAGAGTCGTCCTTGTCCATGCCGGCCTCCTGTAAGGCCTCACGACGTTCCTGCTCGGGCATGTCCATCGAGGCCTCGCCCATCTGGATCGTCTCGACGAGTTCGTCCGACATCGGCTCGATGGAGACGTAAAAGCGGTTGTGGCGGTTCGGCGAGATGCCCTCGATCTCGTCGCTCGGCCGCTGAGGCTGTTCGCGGAAGACGACGATCGGCTCGCCGGTGTTGACCGGAATCCCCTGGTTCGCCTCGATACGCTGGGTGATGACCTCGAGGTGAAGCTCGCCCTGTCCGGAGATCAGGTGCTCGCCGGTGTCCTCGTTGATGGTGATCTGGATCGTCGGGTCCTCCTTGGAGACCTGGCGAAGCGTCTCGATGAGCTTCGGGAGGTCGTCCATCGTCTGGGCCTCGACGCTTTTCGTGATGACCGGCTCGGAGATGTGCTCGATCGACTCGAACGGCGTCATATCGACGCTCGAGACGGTCGAACCGGCGATGGCGTCGCGCAGACCGGTGACGGCTGCGATGTTCCCCGCGGGAACCTCCTCGACTTCCTCGCGCTCGCCACCCATGTAGATGCCGACGGACTGGACGCGGTTTGTGCCCGCGGTGCCGGAGACGTACAGTTCCTGTCCCTTCTCGAGGGAGCCGGAGAAGACGCGGCCGGAGGCGATTTCGCCGGCGTGTGGGTCCATCGAGATGTCGGTGACCATGAAGACGACCTCGCCGCTCTCGTCGACGAGTCGCATCCCTTCCGCGAGGTCGGACTCGGCGTCGCCGCGCCAGATGCGCGGAATACGGCGGGGCTGGGCGTCGACAGGGTTCGGGAAGTGCTCACAGACCATGTCGAGCACGACGTCCGAAAGCGGCGTCTTCTCGTGGAGCTCCTGGCGCTTGTCCGCGCGCTCGAGTTCCATGATCTCGGCGAAGTCCATGCCGGTCCGCTGCATCGAGGGCATCGAGACGCCCCACTTGTACAGCGCGGAGCCGAATCCGACGGTTCCGCCCTCGACGCTCACGGTCCAGTCCTCGACGTCGTCCATGTCCTGGGTCATGCCCCGGATGAGTTCGTTGACGTCGTGAATGACCGAGAGCAGGCGCTCTTGCATCTCCTCGGGACCTTCCTGCAGTTCGGAGATGAGACGGTCGACCTTGTTGATGAACAGGGTCGGCTTGACGCCCTCACGGAGCGCCTGTCGAAGCACCGTCTCCGTCTGGGGCATGGCACCCTCGACGGCGTCGACGACCACGAGCGCGCCGTCGACGGCGCGCATCGCGCGCGTGACGTCGCCACCGAAGTCGACGTGGCCCGGCGTGTCGATGAGGTTGATGAGGTGGTTGGTGTCCTCGTACTCGTGGGTCATCGAGACGTTCGCCGCGTCGATGGTGATTCCTCGTTCCTGTTCGTCTTCCTCGGTGTCCATCGCGAGCTGTTCGCCGGCGGTCTCGTCGGAGATCATGCCGGCACCAGCGAGGAGATTGTCAGAAAGCGTCGTTTTTCCGTGATCGACGTGAGCGGCGATGGCGATGTTCCGGATGTTCTCCGGTTCGTCCATCAGCCGTTCACACTCTTGGACGATCTTTTTGCGTCGGCCCATATACACCCAGTTACCGCCAGCGGGGTCAAAAGGGTAGTGTTTCGCATCCGACGGCGTCATTTCGCCGGATACGAAGCTCGTCGGGCCTGAAAGGTCCGACTGCGTTTCGTCGCCGGGAGAATTCGACGCGTATCCCGCTTCGTAGGCGTAAATCTCCAGTTTGCGTGAGTGAATGCCACGCAACAAGCCGATCGATTCGCCACTGCCGTCTCCGCCTCGCGATCGCGGAGAAGGGGCGTAAAAGACATACAGTCACAACCCCTGGGACGTATACGCATGGACATCCGAGTACAGGGTCCCGGTCCGACCTCGCCGTTCCTCAGCGCTCGAGATCTCTTCGAAACCGAACACGATCTCTCGCTTCCGGTGTACGTCCACCTGCGGGACGACCCCGACGAGCGCACCTGGGCCGCCCACTACGACGACCATCACGTCCTCAACATCTCGAGACAGGCCGCCTCGAGTGCGATGGCTCGGGAACTCGCCCTCCACGAGTTCGCCCACATGGCCCGCCACGAGCAGGAACACCCCTCTCACACCCAGTCGACGGCGGAGGTGCTCTACCTCGCGCTTGCCGGCAGGCGCGTCGAACAGCGCAAGCTCTCGCACTGCTACCAGATCGCAAATCACATGAAAGACATCTACGCCGACGACATCACCCTCTCGGTCGGTCCCGGCGAGAAGCTGCTCGCGTTTCTCGAGTCGAGTCTGGCGACGGCGATCGCGGACCGGCCGAACGCACCGGCCCGACCGGGACTCGAGCGACTCTCGCCGAGCGCCGACCCCGAGATCACGGCCGTCAACGCCGCCTTCGCGCTGGCGCTGGCGGAGCGACACGACCTCGTCGACGACGACCACCGGCTGTACGACCTCGCACACGCGGCGGCGATGGACGCACCGGGCGTGGACTTTCAGGGGTTCAAGCGACGATTCCGCGAACTCGCCCGCGAACCGGACTCGAGTGCGTACCGACAGGTGCTCGTGGACGCGACCCGCTCGTACGTCGGCGGCGAGGGGCCGGCGGCCGACTGACCTTACCGACCGACTGCGGTTCGCGTGCACCGTTCTCCCCGACCAGATCACTCGCGGTCGGTCGGCGGAACGAACCGTTCGCTCGTCGAGGACGACCGCGAGTATCCCGCCACCGCGAAAACGATCGCGAAGCCGCTCGAGCCGACTCCGATGAAACGGAGACTCGCCGACTCGAGGACGACTGCGGTCGGTATCGCGACCAGCGCGAGCGCGCCACAGCACAGCGCGAGAACGACGTACTGCGCGCTCCGAACGCCGAGTCGGCCGAGGACGAGCCCGACCAACCCGCCGTAAGCCGCGGCCGGTCCGGCGAGCGAGACGGTTCCGAGGACGAACCGCCGGGTGCTCTCGACGGTGAGCAAGACGCCCAGCAGTATCGCTGCGGCGACCACTACGACCTCCCGCCACGTCACCCGGCGAAGCGAACGAATCCACGAACGCACGTCGTCGCTATCGCAGGCACACGAGTTAGATTTTTTGCACGAGCGCCGAACGCCGACAGCACGTCTCGCGGGGTCGGGCGAGCGGATCGAACCACCGATAACCGAACGCGCGGCTGTCGGTCGAGTGTCGAACGAGAAACGCCGAGAGAAAAATCGACTCGAGTTAGCGTGCAGCCGCCGCGACGCGCTCTTTCTCTTCTTTCTGGCTGATCGCGTACGTCTGGACGTCGTAGTTGGCCGCGCCGATCAGCTGGGTGGCGATGGCCTCCTCGACGGGAGTGGCCGTCTTGAACGAAGCGTTGTGAACGCCCTCGGCGATGAACTTCAGGGCCTGGTCGACCCGCCGCTGCGGAGCGACGTCGACCGCCTTCGGAACCGAGATGCCACCGTACTTCAGGCGGACGGTTTCCTCCCGTGGAGCGGCGTTCTCGACGGCCGTCACGAGCACCTGCACCGGGTTCTCCTCGGTGCGGTCGTGAACGATCTCGAACGCCTCGCGGACGCTGTTGAGGGCCTGTTGCTTTTTGCCGGTGTTCTCTTCGGTCTGCATCAGCCGGTTGATGAGCCGCTCGACGATCGAGATCTGGGATTTCTGGAACTGCTTGCTCGCGTGTCGACCGGCCGTGTGGGCGACCGGCGTCACCGCGATGTAGCGTTCCGTCGAGGGGTCGCCGTACTCGATCTCGTCGATCTCCCACGTGCCGAACAGTTTCGCGCCGACGTCCGTTCCGCCCGCGGGGGCGTCCGGGTCGGGTTGATCTTCAGCCGCCATGGTTATCGCACCGGTTTCTCCGCGTTCCCGCGGACGAGTTCGAGCAGTGCGACGCCGTTTACCTTGTCGACTTTGTAGTTGACGCCCGAGAGGTCGCCCATCGCACGACCCTTCGCTCCGCCGATGCCGGCGATGGTGACCTCGTCGTGTTCGTCGATGAACGAAATCGCGCCGTCGCCGGGACAGAACGCCGTGACCTGCTTGCCGTTTTTGATCAGCTGCACCCGGACGCACTTTCGAATCGCCGAGTTGGGCTGTTTCGCTTCGATGCCCACCTTTTCGAGTACGATACCTCGAGCCTGCGGGGCACCCTCGAGGGGGTCGGATTTCTCGCGGAGGCCCCGTGCGCGGCGCGCGTAGTCGGAGTCGGACCACCGCTGGTTCTGGCGGTCCTTCTTGAGCTTGCGCGCGGCGTACTTGCCGTTTGCCATGGAAGTCGGTATCCGACGGAGGCACTTAAACGGCCCGTTTTCGACTTCCTCGAGACGGCTCGAGAGCGATCTAACAGGGTGTAAAAAGAGATGTGAGCGCGTTTCGCTCCTCGAGAATCCGTGTCCGGCCGTGCCGGCCGGTCGGACGTGTTTCGACGGCACGCGTCGAGGTCGCCGATCGTGCTCGGTTTCGTCGAACGGCCACAGCCGTCCATCGGAAACGTACGGCGAAAGCACGACGCCGACGAACACGGCCGTGAGCAGAACCGTCGCGGCGCAGTTGGAATCGAGAACGGAACCGATTCGCGTCCGTCAGGGGCGCGAGTATCACCAGAACCGGGGGAACGGAGACGAACAGCGCCCGGAGTCAGTTCGTTCGACTACCATCAACCGAGTAACAAATCGCGCGCTCGAGCTGTGCGACGGACTCGCTAATTTGGCTGCCGGATGTACTTTAGATGAGCTGTACGTCGTCGATGTCGAAGTGCCGGTCGGCGAGCGTCCGCGCGGAGTCGATCGTCCGACCGTTCGTCCCGATCGCGACGCCGCGGTCTTCGTTTGCGACCTCGACGTAGGCGACCGTGTCCTCGTTCTCGCTCAGGGTGACGTTGTAGACCGCCGCCGGCGCGAGCGCGTTCGCGACGAACTCCGCGGGATCGTCGGCGTTCTCGACGAGCCGAACGGGCGCGTCGACGCGTTCTTCGTACCGCTTGATCGTCCGTCCGCCGGGACCGATCGCCTCGCCCATCTGGCCGCTCGAGACCACGACGATCAGCCGCTCGTCGACGTCCGCGTCGGAGGGCGGTTCCTCGTGCAGACAGTCGACGCCGTCCGCGCCGGTGACGTCCTCGAACAGCGCGAGGTAGCGGCGCGCGTCGTCGTCGAGGGAGAGTGCCATCGATCAGTCGGCCTGTCGTCCGCCGGTCGTCGATCCCATCCGGAGGTCGACGTCGCCGGTGCCGAGTTTGATCGGCTTGCCGACGATGACGTTCTCGGTGACGCCGTTCAGGTCGTCGATCTCGCCGTGGATGGCGGCGTTGAGCAGGTGGTTGACCGTCACTTCGAACGCCGCGCGCGCGAGGACGGACTCCTTCGAACCGGAGATGCCGTGACGACCGATGGACTCGATCTCGCCGTTGTTCGTCATGATGTCCGCGACCAGCATCAGGTGGCGGACGTTGACGTCGTCGAGACCCTGCTCGGCCAGCGTGTTGTTGGTCTCCTCGATGATCGCCTCGCGGGCCGCTTCGATGCCGAGGTTGCGGTGGATCTCGTGGATGTTGTTACACGTCGTCCGCGAGGCGTCGACGCCTTCGATCTCTAAGACGTCGCCGAAGGCGGATCCTTCGGTGTAGAGGACGAACTCCTCTTCGCCGTGGTCCATCTCTTCGCGGCGGATGACGACGCGGGAGATCTCCTCGATCCCTTTGAACGTGATGTCGCGCAACTCCTCGACCAGCTGGAGCAGATCGCGGTAGGACGGTTCCTCCGGCCCGAACTGGATCTCGGTGCCGTTCTGGACCGTATCCACGCCGAGGCTATCCTCGATGATCTCCGCGACCTCCTCGGGCGTGATCATCCGTTCGTCCAGGGTATCCTGGTTGAGCGAGATCTGGACGCGCATGTCCGCGACGTTCGTCGAGACGTCCCCAAGCGCGAGGATTTTCGTCGCCTCGATGTTCCAGACGACCTCGTGGGCCATCTCGCGTTCGGTGGCGTACTCGTCTTCCAGGTGGACCGTCATCATCGGCGTATCCGGCGTCTTCCGGGCGTCCACCAGCTCGATGAGACGGGGAAGCCCCTGGGTAACGTCGATCTCCGCGACCCCGGCGTAGTGGAACGTGTTCATCGTCAGCTGCGTTCCCGGTTCGCCGATCGACTGCGCGGAGACGGTACCGACGGGATCGAGCGGATCGACGCGCGTGTCGAGATACCGGTTCTCGACCGCCTTCGCGAGCTCGTCGGCGTCCTGAACCGTGGCGTCGCCGCGTTCTTCGAGTACCTCGTACACCTCGTCTTTGAGTCGACGTGGGAGGTCGGTGTCCTCGACGACCGCGATCGCGTCGTCGTCGACGTCGTACTCGACGCTAGTCATCGGAGCTCACCTCCGTGCCCTGGGCGAGTCGGTGATCCGCGTGCTCGGAGAGGTTCGTCGGCTGGCGTTTCCGGCCGAGGAATTCGCGACGCTCCGCTTCGGATTCGAACTCCGAATCGAGAACGCGGTCGGCGATCTGCGCGACGTCGATCGTGTTGTCGTCGCCCGAGGACACCTTGACCGGCGAGGTACCGTCCTCGCCGAACTCGAACTGGACGATGGTGTCGCTAGTGTCGCGCACCGTACCGTCGTACTGCGTCTCGAGTTCGGACAGCGCGTTGATCAGCCGCCGCTGCAGGTAGCCGGATTTCGACGTTCGAACCGCGGTGTCGACCAGCCCCTCGCGGCCGCCCATCGCGTGGAAGAAGAACTCTCGCGGGGTGAGACCGCTGGTGTAGGAGTTCTCGACGAAGCCGTGGGCTTCCGCCGAGAGGTCGTTCGGTTCGTAGTGCGACAGCGTCCGATCCTCGTAGCCGCGGTTGATGCGTTCGCCCCGAACCGCCTGCTGGCCGACGCAGCCGGCCATCTGGGTCAGGTTCAGCATCGATCCACGGGCACCCGAGGAGGCCATGACCACGGCGGGGTTGTCCTCGGTGAAGTGCTCGTCGGCGATGTTACCGGCGTTGTCTCGCGCACGCGAGAGGGTCTGCATGATCTTCATCTCGAGCGTCTCGTCGATCGTCCGTCCCGGAAGCGACTCGAGCTCGCCGCGCTCGTAGGCCTCGATCAGCTCCTCGACGCGGTCGTTCGCGTCCTCGATCGTCTCGTCGATGCGGGCCTGGGCCTCTTCGGGGATCGTCTCGTCGTCGATTCCGATCGAGAACCCGAAGTGCATGATCGCACGCATCGCGAGCGTCGAGACCTCGTTGATGAAGATCCGGGCGCGGGTGTTGCCGTAGACCTTCGTGATCGTGTCGACGATCTCGCCGCCGAACTCGCCGACTTCGTCTTCGGCGATGGTCCCCTCGACGAGCTGGCCGTCTTCGATGATCACGTCCTCGCCGATGGTGCCGGTGAACTCGAGGTTCAGATCGTCGGGCAGGAGTTCGGAGAAGACGTCGTGTCCGGTCCAGAACGGCTCGCCCTCGTCGTCGATACCGCTTGGCTCCGGCAGCTCGTCGATTCGGGTCGCCCGGAGCAGATCGAGCGCTTGCGTCTCGTTGAACCGCGGGTTGTCGTGGGTAAGCAGGTAGGTCCCGGAGATGTGGTCCTGGATCGCGCCGATGATGTTCTCGCCGAAACGCGGCGAGAGGATCTGTTCTTGGACGCGCATCAGGACGCGGGCCTCGGCGCGGGCCTCCTCGTTCTGGAGGGCGTGCATGTTCATCTCGTCGCCGTCGAAGTCGGCGTTGTAGGGCGGACAGACGACGGTGTTGAGCCGGAAGGTCTTGTACGGCATGACCACGACCTCGTGGGCCATGATCGACATCCGGTGTAGCGACGGCTGGCGGTTGAAGATGACGATGTCTCCGTCGACGAGGTGGCGGTTGACCTCCCAGCCGGCCTCGACCTTTTCGGCGAGCTTCTCGCAGTTCTTTTCGGTCACCTTCAGTCGGCGGCCGTCCGGCCGGCGGACGTAGTTCGCGCCGGGGTGGCCCTCCGGTCCGTTCGAGACGTAGCGCCGAGCCTCCTCGACGTTGCGTCCGGTGACGTTCATCGTCTGGGTCATCTCCTTTGCGACGCGGTCCGGAACGCCGACTTCGTTGAGCGAAAGCGTCGGGTCCGGCGAGATGACTGTCCGGGCGGAGAAGTTGACGCGCTTTCCGGACAGCGAACCGCGGAAGCGACCTTCTTTCCCCTTCAGGCGCTGGCTGAGGGTCTTGAGGGGGCGACCGGAGCGGTGTCGCGCCGGGGGCGTTCCCGAGATTTCGTTGTCCATGAACGTCGTCACGTGGTACTGCAACAGCTCCCAGAGGTCCTCGATGATCAGCTGGGGTGCGCCCGCTTCGCGGTTCTCCATGAACCGCTGGTTGATCCGGATGATGTCGACCAGCTTGTGAGTGAGATCGTCCTCCGAACGCTGACCGTTGTCGAGCGTGATCGACGGCCGAGCCGTCACCGGCGGCACCGGCAACACGGTGAGGATCATCCACTCCGGACGCGAGCGCTCGGGATCGATGCCGAGCACCTCGATGTCCTCGTCGGGGATCGCTTCGAACCAGTCCCGGATGTCCGAGGGCATCAGCTTGTTCGTGTCTTCCTCGGTGAGGTCGATGTCGAGGGCCTTCTCGATGGCCTTGCGCTGGTTCTCGCGCGGGCGGAACGACCCCGAAAGGATCTCGTTGATTCGCGAGAGATCGATCTCGGTCTCCTCGGCGAGTTCGTTCGGGCCCATGCGCTCTCCCTCCTCGTCGCCCTGCATCGCGGCTGCGATGCGCTGGGAGTACTCGCTGGTGAGCACCTGCTGAACCTCGTAGTACGTGGTGGGTTTCTCGTGGTCGATGTCGTACTGAATTTCGGCGCAGAACGGACAGCGATCCTTCTTTCTCGCCTGACGGATCGCGGCCTTCGTCACGTCGTTCAGATCGCGGCCGAGCTTTCGCGCCTCGTCGATCTGATCGCGGAACTCCTCGCGTTCGTCCTCGGTCAACAGGAGCCGCGAACACTCCCGGCAGGTTCCGCGCAGGAGCCGCCGAATGAGCTTCGTAAAGCCGACGTGGATCACGGGTGCGGCGAGTTCGATGTGCCCGAAGTGGCCGTTACACGAGCCGGAGTGCTTTCCGCAGGTCTTGCACTCGAGGCCGGGATCGATGACCCCCAGTCGGGGATCCATCAACCCCATGTCGATCGGGAACCCGTCGTCGTCGTAGGTGTCCGCGGTGATGATTTTCGTCGCGCTCATCTCCCGATACTCCTCGGGCTCCATGAGCCCGAAGTTGATCGATCCGATGTCCTTTGGTGTGCTGTTTCGCATCATGTCGTGGTCGTGTTCAGACGGCGTCCTCGAGTTCCAGTCGCGGCGCGATACCCAGCGCTTTCATCTCGTCTAACAGGAGCTTGAACGCGTAGCTCATCTCGATCTCGTGGATGTCCGTTTCCTCGTCGCAGTTGGGACAGTAGACCCGGCGCTGTTCGACGTTCTCGACCGCGCTCATGCCGCAGTTTCCACAGATGTGGATGAACTCGCGGTCGGATTCGTCGAGCAGTCGTTCTTTCAGCGTCATCGCCGCGCCGTGGCCGATGAACACGTCCCGTTCCATCTCCCCGATTCGCAGTCCGCCCTCGCGGGCGCGTCCCTCCGTGGGCTGGCGAGTCAACACCTGCACCGGCCCGCGCGAGCGAGCGTGCAGCTTGTTCGAGACCATGTGGTAGAGTTTCTGGTAGAAGATGATCCCGACGAAGATCTCGGCCTCGATCTTCTCGCCGGTGACCCCGGAGTACATGGTCTCCTTGCCGGCGGAATCGAACCCGTTCTCCTCGAGTCCTTTCCGGAGTTCGTCCTCGTCCTCGCCCAAAAACGGCGTCCCGTCGACTCGACGGCCCTCCATCGCCCCGAGTTTCCCGCCGATCATCTCGAGGATGTGTCCGACGGTCATCCGCGACGGCAGCGCGTGGGGGTTGAGCACGAGGTCGGGGACGACGCCTTCCTCGGTGAACGGCATGTCCTCCTGCGGTGCGAGGTGGCCGACGACGCCCTTCTGTCCGTGTCGCGAGGCGAACTTGTCCCCCAGTTCGGGGATCCGCTCGTCTCGAACCGAGACCTTCGAGAGCTTCGAGCCGTCCTCGCCTTCCATCAGCGTGACCGTGTCGACGACGCCGGACTCGCCGCTTCGCATCGTCACGGACGTCTCCCGGCGCTTCTGGGGCGAGAGGCCGCCCATGTCGTCGGGCTCTTCCAGGAACCGCGGCGGACTCGTCTTGCCCAGCAGAACGGAGTTCTCGTCGACCGGCGTCTCGGGATTGACGAGACCGTCCTCGTCGAGGTGGTTGTACGCCTCTTCCCCGCGAGCGCCGCGAACGTCCTGGCTGGGGATCTCGAAGCGGTCCTCCTGGCCGCCCGGATACCGACGTTCCTCGCCCTCGTAGGTCCGGAAGAAGTGCGACCGCGCGAGCGCCCGTTCGACCGACGCCTTGTTCATGACCAGCGCGTCCTCGATGTTGAACCCCTCGTAGCTCATCACGGCGACGACGAAGTTCTGTGCGGCGGGTCGGTCGTCGAAGCCGATCTGCTCGGTCGTTTGCGTTTTGACCATCGAGAGCTGCGGGTAATGCAGCAGGTGCTGGCGGGTGTCCGGTCGGATGCGGTAGTTGGCGCTCGGAAGTCCGAGCGACTGCTTGATCATTCCCGCCCCCATCGTGATGCGCGGACTCGCGTTGTGTTCGGGGTACGGAATCATTCCCGCACCGATCCCGAAGATGAGCTGGGGATCGATCTCGAGGTGGGTGTGTTTCTCGTCGAGATCGTCCTCGTCGACGGCGACGTAGATGTCCTCTTCTTCTTCGGCGTCGATGAACTCGATGTAGCCGTGGTTGACAAGATCCTCGAACTCGAGTTCGCCCTCGCGGAGCGCTTCGATCTCGGTTTCGGAGATGCGCGGCTCACCGTCCTCGACGACGAGCAAGGGTCGTCGTGCGCGGCCGGCGTCGGCGTTGACGATCACCTCCCGCGTCCGATCTTTCACCGAGACGTTGACCATCTCGGAGATGTCACCGATGCGTCGCGCTTCGCGGATCTGTTCTGCGAGTTCGTGCGGATCGGGATGGGTCCCCACCAGCGACCCGTTGACGTAGACTTTGGCTTCTCGTTGTTGGCTGCTCATGATTGATTAGTCGTCCGCCGGAGTCGATCGTTCGATACCTTCGATGCCCGGAATGCCCTGGACGCCCATCGACGCCAGTTCGCGTTTGAGCTGTTGTTCGTCCTCGACGTTCTGTGAGAGCTCCATCGCCTGCGCGAAGTTTTTGACCAGTCCACAGTTCGGCCCTTCGGGCGTCTCCGACGGGCAGATGCGTCCCCACTGGGTCGCGTGCAAGTCCCGCGCCTCGAAGTGGGGCTGCGAGCGAGAGAGCGGGCTGCGCAGCCGCCGAAGGTGTGAGAGAACGCCCATGAAATCCGTGCGGTCGACCAGCTGGGAGACGCCGGAGCGGCCGCCGACCCAGTTGCCCGTCGCGATCGGGTGCTCGAGGCGTTCGGTCAACACGTCCGACCGAACGACCGTCGACACCGACAGGTTCCGGTTTCGCATGTTCGCACGCTCGAGCTGGTACTTCACGTCGCGTGCGAGCTTGTTCAGCGCCGTCCGGAAGAGATCTTTCATCAGGTCGCCGCTGACCTTCAGGCGCTTGTTGGCGTAGTGGTCCTTGTCGTCGGCCTCGCGCCGGCCGAGCGCGAGTTCGAAACACGCCTCCGCCATCCGACAGAGGTAGTGAGCCTTGTTGATCCGAACGTCCTCCTCGTCGACGCCATCCTCGTGGAGGTGTGGCAGGAGGTACCGATCGATGACGTAGTTGGCGCGTTTGAGCTGGTAGTTCTTGCCCTGGCCGGAGGCGACGCGCTTGCCCAGGGTCTCGATGGCCTCCTCTTCGGACTGGACTTCGGCTTCCTCGAGGTTCTCGAGCATGTACTTGACGACCTCGGGATCGTTCGAGACCTTGTGAACGATCTCCTCGTCGGACTCGAGCCCGAGCGCCCGCACGAGGGTGACGAAGTTGATCGATCCCGAAACGGAGGGGAACGACACCTCGAGCAGGCCGTCGCGCGTCCGTTCACAGAGGACGAGCGCGCGGTAGCCCCGACGCTGGGAGAAGGTCTTGGCGACCTGGATCTCGTCGCCGTACTTGGTGTCGTACTCCGCCAGGATCTTGTTCGGTGCCAGGTCCTCGCTGGTCATCAGTACGCGCTCGGAACCGTTGACAATGAAATAGCCGCCGGGATCGGCGGGGTCCTCGCCGATCTCGATCAGTTCCTCGTCGGAGAAGCCGGCGATGTTACACTTCTCGGAGCCGACCATGATCGGCATCCGTCCGATCTTGGTCTCGGTGGAGTCGACGACGCGCTGGTCGCCCTCCTCGCCGATGACGATCGACATCTCCATGAAGACGGGCGCGGAGTAGGTGATGTTTCGCAGCCGCGCCTCCTGGGGATACAGCAGCTCCTCGGAGCCGTCGGCTTCACGGACGCGCGGGGTGACGACGCGAACGTCGCCCAGCTCGACGTGGACCGGCTCTTCGCCTTCCTTGTCGCCGATGTCCGTGTCGATGGTCGCCTTCTCGTCGACGACCTCCTGCATTCCGCGGCCGAGAAACGCGTTGAACGAGCGGTAGTGGTGTTCTGCGAGCCGTTCCCTCGAAAAGTATTCGCGCGAGATGTCCCGTCGTTTGTCTCGGTCGAGTTCCATTGCCATTTATTCCACCACGAGTCGGTATACGACTGCCTGATCGGTCGTCCGCGAGTTTCGAACGATCTTGATGACGTCGCCGACCTCCGCCTCGTCGGGTAAGGCGGGATCGCTTCGTTTGATTTTCGGGAGGTCTGTACGGTCGATGTTGTACTCCGTGAGGACGTCCTCGAGGACGTCCTCCTCGAGTACGGTGTGCTCCGGAACGAGTTCGTGTTGGCTTACGTCTACCATGTGTTGGTGTTGGTGTCGGTCTGCGTGTGGGCTACCGGGAGAGAAGTGGCTGTCACGAGATACTACAGTTAGATAGCGGGGGCACCCATTTAACGGTTACTAACTCGATCCAGACGCAACGCTAACCGACCGGGCAACCCGGACCGGAGGTGCCGATCACACCTGTCACTACCCGACTAACCGTTAAATTCCTTGTGGGTCGTGCGAAATTGTAGCACGAATCCCGTTCGAGCGAGCCGTCGTGGATGGGTCTCGCCTACCACACGCCTCCCGATTGGAAAGCCTTAATACTGCGACCGGGCAACCCTGAGTCACAGCCCGGATGGTGTAGTGGCCCATCATACAACCCTGTCACGGTTGTGACGCGGGTTCAAATCCCGCTCCGGGCGTGTTTTTCCGCGAACCAATTCGACGAGCACCGCGTCGCGTGTGCTCGTCACACGTGAGCGGAAAACACCCAACAAGGGATTTGAAGGACGGAACGAGCGAGCCGTGCGAGCGAGTTCAGGTGGTTCAAATCCCGCTCCGGGCGTCTTCTGCTGCCGTCGACTCGAGAGCGAGGAGTATAGCGACGAGCGAGCGACGACGGCAGCGAAGCACAAACAGCGGGATTTGAATCAGAGAGCAGCTTTGCTGCGACCGTGGTTCAAATCCCGCTCCGGGCGTCTTCTGCTTCCGTCAACTCGAGAGCGAGAAGTACAGCGACGAGCGAACGACGACGGCAGCGAAGCACAAACAGCGGGATTTGAATCAGCGAGTGAAGCGAGCGTCGTGAGCGAAACGACCGTGGTTCAAATCCCGCTCCGGGCGTCTTCTGCTGCCTCACCTCGAGAGCGAGGAGGACAGCAACGGCCGAACTCACGATCGAGAATTACGACTCCTCGAGTCGCTCGTACAGCGCGGGGAGGACGTCAGTTACGTCGCGTCGAAAGACGACGTCGGCGAGTTCGTCGAAGGGCGTCTCCTCGAGCGTGACGACGGCGACGGTCGCCCCGGACCCGGTGGCGATTCGCGGGAGCGACGCGGCGGGTTCGACGACGAGCGAGGAGCCGATCGCGAGGAAGACATCGGATTCGCGTGCGAGCGAGCGGGCGCGCTGGATGGCTGCGCCGGGAAGCTGTTCGCCGAAGAGGACGACGTCCGGCTTGAAGAGACCGCCGCAGTCACACCGCGGCGGCAGTTCGCCGGCGGCGGCGCGTTCGAAGATCGGATCCGCTTCGGCCCGTTGGCCGCAGTCGACACACCGGACCCGGCGAGCGTTGCCGTGGAGTTCGAGAATCGAGGGACCGTCGAGTGGAGTCTGCAATCGGTCGCCGTCGGAAATCGCCTCGGCTGCGTCGTCGTGCAGTCCGTCGGTGTTTTGCGTGACGATCGTCTCGAGGCGGCCGGACTGTTGGAGTGCGGCGAGCGCCTCGTGGGCGACGTTGGGCTCGTGGTCGTCGCCGAACAGCTCGCGCTGGAGATCGATCCGAGCCGCCCAGAAGCCCGCCGGATCGCGCTGGAACCGGCCGTGGGTGAACTGTCCCTCGTCGAAGCGGTCCCAGACGCCGCCGTCGCCTCGAAAGGTCGGAACGCCCGAGGGTGCGGAGATGCCGGCCCCGGTGAGCGCCACGGCCGTCTCGGCGGTGCGGAGGTCCGCCGCGAGTCGCTCGAGGTCGTCCATATCGGGATCTCGAGACCGACGGGCAAAAGTCCGGAGGTCCGACAGCCGATCCCCGGTGGAACTCGGAACGGGCGTCGCGGGCGGACTATCGAGCGGTCGAGGAGTACGACGCCGCGAGCGTGGCCTCGATCCGCTGGAGGTGCTCGCCGACCGTTCCGGCCGAGATTCCGAGCTCCGCCGCCAGTTCTCGGTGGGTCGTTCCGCGCGGAACGTCGTAGTAGCCCCGCTCGTGGGCCAGGTCGAACACCTCCCGTTGACGATCGCTCAGCGACGGCGCTGGACCGCCGGACGGATCGTACTCGCCGAGCCGTTGCAGGTCGAGTTCGATCCCGTCCGGGAGATCCTCCACGGCGCGCTGAATCGAGCGGTTCGTTCCGAGAGCCGTCACCTCGAGGCCGCGGCCACCGAAGCCGTCAGCTTCGACGTACTCCATCGGCCAGTCGAGGACGATTTCGTGCTCGCGGAGGATCGACAGGAGGTCGGTGACCGGACCGACGCTTCGGCAGTGAACGTAGGCGACGCCGCGACCGTGGCGGTCCTCGCCGGCCACGTCGAACTCGAGCGCGTCGGGTGCTGCAGCCAGCAGCGTCCGGGCTCGCTCGAGGTCGCCGCGGAGTTCGAGGAGTTCGACGTACCGGCGTTCGGAGACGGGATTGACGTGGCGAATCGCATCGATCGACACCGCGTCGCTTCGGGCGAACGCGTCGTCGATCGCGTTGATCCGGCCGTCGGTCCACGTGAGCACGACGGTGGCGTATCTCACGGTCGACCACCGGGCCGACGATGCGGCTCGTCCTCGAGTCGATCGTTCGAGCGGTCGAACGGGTTCGCGTTCATACTGATGGGGCGACACGAGCACATATAAAAACACCTCGCATGATCGGATACAAGCGGAGGTGATCGGACGCCGTACCTCTGGCTAGCGATGAGCAACGACGCGCAGGGAGTCGACGAACGCCCGCCCGGTCCGGACGGATTGCCGATCCTTGGAACTCAGCTCGCGTTCCTTCGCGACCCGTACGGCTTCATGACGGAGACCGCCCGCGAGTACGGCGACGTCGTTCACTGGCGGGATCCCGGCGGCGACGTCTACCAGCTCAACCATCCGGACTACATCGAGCACGTGCTCGTCCAGCACAACGAGAACTACGTCAAAGGCGACGAGTTTCAGAACGTTCTCGGGCCGATCACGGGAAACGGCATCCTCAACAGCGAGGGGGAAGTCTGGCGGCGAAACCGCCACCGCATCCAGCCCGCCTTCCACCCCGACCGCATCCGGGAGTACGCCGAGATGATGGTCGAGTTCACCGAGGACGCCCTCGAGACGTGGACCGACGGGGAGATCCGCCACGTCCACGAGGACATGATGGCGGTGACGCTGAAGATCGTCGCGCGGGCGCTGTTCGGTGCCGACGTGGACGACCACGTCGACGCCGTCGGATCGGCCCTCGAGACGTTCATGGACGCGACCGAGAACCTGCCGCACCTGGCGTTGCCGCCCTCGATCCCGACGCCGGCGAGGCGACGGATCAAGCGCGCGCGGCGAGAACTGGACGATGTCGTCTACCGGCTGATCGAGGAGCGGCGTGCGAATCCGACCGACCACGACGTCATCTCGAAGCTCCTCGAGGGCGAGGAGGGGAAGGCGATGTCGACCGAACAGATCAGAGACGAGGTCGTGACGCTGCTGTTGGCCGGACACGAGACGACGGCGCTGGCGCTGACGCTCACGTTCTACCTGCTCTCGAGAAACCCCGCACCGGAGGAGACGCTCCTCGCGGAGCTCGAGGCGGTGCTCGACGGCCGACCGCCGACGATGGCAGACGTGTCCGATCTCGCGTACACCGAGACGGTGATCAGAGAGTCGATGCGGCTGTATCCGCCGGTCCCGGGGATCGTTCGCGAACCCGTAAAACCCGACGTGATCGGCGGCTACGAGATTCCTGCGGGCGCGACGGTTCGGATGCACCAGTGGGTCGTCCACCGCGATCCGCGGTGGTACGACGACCCGCTCGCGTTCCGTCCCGAGCGCTGGACGGACGAGATGGAATCGGATCTCCCGAAACTCGCGTACTTTCCGTTCGCGGCGGGCCCGCGCCGATGCATCGGAGACCGGTTCGCGATGCTCGAGGCTCAGCTCATCCTCGCCGCGGTGTACCGACGGTATCACCTCGAGCTCGTTCCGGGGACGGACCTCGATCTGATGGCGACGATCACCGCCCGACCGAAACACGAGATACCGATGATCGTTCACGAGCGGTGACGGATCGTGCGATGGCGATCGAAGCAGGCGATCACGTCGCGGCTCGAGTCGCCGATCGTCGGCGACCGAACGTCGCGGTGACGCTCTGCCGTCCGCCGTCGCGAGTCCGAACGGTTGCGCTTAAGTTTCGGCTGCGAGAATCGAGGGGTATGCAGGACAGAACTTACACGGCCGACGCCGAGCCCGGCGACCACGTCACCGTCTCCGGCTGGATCCACGAGATCCGCGACCTCGGCGGGATCGCCTTCCTGATTCTCCGCGATTCGACCGGCAAGATCCAGATCAAATTCGAGAAGGACGAAATGGACGACGACCTCGTCGAGACGGGACTGGGGGCCGCACGCGAGAGCGTCGTCAGCGTCTCGGGGTCGGTCGAGGAAGAGCCGCGCGCGCCGACCGGCGTCGAGGTCGTCCCCGAGGAGGTCGAGATCGTCTCCGCGGCCGACCCGGAACTGCCGCTCGACCCGTCGGGGAAAGTCGACGCCGATCTCTCGACGAGACTCGACAACCGAACCCTCGACCTCCGCAAGGACGACGTGCAGGCCATCTTCGAGATTCGGGCCGAGATCATGCGCGCCGTTCGCGAGCGGTTCCGCGAGTTCCGCTGTACGGAGATCAACACGCCGAAGATCGTCGCCACCGGTACTGAAGGCGGCACCGAGCTGTTCCCGATCACCTACTTCGGCGAGGAGGCGTTCATGAACCAGTCGCCACAGCTGTTCAAGCAGCTGATCGCCGGCTCGAACGTCGAGCGCGTCTTCGAGATCGGTCCCATCTTCCGCGCGGAAGAACACAACACGCCGCGACACCTGAACGAGGCGACCTCGATCGACTTCGAGGGCGCGTTCTGCGACGAGAGCGACGCGATGGACGTCGCCGAAGGCATCGTCAAGGCGGCCTACGAGGCGGTCGAGCGGAACTGCGGCGAGGAACTCGAGGCGCTGGGCCTCGCCGACGAGTTCGCGGTTCCCGAAGGCGAGTTTCCGCGGCTCAGCTACGAAGAGGCCATCGAGCGTATCAACGCGACCGGCGAACTCGACGAACAGCTCGTCTGGGGCGACGACCTCCCGACCGAGGGGGAGAAAGCCCTCGGGGCTGACGTCGGCGGCCACTACTTCATCACGGACTGGCCGAGCGAGATCAAGCCGTTCTACATTCAGGACCACGACCACGACGAGCAGCTTTCGACCGGATTCGACCTGATGCATCCGCGCATGGAACTGGTCTCGGGCGGCCAGCGCGAACACCGTCACGAGAAGCTCATCGACGGATTCGAACAGCAGGGACTCGACCCCAACGAGTTCGAATACTACACCAAGATGTTCAAATACGGCATGCCGCCCCACGCCGGCTTCGGCCTCGGCGGCGAACGACTCGTCATGACGACCCTGGGCCTCGAGAACATTCGCGAGGCCGTCCTCTTCCCGCGAGACCGTCAGAGGCTGAGCCCATAGGGCGAAGTCTCTGAGAGCTAGCAAGTCGTTGCGAGCGCTAGCGAGCGACGTCTCGCGAGATCGCCAGCGGTTGTCGCCGTAGGCGAGGACGCGACCGATGGGAGCGTCCTCGAAACTGCGAGCGGGAGCATAGCGACACGCGAGCGGCGACAAACCTGAGAGCCAGCAAGACTCGAGCATCGCTCTCGATCGACGACCGGACGCGTTCGGCGTCCGCTCCGGTCCGACCGTCGCGATTCGGGCCCTACCGCCGCGATCACTCGCCCCGGGGTCGGGCGATCCGTCTCTCGAGCGAGCCTTGTCCCGCGCTCGAAGAGCGGTACGCGGCCGTCGCCGAGACGAACTGTCCTAACTGCGTCGCCGCCGTCGGCGTGCTCGCGCTCGCGCCTCGAGGGACCTCGCCGGCGGGATCCGACTGACGGGGGCTCGAGGACGGACTTTCGTTCAGTCCGAATCGCGAACCGTCGTACGCACCGCCTCGACGAAGCGATCCGGTGCGGTGAGCATCGCCTCGTGGGCCTGCCCGTCGAGGGAAACGATACGGCCGTTCGAAAGCGCATCGTCGACCGCTCCCGTGGCGTCTTTCAGATACGACGGACTCTCGTTCCCCGTCAGCAGCACGGTCTGCGTGGTCACGGTTGCAAAACGGGTGCGGTCGAACTCGTACTCCCGAATCCCGCGGACGCTGCGGACCCAGACGTGGGCCGTGTCCACCAGGTCCGGCCACTCCGGTGTCGCGCGCTGGGCGTCGATTTCCTCCGGCGTGGATTGTGCGATCTCCTCGAGGAACAGTACGAGGACCCGTTCGTTTTCGCCTGCCTCGAGCAGCCCCGCCAGTTCGGCGAGCACCCGCTCCGAGCAGAGTTCGTGATCGCCGACGGGAATCGGCGGCTCGTACAGGACGAGTTCGCGCAGGTTGTTGGTCCGGAGGGCCGCCTCCAGCGACAGGAGCGCTCCCGAAGAGTGCCCGAGCAGCGTCACCGGTTCGTCGATCGAATCGACGACGGCGGCCACGTCCTCAAACTCGCGTTCCAGCTCGTAGTCGGCGGCGTCACCGCTCTCGCCGACGCCGCGACAGTCCATCGCGCGGACCGTGTACTCCTCGGCGAGGGTCGAACGGACGTCGGAGAGGTCCCAGAATCGACGATCGCAGGCGCCTCCGTGGACGAGTACGAGCGGGGGTCCGCTGCCCGTTCGTTCGAACGCGATCTCGGTTCCATCAGCGGATTCGATGAATTCCACTTCTCCGTTGATTGGTGTAGTGTCTGCCATGATTTCGTCAACCCGTCCGCACGTGAACCGGCGACGGGTGCGATGATGTAACTATCTAGTGAAATATTGCACGCCGTGCACGGATCGAACCGGGTCGGCCGACGCGTCCGCCTAGGGGGTCGTGAACTCTTCCGGTACCGGGACGGCTAACGCGGCCTCGTCCACCGGTCGCGCCTCCTTGCGACACCGCCGAAAGACGGAGAGTGCCCACTCCCGAGCCTCGGGCGCGGCGGTATCGACCCAGGCGCGCAAGTCTCTGGTTTCGGCGTCGTGACAGCAGATCGCGACTCGATCGTCGAAGATGTCGACTCCACACCGCGTCCGGTCGGGGAGGTCGTCGTGGACGAAAATCGTGCAGCGATCCGACGCGGCCGCCCTCTCGAAGCGGTCGGGATTCCAGTCGACGGTCGCCGCAAGAACCGACGGCGAGTAGATGAATTCGACGTCCATCCCCTCGATGGCCTCCCGACAGAACACCTCGTTTGCGGCCGCCTTAAACACCGTCGCGCCGAAGCCGCGAATCGAATCGCTCCCTTCGACCAGTTCGACGACGCGCTCGACGGGTTCGTACGGGTAACCGGAGGGGAGAGAGGCGACGACGGCGTCGGTGAACAACTCCACGGAGAACCCCTCCATTTCTCGCGGAAGCCACTGCCAGACGTCCCGGAGTTGCGTCTCGAGTTCCATCGCGCCGCGCAGGTTCGCGAACCGTTCTGCGACGAACTCGCCGAGCGGCGTGAGTTCGTACGTCCGACCGTCCCGTTCGATCCACCGTCGCTCCTCGAAGTCACCGAGGACGCGTCCGACGGTCGAAGCGTGTGCGCCGGTCATCGATCGCAGGTCGCGCCGATCGCAGCCTCCCTCGGCGAGTGCGTCGAGCACGCGGACCCGATGGGTCGAACTGGCGATAAATGCGATCTCGTCTATCGACGATCCCATGTTAGTTGATAACACAGGGTCGCTCTTAACGTCTGCCGTTGGGTTCGGACGAGAAGCGACTCGAGCGGCGGAAAGAGACTCGAACGAAGAGCGCGATCAATCGACAGTCGAAGATCGGGAGCTCGATCTCGAGTCGGCGAGTTCAGGGCCAGAGGCCCCGGACCGCCTTCGCCTCCGCGATCCGCGAGAGCGCGACCACGTAGGCCGCATCGCGCCAGGTGAGGTCCTTCCGTTCGACCTCCGTGCGGACGTCCTCCCAGGCCGCGAGCATCTTCACCTCGAGTTCCTCGTTGATTTCCTCGAGGGTCCACTGACGGCGGTTGATGTCCTGGAGCCACTCGAAGTAGCTGACCGTGACGCCGCCGGCGTTGGCGAGGATGTCTGGAATCACCGAAATGCCGCGCTCTTCGAGGATGGTGTCGGCGGCGAACGTCGTCGGGCCGTTCGCGCCTTCGACGACGATATCCGCCTGAACGTCGTCGGCGTTGTCGTCCGTGAGCACGTTGCCGACGGCGGCGGGAATCAGGACGTCGACGTCGAGTTCGAGGATCTCCTCGTTGGACAGCGTGTGGGGGGCGTCCTGTTCGAGGACGGCTTCGGGTTCTTCGTCGTGGGTCGGGATCGCGTGCGTGTCGAGGCCGTCGGGATCGTAGATCGCGCCGTTGACGTCGCTGACGCTCACGATCGTCGCGCCCCAGTCCTCGAGCAGCCGGGCGGCGTTCGCGCCGACGCTGCCGAAGCCCTGGATCGCGACGGTCGTCTCGGAGAGGTCGCGGCCGTAGTGATCGATCGCCTCCCGCGTGATGATCGCGGTCGATCTGCCCGGAGCCTCCTCGCGGCCGTGGGAGCCGCCGATGACGGGCGGCTTACCGGTGACGACGCCCGGAATCGTCTCGCCCTGTTGCATCGAGTAGGCGTCCATGAACCAGGCCATCGTCTGGGCGTCGGTTCCCATGTCCGGCGCGGGGACGTCCCGCGTCGGGCCGACGATGTCGCGGATCTCCTCGGCGAACCGGCGGGTGAGACGCTCGATCTCGTCGTGGCTCAGCGACTTCGGATCGACCGCGATGCCGCCTTTGCCGCCGCCGAAGGGGAGATCAAGGACGGCGCACTTCCAGGTCATCCACATCGAGAGGCCGATGCACTCGTTGGCGTTCACTTCGGGGTGGTAGCGCAGTCCGCCCTTGTAGGGGCCGCGAACGTCGTCGTGCTGGGAGCGATAGCCGGTGAACACTTCGACGGTTCCGTCGTCGCGCTCGAGGGGAACCGACACGCGCTGGACGCGCGTCGGGTGTTTGAGGCGCTCGACGACGCCGTCGTCTACGTCCGCGTGAGTTGCGGCGCGCTCGAGCTGGCGGCGGGCGGTGACGAGCGCCGAGTCCGTCTCGCCGGCGGCCGTCGTCGTTTTGGTGGATGATTCGACGTCAGTTGCGTGATCTGAGGTGTTCGGAGTCATGGATTCGGTGTCGCATCGCGGTCGACGGTCAGGCGGTAAACAGCCGTCTCGGGAAGTCGGCGAGGGGCTCGGCACCGTCGCCCGTGACGAGAAACGTCTCGCTGATCTCGACGCCGATATCTTCCGTCCAGATACCGGGTATCATGTGGAACGTCATATTCTCTTCGAGAATCGTCTCGTCGCCGGGTCGGATGCTCGCGGTGTGTTCGCCCCAGTCCGGCGGATAGCCAAGCCCCATCGAGTAGCCGATCCGATCCTCCTTCTCGAGGCCGTACTGCGAGATCGTCTCGCGCCAGGCCGCCTCGACGGCCTCGCAGGTGACGCCGGGTTCCGCCGCCTCGAGTGCCGCTTCGATCCCCTCGACGACGATCTCGGCGTTGCGTTCGAGTTTCGCCGGCGGGTCGCCGACGAACGTGGTGCGTGCGAGCGGCGAGTGATAGCGGTGGCGACAGCCCGAGAGTTCGATGATGACCGGGTCGCCGTCCTCGAACCGCCGGTCGGTCCACGTGAGGTGGGGCGTCCCCGTGTGCTCGCCGGCGGGCATCAGCGGAACGATCGAGGGGTAGTCGCCGCCGAACTCGTCGGTGCCGGTGATCAGTGCGTCGTAGATCGCGGCGGCGGCCTCGTACTCGGGGACGCCCGCCTCGATCGCGTCCAGTCCCGCCTGCATGGCGTTCTCGGAGATGCGCGCCGCCTGGCGCATGTACTCGAGTTCGGTCTCTGACTTTTTGATCCTGACCCAGTTAACCAGCAGCGTCGCGTCCTCGAACGTCGCGTCCGGCAGGTTCTCCTGCAGGCGCGTGTACGACCGGGCGGTGAAGTACGAGGCGTCCATCTCGAGACCGATCCGGCCGTCGTCGACGTCGAGTTCCTCGAGGACGCCGGCGACGTAATCCATCGGGTGCAGATCGTACGGCGAGTGGACGTGATCGTCGCTGTACGAGCGGATGCTCGACTCCGAAAGACGGGTCGTCGCCCGCGCGCCGTCGGCGTCCATCGCTCGGCCGACCCAGACCGGTTCGTCGCGCTCGAGGGTGACGATGACCGCCTGGTGGACGTAAAACGACCAGCCGTCGTATCCCGTCAGGTAGTTCATGTTCGCCGGATCCGCGACGACTATCGCGTCGAGGTCGGCCTCGCGGATGCGCGCTTTCGTCCGGCTCACCCGGCGGTCGTACTCGGCCTCGTCGAAGACGTCTCGTGACATGGTACCAGGTCCTCCGTCCGAACCGTCGATCAGCAGTTGTAAAAAATTTTCGTATACAATGATAACAGATAGTGTGTACGTGCTTATCAACACCTCTCGGTCGGGGGATCGGAGGGCCGACGCGCCGGTTCCGGAACCACCCCGGTTAAGAGACGCCGGTCCGTCCGGGCGGACATGGCAGTACTCGAGACAGTCGTGATCGCGTTCTGGGCGATGTTGCCGGCGTACGTCCCCAACAACGCGGCCGTGCTGGCCGGCGGCGGCAAACCGATCGACGGCGGCCGCACGTGGGGCGACAAGCGGGTGCTCGGCGACGGGAAAACCTGGCGGGGGACGGCCGCCGGGATCGCCGCGGGTCTCGCGCTCGCGGGCGTGCTGAGTCTGATCGCCGGCGACGTGAGCGAACTCGTCGGCGTGGACGTGCCGGCGTTCTCCCTCGGTGCCGCGGTCGGACTGGCCGCCGGTGCGATGCTCGGCGACATCCTCGCGTCGTTTCTCAAGCGCCGAACCGGCCGAAAGCGGGGCGCGATGTTCCCCGGACTCGACCAGCTCGACTTCGTGGTCGTCTCGCTCCCGCTGACCGCGTTGCTCGCGACCGAGTGGTTCCTCGCGGTGTTCACCTGGCAGGTGATCCTCGTCGTCGTCGTGTTGACGCCGGTGTTGCACGTCACGACGAACGTCGTCGCGTACAAGCTGGGCCTGAAGAACGAACCCTGGTAAGCGCCGAAAGCGGGCGTTGCCGGTGACGTCGGCGGGTCGAATCAACCGAGGGGGCCGGGAACTAGTCCGCGAGCGCCCCGCCGACCGCGCCGGCGATCGCACTCTCGAGCGCCAGCACGAACGAGACGATCACGGCGACGGCGAAGATGCCGACGCCGGCGATGCCGGTGACGAGTCCGCCCGCCGGACCGCCGGCCCAGCCGGCGATGCCGACGACGAGCGCGACGAGCAAGCCGGCGACGATTCCGCCGAACGCGCCCGCGAGCAGGCCGTGCCAGAATCCGCGGCCGAGTCCGCCGCCGGCGAGATATCCCGCCGCGAAGCCGCCGATCAGACCGGCCGCGAGCTGGCCGACGACCGGCAGCGTCAGCCCGACGATTCCGAGGACGACGATCAGGAGAAAGCCGACGATCACGGCGCGCCAGTTCGTCATAGTCGAGCAAGGCCGCGAGCGAGGATAAACGCTCGGTCGAGCCGCCGTCGTGGATCCGTCGCGATCGCTCGGACGGCTGCTCGACGCGAAAAATCCGCCGTCCGTCCCGTCCGACGCGCGCCGAGAGAACGAACGACCTTTTACCACCGCGCGCCCTACCGTCGACTATGATTTTCGAAGACCTTCCGACGACGCCCACGTCGGAAGAGCTGATCGACAAGGCGTTTTCCCGGGCGGCACGGGCAGGCAAGGCCAAAGGCGGCCTCGAGGCCCAGCAGTCGATGCTCCAGACGGCGGCGAACATCATCTCGGACAATCTGGAGAACGTGGTGACGGCCTGGCCGGACTTCGCGTACGAAGACGACGTTCACCCGTTCTACTACGAACTCGCGGACGCGATCGTCGACGTCGACGAACTCCGGCAGAGCCTCTCGGAGGTGATGTGGGCGAGCCGAAAGTCTCGCGAGATTCACGAGGAGTACCAGTCGAAGCTCCGAAAGACGGACGTCGACACGGCACGCAAACACAGAAAACAGGCCTTCGCGCGGCTGGCCGACATCGTCGAGCAGGTCGACGACGATCTGCTGTACATCAACCGATCCCGCAACGACCTTCGCGACCTGCCCGACATCGACCCCGAAGAGCCGACGATCGTCGTCGCCGGCTATCCGAACGTCGGCAAGTCGTCGTTCGTCAACGACGTCACGAGCGCCCGCGGCGAGACCGCCTCCTACCCCTTCACGACGAAAGGGATCGGCGTCGGCCATTTCGAGCGAGATCACGTTCGGTATCAGCTCGTCGATACGCCCGGGTTGCTCGATCGCCCACCCGAAGAACGAAACGAGATCGAGACGCAGGCGGTGAGCGCCATCGAGCACCTCGCCGACTGCATGCTCGTCGTCCTCGATCCCAGCGGCGAGTGCGGCTACCCGCTCGAGTCCCAGCTCGAGCTGCGCGATTCGATCGCCGCCCAGTTCGAGACGGTGCCGGTGCTCACGGTGGCGAACAAGATCGATCGCGCCGAGGCGTGGGACGAGCTGGCCGACGAGATGGACGCAGACCACCACATGAGCGTCGAAACCGGCGAGGGCGTCGAGACCGTCCTCGACGCCGCGATCGAGGCGGTCGACTACGAGCCGAAGTTGCCGTTCGAGAGCTGAGCCATGAAAGGGCCGGGAATCCTCTGGATGCTCCAGACCGCTGCCGGACTCTCGATGGCCGGCCCGATGTTCGTCGTCGGCTTCGAGTTTCTCCGCACGGGGCGGCCGCTCGCCGGCGTCGGCTTTCTCGCCCTGGGTGCGGTGGCACTTTATTTCCCGACGTACCTCGTCAACAAGATCGGCGGACCGAGAGCGTGGATACGCCGTCGGTTGGGCCGCTCGACCGACCGAGACGACGACGCAAACGTCGACGAACGGGATCCGAACGCCGGACGCGAGGAGACGCGTTCGAATCCGCTCGATCGAATCCTGGGACGGTAACTCGGATCGAAGTCGACGAAACTAGGTCGATAAATCGAATCGAAGTCGACGAAACTGCGACGATTGATCGGATCGAATCCGACGCAATCGGTCTCGTGTAGTAGCGGTGACGAAATACCTATTCGACCGCAGCGGTAGCTCCAGTGTAAGCGCATCTCGAGGCCTACGTACCAACGATGGACGAACGTTCTACACCGAGGGACGACGACACGCGAATCGATCACCAGCTGGCGATCTCGAAGCTCCACGCGACCGCTCAGCGGGTGCTCGAGGCGACGGCCGACGAGGAGGTCGCCGAGATCGTCGTCGAGTCCGTCCGGGACGTCCTCGAGTTGCCGATCAACGCCGTCTGGTTGACCGACGCCGACGGAACGGAACTCCGGCCGATCGCCTGGACAGACCACGCCGTCGAGACGGTCGGTGAGATACCGACGTTTCGCGCGGGTGATTCCCTCGCGTGGGACGCTCTTGAACGTGGCGCGGTCGAACAGTACGACGACGTCTCGACCGTGGACGGGTGTTACAACCGCGAGACGCCGATACGAAGCGAGATCATTCTCCCGCTGGGCGATCACGGCGTGCTGACGATCGGTTCGACCGACGCCGCCGCGTTCGGCGAACTCGACGTCGCTCTGGGGGAACTGGTCGCGACGTACGCGTCGACCGTCCTCGACCGAATCGAAAGCGAACGGAAGTTACGGGAAGCGAACGACCAGTACGAAGCGGCGATCCGGGCCGGTGCGGTCGGTACCTGGGAGTGGTCCATCCCGGACGACGAGTTCGTCACGAACCCGAAGTTCGCCAGGACGTTCGGCGTCGATCCCGACGCCGCACGGGACGGGGTGGCACTCGACCGGTTCGTCTCGGCGGTTCACGAGGACGACCGTGAGCACGTCGAACGCTCGATCGAAGAGGCCATCGACTCCTGTGGCGAGTACGAGGCCGAGTATCGCGTCCGAAACGACGATGGCCGGATGCGGTGGGTCGTCGCTCGCGGCCACGTCGAGTGCGACGAGGACGGCGAGCCGGTCCGATTTCCCGGTGCGCTGACCGACGTCACCGAGCGTAAACGGTACGAGCGCCAACTCGAGCGACAGAACGAGCGACTGAACGAGTTCGCGAGCGTCGTCTCCCACGACCTTCGAAACCCGTTACAGGTGGCTACCGGACGACTCGAGCTCGCACGCGAATCGACCGACGATCCCAATCTCGACGAGGTTGCCGCCGCACTCGAACGGATGAGCGTCCTGATCGACGATCTCCTCACGCTGTCGCGAAAAGGCGACCGGGTGGGCGAGACGGAACCGATCGATCTCGCGACGCTCGGCCAACAGTGTTGGCAAGCCGTCGCCACGAGCGAGGCGACGCTCGCCACTGCTGTCGACTGTACGATTCTTGCCGACCGGGGCCGCCTCCGACAGCTGTTCGAGAACCTCTACCGGAACGCGATCGATCACGGCGGCGAGGACGTTACGGTGACGGTCGGCCGCCTGGAGACGGGCTTTTACGTCGAAGACACCGGTTCCGGCATCCCACCCGCCGAGCGCGAGCGGGTGTTCGAGACCGGATACTCGACGTCCGAGGAGGGGACGGGGTTCGGACTGCGTATCGTCGAACAGGCCGCCACGGCTCACGGCTGGGAGATCGACGTTGCCGAGGGATCCCGGGGTGGTGTACGATTCGAGATCACCGGCGTCGAGTTCGTCTCGTGAGAGGACGGTCGCGACGGTGCGATCGGCTTGCAGTCGCTAGCGTTCGACGAGGCCCACGAACCGGACTTCGACGCCGACGGTGTCCGCAGCGTGTTGATTGATACGTTCGTGTAACGTCCTCGCCAGCGCCGGATCGGGGTCCTCGCCCGGTCCGCCGATCGTGATCAGCACTCGTTCGGGCCCCCGAAACGGATAGTCGTCGTCCATGACCACCTCGAACTCGAGCAGCTGGTACTGGACGAACTCGTCCTCGTCGAGGGTGCGTTCGACCTCGCCGCGGGCGTTCTCCTCGAACGTCGAGGTGACGAACGACGAGTACGTGATCGCGCCGAGAAAGAGCGCGAAGACGGCGACGATCAGCGCGAGTCCGACGACGCGCCGCCGGACCCGCTCTTCGGTCGGGCCTACCGAGAACAGGTTCTCCGGCCGGTAGCCGGCGTACCACAGCGTCACCAGTCCTGCGAGATTGACCGAGAGAACGTTGACGAGTACGAGCGCCGTCGAGCCGATGGCCGCCGAGGGCTGTCCCCACGCGATGGCGATTCCGGCAGCCGCAGCGGGCGGGATCAGCGCGGCCGCGATCATGACGCCGACTAGCGCGACCGACGTCCCCGTCGCGATACTGATGATACCCGCGACGCCGGCGCCGAGTGCGATCACCAGCGACAGCAGGTCCGGTGCCAGCCGTTCGGAGATTTCGTCGACCTGAGCGATCTCGAGTCCCGGCGGGACGACGTTCGTTATTCGAACCGTCCAGGCGAACACCGCCGCCGCCGCGATCGAGAGGACGATCCCGACGATCTGATAGAGGGCGCTCTCGAGAAACAGTTCCTCGTCGTCGATCACCGTGCCGACGCTCGCTCCGAGCGCCGGGCCGATCAGCGGCGCGATCACCATCGAGCCGACGACGACCGCCGGGGAGTCGAGCAACAGCCCCGCGGTCGCGACGACGGCGCTGATGATCGTCATGATCGAGTACACCGCGAACGTGGGCGTCAGCGACTCGGCTTCGGCCTGCAGTTCCTGTCGCGAGATGCGATCCGACTCGACGTCACCGTTTTCGTACTCCTCGCGAAGCGCTTCGAACTTTCGAGAAACGACCGTCTCGGCGTCGACGACGACCGTGTAGGCGTCCTCGTCGATTCCCGCCTCCTGAAGCTCGTCGAGGACGGCCTCGACCGCCGGCGAGGGGAGCGGAAAGTAGACGACGGCGGTGTACTCTCGCTTGCTGTCCTCGTCGGTTACCACGTAGTCGATCCCACGATCGTCGAGCGTCGCGAGGATGGTCTCGCGTTTTCCCGTCGGAACCGTCAGCTGTACGAGCCGCACACCGATTCCTGAGACGGCGAGGGGTCATAACTGTCGGCCATCGACCGCGACCGATTCGCGAACCGACGAGAGTCCACCGCGACGTCGCCTCGAGCCGTGACGCCACATATATCCTCGAGAGGATCCAACGAGGGGTATGTTCGATACGCGTCCCGACCGCGAGGCGGAGGTCGCCCTCGTCGGCCGCTCGAACGTCGGGAAATCGACGCTCATGCGCGAGTTGACCGGCCACGGATTCGACACCGGCGGCAAACCGGGCGTCACGCGGGAACCCAACCACTACGACTGGGCACCCGAGGACTTCGTCATCACCGACCTGCCCGGCTTCGGCTTCATGAGCGGCGTCGAGGAAAATTACCGCGAGGAGATCAAGACGAACATCGTCCGGTACCTCGAAGAGTACGCAGAGCGCGTCCTCGTCGCGATCCTGGTCGTCGACGGAAAGAGCGTCGTCGACATCATCGACCGCCACTCGGGACCCGACGAGATCCCCTACGACGTCGAGATGTTTCACTTCCTGCGGGAACTGGGGATTCCGACCGTCGTCGCCGTCAACAAGATGGACAAAGTCGACGACCGCGACGAGCGACTCGACGAGCTCTGCGACCGGCTGGGGCTCTATCCTCCGTGGCAGCAGTGGCGAGAAGTGATCGCCCCGATCACCGCCAAAAACGGGCAAATCGAGCCGCTGAACGAGGCCGTCCGCGAACACCTCCACGAGGAAAACCGGGACGACCTGTTCAAATTCTTCTGAACCAAACTTTTGCGCTGCGTGCGGTCGCTTCGCGACCGCACTCGGCAAAACTTTGATGAAAAGCCTCCTCTCCGTTCCGGACGCGTAGCGGCCTTCACATCGGTCGTCGGCCCGCTCGCTCCCACGGTCGCTCGCGGTCGATGGTGGTCACTAGCCTGACCTTCCCCGGAGCGCACGACTCTCGTCATACTCGGCCTCCGTCGAAAACAGGTGGGTGATCGGCTCCCTGAACTGGCCGGCCGAGCGAACGACGTCGGCGTTCTCGACGGCGGAGCGTCGGTTCGCGGTCGAGTGCTCCTCGAGCGGTTCGACGACCTGGGTCTGCCACTCGTCGCCGGTCATCGACGACAGGCTGTAGGCGGCGACGTAGTCGTGATCGAGCTCGAGCAGCGTGTCGTGGCCACGCCGTCACAGTCGCGTTCGCATCCGGATCGCCTCGAGCGCCACCCCTTCCTGTAGCTCGAGTTCGACCGTTTCACGTCCATCGTACCCCTGCTCCCGGTAGAACGCGATCGCGTTTTTCGAAGCAAGGAGCTCGAGCGCCTCAAGTCCGGCCGCGCGGGCGATCGACTCGAGGCGCTCGAGGATCGCCGCGCCGATCCCCTCGCGACCGTGGTCGGGGTGGACGTAGACGGCCACGACTTCGCCGACGCCGTCGTCCGCCGTGGCTGATTCGCAGTCGAGCCAGCCGAAGCCGACGACCTCGCCGTTTCGTTCCGCGACGACGACGAACAGCCCGTCGTCCGTCTCCCGTATCGGATACCGCTCCGGATGAACGTTCGCGAGCCACGCGCCGAGCTGTTCGTCGTCGTAGGCCGCGCTCGCGAGTTCGCGGACCGACGCCGCGTGCACGGCGGCGACGGACTCGGCGTCGGCCGGCGTCGCTTCCCTGACTCGAATGCGCGAGCCGACCACCGTTACACCACCCGATTGTGAAACGGCTCGCCGGCCGCGAGTCGCTCGACGTTCTCCCGAACGATGTCGCCGACGTCCCGGAAGTAGTCGACCGTGAAAGAGGCGGCGTGTGGCGTGAGAATCACCTCGTCGAACTCCCACAGCGGCGACGACTCCGGGAGCGGTTCGGTCTCGAAGACGTCGAGCGCCGCGCCCGCGATCGAACCCGACTCGAGGGCGTCGATCAGCGCGTCCTGGTCGACGACCGAACCGCGGCCGACGTTGACGAGGTACGCGTCGTCGCCCATCGCGTCGAACGCCGCCGCGTCGAGGAGGTGGTGAGTCCCGTCGGTCAGCGGCAGCGTGACGATCACGAAGTCGACGTCGGAGACGGCCTCGAGCAGCTCGCCGGTCGGATGGATCGTTTCGAAGCCAGGGACGGGATCGACGGATCGTCGGACGCCGACCACGCGAACGCCGAGCGCGCCGAGGACCTCGGCAACGCCGCTTCCGAGGGTTCCGGTGCCGAGCACGCACGCCGTGGTTTCCGAGAGCGTGAACGCGTCGTCCCACGCGGGCTGATCCCAGCGTTTTCGCTCCTGATTCGCGACGGCCTCGTGGAGGCGGCGGGAGAACGCGAGCAGGTAGCCCGCGACGGCTTCGCCGACGGCTCGCCCGTGTATTCCCGTGCTGTTCGTCAGCACCACGTCGTTGGCCTCGAACGCATCGAACGGAAACCGATCCACGCCCGCCTGGATCGAGTGGACCCAGTCGACCTCGAGAAACGCCTCGCGGTGGGCCAGCGTGACGACGGCGTCGCACGCCGAAATTCGGTCGTCGCCGATCACGTCCACGTCGACGACGGTCGGCAGTCGGCGGTCGGACAGCCAGCTCGCGAGTTCGGCGGGTGGAAAGACCTGCTCGACGGATTCGTGGACGCCGAGGTGCTCGAGGGAAAACTGCACGACCGGCGGTACGGACGACTCGAGGTTGAAGGTTTTCCCGGTCGCCGACGAGTCGTTCGGGCGCGAGGCGAAGTCGACTCCGGTCACGCGGAAACGAGTGAGAGATCGGTCGCGCCCGTGTCGATTTCGAACGACGAGAGACCTCCGAGGGGTGTGCCGCAGGCTGGGGAGACAGTGCGGACGAGTGAGTTCCGACTCGATCGTGAACCGGCCGCTACAAACGGCCGTCGCCAATCGAGAGTCCGTCGTCTCACACCCACCGGAGGTAGTGATTCCGAAGGAGTCGAAGTGCTCGGTCGAGGGCGATGCCGATCAGCATGATCGCGATGATCGTCGCGTATACCTGGGTCGGATCGAACGTTCGGACGCCCTCGATTTCCAGTGCGCCGAGTCCGCCGCCGCCAGCGACCATCTCGAAGACGAACGTGATGATCAGCGAGAGTGGGAGCGCGATCTGAAGCCCCGTAACGATGCCCGGCGACGCCGCCGGGAAGACGACTCGCCAGAGGAGGCGTCGGTCGCTCGTCCCCATCATTCTGGCGGACCGAATGTAGTTCTTGTCGATCCGTTGTGCGCTGTTTCGCGCGTTGACCGCGATCGGCCAGAACGTTCCGATGGCCACCATGATGATCTTGGATTGATCCCCGATTCCGAACCAGAGCATGAACACTGGGACGAGCGCGATGATGGGGATCGGGTACCCGATCTTGATGATCGGATCGAAAAACCACTCCGCGACGGCGTTTCTCGCGATGAGGATTCCGACGAGTATCCCGAAGACGGTACCGATCACCAATCCGACGAGCGCCCGGCGAAGCGTGAGGTACGAGTGATAGGGAATCTCGCCGGACAGGGTTAGTTCGACGAATCGTGCGAGGACGTCCGACAGCGGCGGAAGGTAGTAGTAGTACACGAGCCCCATCTGGGCGACCGCTTCCCAGAGGACGAGAAAGATAATCAGTGAGTAAATGGATTTCGTGAACGTCACTACGTCGTCTCTGGCGTACGTTACGTCCATACGACCACCCTGTCACGAGCGATTTCGAACCCGGTGACGAACGCGTACGCGACCGCGGAGATGACCACGATGTTGGCGAACATCAAAGAATAGTTCCCGACCTGTCCGGCCTCGAGAATGAGGTACCCGATCCCCTCGTACGACGCGACGAGTTCCGCGCTCACGAGCGCGATGAACGCGATCGGAATGGCCTGTCTGATCCCGGTGAGAATGTGCGGAATCGTCGCCGGAATCACGACTTTTCGAAGGAGTTCCCATCCCTCCGTTCCCATCATCTTCGCCGACCAGACGAGGTTCTGATCGACGTCGCCGGCGGCGTTGTATGAGTTCATAATGATCGGAAGCAGACACGCGAGAAAGACAACTAATACCGCGGGCCCGGTCCCAACGCCGAGCCAGAGCATCGCCAGCGGAACCAACGCGACCTTCGGAATCGGATACAGCATCGACAGGAAGACGTCGAAGAAGTTTTCGATCGGAGCCGAGCGTGCCATTCCGATTCCCAGGACGACTCCCACGGCTATGCTCAGGCCCAGTCCGACTCCAAATCGGAACAGCGAAACGAAGAGGTGCGAGAATATCTCACCGGTAGCGAGCAGATCGGCGATCTGTACGGAAACTGTAACGGGGGACGGCAAGACATCGGCGGGAACGGCGGTACCGCTCGCGAATTCCCAGAGGACGACGACGATCGCGAGGGGAATCCAGTCGACGATAAGCCGGGTAGCGTGTTGAAAACGTCGCGGAAGTACGCCGAGCGAACCGGTGTCTGCGTGGGCCACGGCTACGGTTGCACCTCTGGCTGGGTTTCCTCTCGGAGTGACTTCCAGACGGAGTTTTTCGTCGTCACGAACTTATCCGATGTGATGATCTCCTCTCGGTCGAGCGACCGATCCAGATCGAACGGTACGACCGTCTTTTTGGTCCCCGGACGCCGCGTCATAATCATCACGCGTTCGGAGAGATACACGGCCTCTTCGACGTCGTGGGTGATGAACACGACCGTCTTCTCGAGATCCCGCCAGATATCGAGCAGCTGATCCTGCAGGGACTCTCGAAGCGGCTGATCGAGCGCTCCGAACGGCTCGTCCATGAGAAGGATCTTCGGATCGTACGCCAGGGTACGTGCGATCGCGACGCGCTGTTTCATTCCGCCCGAGAGTTCCTTCGGGTACCGGTCCTCGAACCCCCCGAGATCCATCATGTCGATGTATCGCTGTGCGGTCGATCGGCGTTCCTCCTTCGACACGCCCTGCTCTTCGAGTCCGTAGGTGACGTTTTCCATCACCGTCCGCCAGGGGAACAGTGCGTAGTCCTGAAACACGACACCTCGATCCGTTCCCGGACCGTCGATCGGTTCGCCGTCGACCGAGATCGTTCCGTCGGTCGTCTCGAGAAACCCGGCGATCAGATACAGTAACGAACTCTTTCCACACCCGCTCGGGCCGACGACGCCGACGAACTCGCCGCTGTCGATGTCGAACGAGAGATCTTCGATCGCTTTCGTCTTCTCGGCTCCGTCGTCGTAAACCTTCTCGAGGTTTGAGATGGAGATGTCTCCGTCACTCATCGACAACCATTTTGATTTTCGAGAAGACAGCTGAATTGTCTATTCCAATAGATGAAATGACATCTTGGGATGTAATTCCGTATCACGGTCCTATCGTTCGAGAGACGCTCTATAAAAGATTTCCCCGAGCGACCTTCGAATCGCCGGGTATCGTGATAGATAAAACCATTTGGTCGGGAATCGTGCCGCATCGGCCGGCACGTTCTGGAGTCAATCGACGGAAAATTACGTTCCGCTGAAACGAACCATGATATTCGTAACGTCGGTGTCGACGATCGGTACGCGGCGACCCGTGATCGAAGCGGATCCTCGGTATTAGCGATGTGTACATCGAGAAATGATGGATTCCGTTCCATAATAATGTATTTATCTTCCGGCGGGATTTTGAGGACCGGGGCGACTTGAAAGGTTAATTGAACCTACTCTTGTTTTATTATCGTACGACGCGCCGGTCCTGTGACGAGCGAACTCGCGTGCCGCTTCGGTAGTCCGGTGATAGCTGACGAGCACACCGCGGGCCTAGTCGATCGACATCTCGCCCATCGTTCGGTGGCGAACCTCCGGATTCACCCTGCAATCGACGACAACGGGTCCATTCAACTCCGCGGTTAGTTCCGCTTCGATCGCTTCGACGTCGTCCACCGAACGAACGGTGTGTGCCTCGGCGCCCATGTCGATCGCGAGCTCCTCGAAGTCTGGCGCCCGAATCTTTCCGACCGAACCGGAGTAGCCGCGCGTTTTCCCCATGTGATACTCGGCCCCGAGCGCGTCGTCGTTCATCACCACGACGATCATCGGGACGTCGTGTCGAGCCGCCGTATCCAGTTCCGGGAGGGACATCATCAGCCCGCCGTCACCGCAGAAGACGATGCACGTTCGGTCGTCCTCGGCGAGTGCGGCGCCGATCCCGACCGGAAGTCCCTGTCCGAGCGCGAGGAAATCGACCAACCACGTCAGTCGATCCGTCGGATCGATCGTCAAACCATCGAAGACCCACCCGCAGAAGTGGCCAACGTCAGAGTACACGAGCCGGTCGTCCGGCAACGCGTCGTCGAGCGCCCCGATCAACTCGCGTGGATCGACGGTTCCGGGTCGGTCTTCGAACGCCCGATCCGTCGTGGGCGAGCTGTCCTCGATACGCCGTCGAACCCGGTCGGTCCAGAACTCCCCCGAACGATCGATTCCGAAGCTCTCGAGTTGCTCGCGGAATGCCTCGGCCGTTATCTTCGCGTCACCGACGATCCCCACGTCAACGTCGGTGTAGCGGCCGATGTTGGTCGGTTCGGTATCCACGTGGACGACGTTCGCGTCCTCCGAAAGGAGGTGGCCCTTGTCGACCGTGTGGTGATTCAAACTGCACCCGAGCGCGAGCACGAAGCCGGTTTCGCTCAGGTACTCGTTCGCGAGTCCGGTTCCGAGATCGCCCGCAAACCCGAGCGAGTAGGGATGGTCGGAGAAGTAGCCATTGGCCTGAAGGGTGGTTACCAGGTAGGCGTTCATCCGTTCCGCCAGTTGTTCGATCTCGGCTTTCGCGTTGGCGCGAACGGCTCCCCGTCCGGCGACGATGATCGGCGCTTTCGTCGCGTCCGAGTCGAGGTACGCGTCGAGAGCCTCCTCGAGTTTCGTCTCGTCGGGATGGGTCCGTGCGTCCTGACGTCCGGTCCCAGGCGTGGCGTACTCCTCCAGGATGGACGTCTCCGAGAGGTCGCTCTCAAGGACGTCGATCGGTACCTGGACGGCGATCGGACCGTCGCCGGCCCGGATGCGCCGAAACACGTCCGCTAGCGCCGAAAGGAGCACGTCGGGAGATCTGATCGACTCGACCTCACCAGCCATCGATCGTAGAAACGCCTCCTGTTGAAACCCCTTTCCGTCGTGGGTCGCGGTGAGACGAGTCTCGGGGACCAGATACAGCACGTCGGAGCCGTAATTGTTGGCCCCCTGTAACGCCGTGCCCGTCTGGGCGATCGCCGGACCACGACCGACGATACAGACGCCGATGCCGTCGTCGGCTCGAGAATAGCCGTCGGCCATGGCGGCGGCACCCTGTTCGTGCCGGCAGTGAACGACGCGAATCCCGTCCCCCCGGTTGTCCTGGATTTCGGAGAGGATCGGAATGATCTCCTCCGAGGCGAGGGAAAAGACGGTGTCGACGCCTTCGTTTTCGAACAGTTCGACGATTCCCTCGTGCGCCTTCATCGAATATCACCACGTCCGGATGGGGCGACGAGTTCGATTCGAGCGCGGGTGTTTCGGTCGGGTTTGTGAGTTCGAAGTGTCATAACGCAGTATACCGCGTGCAGTTTCGATCAGTGCCTGTCGAGGTCGATCCGGTGACGTCGTCAGTTCGTCACGTTCACGGCAGGTACTCGTTCGTAACGTGGTCGTCGACGGTGATTCCCTCGTCGATGAACTCGGATTCGACCAGCCGGTCGACGACCTCTTGCAATCGCGGGATGTCGAGTCGTCCGTCCTGTGGCCGGTAAAAGTCCTCCTCGGTGAGGTAGTACAGGTCGAGCAGGTCCTCAGGGATGTCGAACTCCTCGCTCACCAGCGAGACGACATCGTCACGATTGTCGTCGTCGTAAATGTACTCGAGGAGGTTGACGTAGTCTTCCAGGAAGTACTCCACGACGTCTTCGTTACCGTCCAGGAACTCGTTTCGCGCGGCGAGGAACGTGAAATCGTACTGCTCGTCCCAGACGTCCGTCGAATCGAACACGAGTTCGACGCCGCCTTCCGCCTCTTCTGCGTGTGCGAAAATCGGGACGAATATTCCCGCGTCGATCCGACCGTCCCGAAGGGCCGAACCGATCGCGGGGAACTCGATTTCCACCCACTCGACGTCTTCGTCCGGGTCCAGACCGAACTCCTCGAGGCCCAGTTCACAGATCGCGTGAACGCCGGTCCCGACCGCGTTAACGCCGAACTCGGCCCCCTCTAGATCCTCGGGTTCGGAGATGTCCGAATCTTCGAGCGTGAGTATCTCCCACGGCTTATAGTCCGGGTGCGCGTCGCGCGCCTCCGTTACGATTCCGGTTAGCCCGCCGGGAACCGCTTCCTGCGAGATCGACTGGGGAAAGCTCGCGTAGGCGACGTTTCCGATCTGCAACTCGCCGGCCGAAAGCTGGTTGATCACCTGAGGCGATCCTTCCGCCGCGTTGACGGTCAGGTCGTACTCTGACCCCATGTTTTCGCCCACCGCATCCGCGATCTCGTCGATTTCGAACAACGAAACCGGCTCCGTGAGAGGATCGACGATACCTACCTGTAGTTCCGTATCGTCATCACCACCCATACAGCCAGCAATAACACTAGAGATACCAACAGTTCCACCGAGTGCGGTTCGCTTCACGAACTGTCGCCGATTGGTTGGCATAGGTGGAAAGTCATGATTGATATAGTTATAAGTATGGTGTGCTTTCCCACCTCAGCCTCTGAAATTAGACCAGAGCTGAATTTGTGTGTTGATAGTCCAACCACTTCCCATTCAGTCAAGTAAAACACACTTCTTCTGCTTCGACGAAACGGGACGGTACGAAGAAGGGAGATCGAGTTCGATATTTGACAAATGTTCGTTTGTATCGTAGAAGGTCAGCTTCTCAGACGGATTTTGCTCCCTCCTCGAGGCGACGGTCGCCGTCGAAACGGCGGACGGATCCGCTACGCGATAGCGTAATCGCTGACCGGAACAATCGAGACGGCGGCTCGGGGAAAATCCCTCGTCACAAGGGGCTCGGAGGGGGTAACTTTTCGTCACGGCCGCCGACGGATCGTAGTCGACGGAGGGGTTTCGGTCTGTCGCTTCCCCGCTCGAGGGCGCGACGCATCGGCGGAAGGGCCGCGCCGTCGGACGGCGGAGACTCGAGCCGGTCGTGCGGACGAATCCGGCGACGGCGCCGAACCAGCCGGTCACCGATCTCGCCAGCCCTCGAGTTCGCGCAACTCGTCGACGACGGCGGTCACGTCGTCGGTCTCGAGTGCGCCACGTTCCGTGACGAGTTCGGTGACGCAGTCGGCGGGCGTGACGTCGAACGTCGGGTTGGCGACGTCGATCGCGGCGTCGCCGTCGTAGATCGCCGATCGATCGCCCGACTCGAGGTTCACCGCGTCCCGCGTCGAGAGCTTGTCGGTCGCGGCGACGACCGTCACCGGGACGCCCTCGCGCGCGGCGGCGACGGCCACGCCCCTGGTTCCGGTCTTGTTCACCACGCTCCCGTCCGGCAGGACGGTGTCCGCGCCGACGACGACGCGGTCGACGTCCGCGGTCGCGAGGACGTGCGCCGCCGCGGCGTCGGCGTGGAGCGTCACCGGACAGCCGATTCCGTCGTCGTCAGCGAACGACTCGGCGACCGCGGTCCCTTCCCCTGCGGGCCGGGATTCGGCGACGAAGATCCGGGACGGCTCGCCCGCCCGGAGGGCCGAGCGAACGGTTCCCGATCGCGAGAGCGTCAGAACGCTCCCCTCGAGGCGGTCGCCGGCGGCCGCCGCCGCGTCGTCGTCGGCCGCGAGCGCGCGTTCGATCCCCGAGAGAGCCGACGCGAGGACGTCGGCAGCGTCGGCGGGGGCGGCGGTCGCCGCCGCGTCGGCCGCGTCGTTCGCGTCCGTTTCGTCCGCGTTTCGATCCGTCGCGTCGGCCATCGTCCGGTTGACCCGGTTTCGAAGGACGGCCATCGAGGGGCGTGCTTCGAGCAGGCGGCCGGCGAGTTCGGCGAGTTCGTCCCACTCGCCCGCCGGGTCAACGCCGAGTTCCGCTCGCTCCGCAAGGAGCACCCCCGCCCGATCGCGAAGGACCTCGAGCGCCCGGATCGACAGCGCCGCCGCGCCGCGTTCGTCGTCGGCTGCGATGGTGCGGACGGTCGGCGCGACGCGCTCGTAGGCCGTCCAGAGACGCGGAACGGTCGTCCGATCGTCGGTCGAATCGACGATCGCGGTCGGATGGACCCACTCGCACTCGTCGTGTTCGTCGCTCAGTTCGACCGCGCGCGAGTCGCACTCGAACAGGAACGGGTGGACGATCCACTCCCGTCCGAGCTCGTCGTCTTCGAACGTGACCGGCCGTCCCGACCGGACGAACGCGACCCCGTCGGCGAGTCCGGTCTCCTCGCGAATCTCAGTCCGGACCTGTTCGTCGGGCCGTCCCTCCGCGAAACCGGAGACGCCGCCCCACTGGCCGGCGTACGTGCCGACGACATCGCTTCGTCGCAGGAGCAACACCTCCGCACCGTTTCGCAGGAAGGCCGTGACGACGTGGCTCGCCCCCGCGTCGTCTCCGTCCGTCGAATCGTTCATACCTGAGCCGACGACGGCTCGCGAGGAATCGCTTTCGGGACGACGACGGACGGGCGTGGTGTGGAGCAGTCGGTAATTTCCGGGCGACGACATGCACGATTTAAGCCCCTCGACTCGAAAGCGAACGTATCGATGGTACGTGAGGAACTGACCGGCGACGATGTGACAGCGCTCGAAGCCGGCGACGACGTCCGGATCGGCGTCGACGTCGGCGGGACCTTCACCGACGTGGCGCTCTCGCTCGAGGACCGGCTCGTCACCGCGAAGGTGGCGACCACAGCCGACCAGCACGTCGGCGTCCTCGAGGGAATCCGAAAGGCCTGCGACGACGCCGGCGTCGAGCCCAGCGAGGTCGACGACTTCGCTCACGCCACGACCGTCTCGGTCAACGCGCTGCTCGAGCGCGGCGGAGCGAACACCGCGCTGGTCACCACGGCCGGCTTTCGCGACGTCCTCGAGATCGGTCGTCAAGATCGGCCGAGCCTGTACGACCTCGAGGCGGAAAAACCGGAACCGCTGGTGCCGCGGGAGCGGCGCTTCGAGGTCGACGAGCGGACGACGCCGGCGGGCGTCGAGCGGGGGGTCGATCCCGAAGACGTGCGCGCGCTCGCGGCGACGATCCGCGAGCGCGACGTCGAGGCAGTCGCCGTCTGTCTGCTTCACTCCTACGCCGATCCCGAGAACGAGCGTATCGTCGCGGAGACGCTCCGCAAGGAGGTCTCGGTGCCGGTGTCTGCCTCTCACGAGGTGCTCGCGGAGTTTCGTGAGTTCGAGCGAACGTCGACGACGACCGTCGACGCCTACGTCCGGCCGGCGATCGACGACTACCTCGGTCGACTCGTCGAGGCGGCCGCGGACGACGGCCTTCCGGAGCCGCGGATCATGCAGGCCAACGGCGGCGTCGCCGATCCCGAAACGGTTCGGACTCACGCGGTGACGACGACGCTTTCGGGTCCCGCCGCCGGCGTCGTCGGCGCGGCGGCGACCGTCGACGACGCGACGGTCGAGGGGCTGGTCACGTTCGACATGGGCGGCACCTCGAGCGACGTGAGTCTCGTTCGCGACGGGCGGGCCGAGCGGACGACCGACGCCGAAATCGACGGACTGCCGATCCGGACGCCGATGGTCGACGTGAACACCGTCGGCGCGGGCGGGGGCTCGGTCGCCTGGGTCGACGGCGGCGGCGCGTTGCGCGTCGGGCCGCATTCGGCCGGTGCCGATCCGGGCCCGGCCTGCTACGACCGGGGCGGCACGGAGCCGACAGTCACCGACGCGAACGTCGTTCTCGGCTACATCGGGCCGGAGACCGCCCTCGGCGGCGAGATGACGCTCGAGGTCGAGGCGGCCCGCGACGCGATGGCCGAACTGGCCGACGACGCCGGCCTCGAGGGACCGCTCGAGGCGGCTCACGGCGTCTACCGCGTCGCGAACGCGACGATGACGCGAGCGATCCGGTCGGTGACGGTCGAGCGCGGCCACGATCCCCGCGAGTTCGCGCTCGTGGCCTTCGGCGGCGCGGGGCCGATGCACGCGGCGGCGCTCGCCGAGGCGCTCGAGATCGACCGCGTCGTCGTCCCGCGGCCCGGCGGCGTCCTCTCGGCGTTCGGCCTGCTCGCGGCCGACGAGAGCTACGACGCCGTTCGGACCGTCGGCGTCGAACTCGCGTCGGCCGACGTCGACGACCTCGAGGGCGTCTACGAGGAGCTGATCGACGACGTGCTCGCGGCGGCGTCCGATCCCGATCGGGCCCGTCTCGAGCGGGCGGCCGACTGTCGCTACGGCGGCCAGAGCTTCGAGTTGACCGTGTCGGTCGACGACGCGTTCGATCGCCGAACGATCGCGAGGCGGTTTCACGACGCTCACGAGCGAGCGTACGGCTACACCATGGACGAGTCGATCGAGGTGGTCAACCTGCGCGCGACCGCGACGGTTCCGGGCGGCGATCCGGCCGTTCGCCACGACGGAGACGGCGGCGCGATGGCGGGAACCCGACAGGTCCACTTCTCCGAGACCGGCGCGTGGCAGACGACCGTCTACGACCGCGATCGCCTCGAGACCGGAGCGACGCTCTCGGGGCCGGCGATCCTCGAGCAAGCCGAGAGCACGGCGGTCGTGCCGCCGCGGTGGACGGGCGAGATCGGCGCGGACGGCGCACTCGAGATGCGGCCGACGGAGGTGGACGACCGATGACGCGAAACGACGACCGGGACGACGGACCGGTCGAGGGCGCGACGTCCGACGAGGATAGCACGACCGTCGAACTCGACCCGGTGACGCTCGAGGTGCTTCGCAATCAGCTCGAGAGCGTCGCCGAGGAGATGGGAACCACGCTGATCCGGGGGGCGTACTCCCCGAACATCAAAGAGCGGCGGGACTGCTCGACGGCGCTGTTCGACGCCGAGGGACGGATGATCGCCCAGGCCGAACACATTCCGGTCCACCTGGGCGCGATGCCCGCCGCCGTCGAGGCGGTCCGCGAGCGCGACCCCCGACCTGGTGACGTCTTCGTCCTCAACGATCCCTTCGCGGGCGGGACCCACCTGCCGGACGTGACGATGGTCTCGGCGCTGGCTCCGTCGGCCGGCGACGCCGCTGCAGACCGTGACGACGAGATCGTCGGCTACGCCGTCTCTCGAGCGCACCACGCGGACGTGGGCGGAATGGTGCCGGGCAGCATGCCCGCCGGCTCGCGCGAGATCTACCAGGAGGGACTGCGACTCCCGCCGACCCGGCTGGTCGTCGACGGAACGGTCCGCGAGGAGATCCGGTCGCTGGTGCTCGCGAACGTTCGCAATCCGCGGGAGCGACGCGCGGACCTGCGGGCGCAACTCGCCGCGAACGAGCGAGCCGAACGACGACTCGCCGCCCTGTTCGACGAACACGGTCGCGAGACAGTCACGAGGGGGTTCGACGCGGTTATCGAGTACTCCCGCGAGCGGATCGAACGCGAGATCGCGGCGCTGCCGGACGGCACCTACGAGGCGACGGACGTCCTCGAGGGCGACGGCGTGATCGACGAGGACATTCGGATCGCGGTCGCCGTGACCGTCGACGAAACGACGATCGACGTCGACTTCGACGGGACGGCTCCGCAGCTTCAGGGGAATCTCAACGCGCCGCTCGCGGTTGCACAGAGTGCGGTCTACTTCGTCGTTCGGTGTCTCACCGACCCCGAAATCCCGCCGAATCACGGCTGTTACGAGCCAGTCTCGGTCCGCGCGCCCGCCGGTTGCCTCCTCAACCCGGAGCCGCCCGCGGCGGTCGTCGGGGGGAACGTCGAGACCAGCCAGCGCGTGACGGACGTCGTCTTCGCCGCGCTCGCCGAGGCCGTTCCCGGTCGCGTTCCCGCACAGGGACAGGGAACGATGAACAACCTCACGATCGGCGCACGCGACGGCTCCGTCACCTACTACGAGACGATCGGCGGCGGCTTCGGCGCGCGGGCCGACCGCGACGGGATGGACGGCGTTCACGTCGGCATGACGAACACGCTCAACACCCCGATCGAGTCGCTCGAGACCGAGTATCCGCTCCGGGTCGAACGATACGCGCTCCGTCCCGACAGCGGCGGTCGCGGTGAGTACCGGGGCGGACACGGTCTCGTGCGTGCGGTCACCGTCGAAACCGACGCGACGGTGTCGCTGCTCACCGAGCGACGCCGGTACGGCCCGAAGGGGATCGCGGGCGGCGAGGACGGAGCGCCCGGCGAGAACCTGATCGACGGCGAGGTCGTCCCTGCGAAGACGACCGTCGACGTCGAGGCGGGGACGACGGTGACGGTTCGAACGCCGGGCGGCGGCGGACACGGCTCTCCGAGCGACCGCGATTCGTCGACGGTCGAAAGAGCGGATTCGGCGGAGGACGACTGAGTCGTCGGTCGACACGCCGGTTCGACGGCGGCTCGAAAGTGGGCGATACGGCGACCGACACGTGCTAGCAAAATTTTGATAGTACTCGATTAATAAATTGATTGTATAGAGAGATACGATGTATCAGCATCAGTATTATTAATACACTATTTTCAGCCACATAGACGTTTCAGCGGCCAAAAACCATATTAAGAGATGTTCTGGAGATGTTTTAGCTCAAACAATTCACGCGATATCGGCCCAAGTGCTTTTGTAATAGCTTTTATATAACCTACGACATGTCACGGAGTGATTCAGAGGTGGTGACGACCGACGTGGTGTCGCGGCGGGCGGTTCTCGCGACGGGGGGCGCCGGCCTCGGCGCGACGGTGGCCGGCTGTACCGACGTGGTCGGCCGTGCGGCCGGCGAATCCGAGCCCGTTACGATAGCCGTACTCGAGGACCGATCGGGTGCGTTCGAAGCGTCGGGCACGCCGAAGTGGCAGGCGAGTCGTCTCGCGATCGACGAACTGAACGACGACGGCGGAATTCTCGGGCGCGAAATCAAACTCGTCGATCCGGATCCGGAGTCCGACGACAACCGGTACCAGCGACTGACGCAGGACCTGCTTCGGGACGGGAACATCGACGCCCTCTGGGCCGGATACGCGAGTTCGGCCCGTGAGGCGATTCGGCCGCTGGTAAACGATTACGAGCAGCTGTACTTTTACACGACGCTGTACGAGGGCGGCGTCTGCGATCGGTACACGTTTTTGCCCGGCGCGACGGCGAGACAACAGCTCGGGATCATCGTCCCGTACCTCATCGAGGAGTACGGCGGTCGGATCTACTCGATCGCGGCGGACTACAACTACGGACACCTTTCGACCGACTGGGTCAGAGTGCTCGCCGCAGAAAACGGCGGAGAGGTGATCGAACGCGAGTACGTTCCGCTCGCACAGGACGAGTTCGGCGATCTGCTCGATCGGATCGAGACGGCCGATCCGGACGTCGTCGTCTCGAATCTGGTCGGAGGAGCTCACGCTTCGTTCTACGCACAGAACGCCGAGCGCGAGTACGACGTTCCGATCGGAACGCCGCTGATGCTCGGCGACGGGGCACACCGGCAGTTCGATCCGCCGACGTTCGCGAACGTGTACACCGGGGTCAACTACATGGAGGAGCTGCCGACCGACAGGAACGAGGCGTTCGTCGAGCGGTTCTACGACGCCTTCCCCGACGCAGCGTACGTCTCCCAGGAGGCCCAGAACAACTACTTCTCGACCCACCTGTACGCGCAGGCGGTCGAAGCGGCCGGCACGACCGACCAGCAAGCGGTCATCGAGCAACTCGAGACCGGAATGGTGATCGAGGCACCCCAGGGCGACGTCGAGGTCGACGGAGCGACTCACCACATGAACCACACCATGCGCATCGCACGCTGTGACGCGAACCACGAGATCGAGTTCCACGACGACCAGCGGGTCGACGAGACGTTCCTCTCGGACACCGTGGGCTGTGACCTCCGGGAGATCGCCGAGACGCGACAGTACACGCCGACGTGGTACTACCGGGAGGTGCAGTGATCATGACGTCGAAACTCGATTCGATCAGGAAGGCGATTTCGGTGCCGGATCCCGTCAAGAAAGCGGTATCGGTGCCGGATGCGGTACGGAACGTGGTGTCGGTGCCGGACGCGATTCGCAAGAGCTATCTGCGACAGTTCGCCACCGTCGTGCTCGTGGTGATCGCGATCATCGCCGTCACCGGCTTCGTCTTACAGGGGATGGCCGCCGACAACCTCACCTCGCAGGCCGACGCCGAAGTCGAACGAACGGCCACAACGCAAGCCGACGAACTCCAGTCGTGGATCGAACGGACCGAACACACGACGCTGATGATCTCCGACTACGAGGCGTTCGAGGGCGACGATCCCGACGAGATTCGGTCGCTGCTCTACCAGCGACTCAACGAGCTTCCGGGCGAGTACGCTGCCATCCACTACGTGAATACGGACACGGGTGAGATCGAGGAAACGACGGATCAGGCGTCCGCCGGCGACGACGTCTCCGATCACGGGTACACCTGGCGCGACAACCACGGCGAGACCCACGCGACGATTCCGGTCGGCGACACCTCCGGAGTCGTAATGTCGGACGTCAGCGACGTCGGCGGTACGGCCCAGCTGGCGTTTGCGGCACCCGTCGACGGCAGCCACGCCATCGTCCTCGTGTCGAACGTCAACGAGCGCGCGCTGAACTTCGACGCCGCGTTCGAGGGGAGCGAAGTGCAGGTCGTCAACGAGGACGGCGTCGTCCAGATCGACCGACAGGCCGACGTCATCGGCACGTCCGTCTCGGAGACCGAACAGCGGGCGGTCGAGCGGGGCCTCGGCGGACACGTCGGCATCCTTCCGGCCGAAAACGACGTGTTGCTCGGGTACACCCCCGTCGAGGGAACGAATTGGGCGTTGCTCGTTCACACGCCCGAGTCGGCGGCCTACGGGGTCAACTCGGACATCACGCAACTGCTCGTCATCCTCGTCGCGATCAGCCTCGGCGGGTTCGTCTTCGTCGGGGCGACGATCGGTCGATCGACGGCGAACTCGCTCGATCGGCTGACCGACGACGCTCGGGCGCTCTCCGACGGCGAACTCGACGTCGAGATCGAAACCAGCGACCGCATCGACGAGGTCGGCCGCCTCCAGGACGCGTTCATCGACATCAGGTCGTACCTGGAGACGATCGGCGCCCAGGCCGACGCGATCGCCCGACAGGACTTCGACGACGAGGCGCTCGAGCGGGAGGTGCCGGGCGTCATCGGCGAGGGACTGAATACGATGCAGGCGGACCTACAGGCGTTCATCGACGACCTCGAGTCCTCACAGCGCCAGGCCGAACGGGCGCGAGAGGAAGCCGAGGAGGCCAAAACGGAGGCCGAACAGCTCGCCGAACAGCTCGAGCGCGAGGCCGACGAGATCGGCGACACGATGGCGGCCGCAGCCGACGGCGACTTCTCACGGCGCCTCGGGACCGCGTTCGACAGCGAGGCGATGAACGAGATCGCGGACTCCTTCGACCAGATGGCGGCGGAACTCGAGGCGACCATCCTCGACATCCAGCAGCTCGCGGAGGAGGTCGACGCGGTTAGCCAGGACGTCTCGACCAGCATCGAAGAGGTCGATCAGGCCAGCGAGGAGGTCAGCCGATCCGGCGAACAGATCGCCGCGGCGACCGCGGAACAGACCGAACGGTTCCGGGAGGTGCTCGGCGAGATGAGCGACCTCTCGGCGACGGTCGAGGAGATCGCGTCGACCTCCAACGAGGTGGCGTCGGTCTCCGATCGCGCCGCCGATCGCGCAGACGACGCGAGCGACGTCGCGACGGACGCGCTCGACGAAATGGAACGACTCGACGACCGGGCGGAATCGATCACCGACCAGGTCGAGACCCTCGACGACGAGATCGGCGAGATCGGCGAGATCGTCGACATGATCGACGAGATCGCCGACCAGACCAACCTGCTCGCGCTCAACGCCTCGATCGAGGCCGCCGCGGCCGGCGAGGAGGGTGACGGCTTCGCCGTCGTCGCCAACGAGGTCAAATCGCTCGCCGAGGAGACCGCCGACGCGACGCGGGAGGTCAACGACCTCGTGACCGGCGTCCAGTCCTCGGCGGACGACGCTGTCGAGGAGATTCGCGAGATGCGCGAGGACGTCTCCTCGGGCGTCGACAGCGTCGAGGAGGGACTCGAGGCGATCGACGAGATCGCCGACAGGATCACGGACGCCAACCAGGGGATGCAGTCGATCAACGAGGCGACCGACGAGCAGGCCGGCTCGAGCCAGCAGGTCGTGACGATGCTCGACGACGCGACCGACAGCAGCGAGGAGACCAACGCCGAGGCCGAGAACGTCGCGGCCGCGGCCGAAGAGCAGACGGCGTCCGTCTCTCAGATCGCAGATCGGATCCAGTCGCTCTCCGAGCAGTCCCAGCGGCTCCGAGACGAGATGGACCAGTTCGAAGTCGATGGCGGCGGCGAGGCCGTCCACTTCGAGTCGAGCGTCGACGACTGAAGCGGATCGCTGCGAGCCGATTTTTCCGCCGAACGGAAACAGTCGTTCGCCGGGCCGAGGAAAAGCCGGCGAGTGGAACCTGTGACTCGAGTCGTCGAGCGAACCGCACCGTTGAATACGAACTGTTCGACGTTCTACCCGCCGTGGCCGGGATAGTCCCGCTCGAATCGCTCGTCGATCTCGCGCGCGTCGAACTGGACGATCACCGGCCGACCGTGGGGGCAGGCATACGGGTTCTCGCAGTCGTCCAGGGAAGCGAGCAGGTCGACGACGGACCCTTCGGTCAGCGACGTGTTCCCGGTCAGCGACGGATAACAGGCCAGGTCGCCGAGGAACTCGTCGGCGAGCGCGTCGACCGTCTCGCCGCCGGTCTCGCGATCGCCGTCGACGAACGACGCGAGGACGTCCCGCAACTGCGTCGGCTCGAGCGTCTCCTCGAGCACCGCGGGAACGGTCGTCACCGCGACCGTCCGATCGTCGATCCGATCGGCGTAAAAGCCAAGCCGCGAGAGCGCCTCGCGGTAGCCCTCGAACGCCTCGGCTTCGCCGGCCGTGAGCTCGAGTTCGACCGGTTCGGCCAGCGCCTGTGCGGTCGGGTCCTCGGCGAACGCCGTCCGCAATCGCTCGTAGTTCACCCGCTCGTCGGCGGCGTGCTGGTCGACGAGCGCGAGCCCGTCGGACGTCTCACAGACGAGGTACGTCTCCGAGAGCTGGCCGAGCACGCGAAGCGGCGGCAACGAGTCGTACTCGGTGCGCTCGTCCGCGACCGGCTCGCCCTCGAGCGTCCGTTGCTCCGTGGCCGAGGCGAACTTTCGGTCGGGGTCGAGGTCGTCGATCCCACCGCTGTGATCGGCTTCGCCGGTCGAATTCCCCTTGCTGACGACTTCGGAGTTCGACTCGGTTCCGGTCGACGTCTCTGCCCTCGCGCTCGCCGTCGAGTCCGCCTTCGTCGCCTCGGCCGATCGAGCGCTCGAGTGAGGTGGATCGCCCTCGGAACCGGTCGTCGGTCCGTCAGCGGCCGATTCGGAGTCAGCGTCGGGCTCGAGGGACGACGACGCGTCGGCCGTCGAATCCGCGACCGCGGACGACTCCGCCGGCACCGATCCGCTCGAGTCGCCGTTCGTCGACGTCTCGGAGTCGATTTCGTCCGGCGGCGCCCCAGGGCGGACGTCGTCGGTCGGCGTCGCGGACCCGGCGTCGCCAGCCCTCGCCGCAGATTCTCCGTCGTCGTCGCCCGAGCGGCGATCCCGATCCCGCGAGCCCTGCGGTCGCACCGCCGTCTCGCCCGGAGCGGACCGCCCGCGGGGTGCGCGAGAGCGAAGCAGTCCGTGCTCGAGCAGTGCCGACTCCACCGCGGCGTCGACCTGCCGGCGGACCGCGTCGTCGTCGTCGAAGCGCACCTCGCGCTTTCGCGGGTGGACGTTGACGTCGACCGCGTCGCCGGGAACCTCGTGAAAGAGAACGGCGAAGGGGTAGCGATCGCCGCCGAGTTGCGTCCCGTACGCGCCCATGATTCCCTCCCGGATCGCGTCGGCGGTCACCGCACGACCGTTGACGTACGTCGCGAGGTACTCCCGACTCGAGCGGTTCGTCTCCGGGTGAGAGACCACTCCGGTCACGGACTCGAGCGGACCGGGCGGCAACTGCTCGTCGACGTCGACGGGGATCATCGACGAGGCGACCTCGCGGCCGTAGACGGCCAGTACGGCGGCCTGGAGGTCGCCCTGTCCCGTCGTCGCGAACACCTCGCGGCCGTCGTGGCTGAGCGAGACCGCGACGTCGGGGTTGGCGAGCGCGTAGCGGGTGACGACGCGGTTGACGTGTGCGAACTCGGTCGCCGTCGTCTTCAGGAACTTCCGGCGGGCGGGCGTGTTATAAAAGAGGTCCTCGACCTCGACGACCGTCCCCTCGGGACAGCCCGTCGGCTCGACGGAGACCACCTCGCCGCCCTCGTAGACGAGTTCCGTCCCGACGTCAGCTTCGCCTCCGGACCCCGTCCCCGAGTCCCTCGAGTCCGCCCGCGGGCGCGACCGGATCGTCGTCCGCGAGACGGAGCCGATCGTGTGGAGCGCTTCGCCGCGAAAGCCGAGGGTCGCGACGCCGGACTCGAGGTCCTCGAGGCTCTCGATCTTGCTCGTCGTGTGCTGGCGGACGGCGGCGCGCAGGTCGGCCTCGGACATGCCTCGGCCGTCGTCGGCCACCCGAACGAGTTCGGTCCCCCCCGCTTCGACCGCGACGTCGACGCTCTCGGCGTCGGCGTCGAGGCTGTTCTCGACGAGTTCCTTGACGGCGCTGGCGGGTCGTTCGACGACCTCGCCGGCCGCGATCCGCGCGACGGTGTCGTCGTCGAGCTGGCGGATATCGGTGCCGCCCGGCGTCTCGTCGGTCATACTGCGCTGTCGTTACCGCCGGACGTCAATAGGTGTTACGCGCCGAGGCGGTCGAACAGGGCGCTCCCGGACGAGCGGCCGATCTCAGGCCTCGAGTAGCTCGTCGAGTTGCGAATCGATCGCGTCCCGTCCCTCGTCGGGAACCGAAACGAGCGGCGGCCGAACCGTCTCCGCCGAGACGACGTCCCGACTCGAGAGGGCGACCTTCGTCGAGGGTGCGAACCCGTACTCCGCACAGGATTCGAACAGCGGCGCGATCGCGTTCTGGATCGTCCGGCCGCGTTCCTCGTCGGCCGCCTCGAACAGTTCGAGATGGCGTTCGGGCACGACGTTCGACAGAGCGTTCACCCCCCCGTCGCCGCCCATCCGGAGCGACGCCAACAACAGCGTGTCGAACCCCTGGAGCAGGAGGAAGTCGTCCGGCGTCCGCCGCAGCGCGGACAGGAAGTACTGGAGGTCGCCGCTCGAGTCCTTCATCCCGATCACGTTCTCGCGGGCGGCGATCGACTCGACCGTCTCGAGGCCGATCGGCCGACCGGTACAGGACGGGATGTTGTACAGCAACAGCGGCAGCGGCGACTCGTCGGCGACGGCCTCGAAAAAGCGCATGTTACCGGCGGGATCGCTCGCCGTGTGGAAGTACGGCGGGACGACGACCGCGGCGTCGGCGCCGACCGCGGCGGCCGTCTCGACGTGACCGAGCGTCTCCTCGACGGTCGTCGCACCCGCGCCGGCGAGCACCGGAACCGAACCGTCTGCGTACTCGACCGCCAGTTCGTGAAGGCGACGGCGTTCGTCCGCCGTCAGGCTGGCGAACTCGCCCGTCGTTCCGCAGGGAAACAGGCCGTCGACTCCGCGCTCGACCAGGAACTCGATAAGGGTTCCGAACGCCTCCTCGTCGACGGTCGTTCCATCCTCCTCGAACGGCGTAACCAGCGGCGGCGTAATACCCCGAAGTTCGTCTCGAAGGTTCATATCGGGGTAGTTTCCCGGCGGTTCCAAAAACGTACCTACTCGTCGCCCGCCAAACGGGCTTTCCGGAGGCGCTCGGGGTCGGGGGCAGTTGCATCGATCGGCTCGAGGCGCCTCCGGAAACGAGTCAATTGAGTAACTATTAGGGCGCGCCCGGAGAAAGGGTCGTATGGACTGGTCCCCGGATCGTCGCCTCCAGGGTCGAATGCTCCTCGCACTCGCACTCACCCTCGTCGGATACGCCGCACTCCTGTGGATCGCGTTCTCGACCGTTCCGACCGCGGTCGCACTGCTCATCTGTGGCGCGCTCGCGGTCGCGTTGATCGCGAGCGTCACGCGAGCGGATCTGATCACCTACGTGGCGACAGGGGCGGTCGCCATCGACCGCGACCAGTACCCCCTGTTGTACGAGACGACCGAACGGTTGGCCCGGCAGGCGGATCTGCCGCGGCCGCCGATCGCCGTCATCCCCGCCGACGAAGCGAACGCCCTCTCGGCGGGAACGGGAAACCGGACGGTCGTCTGCGTAACGACCGGACTCCTACGATCGCTTTCCGAGGACGAACTCGAGGCGGTGCTCGCACACGAACTCGCCCACCTGAAAAACGAGGACTCGACGGTGATGACCGTCGCCGGCTTCCCGATGGTCGTCTCGGCCGTCGCCCTCTCGACGGCCAGGCGGACGTTCACCCCCGCGTCGTTCCTGCTCGGTATCCCGCTGTGGATCGGCCTCACCCTGCTGTTCGTCGGGCTTCCCGTCTACCTCGCGAGCCTCCCCGGGACCCTCGTGCTCTCGCGATACCGCGAGTACGCCGCCGACCGCGGGGCCGTCGCGATCACGGGAAAGCCGTTCGCGCTCGCCAGTGCGCTCGCGACGCTCCACGCGGAGTCGTCCGCTCCCGAGACCGACCTTCGGTCCGTGGCGGGATTCAACGCGTTCCGTATCGTCCCGACCGACTCGATGAGCCCGTTCTCGACGCATCCGCCGACGCACAGACGGATCGAGCGACTCCGAGAACAGTTCACCGACCGGTAATCTACGACGATCTCGATCGTCGTACCCCACCTGGCGTTCCGACGAGACCTACCACGGCGGTGATCGCGTGACCCACGACTGGTCGGTCTGGGAGGCCCAGTGGTGGACGCGGGGCTAGGAGCCCGAACCGGATGTGGCGGTCTGGGACCGCGTCGACTGAACGGTCTCGCCGCCGCTTGCGGACTCGACAGCCATCATCGCGGCGCTCTCTCGAGCGAGCGCGTTCTACCGGTTCTGGCACTACCGATCCCGGTCGTCGTTAGCCCCTTCGTCATCTAGCCGTTCCTGCCACTCCTGGACCGTCGCCAGTAGCTCGACCGGCGGCGTCTCGTTGACGTCGATCGACGCGAGTTCGTCGACGATTTCGCGGATCCCGGAATCGAGTTCGGTCTCGCCGCTCGCCTTGCCGCCGTCGGTCGTGGCCGGCGCGCCGTCAGTGCCGTCGCTGGTCGTTCCCGCGACGCCGTCGCCCGCCGCTGGTCCGCCGTCGTCCGCGGTCGCTCCGCCGCCCGAACCCGCCGTCCGCATCGTGCCGCTCTCGAGGTCGAAGACGGCCTGCACGGGTTCGCTCGAGCCGCCCCTGGCTTCGATCGCCTTCTCCTCGCGCAGGCGCGCGAGGACGTCCCTCGCGCGGTCGACGACGGGTTCGGGAACGCCGGCCAGATCGGCCACGTGGATGCCGTAGGAGCGGTCGGTCGGACCGTCCCGGATCGTCCGGAGGAAGGTGACGTCGCCGTCTCGCTCGTCGGCCGCGACGTGGACGTTGGCGACGCGGGGGAGGTTCTCGGCGAGTCCGGTCAGTTCGTGGTAATGGGTCGCAAACAGCGTCTTCGCCCCAACCTCGTTGTGCAGGTACTCCGTCGCCGCCCAGGCGATCGAGATGCCGTCGTACGTCGCGGTGCCGCGGCCGACCTCGTCTAAGATCACCAGCGAGTCGTCGGTCGCCGCGTGCAGGATGTTCGAGAGTTCGCTCATCTCGACCATGAACGTCGACCGCCCCTGTGCGAGTTCGTCCAGCGCGCCGACGCGGGTGAAGATGCCGTCGACCAGACTGATCTCCGCGTCGTTCGCCGGCACGAAGCTGCCGATCTGTGCGAGCAAGACGATGCAGGCGACCTGTCGCATGTACGTCGACTTCCCGGACATGTTGGGCCCGGTGACGACCAGGAAGCTCCGGTCTCCGTCCATCGCCACGTCGTTGGGCACGAACTCCGTCGTCTGCTCGACGACCGGGTGTCGCCCCTGATCGATCTCGAGCCGGTCGTCCTCGCGAAGAGTCGGCTCGACCCAGCGGTTCTCGGCGGCGTGGGTCGCCAGGCTCGCGAGGACGTCCACCGTCGCGAGCGTGCGGCCGACGTCCTGGAGCAACTCGGCCCGGTCTGCCACGTCCTCGCGGAGCGTTTCGAACAGTTCGTACTCGAGGTCGCCGCGTCGCTCCTCGAGTCTGAGAATTGCGCGTTCTTTCTCCTCGAGTTCGTCGGTCGTAAAGCGCTTCGAGTTCTTCAGCGTCTTGATCTGCTCGTAGTGGTCGGGGACGCCGTCGGCCGCGGATTTGCCGACCTGCACGTAGTAGCCGTCGGTCTTGTTCCGGTCGACGGTCACGTGCGAGAGGCCGTGCTGGCGCTTTTCGCGCTCCGCGAGGCCGTCGAGCCACCGTTTTAGTTCCTCGTGGCGCTCGATCACCTCGTCGAGTTCGTCGTCGTACCCGCGCCTGAAGAGGCCACCCCGAGTCACCGTCGACGGCGGGTCCTCGGCGATCGCCGCCTCGAGCGTCTCGCGCAACTCGCGGGCACGCTCGCGGTCCGGCCGCTCGACGATCTCGGCGAGCGGCGAGTCCGCGAGTTCCGGCGTGGACTCGATCGCGTTCGCGATCGTCGGAAGGACGGCGAGCGTCTCGGCGACCGAACGCAGATCGCGCGCGTCGGCGCTGCCGTGGCTCGCCTTCGAGGCCAGCCGCTCGAGGTCGTACGCATCGCCCAGGACGTCCCGGAGTTCGTCTCGGACGAGCGCGGCCGACGAAAGCGCGGCCACCGACGCCTGCCGGCGCTCCAGCGTCTCGAGCGACCGACGGGGACGACAGAGCCACTCCTTGAGCCGTCGCCGACCCGCGCTCGTCTCGGTGTGATCGATCGTCGCGAACAGCGAGCCGTCGCTGCCGCCGTGCATCGTTTCGGTCAGTTCGAGGTTTCGCTGGGTCGTCGCGTCGAGCGTGACGTGGTCGTCGTCGTGGTGGGTCTGGATGCGCGTCATCGACGCGAGCACGCCGGAGCCGGTCTCCTCGACGTACGAGAGAACCGCGCCGGCTGCCGCGAGGGTCGCCTCGCCGACGCCGAGGCGGTCGACCGTCTCGCGGCCGAACTGCTCGCGGACCGCGTGGTCGGCGCGTTTCGGCGCGAACGCTTCCGTCTCGTGCAACGTCAGCGCCGCATCCACCCGTTCCCGGACCTCCGCCAGGAGGTCGTCGTCCGATCGAACGTCCGGCCCCGGCAACACCTCGACGGGATCGAACCGGTACAGTTCCGTCAGCGCCGCCTCGAGGTCCTCGGCGTCGGCGACGAGAAAGCGTCCGGTCGTGACGTCCGCGAACGCCAGCCCGTATCCCGCCCCGTTCGAGTCCCCACGGCCGCTCGAGGAGACGGCGTCGCAGACGACGGCGGCGAGGTACTGGGCGTCCGCGTCGGTCGTCTCGAGCAGCGTGCCCGGCGTGACGACGCGAACGACTTCTCGCGCGTGGCCGGAGTCGGTCTCGTACTGGTCGGCGACGGCCACGCGGTAGCCGCGTTCGACGAGCGCCTTGAGGTAGGGCGTGAGGTCGTCGACGGGGACGCCCGCCATCGGGTACGACGAGCCGTGCGAGGACTTCTGGGAGACGTTCAGGTCCAGTTCGTCGGCGACGACTTCGGCGTCGTCCGCGAAGAACTCGTAGAAGTCGCCACACTGCATCGCCAGCAAGTCGGCGTCGGTGTCTTCCTTGAGCGAGAGGAACTCCCCGACGATGCCCGTCGCCTCGGTCATGTGCGGTGACTGGCGGGCCACGGCAAAAACCCTGCGGGATCCGCGGTGGAAGTGATACTGTCGGACAGAAGTCAGTGAGACGTCGGTCGCGAATTCGCGGCCGTCGACATCGGAGACGGCCGCAGGAGAGCGACCGATCGTCAAATAGTTCTGGCCGACGGTCTGAACGTGGCGAGCCGCCGTCGGTCTGGACCCACCCTACGTATCGGAAGCCGTGACACTCATCGCGACGTTCGTACCGGGTTCTATTACGACCGCCGTCCTATCTCGTGGAACGAGCCCCCACAATGGCTGCACCTCGCGACCACCGCGTACTGATCCCGATCGACGTCCTCGGTGGCGAGTCCGTTCCCCGGACGGTCGTCGACGCGTTCGCGTCGGTTCCCGTCGTCCTGCTCGGCTATCGGGAGGTTCCCGATCAGACCGGCACCGACCAGGCGCGTGACCAGTACGAGGCGCGCGTGCGGAGCGAACTCGACGACGTGCAGCGAACGTTCGAAGACGCCGGCTGCCTCGACGTCTCCACTCGAATCGTCTTCACGCACGACCGCCTCGAGACGTTCGAACGCGTCGCCGTAGAGACCGAATGCGACGGCGTCTTGCTGGTCAACCCCGCACCCGTTCTCGAGTCGGTCCTCGTCGCGATCCGAAGCGACGTCAACCTCGAGTACATCGCCCAGTTACTCGGCGCGCTCGTGGCCGATACCGACCTGGAGGTGACCTTCTTCCACGTCGTCTCCGACGAAGACGACCGAAAACGTGGTGGCGAACTCCTCGACGACGCGGCCGAGGAACTGATCGAAGTCGGAGTCGATCGCGACCGAGTCGACACGACGCTCGGCGTCGACGGCTCGCCGACGCGAGAGATCCTGAGGGCGGCGAGCGAGCACGACCTCCTCGTGGTCGGCGAGAGTCGCCCCTCCATTCGTCGGTTCATCTTTCGGGACCGGGCGAAGACGCTCGCCAGGAAGACCGTCGATCCGGTTCTGGTCATCCGCGGGGAGTACCTCGAGCGCGCCGACGTGGACGAATCGACCGGCGGTGAGGACGAACGCGACGACGCCTGATTTAGCGACCGGCGACGCGCGAGCGGTTCGCGGAGATCTGTCGACCAGCGTTCCTCGGTACTCGCGGGTCGACTAGCGTTCCTCGGTACTCGAGGGTCGATCAGCGTCCTCGTCGCGACGTCGAACGACGAGTACCGGACCGACCGACTCGGCGGCGACGCGTTCGGCCTCCTCGCCGAAGACGAGCGTCCGGAGCGACGGCGCACGTTCGCCCATGACGACGGCGTCGTGGTCGACGGCGGCGGCGACGAGCGCCTCGAGCGGCGGCTCGTCGATCGCGAGTTCGGTTCGAACCGCGATGCCGTCTCCGGAGAGCACTCGAGCGCTCGTCTCGAGCAGTTCCCGACCGGCGGTTTCCTCGTCGGTCGCCAGAAAGAGCGTGACGCCGATCTCGCGGTCCCCGATCAGTTCCGCGACGAACGAGACGATCCGTTCGACGGCGACGTCGCCTGTCAACGCGACGAGGAGCCGCTCGATCGGACCGGTCGCTCCCGGAATTGCGTAGACTGCCGAGTCCGTCGTTTCCGCGACTCGATCGAACGTCTGCTTGCGATCGTGCGTGAAAACAAGGCGGTAGTCGGCGGTCCCGTCTTCCGCCCCGAACTCCGTCGCGAGATCCTCGAGTGCGTCCGTGGCGCGGTCTTCGTACTGCAGTCGCGCCTGGTCCGGCGGCGTCTGTTCGGGCAACACGTGATAGCCCAGTACGGTTACGTCCATCGGCGCGAGCAGCTCCGTGAGCCCGGCCGAGACCGATTCTCCCTCGAGTATCGCCAGTGGAACGAGTATGCGTGTCATAATGCACCTCTCAGATCGACGTCGCGGGCGTAGTAGAGGTACCAGCCGACGGTCAGGAGCATGATTCCGACGCCGACGTACAGCGAGGCGCGTTGCATGAACCCGATGAGAGCGACGCTGCAGAGCGCACCGAGTGCCGGGACGACCGGATAGCCGGGAACCCGAAAGTCGGGGTCGTACCACTCCGGTTCGTCGCGACGTAAGGCGATGAGCGCCACGCAGATCAGCCCGTACATGATGAGATGGAGGAACGACGCGACCTCGGCGAGCAGTTCCACGCGCCCGGTCCACGTCAACACCAGAATCGGCCCGCCGGCCAGCCCCAGTGCGACGTGGGGCGTGCCGTACCGGAGGTTGATCCGGCTCGCGCGCCGGGGCAAGAGCGCGTCACGGGAGACGGCGTAGATGGCTCGAGAGGTGCTGAGCACCGACGCGTTGGCACTGGACATCGTCGCGAGCAGGCCGCCGAAGACGATCGCGAACGCGCCGATCGGGCCGAGGTAGTGGCGACCGACTTCGACCATCGCCGTCTCGCCGAACTGCTCGAGTTGCTCGCTTCCGAACGCGCTCGTCGCGACGAAGATCGTCACCACGTAGAGGACGCCGACGATGACCACCGATCCGACCATCGCCAGCGGCAGGTTTCGGCCGGGATCTCTCATCTCGCCGGCGACGGTCGCCACCTGTGCGAAGCCGAGATATGAGGTGAAAACGAGCGCCGCCGTCGTAAACACGGGGAAGATTCCTGCCGGGGCGAACCGTTCGGGAGCCGTCGGCTCACCCAGGAGCCCGACGGCGTCGAGCCCGCCGTATCCGAGGAACACGAGCAGTATCGACAGCAACAACGCGACGACGCCGTTCTGGAGTTTCGCCGCGTTTTCGGTCCCCGTGACGTTCAACACGGTAAAGCCCACGCCGAACAGCAACGCGATCGGGACGACCAGTTCCGCCCCGACCGCGATACCCAGTTCGGCCAGCGTGTCGACGGCGTAGTAGCCGAAGCCGACGAGGTAAAACGCCGTGGCGAACACCAGCCCGAACCACAACGAGAGACCGACGACGGTCCCGGCGAGCGTTCCGAGTCCGCGCGAGATGAAGTAGTAGCCGCCGCCGCTTTTCGGCATCGCCGTCGCGAGTTCCGACGCCGGCAACGCGACCAGCAACGCGACGACGGCACCGATGGCGAACGAGACCGACGCGGCCGGGCCGGCGTTTCCCGCAGCCAGTCCCGGGAAGACGAAGATTCCCGCGCCGATCATCGTCCCGATCCCGATGGCGAGGCCGCCAGAAAGTCCGAGCGTTCGCTCGAGTTCGGCGTCGTCGGTAATCGTCGCCTCCTCGGTCTCGATCGTCGGCTCGATCTGCGGTGACTCCCCTTCGACGTTGGTCCCTTCGGCCGACGGTCCCGGGGCCGGTGGCGGATCGCCGTCCATACTGGCCGTGCACTCGCCGGACGGATAGCTTTACTGCTATTTCTGACTCGCGAGCGGTTCTCCAGCCGGCCCGTCGGACGGTGTGCTGGCCGTCTCATACGGACCATCGTACGTCATCGCCGTGCGAGCGCGACCCGTCTGCGGACCCACTGGTGAATCGTACAATAGGCCGTCTCAGAACAACAGTCCGCCGAGGGGCACGTCGGACTCCGGTTCGACGAGCACCGGAAACTCGTCTTCGTCGGGGACGCCGACGGTCAGCGCCTCCGATTTGAACCCGGCGATCCGAACCGATCCCAGGTTCGTCGCACACAGCACCTGTCGCCCCTCGAGTTCCTCGGGATCGTAGTGGTGATCCAGCTGTCCGGCCGACTGAATTTCTCCGTGGTCGTCTCCGAGATCGATCCACAGCTTGGTCATCTTCGGCTTGTTCGCCTCGGGGAACGACTCGGCTTTCACGATCTCCCCGACGCGAATCTCGGCGTCGAACGGGTTTTCGACCATGGTCGCCGTGAGTCACCCGGTCCGTAAAAATCGGCCGAATCACGGCCCGTCAGCTACCGATCGACGGAGTGATTGACCGCTCCCGGCCCCCGCCCGACGTCGTAGTGGCGTTCGATCGCTCGAGCGAGGAAGTCGACCGCACCCTCGACCGCCGCCTCGAGCCCCTCGCCGCGCGCGAGTCGCGCCGCGACGGCGGCAGAGAGCGCACAGCCAGAACCGTGGGTCGCGTCGGTGTCGACGCGCTCGTGTTCGAACGTCGTGACGGCGGGCTCGCCCGCCCCCGTCGCCGGATCTCCCGCGCGGACGAGGACGTCCCGGACCGTCTCGCCGGGGACGTGTCCGCCCTTGACCAGCGCGGCGTCGGCCCCCATCTCGAGGAGCGCCTCGCCCGCTTCGCGCGCACGTTCCACGTCGTCGACGGCGACGCCGGTCAGCACTTCGGCCTCGTCGGCGTTCGGCGTCACGAGCGTCGCCTCGGCGATCAGCGACTCGTAGGCGCGTTCGGCGCGTTCGTCGAGCAGCCGGTCGCCCGAGGTGGCGACCATCACGGGGTCGACGACGAGCGGGAACGGGAACGATCGAGCGTGCTCGGTGACGAGTTCGACCACCTCGGTCGTCGCGAGCATTCCCGTCTTCGCCGCGCCGACGTCGAAGTCGCCGACGACGGCGTCGATCTGGGCGTCGATCTCCGCGGTCGGGAGGACGAACGACGACTCGACGCCGCGGGTGTGCTGGGCGGTGACGGCCGTGATCGCCGACGTGCCGTAGACGCCGTGGCTGGCCATCGTCGCGAGGTCGGCCTGGATGCCGGCACCGCCGCCGGAGTCGCTCCCCGCGATCGTCAACGCGACCGGTCGCGATTCGGGTGCTGGCCGTTTCATACTCGAGTCTATTCTCCGGTTATACAAAGTGGTGATGGTGCGGCCGACGCGGACGGACGAAGGCGGTGAGCGCCCGTCGTCCAGACGGACCGCTCGCTACTGCGACCCATCGGCCAGTTCCGCGTACGCGGCCCACGACGGATCGACGCCCGGGTGCTCGAGTCGCTCCCCGTCGACGACGACGCCGTCGCCGTCCTCGACGCGGCCGATCTCGGCGACGACGGTGTCCAGATCCTCGAGCGCGCTTTGTACTGCACCGACGCCGCTCGGCTCGACCGCGACGACCAGCGAGCCGCAGCTGGTCGCGGCCCAGGGATCGATCTCGAGGGACTCGCACACCTCGCGGACGCCGGGTCGCATCGGGACGGCCTCGCGGTCGACGGCGAACCGAACTCCGGCTCCGGCGGCCATCTCGTTCAACGCGCCGGCCAGTCCGCCCTCGGTGACGTCGTGCATCGCGGTCACGGGTCCGGCCGCGGCCGCGGTCAGGGCGTCCCGAACGCAGTACACCTCCTCGAGTCGTCCCTGCGCGTCCGCGACGACGTCGTCGGGAAGCTCGAGCTGGTCGGGAAAGAGGGTGCTCAGGAGGCCGACCGCCTCGACGGCGGGCCCGGTCGTCAGCAGGAGCCGGTCGCCGACGCGCGCGCCGTCGGGGCGGACGACGTCGTCGTGCTCGCCGACGCCCATCGCGGTCGCCGCGCCGACCCAGGGGTGCGACGGGTCGGAGTACCGGGCCGTGTGGCCGGTGACGACGGCGACCCCGAGGTCGGCGCACTCGTCGTGGATAGTCGTCCAGACCGTCTCGAACTGCTCGTCGGTCATCGCCTCGGGCAGGGTGAAACAGATCGAGAGGTGCGACGGCGGAACGCCGCTGACGGCCACGTCCGCGAGGACGAGATCGAGGGCGAACCGCGCGGCGCGCTCGAAGCCGAGCGCCGGGAGGATCGAGAGCGGATCGGTCGCGGTGACCAGCGCCGTCCCGTCGACGTCGATCACGCCGAAGTCGACGCCGTGACGCGGGCCGACCGCGACGTCGTCACGGCTGGCACCCAGGTTCGGCGCGACGTGGCGATCGAAGAACGATCGATCGATCTTTCCGAGGTCGCTCACGCCGGACGCTTCGCGGTGGTCGTCTTAGACTCTACCGATCCGCGTCGATCGGGGGATGCACCGATTCGGTCGGCGACCACCACGGTCGTCGCCTGTGACCACGATGTCGATCCGAGCTGCCGTCGAAACAATTATTTCGAATGTTGTTAAAAATAGAGTGGAGTATCGATGAACGAAGTGGAGTCCGGATCGATCGAACCCGGCCAACGAGGGCAGAGCGAGGATTCATGCACGGGATCATACTGAAGACGATCCGGGAGTTCGTCGTCGACACCCACGACGAGGAGACGTGGCTCGAGATCCAGCGGGAAGCCGACGTCCAAGAACGGGTGTACGTTCCGGTCGCGGTCTATCCGGACGGGGACGTCTACGAACTCGTTCGCACGGCGGGCGAACTGACCGACACCGATCCGCGGACGCTGCTGACCGAGTACGGGCGGTGGGTCGTGCCGGTCCTCCTCGAACTGTACGACCTCCACATCGACGACGAGTGGGACGGCCTCGAGCTCATCACGAACGTCCAGCAGTTTCACACGTCGCTTCGGACGCGGGACCTGACCGACCTCACGACGCCGCGGGTGAGATCCGAACGGCTGGACGATCGTCGGGTGCGGGTCACGTACGACTCGGATCGGAAGCTGTGCGACGTCGCCCGCGGCGCGCTCTACGGCGTCGCGGATCGGTTCGACGAGGAGTTGACGGTCGACGAGGAGACCTGCATGCACGACGGCGACGACGCCTGCCGGTTCGTCGTCGAGCGAACCGCGACCGCGATCGGCCGGAACGAGGCGGATGCTCGGAACGCGGCGACCGACCGGAGCGCGACGGATGCCACCGACCAGGGGGCGACTCGCGACGCCGCGACCGGATCGGCCGTGGAGGTGGATCGATGAGCGCCGTCGGCTCGAGGTCGTCGCTCCCGTCCGCGGTCCAGTCCGATCGTCCCGTCGGGTTCGCCCTCGTCGCCGTCGTCGCCGGATTGCTGGCGGTCGGCGGAGCGACGGTCGCGCTCGAGGGCGTGACGACGGCGGAGTTGTCCGTCGCCGTCCTCGGCGTCGCCGCGACCGGGATCACGGCGATGGCGCTCGCCGCGGGTTCGGCCGCGAAAACCGCGCAGTACGAGCGCGACGAGCTCTACCGCGTCATCGGAGAGCTACGCGATCGGACGGCGCGACTCGACCGGGGCGACGTCGGCGTCGGCTTCGACGTCTACGCCGACGTCGACGGCGTCGACGAACTCGAGGCGCTCGGCGATCACCTGGCGTCGATCCGCGGCCGGCTCGCCGAGAATCGACGGACCGACCGGTCGCTCAGTGAACTCGAGCGGACGGTGTCCGAACACGCCGAGGTGACGCGAGCGGTCGCCGACGGCGATCTGACGCGACGGTTCGAACCGCAGGGATCCCACGAGCGGATCGACGAGCTCGCGCGCAACTCGAACGAGCTACTGGCGGAGATCGAGGGAGCGTTCTCGACGTTGCAGACGTTCTCCGGTGACGTCGTCACCTACAGCCGCGAACTCAACGTGAGCGTGGAGACGGTTCGTCGGGAGGGCGAGCGAACGAGCGAGATGCTTTCGTCCGTCGTCGACGACACCGACGCTCAGAACGAGCAGCTCCGGACGGTGACGGCGGAGATGGAGTCGCTGTCGACGACGATCGAGGAGATCGCCGCGACGGCGACCGAGGTCGCGGACGTCGCGGATCGGACGGCGAGAGTCGGGGACGAGGGCAGTCGCTCCGCGGCGGCGGCGATCGAGGGGATGGACGTGATCGACGAGGAGACGGAACGAACCCTCGCGGAGATCGAAGCGCTCGAGGACGATGCCGAACGGATCGACGAACTCGTCGATTCGATCAGCGAGATCGCCGAACAGACGAACCTGCTCGCGCTGAACGCAAACATCGAGGCCTCTCGGTCGGTCGACGGCGGGCGGGGATTCGGCGCGGTCGCCGACGAGATCAAGGCCCTCTCAGAGGAGGTCTACGACTCGGTACAGGACGTCGAGGAGCGTCTCGAGGCGCTTCGCGAACGCGCGCTGTCGGCGGGGACGGAAGTTCGCACGAGTCGCGAGCGGATCGAGTCGAGCGTCACCGACGTCAGCGACGCCGCCCGAGCGCTCGACGAGATCGCCGAACTCGCCGAACGGACGAACGAGGGCGTCCAGGAGATCTCCGCCGCGACCCAGCAACAGGCGTCCTCGACCCAGGAGGTCGTCGCGATGATCGAAGACGCGGGTGAGCGAAGCGAGGAAACGGCCGCGACGGCCGGAACGGCTGTACGGCGGGCGTCGGCGCAGGCCGACGCGCTCGCACACGTCGCAGAGAGCGCCACCGTCCTCACCGAACAGGCCGCCGAACTGAACCGACGGCTCGAGGAGTACGCGACCGACCGGGGCTACGACCTCCCCGAGGCCAGGACGGCCGGCGGCGTCGACCCGGAGTCGGTTTCGACGGCCGGGCCGGTCCCGGAGTCGATCGGCGACGGATCGAGGGACCCCCCGTCAGCCCGGTGACGGGAAACGACGACGGCGCGGACGATTCGACGGATTCGACGGTCCGGACGATTCGACGGCTTGGACGGCACGGTGGGCCGAATCGTCGACGAACCACCGCCACTGGAAACGGCGGAGTGCTCTCGTCGCCACCGACAGCAGGCGTTCTCGAGGCATCTCGATCCGTAACCCGACCCCCATTCGTCCACTGCGAAATTGAACCATTATCAGTTACTCGAAACAGTCAAACGTGTCTCTCGTGAAACCGGGTGTATGGCGCACTCGTTCGAGTCTCCGGGCCGTTCGGAGGTCGAATTCACGACGAGCGAACTCACGGGTGCGCTAGGTGATTCAGTTACGGTATTGCCGCTGCTCGTCGCGCTCGCGGCGACCACGGCCGTCTCGCTCCCGCACGTCCTGATCGGCTTCGGCGTGTTCCAGATCGTCTGGGGGTTGTACTACGGCATGCCGCTTTCCGTCGAGCCGATGAAGGCGCTGATCGGGCTGGCGATCGTCGGATCGCTGTCGTACCCCGAACTCGCCGCGGCGGGGCTGCTCGCCGGCGTCGTCCTGCTCGCCGTCGGCTCGCTCGGCCTCGTCGATCGCCTCCAGCGGATCGTCGGCGAGCCCGTGATCCGCGGCGTCCAGTTCGCCGTCGCCCTGCTGTTGCTCGAGGCGGCCGTCGGGCTCTCGATCGCCAACCCGGCCGTCGCGCTCGCGGGGGTCGCGGTCGTCCTCGCGCTCGCCGCCGTCGGATACCGCCGCTCGAGCGTGCTGGTCGTCCTCGCGCTCGGCGGGGTCGCGGCGGTCCTGTCCGTCGGCGTTCCGACGCCGCGGCTTCCCGAACTCGCGATCTTCCCGGCCGGCGCGCCGACGGTCTCGGCGGCGGCGCTCGAGGGGACCGTCGCCCAGCTGGGGATGACCCTCGGAAACGCGGCGATCGCGACCGCGCTGCTCTGTGGCGACCTCTACGATCGGGACGTCTCCGCAGACTCGCTCTCGAAGAGCATGGGGGTCACCTGCCTCGCGGCGATCCCCGTCGGCGGCGTCCCGATGTGTCACGGCAGCGGCGGGCTAGCGGGAAAGTACGCCTTCGGCGCGCGGACCGGCGGCGCGAACGTCCTGCTCGGAGTCGGCTACCTCGCGCTCGCGCTGGTGGCCGCCGGCGCGCTGCTGGCCGCGTTCCCGATGGCCCTGCTCGGCGTCTTACTCGCCGTCGTCGCCCTCGAACTCGGCCGGGCGGCGTTCGCACCGGTCGACGACGGCTGGGCGCTCGCGCTGGTCGTCGGCGTCGGCGTCGTCGGCCTCGCGGTCAACGTCGGCGTCGCGTTCGTTCTCGGGGCCGTCTGTTTCTGGCTGCTCTCGAGGGAGAAGTGACGCCGTCGACGGGGGAGAGTCCGGTCGAGCCGCGCAGGCGTGGGAGCTTTCGTCCCGTCGTCCGAACGTCCGCCAATGACCGCAAGCTGGGAGGAGCTGTTCGACCGCGCCACCGAGTACGACGTCGACATCGACGACGTCAGAGACGCGTCCGACGCGGGGAAAAGCGATGAGTAAACGCCGCGACGAGCCCGACCCGACGCGCGTCGTCGCCGATCCGGCGGTGCTCGCGGCCGACCTGCTCGTCGACGGCGACGCCCGGGAGGCGCTCGACCACGTCCGTCGTCACTCCTGGGTCGACCTGGTTGCGAGCGAGCACTTACTCGAGGAGACCGAACGGCTCGTCGCGGCGCTGGCCGACGAGGAACTCGCGGGCGACCACCGGGCGCGACTCGAGGCCGACTGCGTCGCGGTCGACCACCCGGAAGACGACCACCCCGCGCTCGCGTCGGCCTATCGCGGTGAGGCGGCACACCTGCTCTCCGACGACGAGCGACTCGGTTCCGCGAAAGCGGGACTCTCGCTCCAGCCTCGCGTCTCGGTGAGCGTTCGTCCGCCGGACGCGTTCGCCCGGCTGTTCGACCCCGAGAGCCTCTACGAGGCGGTCGAGGGCGGCGAGTATCCCGGCCCCGACTGCGATCCGCGACGGTGACCGGTGGGCGGGCGTCCGGCAGCACTCGGTGACGGCTACCGGTACCAGTCGTTTTGCTCCGCGAGTTCGTCGAGATATCGCTGCGGTTTCCCGCGGTCGGTGAGATGAATTCGGGTCTCCGCGCGGTTCGAATACGCGACCGACTCGCACTCGGCGACGATTTCGTCGATCAGCTCGTGGAACTCGGCGTCGTCGTACGAACTCGAGTACGTCTCGAGGTCCGCGATGGTGACGGCGTACGGCGCCCGGTGACGCCGCTTGTACAGTTCGAGAACGACGTCCAGTTTGATCGCCGCACGGGCCGAGTCCGAGTCCCAGTCCACTCGAACTCGTTTCGCCGGCTCCGACATCATTGTTTGGGAAAGATATCCCAGGAATGAAATGGACCGTCCCATTCGTGGGATGGATTTATTAGCGACCGCGATCACTGTGCGAACATGACCGGTGGCTACGACTCGAGCGCGGGCGGAGCCTACAGTGAGAGTTCGCCGTTCGTCAAGTTGTTCGAAACGCCGAGTCGGGTGAAGATCGTCGACGTCTTTCTTCGAAAGCACTACGAGGAGTTGACCGCGTCGGACGTGATCGAACTCGCCGGGCTGTCTCGCAACTCGTTCCACCGAAACGTCGACGACCTCGAGGAACTCGGGATCGTCGAGCGGGCCGGGACGGTCGGGAACACGACCACCTACCGGCTGAACAAAGACAGCGAACTCGCGAAGACGCTCGCGGCGGCCCACGCCGACGTTCTGCGCCACTCGGCGCGCGTTCTCGAGACGACCGACGCCCGGATCGAGCGGTCGATCGAAGCGTCGGTAAAGCAAGCCCGCGGCGGCAACGACAAAGCGCGTGACGGCGACGACGCGGATCGGGACGCGTTCGACCGAAAAGTCGTCGACGCGATCGCCGGGTGAGACAATGAGTTCCGAAGAAAACAGGGAATACAGGCCGTTCAAGCAGGAGCTCTTCTTCGAGGACGCGGAGACGGGCGAGACGCTCGCGAAGTTCGCGAAATCGAGCGGCGTCGAGATTCCACCGGCGGGAGCGACCGTCACGCTCGCTATCGCCGAATTCGAGGGACCGGAGACGATCGCCGACGAACTTCGGGACGCGCGAGCGGAGTACGTCGTCGAGGACGTCGAGTACAGGTTCGCCCAGCCGATCGACACGGTTCCCGATCCGTCGACGGTCCATCAGTACGCGATCGTCACGGTGCTCGTGACGCCGGCCGACGACGGGTAACGTACGCGACACGGGACGGAAGATCGGCGGCGGTTCTCGATCGGACGGTCGCTCGTCGGTGAGCTACCCCGCGAAGGGGTCGGACGGTCGGTCGCGGTCGTTTCGCTCCGACGACGAACACCGCGTGGCGACGTCGGAGTGGAACGACCGACGCGGCTTACACCGGTTTTCGCGCCTCGATACGGGCGGAGACGATCGGTAGTTCGTCGCTCCACTCGCCTTCCTGGATGACTTCGACGTCGACGAACCCCGCATCCGCGAGCCACCGCTCGAGGTCTTCGATTCGCGCGGCGTCGCCGACGCACTCGGCGACCGCGTCCGGGTCGTCGCGGACCTCGGGCGGGAGCGGTCCCGTCGCGACGAGGTCCGAAATCGAGAGCGAGCCGCCGGGCCGGAGCACCCGGTAGGCTTCGGCGAACGCCCGCGGCTTGTCCGGCGAGAGGTTGACGACGCAGTTCGAGATGATCGTATCGACCGTCTCGTCGGCGACCGGGAGGTGTTCGATCTCGCCCAGTCGGAATTCGACGTGGTCGAACTCGCTCTCGGCCGCGTTCTCTCGAGCGCGCTCGAGCATCTCCGGCGTCATGTCCACCCCGATGACGTGACCGTCGGGACCGACTTCGCGCGCCGCGAGAAAGCAGTCGAACCCGCCGCCTGAGCCGAGGTCGAGCACCGTTTCCCCGGGCTCGAGGGCCGACATCGCGACCGGATTTCCACAGCCCAGCCCGAGGTTCGCGCCGTCGGGCGCTTGCGCCAGGTCGTCGGAGTCGTAGCCCAGCGCCGCCGATCGAGACGGATCGGCGCTTACGCCGCCGTCGTCGGCGTCGGCGGTCGTCGACCCGCAACAGCCGCCTTCGCCGGCGGCCACGTCGCCGTACTCCTCGCGAACGTGGGCCCGTCTGTCGGAGGTGCCGTCGGTTACTTTCGGGCCTGCGTTCGTCCGGTTGCTCGCGTCGTCGATGCTCGGGTCGTCCGTCGGTGTGCCGTTGTCTGTCATAGTTGAAGCGGGTTACTCGGTCGGCGTCTCGACGGCGGCGGCCACGTCGAGCAGTTCGAAGACCGCGGTGTCGGCGATGCGGTAGTAGGTCCACTTTCCCTTCTTGCGAGTCTTCACGAGGCCCGCCTCCCGGAGCGTCCGGAGGTGGGTCGCGACCGTCGACTGGGGCGCGTCGAGGACGACCTGTAGCTCGCAGGCACACAGCTCGCCGTCGCGCAGCGCCTCGAGCGCGCGAATCCGGTGGTCGTTCGCGAGCGCGCCGAAGACCGTCTCCTGCGTCGCCACCGTCTCGTCGGCCGGTCGGCGTTCCTCGAGTTCGGCGACGGGGTCGCAGTCGTCGGACAGCCGCTCGAGCGTCCGGCGAACGTCCGCCGCCGTCTCGTTGGACGAAGTCATATCGTATTTTCCCAATATGAGTGTACCATCGCTCTGGTTAAATCAGTACCGGTTGGACCGCAGATGGGTTGTGGCCTCACCGATACATCGGTCCAAGAGACCACGTCGATGGGCGTGGTGGGACAGGAACAGCCACAGAGAAAGCGACCCAGTTCGGGGATGCATCACCCCACCCTAATCGCGTTCGGATGAACGACTCTCAAACTCAAGTGGGGACTCCAATCGGTCTCGGATAGAGCGAGGGAAAACTGCATCGCTGCGTGGGGGACAGCACCGAAACGAGATGAGAAATGCCATCATGTGCCAAATCCCAATAATGGGCGCTCGGACCAACCTCCGAGCGCTCTATCCCGTCTCAAATACCGTTCGAACTAGACCGCGTCGAATAGACCACCAAACGAATCGAACATAGTAAGTGATAAATGCCAATATCCTGCCCTAATAATATGGATCAAGAGAGATTGAAAATACGACAGATTGTATTGGTCGCTCTTTCGGTAGTAGGTTTAGTATTCGTCATTGTTAACCCCGGCGTCACTATATTTATTCTGGCCCTATTACTCATCGTAAATTTATACACAATTAATTTGATTCTTAATATATCTAGTAGGGTTAGTGATTTGGAAGAGGCGTAAGAGATAATCGATGTATAGACCACATGACAGTGTGTGGCAAGAATGCTATCTCATAGCAAATAGACGGTAGTTAGAACTGTCTTTTTCTGTATAGAATGACTCAAAGAGATTCCTGTGAAGAATATTTATTTCCTCGATAGTCCCGTTCAATCACGTCGATTGACCGAATGTGGTCCTCAACAGTCATTTTGATCGTGTACCGGGCAGATGCAAGTGCCTCTCTACAGAGTCGACCTTGGAGACGCTCGCTAATCGTCATTGATTGGTTAGCCCAAGTTACAATCACTCGGATAGTACTATCTGAATCGTCATACGTTAGCTCATCCACGATTGCTTTTTCGCAGTTTCTAGAACCAATAAACAGTGTTCCAGATATTTTGATCTCCGGGCTGGTGTCCGCTTGATGCGTGATTTGTGGATTATCTTCGGGACCGATACCATTCCCCTCGAGATACCATCCCACGGGAGGGTTCTCTGTTTCGAAAGAGAATTCGCTAACCTGACTCGGGACGGTAATATTCATATCAGAACTGTATCTAACGTATCCGGCTGTTCCAATTGAAATCACTCCAGCACTAATACCACTACTAGTTAGAAGCTTCCGCCTGTTCATAAGTTCAGATCACACTCGGGTTGGAAAAAGATAGCGGGTGCAACGATTTTGGGCGGCAGTACAAATTCCACTCAAACTGTCCATCAGTGCTGACACTGGCTAACTGCTGTGACACAAACTTTCAAAGTCAACAAGTACTCAACGACGAACCGTCCCTTATGCACACCAGTCCCGGAGGGGTAATTTAACAGTGGCGCTCTCACTGAACCGTTCGGGGAGACGTATCTGCTGTTTCATGGCGTGCTACACCGGTTTTGTTCGGATGTGCCCTCTCTCGACCGAGTTGCGTAGATCACCTCGATTTCGGAGCAACGACCGGTTACATCATCCAGGAAACCCCGTCCGTAGACGTGAAAACCTGGTTGGTAGTTTTCCGATCTAGTATTCGTCGTCCGCGTACCACTCCGCGAACGCCGCGAGCGCCCGCCCGCGGTGTGAGATCGCGTTCTTTTCCTCGAGGCTCATCTCGGCCAGCGTTTGTCCGTTGTACTCGAAGATGGGGTCGTAGCCGAAGCCCTCGTCGCCGCGGGGGGCGACGATCGTCCCCGCGAGCGTCCCGTCGAACGTCTCCGTTCGCTCGCCGTCCGCGAACGCCAGGACCGTCCGAAAGCGCGCTCGCCGGTCGTCTTCGGCCTCGACGAGCCGCCAGAGGCGCTCGACGCCGACGGTGTCCTCGACGTACGCCGAGTACGGCCCCGGAAAGCCCGCGAGCGCGTCGACGAACAGCCCCGTGTCGCCCACGAGGACGGGGTCGTCGTTGCCCGTCTCCTCGAACGCTTCCCGCGCACCGACCCTGGCGATCTCCTCGAGCGAGTCGCTCTGGATTTCGGTGTAGTCGTACTCGATCTGTTCGACCCTGTCGATCCCCTCGAGGTACGCTCGAGCCTCGCGAACCTTTCCCTCGTTGCCGGTGACGAAGCGAACGGCCATGTGCGAGGCGGCGCGCTCCGGGCGAATATAGGCGTCGGTCGCGCGCTGTCTCGTACGGTTTCCTGTCCGTCAGTACCGGCGTACCCGCCGCCCGGGTCGCGAGTGCGCCGGTACATCGGTACAGCAATCCGTATCAGTCAGAGCAGACCGTATCAGTCTTCGCCACTATCTTCCGCCGATACCAGTACTCGTATTATCGTTCAGATAATCTGGCAGGGTGGAAGTCGCTCGCTCCGAAACGCGACCGCGTGGGGCGAACGCGTGCCTGACCGTTTAGAACCGCTCGATGCGGACCTCGTCGTCCGTGATCGATTCGACGTTTTGCTCGTCGAGTCGGTACGTTTCCCCGTTGGAACCGCCCCATCTGAGTTTCGACTTGATCGTGTCCGTCATTCCCGGATCGGGATCGGCGTGAGGAACCCCGCCCTCGACCGTCTCGACGATACCGATCTGTTCGCCGTCCGCGTCGACGGCTCGCTTTCCGTCGTCATCGCCGGTGAATTTCGCACACATACGACGACGTTCGTCGCTCCGAGAGTTAGTGGAGTCACTACATGTGCCGACGGCTCTCCGAACTGACCGGGACCACTCGAGTTCCGAACGGCGAGTGGCGTCCGACCCACGTTATTCCACATCAGGTGGGGATCCGACGGATCTGTTTGCGCGGGCCCGCTCGAGGCATCGTGTCTGTGGGTGGGTGTTGTTGGAAACGATCGGTGTCGGGATGATGAGTTGGATCGGCATTCGTCGTTAGTGCGGTGCGTGATCCCGTCGTAACCACTGTTCAACCATCTGTACGGCAATTTCAAACGAGAGAGGGCGATCCTTGTGTGAAAATCACACTTACTCGGCGAAACGGTTATCCGTCTATGTGCAGAACATGCACATATCATGAGCGCGAGCGACGATCCCCGGCGGGTGCATTTCCAGTCTCCCGAGTACCTCGTCGAGCGTCTCGATGCAGTCGCCGAACTTTTCGACACGGATCGGACTGATCTGCTCGTCGAGGCGATTCGCGACTACCTCGAGGAGACCGCCGATCGCGACACGTTCCAGGAATTGGTCGCGACGAAGTATTACGACGACCAACTCGAGTTCGAGACGGTCAAGCAACTGGTCGGCGCTGAAACCGCCCAGCGACTCCGACTTCTCAAGGCAGACCTCGAAGCTGAACCGGTGGATCTCGACGCACCTACCGACGTCGACATCTACGGTGACGACGCGATCGCGGTCGAACCCGACGATGCTGCCGATCGATGAGCGGGCCACGACTCCAGACCGTCGTCGCTGATACGAGCGCACTGGTCAGTGTGGCTGTTCCCCGTGCCGACGCGACGTACGATACCGCAACGGCTCCAGACCCGTTCCAGTATCTGCTCACCTCGTGTGACGTCTCCGTTCCGTCCGAGGTCGTCGAGGAACTCCGTGACCTCACGCAGTATCAGGATATCCACGGCGCTGCAGCGACGAACGTCCTCGCCGCTCGAGCGCACTACACGGTGATCGATCCCTACGAACGGGACGATACGCCGGAGTCGCGGCCCACGTTCGGACTCGACGACGGTGAGACCGATGGGATCGTCCTCGCGAACGCACTGGAGGTCGACGGGTTCCTGACCGACGAGTTCGGCGGGACGAACTTCGCGCTGATCCACGCCGTGTTACAGGGCCCGCGCATCGTCCCGACGCCGCGGCTCATCTGCGATTACGCCCGGAACGGGCATCTGAGCGTTAGTGCGGCTCGAGATCTGTTGACGACGATCGGCACTCACCGAAGCTGGGATAACAGTCCGTACGTGGTGCAGCTTCGGGAGCGACTCGAGTGACGTCTACCGTAGGCGATGCTGTGCGAAAGTTGCTATGCCGGGTTCTTCGCTTCTGTTGTTTGTGGGTAGTCAGTTATCAGGTGGTGTACTCGAGTCCGAGACGGTTTCTCGATGGTCTCGGTTTGTGGTTCGGCTTCCCGGACCACGTGTTCGACCGACTCCTTGTTTGCGGGAGGGTCGCGTTCGGTGTACGATAAGACTGCATATGAGTAGGTCCGCTCGAGGGATCGTGTCTGCGAGTAGCTGTAGGCGGATAACGTAGATGTTGGAATGGTGACTAGGATAAGGCAGTGGGTGTGGCTAAGGCCAAAGTCACAAATCAACCGCCCCATCTCCGCATCGTCTCTAAGGGAAAGCGCTCAACAATTACAATGTCTCACCCCAGCCCCGTACGCAGGGTCCCAGTTAAACCACATGAAATAATCCCCAACTAAGATTTGGAAATTGCCTGTGTGAACAACCTAGTCCCCATTGTTTCTGTAGTAAAGTCTCTGAGGGGAGATATAGGAAAATACACTGTGTTATAAACAATCAAGCATCATGTATTGTATTGATTATTTCTTTATGGATGTTGGGGTTATTATCGATATACTCTGAAATTTTCTGTATCTTTGTACTCTTGCTATCAGAATAATTTATTCCGGTAACATCCTCTAAACTATCATAGAAGGCTATTACCGGAAGATCTCTATTGTCTGTTCCAGCGATCTCCAGTTTGGAATCACAAATCACAATGTCTTGATTTGATATCTGATTCCTCGGATCTACTTTGACTTTATTTCCATACTGTTCGGTTAGCGAGTTGTTTAATTTACTGAAAAAAGAAGATATAGATTTTCCATCTAGATCTACTAATATGTATAATGAAAAGGAGGTAAACATTAGAGAATGGCTGCGGAATTTTTTAATCAAATTCCCGTATCCTTCTTCAGACTTATACAATGTTTCGAAGCGATCATCTGCTAAATGCTCTCTTAGGCGTCTTGTCTGATTGTATGCTGCCTCTTCAGTTAGATATTTGTCATAATTACTCTCGATATCCCCCATCTTATGTGCTAATTCAAGAAAATACACGTCATGTTTCCCTTCACTAAATACAACTTTCCGCATTTTAGATCCCCCGAAGATCAACGTTCAGATCCTCAATTTCTTCTTCAGCACTTCTATAATCCAATGTTCGTGGAATAGGATCTGTCAGTTGTAACAATTGAAAGTGGTCTGAAAGAAAGACTTCTTCTTTTGATTTGAGATTGTCTGAGAAAAACCCTTCAATCATGTCTATATTGTGTGTAGTTATAAACAACTGGAGGTTCTTTTCCCGAACGACCTTTACTAATTGCGTTAATAAACTTTCAATATATCCTGGATGCATATGCACATCGGGTTCTTCAAGAAGTAGTACATTCCCTTCTCGCTCCGCAGATAATACTTCCCAGAGAATTCCAACAATAGTTCGAAACCCATCACCCATGAACGAGTATGGAATCTCGTATTTCTCGCTATCATCTCTAAAGACAAGCTTCTCAAAGGAAAAATCCTCAAGATTTTCCAGAATATTATTTTCAATCAGATAATCTTCTATATCGCTTGCTTTCACTGCTGCATTCTCCTGACTCATGTCAACATCCTCTGCTTTCAAAAGAGGAGATTTTACTAAACGAACACCTTCAACAGGATCTGGCCTGTTACCCACAAAACGGTCAGAACCAAATCTAGGGACCAACTGATTATGCAAACCACGCATTATGGCATGTTGTAACCTCTCTCGTTCTCTCGGATCCTCAAAGTCAAAACTTTCCTTTGAATTTTTTTCTTGCAGTTTCTCTTTCGATTCTGAAATAATGTGTTCGCGTATCTCTTCATAATACTCCCCAAGATGGATATACGAATACAACTCCCCATCTATCTCCAGAACTATTGAATTGCTCCTTGTGCCAGAGATAGAAATATCCTCGGGCATCTCAGTGATAGTTTCAGTAAGAGCATCTTTCATATCTTCTTTAAATCCCTCTTCCTCAAAACTTTCATTATGTCTTATTCTAATCGGATAGTCTTCATTTGTCTCCAATATATCTTGGAGTGTATTAATGAATATATCGACAGATTCCTGCTCTCGAGGTTCTCTAAAGCCTATCTCACGGTGCTGTACCTCTGGGCTCTGACTTGTGAAATTACTATCAAGCGTCTGCTGCTGCCGTGTATACTCTGCGCTAATTGTGGCAGACTTTCCATTGGTATGTACAACCTTGTCAAGATTCTTCGAGAAATTGTCAATATATTTTGGGTTGAAGATTATATTAATGGATTCCAATAACGAAGTTTTCCCAGTGTTGTTCCTCCCAGTTATTAAATTCAACCTCTTTGGAGAGTAATCCAGCTCAGACACTCCTTTAAAATTCCTTATGTGGAGATTAGTGATCTCGGTCATTAGTTACATATCGTTTCAGGACGACTCGTGTTGAGTCCTTCGGTTGGTCGGGTTTCTATGAAGCCCTTCCCTCTGCCCCTGGGATTATTATAGAACATTTTGGAAAGTAAATACAGTCCATCACTAATCCAACCTTCTTTAATCCCTCCCACCCCCAGGGGTTGCATATTGAGGAATTTGACTTCACCAATATGAACACAACTGGCCCGAATTTGTGTTCATAATCGAGACTTGTCGTTTTGATACCGGTAGCGATTCCTCAGATAATTTCTCCTGCAGAAACTGGTGTGATTCTAACGGTGGAAAACTCGAAATATAGAATCTGTGTTCACTACCGGATGATTCCGGTCTGAGTGGAGATTCTACTCGGTATCCTCGAGCGGCTCGAGTTCGCTCGCGTCGAGTTCCTCGTCGAGATACGCTTCCCCGTCGTCAGTGATCGTGTAGAGTCCAGTAACAATCTGTTCGAGAAGCCCGTGGCGAGCCAATTTCTTGCACCTGCGACTAGCGTGGCTGCTGGACGGGCCACCGAACTCCTCGACCGCTGCAGGAGTGAGGTTCCCATGCTCGCGGAAGATCTCGAGGATCCGGTCGTCAACAGGCTGCATCCACTCCGCAGGTTGTCTGACCACGTTTTCAGTATCTCTGACCGTGCTCATATTCCCTCCGATGTGCAAGAAGAACTCAACTAATTCTACTATTGGATCAGTTATATCGTATTGTAACTCAGAGATAGTGAGTAATCTATTTAATGCCAGAGAGTGATGAGTTGCACGGAAGCCAGTCCAGCGGGCATTCGTCGAGAAATGCCCGACGTGTTGCAGCACGTCGGACGCGGCTTCCGACTCCCCTCCAGGGAATCTAGAAGCCATGCGAAAAGACAGCCCCCGAGCCCATAACTGTAGGGCTCACGAGCCAGGAGTATCGGCTACCGGTCACGAGCAACAGACAACCCAGAACGACCAGAAAACGCGCCCGCGCCACACCGCGGCACGGACGAGCAACAGTACATCCCCTGCGTCCGTCCAGTTCCCCGCAGAGACACCGACACGCCACACCACCACGCAGTACGACGAACTCCTCGTGGCTGGCGACGACGCGATCCTTTTCGAAGCCACGGGAGGTGACCGGCGATGACCCGCGGCGGCTATACATACCACCGACCAACCAACCGCCTGTCGAACCGCCGCCGGACACTCGAGCCCCCCAACCCCACCACCAAACCCGACAACCCCACCACCAAATCCGACAACCCCACCACCAAACCCGACACCCCCACCACTGCCAACCAACCCTCGCCGGGTGGTCACGATGGATAACCCCGACCGCACCCCGATCGGCGTCGACCTCGGCGAGTACAACCTCTACACCGCCTGTCCAGCCACGATGCCGGACTCGAGGGGAGCCTGTACGATCTCCGGCGACGAGATTTGCGCTCGCCTGGACGAACTCCGCGCACAGGTCGCCGCACTGCTCGCTAGCGCCTACGATCGCGACACGGTCGTCGCGTACGTGAGACAGTGTCGTAACGAGTTGCTCGAGGCCCTCGAGGACGCGGCACGAGAGCTCTGCGAGTACGCGAGCGCCTACGACCAGCCCGTGCTCGTCACCGAGGACAGCCACTACGAGCCGGACCTGTGGGCGTGGCTCACCGATCCCGACGCTCACCGCGGGACGGCGTGGCTCCTCTCGATGGCCCATCTGCGCCTCCGAGCGGTCGCCGCCGAGTACGCCATCGAGGTCACGGCGGTGCCCGAAGCCTACTCCTCACAGGAGTGTCACGGCTGTGGCGTCATCGGCGACCGACCGGTCGACAAGACGCTCCGCTGTCCCAACCCGGACTGTCACGTCGACGTGGTCCACGCGGATTACAACGCCGCGAAGGTCCTCGCACAGCGGTACTACCCCGGTCAGCGGTGTGCATACCGATCCCCACTCCCGGTCACGACGGCCGAGCGTCCGGCACTCGTCGCCGACGGCGGGCCACCACAGTCGCCACGGGAGGATGCGTAATCGCCGCCGACCGCGAGGCGACGAGCACGTCGAGATCGGGCAGCCTCGAGTCACCGCTGTGGAACCCACGCACCTCACCGCCCACTCCCGCCGTTCGCCGACGCCGCCCGCCTGATCGCGATTCAGCAGCTGCATCGTCTTCTCAACGACCCATCCACGGACCCCAAAGCCATGAGCACGAACACCGAGTCATCCGGACCGAACGAATCGCCCATCCAGACGCTACCGAACGAACTCGAGTCGCTTCGAGAGCGAATCGCCGCGCTCGAATCCAGCCTCGAGCAGAAAAAGGAGCGTCTCGACCACCTCGAGGCCGAACTCGGCCGAGAGCGAGCAGCGAACGAGCGTCTCGAGGCACGGGTCGAAGAACTCGAGCACGCACAGACACCGATCGAGGCACGGTTAGACGCCCACGAAAAGAAGCTGAACGCGAACAAGGATCGCGTCGGCGAACTTCAGGCCCGCGAACTCGAGAAGGGCGCGCATCTGTTCGAGGAGAACGTCGACCGGAGCGAAATCGAGGTTGCGGACGGCCGCCTCGAACGGATCGGCAAAGACGACGGTCGGCAGTACTTTCGACTCCCAGAGAGCGACGATCCACTCGAGCGTGGCGGCGACGTCGCGCTGGCACACGGCGATCTCCTGCCGATTCAGCAACTCGCCAAGATGGACGATGACATGCTCCATGCAACGACGTCCCCGCTGCCTTCCCGGCTCGCTGCCAAGCTCTGGAAGGCGCGTACCGATCCCGGTGTGGGTGACAACCCCTGGGAGAAGGGCAGTACAGGAGTCCGTGAGTACGTTACAGCGAGCGATATGAAACACTGGATCCGCCGGCAAGAGAAGGGCATCAGTGACGAGTACGCAAAGAAACTCGTCTCGAGGACGATCGATGCCTTGCTCGACCTCTCAAAGAACCGCCTCGCGATCAAACGAACGCGACAGCGCAAGAACGGTCTCGAGTACACCGAGCGGCGCGTCCTGCTGATGGAAGATGCAGAGATCCCTGGTGAAGGAACTGGAGCACCCGAGCAAGAGTGTCCGGAGACAGCTGACGTCGACGGCTGAGGCTGTCCCCGGGTTGCTCGAACCCACCTGAGAAGGCAATCACTCTGCAGGACTCACAGCATTCCCGCGCGATTGCGGTTGGTTGCCTGTCTGGTTACTTGTCTGTCTGTCTCTCGATCGGTCGTCGTCGGTCAGAGACCGCCGACTGCTCGAGAGCGTTCACTGAAGACGTCAGGTGTCACCGGGACCCTGGAAACAACTAGTGCTGTAAATCTCGAGTGTTTGTGACCACAGAATCGAAGGAAAACTCCTGTACGTCGAAAAAACGTCCTATCGCAAGATCCGACATGCAAGATGGTGTTTTGATTCTCTATTCAAATACCAGCATTGAAACCACATCGAAAGATATAATATTATAATAGGATTTCGTAACTTATTCTAAAGGTGTAGAATAAATAACTCTCTGGATGACGAGATGGACCGTAGGTAGGATACCTCCGATGGGGAGGACCTGCGCCTTAGCATACAGGATAGATACCTAATACATGAGCGGAGAACAATCATATAACAGACGGGAATTACTTCGATATAGTAGTGCAATTACTGTCGTCGGTCTCGGAGGTTCGGGAATTGCGGCAGGAGATGACGGCCGAGAGTACGATTTCGACAAGGTCGACGACAAGGGGAATCCCCTCCACAGTGACGAAGTCACGACGGCGGGGACCGTCCAGGCAGGAAGTACGTCGGGAAGTTCGCCTGTCAACCCGACCGAACCGGTAACCGCCGAAATAAATGCATCGACGTACGAGTGGATCAGTCTGGACCCGGACGAGTTCGGTGATGACTCGTACGCATTGCGGCTTAGTGACGATGGTGGCGTCAACTTCAATTTCCGCTACGAGACGACAGGCGACCTGACTGTCGACATCATCTGGCGACACGACTCCGGCGGGGAACTGGCGTATCTGTTCAACGACCAGGACAGTATCCAGACCGGGTTCCGAGCGTTCACGAACGGAATCGCGGGCAACGGGCTGTTCTTCAGGAATCCATTCGGCGGCAACGACATTTTCGTCGACGAGGATTTTCAGGACGGGAACTGGTACCAGATCCGGATCGTTCTCGACGCTGACCAGAACACCTACACGGTCTACATCGACGGCGAGGCAGTTGGCGAATCCTACTACGACGCCAGCGGGTTCGTCACTAGTGACGACTTCAGGATCATGGGTCGGAAGACCGGTTCGTCCACGCTGGTCGACTACCGGTATTTCGCCTGGGCCAACAACGTGATTCTGCCTGACGAAGCGGATCGGATCGACTCCTCGCTGCTCCGGTTAGACCTCGAGGAAGGCGAAGGTGAACAGATCACCAACCGCGGCCTCGTGGGTGTCGAAGATCTGCTCGACGAAAAACGGGACCTCATTACACAGATCCGGTCAAACACCGCGGCGTTCGCAGAGCCATCCGACGTCGACGTCGCGGCGGACCAGTTCGTTGAGGACACAGAGCGACAACTCGATGACCTCACGACCGACGAGAAGAAACAGTACACAGAGGCACTCAACAGACTGGTCAGCAGCGAACGAGTCGCCGAAGAGGCGTCTGGAGAGCCTGTCGAGGATATCGTCACGCGAACCGGAAACGCGGTCGTTAACGCCATGATGACGATTGGGATCGAGGCGTTAACGCTTGGCCTCGGGAACGCCAGTATCGCCCAGCGGGCGGTCAAACTAGTCGGTGAGCAAATCTCCGGCGGTGCAAAGGCAACGACCCGGACGATCACCGGGCAGTTCGCAGAGTACGCGACGAAATTCGACAACCTGATCAGTCGCAGATCTGTGGACTTCGGGCGGCAGGTCGATGAGTACGTTGATACGTATCCGAGGCAGTTCAGGGAGAATGCTGGCCTGACGGAATCCCAACGCCGTACCCTGCGAGATTCGCTGCGGGATGAATCCATCAGAGGGGTCATGAACGTGGCGACAGCTGCCGGAGAAAACGTCCCAGACGACCTGTACGCCGACATTCAGGCGATCGTCGACGATACCAAAGAGCGGTTCAATCAACTCGCGTTCGATTACTACTGGTTCGGGGAGAAAATCGTGGACGACTCCCTCGACTTCCCGACGGTTTCGCTCCCGACGGAGGTCGGGTTTACCGTCGATATCCCGTACGTCGACATTCCGTTCGTCGACACCGAGTTCGACATGACCTACGAGTTCGAGTCAGAAAAGATCGACGAGGCGGAGTCGACGCTCGACGACCTCGCCGACCGACTCGATACCCTGGCTTCGTTCGAGTCCGCTATCACCGCGACTGGCATCGAACCGGCGATGACGGTGGGAGTAGACTATCTCGAAGACGAGATCGAGACCGGCGGGCTGGAACAGCAGGACCCGGAAGACCGCGAGAACCTGTCCGAGTCGGGACAGGAGGCGACCAATCTCGTCACGAGGGGTGCCTCCACCGTATTCGATATTATCGATACGCTGACACGGGGTGTCATGTACGCGAGTATCATGATCGGGCTTGCAGTCCTATTTATCTACGCCATCGTGGCAGCAGCGTCTCTCTCTAGTGTGGTTGGCGTCCCGGCGATCATCCCATCGACGGGACTGTTGCTCGTAATACTCGGCATCCTGAGCGCCATCGATGTTCTGATCGTCCTGAGTCGGGTGGGGGCGATCGGGAAGGCGCTGACGCTTCTCGCACATATCACCACTATCACGACGGCTGGTATCAACACCAACGTAATCGAGGAGGTGAGCTAAGATGGTCGAGCAGATCTACACGGACTTCCTGACAGCACTCCGTGAGGACGACGGTGAGCAGGCGATAGCGCTCGCAGACGAGTACCTCGAGGTGCTCAGTGCACAGACAGGAGTCGATATCGCACGAGAGGTCGCTGCACGCCGATACCTCACCCAGGGAATCACTCAGGACGACCGTGAGACGACCGCCAGAACTGTCATCGAAGCTGGCGAGCAGACCCGTCAACTGCGCGCCCAGAGTGGTGCCCTCGTGCATGCGCTGGCATCGGGCCAACTCGATTTCGAGCGCGGTGCCAACATCACCGAGGAACTGATCGACGTACAGGAGACGCTAGACAGCGCGTACGAAGAACTTCGCGCGGACGATGCCCTGGAGCAGGTAGGGCCGATCCTGGTCGCTGACAGCGACAGCTCACTCGAGGTCCAGAAGGCGGTGGACGAAACTACCCGCGGACGGGGACCCAATTCCGGGAACGGAAACCCCAACCGGGGGGGCGGCAACGGTGGTGGTCCCCCAACCGGGACCGTTGTCGAGACGAGTGCGACCGTTGTGGTCAGGAACGCAGGTGGCGAGGCCGCGACCGATCTCGATGTCGACGTCGACGAGACGCCGCTTTCGGGTGTCGACGTGAGACCGGCGACCGTCTCGGAGATCGGTCCAGACGAACAGGCCGAACTCACCGTCGAGGTCTCCCGATCGAATCCCGCCGGGAGGTACACGCTGACGATTCAGATCGGCTCGGGGGCGGATGGGGTCTCCGAGTCCATACAGGTGATCGTCGCGGACAAGCAGCGATACGTCGAGGATGCGATCACCTCCCTGGAAGACCTCCGAGACGTGTTCGAGGGAATCGGACAGGAGACTGATCGCTCGATGCGATCGTTCCTGCGGATCACGAACCGGTCGCGCCGCGACCTCGAAACTGTCCGCGATGACCTCGATGACGGGTCTATGGACGCGAAGGGAGCGAACCAGGAGTTGTTCTCCACCAAGCAGGGCCTCTCCGGTCTCCCATCGAAAATAGAGACTCTCGCAATGCTGTCCGGCGCTGAACGGGCCTCGCTCACTTCCGAGGTCGACGCCATCGTCGACTCCATCGAGCGAGCCATGGGGGCAGGAATCGAGCACTGACTGTCGCTTCCACCCGTTTTTCTGGAGTGCCGACGCGGTTCCGATTCACAGCGGCGGGCCCCTGCCGAGGGACACGGCTCACAGGAACCCGGCAGCCAATCCGGCAGCAGCCATCCCGGTCCCAATAATCTGCAAGGTAGTTCGCTGTCCGGCGCCGGACAGTATGGCGCCGTCGTCCGCCGTGGACTGGTGGTAGCGGGAGAGGTACGCCACGTACAGGCCGGTAGCGGCGGCGATGACTGCGGCTACGTCACCGAAGTAGCCGGGTAGTGTTCGACCCCGGGGATCCGTCAGCGGCGTGATCGCATCCATCCCGAGGACGACGATGGTCGGCACCCCCACCGCGACGAATGCCGTCAGGATGCTCCGCCCAGCGGCGAGGATGATCCCCTGAGTGGTCGCCTCCCGGCGGTCGTCGGTGAGGTGGACGACGAGCAGGAGTGCCGTAGTCAGGACCCAAATGCCGGTGAGTACCTCGAACTGGGAAACCATATTTGCATGTTCTATTTTGAGTATAAAAGGACTGTTATTCGCTTTTAGTCAGTCGACGTGGTGAGGTCCGAACTCGAGCAGGCGATCGACGACGCCGGGGCCGAGCGGCGGAAAACACGAGGGGCTGACGATGAGTAGCAAGCAGATCTCTTGGGGGGCTGACAAACGCTCGAAGCCGAACAAAGGAACGGTGTCTACCTACTCGAGGTAGAATCGGGGTTTGATGGTTATACCGTTCATTCGGCGACAGATCACGTCTAGTAGCTTCCCAACCGTCGAGTGACTAGTTCTCAGCATCCTCGATAGTCGGATAGAGCCGGTGTAGTTTCGTGCGAGCGTCTTCGTTTGTAAATTGCCAATTGACCGTGACATCCAACTCATTACGCTCAGTTTCCCACGCAGCGACCTCCGACTGGAGGGTCGCTGCGTCCGGAATTCTGCGGTTGAGACACTGAGTCTGGAGCGTGCTCCAGACGAGTTCGGCCATATTCAGCCAACTTCCGTGCGTGGGCGTATAGTAGAACTCGAACCGACCGAGATACTCGCGTGCTTTTTCGGGCGAGAAGAACCGATAGAATGCGGCGGGATTGTGCGTGCTGAGGTTGTCTAAGACTACCCGGATGCAGTCCGCATCCGGGTAGTCGTCCGCTATCGTCTGCATGCAGTCGATCCACTCACATGTCCGCCGACGTTCCGTCACGTGAAGGCGACACTGACCTGTCAACGGCTCAGTCGCCATGTGAAGCATTCGTTTCCCATTGCGTTCGTAGTGATGATCTACTCGAGCGACCGCTCCCGGTGTCGCCGGGAGCGGGTCGCGCACGTGCTTGCGAAGCTCCTTGCTAGATTCGTCGAAACAGATGACCGGACGGCTTTCGTCGTACGGTTCTTGATACAGCGACAGGAGTGTTTCCATGCGGTAGACGAATTCCGCGTTTTCCTTGGGCGGAATGAGCCAGTACTCAGAGCGGTGTGGCTTCAGGTCGTTTTTTTAGCCGCCGTCGAACGGCTTCCTCGGAGATCGAGTCGAACTCGATCTCCTCGAGGGAAACGAGACGGTCAGCCAGAAGAGCGTACGTCCAGCGAGATCGGCCTTCGGGTGGCTCCGAACAGGCCAATGCGACGAGATGGGCTTCAGCTCGACCGTCAAGTTTCGGCTCGTAGTCTCGGTCGGGCTTGCGGCGGTGGATCGCCGCAAGCCCTCTCTCAGCGTACGCTTTGCGTGTCCGATAGGGCGAGGAAATTGCACAATTGAGGTGCTCACAGATCGTCGGATCTGTGAGCCCCTCGTCGGATTTCAGGAGAATCTTTGCTCGAGTGATTGCCTCGGCTCTGTGTTCGCCTTTCGAGACAAATCTCTTCAGTTCGTTCCGTTCTTCATTCGAGAGATCGACAACGTGCTTCTTCCGTCCCATTCCTGTAGAGAGGCGCTCAAGGGAGATAACCTAGTCTGTCCACGGTTGGGACGATACTCAGTCCCCGTCGCTATTCTTCCGCAGATGCCAGTAATTATATTATCGACCAGTCCGATTGTTAGGATGGAAGTCGTTCGCTCCGAAACGCGACCGCGTGGGCGTGCACGTGAAAACGCCCCGGGTGGTGAGGCACCCGAGGCGAGCGGCTTCCAAGCGTACACTCGGTTGCCATGCTTACGTTCCTGCCACCGAGACAAAAAGGTCTCGCACGACGGCTCAGTATCGCACGCGAAAACCGAACGACCACGGACGGCGCTCTCACGGACTCGAGCGACCGTGAGCGACGGCGCGACGCCCGAGAGAGCGGCGAACGACCGAGCATTGACCGTCGGCCACGGGGGTGGCGGCGATGAGTTCCGCGAACGACGCGGCCGATACCGCCGGCGTCGACCGGCCCGCGACGGTCTGCGACCGCTGTGGCGACCGCCTTCCCGAGGATCGGGTGATCCGCCTCTCGAGCGACCCCTGTCCCGCGCTCGCCGACCGGTACGAAGGCGTCGCCGAGACGTGCTGTCCCGACTGCATCGCGGGCATCGGCATGCTCGCGTTCACGGCCGAGGCTCGAGCGTTCGCGGAGACGAGATCGTAGCGTCCGCGCCGCTGCCGATCGGTGAACCCGACCGCGATCGCCCGATATCGCCGCTCGGGTACCGCCCGCACCGGCTCGAGGCGATTCGTCTCAGAACTCGAGGCGCTCCACCACGCGCCGTTCGGCCTTGCGGAGGTGTTCGGCGGCGGTCCCCGGCGCGCAGTCGAGTTCGGCGGCGACGTCCTCGACGCTCGCCTCGCGGGGAACGGCGAAGTACCCGAGATCGCGGGCGACCCGGAGCGCCTCGCGCTGTCTGGCGGTCAGCGTCTCGACCGCGCGCCCGCCGCCTCGGTACTCGCCGACGCGCTCGACGGTCGTCTCGATCCCGTCGGGGACCGCCGCGAGCGCGGCCTGGATGTCGTCCGGCTCGCCGATCAGGCCGAATCGCAACGAGAGGTCCATCCGGTACTCGAGCGGCGGGATCGGCACCAGGCTCCCCTGTGCGAACGCCGCGATCAGTTGCTCGCCGAGTTCGCCGGGCTCCTCGCGGACGTACACGTAGAACCCCTCGCTGTCGGCCTCGGTGACGTCGACCGTGAGGAAGTTCTCGAGGTCCGCGATCCGCTCGCGGTAGGCCTCGCGGTCGCCGACGACGTGAAAGAGAAAGACGTTGTAGCCGTCGTGGGCGTGATTCCAGTTGATCATCCGGTAGCGGCTGAACGACTCGTGGTCCGCGACGAACCGGTGCATCGGGTGGACGGTATCGGAACCGAGCTGGAGGGTCAGCCGAACCGACTTCATCGATTGCAGTTCGGTCTCCTGATATAAATGCCCTAGCGACTGACGCAGAATCGACTCCCGGAATCGGCCTCGAGTCTCGAACGGGATGCTTTCGGAGCTTGCACTCGAGTCGGTTGGAGGGGTCGGGGAGTCGGCGTCGACGGACGACGCGCTCGAGGCGATACTCGAGGCGTACGCGCTCGACCGCGACGATCACCTGAACGCGCCGGCGGCGGTGGTTCGTCCCGACGAGGTTCGGGACGTCCTCGCCGCGCTGCGGGACGAGGCCGAACTCGACCACTGCGCGTGCGTCACGGCTCAGCAGTACGCCGATCGGTTCGAGACGATCTACCACCTGCGCTCGTACGCCGACGCGACGCGCGAGGCGAGCGTGGTCGTGCCGACGCCGGTCGACGAACCGACGAGCCAGTCCGCCGCGCCGATCTTCGAGACGGCGAACTGGCACGAACGCGAAGCCTACGACCTCGTCGGCATCGAGTACGAGGGCCACCCCGACCTCCGGCGCATCCTGCTGCCCGAGACGTGGCAGGGTCACCCGCTGTCGCTCGCGTACGATCGGCAGAAACCCCAGATCGTCACGCTCTCCGAGCACGCCAACCCGATCGCGGGCAGCGAGCGCGATCCCGAGGGGGAGACGCTGTTTCTGAACGTCGGTCCGCACCACCCCGCGACCCACGGCGTCATGCACGTCAAGGTCGTCCTCGACGGGGAGACCGTCGTCGACGTCGAACCCGACGTCGGCTACATGCACCGCTGTGAGGAACAGCTGTGCCAGCAGGGGACCTACCGCCACCAGATCATGCCCTATCCGGACCGGTGGGACTGGGTCTCGTCGGGGCTGCTCAACGAGTGGGCGTACGCCCGGACCGCCGAGGAGCTGGCCGACCTCGAGGTACCGGAATACGCGCAGGTGATCCGGACGATGGGTGCCGAACTCTCCCGGATGGCCTCGCACTTCATCGCCCTCGGCGCGTACGCGCTCGACGTCTTCGGGGAGTTCACCGCCACGTTCCAGTACGCGATGCGCGACCGCGAACTCGTCCTCGACGTCCTCGAGGAGCTGACCGGCCAGCGGATGATGTTCAACTACCTCCGCCTCGGCGGCGTCGCGTGGGATCTGCCCGAGCCCCGCGAGGAGTTCGTCTCGCTCGTCCGGGACCTCCTCGACGGCCTGCCCGCGAAGGTCGCGGAGTACCACGACCTGCTCGTCACGAACGAGGTGTTCCAGCTTCGGTGCGTCGACACGGGCGTCCTGGAGCCCGAGGTCGCGAAGGCCTACGGCTGTACGGGTCCCGTCGCTCGCGGTTCGGGCGTCGACTACGACCTCCGCCGGGACGACCCCTACGGCTACTACCCGAACCTCGAGTGGGACGTGGTAACCGAATCGGCCGGCGACAACTACTCGCGGCTGCTCGTGCGCATGGGGGAGGTCGAGGAGTCCGCGAAGATCGTCGAGCAGTGTCTCGACCTGCTCGAGGACTGGCCGGAAGACGACCGCGAGATCAGGGCGAACGTGCCCCGAACGCTCAAACCGGACCGCGACGCGGAGCTCTACCGTGCGGTCGAGGGGGCGAAAGGCGAACTCGGCATCTACATCCGGTCGGACGGCACCGAGACGCCGGCCCGGTTCAAGATCCGCAGCCCCTCGTTTTCGAACCTCTCGGCGTTACCCGCGATCGCACGGGGGGAGTACGTCGCGGACCTCATCGCGGCGATCGGCAGCCTCGATTGCATCATGGGCGAGGTCGACCGCTAACCACGGCGTCGCGGGGAGCGAACGCCGCAGCGCCCGCTCGAGAAACGGAAAGCCGAAAGACGCAACGAACGGGCCCGATCAGTCGTCGTCGACGATGACCTCGACGGGTTCGTCGTCGGACTGCTCCGTGGAACCCGAGGCGCTCTGTTCCTGATGCCAGAGGAGGGCACCGGCGACGAGGACGACGACCCACGACCGCCAGTTCGCGAGGTTGAGGGTGTAGCCGACGCCGAAGGGCTTCTCGACGAGCATCCCCTCGCCGGGCTGCCAGTACGAGGAGATCATGCGACTGAGGCTCGGTCGGTCGAAGTTGTACGGCACTCCGAGAATCTCTCCGGAGGTCGGTTTGTCTACCATGGGCGAACGTACGTCCTCACCTGATATGAGTATTGGGTGCTCGGTCGCGCCACGAAAGCGCGGTCGCTCGCCATCCACTCGGATCGTCACCGGTCGAACAGATCGTGCAACACCGCCGCTTCGGCCTTCTGGAGGTGTTCGCCCGCGGTCGCCGTCGAACACTCGAGTTCGCGGGCGACGTCTTCGATCGTCGCCTCCCGGGGCACCGCGTAGTAGCCGAGTTCGAGGGCGGCCTCGACGGCCGCCCGCTGGCGCGGGGAGAGCCGTCCGATCGCGCTCTCGGGCGCGACGGAGCGCCCCCCGACCGCCTCGATCGTAACGCCGACCTCGTCGGGAACCCCGTCGACGGCGGCCTGGATGTCGGCGTCCGTGCCGACGATCGAGAACGTGTTGGTTCCGTCGTCGTTGCACGCGATCGGCGGAATCGTCAGCAGGCTCCCACGGGTGAAGTTCTCGAACAGGGTTCGCGCGGCCGCGGCGACCTCTCCCTCGAGAAAGCAGTGACACTCGCGGTCTCCGATCGGTAACAGTTCGTACTCGTCGGCGGTCTCGCTGGACTCGAGTTCCGCCTCGAACCGGCGGTAGTCGCCGCGGAGCCACAGCAGAAACGCCGCGGGCGGCCGCGCGACGTTCCAGTTGACGATCCAGGCCCGTTCGAGGTACGACGCGCCGCCGGCCAGACGCTCGTACAGCGGCGGCGCGAACTCGCCGGTGGGGTCGAGCGTGATCCGGACGCGTTTCATCGTCTCGTCGGCTAGTTGGAGTGGCGGATAATAAACGAGGCAGAAACGTTCGGCCAAATCGTTTCCTCTCGAGCGCTCGTCCGAACGGATATGCACCGAAACGTTGGCGGACTCGATCGCATCGTTCGCGGCGTCCTCGGCATCTGGCTGCTCGTCGTCGCGTTCGCGGCCTACCACGACGACGAACGCGAGCGCGCCGCGATCGCCGGCGTCGCCGGACTCGGATTGCTGCAGAACGCGCTCACCCGGTTCTGCGGCGGGAACTACCTGCTCGGGATCGACACGACCGACGACTCCTGTCGACTCGAGTGAGCGGGCCGGTGCCGACGCGACCGACGACGGACGCGGCGACGCGACGCCGCTCGTCGGGGCGGCCGTGACTACGTCCCGTCCTCGACGTATCGGCCGCGCCCTTCGACGTCTCGAAGCCGCTCGAGCACGGACTCGTCGCCGACCTCCCGGTAGCCCTCGCGGACCGCCTCCCGCAGCGGCTCGGGATCGGTCGCGGTGCCGACGAGACTCTGATCGAAGACGTGGAGGTCCATCGCGTAGTCCTCGACGTGGTCGGTGTGATAGCCCAGGCCGAAGTCGATGAGGTACGTCCGCTCTCCGCCCTCCGTACGGACGTCGGCCGGTCGCTCGTTCGAGGACGCGCGGCCCCGTCCGACCCGCACGTTCCTGGTCGTCGGATCGCCGTGGACGAACCCCGCCCGGTGGATTCGCGCCAGGTGTCGGCCGACGTCTCGAACCCGTTCGGCGGTGAGCCCCTCGCGCAGGTCGGACTCCCCGACGTACTCGAACTCGAGTCGCGCCTCGAGCGGGTCGACGTCCGACAGAACGGGGGTGGGGACGCCCTCGCGACGGGCGAGGCTCGTCAGCCGGGCCTCGAGCGTCGTCCGCTCGCGCCGGAGCCGTTCGTCCAGGGCGGGGTGGCGGTAGCGCTTCTCCCGGCGGCGTTTCGTCACCCGACCGGCGGCGGGTTCGAGGTCGACGACGGCCTCGGCACCGCGAATCCGGCCGTCGTCGGAACCGATCGCGACGTTGCCCTCGTCCGATCGCCACCGCACGGGAACCTGGTCGGGGCGGTAGTTCGGGTCGACGCGGGAGTCCTCGAGCGCGAGGGTGTCGCCGGCGTCGTACATCTTCGCGCCGAGGACGGCGATCATGCCGGCGTTGTCGCGCAGAAATCGCGGCTCCGGCGCGTGAAACGACGCGGCGCGTTGATCGCACATGGCCGCGAGCATCTCCCGCAGGCGAGCGTTCTGGCCGACGCCGCCGCCGAGGACGAGCTCGTCGCTGCCGGTCAGCGACAGCGCGCGCTCTGAGACCTCCGTCAACATGGCGAAGACGTTCTCCTGGAGGGAGTAACAGACGTCCTCGACGGGAACGCCGTCGTCGTACGCCTGTTTGGCGGCGCTCATGATCCCGGAAAAGGAGAAGTCCATCCCCTTGACGACGTAGGGCAGGTCGACGTACTCGCCGTCCTCGGCGGTGGCCTCGACTTTCGGCCCGCCGGGGTGAGACCAGCCGACGTGACGGGTGAACTTGTCGATCGCGTTCCCGACGCCGGTGTCCATCGTCTCCCCGAGGACGCGGTAGCGGCCGTTGCGGTAGGCGAGCAAGTGGGCGTTCGCGCCGCTCGCGTTCAGACAGACCGGCGAGTCGAATCCGGAGGCGTGGCGTCCGATCTCGAGGTGGGCGACCATGTGGTTCACCCCGACCAGCGGTACGTCGAGCGTCTGGCTCAGCGCTCGCGCCGCCGTGGCGACGACGCGCAGGCAGGGACCGAGGCCGGGACCGCGGGAGAAGGCGACGGCGTCGACGGGAGACGATCGTTCGTCGTCACCGTCGCGCGTCTCACGAGCGTGCTCGAGCGCACGTTCGACGACGCGCGGAATCGCGTCGTGCATGTGTTCGGCGGCCTCGCGGGGGTGAATGCCGCCACTGTCCGGTTCGTACGCGTCGGTTTCGATGAAAACGGAGTCGACTCCGTCGCGTCCGGAATCGTACACCGCCGCGCTGGCCGCCCAGGCGGTGCCTTCGATGCCGAGTACTCGGGTGGCGGTGCTCACGTCGAGTCAGACGGTGGCTACTCCCACTCGGTGTAGCCACACTTCCCGCAGTGTTGTCGGTCGCCGTGGTCCGCGAGGAAGGTGTCGCCACACCGGGGGCACTGTTCGCGCTCGACGCCGCCGTCGTCGCCGTAGAGTTCGTGGCGGGACATCTAGGCCTCCTCCGCTTCGGCTTCGCCCTCGCCCTCGTCGGCGATGATCTTGTTTCGCTCGAGCATGTGCTCCTGCTCGACGTCGCGGGCGTGATCTGCGCTCTCGTAGACTTTCGCCTCGCCGACGGTCTTTCGCATGCCGAACTTGGTGTCGAGTTTGCGGATGACGACCTCGTCCGCGTTCTTGTTCAGCTTCGCCGCCAGACTGTCGCGAACCTGCAGTCGTTCGGGGGTGGCGTCCTCGTGGGCGAGTTCGAACGTCACGTCGGTTCTGTGCAACATGGGGTTCTCCTCCTCGGAGATGATGTCGACGTCCATGATATCACTCAGTTACCCTACTATCCCCGTGTAGCGCCTAAAAGGATTTCGAAGTGGGGGGTCTCGCGCTCGAGCGAAACGGATCGTCGCTCGTCGACCGACGCCCGACACGTCAGCGGGTTACAACCAGTCGACGCCGTCGATCCGAAACTGCGCGCCGTCGCCGTGGTTGGACGCGGAGACCGTCCAGCCGTGACGATCCGCGAGGTCTTCGACGATCGCCATGCCGAGACCGGTGCCGGTGCCGGTACCGGTCGTTCCCATCTCGAAGATGTCGTCGACGATCGACTCGTCGATGCCGACGCCGTCGTCGCGGACGACGATCGAGTCGCCCTCGGTCCGAACCGAGACGGTGAGCGATCCGTCCGTCGGCGTGCCGTGTTCGATCGCGTTCCGAAAGAGGTTCTCGAACAGTCGCCGGAGCTGGGACGGATCCGCCTCGAGAAACGGCGCGTCGTCGGTCTCGAGGGTCGCATCACCCGTTTCGACGGTGACCCAGGCCTCCCCGACGACGCGATCGAGACTCACTCGCCTGACGTCGAGCGGCGAGGTGCTTCGCGCGAGCGTAAGGATGTCGTCGACGATGGTCCCGATCCGATCGAGCGCACCGTCGATGGCATCCAGTTCGGGCGCGTCGACGTCGTCTCGCTCCCGAACGGCGGCCAGGTTCCCCGTGGCGACGTTCAACGGGTTCCGAATCTCGTGGGAGACGATGCTCGCGAACTGCTCGAGTTGTTCTTTCTGCCGACAGAGTTCACGCTCGCGTTCGGCGAGCGAGTTTCTGATCGCGATGGCGTTGAGCGCGTGGCCGATCGTCTCGCCGAGTTCGCCGAGGACGGCCCGCTCCGTCCGGTAGAAGACGTGAGTCGGATTCGTCTCGAGGACGAGGACGCCGTGGATCGTCTCCTCGTAGACGACGGGCGTCGCGATTCGCGTCGCGGTCGTCCCGCCGTCGACGTCCGATCCGTCCACCGTCTCGTCCGCGCTCGCGGTCGAGTCGGTACCGCCGTCGGCGTCGGCCCGTTCGGTCGTGACCGAGACCGCATCGATCGTTCGCGAGACGAGTCGACGCGTCGACGGCTCGCCGTTGAGCCCGGCCGCGTCGCCGCCGCCCCAGGCGTCGATCGTCCCGCTATCGTGATCGACGAACGCGAAGCCGACCGCACGGTACACCTCGTCGTCGATCAGCTGGTGACAGATCCGTGCGATCATCTCGTCGCGGACCTGCTCGCGAACGAGGGAGTCGTTGACGTCTCGAATGACCTCGTTGATCCGGGCCTGTTCGCTGGCGCGGTGTTCGATCAGTCGTCGTTCGATCGCGGAGTTGATGTGGTAGGCGAGCTGGGCGACAGCGTCTTCACCCTCGATGTCCCTGATGTACGCCGTCACGCCGTTCGTGGTCGCCCTTCGAACGCTGTCTTCGTTGACGACGAACGTGAAGATGATAAACGGCAATTCGCCGTATTCCTCCCTGACGTGCTCGAGCAGCCGCAGTCCGCCCATGTACAGCCGGCCGTTCTCGTCGGGAATCTCGTAGTCGCTGACGATGCAATCGACCTGCTCCGTCTCGACGATCGACGCTGCGGTCGGGATGTCCTCCGCTCGTCGAACCTCGAGCGAGAGCCCGGTGCGATCGATCGCCTCGGCTATCTTCGGTCGGTCCGGAAAGCGGCTGACGATCAGCAGCGTCGGCGTCACGGACTCCACGGTGTCCGTTCAGAACGAACGGGCTTAATCGATTCGGGTATATTACGCCCCGGTAACAACGGATTAATCGGAGTGGTCCGATCCGACGGTTCCGGATCGGTTCCGGGCGGCGACACCTTTTTGCACGGGAGCCGTGACGGCCAGCTATGGGCGGCCAAACGTACGAGAACTTCTACGCTCGCGGGGCCGCGCTTTCGAAGCTTCGCGAGCAGATCCGCGACTCGGAGGAGATCGTCGCGCTCGCGGCCCCCGTCGAGTTGATCCGCGAGATCGAGGACGTCCTCTGGGACGCGCTCGATCGAGGCGTGCTCGTGCTGTTGTTACTCGCGAGCGACGAACTCACCTACGAGGACGTCACGACGCGCGAATTCCCCGCCACGATCGTCCGGTACTGGGAGCCACGCGGCATCGTCGTCACCTCCGGGATGATCGATTACCACAGCGGCCTCATCACCGTCTCCCCGCTTTACGATCCGGACGCTGAGGTCGGTCGAACGTTCGCGTATCACGACGAGTTCTTCGGAAACATGCAGCTGACGAGCCTCGTCGTGAACTTCTGGCGACGCGGCGACGAGGTGTACGCGGCCGATCCCCGGCCGCTTCCCCACACCTACGACAGCTTCTTTTACGCGGTCATCGACGCCGCAAAGCGGCTGCGGGACCGACACGATCTGTACGCGACGGTGTCGATCACCGACGGGAGCGACAGGTACGGGGACAGCATCGACGGGCCGGTGATCAACGTTCGCCAGAACATCGTCTATCCGATGACGAACTCCTTTCCCGCCGAGAACAGCATGTTCGTCGAGTGCGAGCGGGGCGTCGTCTCGATCGGCGGCCCGAGCGCGACGGTCGAGGACGTCGGCGCGTCGGCCGTGAAACTCTACGAGGGCGACGGCGGGAACTCGAGTCGACGCGAGTGAGCCCGGCGCACGGAAGGTCGTTCACTTAGGCCAGCACCGCCAGCCCGCGCGGCGTCTTCTCGGTCAGGTCGTCCGACCACGCGACGGGCAGTTCACTCCAGGAGTCGCCGAAGTCGGTCGTCGCGAAGACGGCCCGGACGACGCCCTCGCCCGTCGGAAGTCCGCGGTCGTCGAGTCGCGACCAGTCGTCGCCGTCGCGGCGACGGTAGACGGACGACTCCGCCGACTCGGTCCTGTGCGCACTCGAGGCACCGCTCGCGCTCGAGACGAGGACGGCGTCGGGATTCGCCGGGTCGGCAACGACGCTCCAGCAGTAGCGGTGGTCGAGCCCGGACTGCGGGCGATGCCAGCGCTCGCCGCCGTCCGTCGAGACCGCGAAGCCGTCGCCGGCGGCCGCGTAGACGAGCCCCTCGCGATCCGGGTGGGTCGTCAGGCTGTGGTTGTCCCGGCGCGAGCCCTCGGGCCGTTCGCGCCAGGTCTCCCCGCCGTCCGTGCTGAGAACGAACGCGCCCGCCTCGATGCCGACGTAGAGGCGGTCGGGATCGAACGGATCCACGGCGAGCCAGCGAACGTGGTGCGTGTGCGGACGCGGCGGGAAGTACCACTCCGGTTCGGACGGGAGGTCGACGAGTCCGTCGAGGTGCTCCCAGGAGTCGCCGCCGTCGCGCGAGCGGTAGACCCGACTCGGCTCGGTGCCGGCGTAGACGGTTTCGGCGTCGTGGGGGCTGATCGCGAGCGCGGTCACCGCCTGGCTCTCGAACGGCGTCTCGAGCCGATCGAACGCCCCGTCGCGGTCGGTACGCCGGAAGAGTCCGCTTTCGAACGTGCCGGCGAAGACCCGGTTCGGCTCGTCGGGCGAGACCGCGACGCACTCGAGACGTCGCCCCTCGAGGTGCGCCCTCGTCGTCCACTCCCCCGTGCCGGTGCCGTCCCGGCAGTCGAGCAGTCGGTCCGCCAGCGCGACGTACGCAGTTGGCATACCGCGCGTACGTCCGCCAGCCTGAAAGCGTTCGCGTCGTCGGTGAACGCTATCGCGCCGGGGCCGATTCATTTATCCCCTCTCTTTTCCAATGGCTATTCGTTACCACAATGTCCTTCAGATATCGCCGCGCAGCCGAGCGGATTCGAAAGCGGGCGGTATCGTTGGTCGGTACGTTCGTGCTCGCGCTCGCCGTCGGCTACGCGGCGATCACCTCGAGTTCGCGTCCGATGCTGGCGCTCGAACTCGCCGTTCCGGCTGCGACCGGCTGTGTGCTCCTCTGGTACGGACGGCGCTTCGAGTCGGGACCGAACGAACGGCGGCGGGCGACGGTCGTCGCGAGCTGGGCCGTCGGTGGCGGCCTCGTCGCCGTATCGACGGTCGCCTGGAGCGCGATTCTCTCGGGTCTCGGATCGGCGGGGTCCGTCGGCGCGTCGGGTCCTCTGTTGGCGACCGTCTTCAGCGTCGGCGTCGGCGGCGGCACAACGGTCGGACACCTCGTCACCGAACGCTCTCGCGATCGCCGCGAGGCCGAGCGGCTGGCGGCGGCGATCGACACCGCGATGGACGGGATCGCGGTCGTCGTAGACGGCGAACACGTCTTCGTGAACGACGCTTACGCGTCGCTGTACGGCGTTCGGAGTGCGGACGCGCTCGAAGGACGGCGGTGGGAGGAGCTGTACGCCGACGAGTCGCTCGCGACGATCGAACGGGAAGCGTTGTCCGCGCTCTCGCGACGAGGCTGCTGGCAGGGGACGGTGACGGGAACCCGCGTCGACGGGACGACGTTCCAACAGGAGGTTACGATGACCGCACGCGACCGCGCCGAAGGCTACGTCGTGGTAGCCCGCGACGTCACGGCCCGTCTCGATCGCGAACAGCGGATTCAGGTGTTGAATCGCGTGCTCAGACACAACCTTCGAAACGCGTTCACCGTCGTCCGCGGCCACGCGAACCTCATCGCCGAGCGAGCGCCGGCGCTGGAGGATCGACACGTCGAGCCGATCCGCGAGGAGATCGACGAGCTGCTCGCGACGGCCGACAAGGCCCGCAGCGTCGAGCGACGGCTCGAGGGACGGGAGCGAACGAAACCGATCGAGCCGACCGACGCCGTCCGCTCGGTCGCAGAGCGAGCGAACGCCGCCTATCCGTCGGTTCGGATCGTCTCCAGAACCGAGGCGGTGGGTGGCGAGTCGATAGCGACGCCGGTCGACGGTGCCGTCGTGGACGCGCTGAACGAACTCGTCGACAACGCGGTCGAACACCGCGGCGATCGTCCCGAATCGACGCGAACCGACGCCGCGAGCGTCGACGACCGCGACCCGCCGACCGTCGAGGTCGGCGTTCGAACCGCCGGCGATCGCCTCGAGTTCACCGTCGCGGACGACGGCGACGGCATCCCCGAGTCCGAACGGAATGCGGTCCTCGACGGCGAGGAGACGCAGCTGGTTCACGGCTCGGGCCTCGGCCTCTGGTTCGTCAACTGGATCGCCGCGAGCGCGGGCGGCGAGGTGCGCTTTGCCGACCGCTCGTCCGGTGGAACGATCGTGACGCTCTCGTTCCCGCGGGGAAGCGACGATCGGAGCGAGCGAAACTGGCCGCAGCCGTCCGGCGGCGAAGGAGTGGCGGCGGACGGAACGGCTCGATAATCGCGTCGTTCTTCGTCGACGCCTCTCGGCGGCTGTCGCGTCGGTCCGGGCTCGACTCACTCGAGAGGATCCGCGACGCGGACTCGGCCGAAGTGCGCCAGTTCCGTCTCCTCGCGTCGCTCGTCGCGCGACCTCGGACGGACGGCATCCGTCTCACTCGACCGCGAACGTGTTCTCGTCCATCCGAACGCCGCCGAACCAGCACTCGAGGGCGACGAACCCGACGTACACCGCGACGAAGAGCGTGACGGCGACGTTCACCAGTCCGAAGCCGCTCGGACCCGAGAGAAGCGTCGCGAAACCGACGGTACTCGAGCCGATCGCGAGCAACGCGAGGCCGACGGCGGCGACGCGTGGCCAGCCGACGGTCGTCACGCCGAGCGGGAGTCGCTCGCGGAGTCCGGCGACGAGCAACGCGAGGCCGGCGGCGACGAACCAGCCGATCAGCCACGCCGTCCCGGAGGCGGGGAGCCCGCCGGAGAGCACCACGATACCGGCCGCGAGCAGTATCGTAACGAACCCCGCGGCGGCGAAGCCGTGACGGATCGTCTCTTTGCGTTCGCTCATTCACCGGAGCGTCGTCGGGGACGGCCTAATCGGTTCCGATCGCTCGAGACTCGGTCGTCGTCCGTAGTGGCCGATCCGTTCGGTGCCGACTCAGTCGTCGTCCGTCGACGCGGTCACCGGTTCGACGCGCTCGCCGCGTGGCCCCTCGAGGTCGACGTCGGGCAGCAGGTCCCGGAGGTAGCGTCCGGTGTAGGAGTCCTCGAGACGTGCGATCTCCTCGGGGGTGCCGGTCGCGACGACCTCGCCGCCGTTCTCGCCGCCCTCCGGCCCGAGGTCGATGACGTGGTCGGCGTTTTTCACGAGGTCGAGTTCGTGTTCGATGACGACGACGGTGTTGCCGTTGTCGGTCAGCCGGTGGAGCACCTCGATGAGCTTTCGTTCGTCCTCGTGGTGCAGTCCCGTCGTCGGCTCGTCGAGCAGGTAGAGCGTCTCGCCGGAGTCCTTCTTTCCGAGCTCCTCGGCGAGTTTGATCCGCTGGGCCTCCCCGCCCGAGAGCGTGGTCGAGGGCTGGCCGAGGGTCATGTAGTCGAGTCCGACGTCCTTCAGGAGCTTCAGCCGTCGACGAATCTGGGAGTTCGACTCGAAGAACTCGTAGGCCTCCCCGACCTCCATGTCGAGGACGTCGGCGATCGTCTTGCCCTTGTACGTGACGTCGAGGGTGGCGTCGTTGTAGCGCGCGCCGTTGCACTCCTCGCAGGGGACGTACACGTCTGAGAGGAAGTTCATCTCGATTTTGACGGTCCCCTGGCCGCCACACTCCTCGCAGCGGCCGCCCTTGACGTTGAACGAGAATCGGCCCTTCTCGTAGCCGCGCTGTTTCGAGAGCTTCGTCTCCGCGAACAGCTCCCGGACGTAGTCGAAGACGTCGGTGTACGTGGCCGGGTTCGACCGGGGCGTGCGACCGATCGGCGACTGGTCGATCAGTCGAACCGTCTCGATCTGATCCAGCCCCTCGATGGCGTCGTGATCGCCGGGGATGACGCTCGTGTTGTCGTTCATCTCTCGTGCGAGCCCCTTGTACAACACCTCGTGCATGAGGGTCGACTTGCCGGAGCCGGAGACGCCGGTGATCGCGGTGAAACAGCCGAGCGGAAGGTCAACGTCGAGATCGTCGAGATTGTGCTGGCGCGCACCGAAGATCGTCAGCGTACCGTCGGACTCGCTGCCTTCGTCCGACGTAGTCCCACTCGCTCCGCTCGCGGGACCGCCGTCCGGATCGCGGCGCTCGTCGGGGACGGGAATCCGCTTTCGGCCCGAGAGGTAGTCGCCGGTGATCGACTCCTCGCAGGCTTTGACTTCCTCGACGGGGCCGTTGACGACGACTTCGCCGCCGCGTTTGCCCGGTCCGGGCCCCATGTCGATGACGTTGTCCGCCCGGCGCATCGTCTCCTCGTCGTGTTCGACGACCAGCAGGGTGTTGCCGAGGTCTCTGAGCTCCTCGAGGGTGTCGAGCAGCCGGTCGTTGTCCCGCTGGTGGAGCCCGATCGACGGCTCGTCGAGGACGTACAGGACGCCGACGAGGCCGGAACCGATCTGGGTCGCGAGCCGGATGCGCTGGCTCTCGCCGCCCGAGAGCGTCGACGCCTCGCGGTCGAGGGTGAGGTACTCGAGGCCGACCTCGACCATGAATCCGAGGCGCGCGCGGATCTCCTTCAAGATCTCCTCGGCGATCACCTTCTCGCGTTCGGTGAAGTTCGCCTCGAGGGACTCGAAGTGGGCGAGCGCGTCGCCGATGCTCATCGCGTTGATCTCCGTAATTGCGGTGCCGTCGACCAGAACGGCCCGACTCGCGGCCTTCAGACGCGTGCCGTCACAGGACGGACACTCCGTCGCCGACATGTAGTCCTCGATGTGTTCGCGCGTCGAGTCCGAGTCGGTCTCGAGGTAGCGCCGCTCTAAGTTCGGAATGACGCCCTCGAACTGCTTGCGCTTCCGTCGGGTGCCGTTTTTGGTGTGGCGCTTGAACAGCACCTGGTTACTGGTGCCGTAGAGGAACGCTTGCTGGGTGTCCTCGGCTACCTCCTCGAACGGGGTCGAAAGCGAGACGTCGAAGTGCTCGGCGACGGCGTCGAGGCGAGTCTGGTAGTACGAGCGATTGTAACTCCAGGGCTCGAAGACGTGCTTGAGCGGCTTGGACTCGTCCTGGATCACGAGATCCTCGTCGATCTCTTTCGTCTCGCCCAGCCCCTCGCACTCGGGACAGGCACCGTGGGGCGAGTTGAACGAGAACGAGCGGGTCTCGATCTCCGGCACGTCGATCCCGCAGTGGGTGCACGCGAGGTCCTTCGAGAACTCGACGACGAAGCGGTCGTCCTCCTCGACCTCGTCACCGAGTGCGCCCGTTCGGCGGGCCTCCTCGCCGAGATCCTCGGCGGCCTCCTCGGGCGGATCGGGGAGGATGAGCTTCAGGACGCCGTCGGCCTCCTCGAGCGCCGTCTCGACGCTGTCGATGATCCGCGGGCGGTCCTCGGCGGAGACGCGAACGCGGTCGACGATCACGTCGATCGTGTGATCGAAGTTCTCGTCCAGCTCGGGCGTCTCGAGGGTGAGGTCGTGTTCCTCGCCGTCGACCTCCACGCGAGCGTAGCCCTCCGAGACGAGTTCGTCGAAGAGATCCTCGAACGCGCCCTTCTGGTCGCGGACGACGGGGGCGGCGAGCTTCGCTTTCGTCCCCTCGGGGAGCTCGAGGATGCGCTCGACCATGTTCTGTGCGGACTGCTCGCCGACCTCGCGGCCGCAGTCGGGACAGTGGGGCGTTCCCACGCGGGCGTAGAGGAGACGGAGATAGTCGTGGAGCTCCGTGACCGTCCCGACCGTCGATCGAGGATTGTTCGCGGCGTTCTTCTGATCGATCGAAATCGCAGGAGAGAGACCCTCGACCGTCTCGACCTGCGGTTTGTCCATCTGGCCGAGGAAGTTACGCGCGTAGGCCGAGAGGCTCTCGATGTACCGACGCTGACCTTCGGCGTAGACCGTCTCGAACGCGAGCGAGGACTTCCCGGAGCCCGAGAGGCCGGTGACGACGGTGAACTCCTCGCGGGGGATCGTCACGTCGAGGTCCTTGAGGTTGTGCTCTTCTGCACCCCGCACCTCGATGTACTCTTTGCTCATGATTTCGTGGTGACTGGTGACTGGGTACTCGTCCGGCGCGATACCCGATTCATCGTAATTGCGTCAGTGGCCGAAGGGACTTAACGAGTCTGAAAGTCCACGGAGACGGTGCGTGCTAGCACAGGTCATCGAGTGCGTCCGCCGGCGGCCACGTCGCGCCGCCGGGCCCAAAGTGACTTCGGACCGGAGGCCTTACCGTCGGTCATGAGCGACGAAACTCCGCCGTCCGTCGACGAGTTCGTCGACTACTGCCGGATGCAGGCCGGGCTCCTCTCCGGACGGGTCGAAACGATGGCGGCGGACGCCGACGAACTGCTCGACGAGATCGACGAGGAGGTGGCGACGCTCCGCGCCCGCCTCGAGGAGCGGCGAAACGTGGCCGGCACGGAAACGCCGTCGTCGACCGACCGCCCCGGCACCGAGGAATTCGACGTCGAATCGCTCGAGGAACTCCAGCGCGACCTCGAGGAGAAACAGCTGCTGGTCGAGGCGAAAGGCGCGCGGATGGAGGCGTTCCAGGAACTCGCCGCCGGCTACACCGAACTCGCTGGAGACCTCGAGGGGACCGACGAGGCCAGCGACGCGCTCGATCGAATCGTCGAGTTCGAACTCGAAAACGACGCACCTGCGTACTTCGACGAACGGGAAACGCTCTGTGAGGCCGCGGCCGAGCAGGCCGAGACGACGACGGACGCCGAACTCGTCGAGGACGTCGAACCGACGGACGGGGCGCAAGCGGCTGACGAAGCCGAGTTCGGAGAAAGCGAAGACGGGTAACCGTTTCGAGCCGAGGTTCGAGATCCCGCGCTCCCGGGTACGTTCGACACCGCCGGATGGGCGTTTTCGGGCGTTGGTCGGACGGCCGCTCGCGTTTCACCATCCGGCTCGTTCGCCGTCGCGGATCGTCTCGAGCGGGACCGCCGGAGCGAGGGCCGGCGGATCCGAGCCGCTCAGAGAGCCTCGAGAACCGCGTCGACGTCGGCTTCGGTGTTGTAGGCGTGGACCGAGACGCGAACCGCCTCGGGGGATGGCAGCGATCTGACGACGATCCCTTCGCTCGCCAGCCGCTCGACCGTCGCCTCGGGGTCGTCGTCGGCGACCGTCACCAGTCCCGACTCGAACTCGCGGGGACCGCACAGGCGCTCGTCGTCGATACCGTCTTTGAGCCGGTCGGTGAGCGCCTCGATCCGCCGTTCGACCGTCTCGACGCCGATCACCTCGAGGCAGTCGATCGCCTCGACCAGTCCGGCGTGGGCGGCGGGCGTGGCGGTCCCGACCTCGAGTCGCCGCGCACCCGCCTCGTAGCGGTACTCCGCGGCGTTCGGCTCGACGACGCTCCGGTAGCCGACCGCGGCCGGCCTGAGGTCGCGCTCGACGCCCTCGCGGACGTAGCAAAAGCCCGAGCCGAAGGGGCCGACCAGCCACTTGTGACCGGCGGCCACCACGACGTCCGCTCCCCACTCGCGAACGTCGATCGTCGTCTGACCGGGCGTCTGTACGGCGTCGACCAGCGCCAGCGCGCCGGCGTCGTGGGCGACGTCGACGAGGTCGGCCACCGGAAGGCGGGTGCCGTGGGTCCAGGTCAGCGAACTCACGCAGACGAGTTCGGCGCCTTCGATCGCGGCGTTCGCGTCCTCGAGGTCGAGCCGTCCGTTCTCCGTCTCGAGGACGCGAACCTCGACGCCGTACTCCCGCTCGAGGCGCTTCCACGGTAAAATTCCGGCCGGGTGTTCGAGGTCGGTCCGGACGACGACGTCGCCCTCGCTCCACTCGAGGGCGCTCGCGATCCGGTTGATCCCGTCGGTCGTGCTCTCGGTCAGTGCGACCTCGTCGGGCGACGCACCGAGCAGCCCGGCGACGGCCGACCGCGCCTCCTCGTAGGCGTCGAACGCGGCGGGGTACATGCCGCCGTCGAACGGGGCCTCGTACTCGTGGCGCTCGAGGGCGGCCTCCGCCGCCTCGACGACGCGACGGGGGCTCGGACCGCCGGCACCCCAGTTGCAGTAGACGCCGGACTCGAGGGCGGGAATCTCCTCGCGAAGGTCGAGCGGATCCATAACCGCCGTACGGCGTCGATCGTGATCGGTCTGGCGGTCGCGGCGACCGCCGCGCGGACTCGTAGTCGCGCTCGAGGCGGCCGAGAAGCGAATCGAGACGCGATCGTCGCCGCCCCCGACGAAACCGGTTTTCGACGGAGACGGTCCGTCAGCGCGACCGATTCACCCCCGACTACTTTGGTCCGCGCGCCCGTGAGTGCGTCTCGAGGACGTCCCGTCCGTCAACCCATGAGTCACACCATCGAAATCAGCGACGACCTGCGGGAGCGACTCGACAGCCACCTCGAGGAGGACGAATCCTACGAGGAGTTCATCGATGAACTGGTGTCGATCTACGAGACCGAAGGCGCGTTCCTCCAGGAGGGCTACTCCGAGTAGGAGAACTCGAGGGTCGCGAAAGGAACGAAACGACAGAAGAGTGCGTCCGCGGCCGGAATCGTCGACCGTCGGAGCCGATCAGTCGTGGCTCGGGTCGTCGTGGTGATCGTCCCGGAGGTGTTCGATCGCGTGGAGTTCGACGACCGGCACGACCTTCGCGACGAGCATGAAAAACAGCGTCACCATCCCGATCGTGCCGAGGACCGACGCGATCTCGATCAGGCTCGGGAAGTACGTACCCGGCGTCGCGTAGTAGATCTCCATCGAGGGATGGAAGAACCCCTCGACGACGAACAGCACCTTCTCGAGCAGCGTCGCAAAGAGCACCGCGACGCCGCAGACGATCGCGCGCCGTTTGCTGAACAGCGACGGCCGGATGGTCTGTGCGAAGATGTACGCGAGGACGGCGGCGACGAGCCCCATCGAAACGAGGTAGATCGGGTGGGTGATCGTCGCCACCCAGGCGTGTTCCAGGTCGACGGGCGGGAAGAACGTCCCCGTGGTGACCTGCTGGAGTTGCAGCCAGAGGAACAGCAGGCTGAAGAACCCGAGCCACAGCGTCAGCCCCCGGAAGACGTCGTCGGTGATGATGTGGTCCCAGCCGTAGGCCCGCCGGAAGGCGTACGAGAGGAGGATGACGCCGCTGATCGCCGACGTCAGCGCGATCGTCAGGAACTGCGGTCCCTGCACGCCGCCGAACCAGCGGGGATACGTCGGCAGGACGGCGAACAGCCACGGGATGACCCCGCCGTGGAGCAACAGCGGTGCCATGATGATGATCGCCAGCGCGAGCCACCAGACCATCCGCTGGACGATCTGGTCTTCTTTCTCGGTGTAGCCGATCGTCAACGCGGCGTAGATCGGCCCGAAGTGGTCCGGGAGGTCGTCGCGCAATCGGCTCACGTCGTATCGAAGCGTGAGGCCGAGGTAGGTCGCCGTCAACACGAAGTAGGCCGTGATGACGGTGACGTCCCACACCAACGGCGAGTTGTGGACCGTGATGTGGTAGTGGCCGAGCACGCTCGTGACCATCCGGTCCGGGCGGCCCATGTGGACGATGATGTAAAAGCCGGCCGCGGAGAGGCCGCCGATCGTCAGCAGTTCCGCGAGTCGAGCGACCGGCATGTATCGGTCCATCCCGAGCAGTCTGACCGCGGCCGAGAGGATGATGCCGCCGTGGGCGATGCCGACCCACCAGATGAACGCGCCGATGTACACCCCCCACGTGACGCCGCCGCCGGTTCCCCAGTCGGAGAGGCCGGTTACGATCAGCCCCTGCCAGAGCTGGTAGAACCAGCCCGCGAGAAAGAGCGCGAACGCGAGTCCGGCGACGGCAAACAGCGCGTAGTACTTCGTCCCCGTCTCCCGAATCGGCCGGAGAATGTCGGCCTCGCTCGGCGTTTTCGTGCTCATTGGTCCGAGTCCCGCAAACGTATTCCGAGCACGCATTTCGTTTCGCACGTTGCACCTGCAAGCGATCCTCGAGCCCGCGGACGCTGCGGAGTTCCATCGAGGGACGTCGAGAACGAACGCACGAACGCCGTCGGACCGGGACGACAACGCGCGATACCGGCTGTCGACGGCGGCGAAAGAACGGACGCCGCCAACCGATCGAACGGGGAGAAACCCGACTGTCGCGGCTACTGTTCCTGGCTCTGAGCGGGTGCCAGTTCGTCGAGGTCGACGGACTTCTCGAGGAGGACCTCGGCCTGGTCGGCGACGGGACGCTGTTCGCGCATCAACTGCTTGAACTTGCTCTGGGGGGAGAGGTCGCCGATGAGGACGCCGCCGACGATCTTGCCGTCTTTGAACGCGATGCGACGCCACTCGGTGTCGCTGTAGCGCCGTTCGGCGTGTTCGTCGCCGAGCGTGGGGTGGCCGAACGAGAGGAAGGGGAAATCGAAGTGCGTGATGGAGTACGACGAAACCCACTCGAAGACCTCCGCTTCGTCGTCGGCAGCCATGTTGATCGCCGCGACGCGACCCTGTTCTTTGGCCGATCCCCAGGAACCGTTCTGAGCCAGGTCGCCGAGCAGGACGTCGTAAAAGCGCGTGATGTCGCCGGCTGCGTAGATGTCGTCGACGTTCGTCCGCATGTACTCGTCGACGACGATGCCGTTGTCCTGCTCGAGGCCGGCCCCACGGAGGAACTCGGTGTTGAACGTCAGCCCGATGGCGACGCCGGCGAAGTCGCACTCGAACCGGTCGCCGTTGGCGTCGATCGCCGCCGTCACGCGGTCGTCGTCGACCTCGAAGCGATCGACGCCGCTGTCGAAGACGGGTTCGACGCCCTTCGCGCGCATGCCGTCGTGCATGATCTCCGCACCGTCGGCCGAGAGCGCATAGCGCCACCAGCGGTCGCCGCGCATGAGGTACTTGCCCTCGACACCCTGTGAGCCACAGACCGCGGCGAAGTCGATACCGAGGAGGCCGGCACCGACGATGACGCCCGTCTCGGCAGCTTCGGCGCTCTCGCGGATCTTGCGCGCGTCCTGGAACGTCCAGAAGTGGTGGACGCCGTCGGCGTCGCTGTTTTCGACCGGCAGCTGGGTCGGGGTGCCGCCGGTCGCCACCAGCAGCTTGTCGTAGAAGACGTCGTCGCCCTCGTGGGTGTGAACGATCTTTTCGTCCGGATCGATCGACGTGACGTGGGTGTCGAGCGAGAGCTGGATGTCGCGTTCCTCGTACCACTCCTCGTCGTGGATCGAGATGGGGGCTTCGGGGAGCTTCCCTTTCGCGTGTTCTTTGATGAGGATTCGATTGTACAGTGGCTCCCCCTCATCGGTGATGACGGTAATCTCCGAATCCGGGTCCTCCTCCCGGAGGGTCTCGGCAGCCGAACTGCCCGAGATCCCGTCACCGATGATAACGTACTGGGTCATATTCGGATCGTTCGTAATGCGGGTTAAAGTGGGTTGCTATCTCGTTCATTTTCCCTCGTTGACGCCAACTATCGTGACGAATGTCTGGCGCGAGAAGATATATGCACACACTGTCTCTCGAAACGGAATTCTTTCCCCCTATTTCTCGAGATTGTAAACTCCGAACGGGAAATCGAGGGGGAAGAGTGCCATACGCCACCGCACACCACGGTGGCTGCTGGCCGAACCGTTCGCCGCGGCGACTCGCCTCGAGATCACGGTCGCGCACCCGACGAAAGACGGACACGCGTCTCCAACCGGCTGGTCGACGGTCGCGAAGGCGTCGCGTCCGAACCGCTCTTTAGGGACGGCTCCCTAACGCGGAGTATGAAACTCCGTCAGAACGCGCGACACTTCGCCTCGAGGAAGGCACTCGAGACGCCGGTCGTCCGATCGGTCGCCACGTCGGGTCTGGTTCGCCTCCACACGAAGGTGTTTCTGAGAAAGGCCGATCCGGCCCACGCCGACGAGCGAAAAGCGCACCTGGACGGACTGTTCGAGGCGACGGTCGACGCGTACCTCCGTGCGCTGCAGGACGGCTACTCGGAGGCACAAGCCCGCGAGATCACCCACGTCCAGGCCAACTTCGACTTCTACAACCACGGCTGGACGGAGATGATGGAGTTCCCGGTCGACGAACTCGAGGCCCACTACGACCGCTATCGCGAGTTCTTCGAGCGCTGGGAGATCACGATCGACGAACCGCTCGGCCAGTTCGCGCCGCCGGAGGGACTGCCCGAAGCGCCCTCGACGCCCGATCGACTCGAGGACCCCGAACACCCCCACGCCGAAGGCGGCTTCGCGGACGACGTCTACGTCGAGACCGAGGAGGGCGAACTCGTCGTCGGCGGACGGGACGAACCGGACGACGTCGACGTCTCACGGGCGGTCGGCGTCGACGACGTCGAGGAAGAGTGACGACGGAGAGAGCAACGCGTCGACGGAAACGAACACGGGGGCCATCGTGCCGGACGTCGACGGAGACGAACGCAAGGGGCATCGTGCTGGACGTCGACGACGATCTTTCCAAGCGGCTAAGTAGACCGAGCGTTCGGGTTTCGATACTGACCCGAGCATGGACGACAACGACCGATCGATCGCGGGGTTTACGATGGCGGGTCACGCGCTCGTCCACTGGTTCGAGACGTCGATCCCGATCTTCCTCGTCGTCTGGCTGGCCGAGTTCGACGTGAGCGTGGCGCTGCTCGGGCTCGTCGTCGCGCTGGGCTACGCGCCGTTCGGCCTCGGCGCGCTGCCGGGCGGCATCCTGGCGGATCGGTACGGAACGAAGCGACTCATTCTGGCCTGTCTCGCCGGCATGAGCCTGGCGTTTTTCGTCCTCGCGCTCGCGAGCTCGATCTACGCCATCGCCGTCGGCCTCCTCCTGTGGGGCGTCGCCGCGAGCGTCTACCACCCCGCCGGCCTCTCGCTCATCAGCACCGGCGTCGAGGACCGGGGGACGGTGTTCGCCTGGCACGGCATCGCGGGCAACGTCGGCATCGCCCTCGGGCCGTTCGTCGCCGCCACGCTGTTGATCGTCCTCGAGTGGCAGCTCGTGGCGGCGATCCTCGCGGTTCCGGGGCTCTTCGCGCTGGTGTACGGCGTCACCGCGGAGTTCGATCCGACCGGCGCGGTCGACGACGACGTCGACGCCGGATCGTCGACGGCGCTCTCGGCGTCGGAGTTCGTCACCAACTCCCGTGCGCTGTTCGCGAGCGCGTTCGCCGTCGTCTTCGTCGTCGTCACCTTCGAGGGACTCTACTACCGGGGGATGCTGACGTACCTCCCCGAGATCCTCCACGGACTGCCCGCGATGGGCGACCTCGTTCTCCCGGCGGAGCTCGAGGGGATCGAGCCGGCGGACTACATCTACGTCGGCCTGCTCGTCGTCGGAATGGCCGGCCAGTACGTCGGCGGTAAGTTAACCGACCGCATCCCGCCCGCCCGGGGGCTCGCCGGACTCTTCGCCGTCCTCGCGGTTCTCGCGGTCGCGTTCGTTCCCGTCACGTCGATGGGGCTGGCCGCGATCGCCGCCCTCTGTGGCGTCTTCGGCTTTTTCCTCTTTGCCATCCAGCCGTTCTACCAGAACGCCGTCGCGGTCTACACGCCGCCGGACACCCGCGGGCTCTCGTACGGCTACACCTACCTCGGGGAGTTCGGACTCGGCGCGGCCAGCATCGCCATCGCGGGGTACGTCCTCGACGGCTTCTCGCTCGCGGCGTTTTTCGTTCTGATCGCCGGCTTCGCGGTCGCCGGCGGGCTCCTCTCGGCCGCGCTCGCGGCCGGCCTCGATCGGTACTTCGACGCCGAGCAGTCCCTCGAGGCGAGCGCCGACGACTGACGGGTTTCCGATCTATCAATTTCTTTGGTTAATTTTCCACTCCGCGTCGTAGTACCAACTACGACGTTCGAAGATACCCTCTCCGTAGTATCAGTTTCGATCTGCTTCCGATTATCAGCTCCGATAACCGCGGATCACCATTTATGTATCAACGCCGGTACCCGTTCGATACTCATGAGTATCGTTCGACGGCTGGTGCCGGCGGCGATCCGACGCCGATACACGGTCAAGCTCGCGATCGTCCTGTTGCTTCTCGGGCTGTCGGTCGGAGCCGTCGGGTTCGTCGCGACCGCCGGCATCACCGACGAGGTGGAACAGCGCGCCGAGGCGACCCAGCTTTCGCTCGCGGAACGGGACGCACAGGGACTACAGACGTGGCACGAACGAAACGAGCGGACGGTCGAGACGCTCGCCTGGTCGGGAGCCCTCGAGGGTGACGACCCGGCGGCGATCGAAGACCGGTTACTCGAGTGGCAGTCGGGGGTCGGCGACGAGGCGGTCGCCGTCAGCTACCTCGACACCGCCAACGGAACGGTGCTCGCGAGCACCGACGAGAGCCTCCGGGATCGATCGATCGACGACGTCGACGGCGTCGATCCCGACGCGCTCGGCGACGACGAGAGCCAGATCTCGAGTCCGTACCTCTTCGACGGAGCCGACGGGGAACGAGTCGTCGTCACGTACGTTCGCTCGACGGGGGACGACCGGGCGCTCGCGTACGCGGTCGACCTCGAGTCGGAAGGTGCGCAACTCGAGGCGAGCGACCGCGGGGTAACGGTCGTCGTCGACGGCGCGAACGAGATCGTCCTCGACGACGCCGGCTACGGCGACGGCTACGAGACGCTCGGGCTCGAGTACGACGACGGATCCGCGGATCTGGCGCGATCCGAGGGCGCGACGACGCGTCAGGCGGCCGCCGGGAGCGCGAGCGTCCTCGAGTCCTACGGCGTCGGCGACGAGGCGTACGTCGTCGCCGCGGCGCCGGTCGACGGGACGGACTGGGTGGTGCTGGTCCACGAAACCGAGCGGTCGGCGTACGGAATCGCCGCGATCGTCGACGAGTGGGGCTACGTCGCCTCCGGCATCGCCGCGTTACTGATCGGCCTGTTCGGCGTCGTGCTCGGTCGAAACACGGCGTCGTCGGTCGATCGAATCGCGGAAACGACGGCGGACGTCGAGGCGGGGACCCTCGAGGCCACCTTCGAGAGCAAGCGACTCGACAGCATCGGGCGGCTCTCCGAGGGGGTGGCGTCGATGCGTGATTCGCTCGTCGATCGGATCGAGGAAGCCGAAGCCGCCAGAGACGAGGCCGAGCGGGAACGAGATCGCATCCAGCGGCGAGCCGATCGCCTCGAGCGGACGGCCCGAGCGTACGGCGACGTGATCGCGACGGCCGCGGACGGCGATCTGACGGCTCGAATGGACGACGACAGCGAGGACGAGGCGATGGCCGATCTCGCCGCGGCGTTCAACGAGATGATCGCGGACCTCGAGCGAGCCGTCGCGAAACTGGATCGGTTCGCGGCGAACGTCTCGACGACCGCCGAGCAGGTGACGTCCTCGAGCCAGGAGGTTCGGTCGGCCTCCGAGCGGGTGACCGAGTCCATCCAGGCGATTTCGGCGGGAGCCGACCGACAGCACGAGTCCCTGCAGTCGGTCGACCGGGAGATGAACGGACTCTCGACGGCGACCGAAGAGATCGCCGCCGCCTCGAGCGACGTCGTCGACATCGCGGAGCGAACCGTCGAAACCGGCCGCAGCGGACGCGAAGCCGCGCGTAACGCCGTCGACGCGATGGACGAGATCGAACGGGAGGCAGAAGACGCCGTCGCGGAGATCCAGCGCCTCGAACGGGAGGTCCAGCAGATCGACGAACTCATCGCGGCCATCTCGGACATCGCGCGCCAGACGAACATGCTGGCGTTGAACGCGAACATCGAGGCGTCGCGATCCGTTTCCAGCGAGGAAGAAGAGGGATTCTCGGTCGTCGCACAGGAGGTCAAAGCGCTCTCGGAGGACGTCGCCAGGGCGGCCAACGAGGCGGAGGACCGACTCGAGGCGATCCGGGAGCGAACCGAGCGCTCCGCCGCCGAAGTCGAGGGAACGAGCGTCGACATCGAGGACGCCGGCGAGGAGGTGCAGGCGGCCGTCGACGCGCTCGAGGAGATCGCGGACCTCGCCCAGGAGACGAGCGCCGGGGTCAAGGAGATCTCCGGTGCGACCGAAGAGCAGGCGGCGTCGACTCAGGCGGTCGTCGCCACGGTCGACGACGCGGCCACGGTCTCCGAGGAGACGAGCGCCGCCGCCGGAACGGTCGCGGACGCGGCCCAGGAGCAGACGAGCGCCCTGACGGAAGTGACGCAGTCGGCGACCCAGCTGACGGCCCACTCGTCCCGGCTGGCGTCGACCCTGGACCGGTTCGAGACCGACGTCGATCGAGCCGACCTCGAGGACGCCGACCCCGCGGACGACCTCGAAGCGGGCGACGAGCCGGAATCCGACGGTTCCACGGACGTCCTCGAGTTCGAAGACGCACCCGAATCAGTCGATCTCGAGGACGAGCCGATCGACGCCGCGACCGGACTCGAGTCCGGGAACGAGGCGGAGCGACCCGATCCGAGCCCGGCGGACGGACTCGGAGACGATCCGCTCGAGGACGATCCGCTCGAGGACGATCCGCTCGAGGCCGGGTCGACGAACGAGGCGGACCCGATCGACGGGATCGGCGGCGACCTGCTCGACGACGCGCTCGAGGAACCGGTCGAAGACGAGTCGGGCGGTGCGGATCCGGTCGCCGACGTGCTCGAGGAGGGGATCACCTTCGGGACGAGCGAGTCGGCTCTCGAAGCGAGCGACGATCCCCTCGAACCGGCCGACGAATCGGACGACGGCGTCGACGCCGACGGCGAGGACCCCCTCGAGCCGGCTGCCGACGAGAGAACCGAAACCCGCGAGGAGACTGCCGACTCGACGGCGTCGACCGAAGCCGATTTCGCTCCGGAAGAGTCGTCGGATCCGCTCGCCCCGTCCGACGCGGACGAAGACGACGGCGTCGACCCGGAGGAGCCCGACCGTGCCGACGAACCGGAGGGTGAGTTGCGGGACGACGATCCCTTGGGTACCGATCCGCTCGGCGACGATTCGCTCGCGCTCTCGGACGGCGAGTCGAGCCCGTCGATTCCCGAAGACGAGGTGCCCGACGGCGACGGTTCGCTCGACGACCCCGAAATCGGGGCCGACGAGTCTGGAACGGACGGATCCGATCCGATCGTGCTGAACGAATCACGGGCGCTCGAGTCGAGCGAATCGGATCCGCTGGCACCGGCTGACCCCCTCGAGTCGGACGAGTCGGAGCGACTGGTACCGGACGAAACGGATCCGCTGGCACCGGAGGAGACGAACCCGGCCGTGGCGGAGAACGACGAACCGTCCGAAGCCGATCCGCTCGAATCGGCCGAAATCGGTCCGTCCGAGAACGGCGAGAGCGATCCCCTCGAGCCGACCGAAGCCGATCCGCTGGAGGAACTCGAGGTAGGTTCGTCGGACCGAACCGAGTCGGGCGACGAACCCGTTCCCCTCCAGCCGGTCGAGTCCGGTGACGACGGAAACGACGAACCGGAAGAGATCGACGACGAACCGGAGGGAATGGACGAACCGAAAGAGACGAGCGACGAACCGAACGGGAAAAGCGCCGACGACGTATTCACGTTCGGCGGTCCCCTCGAAGAGGAGTGATCGGCGGGCTCGTCGCGCAAGCGTCGTCGTGCGGGTCGAGCATCGGACGACCGATCGACTCGAGCGGGCCGACGGTCCCGCCGTCCGGTCGACGTCGTTCGCTACCTTTTTGCCTGCACTCTGGCAAGAAATCGGCATGCTCACCGTGCGGGCACCAGCGACGAGTGCGAACCTCGGGAGTGGTTTCGACGTCTTCGGCGTCGCGCTGGGAGCGCCCGCCGACGTGATCCGGGTCGAGCGAGCACCGGAAACGACGATCTCGGTCACCGGAGCCGGGAGTCAGTACATTCCGGAGAACCCCAAGGAAAACACCGTCGGCGCGGTTGCCGAGGCGCTCGACGCACCCGCCCGGATTCGCATCGACAAGGGCGTTCGCCCCTCCTCCGGACTCGGATCGTCCGCCGCGAGCGCCGCCGGCGCGGCGGTCGCGCTCAACGAACTGTACGATCGAGGGCTCACGCGCGAGGAACTCGTCTCCGTCGCCGCCGAGGGAGAAGCGCTCGTCTCCGGAGCCGCACACGCGGACAACGTCGCACCCTCGCTGCTGGGCGGGTTCACGATCGTCGCGCAAGACGGCGTGACGCAGGTCGACGCGTCGGTTCCCGTCGTCGCCTGTCTGCCGGAGACGACCGTCTCCACGCGGGACGCCCGCGACGTCGTTCCCGACCGGGCGACGATGGACGACGTCGTCGAAACCGTCGGCCACGCCGCGACGCTGGCCGTCGGGATGGCGAAGAACGATCCCGAAATCGTCGGCCGCGGCATGGACGACGGGATCGTCACGCCCGAGCGAGCCGCGCTCATCGACGGCTACGACCGCGTTCGCGACGCCGCGCTCGAGGCGGGCGCGACGGGCGTCACCGTCAGCGGGGCCGGCCCCGGCGTGCTCGCGGTCTGTCGCGGCTCGGCTCGCCGCGCGGTCGCCTCGGCCATGCTCGACGCGTTCGATTCGGTCGGCATCGAGAGTCGCGCGTACCAGACGCACGTCGGCGAGGGTGCGCGGCTGTACCCCTGACGTCGTACTCGAGACATGGGAACGCGAACAGACGCGGCGCTCGCGATTGGCGTTCTCGGCGCGGCACTCGTCGCGTTCGCGACCGTCGACGCCTCGTTTTCACCGGTCGCGTTCGGAGGTGGCGCAGCCGCGACGCTCGCGTTCGAACTCCTCGCGAGCCGCGATCCCGAACCGATACGCCGACGCTGGGAGTCGCGGTCGGTCCAGGCCGCGGCCGTCGTCGTCGCGGTCGCCGTCGTCGCGGTCGGTGCGATCGTCGCGCCCTCGAGCGTGCTCTCCGCGGTGATCGGTGCGCTGGTCGCGTACCTGGCGTTTCTGGTCGTCGTGATGGGCCGCCGTCCGAAGACGGACGAAACGACGTGAAAGCGGCGACGACCGCAGCTCGAGGGCAACGGTCGGCGGCCGAACGAGGGGGTTCTCGAGTCTCGAGAATCCACAAAAGTCGATCTCGCGAGCGGGTCAGTTCGAAGACGCCAGCGAGCGGCGCTAGACGCCGCGGCCCTGCATCTTCTCCTCTTCGGGGAGGTCGACGTTGGCGTCGCCTTTCATCCCCTTGCCGAGGTTCTTCGAGATGTCCGCGAGCCGATCGGGGTCGTCCCAGTTGTTGACGGCCTCGACGATCGCCTCGGCCATCGCCGGCGGGTTCTCCGCGCCGAAGATGCCGCTGCCGACGAAGATACCGTCGCACTCGTGGTGCATCATGAGCGCGGCGTCGGCCGGCGTCGCGATGCCGCCCGCGGCGAAGTTGACGACCGGCAGTCGTCCCATCTCGGCGGTCTCGTGGACCAGCTCGGCCGGCGCTTCGATCTCGCGGGCGTAGGCCTCGCGTTCCTCGTGGCTCATTCCCTCGATCTTGCGGATCTCCCCTTTGATCGTGCGCTGGTGGTGGACGGCCTGGTTGACGTCGCCGGTTCCCGCTTCGCCCTTGGTGCGGATCATCGCCGCGCCCTCGTCGATCCGGCGCAGCGCCTCGCCCAGGTTTCGCGCGCCGCAGACGAACGGGGCGGTAAAGTCGCGCTTGTCGATGTGGTAGGCGTCGTCGGCCGGCGTCAGCACCTCCGACTCGTCGATCATGTCGACGCCGACGGCCTCCAAGATCTGGGCCTCCTTGACGTGGCCGATCCGGGACTTGCCCATCACCGGGATCGACACCTCGTCGACGATCTCCGCGACGTCTGCGGGGTCGGCCATCCGCGCGACGCCGCCGCGTTTGCGGATGTCCGCGGGCACCGCCTCGAGCGCCATGACCGCGACCGCGCCGGCGTCCTCGGCTATTCTGGCCTGATCGGGGTCGACGACGTCCATGATGACGCCACCTTTCTGCATCTGGGCGAAGCCGCGCTTGACGAGGTCGGTCCCGCGGCGGAGTTCCTCGAGATCCGTATCTTCCGGCATACTCTGGGGTTGGAATCCGTTCCACTTACGCGTGTCGTGTTCCACCGGTGTGACGGACTCCGTCTCGGGGACGCGACTCGACGGTCGTGCCAGATACGTAACAACTGCACCATAGTTGTTTTAGAAATCGATACGAACAAATGGCGCAGTTGAACCGCAGTACGCTCGAGCGGCCACAATCTTCATACAGTTTTGTGTGAGACGTTAACACTGTACTAGTGGTGGGTGACGATGATATTCACATCACGCGGAACGGGAGCTGGGGAGTCGAACGACGAACGACCGGAGCCGGCATCGACGGCCGACGAATCCGCCGACGGAGTCGATTCGTCCGCCCTGTTAGGACACGTCGTCGACGGGCTCGACAGCGCGGTCGTAATCGTCGACGATCGAAGCGAGATCGTCGAGGTAAACGCGGAAGCGACCGACCTGCTCGGAATCGCCGAAGCGGACGCCGTGGGGCTTACGCCCGGACAGCTGTACGGCGTCGGTTCGGACGCGACTCCGCTTTTCGAGCGGGCTCGAGAGCGCGGCGACGAGATTCGAGACCACCGGGAGACGATCGTCATCGACGATCGCGAGCTCGTCGTAAACCGAACCGTGGTTCCGTTTCTCGAGGACGGAGAGTTCGCCGGCGGAATCGAACTCGTCCGCGACGTCACCGAGGTGGAACGCGAGCGAGAGCGAACCGAGTTACTCGAGGAGTACCAGCGATCGGTGCTTCGGGACTTCGAGAAAACCGTGACGGCGCTGGGGGAGGGGGACCTCACAGTCGAAACGACGGTTCCGGAGCCGCCGGAATCGTTCGAAGAGATCCAGACCGTCCACGACCGGTTCGACCGAATGGCCGACGATCTCGACGGTGCGGTCGACAACGTTCGCAGCGTCGTCGAGACGGTCGACGAACTCTCGGAGGCGCTTCTCGAAACCGGAGACGAGCTAAGCGCGAACAGCGAGGAAGTCTCCGGTTCGATCGACGAGATCGGCCGTTCGAGCGAGCGGATGGCTGAGGGAACCGCCGAACTCCTCGAAGACGCCCGCGAGGCCGACGAAAGCGCGTCCGATCTGTCGGCGTCGATCGAGGAGATCACCGCGACGATGGACGAGATCGATCGGACGGCCGAAACCGCCGCGTCACTCGCCGCAGAAGGGCGCTCCGACGGACGGGAGGCCGTCGAAGAGATCCGTACCGCCGTCGAGGCTGCCGATCGGATCACCGCGGAGGTCGACGACCTGGAGGAACGGATGGCCCAGGCCGGCGAGATCATCGACGTGATCTCGGAGATCGCCGACCAGACGAACCTGCTCGCGCTCAACGCCTCCATCGAAGCCGCCACCGCGGGCGAGGCCGGCGACGGCTTCGCCGTCGTCGCCAACGAGGTCAAGAGCCTGGCCGAAGAGTCTCGCGAGTCCGCCGACGAAATCGAGCGAATCATCGAGGACGTCCAGTCGCGGACGGACGCCGTCGTCTCCGGTATCGATCGGATGAACGACGACGTCGCGGACGGTGCGGACGCCGTCGAGACGGTCGTCGACCGCCTCGAGGAGATCAAGACGGCCATCGACGAGACGAGTTCGGGAACGGCGGACGTCTCCGCGACCGTCGAGACGCAGGCGAGGGACGTCCAGCGGGTCAGCACCCTCGTCGAACGGACCACCGAACAGTGCGACGAGTTCGACGCGAGCGCCCAGCAGATCGTCGCCGCCATCGAACAGCAGTCGCTGGCGATGGATCAGGTCACCGAGATCTCGAGCGCGCTCAGTCAACGCGTCGACGCGCTCAACGACCAGATCGAACGGTTCAAACTCGAACGCGGCGAGACGGCAACCGTCGGCGCCGTCGGTGACGACTAGCCGGTCCGGACCTTTTCCGCCCGCGCAGGTCCGGATTTCAGGACTGAAGTTTTCCAGAAACGTCTCGAGTCGACGGCCCTCCGACAGACGCCGTTCGACGTCCTCGAGCGGAATCCGGGGGTGTCGCGCTCGCCAAGGTCGGCCGCCACTCGACGCAAACGGACCACGGCGACAACCGCTACTGTTTTGCGGGTGACGTTCGTCACGCCGGACGAGACGATGTCCGAGACGTCGCGGCTGCCCGAGCGCGACCCGCTGCCGAGATACCTCGCGCCCGTCCCGAAGCGACTCGAGGACCTCGGGTTGCGGTTCGCGTGGCTCGTCGTGGCGATCAACCTCGCGGGGACCGCCTTCGGCTTCTGGTACTACTCCGGCCAGTTCGCCCGGACGCCGGCCGTGATGTGGCCCTGGGTCCCAGACAGCCCGGTGGCAACGCTGTTGATCGCGCTCGCCATCGCCTGCTGGAAGCTGGGCTACGAACAGCCCTGGCTGACGGCGCTTGCCTTTTTCGGAAACATTATTCTGGGCCTCTGGACGCCGTACACCCTGCTGGTCTTTCACGAAACGTACGCGGCCCAGACCCACCCGCTCATGTACCAGTTCCTCTTTTGGAGCCACCTCGGGATGGTCGTCCAGGCGTTCGTCCTCCATCGCATCACCGACTTTCCCGTCCGGGGGGTCGCCGTCGCGCTCGCGTGGTACGCGAGCAACCTGGTCGTCGACTACTTCGTCCCCGTCGTCGGCGACCTCCACCACACGACGATTCCCGTCGCACGCGAGACGCCGATGTTTCTCGGCGCGGACGCGCTGGGCGTGGTCGCCGCCGGTGAAGTAACGTTCACGCTGCTGGCGGTGTTTCTCGCGCTCGCGACGCGGGTCAAAAAGTGCGAACGAACCCTGGATCGAGTCGAACCGACGGGTCGGAACGGGGGTTAACGGTTGATGTCCTCGACGAACGCCAGCTCGAGGTGCGGATCGAGCGACCGGGCGGCCGGTTTGCGTTCGACGGTGTCGGTCGCGGGGTCGTATCGCAGGACGTCCGAGTCGACGAGTTTCCAGAGGTGGTTGTGCTGGAACTCGAGGCGGATCTCCGCCGCGCGGATCGACGTCGGCGCCTCCTCCCTGTCGGCGACGTACTCGGCCAGTTCGTCCAGACTCACCGGGCCGACCTTGTGCGACAGGTAGTACAGGACGCGTCGCCGTCGCTCGTCGGCCAGGAGGTCGAACACCACGTTCGACGAGAGTGTGGCATCGCGCTGTGTGGGGTTTCCGTTTGTAGTGTCGGTCTTCATAGTGCTCTGTACTCGGCTTACACGACGACGAACGACAGCACGGCTCGAGACGACTTCAGCAGAGCACGACTATCAATAGGTCACTACCAGCATAAACATTCTCTTAAATGCGGGCAACATTGCGTATTCATCCAGTAAGTACTGCAAAAGATTGTATTTTATTCAGTACAGTAGCGATTTCCGTGATTGATCGGAAACTCGGACGGACGGGACCGGCGGACGGCGCAGGCGATCGGCTGCCCGACGGTTCGGACGAACTAGTACTCCGCCAAGCGTCGACTGCAGAGTCGAACCGGCCTGCGGCGACGGATTCGACCCTGCAGATCAGGCTTGCCAAAGCACTAGTGGCCGTCAGTTCCGGTGCAACTCGCCGTCTGCGGGCACGCCGACGCGGGGGCGACGGCCCCGCTATAGGTCTGTTGTAACGGTGTACCGGTGGAACCGCAGGACGGTCACGATCCCGCCGGTTACGACGGGCTGTTGTCCGTGTCAGTCGTCCTCGAGGACGACGACCGCCGACTCGGTCTCGATCATTCGGCCGTCGCCGGAGTACGTCCGCTCGAGGTCGACCTCGAAGAGCTCGTCGGCGAGTTCTTCGCCGGCGACGCGCAGGACGCCGGCGTCGTCGTCGATCTCGTACTCGCCGGCCTCGATGCCGGCGTCGATCTCGCCGACTTTCGCGCCGTACTCCGGCCCGAGCGTCGCGTAGTCGAGGTCGATCGAGGCGACCTCGGTCGTCACCTCGGGTTCCTCCTCGAGGACCTCGAGCGTTCGAACGTGCATGACGTTCTGGATCGCGTCCTCGAAGCCCTCGACGGAGCCGTAGACCGACACCGACTCGAGGGCTTCGTTCAGCGGAAGCTGGTTCTCGCTTTTGTACCGGCGCAGCGCGGAGATAACCTCCATCGCGGTCTCGCCCGCCTCGAGGTCGGCCTCGTAGCCCCGCGGCACCGGCCAGTCGCGCGTGTGGATGCTCTCGAGAGCGTCTCGGGGCTGGCCGTCCGCGTAGAGGGCCTGCCAGATCTCCTCGGTGACGTGCGGGAGAAACGGCGCCCACAGCTCGAGGAACGTCCGGTGTGCAGTCCGCAGCGCGTACCCCGTCGAGGGGTTGTCCTCGCGACCCTTGGCGATCTCGAGGTAGTCGTCGCAGAAGGTGTTCCAGAAGAACGTCCGCAGCCGGTCGCGGGCCTTCGCGAACTCGTAGTTCTCGAAGTAGTCGGTGAGTTCCGCGATCGCGTCGTCGAGTTCCGCCAGCAGCCAGCGGTCGATCGCCTCGAGTTCGTCGGGCTCGTCGGGATCGGCAGGTGCGAGCGTATCGACCAGCTTCGAGGCGTTCCAGAGCTTGCGCAGCAGCTTCTCGCCGGCGCGGAGGTCTTTCTCCTGGTACGGGAAGTCGTCGCCGACGGCGGCGCTGGCCGCCCAGAAGCGGACGGCGTCGACGGGGTACTCCGCGAGCACGTCGTCAGGCTCGACGACGTTCCCCCTCGATTTGGACATCTTCTCGCGATTTTCGTCGAGGACGTGGCCGTTGATCAGCGTCGCGTCGAAGGGCACCTCGCCGGTGTGTTCGTAGCACTTGACGATCGTGTGGAACAGCCAGAACGAGATGATGTCGTGGCCCTGCGGCCGGAGGTCGAACGGGTAGAGTTCGGGGTGGTCCATGACGAACTCCTCGCTCTCGTCGTCCCAGTCCCAGCCGGCGTTGATCAACGGGGTCAGCGAGGAGGTCGCCCAGGTGTCGAAGACGTCCTCTTCGGCCTCGAAGGCGTCGTGGCCGCACTCCGGACAGGCGTCAACCGGCGGCTCGTCGCTCAGGGGATCGACCGGGAGGTCCTCGCGTTCGGCCATCACCGGATGATCGCACTCCTCGCAGTACCAGACCGGGAACGGGATGCCCGAGTCGCGCTGGCGGGAGATGAGCCAGTCCCACTCGAGGCCCTCGATCCAGTGGCGGTACCTGGTAAACATCTTCTCGGGGTACCACTCCATCTCCCGGCCGGCCTCGAGGTACTCCTCCTTGTGATCGAGGATTTCGACGTACCACTGCTTGGAGACGCGGAACTCGACGGGCGTGTCACAGCGCTCGTGGACGCCGACGGCGTGGGTGATCTCCCAGCGGTCGCGGAGGTAACCCTCCTCGTCCAGGTCCTCGACGATGGCCTCGCGGGCCTCCTCGGTGGAGAGGCCCTCGTACTTCCCGGCGAGTTCGGTCATCGTCGCGGACTCGTCGATGGCGACGCGAAGCGGCAGGTCGTGGGCCTGGTACCACTCGATGTCCTTCTGGTCGCCGAAGGTACAGCACATGACGATGCCGCTTCCCTTCTCCATGTCGACGCGGTCGTCCGCGATGATCGGCACCTCGTGTCCGAAGATCGGAATCCTCGCGCTCTCGCCGACGAGATCCTGATTCTCGTCGTCGTCGGGGTGGACGAAGACGGAGACGCAGGCGGGGATCAGTTCGGGTCGCGTCGTGGAGATGACGAACTCCTCGCGCGGCGGGTCTCGCGGATTCTCCGCTCGACCGTCCGAGGAACGTCGTTCCTCGCTCTCTCCCCCGACGACCTCGAACGCGATGTCGTTGAAGTGGCTGTGGCGCTCGTCGTCTTCCATCTCGACCTGCGAAATGGCCGTCTCGCACTCCGGACACCAGATCGCGGGCGCTTTCTTGCGGTACTCCCGGCCCTGCTCGTAGAGGTCGAGAAACGAGAGCTGGGAGATGCGCTGGACCCGCGGCTCGATCGTCTTGTACGTGTTCGACCAGTCGATCGAACAGCCCAGATCCTGCATCTTGTCGGTGAACTCGGCCTCGTACTCGGTACAGACCTCGCGACACAGTTCCTGGAACTCCCGTCGCTCGTAGTCCTGGTGGCGGATGTCGAGTTCCTGCTCGGTCAGCCGTTCGCTCGCGATCCCGTTGTCGTCGTAGCCGAACGGAAAGAGGACGTCGCCGTCGGCCATCCGCTGGAAGCGCGCGGCGAAGTCCTGGAGGGTGTGGCCGTAGAGGTGGCCCATGTGCAGGCTGCCCGAGACCGTCGGCGGCGGCGTGTCGATCGCGTAGACGGTGTTCGGGTCGCGCTCGGGATCGCTCTCGTAGGCGTAGGTCCCCTCGTCGACCCAGCGGCGCTGCCAGCGGGACTCGATCTCCGTGGGATCGTACGAGCCCTCGAGCGTCGGGTCGTCGCTCGCTCGCTCGGGTGTCTCGGTGCTCATGCTCTCACCGCCCTGGACGGGCGTCGTCGGTGCGTCGGTCGCCGGAGTCGAGTTCGGTCGATCATGGCTGCGACTGGTCGTTGCTCGGTGAATACTGGTCGGTGACAATACATCCGTCGAAACGGGGTTGGTGGTGTGGGCCTAGGAGGCCCCTACGAAAACGGCGTCGGGCGACCCCGCCTCCCGGCCGGAGACGACGACGGCGTCACTCATACGACGAGATACTGGCGGCAGCGGTGTTAGGTGTTTCGTCGGCGGTCGGCGGCTCGGGGCCTCCGCTCGCGATCGGCAGCGCTCGCCTTCGTCGGAGTGGACGGGTCCGCTCGCCGGGCGGCGTGGTCAGCACGCGTCAAAAGAGCCGACGTCTTTCGCCGTCAGGACGTGACCCTGCTACCGCAACATCGCGCCCGCGGGGTGGGTCGCGCAGACGGCGGGGTCGTAGCCCGCGTCCGAGAGTCCCGTGCCGAGCGCGAAGACCGTGTCGCCGAGCATCGCCATCGACGCCTGGCCGCCGGCGTCGGCGACGTCCTCGATCGCCGCCGCGACCCGGTCGGTCAACAGTCCCGCCTCACGGGCGAACGCCCGTGAAGCGTAGACGAACGAGAGCAGCGTCGGCTCCTCGACGACCCTGCTGAGGGCGGTCGTTCCCGCCTCGGTCAGCCGATCCGTGTCGCCCGACAGCACCGCCGCCGTCGAGAGTTCGCCGAACGCGACGTACTCGACGCGCGCTCGAGCGGGGATCGCGTCCAGCTCGTTCACCTGGGGTCCGCCCGGCTCGAGCCTGATGGGCACGCCGCCCTGGGCCTGGGCGACGACGTCGCCGAGTCCCGTCTCCGCTCGGACCTCGGCGCCGTGGGCGATCGTGACGAGTTCGTTCTGGGAGAGTTTTCGGTCGAACGCGCGGTTGGCCGCCAGCGCGGTGCCAAGCGCCATCGCGCCCGAGACGCCGAAGCCGGCGCCGAGCGGGAGGTCGGCGTCGGCCTCGACGCGGGCGGAGACGCCGAGCGCCTCGAGGACGGTCGCCACGGGCTCGACGGCCGTCTCCTCGCCGTCCAGGACGATCGTCGGCGGTTCGTCGGCCGACTCGGAAACCGGTCGGACGGTCACCTCGACGCCGTCGGTGAGCGTCAGTCCCGCACCTCGAGAGCCGGCTTTCGTCGGATCCTCGTGGGGGTGGGCGCTGAAGAACCCGGTGACGTGACCGGGAACGAACGCCGTCGCCTCCTCGCGCATTGCCCACCCTTGCGACTCGGCCGGTATAACGTTGAAGATTCGCGAGTCCGCGCGAGAGGCGTCGTGTCAGCGGTCGAAGGGGCTCCGGGGTGTGGAACCGGTGTTCGATCGGCGCGCGTCAGCGCCCGAGCGCGGCGGCCACCGCCTCGATCGGATGGGGCGGCTCGGCCACGCCCTCGGAGTCCGCCAGCTGCGTCCGACAGGACGCGCCGGGGGCGACGACGCGCTCACCGTCGCTGTCGTCGATCTGCTCGAGGAGGATGGCGGCGACGTTCCGACTCATCGAGTAGTGTTCGGCCTCGTAGCCGAACGAGCCGGCCATCCCGCAACAGCCCGAGTCGAGCGCGTCGACCTCGTAGCCGACCGCCTCGAGCACCGACGCGGCGTGGCCGTCTTTCTTGGTGGCCTTCTGGTGGCAGTGACCGTGGTAGGTCAGACGCTCGTCGGGTTCGGCGGCCGGCAGTCCCGCGGCGAGGTCGAACCGGTCGAGATACTCGCAGACGCCGTAGGTGTTGGCGGCGACGCGTTCGACGTCCTCGCCGGCGAGCAGGTCCAGGTAGTCCGACTGGAGCATGACCGCGTCGGAGGGTTCGACGAGCACGACGTCCCAGCCCGCCTCGACCCGCGGTGCCAGCGCCTCGACGTTCGTCCGCGCCCGATCGCGCGAGACGTCGAGAAAGCCCTTCGAGTGCGCCGGCCGTCCCGTCGACGTCACGCCCTCGGGGAGCCGGACGTGAACCCCCGCCGTCTCGAGCACCTGGACGGCCGCCTTCCCCGCCCGCGGGTGGTTGTAGTTCGTGTGCGTGTCCGGAAAGAGCAGCACGTTCCGCTCGGCGTCCGCGAGCGGAACTCGCGGTCCGCGGGAATCGAACCAGTCCGCGAAGCTCTCGGCGGCGAACGGCGGCAGATCGCGCTCGCGGGCGATGCCCAGCGTCTTCTCGGCGAGCAGGCCCGACCCCGGCAGGGAGGTCAGCCAGTTCGAGACCGGCGCGAGCGCCGAGCCGACGGCGTTCAGTCGGTCGACGTTCGCGAACAGCCGATCGCGCGGGCTCGCGCCGACGTCTCGATGGCGGGCGTGTTCGACCTCGGCTTTCAGTTTGGCGACGTCCACCTCGCTCGGACAGTCGCGCGCACAGCCCTTGCAGCCGATACAGAGGTCGAGCACCTCCGCCATGAACTCCGGGTCGGTCGCGTCGACCTCGAGGTCGCCGGCCATCGCGGCCCGGAGTGCGTTCGCCCGCCCGCGGGTGGTCGCACTCTCCTCGCCCGCCGCCCGGTAGGTCGGACACATCACGCCGCCGGTCGTCTCCTGGCCGCCCCGACAGCCGCCACAGCCGTGACAGAGTTCGACCATCCCCTGGAACCCGTTCTCGCACTCCCACTCGAGGGCGGGCTCGAAGCTCGGGTCGTGATCGTAGTCGGGATCGAACCGCAGGTGCTCGGTCATCTCGTGGTCGCCGCAGACGGTTCCGGGGTTGAGCAGCCAGTCCGGATCGAACGCGCTCTTCAGGTCGCGAAAGAGCGTCCAGACCTCCTCGCCGTACAGTTTCCGGTTCCACTGCGTTCGCGCGCGGCCGTCGCCGTGCTCGCCGGAGACGGAGCCGCCGTACTCGACGACGAGGTCGGTGACCGCGTCGGCGATCCCCTCGAACGTCTCGAGGCCGTCGACCGTCTTCGTCTCGACCAGCGGCCGCATGTGCATACAGCCCGGCCCCGCGTGGGCGTAGAAGCTCGCGAACGTGTCGTAGGACTCGAGGACGTCCCGGAAGTCGGCGACGTACGCCGCCAGGTTCTCCGTGGGAACGGCGGTGTCCTCGATGAACGAGACGTGTTTCGCGTCGCTGGTCCGCGAGAGCAAAATCGGCGCGGCGCTCTTTCGCAGCTTCCAGAGGCGCGCCCGCTCGTCCGGGTCGTACGCCTCGAGAGCGTCGAACGCGCGCACCGGTTCGTCGGGTTCGCCTTCGACCGAGTCGCCGCTCGAGCCGTCTCGACCCGAGTCGCCGGTCGAAACGTCACTCGAGTCGGGAAGCCGATCGGCCAGCAGGTGGTCGACCTGCCGTCTCGCGTCGGCGTCGCTCTCCGCGTAGAACTCGACCAGCAGCGCCGTCTCGGTCTCCTCGGGGAGCAGCGCCGCGACGTCCGCGAACTCCTCGGTGTCCCGGGCCAGCGCCAGCAGGACGTCGTCGATCGCCTCGATCGCCGCCGGCTCGTGGCGGCGGACGATCGCGTCGACGTCGGCCATCGCCTCGAGCAGGTCGTCGTACGCGAGCATGGCGACCGCCTTCGTCTCCGGGACGGGCTCGAGCGACACCGTGGCCTCGGTGACGATGCCGAGGGTGCCCTCGCTGCCGGCGAGGGCGCGCGCCAGGTTGACCGTCGCGTCGGGGTCGATCTCGAGGTCGCCCGCGTCGGCGCGCTCGTCGAAGGCGTCCGGCTCGCCCGCCGCCTCCGCGACCAGCCGATCGAGGTTGTAGCCGGAGACGTTGCGCTTCAGCTGCGGGTAGGCCCCGCGGATCGCGTCGGCCTCCTCGTCGATCACCCGCCACAGGGCGTCGTAACTCCGCTCGAGGCGGTCACCGTCGGGGTCGGCGCGCTCGCGCAGGTCGGCGACAGTCACTTCGCCGAACTCGGCGACGGTGCCGTCGGCGAGGACGACCTCGCAGGAGTCGACGTAGGCGTCCGTCTTGCCGTAGGCCAGCGAGTGCGCGCCCGTCGAGTTGTTGCCGATCGCGCCGCCGACGGTGCTACGGTCGCCCGCCGCGGGATCGGGCGCGAACTTCAGCCCGTGGGGGGCGGCCGCCCCGTTCAACTCCGCGAGAACCGTCCCGGCCTGGACGGTCGCGAGCCGGTCGTCGGGGTCGATCGCGAGGACGTCGTCCATGTGAGCGGTGAAATCGAGAACGACGGCCTCGTTGACCGCCTGACCCGCCAGGCTCGTCCCGCCACCGCGGGGCAACACCGGAATCTCGCGTTCGGCGCAGTACCTGACGACGCTCGCGACGTCGGCCGTCGAGCGCGGGAGGACGACGCCGATCGGCGTCACCTCGTAGGCGCTGGCGTCCGTCGCGTACAGCTGTCGCGAGTAGGCGTCGAAGCGGACCTCGCCGTCGATCCGCTCGCGGAGGTCGTCGACGAGCGCCGGTCGCTCGACGTCGCCGCCGACGTAGTCGTAGTCAGCCCGCGGGTCGGCCGCGGGATCAGCGTCGTCGGTCGCGGAGTCCTCGGCGTCGTCGGTGGCGGAATCGGCGTCGTCGGTGGTGGGATCGTCGCTCGTCGCCATCCTCACTCCCCGCTCGAGTCGGGCGCGAGCACGACGTTCTCGAGGTCGTCGCCGGTCTCGAGCGCCGCGAGGTTGCGGGCGACGACATCGGCCAGCCGGTCCCAGTGTTTCGGCGTGTGCCCGCCCGTGTGGGGCGTGATCAGGCAGTTCTCGAGGTCCCAGAGGGGGTGGTCGCCCGGCAGCGGTTCGGGGTCGGTGACGTCCAGGGCGGCCCCGCGGATGCCCTCGGTCTGCAGCGCCGACACCAGCGCGTCGGTGTCGACGATGCCGCCGCGGGCGGCGTTGACGACCACCGCGTTCGGCGGCAGCGTCGCCAGCTCTTGCTCGCCGACGAGCCCCCGGGTCAGGTCGTTCAGCGGACACGCCAGCACGACGTAGTCGCTGCGGGCGAACGCCTCGTGGACGTCGTCGTCGTCGAAGCCGAGCACCTCGTCGGTCGGCCCGCCTTTCGACGGCGTGTACCGGATGCCGATCGTCTCCACCTCGAACCCCTCGAGGCGCTGGGCGATCGCGCGCCCGATCGAGCCGAGGCCGACGATCGTCACCGTGCTGTCGGTAAACTCGAACGACTGGAAGTGTCGCCACTCGCCGTTTCGCTTCCTGCGCCAGCCCTCGTGGAGGCGACGCGCGAAGACGAGCACGTTCCCGATCGCCTGCTCGGCGATACCCGGCGCGTGGATGCCGCCCGCGTTCGTCACCGCGACCCCGTGGTCTTCGAGGGCGTCCATCGGGACGTGGTCCGTGCCGGCGAACGTACAGGCGAACAGCTCGAGGCGCTCGGCGCGCTCGAGCAGCTCCTCCTCGATCGTGATGCCGGTGACGACCCGCGCCCGCGGGACGAGGTCGCGCTCCTCGCGGGGCGTCCGCGCCAGCGCGACGGTCGCCTCGGGCAGGCGCTCGCCCAGCGCCTCGGCGTACGATTCCATCGACAGCCCTTCCGTCCCCTCCCGCAGGACGACGACGTCTGGATCGGTCATCTCACTCGAGGATTGTCACGGGTCGACTTATCCCTTTTGTGTACCCAGTGTAAACGGCAATTGTGTACAGTTAAGTCGCTGGACCGCGTCACTTACTCGCATGACCGAACCGATCCGCGATCGACTCTCCACGGTTCGCAGACACTTTCACCGCCACCCGGAGCCGGCGTGGCGGGAGTTCTACACGACGGCCCGGCTCGTCGAGGAGATCCGGGCGATCGGCGTCGACGAACTCGCCGTCGGTCCCGACGCGTACGATCCGGGCGACCGCATGGCGGTCCCCGACGACGACGAGATCGAGCCCTGGCTCGAGCGCGCCCGCGAACGCGGTGCGGACGACGCCCTGCTCGAGCGGATGGCCGGCGGCAACACGGGAGCCGTCGCCGTCGTCAACCGGGGCGAGGGGCCGGCGATCGGGCTGCGGGTCGACGTCGACGGGCTGTTCGTCGAGGAGGCGACGGGCGACGGCCACGTCCCCGACGCGGAGGGGTTCCGGTCGGAGATCGACGGGACGATGCACGCCTGCGGCCACGACGTCCACATGACCTGGGGGCTGGCCGTCCTCGAGGCCATCGCCGACAGCGGTGCGGGACGCCACGAGTCGCGGTCCTCGTCGGAACGGGGGTCCGACGGAGCGTTCGGAGGCCGGCTGGTGGTCTTCTTCCAGCCCGCAGAGGAGGTCAGCGGCGGCGGCTGTCCGATGGCGAAGAGTCGGTTCGTCGACGACCTCGACTACCTGCTCGCGGTCCACGTCGGCCTCGACCACCCGACCGGCGAGGTCGTCGCCGGCATCGAGAAGCCCCTGGCGATGTGCCACGTCGACGTGACCATCGAGGGGACCTCCGCCCACGCGGGCAAGGCCCCGAACGAGGGGGCGAACGCCATGCACGCGATGGGGACGGCGATCGAGAACGCCTACGGCATCCCCCGCCACGGCGACGGGATGACCCGGGTAAACGTCGGCCGCGCGGAGGCCGGCACCGCGAGCAACGTCATCGCAGAGCGCGCGCACATGGAAGCCGAAGCCCGCGGCGAGACGACTCACCTGATGGAGTACGTGAAAGCGCGCCTCGAGCGCGTCGTCCGGTCGGCCGCGCGGATGCACGACTGCGAGGCGACGTTCGACGTCGTCAGCGAGTCGCCCCGCGCCGACAGCGATCCGGCGCTGGTCGAGGTCGTCGCGGACGTCGCGAGGGAGGTGCGCGGAACCGAGCGCGTCGTCCCGACCGCCGACTTCGGCGCGAGCGAGGACGCGACGTTCCTGATGGAGCGCGTCCAGGAGACGGGCGGCCTCGCCTCCTACCTGATCGTCGGCACCGACCACCCGACCAGCCACCACACGCCGACGTTCGACGTCGACGAGGCGAGCATCGAACACGGCGTATCGGTGCTCGTGGAGACGATCCGGGAACTCGAGCGCCGCCACCCGGTTCCGCGAAGGGACGGCGCGGAGGCGGACGGATGAGCGGGGACGTGTGCGGAACGCGCGGGCGCGGAGGGGGATCGACGAACGAAATCGCGGGGAGCGAAGAATGAGCGGGGAGCCGCCGGTCACCGCGGCGGACGTCGAGGCGGCCCGCGAGCGCATCGGGGGCGTCGTCCACCGGACGCCGCTCGACACCTCCCGGACGTTCGCCGACCTCTCCGGCGCGGCGTCGGTCGGGCTCAAACTCGAGAACGTCCAGCGGACGGGCTCGTTCAAGATCCGCGGCGCGTACAACCGGATGGCCCAGCTCTCGCCGGCCGAGCGCGAGGCGGGCGTCATCGCCTCGAGCGCGGGCAACCACGCCCAGGGCGTCGCGCTGGCCGGCCGGCTGCTGGACGTCGAGACGACGATCGTCGTCCCCGAGGTGACGCCCGCGGCGAAGATCGAGGCCACCCGCGGCTACGGGGCCGACGTCGTCGTCGAGGGCGACATCTACGAGCGATCCTACGAGCACGCACTCGAGCGCGCCGACGAGACCGGCGAAACGTTCGTCCACCCGTTCGACGACGAGGCGATCGTCGCCGGCCAGGGGACCGTCGGCCTCGAGCTGCTCGAGCAGTTCCCCGACGTCGACACCGTCCTCGTCGCGATCGGCGGCGGCGGGCTGATCTCCGGCATCGGCACCGCGGTGAAGGCCCACGAGCCCGATACTCGCGTGATCGGGGTTCAGCCGGAGGGCGCGCTGCACGCGAAGCCGTCGCTCGAGCGCGGCGAGATCCACGAACTGCCGGACGTCGACACCGTCGCCGAGGGCATCGCCGACACGCGGCTGCTCGAGACGACGTTCGCGGTGGCCCGCGAGGTGGTCGACGACGTCGTCGGGGTGACCGACCGGGAGCTCGCGACGGCCGTGACCCTGCTGGCCGAGCGCGCGAAGACCGTCGCCGAGAGCGCGGGCGCGGCCCCGCTCGCCGCGGCGCTCTCCGACGAGGTGGACCTCTCGGACGAGCGCGTCGCCGTCGTGATCTCCGGGGGCAACGTCGACCTCACCGAGCACGCGGAGCTCACCCGGACCGGCCTTTCGGAACTCGGGCGGTACGCCGAGGCCCGACTGGCGCTCGAGGGGTGGCCGACGACGGTCGGGGACGTCGTCGAGGCCGTCGAGCGTGAGGGCGCGAAACTCGACGTCCTCGAGCGGGCGCGCCGCGGCCCCCGCGACCCGCCCAACCGAACGCCCGTGACGGTCGGCCTCGAGGGAAGCGGCCCGGACCACCTCGCGTCGGTGCTCGAAACGATCGGCGGGCTGTCCGGGGTCGAGGTGCTCGAGTCGCCCGGCGGCAACAATATCCACTCGGAAATACAGTAGATATAAATATCTATTCGACGAATTGATCTCTGGAAGCTAGCTCCAAGAAGGCGCGGGGGCGTGCGCTGAAACGCCCCGGGTGCTGGAACACCCGAAGCTGGCTTCCAACCCATTACGGCTATAAAGCCACGGAAGCCATGTTTGCATTCCTGCCCGCGAGATATAAACGTCTCGCACGACCACAGTACCGTTCACGAGCCAGAAGCGACCGCCAGCGGGCCGGAACGGCCTCTCGACCGACGGGATCGCAGCCGCCTCGAGCGGCCGGCCGAGTCGAGGGGCGGCGATGACGGGCTGTTTCTGGGCGGACGACCCGTTCGAGTCCGTCGACCCCGACGGCGACGACGACGCCCCGACGCGCTGTCCGCGCTGTGGCACTCCCATCGCCATCGTCTCGAGCACCGGCCCGACCACCCACGTCGCCACCCCCTGTGGCTGTCGAGTTCCCGGCGACGTCCTCGAGCGCGACGGCTCGCGGTGAGGGTTCGGGAGCGGCCGCGAAATCCAGTTTTTCGGGTCGAAATCGCGGCGCGTGCGGTACCGGCGTCTCGAGTGCGAGGTACCGGTATCGCGAGTGAGAGGGACCGGCGTTTCGAGTGCCGGGCGCTCAAGTCGAACGTGAGGCACGCTCGAGGTCGTCGGTGGATCACGACCGCTCGAGATCAACGGGTCGACGCGTTGCAGTTCTCGAACGGAAGGGAACGGCGTCTCGAGCGGGACGATCGGTTCGTCGACCGCGGTTGCAACGCCGGAGGCCGGTATGGAATCGTTCGTCTGGGAACCCATCACTGGAGTCGTTCTCGGTATGTCGATTACATTCGATTACGCTTATTACACTAGATTACATAGCGTCGGGTATGCCCATCGACATCGAGCGTTTCGAGGAAGACCCGGTCCGGGAACTTCGAGCAAGCGGGCAAACGAACGCGGAAGAAATCCTCTCCTTCCTGGCATCATCGCCAGATCGTGCGTTCACACCGAAGGAAATTCACGAAGCGACCGACGTCGCACGCGGTAGCGTCGGCGTCGTCCTGTCTCGGTTAGAAGACCGCGGACTCGTCCGTCACCGCGGAGAATACTGGGCAATTGCCGACGTCGACGATATCGAGAAGACACTCAACGCGATGGCGACCGCGCGTGCGGCGACCGATCGACTCGGTCCGGAAGATCCCGATGAGTGGGGTCCCGGTATAGAGACGACCACCGAGGACGAGTAAATGGCCGGAAAGCAAGGGGAGGTCTGGTGGGGTCCAGCGCCACACAAAGCTAATTCTGCCTATCGGCCGTGGCTCGTCGTAAGCGATACGTCACACCCGTTTGGATCCGAAGAGTGTATCGCCATCGGGATGACGACACAGGATCATCCAGACGGAATCGCCGTTCCCGACGAGGCGTGGGTTCGGGGCGGATCAAAGAAGGACGCATTCGTTTCTCCCTGGTACGTGACGACGATCAAGCAAAGAGACCTCGACAACCAACAAGGAACGCTCGCGAACTCACTCGTCGCAGACGCTATCGAAGCTCTGCACGGGTACACGTCGCTCTGACGAACGCCGACGTCGTTCTCGGATGAGCGATAGAATCGGACGAGACCGCGATCGCTATCGTCGGTGAGCGAGTCGAGACGGTCACTCGACCGTCGCCGCCGCCCTCTCCTCGAGTCGATCTTCGGCGCGCTCGCGGTCCGCCGGGTAGCCGACGTCCACCCGCCAGCCGTCCATCCGGATCGCGTCGATCGTCCGCCCGGACTGGATGAGCAGGTCGATCGCGTCGGGCAGTTCGTACTCGCCGCGGTCGGAGGGCTGGACCAAGTGGCAGGCGTGGAAGATCGCCGGCGTGAACGTGTAAAAGCCGGTCATGACCAGGTTGGAGGGCGGGTCGTCGGGCTTTTCGGTCACCTCGACGATCTCGCCGTACTCGTTCGTGTCGAGGACGCCGTAGCGCGACGCCTCCTCGTAGGGCACCTCCTCGACGAGGAAGGCGGCGTCCGCGCGCTCTTCGCGCTGGCGGTTGATGACGTCCGCGAGGTTGGCCCGGAAGATATTGTCCCCGAGCATGAGGACGAAGTCCTCCTCGACGTGCGGTTCGGCCTGGAGGATCGCGTGGGCGAGCCCCAGTTGCTCTCGCTGGTGGGTGTAGGTGATCGGCACGCCCTCGTAGGCGTCGCCGTAGCGCTCGATGATCTGTTCCTTGCGGTAGCCGACGACGACGATCAGCTCCGTGACGCCGATCTCGAGGAGGTTGTCGAAGACGTCCTCGAGGAGCGGTTTGCCGTCGACCTCCACGAGGACCTTCGGCTTGTCCTCGGTGAGCGGCCGGAGGCGGGTGCCCTCGCCCGCGGCCAGCACGACTGCTTGCATAGCAGTAGTGCGGCGCGTGGATCATATAGGTTTTCGGGCACGAAGCCGTGACATCGACGGTTGCGGGTCGCGTGTGCGCGGCTTCGGCGGTCGCGGGTCGCGTGTGGCTTCGACGGTTGCGGGTCGTGCGATTGGAGAAGACGACCGGCCGAGGAACCACGGAGACGGCGACCGAGTCGGCGGGGCGACCAGAAGACCTTTTTCGGCGACTGCCAACGTGAACCGTATGAATCTCGGCGGGAAACGCGCCCTCGTGACCGGCGGCGCGGGCTTCATCGGCTCGCACCTCTCGGCGCACCTCCTCGAAACCGGTACCGAAGTCGTCGTCGCCGACGACTACTCGAACGGACGCGACGAGTGGATCCCCGACGGCGCCGAGCGGATCGAAGGCGACCTCACCGATCGCGAGGTCGTCGCGGACGCCGTCGGCTCCGACGTCGACCTCGTCTTTCACCTCGCCGCGCGAAAGGACCCCAACGACCAGGACCCGCGCGGGCAGTTCAGCGAGAACACGACGATGACCCACCTGCTGCTCGAGGAGTCGCTGGCGGCCGGCGTCGAGGGGTTCGCGTTCGCGTCGTCGTCGACGGTCTACGGCGAAGCGCCCCGGCCGACGCCCGAGGACCACGCGCCGCTCGAGCCGATCAGCGTCTACGGGGCCGGCAAGCTCGGCGAGGAGGGTCTCGTCTCCACGTACGCACACTCCCACGGCCTCCCCGCGTGGACGTTCCGCTTTGCGAACGTCGTCGGGCCGCGGCTGCGCGGGGCCGTCGTCCCCGACTTCGTCGAGAAGCTGGTCGACGATCCGGAGCGGTTGACCATCCTCGGAGACGGCCGACAGGAGAAGTCCTACGTCCACGTCACCGACTGCGTCGACGCGATGTGTCACGTCGTCGAGCGCGCCGAAGAGGAGAATCCGGACCGGCCGATGCACACCTACAACCTCGGAACGTGGACGACGACCTCGGTCGACCGGATCGCCGACGTCGTCTGCGACGTCCTCGGCGTCGATCCCGACTACGAGTACACCGGCGGCGACCGCGGCTGGACCGGCGACGTGCCCCGAATGCGCCTCTCGATCGACAAACTCGACGCGCTGGGCTGGGAGCCGACCCTCGAGAGCGACGAGGCGGTTCGACGCGTCGCCCGCGAGGTCGCCGACGAGATCGCTTCCGAGACGTCGCTCTGAGCGTGGGGTGGTCCCCGGTCGACCAGAAAAGAGCGGCGTAGCGCCGCGATCTCACGACCGACGAACCAGCGGCTCGTACCACTCGCGGTTGTCCCGGTACCAGTCGACGAACCGCGAGACGCCAGCGCGGATCTCGGTCGTCGGCTCGTATCCGATCAGTTCGCGCGCCTTCGAGACGTCGGCGTGGGTGTGGCGGGCGTCCGCCGCTCGAGCGTCCTCGTGGACGGGCTCGACGTCGGCGTCGGTCACGTCGACGACGTGCTCGGCGAGTTCCCGGATGGTGATGGTTCCGGTGGAGCCGACGTTCAGCACCTCGCCGTCGGCGGCGTCGGTTTCGAGCAACGCGAGATTCGCCTCGACGACGTCGTCGACGTACGTGAAGTCGCGGGTCTGTTCGCCGTCGCCGTAGATGATCGGAGCCTCCCCGTTGAGACACCGCGAGGTGAAGTTCGTGATCGCCATGTTCGGCCGCATCCGCGGGCCGTAGACGGTGAAGTACCGGAGGCTGACCGTGGGGAGATCGTGGATCTCGTTCCAGACGCGACAGTAGTGTTCCGCCGCGAGTTTGGTGACGCCGTAGGGACTTTTCGGCGTGTTCGGATGCTCCTCGTCGTAGGGGAGATACTCGGGGACGCCGTAGACGGACGACGAGGAGGCGTTGACGAACCGGCGGACGTCGCTCTCGACTGCGGCCTCGAGGAGGTGGACGAGTCCCGTCGTGTTGATCTCGTGGACTTTCTTCGGTTTCTCGACGCTGGTCCGAACGCCCGCCTGTGCCGCCTGGTGGTAGACCGCGTCGGGGTCGTGGGTCTCGAAGACGTCCTCGACGAGGGATCGGTCGGTGATCGAGCCCTCGACGAACGAAAACCGGTCCGGAGCCGCCTCCCGACAGCGCTCGAGGTTGCGTTCTTTGATTCCCAGGTCGTAGTACGGGTCGAGAACGTCGAGGGTGACGACGCGGTGGCCCTCCTCGAGGAAGGCCTCGGCGAGGTGCGAGCCGATGAAGCCCGCGCCGCCGGTGACGAGTACGGTCATGCTCGACCAATAACCCGGAGGTGGTTAGTCCGTTTCGGAGTCTGGATGGAGGTGCTCTCGATCGAACGAGCTAGAACCGACTGTCGGAGTTTCGTACCCAGGGAACGTCGAACGGAAGGTTGTCGAACACGGTGGTGCGGAAGTTCCTCGAAATAGCGATCAGCGTGGTGAAAAACGCACCGGCACCGACGCCCGCGAGGAGGATCGCGACCGGAATCGTCACGGGCTGGTCCACCGCAGCGAGCCCCTGGATGATGGCGGCGACGAGAAGAGCCATTACGAGTGCGGCGATCCACTGTTTTCCGAGCTCGAGGGCCGGCACGTCGAACGACACTGTTTTTCGCACGTACCAGTACCCGACCACCAGTCCAATTGCCGCCGAGCAAGCGGTCGCGACTGCGGCACCGATCCACCCGTACGCCCAGATCATGCCGACGTTCAGCGCGAGGTTGGAACCGACGAAGACGACGTTCACGCGAAACGCGAGATCGGGGCGATCGATGGAATTCAACGTCGTCGTGAATTGTCGTTGATACGAGTAGATCAACCGAGCGAAGATGAGCAACGTGAGAATGTATACGCCCTGGGTAAACTCTTCGCCGTAAATCGCTAAAATTTGCTCGCCGATGAGAACGCTCCCGAACAAGCCCGGAATGAGAAAGAGACCACAGTATGTAATTCCGTCACGAAGGTACGAAGAAACGGTGTCGAGTTGCTCGTCACTCGAGGCGTCACTGATTTCGGGAAAGAGCGTCTGGCTGATAGCGATACTAAATATCGCCATGAAAGAGGCGATGTTCCAGGCGATTTCGTAGATGCCGATGAGTCCAGCTGAGACGAAAAATCCAAGTACAATGGTGTCCATCCAGGAAAATGTCTTTCTCTGGAATCCACCGAGCCACGCATATTTTGCGTACGATAATAAACTGACAAAGTGACGTTTCTGCGGTGTGTGGACTCCAACTGAGATTGCAAAGAGTGAAAGAACGATAATAATAGCTGTTCCGGCAGCATGTCCGATGAGCAGACCTGTTAAGCCAAATCCGGCAGCAACGGCACCGAGTTGGAGTATTGACCGACCAGCATTGCCACCAATATCGAGGATTGCGTAGGTATGGACCCTATGAGACCCCTTCAAAACCCCTCCTATGAAACTAAACAGGATATTAGCAGCTAAGATGAAGACGGCGAGTTCAGCGACCGTTGCGCCGATGTATGCTTCAATGTACTCTCGGAATAGAAAGATAATTCCAATAAGACCGCCGAGAATAGTGAACTGGAGGGTCAATCCCGCAGTAACGAATTCGGATGCTTCGTCGCCTTCACTGAGTCGTTTAATAACAGCCTTTGTTAACCCGAGGGTAGCAATCAACTGAAACCAAGTGACCACAGCCAAGACGAGAAAATAGATTCCAAGTGTTTCGGAACCAAGCAAACGAGCAAAATAAACCATAGCGAAAAAGCTCAGAAGAGACGAGGCTAACTTCGAAATGAAGAAGATAACAGAGGTTTGGCCGATTCGCATCGTCTACCCGTTATCCTTTTCGCTGCTTGCGTAACTCTTTCCATATACTGCTTTATGAAGCTGAGAGTCGGATCAGCTATCACCGACAATTTATATATAATCAGCCGATTCTAAAGAACCATGTGGCTGCAAATCGGCTTTGTGATTGCTCTATCGATAATTCTCTTTGTATGCCTTGAATCCTTAGCAAAATATCTTCTGGTTAGACTTTCATTTGCCCCTAAAGCCGAATTCCCGGAAATAAAGCCAGAGTCAATTGAAAAATTTGACAGCTTCGACTCCGAACTCGGCTGGGAGCGACAGCCGAATGAACAAAGAAAAAAAGATACAGGACACTCATCACCGAATGATCCGGAAGCTGACCGGGTCACTTATTCAACAGATGAATATGGAAGTCGAATTTGTTCAAAGGATCGAGAGTCATCCGGACCAAACGTCGCTACATATGGTGACTCGTATTGCTTTTGCCGCGATGTTCAAGATAACGAGACATTCCAACACTATCTTTCGGACGAATTAGAAACACATGTCAGCAACTACGGCGTCGGGAATTACGGGGTCGACCAGGCATTGTTGCGGTTGAAACGACGATTTGACGATGATCCAGCCGATTATGTGGTGATGGCGGCGTTATCCCACTCAATTCCTCGAATTCTCAGTGTTTGGAAACATTATTCGGAATTTGGGAATACTTTCGCTGTTAAACCACGATTTTGCTTCAGCGGAGACTGTCTTGAAAAAATACCGTGTATAGCTAATTCACGGGAAGATATTCTCCAATTAGAAGAGCAGGCCGAATTCCTTCGTTCGAACGATTACCATTATGAAAATTGGTTTCATCCTCGACGGCTGTATCGGCCGTATACACTCCGGTTCTGTCGAAACCCTGCAAATATTCCACACGCATTGACTAGCATAGCTAACTTTGCTCTGGATTCAGTCAATATCCCGATCACGATACCTCGAGATCGATGGGATCATATGCGGAAAATGGAACAGTATGAGTATCATGAACAGGTAATCATAGAGTGTGAGGATCTCTATTGTGAGATTATTGGAGAATTTGTTGAGTTTGCTTGTTCTCGCAATGCTGTTCCATTGTATCTGCCACTCTTCAGTGGAAAATACATTGAGTATGAATTAGAGCATGGCTCAATCGATCAATCAATTAATGATCGTCTCCGGTCGGAATATCCTCGTCTACATGTACTTGATACGAGATATGAAATTGTTGGACATATCGAGGATATTAGTGAATTATATTCAGGTGAAGGTACAAATGGACACCATAGTGCAATGGGGAATAAATTGATTGGTGAATCGGTAGCAGCAAAAATTCGTGAATTGGAGGAACAAAAGGGATTTGTAACACTAACCGATTAAGATACTACAATAAAGCATGCATGTCATGGAACCGCCTACGCCATAAATCATCTACTATCGAAGTGAGTATATATTAGAATGGGATAACTCAAGAATATGCTCTCTCTCATTCAACGTGGTTTTAACGTGCTGCGTGAGGATGGCTTATTAGATTTTATTTTTGAAACGACAAGATACGTTAAGCAGTATCCGGGAAGTGTTTACTTCTTTTTTAATGATTTCAAAATAGATGTCGATTCAGGAACCACACTGATAGACCTCAGGTCATCAACACTTGGCGCAGATAGCTTCGCACTGATCCAACAACTCGAGAAAGATGAATCATTTTCAAGGCTGTATCTCACCGTAACCGATCGAAGCGAATTCGAGGAACTAAATAACGATATTATCCACGAATTCCGCAATCTTGATCTCGAGATTGAAGTCGTAACTGCACACAGTAAGAGATTCTGTGAAGCATTGGCCGCTTCGTCGCTAATCTATCTCTGTAACCGATCGTCGCTAGCTACGTATCGACTTCTCGATCGAAATTCGAACAGAACGTATACCTCGAGTTTTCACGGCGTGATCGCGAAAGCGTACGGAACGCTTCGACCGTCGAAAACCGAACAGAAACGCTCTGATCTACTCTCGCGCTTCAGGCGCGAACTCGACGTACAGTCTGTCGAATCCGACGTCGAACTGTACAGTAGGGCAACAGCAGAAACGTTCCATCCCGACAGGTTACAGAAGTTCGGATATCCGCGGTTCGACCGAATACGCGAGCTAGAGGCCGGCGAGGAAGAACCCGTTCTCCCCGAGGAAGCCAAACGAGAGCTACAAGACGACGTATTCACCGTACTCTACGCACCGACGCAGCGTCACGGATACTACGAGCCGCCGTTTCTCGCGTCGTCGGAGACGGCTATCGAACAGATACGCGAGTTCTTGTCAGAACGTAATATCCGAATTTACGTGCGGACGCACGTCAACGACGAGCGACGAGGGCTGTACGACGACGTCGTAGACGGTGAAACGATCAGGTACGCAGGGCACTCGTTCGCACCGATGTCCACCGAGCTGCTTCCGTTCGTGGACGTCCTCGTAACGGATTACTCCTCGATATACTTCGAGTTCTTACCGTTCGATCGTCCGATCGTGTTTTTCTCTCAAGATCACGAGCGGTTTATGCGAACGATAGGGGTTGCGTTCGACTACGACCGGTACTTTCCGGGGCCCAAGATACAGAGCACGGAAGAGTTTCTCGAGGAGCTAGAATCGCTTTCGGGCGGTGATGACGGCTATCGAGATGAGCGTGAGTTCGTTCGACGGACGTTCCTGCCACCACGATCAAAGACCTTTCTCGAGAACGTACTCAACACGAGACCCGCTCGGAATTAGTAGTCGAGTGATGGAATGGAGAGATCGTCCGGGGTGAAGTTCGGGTCACCAAACGTGAGTTGGTTGCGACAGTGGATCTCGAGCATCCGTTTGTGATTGCCGGGCGTCCAATTCTTCCGGGTGAGAGATGCCGGAGGGGAGCCAATCAGTTTCCAGTACTGGCTCATGACGAAGCGAACGAGAGCGTTATTTTGATGGAACACGTATCCGCCTGATCGATCCCAGAACGAAACCGCAGAGTAGGCCGGGACTGGTCGCGGAGCGATGCTGTCGATCACACCTCCCTCACCGAGTTGGATCGTTTCAGATCGAACGATGCGATCCATTTCGGGTGCCGTATCCCACAGGTTATCACCGTCCATATAGTCGGGAACGGATTTTCCCATAGCGGCTAGTAACGTCGGCGCGATGTCGACTCCGGAAATTATCGGTTCGTACTGTTCGTTTTTTGGCAGCCCCGCTCCGAGAAATACGACTGGAACGGTCACAACTTCGGGAACCAACGGAGAAGCGTGACCGTAGAACCCGCCGTATTTCACCTCACCGAGAAGTTCGCCGTGATCCCCGAGAAAAACGACCAACGTTTCTTCCAATACACCCATCGCAGAAAGCGTGTCAACTAACTCGTGAAAACGCTCTGTAGATTTCTGTACCCCCCTTTCGTACAATTTCTTCAGCTCTTCGTTCGATCTGCCTCGCCAAAACGTCTCGTCATCGGGTTGTTCCTCGAAGGGAATTCCGTACGGACTGTGTCCGCCTTTATCGAGTTCTACGTATACGAACGGCGGTTTCAGATCCGTAACTCTTGTTTCTCCATTTAGTCGATGTACTTTGACGATCGGCTTTTCAGAGGAATCGAGAAAAACCCAGCTCGTATCCGCACCAAGTCCATAATTTGGCCTCGACTCAAACAGTTCGGGTCGTTTAGCGAGCTGCTCTCGATCTTTACGCCACAACTTGTGTCGGCTGGGGTATTGCCCAGTCGTTATCGCTGAAACGCTTTGGAGCGTTCCTGTCGAGGGCGTAATCATCTTTCCAGCGATACCTGACCTCCCGACCCGTTTTGGAAGATGGTCAGATCTCAGCGTGTCTGAAATGAATAAGACAACGTTCTCGACAGTAGTTCGATTCGATAACGTTCGTAAGGAATCGGTTGATGATATACTCATGAGATTATACTTCTTCAATTTGATCGAATCCGCCCCCCGCTGTCGATTGTCTCAGAGGGTAAATCTCATTGGGTACCCTCTCGGTAGATGGCGGTTTCAAATTCATAAGATACATATCGATTTCCTACCACTAACAATAGTAGATGCGCAATAGTGCGTCGCGATATTCATAATGTGCTTTCTCTATACTCTGTATGTATCCCGGAAAGTATTTTCTACTCGGTTGAATCTACTTCTCGACGCAGGACTTGCAAGGTGACTTGAAATTGCTTGATCGATCACAGAAGATCTACGATGCAGTAGCGTTCCGTGTTCAGGAAACGCGACAGAGTGGGCCTCGCAATGATACGATTGCGGTAACGTTGCGGGAATCGACGTTAGATGCGGATACACTATCACTCGTTCTTTTAGCCGAGAATCATCCCGCAATTACAACAGTATATTTGGTCGTAGAATCTCTCGACCGATTCCATCAGACGCACGAAGAACTCGTGTCTCAATTAGATTTACTTAATTTGAATATTGAAGCGGTTTCGTATCGGAGTGAATTACTCCAAACAGCGTTAATAGAATCGTGGATAACGTTTATCCGAAACTCGAGAGATTTGCTCTATCACCGATTCCTAAACAGTGATCCAAAACGAAACTTCGTACAGATCTATCACGGGCTTGCTAAAGGGAGCGGTAACTTACGGAGAGATTCTCAGGAAAAACAGCGTGAAAAGAGACTCAATAGCCTCTCCTATCAAAAGCCGTTTTTGTCGAGGATATCCACAGCCGTCGATCTCTATACTGTTTCCACTGATATTGAGCGATTCTACCGGTCTGCAGCGGACGGGATACAACCAGCACTTATTCAAAAGTGTGGCTATCCAAAATACGACCGGCTCTACGAACTGATAGACTCAGAGGGCGCAAAACCAATCGTCCCGAAAGAAACGCAACGGACACTAGAAGCAGACGATGTTCAATACCGAATTCTATACGCACCGACTCACAGAGGTTCGTATGGATTGACGAAACTGTTTCCGTTCGATGATTTCGATATCAAAACGCTTCGTGCGGAATTAGCTTCTTGGAACGCCGAACTCTACATACGAACGCACATTTCCGAAGAACGGGCTGGAACGTACGATGACGTGGTTGACGGTTCCGTGATCAAGTACGCAGGACACTCGTTCTCACCCTCATCTACCGAAATTCTCCCATATTTTGACGTGCTCGTAACGGATTATTCGTCGATATATACAGAATACCTCCCACTCGATAGACCAATCATCTTTGTTAAGGATACAGGTACGGACTACTTTCGTAGTAAGGGGTTGGCACTCGATTACGGAACATACTTCCCCGGTCCAAAAGTCGATCGTCTTAATGATTTGACCACTGAGTTAGAGTTGAGTCTCAACGACAACCAGTATTATGCAGATGATCGCGAATTTGTAGCAAAAGCGTTACTTCCTGATCCAGACCAACAGTTCCTTGCAAGCGTTATGCAAAATTTATCGCAGTAGAATAATAAAAAGCCATTTCAGAATCTACTCAGACACGTATCGAGGAAGAATCGAGGTATTTGTCAAAATATCTTCTCGCAGTTTTCTCTAGTGTGTACTCACTCGTGACGAGGGATTTTGCTTCTCGAGCTATGTGATTTCGATAATCGTCGTTCTTCACAAGTGATACTATTTTTTCACTGCAATGTTCTGGATTATCGACCTCGTGAAAGGACGCAACATCCTCGAACGGGCTTCGAAATTCCGGGATATCAGAGAAGACGCACGCGTTCTCTACTGCGAGTGCCTCGAGTGCGGCGACGCAGAACCCCTCCCATCGAGACGGCATCGCGTAGATGTCGATCTCGTCCATCATCTTGTATACCTGTCGCCGTTCCTCGAGGAATCCCAGTAAGTGGAGACGAGAGCTGTGTTTAGCAAGAGAAATCTGTCGCTCGAGTTCGGAACGGAGCGGACCATCGCCCGAAATGACGAGTTCGATCGGTCGATCGTAGTTCGCGTTCGCTCGGTCGACGGCGTCGATCAACACGTCGTGAGCCTTCTGTTCGGTGAGCATTCCGGCCGACCCGACGACAATTGCGTCGGGATGGATGTCTGCAACGTCGTGGATACTCCAGTCAGTTTCGCGGGCACTTTCGAGCCGCTCGAGGTCCACGCCGTTTTCAACCACGGATACGGACGAGTTCGAGACGAGACGATTTTCCCACCACGCGAAAGAGTCTCGAACGGATTCAGAAACGCAAGCGACCTCGTCGGCCAGCGCATTTGTGAGTCCGTTCGCGATTCGACCTTTTCGCGTAAAGCCGCCGTGGTTGTTGTGCTCCGTTACCACGATCGGTTTGCCGAGCCGGTTAGCGATGAGCTTCGCGTAAAATCCCGAGTGATTGTGATGAGTGTGGACGATGTCGTACTCTTCTAGCACGGACCTCGCCTCACGATACTGTGTAGGAGTAACTCGATAGGAACTATCGGAAACGTCGAGGTTGTGAATCTCAATCGAGTCCATGTTTCGAAACGGTTCGACGCCTTTCCAGGCGAGAATGCCGACGGTTTCAATTTCGTCGAGCGTCGCCTGCGTCGTCGCAAGATCGCCTGGCATGCTGGTGTCCCGAACGACGTTCACGACGTGACACACGCTAATCTCTCCGGCCATTCGATTACCATCTCCTATACAAACTCACCTGATAGATGTTTTGACCTCGGACTCGCCAAATTGTGCACCGGAACAATACGAGTCGTAATAGAATCGACCTGACACGCAGAAGGAGTGCTTATTTATTTCAGTAGTTCATCTCCCCCGCTGTCAATGCAGCCTCCAGTTGTCGTTATTCTCGGTGCCGGCCAACCCTTCTCCGGCACCGACCCCGCCGCGCTCACGCGAACGTCCGGCGACAGGCGCGCTCTCGACTGGCTCCTCGAGAGCTTCCAGCACGAACTCGAGGAACCCGAGATCCACTTCGTCGGCGGGTATCGGATCGACGAGGTGATCGAACAGTATCCCGACATTCACTTCTCGCGAAACGAAGACTGGGAGGAGTCCGGCACCGTCGGCTCGCTGCTGTCGGCGCCGCTGCCCGACGAGCGGGAGCTGTACGTCTGTTACGCCGACACCGTCTTCCAGGCGGACGTCGTCGAGTCCCTCCGCGAGGACGCGGGGGACGCCACCGTCGCCGTCGACACCGAGTGGCGGACTCGATACACCGACCGCGACGAGGAGAGCCTCGAGCGCGCCGAGAAAGTGCGACTCGAGGGCGGCGAAATCGCGGCGATTAGCACGGAGGTGCCGCTCGCGGAGACCGACGCGGAGTTCACGGGCCTGTTGCGTCTCTCGCCCGACTGCATCGAGCGGCTGCTCGAGCTGGCGAGCGCGGGCGTGGTCGACGAGACGGACGACCTGCCGTCGCTCGTCAGACTGCTCAACGTCGACGTGGACGTCGCTCCGGTCGACGTACGCGGCAACTGGGCCGAACTCGAGACCGCGGACGACCTGGCGCGGTTCGTCCTGGATACGAAGGCGAACACGCTTCGGCGACTGGAGTCGGTCGTCGAGCGCAGCGTCATCGAGGATCAGTACACGTTCACCGCGGGCGAGTGGGAAGCGGACCCGGACGCCGTCCTCGGGGGGGTTCGGGCGACGTTCGACGACGACGTCATCGTTCGCAGCAGCGCGCTCGCGGAGGACACCTGGGACGAGTCGAACGCCGGCAGGTTCGAGAGCGTCCTCGACGTTCCGGTCGACGATCCGACCGCGCTCGAGGGGGCGATCCAGCAGGTCGTCGACTCGTATCCGAACGGAAACCCGGACGATCAGGTCCTCGTCCAGCCGATGCTGACCGACGTCGACCACAGCGGCGTCGTGATGACCCGGTCGGTCGAGACGGGCAGTCCGTACTACGTGATCAACTACGACGCGGCCACCGGGAGCACCGAGTCGGTCACCGACGGCAGCGGCGAGGCCATCCGAACCGCCATCGTCCGCAAAGCACAGCTCGATGGGGCGACCGACGTCGAGGACGTCGTCACCAGCCACGCCCAGGCGCCGGCGGGCATCTCGCTCGAGGACGTCCTCGCCGCCGTCCGCGAACTCGAGGACGTGATCGGACACGACAGCCTCGACGTCGAGTTCGCCACCACGGCCGACGGGACGGTCCACGTGCTGCAGGTCAGGCCGATGGCGCTCGACCCCGCCGACGAAACGGTGGACGACGGGGCGATCGCCGAAACCGTCGACGAGGCCCGACGACGCTTCCACGAGGCGCAGGCTCCATCGCCGTTCGTCCTCGGCGAGCGGACGATTTTCGGCGTGATGCCCGACTGGAATCCGGCGGAGATCATCGGTCGCAAGCCGAAGCTGCTCGCCGACTCGCTGTACCGGTATCTCGTCATGGACGAAGTCTGGGCCCGCCAGCGCGCCGAGTACGGCTACCGCGACGTGCGACCGCAGCCGCTGATGCGAAGCTTCGCGGGCCAGCCGTACGTCGACGTCCGGGCCGTGTTCAACTCGTTCGTTCCCGCCTCGGTTCCGGACGAACTCGCCGAGCGACTCGTTTCGTACTCCCTCGACCGCCTCGAGGCGAACCCCGAACTCCACGACAAGGTCGAGTTCGAGATCGCGATCACGTGTCTCACGTTCGACTTCGAGACCCGGGCCGAGCCGATGCTCGAGGCCGGCTTCACGCTGGACGAACTCGAGCCGCTCCGGGAAGGATTGAAAGGGATCACCCACACCGCGTTCGACCGCGTCGACGACGACTACGAGCGGGTGGATCGACTCGAGGAGCGGTACGCCGAGATCGACGGGAGCGAGCTCCCGCCGCTTCGGAAGGCGCGAGCGCTCCTCGAGGACTGTCGGCGGTTCGGTACGCTCCCGTTCGCCCACCTCGCCCGGTCCGGATTCGTCGCCGTCTCGCTTTTGCGCTCGCTCGAGCGAAAGGGGGTCCTCGAGAGCGAAGACGTCGCCCGGTTTCTCAACTCGCTCAACACGGTCGCACGGGAGTTCGAACGCGACGGCCACCGCGTCGCGGCCGGCGAGCTGGCGTGGGAGGCGTTCGTCGAGCGCTACGGCCACCTCCGGCCGGGAACCTACGAGATCACGTCGCCGGCCTACGCGAACGATCCGGAGACGTACCTCCGGCCGGTGGCCGAGTCGGCAGAGAAACCTCCGTCCCACCCGGATCCCGGTGACGCGTGGGACGAGGGGACGCGAGCCGCGATCGAAGACGAACTCGAAACGATCGGGTTGCCGGCCGACTGCGATCGGTTCGTCGAGTTCCTCACGAGCGCCATCGAGGGACGGGAGTACGCGAAGTTCGTCTTCTCGCGGAACCTGAGCGAGGCGATCGAACAGCTCGCGGCGTTCGGCGAGCGCCACGGCCTCGACAGGGAACAGCTCTCGCACGTTCCGCTCGAGGACCTCTTCGAACTGTCCGCGAACCACCCGCCGGGCGAAATCGGAGCGTGGCTCGCGAACCGGGCTCGAGAGGGACGGCGTCGTCACGTCGTCGCCCAGTCGGTCGAGCTTCCGCCGCTGTTGCTCGACGACGCCGATTTCGACGTGTTCGAGCGACCCGCCCGCGAGGCGAACTTCGTCACGGACCGGACGATCAGGGCGGAGGTCGTGGAAATCGAGACGATCGACGAGACGACGACGGACCTCGACGATCGGATCGTGCTCATCCCGCAGGCCGATCCCGGATACGACTGGCTGTTCGGCCACGACATCGCGGGGCTCGTCACGATGTACGGCGGGGCGAACTCCCACATGGCCATTCGCGCCGCCGAGTTCGACCTCCCGGCCGCCATCGGCGTCGGCGAAAACCGGTACGAACAGCTGCGCGCGGCCGACGTCCTCGAGCTCGATTGCTCCGGACGGACGATCCGGGAGCGCTAACGACGTCTCGGTCGACGGCCGGCCGAACGCGTGTCGGCGATGCTCCCCGACCGTCGAACGACCGCCGACGACTTCGCCCCGGATACCGAACCGGAGGATCTTTCGCTGTATTCAATTGAGTGGAGCGCCAACTCCCGTCGATGGGACGTCTCGGCATCACCCAACGCGTCGAGGTCGTCGAGGAGTACGACGAGCGACGCGACTGTCTCGATCAGCGCTGGGCCGAACTCGTCGAATCGATGGGACACGTTCCGATCCCGTTGGCGAACCTGGTCGACGATCCGGCCGACTACCTCGAGGCGCTCGCGGTCGACGGCCTCGTCCTCACCGGCGGCAACGATCTGCGTCACCTCGCGGACGCCGAGAACGTCGCCCCGGAGCGCGACGAGTTCGAGGCAGCCGCCCTCGAGTACGCGCTCGACGAGGAACTCCCCGTCCTCGCCGTCTGTCGCGGGATTCAACTTCTGAACGTCCACTTCGGCGGATCGCTCGGTCGGGTCGAGGATCACGTCGCTCGCGACCACCGCGTTCGGTTCGAACGCGGCGTCGATTTCGCGCCGGAGGAGCCGATCACGGTCAACAGTTACCACGGCTACGGAATCGAGCGCGAGGACGTCGCGGAGCCGCTCGAGACGATCGCCGTCGCCGAGGACGGATCGATCGAGGGTCTCGCCGTGCCGGACCGGCCGATCGTCGGCGTGATGTGGCACCCCGAACGCGACTCGCCGGCGGCCGCGGTGGATCGCCAGCTTTTCGAGCGTCTGTTCGGTGGTCGGTACTGATGAAAGCCGTTCACCTCGCCGCCGGGGAAGGAACCCGGCTGCGACCGATCACGGAGGATCTCCCGAAACCGCTCGTCGAGCTTGGCGGCCGGTCGCTGCTCGAACGAAACGTCGACACGCTCGAAGCGGCGGGCGTCGACGAACAGGTCGTCGTCACCGGCCACTGCGCCGACGAGATTCGAGACCGCGGCTACGAAACGGTGCACAACCCGGTCTACGACGAGACCGACATGATCTACAGCCTGTTCTGTGCCGCCGACGCGTTTCCCGAGGACGACGACCTCGTCATCTCGTACGGCGACATCGTCTACGAGGAGGCGGTCGTCGACGCGCTGCTCGAGTGCGACGCGCCGCTGTGCGTGGTCGTCGACCGCGAGTGGCGGCGGCTCTGGGAGCTTCGGTTCGACGATCCGCTCGACGACGCGGAGACGCTCTCGATGGACGACGACGGCCGAATCCACGAGATCGGCGGCGACACCGACGACTACGACGAGATCGACGCCCAGTACACCGGCCTGCTGAAGGTGCGCGCGGATCACGTCGACGAACTCGTCGAGGAGTACCGGTCGCTCGAGGCGGGTGCGGACGGCTACGTCTCGATCGACACGACGGCGTTTTTACAGCGGTTGATCGACGGCGGCTGGAACGTTGAAGGGGTTCCCGTGGACGGGAAGTGGCTCGAGGTTGACTCGACCCAGGACCTCGAGACCTACCGCGAACTGTACCGGTCGGGAGAGCTGTCGGAGATTCTGTCGCTGTAGGGCGCAACGATCGCTCGAAACACGACGGGTCACCGACTCCGATCGTACCGAGAGAGGCGTCGAGCGTGGATGAGCAGTTCGGGTCCGAAGATCGCGACCGTGTACGCGGCGTAGAGGAGCAACCAGAGGTCGATCGCGCCGAGGACGACGCCGAGAAAGAGTAGTGGGGCTTTGAAGCTCGATACGACGCCGGCGAGCATTCCGGGGGTGATCTCGAGATCGGTGGACGGCTCTTCGTCGGTCGCCGGCAGCAGCTGCGTCGTCTTGTACAGGACGAGCCATCGGACGAGGCGGAAGACGACCTCGACGGTGGCGACGCCGAACCAGAGTATTGCACTCACCTCGAGAAAAGCGAACGCGTCCGTTCTGTAGAGCGCAACGGCGACGACGAACGGGGTCGCCACGTGATAAATCACGCCGACGAACCAGTCCAGAAACGCGCCGAACGCGCTCGAAGTTTCGTTGTATCTGGCCACGACGCCGTCGACGAAGTCGAGAAGGTACCAGAGGTTGAGCAGTACGGCACCGAAAGCGAGCGCGGTGAACGACGTCCCGGTTGCGATCGAGACGAGCCCGACACACAGAACGACCGCACCGATCGCGGTAACGTGATTGGCCCCGAGCCCGAATCGAAGGAACAGCGGTGCGACGTAGAACGAGAGCGGGCGAACGACGAGAAACGCCCAGAAGTGGTTTTGAAAGTCCGACTGACGTTTCTCGTCGGGGTGTTGCCGTTTCAGCTCGCTCGGCGAAACCGACGAATCAGACATCGCTCGGTGGTTTCGTTCCTCGTACCAAAGGTCATTCGACTGGCCAGCACGGACGGCTGCTCCCGGCTTCCGAGAGGGATTGAACGGGTATCGGACGGTCGTCCGCCGTTCGATCGAGAGCGGTGGCGCGAACCCGAACGAGCGCTGCTACCGTCTCAACGATCCGAGTGAAATTCGTCGAAAACAGCCTCGAGAAACGTATCGTCTCGCTCGGGCAGAAACGTGTCTCTGACGAACGCTCGTCGATCCTCGTACCTTTCCTCGCCGGCGAGACAGCGCTCGAGGTGAACGAAGAAGGCTTCGGAGTCGTCGATCTTCTCCCCGGGGAAGTATCGGTCGTAGTCGAACGCGAGGCCACGGGTTTCGAGAAACGCCTCGTGATCGTCCGTGAGGAAGACGATGGGACCGTCGAACGGAAGAAAATCGACGTAGATGGAGGAGTAGTCGGTGACGAGCGCATCGAAGTACGGGAGAATTTCGATGGGGGACTGGGCGAACGTCGTTCCGGCGTATCGAATCAGTTCGCCGTCGATGTACTCGTCGTAGATACCGTCGTCGTCCTCGAGCGGATGCATTCGCACGTAGAGGACCGCGTCGCGTTCGGCCAGAAAGTCCCGAAACCGGTCGACGTCGAACCCGTCGAACGGAAACAGGGTCGTCTCGTACGCGCCGTCCTTGTGCGTCGGTGCGTAGAGAAACCGATACGATGCACCGTCGTTTTCGAGTTCCTCGCGCGACCGTTCGGGAACGATCGGTGTCGCAGTCCCCGATCGCAACGCGCGGATCCGATCGTACCGGGGATATCCAAACGTTCGAAAGAGAGACGGCTTCTTGCCCTCGGCCGTTACCCTGAAGTGTCGCTCGACCTCCGATTCGATCGACTGTGCGTCGACGCCGACCGCGGAAAGCGACATCAGTCGACTCGGATACGACAGCTCGTTCGAACGTGAGCGACGCTGGCGCTCGAGCTGTTTCGTTCGAAGGTTTCCGTACGCCTTGGTGATGATTCCGTGATGGATTCTGATAAACGTCCGCGACGGCGTGCGGTTGCACAGCCGGTAGTTCCAGAGGTCGTACCTCGTCGTGAAGAAGACGAACGAGGAGTCGACCAGCCCTCGAACGAACGCCCTCGAGTGCTCTTCGACGACGGTCACGCTCGCACCTCGTTCCTCCAGGCACGGGACGATACGTCGAGACGTCTTCTCGAAGATTTTCGGAGACCGTACGACGAGGTAGATGTCCCAATCGGACAACGAGCGGGAGATCTGTGCCACGAGCGAAAGCGTATCCGGCCCAAACGATGAGCCCCTGAGGTAGATCGTCACGGCAGTACCGGGTCGTTCCCGACGCAGATCGGCCGAAAGAAATCGAAGAGGGGCCGTCGTCAGATACTCCCGAAATCCCATACGAAACGAAAGATCGCTAGAGGAGCATAGTCGTTGCCGTCTACGACGAACGAGCGACACCGACGATACACGGATCTCGAGGCCGTCGAAATATCACATGGCAGATGTATATATCGCCGAACGCTGACGTTCGAAGTTCGAGTTCCGCAGTAGTTTTCACGATCCCTTCCAACCATGGGTCATGGCGCTGTTGATCACTCTCGCGGCGGTCTTACTCGCAGTTACGGCTCTGCCGTACGTATGCTATCTCGTTCTGTACGCGATCGTCGCGCCGTCGGGTTCGCCGGCGGCGAAGGAATCGATCGAGCCGACGGTCAGCGTCGTTCTGCCGACGTACAACGAGTCCGGCATCGTCGAGCGAAAGCTCGAGAACCTGCAGACGGTCGACTACCCCGCGGAGAAGATGGAGCTGGTCGTCGTCGACTCGAGCGACGACGAGACGCCGGCGCTCGTCCGGGAGTACGCCGAGACGCACGACGAGTTCCCGGCGCTCACGATCATCGAAGAAGAGGAGCGTCGCGGGCTCGCGCCGGCGCTCAACGACGCCTACGAGGCGGCCGAGGGCGAGATCGTCGTCAAGACCGACTGCGACTCCATGCTCGACGAACGAACCGTTCGGGAGGCGATCGCGAACTTCGCGGACGAAGACGTCGACGCCGTCACCGGCCAGAACGTCGAGATTCCGGGCGGAAGCGACGTCGAGTCGAGCTATCGCGGCGTGCAGTCGCACATTCAGAGCCTCGAGTCCCACCTCGATTCGACGCTCATCTTCCACGGGCCGTTCTCCGCGTTTCGCAACGAGTCGATCGTGGCGCTCGATCCGAACTCGCTCGCCGACGACACCGAGCTCGCCCTGAAGATCCGGCGCAGCGGCGGTCGGGTGATCTTCGATCCGGCGGCCCACTACAAGGAGGCGGCTCACTCGAGTTTCCGGAAGCGGCGCACCCAGAAGGATCGACGGGCGATGGGACTGATTCGTCTGCTCGTGCAGCACCGGGACGCGCTCTTTCGGTACGGACGGTACGGACGGATCGTGCTTCCGTTCAACTGGTGGTTCATGATCGCATCGCCGTGGCTGTTGCTCGCGAGCGTGCTCGCGGTTACCGCGGCGGCCGTCTCGGTGGCCGGGATCGCGGGCGCGAGCGTGCTCGTCCCGCTTCTGGCGTTCGTGTGGCTCGGCCAGGCGGATCGGCTGGGGCCGATACAGCCGGTGTACGCGATCTTCGACACGCAGGTGTCGCTGCTGCGAGCGAGCGTCGAACTCGTCCGGGGAGAGAGCGACGGGACGTGGGAGGTCGACGCCGAACTGCGAGAGGCGTACGAGTAAACTACCCTACCCTACTTCGCTCACCCCATACGGGATTCGCTCGTTGAGGGGAGGGCTTTGATGTGGACTCCCGACAATCAGCCGCCAGCAATAGGCTGGTGACTCTCGCCGTTCAACGCCCCACCATTCACACGCACGTCTACTGGTGCGTCTCCGCTCCCCGACGTGGGCGAGGAGCGGAGTCTGTGTTTCCGTTTTCGAGCATACCGTAGTCCGATATTCTTCGCTGCATTGTAGTCCGCGTTCACCTCGTAGCCGCATTTCTGGCACTCGAAGTGTTCTCCGTGGCGGTTGTTCTCATGCGTGAACTCACAGTCTGTCCGAGAACAGCGTTGGGACGTGTGGTTCGGCTCGACTTGCTCCACGGAGACGCCCTGTTCGGGCGCTTTGTACTCGACGTACTCGACAAGGCGTCGGAACGCCCAGATGTGGTGCCACTTCGCCTGTGGAAGCCGCTCGCGGATGTCCGTTAGGTCCTCGAACGCGATCACGTCGCAGTCGTGTTCGACGGCTTCCGAAACGATCTCGTTGGCGACGATGTGGATGTACTGTTTCCGCCACGCTTCTTCGCGTTTTCCGAGGCGAAGGAGCGCGTTGTGCGCGGCTTGTGTCCCGCGCTGTTGCATCTCACCACGTCGCGTCTCGAACTCGCGGCACCAGTGATCGTATTCGTCGCCCTGCCAGAACGTGCCGGTCGAAGCTACTGCGAGGCTGTTAAGGCCGAGGTCGATACCGAGGACTGTTTGGTGCCCGGTATCTGCCGAAACCTCGGACTCGTCGTCATCGGACTTCCGCGTTGTGATGTGGAAGTGGAACTCGTCGGTTGCCTTGTCGTATTGGAGTGTACTCGCCCGGAACTCGTAGTCCTTCGAGAGAACGTACTGTTCGTAGGGCGTCGGGCTGTCCGCTGGGAGTTCAAAATCACACTCAACATGCCCGTTGACAGTTGAGAGCGAGACGTTGTTCCGGTAGAAGGTCGCACTCCGCTTGTCGTAAAGCATACTCCACGACGTGAACTCCGGTTGGCTCACACGTTTGCCCTGTTTCCACCGTTCGACGCACCCTTTCGTCGCTTGGACGGCGCGTCGGATGGCTTCTTGAACGAGGTTCGCGGTGAGGTCGGTTTCCTCTCGTAGTTCCTCGTAGAGCGCGTCCCGCGCGGTCGTGTTCGCCGTAACGCAGTTCGTGTAGGAGTCGTCGTCCCAACAGAACTCGGCGGCACGGTTCGCGCAGTGAAGAAACTGTCGCGCGGATTCGTGGAGGTCGTCGCGGCGCTCATCGGGCACGACGAGTTTGACCGGCGCGGTTCGACGCACCACCATATTTCAGAGTACTACTCGACGGTACTTATACATTTGAGAGTCGGGTAGCTACCGTCGTGCGGTTGCACCGTCCTTCGTCGGTTTCTGCTTACGGGCCGTAGGCCCGTTCGCACGGCCCGAGGGATCTTCGATCCCTCGCTGTCCTCTCCGACCGACTCGCTCGCTACGCTCGCTCCTTGAGGTCGGAGGCTCCATCTCGAATTATGCTGAACGGCCGTCGCGGAGCGTCACCTGCCGTAGAACTGTCGCGAACACTCAGTTCGCTCGCGCGGAGACCGACTCGAGAATCCGTTCGTACCTGGCGACCGCCGCGTCGAAGGTGAACTCTCGCTGGATGAGCGCTCGACAGTTCCGACTCATCTCCGACAGCGAGTCGTCGTCCAGCAGGTTCGCGAGTTCCGTCGCGATTTCGTCCGGATCTCGAGTCCGCATCAGCGCGCCGGTTTCGCCCTCGCGGACGACGTCGGGAACGCCCGAAACCGGCGTCGCGTAGACCGGCGTTCCGCACGCGAACGACTCGAGGATGGTCGTCGGGAGCCCCTCCGTGGGATGCGACGGGAGGACGAGGAGGCGCATCCGGGAGAGTTCGTGCGGGACGCGGTCGTGGTCCACCCAGCCCTCGATTTCGACCCGGCCGTCTCGTACCTCGTCGGCTACCTCCGCCGAAAGCCAGTCCGACAGCGCGCCACCGCCGACGAACCGGAACGTCACGTCGGACGGCAGCCGCGTCGCGACGGCAGCCAGCGTCCGAACGCCTTTCTCTTCGTCCATCCGTCCGAGGTAGCCGACGACGGCGTCGCGATCGTCGTACGCCACGCGAGGTCCGAACTCGTCCGCGTCGATGAACCGGGCACCGTTGGGATACAGCTTGTGCTCGTAGCCTTCGAGTCCGAGTTCGGTCGCCATCGCGGGCGTGTACGTGACGATCGCGTTCGACAGTCGGTAGCCGATCCGCTCGAGCAGCCAGACGCAGCCGGCGAGAGCCCTCGCGACGATCAATGGAACGCGACGTTCCCACCGAATGCGAAGCGCCAGCGGGACGTTGGCTCGAGGCTCGACGATCACCGTCTTTCCGGAGAGGCGAGCGACCAGAATCGGGAGGACGTACGCGACGGGTCCGAAAAAGAGGACGATCTCTTCGTCGCGTCGTCGAACGGCGCGACTCATCCGAAGCTGCATGAAGAGAAAGTAGATCGCGGCGATCGGGATACTGTCAGGGAAGTCGCGATCGCTCAGTTCGGTCACGTCGTACGCCGCTCGCAACCCCGCGTCGGAGAGCGCGATCGTTACTAGCGAAACACTCGTTATCTCGGACAAAATCTCGAGAAGTTCGCCGGTTGCCGTCGGATCGGCCTCGCCCAGCGGCTGGGTGACGACGCAGATGTCTTCGTCCATCGATTCCAGCATTTAGTGGAAGACTCAAGTAGTTCATCGTTTTCACCGTCCTCGAGCGGGTTTTGAACGGCTTGCTGTCGCTACGTGGCGGCGGGCCACTGACCGTTCGCGGTCGGATCGGGCTGGCGGACAACACCCCATATTGCAGGATCCGATCGATCCGTCCCGACGTTCGCGTTAGACCGACAATCGTGATCGGGTACCGTTTTGTGAGGCGTCCAAAGATGACAAAGTTTATTCGCCGCTTAGCACTGGTGGGAGCTAATGAGTACAGACACCGAACGCGTCGACGGGGAAACCGAGACGTCCCCCTCGTTCCTCTCGACGTGGGAAGAGTGGTATCACGTCCCCGTTATCGGGGTCGTGATGCTGTTTATGTTCTGGGTGCGGACCCAGTCGTACGATCGGTTCGGCATGGAAGACGGCGTGCCCTCGCTGGCGGCCGTCGACTCGTGGTACCACTGGCGGACGGTCCAGTGGACGGCGGAGAACTATCCGCGGACGATGCCGTACGAAATCTGGACGGGGTTTCCGACCGGAGAGTACGTCGGGCAGTTCGGCACGCTGTTCGACCAGATCATCGTGACGATCGCGATGATCGTCGGGCTCGGCGATCCGTCGCCCGAGACGCTCTACACCGTCTCCCTCCTCGCAGTGCCGGCGATGGCCGCGCTCGTCGCCATTCCGGTGTTCTACATGGGTCGACGCCTCGGCAGGACGATCGGCGGAATCGCCTCCGTCATCCTGCTCGCGCTCGCGCCCGGCCAGTTCCTCTCGCGGACGGTCACCGGACAGCTCCAGCACCACGTCGCCGAAGTGCTGTTCATGGCGATCGCCGTGCTGGCGATGATGGTCGCGCTCCGCGTCGCCGAGCGCGAACGTCCCATCTACGAGCTGGTCGCTGACGGCGACTGGGACGCCCTTCGAACGCCGACGATCTACAGCGCGCTTGCAGGCATCGCACTCTCGCTCTACGTCTGGGTCTGGCCGGCGGGCGTCGTTCTGATCGGCATCTTCGGCGTCTTCTTCGCCGTGCAGCTCTGTCTCGACTACGTTCGCGGCGTTTCGCCGGACCACGTCGCGTTCGTCGGCGCGGTCAGTTTCGGTATCACCGCAGTCGCGACCCTCCTGTTGATGGAACGGCCCGAGTTCGGCAGTCCGTCGAACTTCGGACTGCTCCAGCCCGCGACCGCGGCGCTCGTCGCGGTAGGCTGTGTCTTCATGGCCTGGCTCGCCCGCCAGTGGGACGGCCGCGAGATCGACCGACAGTACTACCCGGCCGCGATCGGCGGTTTGATCGTCGCCGCGTTCGGGGTCATGTGGCTCGTGCTCCCGGACCTCTACAGCACGCTGATCGGCAACCTCACCGGCCGGCTGTTGCCGATCGATCCGAGCGCCACGACGCTCACCATCCAGGAGGCCCAGCCGCCGGCGGACTTCACCGCACACGTCTTCAACGAGTTCGGCGCGGCCTTCTACACGATGCTCGTGGGGCTCGGACTGCTGATCGCGCGACCGTTCCTCGGGCGCGAGTACCGCACCGAGTACACGCTCGTGATCGTCTGGTCGCTGTTCCTGACGAGCATGGCCGCGACCCAGGTCCGATTCTCGTACTATCTGCTGCTCGCCGTCGCGGTCGTCAACGCGGTCGTCGTCGCGGAGACGCTGCGGTTCCTCGACTTCGACGCCTCCGTCACGGACGGGATCGACTCGCTCAGGGGGGTCGAAGCCTACCAGGTGATCGTCCTCGTGATGGTCGTCCTGTTGCTGTTCGCGCCGCTGCTGCCGCCGGTCGCCGCGGCTGGAACGACCGCGTGGGACCGCGGCGGAGCCGCACAACCGCACCACTCCTCGACCGCGTGGGAGCCGTCGAACCAGTGGCTCGCCGAGAACACGCCCGAGCCCGGCGACTGGGGCGGGGCTGACAACGCGAGCGAACTCGACTATTACGGCACCTACGACTACCCGGAAGACGGGGACTTCGATTATCCCGTCGGCTCGTACGGCGTGCTCTCGTGGTGGGACTACGGCCACCTGATAACGGTCCAGGGCGAGCGGATTCCCCACTCGAACCCGTTCCAGCAGAACGCGCGCTCGTCGTCGGCGTTCCTGACCGCCGACTCCGAGGAGCGATCGGAGCTCATCCTCGACGCCATCGCCGCGGGCGAGTCGCCCAGAGATCACACGAACGAACAGCTCGAGGCGATGATCGCGGAGAACGAGGACGCCCACGAGGAGATCCGGTACGTCATGATCGACCACGAGATGGCCGGCGGCAAGTTCGCGGCGATCACCCAGTGGACGGGGCCGGAGTACGCCCACTACACGACGCCCGAGGACTTCGAGCCGGGCGAGCAGATCGACCGCGACGAGGTGGCAGAACGGTTCGCGCACGTGCCGTACGACGACACGACGCTGTCGCGGCTGTACTTCGACGACGCGGCCGGGATGGAGAACTACCGGCTGGTTCACGAAAACGACGAGGATATGGCCGGGTTCGTCAGTTACGCCATCGTCGACGCCGACACGGACCGGGTCCTGCTCGACGAGAACGGCGAGCCCGAGGTGTTCGTCAACCGGATGGTCACCCCGCAGGTCCAACAGGAGCTGGCGTTGTTGCAACAGCACCCGCAGTACGAACACGTCGACGTCGAGATCTTCGACCAGCGAGAGGGTCCCGCGGTCAAGACCTACGAGCGCGTCGAGGGCGCGACGATCACCGGCTCGGCGGACGTCTCGGACCACGAGGAGGCGACCGTGACCGCCGTCGTCGAGCTCGAGTCGGGAGCCGACCGCGGCACGTTCGACTACGTCCAGGAGGCCGAACTCGACGAGAGCGGCGAGTTCGAGCTGACGGTGCCGTACGCGACGAACGACGAACTCGGCGTCGAGGACGGCTACACGAACAGCGCCGTCGAGGCGACCGAGGAGTACACCGTCACCGTCACCGCACCCGCCGCCGACGACGACGGCTTCGAGGTGTACGAGGGCGAGACGGCCGTCCCCGAGACCGCCGTTGTCGCGGGCGAGAACGTCGACGTCACCCTCGAGGAGGTCGCCTTCGAGGACAGCGAGGCGGCCGACGACGAGGAAGAAGGCGAAACCGACGACGCGAACGAAACCGACGACGGGACGGACGGTGAGGCCGTGGATCCGATCGGCGATCAGGACGCGACCGGTGAGAACGGAGAGGACGAGGCCGCGGCCGGTTCGGTCGCCGCCGAGGCGGCGGGCTAGCGGCCGCGCCCGGACGGCCGCACCCTCGAGTCGCCGCCTTTCGATCCGTCGCGTCCGATTCCGGTCGCCGCGTTCGCGACGTTCCGACGACCGAAGCACATACGTGAGTCTCTCACCGACGTAAAGTCGCGCAGATGCACCACACGAGTCCGTTCGAAATCGGGTGGCTGGATCCGCAGCTCGCGCCCGTTCTCCTGGGCGTGATCGTCCTGGCGGCCGTCGGGACGGCGATTCTGTTCGGCTGCGGGGTCGTGGCGTACTCGCGGCGGCGCTCGAGGCGGTACCTGCTGATCACGATCGTGCTCGGGTTGCTGGTCGCCCGGTCGATCGTCGGCCTCGGAACGGTCTTCGGGCTCGTGCCGATGACGGTTCACCACCTCGTCGAACACGGGATGGACTTCGCGATCGCGGTGCTCATCCTGTACGCGGTCTACCGGAGCGGACCGACCGGGGGCGACGGGTTCGTCGGGAGCGAGTGACGGGGAACGGTCGAACGACGGGCGGCCGACGTCCGTCAGTCGTCGGCGTCGAGCTGGCGTTCGCACTCGAGTCGCTGGCAGCCGACGACGAGCGAGTCCGGGACCGCCGACGCCTGTGAGTGCAACGCCTCGAAGACGGCGGCCACCTCCCCGAATCGCGAGCCGCGGGAGGCGACGAACGGCTCGGTCGACCACTCGACGAACTCCATCGACGAGAGCATCGGCAGGTGGGTGTGATACAGCTCCTGGCGGAGCGCCTTCGGATCGACGGGAACGTTCGGATTGAGCGCGCTCTCGGGTAGCGCCACGGTGTCGCCCTCGTCGACGTCCAGCAGGGAGACGATCAGCTGACGGCGCGGCTCGGCCGACGCGGCTCTGAACACGCGATCCCATCGCTGGATGACCCGTTTTCCGTTTTCGAACCGTACTTCGGACATGGGAACGATTTCTACGCGTTTTTCAAAAAGGATATCCCCCGACCGGGACGATCGTTCGGCGAGAGGGGAGCGAACCGACGACTCGGCCGACGATCAGCCGAGTCGCTCGAGCACCTGCCGACCCTCGAGGTACGGAAAGTCGTGGCGGCTGGCGTAGGCGCGCGCATCGACGGGCGACAGCGCCTCGCCGGTCTCGTCGTCGAGCATCTCGCAGACGACGACGGCCGGGGGAAGGTCCGCCGCCTCGGCGAGGGCGACGCCGAGTTCGGTGTGACCCTCTCGCTGTGCGAGCAGGTCGGGTGCGGCTTTCAGCAGGTGGACGTGACCGGGGGTCCGGAACTCGGCGGCGAAGTCGACCTCGTGAGGGGCGGCAGCCGCGTCCGCGAGCGCCCGGATGGTCCGCGATCGATCGTTGTCGGTGATGCCGGTGTAGGTGTCGCGGTGGTTGACCGTCAGCGAGAACGACGAGCGTTCGTCGTAGCCGAGGTCGTGGTCGGTCGTCGCCGGGTGGTCGATGACCTCGGTGTAGAACGGGAGGTCGAACGCGTCGGCGACCTCGTGGCCGAGCGCCGCACAGACGAGTCCGCCGGCGTCGTTTCGCATCCTGGCGACGGCGTTCGGCGTGACCGCGTCGGCGTGGTAGATGACGTCCGTCTCGCCCTCCCGATCGGCGGCGTCGTGGACGAGCACCGGTTCGCCCGCCTCGAGCGAGGCGAGCGCCTCCTCGAGCGAGTCGGCGGATCGGTCGACGTCCGGATCGGCGTCGGCCGACGGCGTCGCGTTCGTTCCGCCGTCCGCGGCCGTCCGCGTCTCGCCTCGGCGTCCGCTCATCGTCGATCACCGACCGAGACGGTGACGTGGTCGTCGTCCTCGAGATCCAGTTCCTCGCGGAGTTTCACCGGCGCGATGAGCTCGAGCTGGTCGTCGTCGTGGTGGGTCCGCTCGGGTGCGATGACGTGGGCGTCCTCGTAGCTGTCGCCGTCGGCGGTCTCGACCGACGCGCGGTGACAGACCGCGGGGCCGTAGGTGCGCTCGTCGTCCTCCCAGCCGTCGATCGGGATGGGTTCGAGCGAGGAGACCGCGCCGCGTCGGCGGACGCTATCCTCCCGGAGGTCGACGTTCAGCGTGCCGGGAAACGGCTCGTAGCCCAGGCGCGTTTCGAACTGGCGTTTGTACCCCGACAGCGAGATGTAGTGGCGGCCCTCGCCCATGCCGCTCGTGACGGTTCCCTCGAGGGTGACCTCCGCGTCCGTCTCGAAGATCCGGCGGTAGTCCTCGTACTCGGCGTGAAGCGCCCGTTCGCCCTCGTCGGTCACCTCGACCCACTGGCCGTCGCTGACGGTGTCGCGCTCGAGCAGGCTCGCGCTCTCGAGTCGCTGGAGGCGACGCGAGGCGGTCTGGTTCGAGGCGTCGAGCCGGGTCGCGAGATCCGAACACGAGATTTTGACGTCGCCCTCGAGCCCGCCCTCGAGCGCGAGCAGTTTGAGAACCGCGAGTTCGTCGTATCCGACGGCGGAGTCCGCTGTCGCTGACATACACTCGAGTTTCGCGCCCGTCGGCAAAAGCGTATCGGATGTGGCATGCATAACAGTATCGTTATGCAGGTCGCGCGAGCGTCGGCGTAAACCCACCTTGGAGTAGCGAGCTAAAAACCCACCGGTGTCTCCCACGAGCGGCGGACGCCCCCAGACGGCGGTGGAAAGTGACGTCGGGAGTAACTGCTACGTGGACCCCGTCGGTCGGGAACGACCGGCCGATCGTACTGACCGCCGGATGTCGGTTCCGGAGCCACCGCGAGCCGTCCGGCGGTCGTTCCGGTACGTCGGTACGACGGGCCACATCAGAGACCGGTCGCGATCGCGTCGTCGATCGCCGCGACGCGGTCCGGCTCGAACGTGAAAAACCCTTCCCAGATGCGGGGTTCGACCTCGCGACAGACGAGCGCGCCGCCCTCGGCTGCGACGGCCGATCGGTCGACGTCGAGCGCGTCGGAGCCGGCCGGTCGGAAGACGACGAACCACGAGTCGCGATAGGCCGGTCCGTCCCCGAGGTGTGTCGTCGCCTCGAGATCGGGTCTCGCCCCGTCGTCGACGCCGTAGAGGTGGACGTCGACGTCGGTCCGCTCGAGTCGCTCGTACACCGCTCGCGTCCCGACCTCGTCGTCGATTCGCGACAGCGACTGGAACGCAGCGCGGAGCGTCCCGACGCCGATCGCGAACGCCGACTGCTCGAGGTACCGCGAGAGCAGGATCAACAGCAGTTTCTCCCTGTGAGCGAGGGGATAGCCGCGAAGCCGTAACCTGGTATCCGCGAGGCCGGCGAGGACGTCCGGTAGCTCGATCTCGCCGAGTTCGCGAGCGCCGGTGACGAACAGGTCCGAGTTGATCGCGAGCAGCGAGTCGTACAGCGTCGCCATCGACGACGCCGCGGTCGGTTCGCCGTCCTCGAACAGGACGGCCGTCGAACCCTCGCTCTCGAGCGCCTCGGCGATCCCCGGACGGTCGTCGGCCAGAGCCGCCGGAGAGTGACTCCCGTCGAGGTCGACGTCGATCCGTTTCCCGTCGAACGCGTCCGCGAGCATCGACACGAGCGGGTCCGGTCCGTCGACGACGACGACGATCTCGAGGTCGGAGCCGTCGACGTCCTCGATGAGCGATCCGACGAGCACTGTCGGGGGTTCGGCCGGCCGAGTGGTAAGCGTTGTCGCCGCGGCGATCGCCTCGAGTACGGAGAAGCCGCGGTCGATCGCTCGAGCGGCGGGTGGAACCCGGGCGAGGCGCATCCGATGGTAACGGGGCCGGGAGCGGGCGGAACGTCCGGAAGACCGAGCCGTCTCGAGAACCGAGGTCGATGGAGGTCAAGGCGTCTCGAGAACCGGACGTGTGGATTCGAAAACCGCGAACTGCGGACGCGGGTCAGTCGCCGGTGACGGGATCGCGCTCCCAGAACTCGCTGTCCTTGCGCAGCTTCGGGACCCAGGTGTCGCTGGTCTTCGAGAGCAAGGCGACTCGCGAGGCCGGCACGTCCTTGCACTCGGTGAACTCGGGCATGTACGCCATGACCTCCTCGGCGAACGCCACGACGTCGTCGTGGTCTGGCATCGACGAGCGGTCGAGCCGACCGCGGGAGTGGCCGACGTGCATGTACGCCTTCAGTTCGACGAAATCGGGGTCGGCCTGTCGGTAGAAGCCGGCGTACCAGTCGGGGTGGTGCATGTTCTCGCCGTCGACGAGCGTCGTCCGCAGGACGGTCCGGGTGTCGTCTTTCTCGGCGAGAACGTCCATCGTCTCGAGCAGCCGCTCCCAGGCGTCGTCCTCCATCGCCTTGACGACTCGATCGAACGTGTGGCGCTCCGGCGCGTCGACGCTGACGTACAGCTGGGTCGGATCGCACTCGCGTAACACCTCGGGGCGGGTGCCGTTCGAGACGAGGAACGTGGTGATATCGCGGTCGTGAAACGCCTCGATGAGTTCGGGGAGATAGGGGTACAGCGTCGGCTCGCCGTCGAGCGAGATGGCGACGTGGCGGGGCTCCATCGACTCCTCGAAGACCTCGCGGGGCACCTCGTCGTTGCCGCCGAAGCCCGAGAGCAGCTTCGTCTGGAGCTCGATCGAGGCGTCGACGACGGCTTCGGGGTCGTCCCACTCGACGTCGTCCATCTCGTAGGCGTGGCCGTTGTGATCGCGCCAGCAGAAGACGCAGCGCTCGTTACAGCGGACGACCGGCGTCATCTGGATGCACCGGTGGGACTCGATCCCGTAGTAGATGTTCTTGTAACACTTGCCCTCCCCGCGCAGGGCGTTCGCGGTCCAGCCGCAGGTCTGGGCCGCCGTGTGGTTCTCGCTGTGGTAGTCCGGACTCGAGACCTGGGCCGGGCCGCCGTCGGTGTCGTCGGTTTCCGCGGCGTCCTCGCGGCCGCTCGCCCGCGCGTCGACGCCGGAGTCGGCGGAGTCGCTCATGTTGACGTCGCTTGGACGGGGGCGGACAAAAGGCGTGTGGTGTGTCGCGTCCGCGAACCGAGCGTCGGCGACGGGAGAGCGATTCGGCGACTCGAGCGCGACGGGAGTCGAATCACCAGCCGGCGGGTGCGGGTCGACGAGCGCTCGGGCGAACCGACGGCACCGCGCCGGCGGACCCGCCGGTCACTTTCGGTGCGGTAAGGTACCCGGCTCGGCCGGATCGTCGTCCTCGGTCGTGACCTCTCGTTCGAAACCGTACAGCACCGGACCCGTGTTCGCGGTCAGGAGGACGCCGGTCAACGGTGCGGTGGGGACGAAGAGGTACAGTCCCACGCCGACCGCGCAGGTTCCCGCCGTGATCGTCGCCCACAGCAGCGGCCGCGCCATCTCGAGGCGCGTCGCGTCCCAGTAGACGGCCGCGAAGACGGCGGTCGTAAGCGCCAGTCCGAGAAGCGCGGCGACGGGCTCGGCAACCGGACTCATACTCGAATCTGGGTCGCTCGAGGCAAAAGCGTTCTGAGAGCGCCGCGACCTCGAAGCGGCGATCCGAAGCGCGAACCGGAATCGACTCAGAACGGCAGCGCTTCACGTGCCGCTTTCGCGTACAGCCGCGGCGTCCGCCTGCGGGCCCCCTCGAGGGCGTGTTCGAGCGTCGCGGCGACGTGATCGTGGACGCCTGCGCCGTGTCCGACGAGGACGCGGTCGGGGTCGAACCGTCCCAGGGTCGATCGGGGCGGAAACGGCCGCAGCGCGGGGTGGACGCCGAGCCGTTCGGAGCCGGCGAGAAAGTAGTCGACGGTGCCGAGCGCCTCCGGGACGAGCAGGGTGTCGGTCGCCGGGTCGTAGAGCGCGACCTCCTGCCAGAGGCGGTTGTCGGCAACCACGTGGGCCTCGATACCGGAGTCCGAGAGTTCGTCGCTGAATCGGGCGACCGGGGCGTCGATGTCGTCGGTGACGCCCTCGAAGATCCGCGGGAGGTAGACCGGGACGTCGTGGCGGTTCGCCACGCGCTCTCCGTCCCGGACGTGCCTGTCGAGCAAGACGACGACGCCCCGAACGTCGCCGAACTCCGCCAGGAGCTCGTCCAGGCCCTCGGCGTCGACTGGATCGACGACCCAGACGTCACCGTCGACCGCGAGCGCGTGGCTCGCACGCTGCATCCGCTCGTCGGGGTGGGCGATCCAGCCGACGCCGTCGTCGTAGCGGTCGATCTCTCGAAACTCGCTCGCTCGTTCGTCGACGCGAAACCCCATACCGAACGTACGGATTTCCGACCCTTAAACGATCGCGTCGGTGCGAACGCGGCGAGATCGCGGGCCCGACCGCCGGGACGACTCGTCGAGGAGACGGGGTTCTATGCCGCCGGCCGACGTAGCCGACGACATGCTCACCGGCCTCTCCTGGCTCGCCCTCGAGGCGAAGTACCTCGAGCCCGCCGAGCGGTTCTACGCCGAGACCCTCGAGATGGACTGCGAGCGCCGCGAGAACGAACTGCGCTTTCTCGCCGGCGAGACCGACCTGATCTGTCGACGGCCGACGTCGACTCCCCGCGGCGGCCTCCACACCCACTTCGCGCTGTCGATCCCCGCCGAGGAGTACGACGACTGGTGGGATCGCCTGAGCGAGGCGTACGACCTCGAGGAGGCGCGATTCGGGCCGTCGAAGTCGCTGTACCTCTACGATCCCGACGGCAACTGCGTCGAACTCGGCCAGCGCGACGTGGCGGGGCCCGGAGTCGACGGGATCTTCGAGGTCGTCCTCGAGGTCGAGTCGATCGACCGCGCCGGGTCGTTCTACGCGGATCTCGGATTCGAGACGGTCGACGTCGGCGACGGGCGAAAGCGAATCCGGATGGACGGGCCGATGGCACTCGAACTCTGGGAGCCCCACCTCGGCATCGCCGACGCGCGCGGCGGCGTCCACGTCGACCTGGGGTTCGAGACCGCCGATCCCGACGCGGCGGTCGAGGCGGTCGCCGACCGCGCCCGCCGACTCGAGGCGGTCGCCGAGGGGAGACGCCTCCGGGACCCGGACGGACACGTGTTGACGTTCGTGACGAGCTAGTCGAGCGTTAAAACATCCCGAAGCTCTGGAGGACGCTCGTCACGAGCGACTTCACGACCAGCCCGAGGCCGGCGAGCACCAGCGCGATCCCCGCCGCGATCACGATGTTCGCGTACGCGATCACGCCGATTCCGGCGAGCAGCGTCACGATTCCGACGATACCGAGCGGCCCGAGTTTGTCCAGCATACACTCCGTGCTCGAGGCGAGGGTGATAAAACGACCCGATTTTCGTCCCGACGGTCGCGTCGACGAGCGGTTTTCGGAGAACGTTACCGAAAGACCGACAGTCCCACGATCCGATCGATAAAGGGTTAAACGGCTCGGACGCGAACCTCGCGGCATGAGCGACGACGGAGAGGGCGGTCGGAAGAACCTCCGGATGCCGGACGGCGACGAGGTCTTCGCGACCGTCACGAACATGCTCGGAGCGAATCGCGTCAAAGTACGCTGTGCGGACGGCAAAGAGCGCACCGCGCGGATCCCCGGCAAGATGCAAAAGCGCATCTGGATCCGCGAGGACGACGTCGTGCTGGTCGAACCCTGGGACTGGCAGGACGAGAAGGCCGACATCACCTGGCGCTACGAGAAAAGCGACGCCGACCAGCTCCGCCGCGAAGGCCACATTCAGTAACGACGACTCGTTCTCGCGTCCGTCCCCGACCGCGAGCCACGGCGCCGACAGGTACGACGTTCGAGTGACCGTCGCGGCGGTTCGTCGACGCGTCGAACCGCTCGAGACGCGTTCCGTCGCCGCGGCCGGCTCCCGGCGTTCGAGCGGAGACGGTGGCTCCCCGAGTTCGGTTCGAGTGGAAACGGTCCCCTCTCGAGTTCGACGCGAGACGACACCGGAACGGCGACGGGATCGCGAGCGCTGCCGGTGGGGGTCGAGGCTGTGAGAAGGCGTCAGGAGACGAACGCGACGAACAACACGTAGGCGTAGACGTTGTTGAGCAGGTGCAACAGCCAGGGGCCGACGATGCTGTCGAAACGCAGGCGCAGGATCGTCGGAAAGATCGACCAGCCGGCGATCGCCAGCACGCCGGCGACGCCCAGGTGGGGGTAGTGCAACGCGGCGAAGAGCGCGATCGTGGCGAGGCCGGCGGCGACCGGCGACCAGCCGCGACCGAGGAGGGTGCCGAGCAACAGCCCCCGGTACAGCGCCTCCTCGACGACGGGCGCGAGCAACACCGCCCCGAAGACCACCGCCGCGAGCGTCGCGGGGTCGGTGACGTCGTACGCGAACGGCTCGAGTCCGAAGCCGGCGAGCGCGGCCGCCTCGAGCCCGGCGACGAAGCCGCCGACGCCGAGCGGGACGAACGCGAGCGTCCAGCCGAGTTCGACCGGGCTCGGGCGGGAAACCGGAAACGCCGCTCGCCGTTCCCCGGGCTCGAGGCGAACCCAGACGATCGCGAAGACGACGAGCAGCGACGCGCCCGAGGACGCGTAGAGGACCGACGCCGGGATCACCTCGACGTCGCCCCCCTGGAATCCGATGTAGGCGGCGATCAGAACGAACAGCAACGCGATGACGCCGACGGCGGAAGCGAGGCCGAGCGCCAGCCGGTCGGCCAGCACGTCGACCCCGTCGGCGAGCGAGTCGTGGACGAACGCCGACGACCACACGGAGGACGAATCGCTCGAGTGTGCCATACGTGCCGTTTCGGGTGACGATAGATAAACACGTTGGATAGTTGAACGAATCGCGCGTCGGGTCGTCGACCGGAGCGGCCGCGCCATCGGCGTCCCCGGCGTCACCGAACACGCGGCGCGCCGGCGCGGCGTCCGAGCGACCGCGAGGTCGCCGCGTCGACTCGCGAGGGACGAACGAGCGACGCGAGTGAGTCGGCTGGGGAGGGCGTGGCGCTGGAGAGAACGTGGCGTCGGCGGAGAGTCGGCGGAGTGCGACGCTCGAGCGTCGCGGTCACCGCGCTCGAGCGGGCTGGCCGACCAAGTGCTCGAGAAACGATCCCGTTCCGTCTGAACGAACGTTGCGGGCACGTTGTTCGAGCGTACGCCGGCCGGCTCGAGCGTCGCGAACACGGTACTCGAGCGGACACCGACACACTCGAGCGGACACGGTGCGTCACCGACACACTCGAGCGGACACGGTAGTCGAGCGGACGCGATCGACTCGATGGCCGGTCGCGCGCCGCGTTCGCCGGCAGGACCCGCAACCGGCGGCTCCGAAACCGTCACAGCGGGCGATCGGGCGGGGAAGACGGCCGCCCCCTCGAACGACCCTCCAGCGACGTTCCTTCAGGACATTCCAGTAATTATATTATCGTTCAGTTCGTCTGTCACGATGGAAGCCGCTCGCCCCGACGGAGAACGCGGGGGCATGCGTACGAAATGCCCCGGGTGTAGGAGGCACCCGAGGCGGGTGGCTTCCAAACGATCGCGTTTGGCTGCCATGCTTTCGTTACTGCCACCGAGACAAAAAGGTCTCGCACGACGGTTCAGTATCGCCATCGATCGATCACCGACTCGAGCCGGTGACCGCGACAGCGCGCGTCGCACGTGCTCGAGCTGCTTCGAACGTGGACCACGGGGACGACGACTCGAGGGGCCGCGCCGATGAGTTCCGGGCGCGAGTCCGCCGACGCGGCGAGCGACGGCGCTCCCGAGTTCGTCTGCGACCGCTGCGGCGACGTCCGCCCGGCGGATCGGGTGATCCGCCTCTCGAGCGAGCCCTGTCCGGCCCTCGCCGACCGGTACGACCCCGTCGTCCGGACGTGGTGTGCCGACTGCGTCGCGGGGATCGGACTGCTCGCGTTCTCGGTCGAGACTCGAGCGCGTCCGCCGGTCGAACCGGAGTGACGAGCGCTCGAGAAACACCGCTTTCCGACCTCTCGAACGGCGACGTCGGTCGCGTCCGATCAGGCCGACGCGACGTCGTCGTTCGGGCGCGGCGTCGTGATCTCGAGGGAGATTTCGATGCGCTCGTACGGGACGAACGGCCGTTTTGCCCGGCCGGCGCGCTCGAAGTGAACGACGTCGTACTCGGCGAGACTCGAGGTCGTCGTAGCGACCGACGATCCCATCGAACCACCGATGTTGGTGTATACACCAACGACGAGTCGAGCGATCCACCGCGATCGCCGCGCACGCGACGACCGTCAGTCCTCGACGAGTTCTGCCTCGATTCGCGACAACGTGTCGTGGATTCGATAGAGGAGCGCGAGCGCGACGAGCAGAGCCGCGAGCACGAGCAGCGAGAGCAGTTCGCCGTTGCCGATGGCGTACAGTAGCAGGTACGGGAGGGACAGCGCGCCGAGGACGCCACCGACGATCACCCAGTGTGAGTCCGTGTTCACCATCCGTAATCGGACGGTTCGCTCGAGGTGGGGTAAGATTGCACGATTCGCTCCCGACATCGTCCCACCTTCCCGGTTCCCCGATACCGCGCGACTCCCCTCGAGCGACCCGGACGCGCCAGATACCGGTCCGTTCTTCCCCGATAAAAGCGTCATTTTGTGCCGGAAGATAGCAATCAAAATGTATCCACGGTCAAAATAAAATGGCGCACCGTGTCGAACTCGAGCGAACCGAAGCCGTGGTTGCAAACGGAGTGGGTAGTGCCGACCGTGGCGGGCGCGAACGTGGCCGCGTTCGGGGCGTTGAACGCGAAAACGATGTACGTGGCCTTCGGCGCGAGTCTCGTCTGTTTCGGACTGCTCGCGTTCGGTACGTGTCGTTCGCCGCGATTCGAGCGCTGGGCGAACGCGAACTCGCTCGAGCACAAACTCGGCGCCGCGATGCTGTTCGTATTGCTCGCGTATCTGCTCCGGACGGGATCCTAACGTCCTCGCCGCCGGGCCGTGCGAATCGGCTTTGAGGGCCGAAACCGAACCGCGAAACCGACGCGTCCGACTCCGGTGGCCGACCGATCCACCGAGCCGGCGTCGAGTGCCGGATTCAGTGCGTTTTTCACTCGATGTGCGCGAGTTCGAGTCGTGGACACGGAGAGTGCAGCGCGTCCCGACGGGACCCGCAGCTGGATCGTGGCCGTCGTCGGCGCGGTCGCGATGGTCTTTACGTTCGGAACCCCGATGTCGTACGGGATTTTCCGCGATCCGTTCAGCGACGCGTTCGGCGCGTCGCCGATTTCGCTCTCCGTCGCGTTCGCGATCATGCTGTTTGCCTTCTACATCGGCTCCGGACTCGTCGGCGTCTTCGGCGTCCGGGCTCCCGCGCGGGCGTTGCTGTTCGTCTGTACGCTCGCGTTAGCCTGTCTGGCACCGTCGCTGTACCTCGTCGACTCGGTCGTCGCGCTGACCGTCGTGTTCGTCGTTCTCGGCCTCGCGCTGGGGACGGGATTCGTCGTCATCGCGTCGGTCGTCCCGCGGTGGTTCGAGGTGCGACGCGGGACCGCGACGGGGCTCATCTTCGCCGGCAACGGGTTCGGCCTGTTCGTCGTCCCGCCCACCTGGCAGTACGCGCTCGCGGAGTTCGGCGTGCGTCGGGGCTTTCTCGTCGTCACGACGGTGACCGCGTTCACGTTTCTCCTCGCGACCGCCGTCTGCGAGCGTCCCGCGTGGGTCGAGCGCTCGAGCGCGAGCGCGGAGGAGCTGCTCGAGTGGCTCGGTCGCCTGGCGGGCACCCGAACGTTTCGGCTGCTGTTCGTCGGCATGGCGCTCTCGTTCGCGTGGTACCAGCTGCTCGCCGCGTTCGCCGTCGACCTCTTCGCCTATCGCGGGCTGACGCAAACCGGCGCCTCGGTCGCGTTCGGACTCATCGGCGGCGTCAGCATCGTCTCCCGGATCAGCGGCGGCTACCTCGGCGATCTCGTCGGTACCCGCAGCGCGTTCCTCGCGTCGCTCGTCTGCGTCAACTTCGGCGTCGTCCTGCTGTTTTTCCCGGGCGTTCCGACGATGCTCGTCGCGGTGTTCCTGCTCGGTCTCGGGCTGGGCGGCTCCGCGACGCTGTACATTCCGCTCGTGATGAACATCTACGCGTCGGAGATGGACACCGCCATCGTCGGCGTCTTCACCGGATCGGGCGGGATCGCAGCGCTGGCGATGCCGCCGCTCGGAACCGCCAGCGTCGCCTACACCGACGGGTTCACCGTCGCGATCGGACTGACGCTCGCCACCATCGCCTGCGGAACGTGGGCGGTGACGGCCGGCACGTCCGGAACGTAGGCGGTCGATCGAAGCCCCACACCGGCGCTCGAGCCCACGCTACAGGTCGGCGACGTCCTCGATGGCGTCGGTCAGCGCCTCGATGCTCTCGAGGTCGTGTTCGCCCATGTGGCCGATGCGGAACGTTCGCTCGCCGAGTTGCGAGCCGTAGCCGTTGGCGAAGACCATGTCGTACTCCCGGCTTACGGCCTCGATGGTCTCGGCGACGTCGATTCCCCGGGTGTTCTCGATGCAGGCGACCGTCTGCGATTCGTAGCCCGCTTCCGGGAACGTATCGAAGTGCTCGCGGGCCCACTCGCGGGTGTACTCGGCCATCGCGCGGTGACGTTCGTCACGGGCGTCGTGGCCCTCCTCGAGCATGTGTTTCATCTGCGTGCGGTAGGCAAGCATGACGGGAATCGCGGGCGTCGAGTGGGTCTGGCCCTTCCGGTCGTAGTAGTCGATCGTCCGCTGGAAGCCGCCGTACCAGGAAGCCGAGTCGCTCTCGAGTTCGCGCTCGTAGGCGTCGTCGCTGACGACGCAGACGGCCAGACCGGGCGGCATGGCGAAGGCCTTCTGGACGGAGGTGAAGATGACGTCGATGCCGTGGGCGTCGATGTCGACGTAATCGCCGCCGAGCGAGGAGACGGCGTCGACGACGAAGGAAGTGTCCGGGTACTCGGCGACGACGTCGCCGATCTCCTCGACGGGGTTGCGGACGCCGGTCGAACTCTCGTTCATCACGCAGGTGACGGCGTCGTACTCGACGTCCGATGTCTCGAGGGCCTCGCGGACGTCCTCGGGTTTGACCGCCTTGCCCCACTCGTACTCGAGGGTATCGACGGTCTTGCCGAGGCGTTCGGCGACGTTCGCCTGGCGCTCGCTGAAACTGCCGCAGGTCGTACAGAGGACGCGCTCGTCGACCAGGTTCAGAATCGAACTCTCCATGAACTCGGTCCCCGAGCCGGTGAGGACGACGACGTGGTTGTCGGTGTCGAGAAACTCCTTCGTGTCCTCGACGACCGTCGTGTAGAGATCCGTCATGCGGTCCATCCGGTGGCCGAACATCGGCTCGCACATCGCCTCGATGACGTCCTCGCGAACCTCGGTCGGACCGGGGATGTACAGCGTCTTGTCTGGATAGTCGTCTTTGTATTCGCGTTTCGTGGGCACGGAAACCACCTGAGTACGCCTTACTGTGCGGCGAGGCGGTATGGTACTTTTGATGCGCCTCGAACGCGAGAACCGCCGAACGGGATCGGCGCGGTCGCGAAGTCGAGAGGGTGGGCTCGTTCAAAGCAGGGTGAACGGGACGCCCGCCGACGCGAAGAGGCCGCGACGAACCGCGGACCGAAAGACTCGATGCCGGCGTCAGTCCGCACACTGGTGGCTGGACGCGCCGTCCCGTCGATCGGTCGACGAGTCGGCCACGTAGGCGTTGCCGCCGACGACGACGCCGGACGAGGGCGTCCCGCGACGGCACGGGCCGTAGCCGAGTCGCGGCCCGACCGTCCGCCAGAGCGCGTCGATCTTACAGAGCGCGAAGCCGACGACGATCAGGACGAATCCGAGGATCGTCGCGGCCGTGATCGACTCGCCGAGGACCGCCCAGCCGAACAGCGCCGCGACGACCGGTGCGGCGTAGTTGACCAGGCTGATCTCCGCCGCGCCGACGCGCTCGAGCAACACGAAGTACAGCAGGAACCCGCCGGCGGTCGAGACCAGGCCCAGGTAGGCGAGCGCGCCGATCGTGGCCGGCGTGATCTCGAGGCCCGTGGCGCGTTCGGCGGGGTGGGCGACGCTGAGCGCGTGCAGGATGGCCGCGCCGAGGACCATCGCCCACGCCTGCAGCGAGACGACCGGCAGCGTCCCCTCGAGGCGCTCGATCAGCACCGAGCCGAGCGCGAACGAAAGCGCCGCGAGGAACAACAGCGCGATGCCGAGACCGTGACCGTCGAGCGAACCGCCCGATCGGGCGATGACGACGATCCCCGCCAGACCGACGACCAGGCCGACGACGGCCGGCGCGCGGACCCGCATCCGGGGAAGCAACGCCAGCGCGAGCGGCGGCGTCAGAATCGGAATGAGGCTCATCACGATCGCCGCGACCGCGCTCGAGACGTACGACTGTCCCACGAAGAGCAGTCCGAAGTGGACGCCGACGAGCAACACGCCGCCGACGCCGATGCCCAGCCAGTCCGCGCGCGTCTTCGGCCGCCACTCCGCGCGGAGGCCGAGGACGAGGAGCGCGAACGCGATCGCCGCGACGTCGAAACGGAGCGCCGCGAACAACAGCGGGGGCAGCGTCTCGAGGCCGATTTCGATCGCGCTGAACGCGGTCCCCCACGCGACTGCGAGGGCGACGAACAGCACGACGTCTCGATTCAAGGTCATATACATTCAGACGATCCCGCGACTACTTGTGAGTTGGGATTTGGTACGCTCGAGACCGCTACCGCCGGAATTCATCGAGAAGTGGTAACACAGGTCATTGGTGATTGATGGTGTGTTACTCAGTCGTATGATACACTACGGCGATCGCCGAGTCGGACGGACGCGGCGGGGTTCGAAGGACGGAGGGACGATCCGAGCCGCTCGAAGAACGGAACCGTATCCAGGCCGCTCGTGAAACGGAGACGCGAACCGCGGGGCTCGAGGACCGGACGCCGAGAACGAAAACCGAACGACGGGACGGCCCCGTCGAGAGAAGAACCGCCGTCGAAGAGGGGTGCGTCTTACTCGACCTGAATGTCGCCGACCATCGTGTTCTCGTGGGGCTCGCAGACGTAGGACGCCATCTCGCCGCTGGCGGTGAACTCGAGGATCTGGTCGTCGCCGGGGTCGTCGGTCTGGTCGGTTTCGAGGTCGTCGACGACGTCGCCGCCGTCGTCGCGGATCTCGATGTTGTGGGGCGTGCCGTCGCCTTCGGTCCAGCCGATCGTGTACTCCTCGCCGTCCTCGAGGATCAGCGTCGGGTTCGTCTCGCCCGCGATCTCCGAGGGCTCGAGGCCCTCCCAGCCGCCGGTCTGCCCGTCGAAGCGGATGTCCTCGCCGGCCGCGATGGTGACGCCGTCACCGTTGCCGTTGCCGTCGCCGTTTCCGTTGCCGTTTCCGTCGTCGTCGTTACACCCTGCGACGAGCGCGGTTGCGGCGGCTGCACCGGTGAGTTTCATCGCTGTTCGCCGCGTAACTGCGTTGTCGTGCGTCATCAGGCGACCGTTAGATATGACCACATAAAAATGGGTATCCTCTATCCGTACGTAGTGATGCGAATACATACCAAGATTTGCATTATTCCCGAGACGAGTGAACGTTTGTCTCGTTATCGGCGGAAAACGACCTCGAGCGATGGAAGAGACGAGGGCATCCGGCGGACGGCGGAGTGACTCGAGTCCGGGCCCTCTCCGCTGACGCCGCCAACGCAACTCGCGGCCGCGCCGACCCATTAGTTAGAATTTTTACACAGCCTCGCTCCAATTTCCACAATTTCCGCACGTATCCACTCTCTCGGCCAGCACCTATTTGATCGAAAGGTGATATTGATTCGTGAGTCGAGGGCGAATGAAGCGAGTCTCGGGGATCGGACGACTGCGGTCGAACTGGCGTCGCGCGTGCGCCCAGCGGGGGCACAACGGCGGGTCGAGGCGCGGTCCGGTGACGGACCGCCGGCCGCGAAACGAGAGCGAGCGCGTCGCCCGCCGAGTCGACGATTTCCACGCCGAGACCGAACGGCGGGGACGGCGATAGGCCCATGTCCGGCGTCACGGCAACGCATCTCATCTTCTTCATCGTGGTGATTCTCGTCTCGGGAGCCTTCGCCGTCGCGCTCACGTCGTCAGCGACGCGATCGAACGGCACGGATCGACGCAGATCGAGGAGATCGAAACCGACGTCGCCGTCGTCAGCGACGCCGAAAGCCCCACCGCCGTCTACGATCCGCGGGACGCGAACGACGAGATCACCGTGCTCGTCAAGAACACCGGAACGAGCCCGATCGACGTCGATAGCGCTGTCGACGTGCTGGTCGACGGCGAGTACGTCTCCGACCGGAACGTGACGATCGCCGGCGATTCGACGGCGACGAACTGGCGGCCGGGAGCGACCGCGCGGATCACCGTCGAACGCGAACTCGAGCCCGGAACCCACCGGGTCGTCGTCCGCGTGGCGTCGAACGAGGCCGCCCTCGAGTTCGAGGTGCCGGTCGTCGACGAACCTGCCGACGTCTCCTACGTGGCGGATCCGGAGAACGAGACCGTCGACGACGGGGAGACGATCACCTACGACGTGACGGTGACCGACGGGTTCGGCGATCCGGTCGACGGCGTCGAGGTCGAGGCCGACGCGACGGACGGGTTCGACGTCGATATCGACGGCGACGGGGACGTGACGACCGGAACGACCGGAAGCGACGGAACGGTGACGTTCGACGTCAGCTCCGACACGTCACAGGAGGACGTCGACGTCGCGTTCACCGAGCTGGTCAACGACCACTCGGCCACCGGCCAGGCGACCTGGGAGGGCGAGCAGGAGGACGGTACGCTCTCCGGGACGGTGACGACGAGCACGGAAGACGGCGAAGACGAGGACCTCGAGGGCGAGGAGGTGACGATCGAGAGCAGCCCGACGCGGACGACGACGATCGAAGACGACGGCACGTACGACTTCGGCTCCGTCGAGGGCGGCGAGTACGCGTTCCGGATCGACGCCGACGGCCACCGAACGTACGAGACGACGATCATCGTCGACGACGAGACCACGAAGGACGCCTCCCTGGCCGGGAACGTCGAGAACGTCGACGCGGGAACCGGCTTCACCTCGCTCGCGGCCGCGGCGGACGACGTCGGAGACGGCGAGACGCTCGAGCTCGCGGCGGCGACGTACGACGAGTCCGGCGGCGCCGCCGCGGTCGCGGTCGACGCCGCCGACGTGACCGTTCGATCGCTCGGCGACCGCGACGAGACCGTCCTCGACGCCGGCGGTGCGGACGCGGGTCTGGCGGTGACGGGCGACGAGGTCTCGGTCGACGGACTCACCGTCCAGAACGTCGACTCGTCCGGGATCGGCGTCTCGCTCGAGTCCGTCGTCGAATCGAGACTCGAGAACGTGGCCGTCGTCGGCGCGGGAACGGGCGTCGACGTCTCCGGCTCCGAGCAGGTGGAGTTCGAGGGGATCGACGTCTCCGCGAACGGCGACGGCGTTCGCGTTTCCGGGAGTCAGATCGTCACCCTCCGGGAGAGTTCCGTCTCCGACAACGCCGGCGGCGGGATCGTGGTTACGGATACCACCGACGTGACGGTGAGCGACAGTATCGTCTCCGACAACGGCGGCGACGGAGTGCGGATCGTCGACGGCGACACGATCAGCGTCGACTACAGCCGCTTCGCGAACAACGACGCGGACGGGATGCAGTTCCGCGACACCAGATACGTCGAGGTGGTCTACAGCGAGATGGTCGAAAACGGAGGCAACGGCGTTCTCGTCCAGGCCGACGAGGAGACGATCGATCCGAGCGTCGAATACTACCGAATCTGGTTCAACGACGTCGCGGACAACGACGAGTACGGGATGTGGGCCGAAGACAGCGACAAACCCGACGGCGGAAACGACGACCTCGGCGGCGGCGAGCTCGTCGTCGACGACGAGAGGATCAACGGCGAGGAGAACTGGTGGGGCGACGAGGACGGACCCGAGGCGGAGGGAGCGAACGGCGTGAGCGGCGAAACCGTCAGGTACGAGCCGTTCGCCGACGAGGAAATTTCCCAGGCCGGAACGCGGTGAGAGCGCGTCGGGCTTCGTCACGGTGGCCGCCTCGAGACCGGTTCGCCGGGTGGCGGTGACGAGCCGCCTCGAGACCGTTCCGGCGAGTGCGGTGACGGACCGTCTCGAGATATCGCATCAGGTGGTGGACGCGCTATCAGCGTTCACAAAGTCATAAATCCGTTCGCTGATTCCGGTCAGGTAGAGATGGACACCTACGACCTGATCACGCGAAACGCCGAGGAGGTCGTCACCGACGAGGAGGTGCGCGAACTCGCCGCCGATCCGGCCGGCAAGCGCGCGTACGTCGGCTACGAGCCCTCCGGCGTCTTGCACATCGGCCACCTGCTGACCGCGAACAAGCTGATCGACCTCCAGGACGCGGGCATGGACGTCGTCGTCCTGCTCGCGGACGTCCACGCCTACCTCAACGGCAAGGGAACCTTCGAGGAGATCCGCGAGACCGCAGAGCGGATGAAAGCCCAGTTTCTCGCCTACGGCCTCGAGGAAGAACGCACCGAGTTCGTCTACGGCTCGACGTTCCAGCTCGATGAGGAGTACACGCTCGACCTGCACGAACTCGAGCTCTCGACGACGATGAACCGCGCCCAGCGGGCGATGGCCGAACTCCAGTCCGGCGAGACGGCGAAGGTGAGCCACCTCGTCTACCCGCTGATGCAGGCGCTCGACATCGAGTATCTGGATCTCGATCTGGCCGTTGGCGGGCTCGACCAGCGAAAGGTCCACATGCTCGCCCGCGAGGAACTGCCCGAACTCGGCTACGAGGTCCGCCCCTGTCTGCACACGCCGATCGTCGCCGACCTCGAAAGCGGCGAGGGGAAGATGTCCTCGAGCGAGGGCGTGACGATCTCGATGGAGGACTCGACCGACGAACTCGAGGAGAAGGTCAACTCGGCGTTCTGTCCGCCGACGCGCGATCCGGAGGGCGACCTCGAGAATCCCGTCCTCGAGCTGTTCGAGTACCACGTCTTCCCCCGCTTCGAGGAGATCACGGTCGAACGGCCCGAAAAGTACGGCGGCGACCTCACCTACGAGGCCTACGAGGCGCTGGCCGCGGACCTCGAGTCGGGTGAGTTACACCCCGCCGACGCAAAGGGGACGCTCGCGTCGTATCTCGACGAACTGATCGCACCCGGGCGAGAGAAGCTCCGCGAGCTACGATCGTAGCGTCGCTCCGGAGCGGCGACCCGAGCGATCCGCCGCGAACGAACGCCGATCGACGCCTCGCGAACGATTCGATCGGACGGCTTCCACCGATACCACGACGATTCAAGTGGATTCCCCACCCCGTCTGGGGTATGAACGAGACGCGACGCGCGATTCTCGAGGCCATCGCCGAGGAACCGGTCTCCGGTCCCGATCTGGCCGCGGCCCTCGACGTTTCGCGGGCGGCCGTCTGGAAGCACATCGAGGAGCTTCGGGACGCCGACTTCGAGATCGAGAGCGGACCCGACGGCTACGAGCTGCTCGCGGTGACCGCGTACAACGGCCCGGCGATCGAGTACGGACTCGAGGCTCCGTTTTCGATCGAGTATCACGACGCCGTCGAGAGTACGAACGACCTGGCGCGAGAACGCGCCGTCGAGGGCGCGGTCGACGTGGCCGTGCTGGCCGACCAACAGCGGGGCGGGCGCGGTCGCCTGGACCGGGAGTGGTCGTCGCCGCCGGGTGGCGTCTGGGTGAGCGTCGTCAACCGCCCGGCGATCGCGCCGCCGCGGGCACCGCTGTATACGCTCGCAGCCGCGGTCGCGACGGCGCGCGCCGCCCGGGAGGCGGGCGTCGACGCTCGCATCAAGTGGCCGAACGACGTGGTCGTGCCGGTCGACGACGACGGCGGCTACCTGAAGCTCGCCGGCGTGCTCACGGAGATGGAGGGCGAAACCGACCGCGTCGAGTGGCTCGTCGTCGGCGTCGGCGTCAACGCGAACGTCGACGCAGCGACGCTGCCGGACCGGGCGACCAGCGTCCGCGAGCGGGCGGACGACGTCGACCGCAGGCGCTTCGTCCAGCGCCTGCTCGAGGAGTTCGACGGCCTCCGGACCGATCTCGAGGCGGTCGTCCCGGCCTGGCGCGAGCTGGCGCTGACGCTCGGTCAGCGCGTTCGAATCGAGCGGCCCCGCGACGCGGTGGTCGGCGACGCCGTCGACGTCACCGAGACGGGGGCGCTGGTCGTCGACACCGACGACGGCCGCGAGACGGTCTCGACGGGCGACTGCGAACACCTTCGACCGGTGTGAACGCGTTCGGAGAAGACTCGTCGAAAGTCGACGCGGGACGGGAGTGAACGCCGTGTACGCTGGAGGCAGTCGCTACGAACGTCGCGTCCGGGGCGAGTGGAGGCTACGCTCGAGACCGACCGGTCGCTCTCGAGTCGACGACGGCGACGGGTGGCGTTACTCGACGGCGACCTGTGGCTGGTCCGTACCCTCCTCGACCGTCCGCCGATCCACGTTCACGGTCAACACCGGGACGGCGGCGCTTCGAACCACGCGCTCGGTCACGCTGCCGAGCAACAGCCGATCGATCCCGCCCCGGCCGTGGGTTCCCATCACGACGAGGTCGCACTCGAGCGGGGTCGCCTCCTCGACGATGACCCGACTCGGCGAGCCCTCGAGGACGGCCGTCTCGACCGTGACGTCGTCGGGCGCGAGCTCTTCGACCCGGTCGACCGCCGCACGCCCCTCCTCGCGGAGGGCGTCGCTGATCCCCTCCCAGGCGGTTTCCATCGGCAGGCCGCCGTACCCGGCGGCGTTGACCACGTAGATCGCACGGATCGACGCGTCGTGAGCGCGCGCGAGGTCGAACGCGTACTCGAGCGCGCGCTCGACCTCCGACGATCCGTCGGTCGGAACGAGGATGCGGTCGTACATCGTGCTATGTGTTCTCATACACACCACAACCTATAATAGTGTTGCTGTGTCGACGGTGACAGTCACGTCGACCGCCGAGACGGGATCAGTCAGAACGACCGAAGACGGTGGTTCGCACGTCGTCGACGCCGGCGCGTCGGACGACGGCCCTGATCGGGTCCCTGACGCCGGCGAGGTTGTCGGAGTCGCCGTCGAGCACCAGCAGTCGAGCCTCGCGACCGGGTTCGATCAGACCGCAATCGAGCCCCGCGAGTTCCGCGCCGTTGATCGTGGCCATCCGGAGGATCTCCGGCGCCGAAAGCGCCGAGAGCTTGGAGAGGACCGCCATCTCGCGGAACATCGACGGCGAGTTGAGCATCACGTTGTCCGTCCCCAGCGCGAGCGTGGTTCGCTCGGCCAGTTCCTCGTACGGCGAGAGCCCGACGTCGGTGACGAGATTCGAACGCGGACAGACGACGACCGGCACCTCGCTGTCGGCGATGCGCTCCAGGTGAACCGGTTCGGGGTGGACGACGTGGACCAGAAAGTCCGGCTCGAGGTCGAGCGCCGGGTGGATGTCGCTTTCGTCGACCTCGCCCGCGTGGATCCCGAACGGCTTTCCGGCCTCGCGGGTCGCCCGTCGCTCGCGGTCGAAAGTAGCGTCGTTGGCCCCGCTCGCGCCGAAGCCGTCGCCGGCTTCCATCGCCTCGACCGACCCGCGAGCGAACGAAAGCGCCTCGATCTCGAGCCCCGACGACGCCTCCTCGAGCAGCTCGACGCCCGCGACGTCACCCTCGCGAAAGTCGAGACACGCCGCCGTGCCGGCGCGTTGCATGAACCGAAGCGACCGTCGCATCCCCTCGAGCAGGTCTTCGCGCGAGGCCTCCCGCAGGAGCCGGTGTTTCAGCCCGTCCGGCGGCGCGACTAGCTCCTCGAGCGAGAGTCCCCGGCCGGCTTCTTTCGCGATCGAGTCGCCGATGTGGGTGTGGGCGTTGACGAACGCCGGGGCCACGATGTCCGACCCGTCGACCGACGCCTCCTCGACGGCCTCGATTCGTCCGTCGTCCCCGACGACGACTCGTCCCTCGATCGGTTCGAACTCACGACCCCGCAGTATCGTCCCCGTCAGTTCCATACGGGACGTTCGCGGTCGAGCCCTTCAACCGTTCGGCGCGAGGCCGGCGGATCGTCGACCCGCCGCGGATTCGATCGCCCGAAAAGCAACGCACTTGAACGCGCCACGCCGAGTACCGGTATGAACACCGTCGCGTCCGACACCGACAGCGCCCTCGCCTCCGTGGTCGTCGTCGACTACGGGCTCGGAAACCTGCGAAGCGTGACCCGCGGCTTGGAGCGTGCGGGTGCAGACGTCGAAATCACGGACGATCCCGACGCGTTCGCCGCGGCCGACGGCGTCGTCCTCCCCGGCGTCGGCGCGTTCCGCGAGGGCGTCGAGAACGCCGATCCGATCCGCGACGAACTGCTCGCGGTCGCCGAAAGCGACACGCCGCTGTTCGGCATCTGCCTCGGCATGCAGATGCTGCTGACGACCAGCGAGGAGGGCGAAACCGACGGCGAGTCGGCCGTCCGCGGGCTCGATCTCGTTTCGGGCACCAACGTCCGCTTCGCCGAGGGCCAGAAGGTCCCGCACATGGGCTGGAACGAACTGACCGTCGAACGCGAGCATCCGCTCGTCGACGGACTCGAGCGCGAGACGGCGAACGGCTCGAGCGATCGCCGCCCGCGAGGAGGAAGCGTCGACGGCGAGCACGCCTACTTCGTCCACTCCTACTACGCGGTTCCCGACGACGAGCGCGCGGCGGTCGCGACGACGGAGTACGAACGCGAGTTCCCCTCGATCGTCGCCACCGACGACGGCACCGTCTTCGGCACGCAGTTCCACCCCGAAAAGAGCGGCGAGACGGGACTGCGGATCCTACGGAACTTCGTCGACATCTGCGCGGACGCCTGAGACGGTTTACTGTACGTCAGTACCGGCGTACAGCAGACCGGGCGAATCGGCTCGATTCTCCAGTCCGGACCTCGAGCCGGTCGACCGTTCGACGCGATCCCGACAGGTATTACCGCGGCCGGATTCCGTATCGGTATATCAGTGCACCAACAACGGCGAGTCAGCCTCGTCGTCGGCGCGGTGGTTCTCCTCGTCCTCGCGTGGCTGCTCTGGATCGGCCTCGAAGCGCTCGCCGTCGAACCGCTGTCGGGAACGGCCGCGGCGACGCTCGTCGGCGCACTCGCACTGTTTCTCGGCGCGCTCGCGTTTCTCCTCGCCGGATTGCGAGAGCGGCTGACGGTCGCGGGGCGGACGCTCGAGTGGTGGCAACTGCAGAGCGTCGGCTTCGTCTGTCTCGGGCTCTCCATGACCGTCTCCGGGCTCGCACAGGAGTCGCTGCTCGCGTTCTATTCACTTTCGACGGTCGCGGCGGGGCTCGGCTTCGTCGCGTTCGGGATCCAGCGGCTGCGGACCGGCCTCCCCGAGGAGACGGAGCCGTCGATGCGTCAGGTCGCGACGATCGTCGTGGGAACGATAGTCGGCTTCCTGCTGTTCGTGATCGTCGCGATCCGGCTCGCCTGAGCCGGTCGGTTACAACAGTTCGCGTACGTCCGAGTACCACATGTCGTGGTAGTCGACGTGGCCGACCCGGCGGGCGATCGCCACGGCGAGGACGTGCCAGCAGCAGTCGGTCGGATCGTCTGGATCGAGGTTGTACTCGCTGTCTTTGCACGTACAGCCGCCGTCCTCGACGATGTACTCGTCGTCGTACCCCACGACGATCGTGAAATCCCGGTAGGCCTTCACCCGATTTTCGCCGACGGCCTCGATCGCTCTGACGCCGCGGTCCCCGTGGAGGCGCGAGATCCGGTCGACGATCTCCGGCGTCAGCTCGCCGGCCTCCTCGAGTGCGGCCTGCCAGCGCTCGACGGGATTCGCGTCCGACACGTCCGTGACTGTGCGCCGAACTGTAAAATCCGTTTGGTTGTCGGGGTCGCCGATCGAGAGACGGCGCGGACGGGACGTGAAGGTTAGGGCAACGCCGCGACGAGTCGGTCGGTCGCCGCGGGGAGCGTTCTCGCGCGTGCGGCCGCGAGGGCGTACTCGGCGGTCGCGGTCACCGCGACCCGCTCGGGCCGCGTCGAGGCGTGCAGTTCGAGGGTGCGGTCTGCGGTTCGGACGTCCGAGATCACGAGGTCAAGCCTGTAGTCGGCCAGGATCGGATGGGTCGACGTCTCGCGAGTCGACTCGACGGCGTCCACCGCCGCCGATCTGGCCTCGCGCACGTCCGACGCCGCCGACGGGCGCTCGAGTTCCGCGGCTCTCGAGCGCAGGTGATCGATCGCGCGAAGCTCGTTGTCCGCGCCGTACAGCGAGAGCACCGCTCGAGCGACCTGTCCGCCGTCGAGGAAGTCCGCGGCGGGTGCGAAGGGCCATATCGAACAGGCGGAGACGTCAGGCAAGTATCTTTTCCAACGCGATGGCGTCGGTCGTGGCTCCCCTCGAGCGCACACCGCCCGAGCCGTCGGGGCGCGTCGAGCGCTCGAGACCGCACCGTTTTTCGCCCGCACCCGCAGAGAGTGGAGTATGCGCGTCACCGAGGGCGGCGTCGAACTCGAGGTTCCCGGCGAGCAGACCGAGGGCGTCGAGGAGTCGGTGTTTTACAACCCGCGCCAGGAGCTGAACCGGGATCTGACGATCGCCACGCTGCGGGCCTTCCGCGAGCGCGAAGCGCGCGCGGAGACGTACCTCGACGCGATGACCGCGAGCGGCGTCCGCGGCGTCCGCGCCGCGGCCGACGGCTGGGACGTCACCTGCTGTGACCTCGAGGAGGACGCGGTCGAGCTCGCACGGGAGAACCTCGAGCGAAACGGGCTCGAGGGAGCGGTCGAACACCGCAACGTCAACGCGCTCGCACACGACGAGGCGTTCGACGTGATCGACCTCGATCCCTACGGCTCGCCGATGCCGTTCGCCGACGCGGCCTTCGCGCGGTGTCGGGACCTGGTGTGTGTCACCGCGACCGACACCGCGCCGTTGTGTGGGGCCCACTTCAACAGCGGTATCAGGTCCTACAGCGCCGTCCCGCGAAACACCGACTATCACCCCGAGATGGGCGTTCGCATCCTGCTGTCGGCGCTCGCGCGAAGCGCCGCCCGCTTCGACGTCGGCGTCCGGCCGATTTTCACCCACGCGACCAGCCACTACGTCCGCACCTACCTCGAACTCGACCGGAAGGCGAGCGCGGCCGACGCGACCCTCGAGCACCTCGGCTCCCTCTCTCACTGCGAGGACTGTCTCTACCGCGAGGCGGAGTACGGCATGATCGCCGATCCGCTCGAAACCTGTCCCGAGTGCGGTGGCGAACGCGTCCTCGTCGCCGGCCCGCTCTGGCTCGGCCCCTACCGCGACCCCGAGTTCGTCGCGGCGGTTCGCGAGGCGATTCCGGACGAGTTCGGTACCGCAGAAGCGGCCCGCGACCTCTGCGACGCACTCGAGGCCGAACTCGACCGCCCCACGCATTACGACCAACATAAACTGTGCAAGAACTGGGGACTGCCTGCGAACGCGATGGACGACTTTCTCGCCGACCTGCGGACGGCGGGATACGACGCCTCGAGGGCCCACTACGGCGGCACGGCGTTCAAAACTGACGCGACCGTCGGCGAGATCCGCGAGGCGACCGGCGGGAGTCTACAACAGGAGTGAGAATTCGACTGGCATTCGTCAACGGACACAGGACCTCCGAGGAAACGTTCAGTTACCGAGCCGATTCGATCGATTCGTTCTTCATCAGTAGAACGACGAAATTTGAGGGTAGCCGACGGAAGACCGATAGGCAAGGACGATTTGCCCCACTCCCGCTACTGCGACCATCGTAGCAAAGATGACATGAGCCATGCTTTCGGCCGTCTATCCTCGAACGACCTGGACAGACCCGAAGATACTGAAGCAAATTCCCAGCGCAAACAACCAAAGCGTGGTGTTCATACCGTCTAATAGTATTTGCTATAGAGTTGGCGCGTTCTCAAACTCGTTCTCTGGAGAAGTCCCGCTTGGTCCGGAGGCTGCGTCCCGAAACTGCTGAGAAACGGTCCCTGCCTATTTGATCGCAGCTCACGTACGGTCTTCCGTGGTCGAGTACAGCGACGGACTCGAATTCGCCCGACGGCTCCTCAGAGTCGTCCAGACCCAACAGCTGACGCTACTCGCGGCCGGCGTCGCCTTCTACGGCTTCATATCGCTCGTGCCGCTCATGTTGCTCGCGCTGGGGATCGCCGCCTCGATCGGCGGGGAAGCGCTCGCGAACCAGCTCACGGCGGCCGCGAGCGACGTGCTCACGCCCGCGGCCCAGGAAGTGCTCGCCGAAACCGTCCTCGACGACACCAGCCGACAGAGCGCGACGGTCGTCGGCGCGATCGGGCTGCTCTGGGGCTCGAGTCGCGTGCTCCGAGGACTCGACCGGGCGTTCTCGGCGGTGTACGGCACTGCGGCGTCGAAGTCACTCCTGGACACGTTCTGGGACGCGACGATCGTCTTTCTCGTCATCTCGTTCGGCCTCGCGTTCGTCGCCGCTCTCGAGGTCGTGATCCGGTTTCTGCCGATCGTCGAACTCGGACCGTTCGGACCGGCGATGGTCCTGCTCGGCCTGCTGGTGACGTTCTTCCCGCTGTACGTCATCTTCCCCGACGCCGACGTCGGCTATCGGGAGGCGCTTCCGGGCGCGATCGTGGCGGCCTGTGGCTGGTTCGCCCTCAGTCGCGTTTTCTCGCTGTATGCGGATTTTGCCACCGGATACGCCGTCTACGGCGCACTCGGAGCCGTCTTTCTCGTGCTCATCTGGCTTTACGTGGGCGCGATCATCGTCGTCTTCGGCGCTGTGCTCAACGCCACGCTCACCGGACGTGAAGTGGATCGGCAGCTACAAAGTCCCGGCGCTCGACAGGTTCCACTAGAAGCGATGACCGACGACGCCACGGGTGCCGACGAGGGGACGGATCGCTCGGACGCGCGCGAATCGGCGGGCACGCGCTCGAGCGCCCGGACGAGAGACCGGTCCGACGATCCCGAAGCACTCCGCGAGGAGATCGAACGCCTGCGCGATCGCGTCGACTCCTTCGAGGAGAGCGTCGAACGCCGAACCGTCGAGCGCGGCACGCTCGAGGGCGAACTCAAGCGCTACGTTCGTCGCCGGGTTCGGCGCAATCACGCCCGCGGCTGGGGGCCGTACCTCGTGTTGCTGTACGGAACCGCGATGGCGATCGCGGCGTTTTACTTCCTCGACGGGATCTGGGCGATCCTCGCGATGTTCGTCGTCTGGACGTCGACGCTCGGCGTCTACCTGCTGATGATCCTCTTCGGCGTCGGCTTCTCGCTGCTCGACGTACCGGGTCGGATCCGAGATTTCGTCGGCGAACGGCGATCCTGATCGCGACGGGCTCCGAACGCAACCGTCGGTCGAAAAGAACGACCCGTCGCCCCTCAGAACGTCTCGAGGTAGCGATCAAGTTCCCACTGGGAGACGTCGACGAGGTACTCCTCGAACTCCTGGGATTTGGCCTCGACGAACTTCGGCGCGACGTGTTCGCCGAGCGCCTCGTAGATCACCGGATCCTCCTCGAGGGCGTCGACGGCTTCGCCGAGGTTCGTCGGCAGCGTGTCGATGCCGTACTCCTCGCGCTTTGCTTCGTCGAACTCGTAGATGTTCTCGCGGACCGGATCCGGACACTCGAGATCCCGCTCGATACCCTCGAGACCGGCATGAATCATGACGGCGATCGCGAGGTAGGGGTTACACGACGGGTCCGGCGAACGCAGTTCGATGCGCGAGGCTGCGGGCACGCGGGCAGCGGGCCGGCGGATCAGCGCAGATCGGTTGCGGTCGGACCAGGCGACGTACACCGGCGCTTCGTAGCCGGGCACCAGGCGCTTGTAGCTGTTGACCGTCGGGTTCGCGATCGCCGTGATCGCCGGCGCGTGCTCGAGGACCCCCGCCAGGAACGAACGGGCGGTGTCGCTCAGGTTGAACTCGTCGTCGTCGTCGTGGAAGGCATTCTCGCCGTCCTCGGTGAACAGCGAGAGGTGGGTGTGCATGCCCGAGCCGTTGATCTTGGGGATCGGTTTGGGCATGAACGTCGCGTGCTGTCCGTGCTGGGCGGCGATGGCGCGGACGACGGTGCGGAAGGTGGCGACGTTGTCGGCGGTCGTCAGCGCGTCGTCGTACTCGAAGTTGATCTCGTGCTGGCCGCGGGCGACCTCGTGGTGGCTGGCTTCGATCTCGAAGTCCATCTCCTCTAAGCCGTAGATGATGTCCCGGCGGACGTCCGAGGCGAGGTCTTTCGGCGCGAGGTCGAAGTAGCCGCCGTGATCGGCCGTCTTCGTCGTTGCTCGTCCCTCGTCGTCCTCTTCGAAGAGGAAAAACTCCGGTTCGGGTGCAGCGTTGACCGTATAACCCATCTCTTCGGCGCGCTCGAGGGCGTTTTTGAGGACGCGACGCGGGTCGCCCTCGAACGGTTCGCCGGAGGAGGTGTCGTAGACGTCACAGATCATCCGCGCGGCGGCGCTGTCGTCTTTCTGTCGCCAGGGAAGCACCGCGAACGTCTCCGGATCCGGCACGAGACGCATGTCCGACTCCTGAATGCGCACGAAGCCCTCGATCGACGACCCGTCGAAGTAGATCCCCTCGGAAAACGCCTTCTCGGCCTGACGCGCCGGCACCGAGACGTTCTTCACCGTCCCCAGAATGTCCGTAAACTGCAGACGAAGAAAGTCCACGTCCTTCCGTTCGATCTCGTCGAGAACCGCCTGTTCCGTCTCGCTGATGTTTCCGCTTGTCATCTTTCTCGTCGTGCTATCCAACCATCCCCGCTACTAAAACCCTACTGATCCGTGCAAATCTTCTCTCTCACTCGCGGAATTGTATATTCGTAAATTTCTAAAGGGGTGAGCGAGTGGGTACATGTGATGACGTACGAAAATCTCGATGCAAAACTAGTGAATGCACTTCTGGGAGACGGTCGCGCGAGCTTGCGAAGTCTCGCGGAGGAGCTCGACGTCTCGGTGACGACCGTCTCCAATCACCTCTCCGATCTCGAAGCGGAAGGCGTGATCGAGGGGTACACTCCGCGGATCGATTACGACGCCGTCGGCTACGACGTGACCGCCGTTATCCAGCTTCAGGTCGAGGGGAACGCGCTGCCGGAGATCACCGACACGCTTCGCGACCACCAGCAGATGATCAGCGTCTACGAGGTGACGGGCGATTACGACGTGATCGCGATCGGGAAGTTCAAGGATACCGACGGGATGAACGATCAGATCAAGGCACTTCTCACCGATCCCGACATCAAAGCCTCGAACACGAGCGTCGTCCTCAACGCCGTCTCCGAGAACGAACAGTTCGAACTCGACGTCGAAGACGCCTGATTCGGTTCGTTCGAACGCTTCGGCGCTACTCGTCTCCGTCAGCGAACGCGTCGACCGCGAGGTCGCGGTCGCCGGCCTGTGCGTTCCACAGCGTCGCGTACCGTCCGTCCGCCGCGAGTAACTCCTCGTGCGTGCCGCGTTCGACGATCCGGCCGTCGTCGAGGACGAGAATGGTATCGGCATCTCTGACCGTCGAGAGGCGGTGTGCGATCGCCAGCGTCGTTCTGTCCGCGGTGAGCCTGTCGATCGATCGCTGGATCAACAGCTCCGTTCGCGTATCGACGGCGCTCGTCGCCTCGTCGAGGATCACCACCGCCGGATCGTCGAGCACCGCTCGAGCGAGCGCGATCCGCTGGCGCTGGCCGCCCGAGAGTTTGACGCCGCGTTCGCCGACGCGCGTCTCGTATCCCGCCGGCAACTCGGCGATGAACTCGTGCGCTCGGGCCGCCCGCGCGGCCTCCCGTACCGCCTCGTCGGAGGCGTCGAACCGTCCGTACCGGACGTTGTCCGCGATCGTTCCGTCGAACAGGAACGTCTCCTGACCGACGTAGCCGACCGCCGACCGGAGGGACGAACGCGACACGTCTCGCACGTCGTGGCCGTCGAGTTCGATCGATCCGCCCTGGACGTCGTACAGCCGCAACAGGAGTTTGAGCGCCGTCGACTTCCCCGCCCCCGTCGGACCCACCAGCGCCACCGTCTCGCCCGGTTCGGCCTCGAACGAGACGCCGTCGACGACCAGTTCGGACCCGTCGGACGCCGGCCGCGTCGCGTCGCTCGCGCCGTAGCCGAACGAGACGTCGTCGTACGTGACGCGACCCTCGACCGACTCGAGTTCGACCGGATCGTCCGGATCGTCGACGTGAACCGGGATGTCCATCAGCCCGAAGACGCGCTCGCTCGACGCTTTGGCGTTTTCGTACTGGTCGACGATGTTCGAGACCTCCGCGAGCGGATCGACGATCCGCTGGGTCAACATCAGGAAGACGACGAAGTCGCCGACCGAGAGGGTTCCGGTGAGCGGCCCGGGGGCGGCGTCGGTCGCGAGCCAGAGCCCGCCGACCAGGAAGGTCGCGACGAAGGCGACGCCGGCGAGTAACTCCATGCCGGGCCGATAGACGTAGCTCAGTCTGAGGACGTCCATCGTCCTGTCGAAGAGGGTTCGCGAGGAGCGGCGCACGCGCCCGGCCTCGTAGGATTCGCTGGCGGTCGTCTTCGTCAGCCCCACGCCCGCGATCGCGTTCTCGAGGCGGGTGTTGAGTCGACCGACCGCGGAGCGCTGGCGGACGTACCGCGGTTCGACGACGCGCATGAACCAGATCGTGAACGCGACCATCGCCGGCACCGCAAACAGGGTGACGAACGCGAGCTGCCAGTTCAGATAGAAGAGTACGGCCGCGATGCCGCCGACCATCACCAGTAGCCGGGCCGAGTTCATCACCGCGTTGTCGAGGAACATCTCGAGGTTCTGGGTGTCGTTGTTCAACACGGCCATCACCTCGCCGGTCTGTTTGTCGTCGAAAAACGCCATGTCGAGCCGTTGCATCTGCCGAAAGCAGTCGACCCGCACGGCGTGCATCACGCCGTGGGCGAACATGTTGGCCGTGACGCCGTAGAGCCAGGTGAAGACCGCGACGGCGAGAAAGGAGCCGGCGATGGCGGCGATCGCAAACCAGAACTGAGCGAGCTGTTCGGTCGGTAGCCAGGCGTCGGGCACCAGCGGCAACTCGAACGGACCCGCCTCGAGGAAGATGGCGTCGATGGCGACCCCGAGCAACAGCGGCGGAACGAGACTCGCCATCCGCGCGACGAAGTTCGCGGCCATCCCCGCCGAGAACCAGCCGAGACGGCCGGGCGCGTACTCGAGAAAGAGCCGCGAGAGCGGCCGGTCGACCTCCTCGCGGTAGGCGTCGAACGGGGTCTCGTCGTCGTGTGTACTCACTGGGAGCGCGATTGTGCGTCCACGCCTAAACTGCCACCGGTTTCGGCAGCCGTGGCGGGGAACGCGGCTCGATCGCGACTCGAGACGCTACCGGAGGTACAGCACCACGACGCCGAGGACGAGCAACAGCAACCCCCACCACAGCGAGCGGCCGGGGAGAACGACGAGCACGAGCGTGACGACGCCGGAGGTGAACAGCGACCAGCCCAGGGTGGTTCGGTAGGCCATAGACGTCGTAAGCGATCGAACCAAATAGTTCGTTTGCACGGCATCTCACGCCCGCCCCGGACGGTCGATCGAGACGAACTGTCGTCCCGACGTACCGGTACGGTCGGGCCCGTTTGCGGTCGTCCCCGGAACGGACGAACGACGACGGTGCGGCCGACGAACGGGACATCCGGACTCGAGCGGCTGCGCTCGGGGTCGAACTCGACCAACGAGTAACGCGAGGCCGGAAATCGGCGAGCCGGTGGTCGTGAGACGGACGAGCCGGCAGTTCGGCGCTACGGAGCCGCTCGAGAACGCGTTCGGTCCACGGCGGTACGACGGCAGGTCGTGGTTCTCGTCGTTACCCGCTCGAGATATCGAATAGCAGGGATGGTGAGAAAGCGATCGCGAGCCTCGCGTTATGTGATGAGCAGGCGCAAAACCTCGCCCTTCAGGGCGGGGAAAATGTCAACCGCGTTTGCTCGCGGGCCGAACGCCCGCTCGCTTTTTCGAGGGGTTCCTCCGGTCAGCCCTCGCTTACATCGCGCCGCCCATGCCGCCCATGCCGCCCATGCCGCCCATGCCGCCGCCGGGCGCACCGCCTTCCTCGTCGTCGCCTTTGTCGGTCGAGAGGTCGCCGGCGGAGATGATGTCGTCGATCTTGAGCACCAGGTTGGCGGCCTCGCTGGCGGAGGTGACCGCCTGTTCTTTCGCGTGGGCGGGTTCGACGACGCCGGCCTCGAACGTGTCCTCGACGCTGTTCGAGAAGACGTTCAGCCCGGCCCGGACGTCGCCCTCGTCGTGGGCCGCCCGCAGGTCGACGAGCGTGTCGATCGAGTCCAGTCCGGCGTTCTCCGCGAGGACGCGGGGAACGAGCTCGAGCGAGTCGGCGAACGCCTCGACGGCGAGCTGTTCGCGACCGGAGACGGAGTCGGCGTAGTCGCGCAGCCGCGAGGCGAGTTCCACTTCGATCGCGCCGCCGCCCGCGAGGACGCGGCCGTCGGAGACGGTCTGTGCGACGACGTCGAGGGCGTCGTTGACGCCGCGCTCGAGTTCGTCGACGACGTGGTCGGTCGAGCCGCGAAGCAAGAGGGTCACGCCGTGGGCGTCGTCGCCCTCGACGTAGAACAGCTCGTCTTCCTCGTCGCGGGTGACGTCGCCGTGGCCGAGGTCGTCCTCGCTCGCGCTGGGCAGGTCGGAGACGATGCTCGCGTCGACGACCTCCTTGAGGAACTCGAGGTCGCTCTTTTTCGCACGGCGGACGGCGAGGATGCCCTCCTTGGCGAGGTAGTGCTGGGCGAGGTCGTCGATGCCCTTCTGACAGAAGACGACGTCGGCACCGAGGTCGACGATCCGGTCGACTTTGTCCTTGAGCTGTTGTTCCTCGCGGTCGAGGAACTGCTGGAGCTGGTCGGGATCGGTGACCGACACTTCGGTGTCGACGTCGGTCTCGTCGACCTCGATGGGCTGGTTGAGCAACAGGATGTTAGCGTCTTCGGCCTCGACGGGCATGTTGTCGTGGACCGGGTCCTTGTCCACGATGCCGCCCTCGAGCAGGTCGGACTCGCCCGCGCCGCGGCCGGTCTGGGTTTCGATATTGAGGAACTCGAGGTCGACGACGTTCTCGCCGTCGTCGCTCTCGACGGTGACCGCACGGATGGCGTCGACGATGAGCTGGGAGAGGTGTTCCTTGTTGACCTCGGCACCCTTGCCGGTCATCGACGTCTCGGCGACGGATCGGAGGAGCTCTTCGTCGTCGGTGTCGACTTCGGTCGCGATGTCGTCGATCTCCGTGCGGGCTTGCTCGCCGGCGAGGTGGAAGCCCTTGATGATCGCCGTCGGGTGAATCTCCTGCTCGAGGAGGTCCTCGGCGTTCTTGAGGAGTTCGCCCGCGATCGCGACGGCCGTCGTGGTGCCGTCTCCCGCCTCGTCCTCCTGAGTTTCGGCGACTTCGATGATCATCTCGGCCGTCGGGTTGTCGATGTCCATCTCCTCGAGGATGGTGACGCCGTCGTTGGTGATGGTGACGGATCCCATCGAGTCGACGAGCATCTTGTCCATTCCCTTGGGACCGAGCGTCGAGCGCACGGACTCGGCGACCGCGCGGGCCGCGCTGATGTTGTAATCCTGGGCGTCTTTGTCTTTGACGCGCTGGGAGTCCTCGCTCATTACGATCATCGGCTGACCCTGCTGCATTCGTTGACTCATAATCAAACGAATCTATGATTGTGCTTCTATATAATTGTACCGGTCGAAGTCCGCTCTTCGATTCGAACCGATCACAGCTGACGGAGAAAATCGGCGGACGACGAGCGGATAGCGATCGGATCATGTGAGCGATTCACGGAGATTTGATCGGTCACGGCGAGCGGACCGTTTCCTATTATATACCGTTGCCGGTCGCTTCGCGTCTCGCGCTACGCACGCGCCGTTTCCGGGGCACGTTCGCGATAGATACGGGGGCTGTACAGCAGCGCGATGCAGACGAGTCCGCCGAGCGCGCCGACGGCGAGCGTCCCGAAACTCGTCCGCAACCCCGCCGTGTCCGCGATGTAACCGATGATGACCGGATAGACCGAACTGCCGACCATCGCGAGCGTCCAGATGTAGCCGAACGCGCGGCCTTCGAACTCGGCGGGAGCGATGTCGCTGATCAGCGCGTCGCGAGCCGGGTTCATGCCGAACTGCGTCGCGCCGATGAGGACGAACACGACCAGCAAAGAAAGCGCCGAGAGCTCGAGCGCCGCCAGGACGACGAGCGCGACCGCCGAGGTGCCCAGGAGCGTGACGAGGACCGTCCGGTAGTCGAACCGATCCGCCACGGCCCCGAGGACGAGCTGGGAGATCGCCCCGCTGATCATCAAGATGCCGAAGTAGAAGTTGGCGACGGAGGCGGGCTCGAACGTGTAGCCGACGATCGAGAACGAAAAGCCGTACACGCCCGAGACGAACGCCGGCGCGTACGTGATGAGGCCGTTGCCGGCGAACAGGATGAAAAAGAAGCTGAAGACCACGACGATCATCGGAAACAGGAACTCGCGTCGATCCGTCTCGCCCTCCTGCGTCGCCGCCGACGAGTCGTTTCCGTCGGCGGTTTCGGGCGGTCGGGTTTCGTAGCGACCCGATCGGAAAGCGACGTACAGCCCGAACGCGTACGCGAAACCGAACAGGCAGATCCCGACGAGGATCCACTCCCACGGGAGAACGACGATGAAGACGCCGATCAGAAACGGAGCGACCGAGTCACCGACCTTGGAGGCGCTCCCCCACATTCCCAGCACCTTGCCCTTGTTGTCGGCCGAGACGTTGGCGGAGATCAGCGGATAGCCGACCGGGTGGATCGCGCTGTATCCCACGCCGACGACGAACATGCCGAGCGCCATGATCAGGTACGGCCCCGTAAACACCTGACCGAGCGCGTGGAGTTCGGGAATCGCCGGCCCGACGAGCGGCGCGATCACGAAGATGAGGTAGCCGAGCGACATCGCGACGAACGCCGGCACGAGGAGGTAGAGCCGATCGTACCGGTCCGCCAGGATTCCCATCGGGGCCTGAAAGAGGCCGCCCGCGAACATGGAGACGCTCACGAGCAGGCCGAGTTGCCACAGCGTCGTCTCGAAGTCGACGACGAGAATCGGAATGAGCGGCGGAAACAGCCGGAAGAAGACGTGCTGGCCCGCGTGTGCGGACGAGATCAACGCGCCGAAGAGGAACTCGTCCCGAGACATCGCAACGGTCGATCTCATGCCCGCTTCCTTCCGTCCGGACGCCCTTTCGTGTTTAGGAACCGGTGATCGTCGCTGATTGATCGCGGATCGGCTCCGTCGGGTGGCGAGCGAACGCGGTCGCTCGCCGACGCGAAACGCGACGGCTACGACTCGAGGGGATCGATCAGCGACGGCTCGTCGGTCGTCGGATCGTTGACCGCCCGCGAGACGGGGTAGGCCCGCATCTCGTCGCCGGGATGGGGCGAGAGCAGTGCCCGCGGGTCGTCGGCCGTCAACCAGCGTCGTTCGTCCTCGGGGCCGAGGATCACGGGCATTCGAGAGTGCAGGTCCGCGACGAGGTCGTTCGGCTCGGTGGTGACCACGGTGAACGTCTCGAGGAGCGCGTCGTCGCGGTCGACGTCGACCGCTCCGCCGGCGAAGTCGTCGAGTCCCGCCTGGGTGGTCTCGAGCCGTCGGCGCTGCCACAATCCGGCCATCGCGAACGGTCGATCGTCCCCGAATCCGATCCTGTAGGGCCGATTGTCCACGTCGTCGACCCACTCGTAGAAGCCGTCGGCGGGAACGAGACACCGGCCCGCCGACGCCGCTTTACTCAGCTCGTCTCGTTCACCGAGACGGTCGGACGGTCGCCGGTAGGCCGACCGAAAGCTCGGCTTCTCGTCGATCGTCTCCGCTCTGGCGTTGACGAGCCCGTCGCTCGTTCGAGCCTCGTCGACCCACGGCGGGACCAGCCCCCACTCGAGGCGGCGGAGACGGTCGGGCGCTTCGTCGGTGATCACCGGCAGACGCTGACCGGGGGCGGCGTTGTACCGCGGCGAGAACGAGTCCGCGACGGTCGCGTCGAAGCGTTCTTCGAGGTCGTCGCGCTCGAGGACGATGGTGTAGCGGCCACACATACGGGGGCCTACGTCGCGGAGAATCAAACGGTTGCCCGTTCGGCCGAGTCGGCGCTTGCGGGCATCGCCCGAATAACGACCAAGAGGACGACCGCGAGCCCGACCGGAATCCACATCGCGACGCCGATGCTCGTCAGCTCGGCGACGACGCCCACGACGAACGGAACGAACGCGGTTCCGGCGTAGGCCGCGCCGGTCGTGAGCGCGCTCATCGGACCGCTGTACTCCGGAACGATCTCGACGCCGTAGGCCGAAAGCAACGGGAACAGCGACGAGATGAGCAGCCCCGCACAGAAGATTGCCGCGAGCATCCCGACGCTCGTCCAGCCGATCGCGAGCGCGAACGCCGGAATCGAAAGCGCCGTCGTCACCAGCGATAGCCGAAGGTACGAGACCGAATCGACGAGCTTCGCGTAAGCGTACCGTCCCGGAATGTACGCGAGCAGAAAGGCCGACAGCGCGAGGTTCGCGGTCGTCCGGTCGAGGAAGGTCCCGGCGTAGTACGGAAGCCAGGTGAAGATCGTCCCCTCGATTCCGCCGGCCAGCGCGAGCGCGAGCAGCGTCGTGCGGACGCCCGAGCTCGAGAGCAGCGGCGCGAGAGCCTCCCGCTCGAGCGGCCGTTCGTCCCACGACGGAGGCTCGAGCGAGAGCACCGCGACGATCACCGGGACGATGCTCAGCGCGAGGAAGACGTACATCGCACGCCAGTCGGCGACGAGCAACACGGCGCTCGCGACCACGGGACCGACGACCGCACCGACGGCCCACGCGAGCGCGTACAGGACGAAGATCCGCCCGCGTCGGTCGGGATAGAGGTGGCTCAACAGCGGCCGATCCATCGCCCTGAAGACGCCCGCCGCGGCACCCTGTACGAGCAACGCGAACAGAAACAGCGCGTACACCGGTGCGACGGCGATCGCGAACAGCGAGAGCGCCATCGTCGCCGCGCCGGCGACGAGGACGTGACGCACGTCGAGGCGGCCCGCGAGCATCCCGACCGCCAGGATCGCCACGACGAAGCCGACCGTCCCCGCCGGCGCCACGAGTCCCAGCAGCGACTCCGAAACGCCGAACGTCCCCTCGAAGCTCGAGAGCAACGCGCCGCGAGACTGCATCGCCATCGCGTCGCCGGCCACGAAACAACACGCGGCACCGAGCCAGAGTCGTCGTCTCGTCACGGTCGTCCCTTCGAGCGCGGCTATCTATATCTCGCGACTTTCGGACGGCTCCGGGACGGCTCGACGGGAGACGCCGCCGACGCGAAATCGAGCGTGTAGAACTGACGACGAATAAAAGTATCTCATCCCGAGCTACCCATCAGTCGACGTTCGTGCAACTGTATTCGGAATCGTCGAAAAAAGACATGCTCGTTGCCGTAGTATGGTGAAACACCATGCCACTATTCATGGACGTACACCGAAACGTCGACGGAATGGACGCCCGGGCCGCGATGGACGCCCACGAGATGGACGTCGAGATCCAGGACGAGTACGGCGTCGAGTACAAGCGCTACTGGTGGGACGAGGACGCCGGAGCGGTCTTCTGTCTCTTCGAAGCGCCGTCGAAGGAGGCGGGCGAAAGAGTACACAGCGAGTCTCACGGCCTCACCGCCGACGAGATCTACGAGGTCGAAGAAGGCGAGTGATCGAGCGCGGGAACGCGGGTGGAGCGGTTCCGGCGGTTCCGCGTCGACGGGTTTCGGTTTCTCGCGACCCTACGCGGCGCTCGCGGGTGTGAAATCACGGAAGCGCCAGGACTGGGATTCGAACCCACCTCCAGACGGTCCCGCTCGTTCGCTTCGCTCACTGTGCGGGCTGCGACTGGCGTACGTTCAAATCCCGCTTCGTGACGTTTCGCGATTTCGAATAACTCGCGTCGCTACGCGCCGCTCGTCGGTAGTAAAATCGCGAAAACGCCAGGACTGGGATTTGAACCCAGAATCCCAAAGGGAACACGCTTTCCAGGCGTGCGCCTTACCGTTCGGCCATCCTGGCTCGAGTGAGCCTAGCCGCGTCGGTCGTTTAACTCTTACTTTTACCGTCGTCGCCGCGTGCGTCGGTCTCGTCCGTCGCTCGTCGTGCCGACCACGCGGCGATCCGGTGTTCGAGAACGTACGCGCTCGCCGCCGTTGCGAGCCCGACCGCCAGCGCGACGGCCGCTCCCTGTGCGATCGAGAGCAGCGGCTCGACGACCAGCGCGTAGCCCTGGACGAGGACCAGAAAGGCCATGAAGCCGACGGCACCCCACAGCAGGGCAGATTTGGCCCGCGGGGACGCGTTCGTCGGCGCACTCACGGAGACCACCTCGCCCTACCGTCGTTCGCGCTCGGCGCTGCGAGCGCACCGTCTGTTTCGTCGACCGGTTCCATACGGATTCGCTCTCACCGGCCGGGGATAAATTCGGTGGAGAGCAGGTGCCGGAGTCCCGAACCACACCACGTCAACAGACCGACGCCGGGTGTGGACCGGTGGATCAAACGAGGACGTCCACCTCGTAGCCGGCCTCGCGCAGATCGGCGAGAAAGGCCTCGACGTGGTCCGGGCCGCGCATCTCGAGTTCGATCTCGACTTCAGTGTCGCTCATCTCGACGTCCCGCGACGTCCGGTCGTGGTAGATGGCGTAGATGTTCGCCCGATGGGCCGTAAAGATCTCGAGCAGGCGCTCGAGGGAGCCGGGCCGGTCCGTGAGGACGGTTCGGATCTTGAGGTAGCGGCCGGTTTCGACGAGGCCGCGGACGATGACGTTGGTGAGCGTGTTCAGGTCGACGTTTCCGCCCGAGAGGACGGGGACGATCGTTTCGTCGGGTTCGTACTCGAAGGCCTCGAACAGGAGTGCCGCGAGGGGGACCGCGCCCGCCCCCTCGACGACCGTCTTCGAGCGCTCGAGCAGGTACACCGTTGCGACGGCGATCTCCGGATCGGAGACGGTGACGACCTCGTCGACGTACTCCCGAATGTGCGCGAACGTTCGCTCGCCGACGCTGCGGGTCGCGATCCCGTCGGCGATCGTGTCGACGCCCTCGAGCGAGACGCGCTCTCCCGTCTCGAGCGAGCGTGCGGCGCTCGCAGCGCCTTCTGCCTGGACGCCGATGATGCGGGTGTCCGGGTTCTCTCCTTTGATCGCCGCCGCGATGCCGCTGATGAGTCCGCCGCCGCCGATCGGGACGACGACGGTCTCGACGTCGGGGCAGTCCTCCGCGATCTCGAGGCCGATCGTGCCCTGACCGGCCATCACCTGTTCGTCGTCGAACGCGTGAACGTAGGTGCGGCCCTCCTCTCGTTCGATCTCGTGGGCGCGTTCGGCGGCCTCGTCGTAGTCGGCCCCGTCGAGGACCACCTCCGCGCCGTAGTTGCGCGTCGCCTTCACCTTCGAGATGGGCGCGTACTCGGGCATGACGATCTTCGAATCGACGCCCGCACGGGAGGCCGCGAGCGCGACGCCCTGGGCGTGATTACCGGCGCTCGCGGTCACGACGCCGGCAGCCTTCTGCTCGGCCGAGAGCGTCGCGATCCGGTTCGTCGCGCCGCGGATCTTGAACGCGCCCGTGCGCTGGAACGTCTCCAGTTTCAGGTGAACGTCGGCTCCGGTCATCGCGGAGTAGGTGTGAGAGAACTCGAGCGGCGTGCGTCTGGACGTCTCTCGAACTCGCGGTCGCGCCTCGAGAACGTCCGAGCGGTCGAGCATATCCACGGATACGTCAGGGACACCGAAATACTGTCGGACCGCGACGGCGTCGGTCGGCGGCGACCGAGTCGTCACTCGAGCGTCGTCGTCGAAACGGGATGTGCTGCTAAAAAGCAGCACGACAGGGAATACAGGGATGCACGGCGTGTGACGTGCGAGTGAAGAGGGGAACGCAGGACACATAAATCCCTGCCCTCCAGAGTGAAAGTGAAATCGAAAGACTGCGACGGGGTGATCGGAGTGTCAGACGGGGGTACGACGGTCGTCATTCGTGGGGGCGTACCACGGCACCGGTTCGCTCGAGGACGGTTCGGACGCGGTCGCGAAACGCTCCCTCACCGGGCCAGTCGACGCGGTCGCCGACGCCGAGTCGCTCCGGGCGACCGACGTACACCTGAACCGGCCGGCCGTCGTTCGCGCGCGGAACGGAAACGCGGACGTAGAGGCCGCTCTCGACACCCTCGTACCGATCCAGTCGCTCGAGGGCGGCGCACTCGACGCACAGCAACCGCCCCTCCGCGCTCCCGCCCGGCGCGAGCGTCGGATACCGCCCCTCGATTCGGTGCAGTCCCTCGAGCGTCGCCTCCCCGTCGAAAGCGAATCGGCCGATCTCGAGGACGCGTTCGACGCGCGCTCGGTCCGTCAGCGTGCCGTAGACGAAGACCTGCACGTCGGGGAATCCGTCGGCGGCACCCTTTTGGGTGTCGACGGCTCGCGGGCGACGGGAGGGGGGCAGTTCGAGCGGCGAACGTCGATTGGGTCGTGAGCCGAACTCGACGGCGAACGGCGGCCGCGTCCTGAAGCGAACCCGACGGAAAAATCGACGGCGATCGACCGTCGTTACCGCTTCTCGAGCGGGACGAGCTCCTGGTCGGAGGGACCGGTGTAGCGTGCGCGCGGGCGGATGAGGCGGTTGTCCTCCTGGTACTCGAGGACGTGTGCGATCCAGCCGCCGGCGCGGCTCATCGCGAAGATGGGCGTGTACATGTCGATCGGGATGCCGAGCTGGTAGTAGACGGATCCCGAGTAGAAGTCGACGTTCGGGGCGATCCCCTTCTCGACGAGACCTTTCTCCTCGGTGAGGTATCGTTCGATCGTCGTCGTGTAGTCGTACCACTTGCCCTCGCCCTCCTCGGCGAGTTCCTCGCTGCGTTCCTGGAGGATCTTCGCCCGGGGATCCTTGACGTTGTAGACGCGGTGGCCGAAGCCGGGAATTCGCCGTCCCTCCTCGGTCGCCTGCTCGATCCACTCGCGGTGGTCGAGGTCGCTCTCGTCGATCTCGATCAGGACCTCCATGACGTCCTGGTTCGCGCCGCCGTGAAGCGGTCCCGAGAGCGCGCTGACGCCGCCGGTGACGGCGCTGTAGATGTCGGCCATCGTCGAGCCGATCACCATCGCGGTGAACGTCGAGGCGTTCAGGCCGTGGTCTGCGTGGAGGATCAGCGCCTGGTCGAACGTCTCGGCGGCGACGTCGTCCGGCTCCTCGCCCGTGAGCATGTAGAGAAAGTTGGCCGCCAGCCCCAGTTCGGGGTGGGGTTCCACGGGCTCTTCGCCCAGCCGGTACCGCTCGAACGCCGCGAGCGCGGTCGGGATCTTGGCGGTGATGCGCCGTCCCTTGCGCAGCGTCGCCTCGAGATCCCCGGGATCTGCGTCGTCTTCCGGCTCGGACGCGGAGAACATCGACACCGCCGTGCGGAGAGCGGCCATCGGGCGCTCGTCGGCGTCGGCGAGTCGCTCCATCGTCGCGAGTACGTTCTCGCTGACCTCGCGTTCGTCCTCGAGCGCGTCGGTGAACGCGGCGAGTTCGTCCTCGGTCGGGAGCTCGCCGTGCCACAGGAGATACAGGACCTCCTCGTAGCTCGCGCCGCGGGCGAGGTCCTCGATCGAGTAGCCGCGATAAATCAGTCGGCCGGCGTCGCCGTCGATGAAGCTGAGTTCGGACTCTGCGACTAAAACACCCTCTAGCCCTTTCTCGAGATCGTCAGCCATACCCGCAGTTTCGCATCCCGATGGAAAAGTATTGTCGTTTGGTCGTCCTCACGCCCGAACGCGTCCGATGTACCGGGTTCCTCGCCACCAGGGAAGGGACAGAACGGAGGGGGTCGCACCGAAAGTGGACGAACGTTCGCTCGAGTCGCCTCTGACGACGATTCGGTTGCTAGTTGTCCAAAATTGCGGCCATGAGTTTGGTCTGGGCGGCGGCCAGGTGTTCGGAAAACGTCGACCGCGCGACGCCGAGTTCGTCGGCCACCTCGGTCGCGTTCGCACCCTTCGGATACTCGAAGTAGCCCAGTTCGTGGGCCGTCTCGACGATCTCGCGCTGGCGAGGCGTCAACGCGTCGCGGTCGACGACGACCGGATCGGCCGAGTCGCCGTCGCGGTCCTGCGCGAGGTCCTCGACGATGACGCCGTCGAAGTGCTCGCGGAGCCCGTCGACGACGACGGCGATCTCCTCGAGGTCGAGGGTGTGAAACGAGAGCAACAGCGAGCCGTCGCGAGCGCGGACCGACGAGATCGGCGTGCCGGTTCCCTCGACGATCTCGCAGACGCAGCCGTCTCCCTCGCGCTCGAACCGGTACACCGCCGAGACGTCGTTCGACTGGACCGCCGTCAGGTCGGCGTCGACGGCGTCGCTCTCGATCGACGCGTCGGCGGGCGCGTCGAACTCCTCGACGGTCGACCCGTCCGACGCTCGCGTCCAGGTCACCGACTCGATCGGCTCGTCGGCGATCGCGGAGACGTCGGCGACCGGACAGTCGCCGGGATCGTGGACGACGACGGTTGCACGGAAGCCAGTCATAGCCGTTCGTACGGATCGAGCGGGCATAACCGGGACCGGGAATTCCCGCCGGGTGAAAACACCGCGCGGCGAACGCGATCGAAATCGCGGAGGTCGCCGCGTCACGAACGGAGCCATCCGAGCGTTGGACCGTAAATGACGAAATCGCGCGAGGTGGCCGCGCGCCCGCGGCGGCCGAGGGACCGGACAGACCGAACTCAACACCACTCCTCGTACTGGTGGACGCGGGCGGGGTTGAGCGGCTGCGGTTCGCGATCGGTGCCGTCGTAGGCTCGGCGGTGGTCCTCGTAGGTGATGCCGACCTCGGCGTCGGGATCGAAGCCGCGCGGAAGGACGGACTCGGCGCGACGACGGTTCCACTCGGCGAGGCGTTCGAGCGGTTCCGGGCGTTCGATCTCGGTCGCCTCGAGTGCGTCTTCGGCCCGGTTCCACGCCGATCTTCCGTTGTTCGTTCGCACCACGACGGTCGTGTATCCCTCGTCGGTTCCGACGCTGCCGACGCTTACGTCCGCACCGCCGCCGACGAAGTCGGCGCACTCGTCGCAGCCGCGCAATCCGGCGGCGTCGAACGACTCGACGTCCGTCTCGAGGAGGAGTTCGCCCGCGTCGTCGACGGCCGTGAGCACGCCGCCGCCGACGTCGAGCGATTCGATCCGCTCCGGATCGACGCCGAGCGATTCGATCCGGGAACGCAGTCGGTCGTACTCGAAGCTCCGCGTGCACATCAGCGCGACCGTGAGGGCGATCGGATCGGCCGGCTCGTGACCGTAGCGACCGAGCGCCGTGGCCCCCTGGATCGTACAGGGCGTCCCGACGAGCGCGAGGTCCGGCTCCGCTCCGAGGTCCGCGTCGGCCAGCAGGTCCTCGATTTGCCCGAGCCCCATCGTCTGCGTGTAGATGCTTCCGCCCGCCTCAAGCAGGTCCTCGCGGGAGGTCGCGAGGAACGCGTCGGCGCGAAGCGGTTGCTCGTCGCTCTCTCTCGCGACGACCGCGCCGTCGATCTCGCCGGCCTCGAGCAACGCGGCGAGCAACCCGGTCACGACGCCGCCGTCCTGGCCGGCTTCGGCGGGTCCGCCGGTCGCACGTGCGGCGTACGTTTCCGGCTCCTCGAGACCGCGTTCCTCGCCGGCGAGTTGGATCAGCCGCTCGTACCTGAGACCGCTGCGTGGACAGAAGTCCCAGCAGCGCGAGCAGCCGGTGCACATCCGGACGAGCGTCGGACGCTTTTCCTCGGCGTCGATTCCGATCGAGTCCGACGGGCACGCCGCGACGCACGAGGCGCACTGGACGCACCGGTCGGCCTCGATAACGGCCTCGTCCAGGTCTCGAAACCAGATCTTCCCCGGCGCTTCCTCGACGTCGTCGTTCGACTCTCGCGGATCGCCGCCGACGCCCTTGGTCGGAACGGCCGGGGTCGCCGACCGATCGTCGGCCGGCATCTAGCTCGCCTCCGTGCCGATCGCCGCCGGCTTCGTTCCCGCCGCCTCGGAGACCAGATTCCGGAGTTCGACGTCGGACCTCCGGCGGGTCCACTCGGCGAACGTCTCGCCCTCGTCGCGATCGGTCTCGTAGGCGAGCGTGACCGCCCGAACGACGGCCGGAACGTCGTCGATCGGCACCTTCCCGACGAGCCAGTCGATGAACTCGTCGTTCCCGAGGTCGCCGCCCAGTCCGACGTCGGCCGCCCGCCCGGACTCGTAGTCGTCGCGGTAGACCTCGCCGCGTAGGCCGACGTCGGCGATCTGTGGCTGGGCACAGGAGGCGGAACAGCCCGACAGGTGAACGCGAACGGCCTCGCGTTCGTCGGCGATTCCGACCGCCTCGGACCACTCGTCGAGGTCGCGGGCCCACCTGATCGCGCGGTTTTTCGTCTCGACGATGCCGTAATTGCAGAACTCCCGGCCGGTACAGGTGACGATTCCCCGCGAGAACGGACCGGGGTCGGGACCGTACCGGTCGACGACCGACGCCTCGAGGAACGACTCGAGGCGCTCGTCCGCGAGGTGGGGAACCAGCAAGTTCTGGTTCGGGGTCAGTCGCAGTTCGCCGCCGCCGAGTTCGTCGGCGAGACGCGCGAGCTCGCGGAACTCGTCGCCGCCCATCCGGCCGGTCGGGACGTTCAGTCCGACGGACGAGCGACCGTCGGTCTGCTCGTGGACGCCGACGTGATCGTCGCGGTAGTCGGTCGTCAGCACCTCGTCCGGCGTCTCGAACTCGAAGTCGGCGTAGGAGGCGAGTTCCTCGCGGAACCGCTCGACGCCGAGTTCCTCGACGAGAAAGCGCAGCCGGTTGACCGCGGTGTCGAGGTAGCTGCCGTAATCAACGTAGAGGTCCGCCACCGCCTCGACGAGCTCCTCGACGCGGTCCGGTTCGACGAACAGCTCGAGGTCGGAGGCAACGCGCGGACCATCCGAGAGGCCGCCGCCGGCGCGGACGGCGAACCCGTCGCGGCCGTCCCTGATCGCCGGCGTGAACGCGAGGTCCTGAATCTGCGCGCGGGCGCAGTTCTCGTGACAGCCCGTCACGCTGATCTTGAACTTCCGCGGCAGGTTGGCGTAGTGAGGGTCGCCGAGGAAGCGCTCGCTGACGCGCTCGACGACCGGACGGACGTCGACGGTCTCGTTCGGATCGATCCCCGCGGCGGGGCAGCCGACGACGTTGCGCACCGAGTTGCCACACGCCTGCATCGTCTCGAGGCCGACCGCCTCGTACCGGGACCAGATTTCGTCGACGTCTCGGATCCGGATCCAGTGCATCTGGACGTCCTGTCTCGTGGTGAGATCGAGGTAGCCGTCGCCGAAGACGGGGTTCTGGTCGGGCCCGCCGTACTCTTCGGGCGCGCGGGCGAACTCGTCGGCGACCTCGCCGATCACGCTCGCCTGCTCGGCCGTCAGAATGCCGCCGGGTGCGCGCGTCCGGAGCATGAAGTAGCCCTCCTGTTTCTGGTGGTAGAGGCCGATCAGCTTCAGGTGGTTCGTGACGTCCTCGCCCAACTCCTCGATCATCGCCTCGAAGCCGCCCGCGTCGGCGTAGGAGCGAACCCGCGCTTCGAGTTCGACCGGGTTCCACTCGGCGGCTTCCGAACGGACCCAGTCGGTGAGGCTGCCCTCGTAGAAGGCGACGTCTTCGTATCCGAGGTCCCCCAGCACGACGTAGGTGTGGCTCAGTCGCCGGGCGGTGTTGCAGTAGAGGACGATCCGTTCCTCGGGCCGAATACCTTTCGCGGCGAGCAGCTCCTCGAGTTCGTCCTCGGGCCGCAGCCGGCCGGACTCGTCGAGGAGGTCTTCCCACCCCACCTGGACCGCACCCGGGATGTGCGACTGGTCGTACTCGGCGGGAGTGCGCGTGTCGACGACGATCGCGTCGCCCTCGACGGCAGCCTCGACCGCCTGGCGATCGACCAGCGGAGCGTCGTCGGTCAGTTCGGCCTCGTAGCTCGTCGGTGTCGGATCGGGTGTCTCGTCGGTGAGGTCGCCTCCGTCCTCGAGCCAGGCGGCGAGACCGCCGTCGAGCAGGGAGAGTCGCCCGTCGTGGCCGTAGACGGCGGCGGTGAGCAGGAACCGTGCGGCGTTGACGCCCTGTTCGTCGCAGACCGCGACGATCGAATCGTCGGGATCGATGCCGGCCTCGCTCAGCAAGGCGGCGAAGTCGTCGGCGCTGGGGAGTTTCCCTGCGGCGACCCTGCTCGGATCGCGGAACTCCGCGGCCGGGACGTTCACGGCGCCGGGAACGTGACCGAGGTCTTCGTAGTCGCGTCTCGAGCGGACGTCGACGACCGTGACCGACTCGCAGTGGGCCTCGAGCCACGAGGGTGAGACGACCGTCGGGTCGCTCACGGACGATCACCCGTTCGGTCGTTTTCCGATCGATGGACGGCGACCGTGGCCGGAGCGCGTCCGGTTTCGTGGGACGTCAACGCCCGTCCGCTTCGTCCGTAGCGAGGAGTTCGCGTCGTCATACTGTATCCGGCGGTTGACGCGGCGGCCTCTTTCAGCTACGCATACGGGTGAATTCGGCCGTCGCTCCGGAACGCCGGCAGCAGGCCAACGGCGTTCGTGACAGTCCTATTACCCGTCATACGAACGACTACTATAGGCGGCTCGAAACGAAACCGACGCGGTGAGTCTCGAGGCGGCGGGGAACGATCGACCGGTTTCGTCGTCGACCGGGGCAATATGAGCCGGTGTCGAACGGCGTTCGGACGCAGCAGTCTTCGGAGTCGACGCCGCGGCGACGAGGGTCGCCGCTTGGCGGGACGCGACCCGACGAGTACCGGCAGAGCACCGTCGCTCGAGCGCGAAGAGAGACGTGACCGCTCGAGTGCGAGAAGACGAGTTCGTCGGAGGAGCGCGGTCGGAGACGATCCGGGCGCGTCAGTAGGACTGGCCGAGTTTCTCGCGGCTGATCCGGACGCCGGTCGGCGTGATGATCATCTGGTCGTCCCCCTTCCGGACGATGTCGCCGTCGACTTCCTGGGCGACCTGTCGGAGTTCGTCGACGATGTGTTCGACGGTGCTGTCGTTCGTGCGCAACCGCGTCACGTCGGCGATCACGATGTCGCCGTCGTAGACGGCTTCTTTGATGTCGATCGCGTCGGCCTGACCGCTGACCTCGGCGATGTGCACCTGCATGCTCGCGCCGGCCGACTCCGTCGAGACGTCGTCGAGATCCAGTTCGACGTAATCCTCGGCGGTTCGAGACTGGTTCCCGCCGATGATTCTGCTCATGAGTCCCATCGCCGTTACCCACTTGCGCTGCCAGTATAGTTCTTACGTCAGACGACGCTCCGGACGAGCGACTTCTTCACGCCGTTACCACATCCGCCGCGACGCCACCTCCGTTTGCGACCTCCCAGCGTCCTCACGAGTGCCGTGGTCGGCAATTACTGTCGGAATTCGAAGTTGTTTTTGTGGTAACACCGAAAATGGGCGTATCGATGGGGGGTGAACAGATTTGCGTACTCGTCGTCGCCGGTACCGGTGGACCGTCGTTTCCGGACGATGGTCGACGAAGGTTCGACGTTCACCGCGAGCCGACCGTCGAAGGGGGACTCGAGCGACTCGCGGACGAGAACGTGCGCGTCGACTGCGTCGTCAGTCACCACGATCCGCCGGAGTGCGACGCCCTCGCGTTCGTCGATCGGAGCCGGGAGATCGATCCGAACGTTCCGCTGATCGTCCTCGTCGATCGGAACGCCGAGTCGGTCGCCGAACGGGCGATCGAACGGGGGGCGACCGATTGCCACGTTCGAACCGAAGGCGGCGAGCGCTCCGGCTTGCTCGCAAACCGCATTCGAAACGCGGTCGAACACCGGCGAACGGAACGAAACCTCGAGCGACGCCGTCAACGGCTCGAGACGCTGATCGACACCGTTCCCGGGATCGTCTACCGATCTCGAAACGAGCCGGGGTGGCCGATAGAAATCATCGAGGGCGACTGCGAAGAGATCACGGGCTATCGTCCGGTAGAACTCGAATCGGGGAGGGTTTCGATGGGGCGGGACGTCGTCCACCCCGACGACCGCGATCGGACCTGGGCCGTCGTGCAGGACGCCCTCGAGAACCGCGACGACTACGAGCTCACCTACCGGATCGTCACCGCGGACGGCGAGACCAGGCGGATGCGGGAACGGGGGCGAGGGATCTACGACGACGGTGAACTCGCGGCGCTGGAGGGATTCATCACGGACGTGACCGAGCGGACGGAGCGAGAGCGCGAGCGACGGCGAAACCAGCGGCGTTTCGAGGCGATTTTCGAGGATCCGAAAACGCTCGTCGGCCTGCTCGATCTCGACGGGACGCTGATCGACGCCAACCGGACGGCGATGAGCTACGTCGACGCCGACCTCGAGGAACTGCGGGGGACGCCGTTCTGGGAGACGCCCTGGTGGACGACGGACGTCCGCGATCGAGTTCGGCGGTGGGTCGAGCGGGCCGCGTCGGGCGAGTACGTCGACTACGAGACGGACCTCGATCGATCTGGCGGGCGAGGGGGGCGGGTGAGCGGCACCGTTCGGCCCGTCACCGACGACGACGGCGAGCCGACGTCGCTGATCGCGTCCGCGCGAGACATCACCGAACAGCGGAATCGAAACCGAACGCTCGAGTCGACGCGCGACAAACTCGCGGTGCTCAACCAGGTCGTCCGACACGACCTGCGCAACCACATGCAAATCGTCCGCGGTCGCGGGCGGCTGCTCGCGCCGCACGTCGACGACGCCGGCGAGCAGCACCTCGAGGAGGTGCTGCTGTCGGTCGAGGAGGCGATCGACCTGACCGAAACCGCCCGAGAGTTAACCGAGACGATGTTCGGAGACGACGAACAGCTGCGGCCGGTGTCGGTCCAGCAGGTGGTCGCCTCGGTCGTCGAAACCGCCGAAACCAGGTACGAATGGGCCACCATCACGGTCGACGGGACGGATGCCGAAACGACTGTTCGTGCCGACGACATGTTCGAATCCGTCGTCCATAACCTCGTCCAGAACGCCCTCGTCCACAACGACTCCACACACCCGACCGTCGAGGTGTCGATCGATCGCCGAAACGGGAGCGTGTTCGTGAGCGTCGCGGACGACGGTCCCGGCATTTCGAACCGCCGGAAAGAGCAGGTGTTCGGCCACGGTGAGAAGGGACTCGAGAGCCCGGGAACGGGGATCGGGCTCTATCTCGTCCGGACGCTCGTCGAGGGCTACGGCGGCGAGGTCTGGATCGAGGACAACGAGCCGACCGGCACGGTCGTTCGGGTTCAGCTTCCGGTCGCGGAGACGGCCGCGAATGCCTCTCGAGGGGTCAGCGAAGCCGACTCGGGGAGGAACCGCTAGCCGGCGAACTCGTAGAGTTCGTCGCCGACGTGGTGGACGGAGTCGACGACCTTGCCCTCGTCGCCGACCATCTCGCTCCCGTCGACGCGGGCGCGACCGATCGCCAGGATCTTGCCGTGTGACTCCTCGGCGATGACGACCAGATCGTCGGGCTCGACGTCGTCGGTGGCCTCGGTGATTCCGGGACGCATCACGTCGGCACCGTCGCTGACGAACGAGATCGCGCCGGCGTCGACCGTCACCAGCCTCCGTTCGGGTTCGTAGGCGTTAGCGCCGCGAACCGTCAGGAACGGCTCGTCGTCGAAGTACGCGACCTGCGGTTCGCCGTCGACGAGGATCACCTCCCAGTCGGTCTCCTCGAACTCGACGCGCTCGTAGGCGTCGCCGTCGAGCGAGACGCCGAGCTGGTCGGAGAGCGTCTCCTCGAGGTCCGAAACGGCGTCGCTTCGGAGGTGGTGTCGGGACTTGACCTGCATACCGGTGCTTCCGCCCGTACGCATTTAAGCGGTTAGATTCGCCGCGGCGTCCGGTTCGTGACGTCGAATTCGACGCGGTTGGTGCGACGGTTCAGACGATCTGCTGTAAGTCAGTAGCGGTGCAACCGGGGACGTATCGCGGTCGCACCGATACCCCGGTACGGCGGCCCGTATCAGCGCGAGCGAAACGGGCGAGCGTTTTCACCGCCTCGAGTGGTCGCCGTCGTATGGTCAGGACGCTCGGCGGGGAAGGGACCGACAGGATGGAGGGGCTGAGCGACGGCCTGTTCGCGATCGTGCTCACGCTGTTGGTGTTGCAGTTCGACGTCCCCGACGTGTCCGCCGCGGAGCTGCCGGCGGCGATCGCGGATCAGGAGACGCTGTTGATCAGCTACCTCCTGAGCTTTCTCGTCGTCGGGCTCTACTGGATTATCCACCACAACCTCTTTCAGTACGTCGCACACCACGACCGAATCCTGCTGTGGCTGAACCTCCTGTTTCTGCTTTCGATCTCCTTTCTCCCGTATCCGACGGAGCTGATGGGCGTCTACGGGACGCAGTTCGCCTGGACGCTGTATGCGACCAACTTCGTGCTGGTGGGCGTCATGCTGAGTGCCGTCTGGGCGTACGCGGCCCGTGCGGGGTTTACGGACGATCGGATCGACGACCAGACGGCGCGGCTGATCACGATCCGGGGGTTGATCTCGCCCGCCGTGTTCGCGCTGTCGATCGGCGTCGCCGCCGTCTTACTCCCGGTCGCGTACTTCGTTCCGCTGTTGATCGTCCCCCTCCAGATGCTCTGGGTTCGGTACTACCAGCGGGTGACTGGGGAGACGGACGCGGCCGAACTCGGGTAGCGAGGGCGGAACAGTCGACGGCGAGGGAAACGGCGCTCGGCCAGCCGAGGAGAAACGGGGGACTCGAGCGCGCGGGTCGTCAACAGTCACGTTCAGCCCTCACAGCGACGTTCAGCCGTCCGTGGAAGTCGTCGCCGACCGGGAAAACCCCTATCCCCGCGGTGCTGGTAGTACGTCGAACTCGAGCGAATGGCCGACGAGTACGTCTTCATCAGCGACCTCCACATGGGCGGCGACGAACAGCTGACGGCACTCGAGTTCGAGGATGAGCTGCTGTCGTTTCTCGCGGATCTCGAGGAACGCGGCGGCGACGTCGAACTCGTCGTCAACGGCGACGCGTTCGGGCTGTGGGAGTACGCCGAGGTGACGGGACCCGAACGGCTCGAGCGGGTGATCGAGGACCATCCGCGCGTGTTCGAGCAACTCCGGGCGACCGGGGAGGAGATCGACGTCACCCTCATTCCGGGCAACCACGACTACGACCTCGCGTGTTACCCCTCACACGCGGACCGGCTGGCCGAGTACAACCTCTCGCTCGAGCCGGAGATCGCGATCACGCGAGAGGTCGGCGACGCTCGGATCTGGATCGAACACGGCCAGCAACACGATCCGAACAACCGCATGCGCGACTGGGGAAACCCCCACGCGCTCCCGGTCGGCTACTTCGTCGTCCAGCGGATCGTCGCCGCCGCCGGGCGGTACTCCGGGCGAGCGCGTGGCGACTGGCTGCGGGACATCCAGTCGGTCGCGCCGATGGAGGAGATCCCGCGCTGGCTCTTTTCGAACTACTTCTACCGCGAGATGAGCCCGTACCTGCGGGCGGTCGTCGTCCCGTTGCTGTTGTTCTTCAATATTACGCTGCTGTACCTGTTCGGGACCGTCCTCGAGGCGGTGGGAATCCTCCCTGCTCGCTTTTTCACCGACAATTCGATCGTTCGCGCGCTCGGCGTCGCCGACGTCGTCCTCGAGATCTTGATCGCGATCAACCTCGTCGCGATGTTCGTCCTGCTGTTGCTGGCGGTCCCGCTGTGGCTGTTCAGACGCGACCTCCGGCACACTCTCGGCCGGTTCGGCCTCGCCCTCTCGGGCGTCCGCGTCGGCCAGGGCGACGAGCCCTTCCTGCGCGCGGCGAGGGAGCTTCTCGAGTCGAAGCCGGACGTGGCGGTGTACGTCTACGGCCACACCCATCGAGCGTCGCTCACGCGGTGGGGAGACCGGCTCGTGATAAACACCGGAACCTGGCTGAAGAAGCTCGAGCACGTCGAAAGCCGATTCTCCCACCTGCCGGGCATCTACTACCCGTCGTTTCGTCTGAACTACTTCCGGATCTTCGCCGAGGGGGACCGGATCGTCGTCGAGTACGAGGAGATCGAGACGAACGAACCCCTGGATCTCACCCGGTTCCAGCGACTGATCGCACGTCGGCCCCGGTCTCCGGAATCGATCCCCGAGCGAACGGTGATCGACCCCGACGGTCCCCTCGAGGTCTCCGAGAGCGCGCCGTCGTCCGATCCATCGGACTGAAAGACTGTGCGGACGAGTGAAGGATTTGACAATTGCTAAGTAATAGCACAGCCTCTTTTATCTTATGTGGCCCTCCCGGAACCGCACTGAGACGGTCACGTGTCTCGCCTGCGGGGACGAGGTTGCCCGCGCTCGAGCGCGCGAGTACGACAAGTACGGCGATCGCTGGAGCCGAGACGACAAGACGTTCGAGCACGTCTGTAAATCCTGTCACGGCGAGTTGTGTCACTACCCGCGGGACGACCTCGAAGAGCTACTCGTCGAGCTCGAGGCCGGCGAAAGCGAGACGCGGACGTTTCTCTCGCGATACGTTACGACCGTCGAGGAGCGCTACGGGACCCTCGAGGAGGAATCCTGACGGCGACGGCGCTGCGACCGTCCGTCACCCCGGTTCGACCGCCAGTTCGGTCGTGCATCGGTCGCACACGCCCGCACAACGACTTCGTATCCGTCGCGTCTGAGGGATAGCGACGGTGCCCGATGAGTTCCCGGTCGCGGTCGCGCCGGCGTCCGTCCGTCCCGCGAGCGGCGCGTCCGTCGCCGCCGTGCGGTCTTCGGCGCCAGCGTCGGCGAACCCGGACGAGCCACGGTCCTCCCTCAACCACGAGCGTCGAGCGCTCGGTGCGGACGGACGCGGCCGGCCGACGCGTTGGGGTGGGTTATTTACTGTCGTCACACCAACCACCGGTCGTTCGGATGAAGAAGGTCCTGTGGTACCTCATCGCCGGCACGCGCGGCGGTGAGAACCGGGCGCGAATCATCCGCGCGCTGGACGACCGTCCGCGGAACGCGAACCAGCTGGCCGAGGAGCTCGACGTCGAGTACAACACGGTCAGATACCACCTCGAGATGCTGTGCGACCACGACGTCGTCGAGAAAGGAGAGCAGGAGTACGGAAAACTCTACTTTCTGACCGACCGGTTCGAGTACCACAGAGCGGAGTTCGAAACCATCACGGAGAATCTAGAGTGAGTGTGAAACAATGACAACCGAAGTTACGGTCGCAACGGCGTTTTCGGGCGGCAACATCGTGTTACTCGGCTTGCTGTCGTACGTCTGGTTACAGAACTATCGCCGATTTCGGACCCCGCTCGTCCTCGGATTGCTCGTGTTCGGTCTCGTCTTCATGCTCGAGAACCTCGTCGCTGTCTACTTCTTTTTCGCCGAGGAGATGCTCTACGGGTACGAGCCGATCGTTCATCGAGTTATGGTCGCCCTGCGCGGACTGCAGTTTCTGGCGCTCCTCTCGCTCGCCTACGTGACGATGAAGTGATAAATATATCGGACGTCGGTATACGTGTGAGAGGCGACGTCGACCCGAGGTGAGAGGCGACGTCGCACGATCGCGCGGGCGGCTCCGGACCGCAGAGTCGAGAGAGACTCTAGAGGGAGTTGCAAGACACGTTGGAAAATGTTCATTGTCCGATCGACTCTCCCTAGACCGAGTGCGGAGCGTCCGGACGCGTCGGTCCGGATCTGCCGCACGACCACTCGAACTATGACCGAAACGAAACGCGTTTCGCGCAAGGATCTGACCGCGGCGGAGATTCTCGACGTGATCGAAGACGGAGGACGGGTCGTGATCGAACTCTCGGTTCTCGGGCGGTCGACGGACGTCGTCATCCGGGAACGGGACGGGACCTACTACTGCGATACGGCGATGAAGCTGCTCGTTCACGAGAGCCGGGAGGAACTCCGCGAGTGTCTCGAGCGGTTTCAGCTCGCGAGGCGGGAGCCCGTCGACGAGATCGAACGCGGCGGGATCAGCACCTGATCGACGGCCCGTCCACCGGTCTCCCGCTGGCCGCTGATCCCGACACGACTTTCACACCCACGTCCGTATGGAACGCCATGAGCGACGACGCACAGGCCGAAGCCGGCACGGTGGAAGGCCAGGGCCCCGTCGAAATCTCCGAGGATCTCGCCCGCCACATGGAGAACAAGCGCGAGGAACTGTTCGAGAAGTTCGAAATTCGCGACGAGTTTCCCGACGGGGTGCTCGAGGAGGCCACCGAACTGACCGGCGACGTGCAAGGCGACATCGACGCCGAGATCGACGACCGCGAGGACCTCCGGGAGCTGACGACCTGGACGACCGACCCGATCGACGCCCAGGACTTCGACGACGCGATTTCGATCGAGGAACGCGACGACGAGTACGTTCTCTGGGTCCACATCGCGGACGTCACCCACTACGTCCACCCCGATTCGGAGATGTGGGACGAGGCGGTCGAACGCTGTAACACGGTCTACCTGCCGGGCTACACGATCCACATGCTGCCGCCGATTCTGGCGGAGTCGGTCTGCTCGCTGGTTCCCAACGAGGAGCGATTCGCTCACACCGTCGAGATGCACCTCGACAAGGAGACGCTCTCCTACGAGACGATCGACATCTACAAGTCCGTCATCGAATCCGACGAGCGCCTCACGTACGCGCAGGCAGAAAAGCGAATCGACGACCCCGACGCGCCGTTGCACGAGGAGAACAAGCTGGTCCACGAGGTCGCCAACCGAATGCACGAGATCCGAAAGGAGGACGGCTCGCTCGTGTTGAACCCGGCCCGCGACCGCGCTCACACCATCATCGAAGAGTGCATGCTCAAGGCCAACAAGGCCGTCACGCACGAGCTCATGTGGAACCGCGGCGTCGAGGCCATGTACCGCGTCCACCCACAGCCAAGCCCCGACGAGTGGTCGAAGGCCCTCCAGGAGATTCAGGACTTAGACGGCGTTTCGATCCCGGGTGACACCTGGGACGACCCGCGAAAAGCCGTCAACGCGACGCTCGAGGAGGCACCCGGCCGCCAGCTCGACAAGATTCAGTGGGCCGTGATGAAGGTCATGCCCCGGGCGCGGTACATGAACGATCCCTTCGGCGGCCACCACGCGCTGAACTTCGAGATCTACGGTCACTTCACGAGCCCGATCCGCCGACTTTCGGACCTGATCAACCACTGGATCGTCTACCAGAACGACGTTCCCGAGAACCTGATCGAACTCTGTGATCGCGCGAGCGACAAGCAAAAGGACGCCGAGCAGTGCGAGCGCGAGTACAAGCAGTTCCTCCAGGAGGTCGGCCTCGACCCCATGGCGGTCAACAATCGGGGGATCGAGGTGGTAGAGGAGAGTGAGGCCGATCGGACGCTGTGAGCGCGGTTCGGAGCGAGCGCGGTTCGGAGCGAACGAAGTGAGCGAGAACCGCGTACGGCGAGCGGGGAGGCACGACCCGCGAGCCACCAAGTGAGCGAGAACCGCGTACGGCGAGCGGGGAGGCACGACCCGCGAGCCACCAAGTGAGCGAGAACCGCGTACGGCGAGCGGGGAGGCACGACCCGCGAGCCACCAAGTGAGCGAGAACCTCGAGCGAAACGACGCCTCGAGCAGCGAGAAGACCCTGCAGTCGGACCTCGAGCAGCGGACCGCAGGCTCTGGAGACGACTGACGGTGGTGGAAAAAGCGCGATCAAAAGGCGCAGAGACGGATATTCGATCGACCACGGCTCGCTGTGCGCGCTCGTCTCGTCCGTGCGTGCGTCGTCAGGGACAGATCGATCGCCCGACCCCGTCCATTTCCGCCCGGGCCACTCCCTCCCCAGCCGACTCATAGTGATTAAGACGAATCTTTACCAGTGAGATGCGGCCAAATATTGGGCTCGCTGATCGCGCTCAGTCCTCGTGGAATGTAGTCGTTTAGCGTTGAGAGATCGGGAACGAGCCGATACTTGAACCA
>NZ_REFZ01000004.1 GCF_003841465.1 Natrarchaeobius oligotrophus
CGTTCTCGCGGCTTCCCTTCGTTGATCTGCTCCTTGAGTTCGTAGAGTTCCTCAAGCGTGATATCGTCAAGCCGACCCATTATCAACTCTACCACACCTATCGGTAAATAATTTCCTTAATCACTATGAAGCATCGATCGATATCGGCGAAGAACTCGTCAAACACGAGTGCGGGCATTCACCCGAGAGCAATCCGGAAGCGATGCGGACGCTCGGTCAGGTCGGGATCCTGTCGGATTCCGTTTGCGAAGAGATGGTCCAGGCCACGCAGTTTCGAAACGTGCTGGCGCACACGTACGGCAACATCATCGAACACGATATCGTGTACAACGCACTGCAGGACCTCGAGCGGTACCGATCGTTCGTTCTCGAAATTCGAGACTACCTCGAATCCGCCGGTGCGCTCGACGGCTGAACGGGATCTACGCTGCGAAATTGATTTTCGGCGGTCCAGTCCATTCGGTTCGTGGTGTCGTCCCTCTGCCTCGAGTTTCCAGGAGCCGAAACCAGAACTGGGTTATTCGGGGGGCGACAAACGGCGGGCGATGACAGTCGTCGCTTTCGACTTCGACGGGACGCTATCGGACTCGGAGATGACCGTGTTGCTCGGGAACCGCTGTGGGGTCGCCGAGGAGATGGCGGAGATCACGGAACGCGCGATGAACGACGAGATCGGCTACGCCGAGAGCCTTCGCGAGCGCGCCGCGCTGCTCGAGGACCTCCCGCGGGCGGACGCGCGAGCGGCGTTCGAGGAGGTCGTTCTCCGACCGGGTGCGGCCGACCTGATCGAGACGCTGAACGACGCCGGCGTGACGACGGCCATCCTGACCGGCGGATTCGAACGCGGCGTCGCCGCGGCCCTCGAACGCGAGGACGTCTCCGTCGATCACGTCGTCGCGAACCGACTGCCGATGGAAAACGATCGGTTAACCGGTGCGGTGGAGGGGCCGCTCATCGAGGGGACCAAAGACGACGCGCTCGAAGACCTCGCGTCGGACGTCGGCGTCGCTCTCGAGGAAACCGTCGCCATCGGCGACGGTGCGAACGACCTCCCGATGCTCGAGGTAGCGGGACTCGCCGTCGGCTTCGAGCCGAAGCCGGCCGTCGAACCTCACTGCGACGTCGTCGTCACCACGATGGCCGAGGCACACGAGACGCTGGTCGACGAAGCGGTTCTCGAGTCGCGCTGAGCGTTCGCGGCTGATCTCTTCGCGTTCTCGGGCCGAACGCATCCGGTCGTCTCGCGCGTATCGACGCCGCCACGGATCGGTCGGGTCGCAACCGACCCGCGGAGTTTCAGGACGCCGAGACCGTCCCGTGCAACGACCGATTTCCACACCGAACGAGTTATTTACTCGCCTTCGAGTAAGTTACCACGATGATGTGGCAAGACCTCGTATTCATGGTTGGCAGCGGCCTCTCGATCGTTTTTCTCGCGCCGACGCTACGCGATGCGACCGCGCGCGTTCCCCTGGGGACGAGTTTGCCGTCGATGGGGATCGGATTCGTCTACGCCGGAACCTTCGCGACGCTCGGGATGACGTTCTCCGCCGCCGGTTCGCTCGCGGCCGGCGCGATGTGGTCGATGATCGCACTGCTTCGCTCGCCCGCCTCCCGTCGCTTCGTCGAGTCGACCGGGCTCGCGCTGTTCGCGAGCGACGTCCGGCGGTGGCTGGACCGACGTCGCTCGGATCGTCCGCTCCACGAGCAGTACGTTCGCCTCGAGGACGCACGCGGACGCCGCCTGAACGATCACTGATCGCTCCGAACGCACACGGACGCCGCCTGACGATCACGGACGCCGTCTTTTCGCTCGGTCACTCGTCGGGCCACCGTATCCGACCGGAAGGTGCAACCGCCGGACGGTCGCGGTCTCACCGGAGCCGACGGGCGATGGTCCCCACGACGTCCGGTGGCTCGCGTCGGTCGCCGGATTCCGTCACTCCGAAAACAGGCTCGTGTGGACGGGCGCGAACGACTCGGTTTCGACCGGCTCCTCGTCGGTGTCGGTGATCGATCGTCCGTCGAGTCCCGTCGCGAGCAGGTCGGACAGCGGCGGACCGACCTTCTCGGGTTCGACGAGGAATGCGTCGTGGCCGTGGTCGGATTCGACCACGTGGTGGGCGACGTCGACGCCGGCGTCCCGACACGCGTCCGCCAGCGCCTCCGACTGTTCGACGGTGAAGTGCCAGTCCCCGGTGAACGACAGCACGAGCAGTTCGCCCTCGAACGCCGCGAGCGCGTCCGCGTCGGACTCGTAGCCCGCCGAGAGGTCGAAGTCGTCCATCGCCCGGGTCATATATAGGTAGCTGTTCGCGTCGAAACGGTCGGTGAACTTCTCCGCCTGGTAGTCCAGGTAGGATTCGACCTCGCGATACGGGAAGAAGGCGGCCGCCGGATCCGGCGGCTCCTCGCGGACCGTCTCCCGGCCGGCCGACCGTCGGCCGAACTTGCGGGACATCGACGCCTTCGAGAGGTACATGATGTGGCCGATCTGGCGCGCTCGAGCCAGCCCGTCCTCGGGCTCGGGGCCGCCGTAGTAGTGGCCGCCGTTCCAGTTCGGATCGCTCGTGATCGCGCGCCTGGCGACGGTGTCGAGCGCGAGACACTGTGGATCGAGACGCGCCGCCGCGGCGACCGCGGCCGCGCGTTCGACGTCGTCCGGGTACCGGCGCAGCCAGTCGAGGACGTTCATGCCGCCGACGCTGCCGCCGACGACGGCGTGGAGCCTGCCAACGCCGAGCGCGTCGAGCAACTCCCGCTGTGCGCGCGTCCAGTCGCCGACCGTCACCGGCGGAAAGGCGGTCCCGTACGGCTCGCCGGTCTCCGGATCCGTGCTCGCGGGACCCGTCGTTCCGTAGCACGATCCGGGAACGTTGGCACAGACGACGTAGTACTCGGTCGTATCGATCGCCTTTCCCGGGCCGACGACGTCACCCCACCACGCGCGGGCCTGGCCCGCGGTCTCGCCGCCGGCGTCCGGTCGCCTGGCGACGTGGGCGCTCCCGGTCAGGGCGTGACAGATCAACACGGCGTTCGAGCCGTCGAACTCGCCGTACGTCTCGTAGGCCATCTCGAGCGATGGGATCGACTCCCCCGAGAGGAACTGGAACTCGCCGAGGTCGACGGCGTCTCTCGTCGTCATGGTCGGGTCGCACCCCCGGACGCCGCCCGCGTCGCGGTCTCGATCGCGCACTCGAGGTCGGCGAGGACGTCTTCGGGATCTTCGATACCGACCGACATCCTGACGAGGTCGGGCGTGACGCCGGCATCTTCCCGTTCGGCCGGCGAGAGCTGGCCATGAGTCGTGCTCGCGGGGTGGATGACGAGCGTCTTCGCGTCGCCGATGTTCGCGAGAAACTGAGCGACCTCGACGCTCTCACAGAAGCGCTTTCCGCCCTCGTATCCGGTCTCGAGGCCGAACGCGATCATGCCGCCGTAGTCGTCGAGATAGCGCGACGCGTTGTCGTGGGTCGGATGGTCGGGGAGGCCGGGATAGGTGACCCAGGCGACGTCGTCGTGGTCCTCGAGAAAGTCCGCGACGATGGCGGCGTTCTCGCAGTGTTTTTCGACCCGGAGCGGGAGCGACTCGATACCCTGGAGGGTCTGCCAGGCGTCGAACGGCGACTGCTGGTTGCCGAGGCTGCGAAGCGAGCGAAATCGCGCCGCCTCGGCGAACGGCGCTTCGGGAAAGTCACGCGAGAAATCGACGTCGTGGTAGGCGTGGTTCTGGCCGGCGATCTCGTCGTAGCCGTGGTCGCCCCAGGGAAACGAGCCGCCGTCGACGAGGACGCCGCCGACCGTCGTCCCGGAGCCGTGGAGCCACTTGGTCGTCGACTCCCAGACGACGTCCGCGCCGCACTCGAGGGGGCGACAGAGCGCGGGCGTCGCGAACGTGTTGTCGACGACCAGCGGCACGCCGTTGTCGTGGGCGATCGCCGCGATGCGTTCGAAATCCGGCGTGACGAGCGAAGGGTTGCCGACCGTCTCGACGTGGACGAACGCGGTGTCCTCGTCGATGGCCTCCTCGTAGGCCTCGTACTCGAGCGTGGAGACGAACCGTGCGTCGATGTTTCGTCGCGACGCCGTCTTGGAGAAGTAGGCCGTGGTCCCGCCGTAGGAATCGGTCGAGCAGACCACGTTGTCGCCCGCCTCGGCGAGAATCAGGACCGCGGAGTCGAGGGCGGCCATGCCGCTCGCCGTCGCGACCGCGCCCGCGCCGCTTTCGAGGTCGGCCAGCCGTTCCTCGAGCACCTCCACCGTCGGGTTGCTGATCCGCGAGTAGATGTGGCCGTCGTCCTCGAGCGCGTAGCGGGCGGCGGCGGTGTCGGCGTCGTCGAAGACGTAGGAGGTCGTCTGATAGATCGGCGGTGCCATCGCCCCGGTCCCCGGATCGGGGCGCTGTCCGGCGTGTACGCTTCGTGTCCCGAATCCACGCCCGGGACAGTCCGAACCGTCGTCGGACCCGTCGCTCGCGTCGTCGCTCATGTTTAGTATGCATACTCCTCTACACACATATGCGTCTCAGTAACGGCAAAAACCGCTGTCCGTGCTGACGTTTGACATTCCTGCATGGCTCTCGTGGGGCGTATCGATCCCTTAACCCGATATTTTAGCTATGCTGAACTTTAGTACCGACCGATTCGTACCGATCTGGTGATGCCCGATATGACCCTCCAACGCGTATCGAGCGACCGACGAACGAGACGGCTGTTACTCGGCTTACTCGTTCTGACGGTTGGAAGTGCCGTTCTCGCGGTCCCCGTCGCTGCCGACGACGTACAGGACGAATACGCCGACAGACTGGAGTTCGTCGAGCTACCGTACGAGACTGAACCACCGGAAACGGCGGAAATGGACGTAAAAGACACCGGTAGAGAACCGTTCGAATTCGAAATCGAATCCAGCGGCGACCACTTCCACCTCGACGCCGAAATCGTGCCAGCCGAAGACGAAACGACGATCGAGCTGGACACGGCGAACGTCGGCGACGGCGATCCGAACGCGTACCTGTCCGCGACGGACGCAGAGGTCCGAAACGTCACGGTCCACGATCACGAAATCCCGGACGACGAACTCCCCGGGGGAGCCTACAGTATCCGAGTCACTAACGAGGAGTCGATAAACGCGGGGACGCTCGTCGTCGAGCCGATTGTGCGGTCTGATACGCCGTGGCGCATGAACCGGTCAGACATCGAGCGAAACGGCACGGTGATGGTGACCGGAACGACCGGAATCGAACCCGGAGAGACGATCACTGTCGAACTCGAGACGGAAAACGGCGACGACGCGTACCGTCTCACGAACGAGACGACTGTCGACGATAACGGGGAGTTCGACGCAGCGCTCGATCTGAGCGCCGCGCCGACTGACGCGCGGCTCACCGTGACGTTCGAACACGACGACGTGGTGAGACAGTCCCATCCCCTCCGAGTCCACGAGGACCTGGCCGGCGAGAACCTCGAGTCCGAAAGTAACGGGATCGTTATCGTCACGGAAGGCGAGCAACTCGAACTGGAAGCGGCCCCCGACCGGCAGTTCACGGGAGAAGCCGAACTCGAGGAGGACGAGACGGTCGACGTCCGCGTTCGATCGACCGAGGGACAGTCGTTTCTCGCCACCGACGAAGCGGCGGTCGACGAGTACGGGACCTTCGACGTGAGCCTCGACCTCGAGGTCATCGAACCGGGGACGGAATTCGTCGTCGAGGCCGAAGCGAGCGACGATCCCAACGTCAACGCTACCGTTCCCGGCGTCGTCGTCGAGCCGACCGAAGCGACGGAGCACGCGACGAGCGATGGCGGAACCGAGACCGAACTGGACGACGGCGACCGGGAAGATGACGCGACGATCCCCGTCTCGTCCACCGCCAGGGGTATCGGAGCCCTCGCTGTCGGGACCGTGGTGTCGATCGTCGGCATCGGGACGTTGCTCGGGTTCGGCAGATTGCGTTCCGCATGAACTCGCCACCCGACGAATAGCGTAGCCAGTGAGAGTCGATAGACGGCCGATCGCACGAGGTGACCGCGGTTCGGAGCGCACGCGGTTCGGAGCGAGCGAAGCGAGCGAGAACCGCGGACTGGCGAACGGGGAACGAAGTGACCCGTGAGCAGAGCAAAGCGAGCGAGAACCCCAGTCCGTGCGATCAGTGTGTACTTCGTTTGAGCAATCACTATATGATACTCGTCCTAGCCACTGCTCGACCTTCGGGAGATCAGAACGTTCATCGGTACCGTACCGGAATGCAGACGACGAACGCGACGGCGGATGCCGAATCCGCTGGCAGTTACTCGTATCGATGAAACACGGAAAATTCGCCGTCGTCCTGCTCGTCGTCGCCATCGTTGCGGCGACCGCTGCGGGACTCGGCTATCTCGCTGTGACGATAGACGCGACGACGGGCGACGAGAGCGTCGACGAGGCGATCGTGCCGGGCGACGAGACTGTCGAGCCGATCCACGACGCCGGTACGACCGGCGAGAACGTCTCCGTCGGGGTGATCGACGTGACCGGGTTCGATCTCGAGCATCGAGCGCTCGAGGACCGGGTCGCCGGCGAGGCTTCGTTCGGCACCGACGCGGCCGCCGTCGATTCGGGCGATCGTCACGGGACGTCGGCGGCCGTAACAGTCGCCGGAACCGCACCGGACGCGTCGCTGTACCTCGCCACGTTCGAGACGGCCGACGATTACGCAGCCGCCGTCGAGTGGTTGCTTGACGAGGACGTCGACGTGATCGTCGCGCCGGTGTCGGACGCCGGAACGCTCGGCGACGGAACCTCCTCGATTGCCGAGGCGACGACCGAGGCGACCGAACGCGGTACTGTCGTTGTCGCGCCCGCGGGAAACCTCGGGGACGCTCACTGGCGCGGCGAGTACGATCCCGACGAGAACGGCGTTCACATATTCGACGAGGGTCCCCTCAACGACGTGACGGGGCCGCCGGGCCAAGGCGAGTTCCACCTCGCGTGGAACGATCCGGACCGGGACTACCGGCTGGAACTCCACCGCGTTCGGGACGACGGGACGACCGAGCTTGTCGCCCAGTCGCTTTCGCGGGAAAACGGGAACGTCTCGAGCGAACGGCTCACCGCGCGGCTCGCCGACGATCGGTACGCGCTCGTCGTCCGGGGTCCGGAACGCCGGACCGACACCCGGATTCGGGTGGCGTCGTCGACTCACTCGCTGTCGGCGGTGCGGGCGTCAGGGAGCGTCGTCGACCCCGCCGCAGCGCCCGGAACGATCTCCGTGGGATCGGTCGACGCAACCTCGGACGAGGTCGAACGGTACAGCTCTCGCGGACCGACCGCAGACGGTCGACTCGGCGTTCACGTGGTCGCCCCGAGTACTCATTCCGTTCCCGGACACCCGCCGTTCGAAGGAACGTCGGCATCGGCGGCGTACGTCGGCGGCGTCGCGGCGCTCGTCGTTGACGCCGATCCCGACCTCAAGCCAGACGAAGTTCGCTGGACCATCGCATCCACGGCCGACCCGGTCGACGGGGTCGACGCCGGAAGCGGCCACGGTGCAGTCGATCCCGTCGCTGCGGTTTCGGCTGCGTCCGCGGACGCCGAGGACGAGTCGACCTGAGCAAGCGCCTCGGGAATCTATCCCGTCCCGCCGCTCAAATAGTCGTTTAACGTATGGAAACCTATGTGATAGTCGAGGACCGAGCGAGGCGTAATGTCGACGCTTACGGATCTGTTGCCGGCCGAACCGGCCTCGCCCGACGCGGAACTTCGCGTCGTCGACGTCGGGGACGAGGAAGCGGACGAACTCTTCGACGTGCTCTCGAGCGAGACGCGCCGAAACGCGTATCGAAGCCTGTTCGACGAACCGGCGACGGTTTCGGAACTGGCCAACCGACTCGACACCTCGGTTCAGAACGTCTCCCACCACGTCTCGATGCTCGAGGATGCGACGCTCGTCGAACCCGTCGGACGGCGTTACTCGGAGAAGGGAAACGAGATGGTGGTCTACGGTCCCGCAAGCGATCCCCTCGTGTTCGTCGGTCGACCGGAAGCCCGACCCCGGCTCGAGCAGTCGCTCTCTGAACTGATCACCGGCATCGGGATCGTCGCCGCCGGTGCGTTGTTCGTCCAGTGGGGAGTCTACGAACTGTTCGCGACTGACGAGTCGGGAACGGGCGGCATCGATCCGGCCAGTTACGTGGCCGAAAGCGACGGAACCCAAGGCCTGCTCGTGTGGATCGTCTTCGAGGCCGGGGAACCGGGATTGGTCTTCTTTTTCGTCTGTTTGTTCGTCGCTGCAATCGCCTCGTTCGCACTCCGGCGGTGATTCACCCCCGATTCCGACTGCCTCTGGTATGGAGAATCGATCTGCCTACCGCGTGTGGATTGTCGCGCGGGGCGTACGCGTTCTCCCTGGGATGTTCCTGCGGGCTTTCACGCCGTACCGCTGTGACGCGTCTGATTCGATACGTTCCCGCTGAAGGTCTCGCGAGGCCGTCGCAGTTCGTGGTCTACTCGTGTCGGACTCCCTCGAGAAGCGTCCGAACCGACGACGCCTCGACGTCGACGCCGAGCAGTCGCGGATAGACCGCGACGCAGAGGACGAAGTCGTCACCGTGAGCGACGGGTTCGCTGACGTGCAGCGTGACGTCGAGGCGTCGTCCGGCCTCGACGAGTCGAGCCTGCGCGCGGTACCGGACCACCGTCGTCTCCGCGTCCAGCACCGTCGCCGTCTCCTCGTCGACGGCCCGTTCGATCTCGAGTCCGTCGTAGCGCTCCTGGATCAACGCGACGAGTTCGTCCGTCGAGTACTCCCCGACCGGGTTGTGCGTTCGGCCGAGAACGGACACCTGCGGCGTCGAGAGAACGATGAAGACGGCGGCCTGAAGCCGCGTCAGTCCGAGCCCCTCGAGCGAGATCGCTCGGTCGTACTCGGCGTACCAGTTGATCACTTCGATCGTCCGCTCGAGGCCGAACAGCCCGACCGGATGGTCGACGATCAGTTCGTCGACGACGTGCTCGTCGTAGCCGACCGCCGATCGAGCCTCCTCGGAGACCGTCGCCGGTGACGAAGAGAGCGTTCCGCGAAGCGGATCCGTACAGCCGGCGATCGCTGCCGTCCCCGCCACCACACCCGTCGCGAGAACCGTTCGGCGCGTGACTGTCATCGAACGAGACGCGTCGCCAGCCATCGAAAAGCCGTCGGTTTCGGCCGGCGGTGACGTGACCCGACGGTCCCGTCCCCGCGATCGAAAACGCGAGACGAAGCCGATGAACGGGACGAGATCGACGGAACGAGACGGACGCACTCGCTCGCCCGGAAACCGGGAGCGTCGGCCGTCCGCTCGAGGGATCGAGACGGACGAGTTCATGGGGTCGCAGTTCGTAGCCCGAGCCGTGGAAGCGAAATCGCGCGACGGAGAACGGCTCGTTCTCGCCGCGGTCGTCTTCGCGGTCATGTTCTCTCAGCTGCTGCTCTATCCGGGAATCGCGACCCTCGTCGATACGCTGGGTGCCGACGCCGCGCAATCTCCGTTCGCAGAGACCGCACTCGACGCGAGCATGTGGTTTCTGGTCGCTGAGTTCGCCGCCTACGTCGCCTTCGTCGGCGTCTGGGGCGTCCTGAGCGACGTGACCGGCCGGCGAACGCCCTTTATCGTCGCGGGGGCGTTACTCGGCGCAGGCAGTTACCTGACGCTCGCGGTCGTTCCCGCCGTCGGTTCGATTCCGTTCGAAGGCGTGTTACTCGTCCGAGTCGTCCAGGGCGCGATGACGGTCGGGGCGTTCTCGCTGACGATCACCATGCTGATGGACCTGGGCGGCGGTCACGGCCGGAACATGGGCGCGGCCGGGATCGCGATCGGCCTCGGGGCCGCGCTCGGCGCACCGGTCGGCGGACAGCTGACCGAACTGCACCCGCTCACGCCGCTTTTCGTCGCGAGCGGCTTGCTCGTCTGCGTCGGCGCGCTCGTCACCCTGGTCGAGGATCGCGCTCCCGGACGCCGCCGAACCGCTCGAGCGCTCCTCGAGGGGGTCAGACGGCGGCCGGCGCTGTCGCTTCCCTACGCGTTCGGCTTCGTCGACCGGATGACCGCCGGCTTCTTCGCCCTCGTCGGCACCTTTTACTTCCAGGAGACGTTCGGAATCGGAGCCGGCGCGACGGGACTGTTGCTCGCGTGCTTTTTCGGCCCGTTCGCGCTCCTGCAGTATCCGATGGGAACGCTCTCGGATCGCATCGGCCGAACCGCGCCGATCGTCGTCGGCTCGCTGTGTTACGGCCTCGGCATCCTCGCGGTCGCCGCCGCGCCCTCGGTGGCGACCGCGGCGGTCGCGATGGTCGTCATCGGCGTCCTCGGAGCGCTCGTCTCGCCGGCGACGATGGCGCTCGTGACCGACCTCGCGGCCGAGACCGAACGCGGCCTCGCGATGGCCGGTTTCAACCTCGCCGGCAGCCTGGGCTTTCTCGGCGGCTTCCTCCTCGGGGGCACCGTCGCCGCCCAGTTCAGCTACGACCTCGCGTTCCTCGTCGTTGGCGGCCTCGAGATCGCCATCGCCGTCGTCGCGGCGCCGATCTTCCTGCGGCTTTCGATCGCGACGGACGCGCTCGAGCCGAACGACGGCGAGACCCGTCAGCCGTGATCGTCTCGAGTATACGGATTGCTGTAACGATTTACCGGCGCAACCGCCGCACGGGTCGCGGTTGCGCCGGAAATGACTTACAGTAAACCGTATGAGCCGACGACGGCGACCATCGCAGGAACGTGCCTGCCGAACGCGCATCCGTTCGACGCTCGTACGGGAACGAACCATGGGGTACACCGAGGACGTCGTCAACGCCGTCCGCCGGAGTTTCCTTCCGCAGGTACACTACCTGCTCCAGGGCAGTTTCGACGGCTACGCGATCAGTCACACGACCGCCGAGGAGTACGCGCTGACCGCGTACTGCACCGAGGAGACGCTCGAGTCCATCCTCGAGGAACTCGGCTTCTCGCGCAACCCGATCGCCTCGCTCAAGGTTCGGATGGACGGCAACACCTCCGAGGGATCGTGGGTGTGGCGGTCGTCACCGCTGGCCGACTACCAGCTCCACGTCGTCCTCCACGCACTCGAGGACGGCGAGGGCGTCGACGTCTACGCGCACTGGGAGTGTTCGTGGATCCGCCACCCCTACAAACACTACGTCGCGCGGGGCTACGACGCCGAAACGGGCGTCGAACTGGCTCGTCGCTGGCTCACCGGCTACGCGGGCGACGAACTCGAGGGAACCGGGGTCGAGTACGAGATCGACGACTCACTCTCGAGACGCGCGAGCGAGTACCTCTCGCTGTCGTACTACCAGGTTGAAGAAGCGGTCGCGGCCGTGACGTCGCGTGTACCGTTCGTCGGCGGCGAGCAGTCACTCGAGATCGACCGCGACGGCGCGCGGGACGGCGTCTCGCCGCGGATCGCGGATCGTAACTGAGACGAGAGTCCGAGAGTCGAGTTGCGTTCTCGCGCCGTCGAACCGCGTGTGACCGTCGGGAACGATTATAGACCGGTTCGAATCCGTTCTTCGGCCGCCTCGAGCGCTCGTTCGCGATCGAACTCCTCGACGATCACCTCGAGTTCCGCCTCGCTGGCGTCCGCCAGATTCCGTGCGTGTGCCGTCGTATTCGGCACCGCGCGGACGATGTTGTCGACGATCGGAACGTCGGCCACGCGCGGCGAGCGCGAGAGCGGGTTGAGGTCGATCACGATTTCGGTCTTGCCCATCTCCTCTAGGGCTTCGGCGCGGTCGCCGTCCTCGAGCGGGACGAGCACGACGTCGGCGGCGTAGATGCCGTCTTCGTCCACTTTCGCGCGCTGGTGATCCAGGTTCGGGATCCGCGCGTCGGCCTCGAGGCCCTTCACCTCGTCTGCACCGTGGCCCCGGAGGTGATCGGCGATGGCCTCGAGTCGCTCGGGCGTCCGGTTGAAGAGGTTGACCTCGAGGTCGGCGTCGACGACGTCGGCGAGTTCGACCATCTCGGCGGGGACCAGCGCCGCGACGTTTCCGTTGATCGAGAGCACCGGGTGGTCGGCGAGCAGCAGGTGTGCGGCCGCCGCCCGTTCCGCGGCGTCGGCGCTCGGAATCGTCTCCTCGCCGAGCAGATAGTCGAAGGCGCTGCCACGACCCTCGGCGTGCATCCCCTGGAGGTGCGTGATCCCCTTCTCGACGCCCTTCTCGATCCGGTGGCGGGTGAGCAGATCCTGGTACCGGGGATGGTCCGCCGGAATCTCGTCTTCGTGCTCGACGTCCGCGGAGACCGTCTCGTAGTCGCTCATATCCGCCACCTCGAGACGGCCGGTCTAAAGCCGACCGATCTCGCCACTCGCACGGACGGCGACGAGCGTTCCGTTCGACCGTCCCGCGCGGCGTCAGTTCCACCCGTCTCGAGTCGCGTCTCGGCGGTCGCCTCGAACGGGTTCCCCGCGTCAAAACCAATCGTCCCTGACGCGCTGAAAAAGGTGCGGCCGACCGCCGCGTCAGTCGGTGAACGTGATCCAGCCGTCGGGGGCGTGGGCTTTCACGTCGTTCATCGCCTCGCGAGCGCCGGTTCGCGTCTCGTAGAGCCGGGTGCTCTCGGCCATCGTCGTCCCGTACTCGTCGACCAGCTGCCACACCCAGCCGTCCTCGTCCTCGGCGGCGTGGAGCTCGAAGGAGACGCTGTCGATCTCGAGGATGCTCGCCGCCTCGATCAGCTCGCGGACGTCCTCGAGGGCCTCGCGCGCGGCCGCCGTCGAATCGTACGTCTCCGACCCCGTCGCGACCGCGCGACCGTCCTCGTCGATGAGCCGCCAGTGCCAGCGCTCGTCCTCGTCGACGACGAGTTCGAACGAGGCGACGTCGAAGTCGACCCTGCCGGCAAGCGGCGCGAGCTGTCGGACGGTTTCGACCGTAGACAGGAGCTCGTCTTTGTCGTACGCCGTGTCGACCGAGGCACCGATCACCGACCGCTCGCGGTCGACGAGGCTCCACGACCAGCCCGTTCCGTTCTCGAGGCGGACGACCGCGTCCTCGATGGTGAAAATCGGCGCGTCGGTCGCGTGCCCGGCCATCCCCTCGACGACCGATCGGACCTCGTCGCGCGTCGCGTACGAGACCGCCGAGTCGGCGATCGGCTCGCGGTCGCGATCGAGCAGCCGGAATCGCCAGTCGTCGGGTCCGTAGAGCTGGACGGTGACGTCACCGATCGTGTACTGCTGTCCGGACGTCGCCGCCTCCCGGACGTCGTCGAGTCGCTCGACGAGGTCGTCGCGCGTCGGATGCTCTTCGCCGTCGACGGCGACCGTCTCGCCGTTCGGCAGGACGAATCGCCAGTGCCAGTCCTCTGCCGCGTAGGTCTGGAAGATCGCCTCGTTCATCGTCCGGACGTTCGACTCGAGGTGCTCGAGCAGGCGGTTCATCGCCGCCCGTGCAGCCTCGCGGGTCGGGTGGGTCGACGGATCCTCCGCGACCAGTTTGCCGCCCTCGTCGATGAGCCGCCAGCCCCACTCGTCGTCCTCGTTGACGAACAGCTCGAAGGCGGCGGTTTCGATCTCGAGCAGTTCGGCGTCTGGGGCCTGTTCTTTCAGCGTCATCATCGCTTCTGCGGCCTCGCCCCGGGAGGTGTGTTCCTCGCCGCTGTCGGCGAGCACGTTGCCGTCCTCGTCGATGAGCCGCCAGCGCCACTCGCCGGAGTCGGCCTCGTACACCTGGAACGCGGCGTTTTCGAACTCGATGAGGTCCGCCTCGCTCGCCTGCTCGCGGACGCGTTCGATCGCCTCGGCGGCGGCGTCGGCGTCCGGGTGCGGCTCGTTGCTCGCGGCGACGACGTCCCGGTCCTCGGTGACGAGTCGCCAGTTCCAGTCGGGGCCGGCCTCGGCCTCGTCGTCGACCACGACGCCGCCGTCGGCCGTCACCTCGGGATCGTCGACCGTCGCCGGCAGCTCGTCGGACTCGTCGTAGGTGAACTGCGCTCCGTCGTCGGCCGGATAGACCTCGTACTCGGCGTCGTCGATCTCGACGACGTCGGCCGTGCGGGCGTGCTCGGCGAACCGTTCGGCCTGACGTTCGGTCCGCCCGAACTCGTCGCTCTCGTCCGGGCTCCGGGCGACCACGCGTTCGGTCCCGTCGACGAGCCTGAACTGCCACCGATCGCCCACCTGGTAGAGTTCGTAGCCGGGTTCACCAGCGACGGTGATCGACGCCGACTCGAGTCCGGGGAGCAGCGCCTCGACGGCGGCCTCGGCGTCGCGGCGCGAGTCGAACTCGCCGTCGGCGGTCGCGACGACCTCGTCTTCGTCGTCGACGACGCGCCAGGTCCAGCCGCCGTCGCGCTCGTACAGTTCGACGCCGACGCGTTCGACGTCGAGTACGCGCGCCCGTTCGAATCGCTCCGCGAACTCCCTGGCAGCTTCCTCGGCTTGCTCCTGGGTTCTGTGTCCGTCGTCGCTCGAGGCGAGCGGCGTTCGATCGTCGTCGATGAGCTGCCAGTACCACTGGTCGCGCTCTTGCGTGTAGGTGAACGCCGCGCCGTCGATCTCGATGACGTCGGCGTCGGGCCCGCGGTCTTTCAGGAAGCTCACCGATCCCTCGGCGTCGTCGCGGTGGTCGAACTCCCGCGCGCAGGTGCCGACGACGCTGCCGTCGTCGCGCGCGAGCGTCCACTGCCAGGTGCCGTCCCGATCCTCGTAGAGCCGGAACGCCGAGGTCGTCAGCTCCATCAATCCGGCGGAGCTGATCTGGGATTTGACGCGTTCGATCCCCTCCGTCGCTTCGGGGCGGGTCACGGCGCTGTCGGTGGTTCCCGCGAGCGCCTCGAGGTGGAGGACGTGCCACTTCCAGTCGCCGTCCTCGTCGCGGAAGACGGCGAACTGCGCGCCCTCGAGGGCGTCGCCGGTGAGGATCGGCGGGTCCTCGGTCTGTCCTTCCTCCTCGACGAACATCCCCCGCTGACCGGTAACGATCGGGACGAGCGCCGTCACGCCGCCGATGATTCCGATGCCCAACGAGTAGACCGCGATCACTTCGACGCTCCAGTCGGCGCCGTGACCGCGCCAGTCGTGGGGGTAGACGGCGGCGAAGAAGACGACGCCGGCGAGCGCGATGGCGAGCCCGACGACGCTCGCTTGAATCCCGCGTCTGCGGACTGGAAGCATCAGTACGAGGCCGAACAGGCACACCGACAGTCCCGCCGCGGCGGTCACGCCCGAGATCCGGATCAGGACGTACGATCCGGTGTCGCCGGCGTATCCGACGACGAACGCGAACACGCCCGCGGCCGCGATGAGATACCCGAGGATGAACAGCCAGTAGCCGTAGACGTCTTTTTTCGAATCCGGTTCGCTGACGTAGTGTTCGTAGAGGCGAAACAGGTTCTGGTGTATTTTCAGTGGAGAGGTCATCCCAAACTCAATCGATAACTAGAACAATAGTTAATAAAGATGTCCGATCATCTTATTTGAATTGCATTTCAATGCGTCGTTCAAGCAGATACTGTAACCGACCGAACGCGTCCGAACCACCGTTTCGACTCGAGCGTTCGGCGGCACCCAGTTCGCGACGACGATCCGAGCGTTCGAGACAACTTGCCGGGTGTCGACTCGAGCCCGTGGCGACGGCTCGAAGGAACGCGGGTTGATATACGAGGGCGCGACGAAACGCGGTATGATCGACGCGGCGGCGAGAACCGAAGACGAGCGAGCAGACGAGGTGGCCGAGAGAACGCACGGAACGGCCGAGCGAACGCGCGGAATGGACAACGTTTATGCGCGGGCTACGCATGCACGAGCATAGAATGAGCGACATCGAGGGCGTCTACGAGGATCTCGAGGCCGACGTCTCGCTCGAGGAGTTTCGCGAGGCCGTCGAGGCGAAAGTAGAGCAGATGGGGGGTCTCGCGGACGAGGAGACGGCGGCGATGCTCGTCGCTCACGAGGTCGGCGAGAGCGAGGTCGGCGGCATCGCCGACATCGAACCCGGAATGGAGGAAGCGAAGTTCGTCGCCAAAGTGGTGAGCATCGGCGAGATACGGACGTTCGAGCGCGACGGCGAAGACGAGGACGGCCGCGTCGTCAACGTCGAAGTCGCGGACGAAACTGGCTCCGTCCGGGCGGCGTTCTGGGACGACCACGCGGAAGCCGCCGTCGAGGAACTCGAGGAGGGACAGGTGCTGCGGGTCAAGGGCCGACCGAAGGAGGGCTTTTCGGGCGTCGAGGTCAGCGTCGACGACGTCGAACCGGACGACGAGACCGAAATCGACGTACAGGTGACCGACACCCACACCGTCGAGAGCCTCTCGCTCGGGCTCTCGAACGTCAACCTCGCCGGCCTCGTGCTGGCGACGGATACGGTACGGACGTTCGAGCGAGACGACGGCTCCGAGGGAAAGGTGTCGAACCTCGTGCTGGGCGACTCGACGGGCCGCGTTCGCGTGACGCTGTGGGACGAGCGGGCCGAACTGGCCGAGGAGATCGAACCCGGCATCACGGTCGAGGTGATCGACGGCTACGTTCGAGAGCGCGACGGCGCTCTCGAACTCCACGTCGGCAACCGCGGCGCGATCGAGGAGGTCGACGACGACGTCGAGTACGTGCCCGAGAGTACCCCGATCGAGGACCTCGAGATCGGACAGACGGTCGACCTCGCGGGCGTCGTCCGCTCGGCCGATCCGAAACGGACGTTCGATCGCGACGACGGCTCTGAGGGCCAGGTGCGAAACATCCGCGTCCAGGACGCGACCGGCGACATTCGCGTCGCGCTCTGGGGCGAGAAAGCCGACGTCGACGTCGGCCCGGGCGACGAGGTCGCTCTCGGCGACGTCGAGATCAAAGACGGGTGGCAGGACGACCTCGAGGCCTCCGCGGGCTGGCAGTCGACGGTCACGATCCTCGAGTCGGAGTCGGACGGAACCGACGGCGCGGACGGCGACGCGCGCGACGAGAGCGCGGGACTGTCGGCTTTCGCCACCGAAGGGGGAGACGGTAACGGGAGCGACGACACCGGCGAGTCGACGGCGGACGTCAGCGGTGAGGCGGCTGGCGATGCCGGCTCGACGGAGGCGACGACGGACGCCGACTCGAGCGATCCCGCGGCCGGCGACGAGCTCGAGTTCACCGGCGTCGTCGTCCAGGCGGGCGACCCGGTCGTGCTCGACGACGGCGAGACGACGATGAGCGTCGAGACCGACGCGGACGTCGGCCTCGGCGAGGAGATCACGGTTCGCGGGACCGTCCGCGACGGCGGTCGCCTCGACGCGAGCGACGTCTTCTGAGCGGGCGAGCAACCTCGTTGAACGCCTAGGAAAAGCGTTAAGGGAGTTAGCTTCGCCTATCATGATATGAACGTCGAACTCCCGTTCGCCCCGGTGGATACGATTATCAGGCGGAACGCGGGCGATCTACGGGTGAGCGCCGACGCGTCGAAAGAACTCGCAACGCGGATCCAGGAACACGGCAGCGAACTCGCGATCGACGCCGCCGAACGGGCCACGACGGACGGGCGAAAGACGTTGATGGCGACGGACTTCGAAGTCGAGACGGTGATCGACAAGGACGACCTCGAGTTGCCCGTCGCCCCCGTCGACCGGATCGCCAGACTGGAGATCGACGACAAGTATCGCGTCTCGATGGACGCGCGGATCGCGCTGGCGGACATCCTCGAGGATTACGCCGACAACGTCGCTCGAGCGGCGGCGACGCTCGCTCGCCACGCCGACCGACGAACGATCACCGACGACGACATCGAGACGTACTTCTCGTTGTTCGAGTGAAATGCAGTTCGGCTACAGCGAGGTCTGTCTCGCACACGATCCCGGTCCGCGTCACCCGGAGACGCCGGACCGGCTGCGAGCGATCCGGGAACGGTTGAAGCGCAAACACGGCGTCGAGTACGTCGACGCCGATCCCTGCGACGTCGAGCGGATCACGGCCGTACACGGTTCGGCGTACGTCGAATCGCTCGAGGAGTTCTGCGCCGACGGCGGCGGCAACTGGGATCCGGATACGACCGCGGTCGAAGAAACCTGGGATGCGGTTCGCCACAGCGCGGGACTCGCCTGCTGGGCGGTCGAAGCGGCCCTCGAGGGAAACGACGGGAGAAAGACGCCGTTCTCGCTCGGGCGACCGCCGGGCCACCACGCCGTCGCCGACGACGCGATGGGCTTTTGTTTCGTGAACAACGCCGCCGTCGCCGCCCAGCACGCGCTCGACTCCGAGGCGTACGGCGTCGATCGGGTGGCGATCGTCGACTGGGACGTCCACCACGGCAACGGGATTCAGGACATCTTCTACGACCGCGACGACGTCTTTTTCGCCTCGCTCCACGAGCAGGGGCTGTACCCCGGCACCGGCGCGGTCGACGAGACGGGAACCGGCGACGGCGAGGGGGCGACGATGAACGTCCCGATGCCCGCCGGGACGGACGACCTCGAGTACCTCGCCGCGGTCGAGGGGCCGATCGCGGCCGGAATCGAATCGTTCGATCCCGATCTGTTGCTCGTCAGCGCGGGGTTCGACGCACACCGACACGATCCGATCTCCCGAATTCGCCTGTCCACGGAGGCGTACGCCCTGATGACCGACCGGCTGCGCGGACTGGCCGACGAGACGGACGCCGCACTGGCGTTCGTCCTCGAGGGCGGGTACGGACTGGACGTCCTCGCCGACAGCGTCGCGCTGGTCCACGAGACGTTCGACGGCCGCGAGCCGATCGAACCCGGCGGCGAACTCGCGGACCAGGCCGAGGAGGCACTCGAGGCCGTCCTCGACGCGCACGAACTGAATCTGAGCCTCGAGTTCTGACCGCGATTTTATCTCAGGGAACCGGCTCGAAGTACGACCGAAGCTCGGAGCCGAACGCGGGGAGCAACGCGGTCACGTCGTCGTCGACGAGCACCTCGTACTCGTCTTCGAGCGCTGACTCGACGTGCGCGCCGAGTCCGACCTCCAGGAGCTGATCGCTCTCGAGGAACTCGCACGCGGTGGTGAACTCCCGATCGCGCTCCGCGACGTACCGATCCTCGACGACGAAGGGCCCGTAGACGTCGGGATCGTCGGCGTACCGACCGTAGAAGCCGCGGGCGTGGCCCTTGATGTGTACCGGCGGCCCCCGGTGGCGCTCGACCGCCGGCCGTTCGTCGACTGCGAGTTCGACGAGGATCGCCGACGTGTCGCTGGCGAGCGCCGTCGACCGCAGAACGTCGAATCCGCGCTCGTCCAGGCCCTGGCAGATCCCCGCGAGCGACTTTCGCAACTGCGGATAGAGCTGATCTTCGACGAGAGCCGGCGTCTCGAACCGAACGGCGACGGGCGTCGTCCCGCGACGCTCGAGGTGGGACAGGAGTTCGGATTTCGAGAGCGGGTCGCGATCGTCGGGTTCGAAGTACTCGAGGGACGGTCGCTCGAGAAATTCGCGGGCGTAGTGTTGCAGGCGAGCGACGTTGTCGGCGGCACAGACCGCCGCGACGTTCCGTTCGGGGTCGGTCGGATCGATCACGACCAGCGGGTCGTCGAAGCTCGCTCGGCCGTGGTCCTCGGGATCGAGGACGATCTGGGGCCGCCAGTCGCGGACGGCCTCGAGCAGCGAGCGAAAGCCGCCGTACTCGCAGACGAGCAGTTCCGTGAGGTAGCCGCTGAATCCGCGGGTTCGGAGGTCGCTTCCGTAGACGCCGATCCCCTTCATGAACTGCTTCGTGACGCGGACGTCGGCCGCGAGATCGTCGTCGAGTCTCGCCTCGAGGTACTGCGCGTGAAACGGCGTCCGATCGACCGCAGAGCGGATCTCGGTCGCGGACTCGAGCCGAAAACACGGGACGACGTCGACGTCGAACCCGTCGACCGCCCCTTTGACGTAGGGGTGTTCGGCGTACTCCTCGTGGCCGCCGGGAAGCGTGGCGTGGCCGACCTCGAGACCGTACTCCTCGAGGGTCTCCCGGTCGAGTTCCGGCGGAAACCGGACGAAGACGTCGATGTCGCGGTCACCGCTGACCCAGGTTCCCCGGGCGCTCGAGCCGACCTGCAGCACGTCCGCGCCGTCACAGCGGTCGGTCGCGGCCGCCTCCGCGCGCTCGATGAGACGGTCGGCGACCGCTCGCAACCGAGCTCGCTCGTCCGGATCGGGATCGACGCGTTCGCGGACCGCGGCGACGACCGTCTCGAAGTCGCCCTTCGACGCGCCCGGCTCGTCGCGATCACCTCGGTCGGCGTTCTCTCCGCTCATTGCTCGACCCTACTCGAGCGGGACGTGAAAGCGTATCGAACCGCCGGAAGCCAAAACGAAAGCCCTATCAAATCAACCCGGCTATCATCGAACGAGCCGAAGTAGCTCAGATGGTAGAGCACCTCGCTGTTAACGAGGTTGTCCCAGGTTCGAGTCCTGGCTTCGGCGTGTTTTTCGAGTCGCTACGTGCGGGAGCGATAGCTACGAGCAAATCCTGCGAAAAAACGGCGACGCGGTCGTTCGCTCGAAATCGGCTCTCTCGAGTCCGCTAGGCGTCGTCTCGCAACGCCGTCAGCGCGCGGCGCTCCGCGTCGATCTCCCGCTGCGTTCTGACGCCCAGCCGGCGCAACACGGGGATCGGCGGACACCAGCCCTGCAGGGCGTGCTGAAGTAAGAACGCCGCGACGACGGCTGGAACCGCGAGCACACGTCGGTCGACCGTCGCGCCGGCCGCGAGCGAGAGCAGGATGAGCGAGGCGGCGTTCGCCTCGAGCGTCCGTTCGACGTCCCACTCCTCGTCCAGTTCGGTGAGTCGGGCGTCGATCTCCTCGGGGTGTGCACCGTAGTACCGGAGGCGGTCGGCCGTCTCCCGTCGGATTCGTTCGTTTACCGGTTCGCTGGTGCTTTTCGGGACTCGTTCGGCCGTCGATGGAAGATCCATGGGTGGAAACGAGGGGGTCGTCGTCCGACGTTCGACCGAGGGACGGGCGATCGAGTGATGATCGACGTCCGCTCGAGCGGTCGATTCGTTCCGTCGGTACGACCGTCTCTCGACGGTCGCGGGCATCAAGCTGGTGGGTGTTCCTGCAGGCCTCGTACCGATTGCCGTTCCGACGTCCGGTGGACCTGCGAACGGGCTGCGGTTGTATCGGTAAATCGGTACAACAGACCGTATCACCCCCCGGTTGCATCGATCGTGTCCAGGGGAAACAGCGAGTAGTCGACGGTCTCGACGCCGTCGATGGATCGGAGCCGGCCGACGAACGCCGAGACGGTCTCGAGGTCTCCCTCGAGCACGAACAGATCGAGGCAGTACGCCGTTCGGTCCGTCGATCCGGGCTCCGCCGACCCGTCGGCGAGGGACCGGGAATCGCTTTCGCCCACGTGGCTGTGATCGTCGGTGGTGACGGCGTCCTCGAACTCGTGTCGTAACTCCGCAACGCGTCGTTCGATCGACTGCGTTCCGAACGCGTACCGAACCCACACGTAGCCGGCGAGCGGCCGTTCCTCGAGTCGTTCGTCGTCGAACTCCGAGAGGAGCGTCCGCGTGGCCTCACGGACGACGTCGCTTCGACCGCTGTAGTCGTGTTCGTCGGCGAGTGAGTCGATCCGCTCGATCAGGGTGGTGGGCATCGAGACGCTGACGACGGGCATATGTGAACGTACTCGTCGACGTTAATAGCAATTACTCTTCAATAACTGCGCCTGCAGAAGTAGCCAGATTTAATAATATACAGAGGTATTGTGTTAACAGTATGAGCAACGACCGCATTCCCGTCACCGTCCTGAGCGGAAGCCTCGGGGCGGGAAAGACGACCGTACTCAACCACGTTCTGACCGCCGACCACGGGCTCGAGGTCGCCGTCGTGGTCAACGACATGGGCGAAGTGAACGTCGACGCCGAACACGTCGCCCAGCGATCCGACCTGGGCGGCGACGACGAAATTATCGAACTGTCGAACGGCTGTATCTGCTGTCGGCTGCGAGGGGACATGCTGGACGAGGTCGGTCGGCTGGCGGATCGCCGCGAGTTCGACTACCTGCTGGTCGAATCGTCGGGCATCTCCGAGCCGATTCCGGTCGCACAGACGTTCGCGATGGGCTTCGAGGACGCGTCGTTCGACCCGACCGACACCTACGCGCTCGATACGATGGTCACGGTCGTCAACGCCCACAGCTTCTTCGAGTCGTTCGACTCAGGCGCGGCGCTCGTCGAGGACGGACTCGAGGACGACGCCGGTCGCGTGCCCGAGGAGGTGTTGCTCGACCAGATCGAGTTCTGCGACGTCCTCGTGCTCAACAAGTGCGACCTCGTGCCCGATGACGCGCTTGAGGAGATCGAAGCCGTCCTCGAGACGCTCCAGCCGCGTGCGACGATCGTGCGCACGGAGTTCGGCGACGTCGACCCCGATCGGATTCTCGGCACGGGCGCGTTCGACTTCCAGGCGGCCCAGAACTCCGCGGGCTGGAAGCACGAACTCCAGCACGAACACGCCCACGATCCGCGCGAGGAACACGGCGTCACCTCGTTCGTCTACCAGCGCGACCGACCGTTTCACCCGTATCGAATCGCGTCGTTACTCTCGGAGCTCCCCGACGAGATCGTGCGCGCCAAGGGCTTTTTTTGGAGCGCGGGTCGGGAGGACGTCGCGATGGGCATCGACAAAGCCGGCACCTCCGTTCGGGCCGGGCCGTCCGGCCAGTGGCTCGCGACGCTACCCGAGCGCGAGCGAAAGCGGTACTTTGCCGCACGGCCGGGGCTCGAAGACGACTGGGACGACGAGTGGGGCGATCGGATGACCCGACTCGTCTTCATCGCCCGTCAGTTCGACGAGACCGAACTGATCGACCGCCTCGACGACTGCCTGCTCACCGACGCGGAGATGGGTGAAAACTGGGACGCCTACCCCGATCCCTTCGAACCGCAAGAGCGACGTGAACTCGCGCTCGCGAACGAGTAACGAATGGCGACTTCGGTAACGATCCTCTGTGGCGAACTCGGCGCTGGGAAGACGACGCTGCTCTCGGGGCTCCTCGAGTCGGCCGACCGCGACGTCGCGGTCGTCGTCAACGACGTCGGCGCGATCAACGTCGACGCCGACCTCGTCGAGGCGCGGACGCACCTCGAGACCGGCGACGAGGTCGTCGCCCTCGAGAACGGCTGCATCTGCTGTAGCCTCGGCGGCGAACTCTCGCGATCGGTCGTCCGCCTCGGGCGCGAGCGCGACTTCGACCACCTCGTGATCGAGGCCTCCGGCGTCGGCGAACCCGAGCCGATCGCCCGCCAGTTCGTCCGCGGCCCCGCCGCGGGCGCGTACGACCTCGAGGCCGTCGTCACGGTCGTCGACGCGCGCCGATTTCACGACCGGTTCGCCGACGTCGGTTCCGTCGGCGAGCCCCCCACGATCGAGGGCGCGGACGAGACCGGGACGCGCCCGCTCGCCGATCTCGTCCTGGCGCAGGTCGAGTTCTGCGACCTCCTGGTCGTCAACAAGTGCGATCTCGTCGACGTCGACGAACGCGACCGCGTCGTCGCGCTGCTCGAGACGATTCAGCCGCGCGCCGAGATCGTGACGACCGAGTACGGCGCGCTCGAGTCCGACGACCTGCTCGGCACGCAGCGATTCGATCTCGAGGCCGCGACGGACGCCGCGGGCTGGAAGCGCGCGCTCGAGGACGAGGGCGGCACCGACCGTGGTGACGACGGCCACGACGACCACGATCACGCGCACAGCCACGACGACCACGATCACGCGCACAGCCACGACGACCACGATCACGCGCACAGCCACGACGACCACGATCACGCGCACAGCCACGACGACCACGATCACGCGCACAGCCACGACGACCACGATCGCGAGCACAACGACCACGGCCACGAGCACAGCCACGATCACGCGCACCCACCCGAGCGGTACGGCATCACCGTCGACAGCTACTGCCGCCGCCGGCCGTTTCACCCCGGACGACTCGCCGCGCTTCTCGCCGACCTTCCCCCGGAACTCGTGCGTTCGAAGGGGCTGTGCTGGATCGCCGGACGAGAGCGCCAGGCGATCACGATGAGTCACGCCGGAAGGGAAACGAGCCTCGAGGTGACCGGCCGATGGATCGCCAGCCTTCCCGAACAGCGACGCGAGCGCTACCGACGGGGACAGCCCGACCTCGAGTGGGACGAACAGTGGGGCGACCGCGAGAGTCGACTGGCGCTGATCGGCCGCGATCTCGACGTCGACGCGCTCGTCGACCGCCTCGACGACTGCCTGCTCACCGACGCGGAGATGGACGCCGACTGGTCGACGTTCGAGAACGACGCGCCGACGGCGATGGGCGAATCGATCGTCATTTCCGACGAAGGCGGACCGAGCTAGCTCGAGCGGGAACGGCTCACGATTCGCGACGCTCGCCGGATCGCCCTGGAGCGGACCGGCACACTGTGGTCCTGGCCGTCACTGCGACTCGGGGTCCGGATACGCCCGTCGCCAGAGCCCGTGCAGGACGGGCGCGGCGAACGGGAGCCCGAAGAAAACGTACGGCACCGCGGCCAGCAGCGGCCACGGACCGACCGCGAACGCGACGGCGACGACGACCACGCCGACGACGGGGACGATCGCGAGCGCAGCGATCCGTCGATCCATCGGTTTCAGCTCGAGCTCTGCCGTTCGCACCGGCAGGTCCAGCGCCTCGACGAACGCGTCGGCGTCCCCGACGGGACCGAGCGCTCGCGTCGACTCGTCGTCGCCCCACCCCGTCCGCGCCTCGAGCGTTCGCGCGTCGAACACCCGGTCAGGGAACCGATCGAAGACGAGGGTGACGTCGCGGATCTCGTGGAGCGGGACGATCCACTGGATTTCGTCGACCCAGGCATCGTACGCGACGAGGCGGTCGCCGTACCGGCGGTACTCGAGCGGGGCGTACTCGAGGACGTGTTCGGCCACCTTGATCGCCAGAAACGTCGCGAGTACCGCGAACGCGAGGAGGGCGCTCCCGACCAGCAGTGCGACCGCGAACCACCCGCCGTCGCCGTTTCCGCCGAGAACGGCGAGGATGACGACCCACGCGAGGAGCACGATGCCCACGTAAAACGGAGCCGGTTTCACCAGCGTGTGCAGGACGCCGGTGAGAACCACCGTCCGCGTGTGCGTCGGGACTCGGGCGTCCGGTTCCGAGCTCGGATCGAAGTCGTCGTCCGGCGGCCGCGGCGGATCGGAACGCTCGTCCGCACCCTCCGGTCCGGCGAGCCATCCGGTGAGTCGCCCGCCATCGCCCCGGGTCGCGCGAAACGCCGACCAGTCGACGAGCAGTTTGACGGCGACGAACGCGGCGAGGACGACCGCCCCGCTCGTCTCCGCGACGACGAGCAAGACGAAAATCAGGAAAAACGCCTGCCGCGCCGGGGCCTCGACGACCGCGTACGGCGAGGTCGTCTCGTAGCGCCCGCTCCGAAGGTAGTCGCGCCAGGTCTCTACACCCTGACCCGCGATCAACGCAGCGACGCCGAGCCAGACTTCCGGCCGCGCGAGCGCCTCGTGAACGGCGACCTGCGCCAGGGCGGCCACGACGAAGAGCGTCGTCCACACGCTCGCGAAGAGTACCGCGCCGACGAACGGCAGGTTTCGCGGGTAGACCGGCGGGAGCCACGACACCAGTTCGACGCTCCCGCGTTTTCGCGCGAGGTCGGTGTTTCCGACGGCGAGCACGCTCGAGTCACCCCCGTCATCTTCCAGATCCTCGACCCGCGGCGGTCGGCCCGCGAACGGCGTCTTCGCCGCGGCGAGCGGGAAGGCGAGCAGCACCTCGAGCGCGTAGATCGCGACCAGCGTCGTCGGCTCCCAGCCGTACGCGAGTACGCCGACGAGCGGCACCAGATTGGCGAGGAGGATCGGCGCGAACGCCGCGGTCGACGGCGCTCGAGCACGAGCACGTGACGGGGACATCGTCGTCGACACCACTGGAATCGGACACGATAAGGGTACTGAACGATGGCCGTCCCGAAGCTGTCCCACACTATCTTATCACACTCGAGCCCACACGTGATCACATGGCAACCGATCGAGACGAGCGACGCGGCACCGACCACCACGGCCACGACATCATCGACCCGCTCTACGTCGGGATCGTGACGGTCTCGAGCTCGCGCGCGGACGAGACGGATCCAGACGATCCCGGCGGCGACACGATCCAGGAGTGCTTCGAGGACGAGGGCCACGAGGTTCGCGAGCGGCTACTGGTTCGGGACGACTACTCGTCGATTCGCACGGCGGTGCGGGGGCTCGTCGCGCGTCGCGATATCGACGTCGTCGTCACGACCGGCGGGACGGGCGTCACGGCCGACGACGTCTCCCCCGACGCGACGTCGTCGCTGTTCGAGCGCGACCTGCCGGGTTTCGGCGAACGCTTTCGCGCGCTCTCGTGGGAGGAGATCGGCACGCGGGCGATCGCCTCGCGTGCGACCGCCGGCATCGCCGTCGACACGCCGGTGTTTTGCATCCCGGGCAGTACGGGCGCGTGTCAGACCGCCTGCGAACAGCTGATCGTCCCCGAAGCGCCACACCTCGCGGGGCTGGCGACGCGCCACCGCGCCGGCGCGACGAACCAGTCGCTGTCGGCCTACGGCGACGAGGAGTGAGCGGACGGACGAAACCGGACGAACCGACCAACGGGCGCGAGAAGTGAGCGGACGGACGCAGACGAGGCGGCGAGAACGATACGTCTGAGTGCCTGCGGTTCCAATCCCGACCGATGCCCGACTGCGACTACTGCGACGCGTCGTTCACCGACGAGGGGGCGTACCTGGATCACCTGGCGAGCGAGCACGCCGACGATCTCGGACGGATCGACCGCCGCCGCGTCGAACAGCGAGGGTCGCTCGAGAGCGACGGCGGTGGTAGTCCGATCGTCCTGTACGGGCTCGCGCTCTCGTTCGGGCTGATCGTGATCGGCGCGGTCGGCTACGTCGTGGTCGCCGGACTCGGAGACGAGGGGTACGTCCACGAACACGGCCAGCTCACCGTCGAAGTCGACGGCGAGGTGATCGACTTCGAACAGCCCCAGTACTACCAGGAGGAGCTGGGCGGGACGTTCCACTTCCACCCCGGTGACGGGAACACCTGGCACATGCACCCCGACCGCGTCGACCTCGAGTCGGCGATGGCCGACGTCGAGATGCCGATAACGGAGTCGTCGATCACCATCCACGGCGAGACCTTCGACGACGACGATCCGGAAACGGCGGTCGAGATCACGATCAACGGCGCCGAGGCCGACCTCGGCGACGAACTTCACGACGGCGATCACGTTCGCGTAACGGTCGAAACCGAAGGCGGCGACGGCTTACCGGAGGCCGCGTCGGGCGGCGACTGACCGCGACCGTTCGCGGTCGTCCGCCGGTTCACTTTCGCTCCGGTGGCGGCAGTTTAAATAGTGGTGGGAGCGAACGGACGTATGCCTCCCAGTGAAACGAAAGCGGAGGCGTGAGACAATGAGCGACGTACCACAGCACGCAGCGGACATACACGAGCAGTTTTCGGATCACATCGACGTCGCGGTCGAAGACGTCGAAGAGCGCCTGACCACACTCGTCGACGAGTACAAGGTACCCATGGACGAGGCGCGCCGGAGCGTCACCAATCACTACCTCGACGAGGCGGGTCTCGAGCGCGAGGACATCTCGAGCGGCGGCAGCGAGGCCGTCAACGTCGAGGACGTCGACGAACCCGAACAGTGGATCGACCTCACGGCGAAGGTCATCGAACTCTGGGACCCGCGAAGCGACGCCGTCGCCCAGGTCGGCCTGCTGGGCGATCCGACGGGAACGATCAAGTTCACGAAGTGGGCGAAATCCGACCTGCCCGCGCTCGAGGAAGGCGGCGTCTACGACCTCCGGAACGTGGTCACCGACGAGTACCAGGGTCGGTACTCGGTCAAACTGAACAGCACCACGGTCATCGAGGAACTCGACGAGGAGATCGAGGTCGGCGACGACACGAGCGAGATCGAGGGCGCGCTCGTCGACATGCAAAGCGGCAGCGGACTCATCAAGCGCTGTCCGAAAGAGGACTGCACCCGCGTCCTCCAGAACGGCCGGTGTTCCGAACACGGCGAGGTCGAGGGAGAGTTCGACCTCCGGATCAAAGCGGTCGTCGACGACGGCATCGACGCCCACGAGGTCATCTTCGATAAGGAGGCCACCGAGGATCTCACGGGCCTCTCGCTCGAGGAGGCCAAAGATATGGCCATGGACGCGCTCGACACCACCGTCGTGGCCGACGAGATCGCCGACGACGTCGTTGGCACCTACTACCGCATCGAGGGACCGACGTTCGGCCGGTACGTGCTGGCCGACGACGTCGAGGAACTGGACGGGCCGGCCGATGCCGAAGCCCTGCTGATCAAAGCGAGGTCGATGTGATATGAGTCAGGCCGAACTCACGCGCGAAGTCGCTCGCCGCGTCTTCGCCTCCGAATTCAACGATTCGACGTACGCGTTCAAAGAGAGCGACGACGAACGCGCACCGAACTACGCGCTCCTTCCGACCGGCGACCGCGCCAATCGCGTCTTCGTCGTCGGCACCCTCACGGAAACCGAGGACGTCGGCGAAGACAGCGAGTACTGGCGCGGACGCGTCGTCGACCCGACGGGGACGTTCTTCGTCTACGCGGGCCAGTACCAGCCCGAAGCCGCCTCGGTTCTACGGGACACCGAGCCGCCGGCGTACGTCGCGGTCGTCGGGAAACCCCGGACCTACGAGACCGACGACGGCACCGTCAACGTCTCGCTTCGACCCGAGTCCATCTCGGTCGTCGACGCGGCCACCCGCGACCGCTGGGTCGTCGAAACCGCCGAACGAACCGTAGAGCGCATCGAGGCGTTCGAGGAGTGGGAGGCCGAACAGGAGGCTCCCGAAAGCGGTTCGACCGCCCCGACGAACGAGTACGCCCAGATGGCCCGCGAGCGATACGACTCGCCGGTCGTCAACTACCGCAACGACGTCATCGCCGCACTCGAGGGACTCGAGGAAGCCGAGGACGCACAGGCGACGCCGTAAGTCGCGACCACCCTGTCGACACACCACACGCGCTGACTTTTTTGACGGCTGCTCGCCGCCGAGCCGACGCTTCGTCGGAACGTGGCGATCGCTCGACGCACGGAGACTGCCGGCACAGTCGGTAGGTGCCTCGATGCCGACGTCTCGAGCGTGACCGAAACTGCCGACGACTCCGAAACCGACGCGACCAGCGGAACCGACGACGACCGCCCCCACCTCGTCGGCACCAACCACGTCGCGCTCGAGGTCGGTGACGTCGACGCGGCACTCGAGTTCTACGGATCGCTGTTCGCGTTCGACCTGCGCGGCCGTTCCGAGACGAAGGCGTTCGTCGACATGGGCGACCAGTTCGTCGCGCTCGCCGAGACCGACGGGGCCGGCGAGACGGTCGACGACGCACGCCACGTCGGCCTCGTCGTCGACGACGCGAGCGTCGCCGAGGACCGTCTCGAGACTGTGGACGTCGATCGACTCGACGTGCCGGGCCTCGAGTTTCGCGATCCGTGGGGGAACCGAATCCAGCTCGTCGAGTACCGCGAGATCCAGTTCACCAAAGCCGACCACGTGCGCTCGGGGATGGGACTCGACCTCGAGAAGTCCGAGGTGGCGCTGGACGAACTCGCGGAGAAGGGACTGGCACCGGAGTGACCGATCGGACGTCCAGATCGTCGAACAGCGACACGAATTACGCCGACAACGCGCGATCGATCATCGCACCGATCGCCGCGAACTCGTCGTCGGTCACCTCGTGGCCGACGTCGGGGAAGATCCGTTCGTCGACGTCCGCGTTCGCTCGGTCGAACGCCCGGGCGGTCTCGGCGACGCGCTCGGGATCGATCCGCCGGTCGTCCGCGCCGCAGCCGATCACCGCGGGCGTGCGCTCGAGGTCGCCGTCGATCGATCGATCGTCCTCGTCGGCTCCTGGAAGGTGACCCGAGAGCAGGAAGACGCCGCCGTATCGCCGCGGCGTTCGGCGGACGAACTCGGCGACGACGCAGGCTCCCTGGGAGAAGCCGCCGAGCAGGGTTCGCTCCGGCGGAACGTCGACCGCGCGTGCGGCCTCGAGCGCCGCGGCGACGCAGCCGACGCTCGAGGAGAGCCAGGGCTCGTTCTCCGCTCGCGGCGCGGTCGGCGGCCGACGGAACCAGGCGTTTCGCGTCGCCTGCGGGGCCAGGACGGCGACGCCGTGGCGGTAGACCGGCTCGAACAGGTTGATCACCCCCTGTGCCGTCGCACCGCGGCCGTGACAGAGGACGACGGCGACGTCGGCGGCTCGAGCCGGCGCACCGGCGGTGAGCAACGGCTGGTCGGCGTGCGGACCCGAAACCGAGGTCGGTCGGCGGGGAGGGGTCACGGCTCGTCAGCGTGGTCCACCGGAGCGCCGGTCGCGTCGGCTGGCACCGAAAGCGTCGGCAGCTGGCTCTCGATCAGCGCGCGGTCGCGTTCGAACCGGTCGGGAAGGTACAGTTTGCTGGTGGTCGGGCGGGAATCCGAACGCGCGTCGTCTCCGAGCTCGTCGGTTCCGCGAACGGTCGCGACGACGTCGTTCGCCTCGGTCGCGAGTTCGAACAGGATTCCGCCCGGCTCTCTGACGTACAGCGAGTGAAAGAAGTGGCGGTCCTTCACGCGGGAGACGTCGTAGCCGCGGTCGTCGAAGAGATCGCGCCACTCGGCGAGCGCTTCCTCCTCGGGGACGCGAACAGCGACGTGGTGGATTGTTCCCGGCCCCTCGCGACCGAACGACGCGTCACGATCGAGGACGTCGACGACCGCGCCGATCGATCCCGACGCGCGGTAGCGGACGCGTCCCTCCCGTTCGGCCTCGTAGGAGAAGCCGAGCGTCTCGAACGTTCCCGCCGTCGCGTACGGGTTGACCGAGAGCACGGAAACGCCGTGTAGGCCGCGAATCGCCGCGTCGTCGGGGACGGGTCCGTCCAGCGCAGCGAGGCGACCGGGTCCGTCGCTCGAGTCCGCCGCTTCGGGTTCGTCGGCGCTGTTCGCCGTCGCGGGGGAGGTGGCCGACGCGTTCGATCTCGACGATTCGGACGGGTCGATCCCCGTCGAGGATTCGAGCGACGTCGCGACGAGTTCGAGCCGACTGCCGGCGGGATCGGTGAACCGAAGTGCGCGCTCGTCGAACCGCTCGAGAGGACCCTCGACGTCGACGCCGCGGGCCGCGAGTCGGTCGCGCCAGTACTCGAGGACGCCGCTCGGAACGGCGAACGAAACCGATTCTGGCTGCGGTGGCCCGACTCGACCGGGATCGGCGTGCGGATCGGGAAAGACGGTGAACACCGTCCCCGGCGCTCCCGTCGCGTCGCCGAAGTAGAGGTGGTGCTGAAGGAGGTCCTCGAAGTTTACGGTCCGAGCGACCAGCCGGAGGCCCAGCGTGCCGACGTAGAAGTCGACGGCTTCCTGGGCGTCGCCGACGATCCCCGTGACGTGGTGAAACCCCGGCGTGTCGGTGAGCATCGACGAGGGATTCGGCCTCGAGCGAGATAGGTTGCGGGGTCAGTCCCGTCGGACGGACGGACGGTCATCGGACGAAACCGGTCGTCTGACGAACTGTTAAGTGGAACGAACGGTTACTGGGGGACGAATGGGCAACAAGAACAAGACGATCTCGTTTCGGGTGAACGAGGACGCGTTCGCGGCGCTCCAGGACATCGCCGAGGAGCGCGACATCTCGCTGTCGGCGGTGTTTCGCGACTACGTCGACCAGCTCGTCGAACACGACGGTCAGGTCAGCGTGGTGCCCGACGCCGAACTCGAGGCGACGGCGACCGGCGAGGGGAACGAACTCGCGTTCCCGCCGACCGTGCAGGTGCCAAAGAGCTTCATCCGCGAACACGAGCGCCTGGAACTCGAGGCCGACCACCTCCGGGAGCAACTCGACGAGTACAAGGCCTACGTGAACGACCTCCAGGACCGACTCGAGGACGAGGAAAACGAGGTCCTCCTGCTCGACGACCTGGACGGCGAGGACGAGTCCTACCAGCTCCGGTAGGCGATCCCGAGCGCCGTCGAGAGGTGGGATACAGCGGGGCCGTTTCGTCGACTACTTCGCGAGATTCCGTTTCTCGCGTCGGATCTCGTCGGCCTTCTCGCCAGCGCCGTCGACGCGGGCGAGTCCCTCGGCCGCCTCGAGCGTCCGAACGCCGTCGTCCAGAAACGAGAGGACGTCGCCGGCATAGGCGTAGACCATGTAGTCGTCGGACATCACGTCCACGATCGCGTCCGGTCCGAGTCCCTGAGCGCGAAGCTCGAGTAAGTACCGCATGAACTTGCGCTCCGGACAGCCACAGTAGGGATTGTCGTCACAGCCGCAATCGAGGAAGTCGCTCGCGAAGTCGAGGACGCGCTCGCGGGTCGCGTCGTCGAGTTTCTCGAGACCCTCGCCCTGAAAGAGGATATCCAGCGTCGCCCCCTTGAACGCCCCCTTCGGGATGTTCGTCTCGAGCTGGGAGCTGAGCTGTCGGTGATTTTTGACGTAGATCTTGTCGGTGATGGCCACGCGTTGACCGGCGGTACGGCGTCCCGACCGAAAAGCGTCCCGGTCGCGTTCCGACGGCGACGGCCGTGAACGCCGCCGAAACCGAGGGAGGGCGTCTCACACCGTTCGTGCTCGAGTCGTAACGTATTTCAGGTCGACCGCTCGTATCTCAACCTGTAGGCGTGTCCGGGTTGGGGTAGTGGTTATCCTTCAGCCTTGTGGAGGCTGAGACGCGGGTTCGATTCTCGCACCCGGACTTTTTCGCGACGAACGAAGTGAGGAGCGGAAAAGCCGGAAGGCGAGAATCGAAGTCTGAGAGAGGCAGCCCGCGAACGGAGTGAGCCGGAACCTCTCTCTTCGGTTCGATTCTCGCACCCGGACGTTTTCGCGACGACCATCGAAAGGAGCACAACAGCCGGAAGGGGGCTACTGCGTCACAGGCCGTGATGAATCGAGTCCGGTGTGACGAATTTCAGATGGTTGGGGAACTCGAGAGGCCGTCCTTTAAGTGCTTCTCGTCCTAAGATCATGCTATAGCAGGGAGTCGTTCTCCGAAATACCTCGCTCGGTAGTTCCATCTGGCGTCGTTTCGACGGGCGGTATGTTCTTCGAGTGGATTCCGTGCTCGTCCATTGCTTCGATTTTCGAAGTATTGGACGAAACGCCTGCAGACGTCGCTATGATCGAAATTAGCTCGAGGAACGGTCACGGATCGAGCGATCCGTCCGCCGAGTCGTCGCGCTCACTCGCGTTTCGACGTCGAGCCGCCGTCGGCGAGCGGATCGTCGTCCGCGGGCGGCCGAGTACGGTCGCTCGTCGGCGACCGCTCCGTCCCGTCCGGCGACTGCTCGCCGGGCGGGTGCTGCTCGAGTCCGCTCCCGGCGGAGTGGGCGACCGCGTTCGTCGTCAGCCGTTCGGCCCCCTCGGAGGCGGAGTAGTCGCGAGCGCCGGCGTCGGCGCCGAGGAGGCGCGGAAGCGCGGTGTCGGCGAACGTCAGCCCGAGGACGAGGATGATCGGGGCGAGAAAGAGCCCGTAGAAGCCGAAGACGATCGGACCGAAGATGTACGCGAGCATCAACAGGCCGACGTGGGTCCGCTTGCCGCTCAGGTACGGCCGGAGCACGAGGTCGGGAATCGTATCGACGACGACGATGGCCAGAACGAGAAAGCCGACGAGGTAGACCAGCGCCGAGTACTGGCCCTCGAGGACGAGCGGCAGGGACGCGGCGGCGACGAGCGGAACGTAGACGATCTTCATGCCGACGACCGGAATCAGGCTCGCGACGCCGGTGAGCGCGCCGGCCAGGGCCGGATACGGCACCTCGACGGCCGACGGCACCGCCGCGTTGTACCCCATGAACGTGATGATCGCGATCAGGGAGATGAGGATCACGTTCAGCAGGTTGCCGAACAGAACCGCCTCGAGTTCTTCGTCCGCGGCCTCGAGGTACTCGCGGACGATGGCGTCGTCGTCGAACCGAAGCAGCCACTCGTGGACCGTCGAGCCGTCGATCAGGAGGTAGTACGTCACGACGACGACGATCAGCGCGTTCAGCAGAAAACTCGAGACGAGGCCGGTCAGGACGTCCGCGTTGGCGAGCGCGAAGTCGAGGAAGGGATCGAACGTGCCGGCCTGGTAGGCACCCGCGAGCCCCTGGATGGTCAGTTCGGGCGGATTCTCGAGGGTCTCGACCCAGCCGACGTCCTCGGGGAGCATCTCGGCGACGGGATACTCGGCGACGAAGTTTCGCACCTCGACGACGAGCAGCGCGACCGTGTAGCTGGCGAGGGCGAGAAACGGAACCACGAGAAACGAGATGACGAGCATGGCCCGCACCGTGGCAGGGAGGCGAAGTCGCTCGAGCGACTTGTAGAATCGTCGCGTCGAGTAGTAGAGGAAAACGGCGACGGTGAGCGCCGCGATAAATCGGTAGGCCACGTAGGCGGTGACGACGGCGACCGCGACGCCGAACAGCGCGACCATCGTCCGTTTCTCGTCCATATCTGTCAATCGAGTATCTCGAGGACGAGCAGATAAATCGACCGATCGCTCGCGACCGTCGAACCCGCCCGTCCGTAGCCCGCAGATGCTTTAGGTCGGCCGCGACCGTACGTTCCCGTATGGTCACCACACTTTCCGCCGATCGGCTCGCACAACTGCAGGACGAGGGCGCCGAGTTCGCGCTCGTCGACACGCGCCCCGAAGAGAGCTTCGAGGCCTGGCACGTCGCCGGGGCGATTCACTTCCCGTTCGGTCCCGAGGAGGAGCTGGACGGCCGCCTCGAGGAGTTTCGAGACGCCGTCGACGGCGCCGACCGCGTGATCACGATCTGTGCGAAGGGGCTGTCGTCGGGCACCCTCGCGACGCAACTCGAGTCGGCGACCGACGAGTTCGAAGTCGAAACCGTCGACAGCGGGATGAAAGGCTGGAGCGGCGTCTACGACCGCGTCGAGATCGACGTCGGCGACGACGCGACGATCCTCCAGATCCAGCGCCGCGCGAAGGGATGTCTGGGCTACGTCGTCGGCTGTGCGGTGACCGGCGAGGCTGTCGTCGTCGATCCGACCGCCGACGTCGACGAGTTCGAGGTTGCGGCGGCCGAGGCCGACCTCTCGATCGTCGGGGTGATCGACACGCACGTCCACGCAGACCACGTCTCGGGCGGTCGCGACCTCGCCTCGAGCCTCGATGTTCCGTACTACCTCGGCGCTCGCGCGGACGACCGCGACGTCGAGTACGAGTACACGCCGCTCGAGCGAAACGACGTGCTGGACGTCGGCCAGCGGGAACTCAAGGCGGTCTACGCGCCAGGTCACACGAGCGAGATGATCAACGTCCTCGTCGACGACCGCGCGCTGTTGACCGCCGACACGCTGCACGTCGACTCGACCGGGCGGACGGAGCTCGAGTTCGGTCAGGACGACGGGGAACGGGGCGCGCGGCTGCTCTACGAGACGCTTCACCGGACCCTCCTCGCGGAGCCCGAGGGGATCGTCGTGCTCCCGGGCCACGTCACCGTCACCGCGGACGGCGAGTTCGCCCACGGCGCACCCGGCGAGGCGATCGCGACGACGATCGGCGAGGCGCGAACCGGGATCGACCTCCTCGACCTCGACGAGGAGGCGTTCGTCGATCGAATGGCCGACGCCGGCGAGAAACCCGCGAACTACGAGGAGATCATCGACCGCAACCGCGGCGCGCTCGAGCTATCCCCCGAGGATCGCGTCGAACTCGAGCTGGGTCCGAACAACTGCTCGGCCTGAGGGCGAACGCCTCGCGGTTCACCGCGAGTACGTCTCGAGTTCGGTGATGCGCCCGGTCTCGAGTTCGAAGAAGTCGGCGAACTCGAATAGCTCCCGTCCGGAGTCGAGGAGGCGGCCGCGGGCGGCCACGGTGTCCCCGCCGTCGACGACCGCCACCAGCTCGTGGGTCGTCTCCGGGTTCGGCCGCTCGTCGCGCATGAACCGGACGAACGACTCGCGGCTCTCGAACGTTCGATCCGGCCGGCGCTGGACGAACCCGGGCGCGAGGATTTCCTCGAGCACGTCGTAGTCGTGGTCGTCGAGCGCGTCGTAGTATCGTCGGACGGAATCCCGGCTCATGCCGGTACGTTTCGTCCCGATCGACAAAAGGGTGGACGCCCGAATCCGTCGGTCACACCCCCCGAAGCGTCTCACGTTCCGCACAGGAACTCCCGTCCCAGCGTCTCACGGACCGTACAAAAATAGCCTTCAGGGAACGCTTACACCCGTGCACGTCCAACGGTACCGCATGGCAACGTCGGACGACTTTCACGCCGCCGTCTCGATCGCGGAACTCGAGAACGAAGGGCGAAAGCTGGTGACCGTTGACGGAACGCCGATCGCCGTCTTCGCCCACGAAGGCGACGTTCGCGCCGTGAACAACCGGTGTCCGCACATGGGCTTTCCGCTCGTCGAGGGGACCGTCGACGACGGCATCCTGACCTGTCACTGGCACCACGCGCGGTTCGAACTCTCCTGTGGCGATACGTTCGATCCGTGGGCCGACGACGTCGCGACGTACCCCGTCGAGGTTCGTGACGGGACGGTCTACGTCGACCCGAACCCGCCCCGCGAAGCCTCGCCCGAGGAGTACTGGGCCGACCGCCTGGAGACGGGACTCGAGGAGAACCTGCGGCTCGTGATCGCCAAGTCGACCATCGGACTACTCGACGCCGGCGTCGACTACCGCGAGCCGGTGGCGACGACGCTCGCGTTCGGAACCCGGTACCGGGAGTCGGGGTGGGGCTCCGGGCTGACGATCCTCGGCTGTCTGGCGAACGTCTTCGACTCGCTCGAGTCCGAGGACCGAAAGCGAGCGCTCTACACCGGCGTCCGTCACGTCGCCGCCGACGTCGCGGGCGAGCCGCCGAACTTCGACCAGCAGTCGTTCTCGACCGACGAGGTCGCGTTCGACCGCCTGAAGACGTGGTTTCGCGACTGCGTCGAGGTGCGGGACGCCGACGGCGCGCAGCGGTGTCTCCGGACCGCGGTCGCCACCGGGCGCTCGAGGAGCGAACTCGCCGAACTGGTGTTCGCCGCCGCCACCGACCACCCCTACCTGTCGACCGGACACGTGCTGGATTTCGCCAACAAGGCGTTCGAAACGCTCGAGCACGCGAAGAGCGAGTCGGAAACTCGGGCGCACACTGGAACCGCGCTCGCGAGCCTGATCGAGCCGCTCGTGACCGCCGATCGCAGCGACGAGCGCTCGTCGTGGCGACAGCCGGTCGACCTCGTCGCGCTGCTCGAGGACGCCTACGGCGGCGACGTCACCGAGACGAGCGGGCTCGAGGCGCTCGCGGCGGGCGGGACGGACGAACTGTGGACGCCGCCCGCGGGCCTCCAGGAGACGCTCCTCGGGGACGACCCCGAGGAACTCGTCGACGCGCTCGCGGAGGCAGTCGACGCCGGGGCACCGACCGGGGCGCTGGCCGACGAGGTCGTCCACGCGGCGGCGACGCGCGTCGCCCAGTTCGGCACCGCCAACGAGTTCGGCGACTGGAACACCGTCCACCACACGTTCACCTACGCCAACGCGGTCCGTGAGGCGACCCGCCGCACGGACGCGGTCGAACTCTACCGCGGCGTCTTCGACGCCGCCCTCAACGTCTACCTCGATCGATTCCTCAACACGCCGCCCGCGCCGATTCCCGAACCCGGCGAGCACGACGGCGGCGATACCGAGGCGATTCTCGCGGACTTGCTCGAGACGTTCGACGTCAAGGGAGCGGTGAACGAAGCCGGCCGGCTCGTCTCCGCGTACTTCGACGGCGGCGGCGACCCCGCCGCGCTGAAGCGGACGCTCGGCCGCGGTCTCCTCCGCGAGGACGCCGGCTTTCACACCGTCCAGAACCTCGAGGCGGCGTTCCGCCAGTTCGACCGGCTCGAGGAACGTCGGCGCGCCCTCGAAGAACGCGCGAACGAAAGCGCCGTGGAGGACGAACTGGACCTCGAGCGACGACGTCGCGTGCCGCTGATCGCGACGGCACGGTACATGGCCGCTCACTTTCCGACGCGACGCGAGGCCGACCAGACGTTCACCATCGCCGCACGGCTCAATCGCGGCGAGGCGATTCACGAGGAGTGACGCCGGCGGCTCGAGAACGTACAACGCGGGGCGGTCCGCTCCGCGTTTCTCCCGGCCACGCCTGCGACGCGTTTCTCCCGGTCTCGTCCGCGACGCTTTTCTCCCGACCGCGCGTACCGCAGGACGTGGAGTGTCACGTCTACTACGAGGGCGACGACGACCCCGACAAGTGCACCGCGCGTCGCCTCGAGAAGTTCGACGAGGCGATCCTCTACCGGTCGATGGACCAGGTTCCGTACGGGATCGTGCTGAACCCTCACGCCGAGCGCGCGCTCTCGCCGGCCGACCGCGAGGACGGACTCGGCACGGTCGTCGCGCTCGATTGCTCCTGGGAGTCCGCCGAGGCCGCGTCGTTTCGGATGAACGGCGTCCACCGCGCGCTCCCCTTTCTCGTCGCCGCGAACCCGGTCAACTTCGGCCGGCCGTTCCGGCTGACCACCGCCGAAGCGCTCGCCGGCGCACTCTCCATCCTCGGCGAACCCGATCGCGCCGCCGAACTCCTCGAGCCGTTTCGCTGGGGCGAGACGTTCCTCGAACTCAACGCGGAGCCGCTGCGGCGGTACGGCGAGTGCGCCGACTCGAGCGAGGTCGTCGCCGTCCAGGACGACTACCTGGCCGACGAGGAGTGAAGGCGATCATCCGGCTGCGGAAACGGCGAGCCGACTCCCCTGTCGCAGAGATGGCGAGATAGTGCCGGCCACAGGAACCGCGAGACGGTATCGGCTGCAGAGATGCGGGTAGTAACCGGTCGGACGGACAGGCGACGCTCGAGACGTGGCTCGCGGATCACAGCGGTTAAATGCGCGTCCGCCCAACGGCCGACATGGCAAGTTTCGACGCCGCGGAAAAACGGACGCTCGAGAAGATGATCTGCATGCGCTGTAACGCTCGTAATCCCAAGCGCGCCGACACCTGCCGCAAGTGCGGCTACGGCAACCTCCGCCCGAAGGCGAAGGAAGCCCGCGCGGCCTGATCGGGCCGACGACCGGCTCGAGTCCTCGACCGTTTACGAGCGTCGTTTTCTCGATTCAGAACCGTTTTAGCGTCGCTTTCACCCCTTTCTCTCGACTCGCCTCGATGTGCTGGTCGACGTGACCGTCCGCTTGCGTGGACGATCCAGTTAATTTATCTGTGATTCGGGACGCGATATCGAATATGTCGGAACAGACGACAGCACGACGTATCGAGTTCGTGAACGAACTGGCGGGTGCGCCGGCGCGCTCGGGAGAGCTGGCCGACGCGACGAGCCGACCGCTTGTCGTCGACGCCATCCGGAGCGACGTCGAAGCGGGCCTCGTCGAGGCGGTGACGTTTCTGCCGCCGCTGCTCGTGGCGGCGTTCGTCGTCGTCGTCGCGTTCGTTCTCGGGGACAGGCTCGAGCCGATCGTCCGCCGCGGCGGCCGGCGAATCGACCTGGACGAGACGGTTCGGGAGACGCCGTTCGGCGCGGTGCTCTCGGAGGACTCCGAGGTCGTCTCCCGGGGCGTCGGCCTGTTCGCGAAGTACTATCTCGTGGCCATCGCGATCTTCGGCGTCGCGCAGTGGCTCGGCCTCGAGTTCGTCTCCGGACTGCTCGAGAGCGCCCTCGCGTACGTCCCGCCGCTGGTCGGCGGCCTGCTGATCCTCGGCGTCGGCTTCGTCGTCGCCGACTACGTCGCCGACGCGGTGGAGCGATCGGACGCAGCTCGGAACACCGGTTTCGCGGCGACCGTCGCCGCCGGCACGAAGGCGGTCCTCTACTTCGTCGTCGTCGTCGTCGGCCTCGAGACGATGGGCGTCAACGTCGCGATCCTCTACACGTTCGCCCAGGCGTTCGCGTTCGCCGCCGGTCTCGCGGCCGCACTGGCGGTCGGCATCGCGTTCGGACTCGGCGGCAAAGATCACGTCGCCGAGCGCCTCGAGGAGTGGCTCGAGTCGACGCCGGACGACGACCCCGACCGAGCTGTGGCAGACGCCGACGACTCCGATCCGGACGCGGGCGGAGACGCGGATACCGGCGGAGACGCGGACGTCGCCGACGAGACGGACGGCGACCGCGACGAACCAGCCGTCGTCGGCGCGGGCGCGGACGCCGGCACCGAGGACTGAACGACCCACCGTTTCTCGCTCGAGCGCCGTCTCGGACCCACCGTTTTCCCGCTCGGGTCGACTTCGTCGACCACTCGCGGCAACAATCCGTCCGGCGAGAGCTCCGCTCTCGCTGACCGTGCTTCGCTTCGCTCAGCACGAGACCAAAAAAGCCGCTCGCTCGCGTTACTCGCTCGCGGGACTACTCGTCGGGATACTTCGGTTCGCGCTTTTCCGCCCGCTCGAGCGCCGTCTCGGACCCACCTTTTTCCCGCTCGGGCCGACTTCGTCGACCACTCGCGGCAAAAATCTGGACCAAAAAAGCCGCTCGCTCGCATCACTCGCTCGCGGGACTACTCGTCGGGATACTTCGGTTCGCGCTTTTCCGCCCGCTCGAGCGCCGTCTCGGACCCACCTTTTTCCCGCTCGGGCCGACTTCGTCGACCACTCGCGGCAAAAATCTGGACCAAAAAAGCCGCTCGCTCGCATCACTCGCTCGCGGGACTACTCGTCGGGATACTTCGGTTCGCGCTTTTCCGCCCGCTCGAGCGCCGTCTCGACCACGTCTCGGACGTCGCCCTGGAACGTGTCGCCGTGGCCCGCGTACATGTGCTCGATGCCGTCGGGCATGCGTTCGAGCAGCTCCTCGATGCTCTCGATGAGCTGTTCGCGGGACTGGCCGGGGAAGTCGGTGCGTCCGAAGCTGCCGTAGTCGAACGCGCCGTCGTCGTGGACGACGACGTCCCCCGAAAACAGCGTCCGGTCGGAGACGAACGAGACGTGGTCGTCGGCGTGGCCGGGCGTGTACACCACGTCGAACTCCTCGTCGCCGATGGTCACCGTCTCCCCGTCGTCGATCGCGTGGGTGCGCGCCGGGTGGTGCTCGTAGGCGTAGACCTCCGGATCGAACGCCTCGACGACGGCCTCGAGCTGGTCGACGTGATCGCCGTGCTGGTGAGTCATCACGACGGCGTCGACGTCGGCGGCGTGCTCGCGTATCTCGTCGACGACGCCCTCCCACGAGCCCGCGTCGACGAGCGTCGTCTCCGCGCCAATTGCCAGAAACGCGTTACAGGTGAACGTGTCCGCACTCTCGGTGACGTGGTGGACGTCCATGGTGGTACGCTCACGGGCCGCCCTCAAAACGGTGACGTCCGGACCACGGAATTTTTGAACCGCTGTCCCGTAGGGACTACCGTATGGGATTCGGGAGCTACGACGAATCCGAGCAACAGGAAGTAGACGCCGATTTTGACGACGACGACGCCGTTCAGTCGGACCAGAACAGCCACGACGGAACGATCGAGTTCGAAAACGGCGCTTCGAGCGACGAACTTCTCGACCGGTTGAAAGAGATCAAAGACGACGACTGATGAAGCCCGGGGTCCGGGCGCTGGGTATCGCGGAATCGTACAGCGGCGAGCGAGAACGGAGCACGCTCGCTGGAGCCGTCGTCCGCGCCGACGGCGTCGTCGACGGGTTCGCCTACGAGTCGTGTGTCGTCGGCGGCACGGACGCGACCGACGCCGTCGCCTCGCTCGTCGACGCGCTGGGTCGACCGGACGTTCGATTCGTCCTGCTCGGCGCGATCGCCCCGGCGTGGTACAACGTTCTCGATCTTTCGGCCGTCCACGACCGAGCGGAGCGGCCGGTGATCGCCGTCACGTTCGAGGAGAGCAACGGCCTCGAGGACGGACTCCGGGACGCCTTCTCGGGCGACGACCTCGAGCGTCGGCTCGAGACGTACCGCGCGCTGCCCGACCGGCGGCCGACGTCCGTCGACGGCGAGACGGTCTACGTCAGGCAGGTCGGCTGCGATCCCGAGCGCGCGGAGGCGGTCGTCGGGGCGTTCACCCTCGCGGGCGGTCGACCGGAGCCGATCCGGGTGGCGCGGCTGGCCGCTCGAGCCGGCGATCGCTACCTCGAGTCGGGGTGACGGCAACTGCGACCCGAAAGACGTAGTAGCCGCCCGCCTGACCTGTCGCCATGGAATCGATGGACGACCTCCGCGTCACCGAGTGCACGCGCTGTCCCGCGCTGGTCGACTCCCGGAGCCGGATCGTCAACGGAACCGGACCTGAGGACGCCGACGTCCTGTTCGTCGGCGAGGGACCGGGTGCGAACGAAGACGAGCAGGGCGAGCCGTTCGTCGGTCGCAGCGGCTCGGTGCTCGACGACCAGCTTCGGATCGTCGGCCTCGAGCGCGCGAACGTTCGGATCACGAACTGCGTGCGCTGTCGGCCGCCGGAGAATCGCGACCCGACGACCGACGAACTCGAGAACTGCCGCGGCTACCTCGAGTGCGAGATCGACCGCCTCGATCCGGACGTGATCGTCACGCTCGGGAAGGTGCCCAGCGAGCACCTGCTGGGGCGATCGGTGGCGGTGACGAAGGAAGCGGGGACGCTCGAGGACGTCCGCATCGAGGGAACGCCGCGGCGAGTGTTGATCTGCGTCCACCCCGCAGCGACGCTGTACGACCGGAGTCAGGAGGAGACGTTCGCGGCCGCGATCGAACGGGCGGCCGAACTGGCCGACGTCGACGGAAGCGAGAGCGGACAGTCCAGACTCGACGGCTTTTGACCGTCGCAATCGCACCCACACCCGCGGTCGAGAGACCGTGACCTTATCCTGTCGGCGTTCGAATGCGGGGACGATGGACGGCGAAATCTCACCCGACGAGGTCAAGGATCTCCTCGAGACGGACGCGGACGTTCGCATCGTCGACATTCGAGACGAGCGAAGCTTCGAGCGCAGCCACATCCCCGACAGCGAGAACGTCCCCTTCCACGAACTCACAGCCCGGATCGACGAGTTCGAGGACGCAGAGCGCATCGTAACCGTCTGTCCGCACGGGAAAGCGAGCGTCCAGGCCGCAAAGCTCATCAGCACCTACGAGGGGAGCGCCGACGCGACCGTCGAGAGCATGGCGGGCGGCCTCGAGGAGTACGGCATGCGCTACGGACTCGTCCGCGAGGACGGAGCCGACGAGGGCTCGACCGCCGAGACCGAGTCACCGTTTTGAGCGTCGGCGTCTGATCGTTTCGGCCGACGACCGCCCAGCTTCGCTTTTCGGTGGCCGTCCCGCTCGGTTACGTCGGATACCGTGCGACGGGATACCGGTCGCTTTCGGGGACGTGACACGCTCGAGAACGGGGATTGCTGAAGCGGTTCGTGCGGTCGGGATCGGAAGTCGTTTCAGATCATCGCGGGCTCATGCGACGTTGAAGCCGCGGTCCCGAAGGAAATCCTCGACGCGGCCGCGGTGATTGCCCTGGAGTTCGATGTGACTGTCCTCGACGGTGCCGCCACAGGCGAACTTGGACTTGAGATCCGACGAGAGACTGTCGAGATCAACGTCCTTCGGATCGAATCCTTCGATGATCGTTACCTCCTTTCCGTATCTGCGCTCGTCAATGCGGATGGTGAGCTGCTGTTGACCCTTGGCCACGTCTTCGCAGACGCAGAGTTCCTCGGGCAGCCCGCACGTCGAGCAGACTTCCGACATTACGTTCGACCGTACGAAATGGGCATATTAAACACTATCGGGACCTACACGCCCTCGTGTGGTTCTTTTTGTGTAACCGAACGGTTACTCCGCCCCCTCCGACCGCCGTCGACCGACCAGCGGCACGCGTTCGCGTGACAGGTCGTCGACGGCCGCGATCGACTCGTCAGCCGTCTCACGGTCGACGCCGCCGCCGTAGACGGCGCGTTCGTACCGCTCGAGCACGGCGGCCGTTCGCGGATCGTGGGCGAGTCCGTCGTCCGTCTCGGCTGCGAGCGCTCGCAGGTACTCCCTGGCCGACTCGCCGCGGCGACGCGGCCGGTGTTCGCGAGCGAGCAGCCACTCGAGACGGCGGAAGGCGCGTTCGGCGTCGCGGTCGGGGTCGCTTCGGCGTCCGTGTCGGTAGACGCCGAGCGTCCGACGGGCGCGCGCGACCGCGCCGGTTCGGTGAACGCCGGCGACGAGTCCGATCAGGACGACGGCGATCATCGCGGCCGTCTCCCGCGTGACGCTGACGAGCGCGAGGATGTCGCGAACGTCGATCCCGTCGTCGGCGGGCTCGCCACCGGCGAGGGCGTCGTTTCTCTCGATCAGGTCGTCCGCAGGGTCGTCGACCGACGGTTCGTCGTCGGCATCGTCGACGCCCGACCGATCGTCCTCGTCGCTGGCCTCGTCGTCGGCTCCGTCGTCAGCGTCGTCGCCGTCCGACTGGTCGTCCTCGTCGCCGGCCTCGTCGTCGAGTTCCTCCTCGAGCGCCTCGTCGTGGACCTCGTCGCGCTCGTCGCCGGGCGTCGGCTCGAACGCGACCCACCCCTTCTCCGGGAAGTACACCTCGACCCAGGCGTGAGCGTCCAGACCGCGGACGACGTACTCGCCGTCGTCGGTCGGCTCGCCGGCCGTGTACCCCGTCACGTATCGCGTCGGAACGTCCTCCGCGCGCAGCATCTGCGTCATCGCGGTCGCGAAGTAGACGCAGTAGCCCTCGTCCATCTCGAGCAGGAACTGCTCGGCAGCGTCCTCTTCGGGCGGTTCGACGTCGAGCGAGTACTCCTTGGACGATCGGAGGTAGCGTTCGATCGCCACCGCATTCTCGTACGGCGTCTCGGCGTCCGCCGTGATCTCGGCGGTTCGCGCTTCGAACTCGCTCGAGGTGCCCTCGGGCGTCTGCAGGTAGTACTCCGTAACCTCCTCCGGATAATCGGTTCCGGCGTTTCGAAGCTCTTCGGGGCTGGGGTCGACGATCGCGCTTTCGACGACGTAGCTGTCTCCCTCGGCGAGCGGGGTCGCGGGCCGGATCTGGCCGTGCATCGAAACTTCGGTGTAGTCGACGACGTCGCCCTCGACGGACAGCGGTTGGGCTGCGGCGGGCATGACACCGAGTTCGGTCTCTGCGGTGACCGTCTGCCGGAGCCGTTCCTCGCTTCCCGGCGGCGGCGGTACGTCGTCCTCGAACGGCCGATCCTGGCCGGTTCGAACCCACGCGTCGCCGGTGTACCGATCGTAGATTCCCGTCCGCCAGTACGACGGCCGGTCGGCCTCGACGGTAAACCGAACCTCGGGCGAGAGATCGACCGTCCCGGCGATTCCGGACTGCTCGGACGCCGAGTCGATCGTCCCCTCGAGCGTTCCGTCGTCGCCGCCGCCGGCCGTCACCGGCGCGGCGGGGCCGCTCGGAACGATCGTCACCGACAGCGACAGCACGATGACGATCGCGAAGAGAACGGCCAGCACGTCGGCCTGGGCGATCGAACCGCCGCGTCGCTCGAGTTCGCCGAACCCGACCGCGCCGAGCGCGCCGAGCGCGCCGATCAGGGTGGCGGTGGTGCCGGCGTCGCCGGTCAACACCAGAAAGAGCAGCGCCGCACCGGCCGGCACGACGCTGGCCGCGTACCGTCCCCGGAGCGCGAGGTACCACGAGAGAAACGCCGGCGCGGGTGCGAACACGATCGTCCAGGTGCCCGCCTCGATCATTCGAAGGAGGTTGAGTCCGGTCGCGAGCCTGACGGTGTCGGCGACGATCTCTTCGAGCCCCGCGAGGGCACCGCCGATACCGACGCCGCTGACCTCGAAGTAGTAGGCGAAGCCGACCGCTCCCGCCGCGAACGCGGCGGCCGTCGCGGTTCGCGGACGGACCAGCCGGGCGAAAACGGTCGCGACGACGAGCGCGACTCCGACGACGAGAAACAGCGATTGCGTACCGCCGACGATTCGAGTTACTTCGCGGAGGACGGTCACGTACGACGCCGTCGCGATCAGCACGCACCCCAGCGCGAGTACCCGGAACAGTTCGGAACCGACGGTCGCGTCGGCGTCGACGCTCACCGATCGAGTACCGTCCGATCCCGATTCCGTGCTCATATCGTCACCCCCGACGAGGGATCCGCTCCCCGTCCCGTCGGGCCGTCTCGAAGCCTGTCGAACGGCAGTTCCTCCGAGCCGACGGCGACGGTCGTTTCGTCTCGCTCGCTCCTGACGACGACGTCCGCCCGCCGACGCACGTCGTCCTCGAGTTCGCCGGCGTCAGCGACCGCGAGGGCTCGCAACAGCGCGCGTCGGTGGTCGGGACCGCCGTCCGGTGCCAGCTGGTCGCCGGGAAGCACGAGCCCGACGTTCACGCCCGCCTCGAGGAGAAAGTTCGCGACGCTCGCGACGGCCGTCGTCAGTTCGTCTTCTCGACCCGGCCGACACTCGGCGGCGATCGTCGCGGAGCCGACGTCGTCGTCGGCGACGTACTCCGTGACGAACAGCCCGTCGTCGGCTCGTTTCGCCGTCGACTTCCAGTGGACGTCCCGAAGGGAGTCGCCGCGTCGATACTCCCGGAGGTGATCGAACTCCCGCCGTTGTTCGCGCTCGCGATCGACGGCGGCCGCGAGCAGGCGTTCCGTGCCCACGCCGCACAACTCGCGGACGCGCGGATAGACCAGCACGGTCGTGGTCGCGTCGTCCTCGAATCGTCGCTCGACGAGCCCGAAGACGTCCGTCACGACGATCGAGAGCGGACCGACCGTCCGCTCGCCGCGCTCCTCGAGTGCGAGTTCGTACTCGAAGCGGTGGTCGACCCCGGCCTCGAGCGTCGCGTCGACGGTGGGCGTCCCGGCGCCGGTCGATGGACCGGAGTCGCGAACGCGGGTGATGCGGTCGGCGTCGTCCGGACGCGTGGTTCGAACGCTGGCCTCGCCCGGCGTGAGCCCCTCGCCGACGGGGTCGCTGAGGGTCGCGGCGACGGTCGAGTCGCTCTCGATTTCGTGTGCGACCGTCGCTCGATCGTCGACGAAACCGTCCACGGTATCGCGTCGCCTGACGGACGGCCGACCGACCCGCACGATCGCGACGATCGCGGCGATCACGACGATCACGAGAGGAACGACGACGGCGTTCAGCGAGCGGGGACCGTAGCTCGCGCTCGCCCACAGCGAGAACGCGACGACGGCGAGTGCGATCCAGCCGCGAAGCGTGAGTCTCACGTGTCTCCTCCGTCGCGTCACCCGCGCGTCCGGTCGACCGAAACGCGCTCGAGGGCGTCCTCGACCACGTCGGTGCCGTCTTGGGCGTCGGCGTGTGTTCGAATCCGGTGGCTCAACACGACCGGGGCCTCCGCTTTCACGTCGTCGGGCACGACGTAGCCGCGGCCGTCGATGACGGCGCGAGCCTGGGCCGCTCGCAGGAGGGCGATCGTGCCGCGGGGGCTGACGCCGACCTGGGCGTTGTCTCGTGTGTAGCCGACCAGGCGGGTCGCGTACGCCCGAACCGGCTCCTCGACGCGGACCTCGGCGACCGTCTCGCGGGCGCGAACGAGCGTCTCGCGGTCGGTCACCGGATCGAGCGACTCGATCGGGTGGTGGCCGACGGTCCGCTCGAGCAGTTTGGCCTCCTCGTTGGGCGCGGGATAGCCGAGACGGAGCTTCTTCATGAACCGGTCGAGCTCCGCGAACGGGAGGTCGTACGTCCGGTTCGGCTCGACGGCGTTCTGGGTCGCGATCACGGTGAACGGCGCCGGAAGCTCGCGCGTTTCGCCGTCGACGGTAACCTGGCCCTCCTCCATGGCCTCGAGCAGCGCCGACTGCGTCTTCGGCGGCGCGCGGTTGATCTCGTCGCCGAGGACGATGTTGCCGAACACCGGTCCCGGCTGAAACTCGAACTCGCGCGTCTTCTGATTGAAGACGTTGACGCCGGTGACGTCCGAGGGGAGCAGGTCGGGCGTGAACTGGACGCGCCGGAACGTACAGTCGACGGACGTCGCGATCGAGCGCGCGAGCATCGTCTTGCCGACGCCGGGGACGTCCTCGAGCAGGACGTGACCCCGCCCGAGAATCGCGGTCACGACGTGCTCGATTGCCTCGTCGTGGCCGACGATCACCCGCGAGACGTTCGCCGCGAGATCGTCACAGAGATCCGCGACGCGGTCGACGGACAGCGGCTCGTCGGCGGCCGATTCAGCGTCGGGTTCGTGGGTCTGTTTGGCGTCACTCATCGGCCTGGAGGGACTCGTGTTCGGGGAGCTGCAGTCTCATGTGTGAGCAAATCCGCGATTTCGTCGGTAGGCCGTTCTCGGAGTCTTCGAAACAAATGCTTTGTGTCATCGATGCTGAAACTCGGTCCGGTCTCTACGTCGGTCCGGCGGTCGCGTTCCGTCGATCGAAACGGTGGCGAGGATCGGCCCCGGGATAGGCCGGATCGGTCGACGACCGACGGCTCGAGTAATCGCGACCGGTCGATTCGGTTGCCGGAACCGTCGATCTCGTCGTCGAGAATACACTCCCTCCGGTAAAAAGGGTTCGTCAAGGAAAACTGATACGGACCGCTGTACTCCGGTTATCGGCGGTGCCACGGCGGCACGCGATTGCACCGGAACTGACGGGCGGCGGTCCGTACGAAACGACGGTCGCGCGTCGCGATCGAACGCTCACGTTTCGTGCGAGCGCCGCCGCTAGGAGGATCGACGTTCGGAAAACGATACGCCTTGCTGGAAGCCTAGAGTCGTTCGACGTTCGTCGCGCGCGGGCCTTTATCGGCCTGCTCGATGTCGAATTCGACCTCCTGACCCTCCTCCAGATCGGGACCGCCGACGTCTTCCATGTGGAAGAATACGTCCTCGTCCGAATCCTCGGTTTCGATGAACCCGTAGCCGCCAGTGTCGTTGAAGAACGCGACCGTACCTTTCGCCATTGCAGGCTTACAAAGCCACGACTGAGATATAAATGTTCGGGGGGTCAGCCGCCGCTAGCGCTCGCTCGATCCGCGATCGAACTCGCTCGACCGCGTTACGCTTGCAAGCGTCTGCCCGACGAGTATTCGGATGAAACACGTATCGACGGTCGATGACCACCGACGCGAACTCCGCATCCGACGCCGTGAGCTGTCGAGCCTGCGGCACCACGAACGACCGGTTCTACACCTACTGTCGCCACTGTCTCCGGACCCTCCCGTGAGGGGATTGCGAGCTACCAGGCCTTGCAGTCGGCACAGACGTACGCGCCGTCGTCCCGCCAGACGCGCTCGCAGGCGTCGCCGCAGCGACCGCAGGTGTACTCCCCCCAGGCGTACGTCGTTCGCGGTGCCTCGAGTTCGTCGTCGGGGGTACTGTCCGTCCGCGACTCGTCGTCCGTCGCGTCACCGGCGACTTCCGAGTCGCCGGAGTACGGTGTTCCATCGGCGGCTTCCCGCATCCCGGAGTTCGCGGATTCGCCGTCGCTCGAGGGATCGTCGTCCTCGACGTCGGCTCCCTCTCTCCCGCCGTTGCCCGTCCCCTCGAGGAAATCGGAGAGCGTCGCGTCGTCGGTCACGACGGACCGTACGAACGGGACCGGGTTATACTGTTCGACGAGGACGTCGGTGCCACGACGTCGTCTTCGCGTCGTCCCCTCGGGACCGTCGTTGTCGGCGCAGCGGTTGCGACGACGGTGGATCGGCACGGCCAAGTACCCCCGATGACAACCTCCGAGTATGCAATCCGCTGCAGTGTTGAACGTCGTCGTCGACAACATCGTCGAGATGAACGCACGCTTCACCGACGTCGCGATGGGCGACGGGCTCGCCCCGTTGCTCGTCCTGTTCGGCACGCTCCTCATCATCTTCTCGGTCGGCGTCTTCGGCGCGCTGACCCTCGGTGCGGTCGGGAACCTGTTTACTTCGAACTGATCGGCGCACCGCCGATCATCGGTCGGTGGCACGTTCGAGCGCCTCGCTCGCTCGCGAAACGGCGTCCTCGAGGTCCGGACCGAGCGGCGAGCCGACCACGATCCCGTCGACGTGCTCGAGCGCCGACTCGAAACGATCCGCGACCGTGTCGGTCGTCCCCGCGATGCAGAAGGCGTCGATCATCGCCGGCGTGACGAGATCGAACGCCTCGCCGAGTTCGCCGCGCTCTAAGGCATCGCTCACTTCGCCCGCCGCCTCGCGGTCGATGCCGTGACGCTCGAGCACCGGCTCGGCAGCGCTGGCGGCGATGAACGCCACGGGCGGCCGCGCGGCCTCCCGTGCGGCGTCTTCCTCCCCGGCGACGCTTACGCTCGCGAACGCGAGCGCCTCGAAGGCGCTCTCTCGCGGAACGCCGTTCTGCTCGCCCGTTCGATCCGCAGAGCGCTGGTCGTCGCGTTCGTCCGGTCGCTCCTCGAGTCCCTCCGCGATCCGGTCGGCGGCCCACTCGAGGTCGCGGGGATGAGACGCGTTGATCAGCGTGCCGTCCGCGTGTTTCGCGCTCATGCGGAGCATGTGCGGTCCCTGTGCGCCGACGTAGACCGGCACGTCGGCGGGCTCGAGGTTGAGCGAGGCGTCCCGCGCCGTGAACGTCCCCTCGTGGGTGACGGTCTCGCCGGCCCACAGGTCGCGGGCGACGTCGAACGTCTCGAGGACGCGACGCAGCGGTCGATCCCGGTCGACACCGAGGTTCGAGAGCGCGGACCGGTCGCCGGCACCGACGCCGAAGACCGCTCGGCCTCCGCTTACCTCGTCGATCGTCGCCGTCTGGGCGGCGAGTTTGACGGGATGAGTCTCGTAGGGGTTGACGACGCCCGGTCCGAGGCGGATCTCCGACGTTGCGTCGGCCATCGCCGCGAGGGTTACGAACGGATCGCGGTTGAAGTAGTGGCTGCTCGCGAACGCGACGTCGAACCCGTCGTCCTCCGCGAGCGCCGCCAGCTCGGCGATGCGCTCCGGCGGGTGCTCGGGCGTCAGCTCGATCCCCCACGTCGCGTCCGCCGCTCGCGAGTTACTCCCGTCGCTCATTCGTCGGCCCTCCACTCCCACTCGCGAAGCGCCTGGCGGACCAGGTCGTCTTCGACCGAACGGAAGAGTTCGTCGCTCCCCTCGAGGTCGCCGAACGTCCAGTCGCGGACGACGACGGCGGGGGTTCCGCCCGCACCCTCGCCGGCGACCAGGTTCGCCGCGGCGGCGAGTTCGTCGACGACCGACTGGACGGTGACGCCGAGTTTGCGGCCGTCGCGGTCGAGTTCGCCCCGCCAGTCGCGGCTCGCGGGCGTGCCGGCCCAGCCGAGCGCGACGCCGCGCTGGCCGTGGCGGAACGGCCGTCCGCAGGTGTCCGTGACGATCACCGCGACGTCGTCGATCCCCCGTTCCGCGAGCCCGTTTCGGATCCGTTCGGCGCTCTCGGTCGGCCGTTTCGGGAGCAAGAGTAGATCGTGGTCCGGCACGTTCGATCGATCGATGCCGGCGTTGACGCAGATGTGTCCGAAACGGGTCTCGGTGAGCAAGAACGGACACTCGATCAGCACCTCCGTGCTCTCTTCGAGGACGGCCTGTGCGAACCGCGGATCTTTCTCCTCGTTGGTAACCGCCCCGATCCGATCCGCGATCTCGCGCGCGCGTCCGCTGACGGGGTACTCCTCGAGGTCCGCCGTCCGTCCCTCCGCCTTCGAGACGATCGTGCTCGCGACGGTGAGGACGTCGCCGGCCGCGAGGGCGTCCCCGGCCCGCTCGGCGACGAGGGCGGCGACGTCGTCGCCGGGTCGGACCTCGGGCAGGTCCCTGACTGGCTCGAGTTCCATACCGGTGAGTTGGCGAGCGACGTGAAAAGGCCACCGTCACCGGACAATGGCGTCGGAGGGTCGACTCGAATCGGTCGCGAATCGCAGTTTTATCTCGAAACGTGAACGGGGAAATGAATCTATATACGTTCGGTCGATGAAGAGCCGGCGTATGTTCGGTACAAGCGGTATTCGCGGTGCGGTCGGCGAGGAGGTGACGGCCGAGCTCGCGGTGGCCGTCGGACGCGCGGTTGCCTCCGACGGATACGAGCGCGTGGTCGTCGGTCGCGACGTCCGAGAGAGCGGCCGGTTCCTGGTGGACGCGCTTTCGGCGGGGATCAGGGAGTGTGGCGGCGACGTGATCGACGTCGGCGTCGCCTCGACGCCCACCGTCGCGCGAAGCGTCGCCCCCCTCGAGGCCGACGCGGGCGTCGTGATCACGGCCTCACACAACCCGCCGTCGGACAACGGCATCAAGCTCTGGCAGCCGTCGGGTCAGGCGTTCGACGAGGAGCGCCGAACCGCGATCAGCGAACGCGTTCGCGAGGAGTCGTACGCGCTCGTTTCGTGGAACGAGGTGGGGACGCGAATCCGCCGACGAGACGGCGAGGTCCGCGATCGCCACGTCGGATCGATCCGGGACCGAATCCGCGCTGACGGCGACGATCTCGAGGGGCTATCGGTCGTCGTCGACGTCGGAAACGGGACCGGCGGCGTCACCGCCGACGTGCTGTACGAACTGGGCTGTTCGGTTCGCACGCTGAACGGCCAGCCCGACGGACGATTTCCGGCTCGGCCGAGCGAGCCCAACGCGGAGACCCTCGAGACGCTCCAGCGCGTCGTCGGTTCGACCGACGCGGCGCTGGGGGTCGCCCACGACGGCGACGCCGACCGGATGGTGGCGGTCGACGAACGCGGCGAGTTCGTCCCGAAGGACCTCCTGCTCGCGCTGTTGGCCCGCGAGGCGGCGGGAGAGGGCGACCGCGTCGCCGCCCCGCTGAACACGAGCCTCGCGGTCGACGACGCGCTCGCGGACGTCGGCGCGTCGGTGACGCGCACGCCAGTGGGCGACGTCTACGTTGCCGAACGCGCCACCGAATCCGACGTCGTCTTCGGCGGCGAACCGAGTGGCGCCTGGATCTGGCCCGACGAGACCCTCTGTCCCGACGGTCCGCTCGCCGCCTGCACGCTCGCCGCGCTGGTCGTCCGCCGCGGCCCGCTCGGAGAACTGGTGGGGGCGCTCGAGACCTACCCGATCAGGCGCGATGCGATCCGCGTCGACGACAAGGACGCCGTGATGGCCGCCGTCGAGGCGACGGTACGCGACCGCGGTGAGGCGTTCGACGCGATGGACGGCGTTCGCATAGAGCGCGACGACGGCTGGATGCTCGTCCGACCGAGCGGCACCGAACCCGTCGTCAGGGTGACGGCCGAGGCGCGCGAGAAATCCCAGGCTGACGCGCTCTTCGAAGACGCCAGGAACGTCGTCCTGGAGTCCACGTAGCCGGATACCTCGTTTTGCGTCGGCAACTTCTTGCTATCCGCAATTCACGACCATTCATTTTACCAGTCGAGAATCTAATACCACTTCTGGAAAATGATTATGTATAGATTTAAGTCCCGATAAAAACTCCTGGCTAGCAACATGGAAGCGCTCTCTGCAGTCGTACTCGCCGCCGGTGAAGGGTGCCGGCTTCGTCCGCTGACGCGAAGCCGTCCGAAGCCGATGCTCCCCGCCGCGACGACCCCCATTCTCGAGTGCGTCCTGGACGAACTCGTCGAGGCCGGAATCACCGACATCACGGTCGTGGTCGGCTACCAGCGCGAACGCGTTCAGTCCCACTTCGGACCGACCTACCGCAACGTCCCGCTTTCGTACGTCCGCCAGCGGACGCGGCTGGGGACGGGCCACGCGTTGCGCACGGTCCGTGAGGCCGTCGACGGCTCGCTGCTCGTCGTCAACGGCGACCAGATCGTCGACCGGCGGATCGTCGGCGACGTCGCGTCGGCCCACCGACGCACCGAATCGATCGCGACGCTCGGTCTCCTGCATCGTCGCGACGTCAGCGACTACGGTGGCATCCTCGTCGACGAAACCGAACTCGACGACGCGGGCACGGTTCCGGTCGTCGAACTCGTCGAACGACCGCGAGACGACCGGGAGTACCGACTGAACGCGGGCGTGTACGCCCTCGAGCCCGAGATATTCGACGCGATCGCCGAATCGGAACCGCGAACCGGCGAGCACTCGTTGGTCGACGCCATCTCGTATCTCGTCGCCGAAAGCGAGGAGTCGCTGCCGCTGGTTCGCGGCGTCGAATCCGACGGCCTGTGGGTCGACGCGACCTACCCCTGGGACTTGCTCGAGGTCGCGACGGAACTGATCGATAGCGGCCGTATCGGAGACGCCGACACGCCGGGAACGCGGGCGATCAGTCCGTCGGCGTCGATCCACGGGAGCGCGGTCGTTCGGGAACCCGTCGTCGTCGACGACAACTGCGAGATCGGGCCGGGTGCGGTGGTCGGACCCTACGCCTGCCTCGGAGAGAACGTCACCGTCGAATCCGGCACCGTCGTCGAACGGAGCGTCCTCGACACCGACACGCGGGTCCGATCGAACGCCACGGTCCTCGAGTGCGTCGCCGGACAGGGCGTCGAGATCGGGGCCGGCTCGACGATTCCCGGCGGTCCCGGCGACGTCCGCGTCGGCGACCGCGTCTTCGAGGACGAAAATCTGGGTGCGTTACTCGCGGATCGGGCCCGCGACGACGGCGACGTGACGTACGCTCCGGGATCGGTCGTCGGACCGAACGCGACCGTCTGTGCCGGTGCGACCGTTCGCGGAACCGTCGCCGAAGCGACGGAGGTGCGTTCCTGATGTGTGGCATCATCGGCTACGTCGGTGACCGCGGCGACACCGAGGTGCTCGAGGTCCTCATGGACGGCCTCTCCGGACTCGAGTACCGTGGCTACGACTCCGCGGGCGTCGCGGTCGCCAACTCCTCGATCGCGGTTCGCAAGCGAGAGGGCGACATCTCGGCGCTCGAGTCGGCGCTGGACGGCGACGACGTCGACGGAACCGCGGGAATCGGTCACACCCGCTGGAGCACGCACGGGCCGCCCTCGGACGTCAACGCTCACCCCCACACGGACGACGACGATCGGGTCGCCGTCGTCCACAACGGCATCATCGAGAACTACCAGCCGCTGCGAGACGACCTCGAGAGTCGGGGATACGAGTTCGAAAGCGAGACCGACACGGAGGTCGTACCTCACCTGATCGCCGACGCGCTCGCCGACGGCTGCGATCGGGAACGGGCGTTCCGTCGGGCGATCGATCGCCTCGAAGGAAGTTACGCGATCGCCGCGGTGTTCTCCGGCTGCGAGACGGTGTACGCGGCGCGCGACTCGTCGCCGCTCGTGCTCGGCATCGGCGACGACGGCCACTACCTCGCGAGCGACGTCCCCGCGTTCATCGAGTACACCGACCGGGTGATCTACCTCGACGACGGCGAGTTCGCGACGATCGAGCCCGATTCGGTCGTCGTCACCGACGCCGACGGTACCGTCGTCGACACCTCGATCGAGACCATCGAGTGGGATCCCGAAGACGCCGGCAAAAGCGGCTACGACCACTACATGCTCAAGGAGATCCACGAACAGCCGACGGCGATCCGTCAGTGTCTCCACGAGCGCGTCGTCGAACTCGAACGCGAGATCGCCGTCGACTCCGTCGCGTCGCTTTCGGTTCCCGACCGCGTCCAGCTCGTTGCCTGTGGCACGTCCTACCACGCGGCCCTGTACGGGACGCGACTCCTCCGCGAACGCGGCGTTCCGGCGACCGCGTTCCTCGCGAGTGAGTACGACGTCGACGCGGTTCCCGTCGATCGGGAGACGCTCGTTATCGGCGTCACCCAGAGCGGCGAGACCGCCGACACGATGACCGCCCTCCGGGAGGCAAACAGCGTCGGCGCGACGACGCTTGCGGTCACGAACGTCGTCGGTAGCTCCGCCGCCCGCGAGTGCGATCGCGCCATGTACGTCCGCGCCGGCCCGGAGATCGGCGTCGCGGCTACCAAGACGTTCGTCTCCCAGCAGATCGCGCTCGTGGTGCTCGCGAGCGAACTCACCGGCGAGTACGACGTCGATCTGGTCGGAGCGCTTCGAGATCTGCCGGGGCAGCTCCAGTCGGTGCTCGACGACTCGCGAGCGCGGACGGTCGCCGAGGAGTACCTCGATGCCGACGCGTACTTCTTCATCGGACGGTCGTACAACGCGCCGGTCGCCCTCGAGGGTGCGCTGAAGATGAAAGAGATCACGTACAAACACGCCGAGGGATTTGCGGCCGGCGAGTTGAAACACGGTCCGCTCGCGCTCGTCACGGATCGCACGCCGGTGTTCGCGCTCGTCACCGAGGGGGCGAATCCGACGAAGACGATCGGCAATGTGAAAGAAGTCGAAACCCGCGGCGCGCCCGTCGTCGCCGTTACGGACGGCTGTTCGGACGTCGAACGGTACGCGGATTTCGTCCTCGAGGTGCCCGAGACGCATCCCGCGCTCGCGCCGGTGCTCGCCAACGTTCAGTTGCAGCTCGTCTCGTACTGGGTGGCAAACGACCTCGGCCGATCGATCGACAAGCCGCGGAATCTCGCAAAGAGCGTGACGGTCGAGTGAGCATGACGGCGAGCGTACAATCTCGGGGGCTGTGCTGATGACGGCGCGACGAGACCGGTTCGTCCACTGGCAACTGGGCTGGATGCTCGCGACGGTACTCGTGCTCGTCGTACTCGATGCACTCTCGCTCGAGCTATTTTTTCTCTGCTCGTTGATCGGCCTGTTGGTCGTCACCGAGTTGACGACGCCGGTCAACGTCGCACCGGCCTGGCGAGCGCGGCTTCCGTGGCTAATCGCGATCGGTCTGATCGCGTTCGCCGTCCTCGTCGTCAGACGGGTGTTGCACATCGTGCCGTCGGAGGTGATGCCGGTGTGACCGGGGACGTCCTCGACCGCGTCGCCGATCTCGAGATCGCCTGGTCTCGCGTCCTCCTGTACGGTCTGGCCGTCGCCGTCGTCGGGACGATCGTCGTGGGTGGCGTCACCTCGACTGCGGCGTTCGCCCCGTTTAACTTTTCGTGGGACGGAACGAGCGACTTTCGAGAGCAGATCGAGGACGAACCGAGCGTCGAGCGCGGTCTCGTCCAGCAGAGCCACGAGTACGACGGACTATCGGCCAACGAGACGGTCGCGATCGTCGTGGCACCGAAGGCGTCCGACATCGAGACCGACGGCGATCACGTCCGTCGTTTCGTCGAAAACGGCGGAACGCTCGTCGTCTTCGATGCGGACGGCGCTGGCGGAAACGTCCTGCTCGAGGAGGTCGGTGCCGAATCGCGCTTCGACGGCCATCAATTGCGCGACGATCACCGGTATGACGGGGGGCCGATGATGCCGGTCGCGACCCCCGCCGGTGACCACTCGTTGACCGACGGCGTCGAGCAGGTGGTGCTCAACCGCCCGACCGCCATCGATTCCGGCGGCGGGGATGGCGTCGGGACGACGGAACAAACCGGCAACGCGACGATCCTGGTCGAGACCAGCGAGTTCGCTCGGTTCGAAGCACCGTCGGACGAAGCCGGATCCGGCCAGGGGACGGCGCTGCGAGCGGATCGCTTCGGTCCACACCCGATAGCGACTATCGAGGCCGTCGACGACGGTCACGTCGTTGCCGTCGGGGATCCGACCCTCACGACCAACGCGATGGGCGACCGCGCGGACAACCGGGTGTTCCGCTCGAACCTCTACGACGACGACGTGACGACGGTTGTCTTCGACGTCTCCCACGGTACCGATCTCCCCCCGATCGTGAGCGGATCCCTCGCCGTTCGAGAATCGCCACCGCTACAGGCCCTGATCGGCGTTCTCGCGGTCGCGGTGATCGGCATCGTGTCGAACCGCCGTCGCCGGTCGACGCGACGCTGGAGCGTCGATCGCTGGAGCGCTCACGAGCCGGTGACCGACGAGCGTATCGAGAGTGCCTCGTCCAAATCGAGGCGACGAAAGCAGGAGACGAACGCGAAGCGAAACGAACGCAGTGAGACTATCGAATGAACGAGACGAACCCACCGAACGACGACCGACTCCGACCGACGCACGAAACGACCCCGAAGGCCGTGTTCGAGACGCTTTCCGACGAGATCAAACGCGTTCTCGTCGGAAACGACGAGGTCATCGAACAGCTGACGGTGTCGCTGTTAACCCGCGGACACGTCCTGCTGGAAGGCGTCCCGGGTATCGCAAAGACGACGATCGCGAACCTCTTCGCGAGGGCGACCGGGCTCAACTACAGCCGGATACAGATGACGCCGGACGTCCTTCCCGCGGACGTCACCGGGACGACCGTCTACCGGGAAAACCGCGGGGAGTTCGAGCTCCAGCGGGGACCGATCTTCGCGAACGTCGTCGTCGCCGACGAGATCAACCGAACGACCCCGAAGACGCAATCGGCGTTGCTCGAGGCGATGGCCGAACGCCAGGTGACGATCGAAAACGAGACCCATTCGCTACCGACGCCGTTTCTTCTCGTTGCGACGCAAAATCCGATCGAGATGGAAGGCGTCTTCGCGCTACCCGAGGCACAGCGCGATCGGTTCCAGTTCAAACTTCGGATGGATCTTCCCGATCGGTCGGTCGAACGAACGATGTTGGACCGGTTCGACTCGATGGTAACGCTCGGACCGGATGCCATCGAACCGGTGGTCTCGACGAGCGAAATTCTGGTGGCGCGAAAGCACGTCCGCGACGTACACGTCGCACCGGAAGTCAAAGAGTACGTGCTCGACCTCGTTAGAGGAACGCGTGCGCATCCGACCGTCGAACACGGTGCCTCTCCCCGGGCAACGCTCGCATTCGTCGACGCCGCACGAGCGTGGGCGGCTATCGAGGGTCGAAAGTACGCGATTCCCGACGACGTAAAACGGTTCGCAGAGTCGATTCTCGGTCATCGACTCGTATTGGGTCCCGACGCCGATCTCGGCGGCGTCAGATCGGTCGACGTCGTCGCCGACGTCGTTGCCGACATCGAACCGCCGGGAATCGATGCGATCGAGTACGATGCCGAGGCCGCACACTTCGAGTCTGACGGTGGTCGTCAGCCGCGAGATCGGCGGTAGCGATCCGGACTCACTGTTCGTCGCCGGCGGTTTCTCGCTGGCGGCGTTCCTCCCATCTGCACGTCACGAGCCAGTCCGCCCGATCGTCGCCGTCGGTGACCTCGACCGCGACCGGTTGGGCCGTGGCCATCGCGAGACCGACCGCAAAAAACGAGGGAATCGGGTGATCGAATCGGTCGACGTCTCCGAAAGCGCTGTCGGAAACTGCGAACGTAGCGCGGTTGCCGACCACGTCGACTTCGGCACTGCTGGCAAGCTCGAGGACTTCGACGAGGGCGTCGACGAGCTGGACGGCAAACAGCGAGGGATCGCTCGCGAGATCGGACGTCAGCGTGCGTTCGAACTCGTGAAACAGACGCATTCCGGTCGGTTCGAGAGCGAGTCCACGAGCGTTCTCGTCGGTGACGATCGGCCCATCGTCGGCGTCGGGAAGGTCGTACTCCCTGTACCGTGGAACGAACAGGCGACAGGTCGCAAGCGTCCGTTCCGACGCCGGTATGGGGACGTAACGGACATCGTCCTCGAGACCGAGTGCGCCGGCGATGGCGCGCTGATTGGTCGCAAGCGCGGCGTAAATTCGTTCGCCAACACCGGCGGTGACGACGGTTCCCGGCGAGAGGAAGTAGATCAGGACCGCGCCGAACAAGCCGGTCGCACCGAGTGCAAAGAGGACGTTTCGTACGTCGTGGAGAACGAATCCGCCGCCGATCGCGACGAGACCGACGGCGACCAGCCCCGTCGCTCTCGCTCGATTTCGAGTCCCTCTGAGACGGGCGTACTCGCGTCTGAGTCGCTCGTTTTCCGCCTCGAGGCGATCGATGCGTTCGGTGAGCGAGTCCCTCTCGGACGGACCGTAACGGTCGTCTCGATCCGAACCTGCCTCCGAGACGGTCGTCTCCGCGCGTTCGTTCGTCGGTTCGTCCGCGGCGCTGTCGAGATCAGTCGTGGTCATAATCGGATCCTCCTCGTGGCGTCGAATCGCCCGCGGTGTCGCGGGCCGGCGTTGCTGCAGTCTTTCGTTTCACTTCGCGACGTCCGTACCGACGGATAGCTGCGACGACGACGGCGCTCCAGGCGAGAATCGAAACACCGACGGCCCACAAGGCGTCAGTGATCGCCGTCGCGACGACCCATCCGACGAGAGCCAGCACCGGAACGGTCACGGACGCAGCGACCGCAAACCGTCGCGGCGTTGCGGTCCGATACCCCGCCGTGAGCAACAACAGTCCGTATCCGCCGAGTGGAATCCACGCCAGTTCCGGTTCGGACGCGGATAGGGGTGCGATGGTCGAGAGCCCGACGAAGCCGGCTGCGAGAGCGTACGGCGTCCCGAACGCGTACCAGAGGCCAGCAGTTACGAGGGCGACGACGCCACCGATCGGTCCGGCGACGATCCACAACCCGGCGCCGACGACGATCAGCGCGCCGACGTCCAGAACCGATCGATCCGGGATGGCAGACTCGTCGCGTTCGCCTCCGTCGAACTCCGTGCTCACGTCCGACCACCCTCGACAGGAGGACGACGTCGTCTCGAGAACTGATTCGGGGGCTCCGCGTACAGGACAGAGACGCGGTCCAGTCGTGTGAGATCGCGACGAAGGGTCGAGTCATCGCCCGGTGGCAAAAATACCACCACCTCGTTGCCGCGGGTGCGTGCGAGCGAAACCGCCTCGCGGAGTTCGCCAGAGCGGGACCCATCCGTGAAAATCGTAACTCGCCGTGGCCGTCGCGATCCGACGATCACGGTAACCGCATCGACGAGCGAACCCGCCGGAATCCGATCGGTGCCCCGCGCTCGTTCCTCGTAGATCGGAACGAGCGTCGCTGTAAACGGGTCGTCGGTCGTGCTCGAAGACGCGTCGGTCAGCTCCGCAAGTCGCCGTCTCGCTTCGTCGCCGGTGAGACTCCGTCCGGTACCGGTTACGACGTCGTGATCGCTATCCACGTCGAATCGGTTTGTCGCCCCCGATCGATCACCGACGGTCGGCTCGAGATCCAGTAGCCGTCGTCGAACCGTCCGGTAGCCGGAACCGCTGGTCGTTCGCTCGAGATGCGTGCTGATGCCGTCGTCGTCGACGCAGACCAGCCCGACGGAATCGCCGCGTCGGAACGCGCGCTCGGCTATCGAGAGTGCGAGTTCGCGGAACACGTCGAACGTCGTCACGTCGGACGATCCGCGTACAACGCTCTCTCGGTGATCGACGACCAGAGTGGTCTGTCGATCGGTCCCCGTTTCGTACTCCCGCACGAACGTGGTTCCGAGGCGAGCGGTCGCTTTCCAGTCGATCTTGTCGGCCGTCTCTCCCGGGATATACTCGCGGGGCTCGCTCGGCAGCTCGTCCGACCCGAGACGGCCGTGCTCGTGGTCTCCGTACACGGTTCCGTATCGCGCCCCGACGTACTCCGCGTCGATCAGATCCGCATCTGGCGGAGTGACGGTGATCGTCGACGAGTCGTCGATCCGCAACGTTTCCCTGAGAAAGCCGTCCGTCGCCGTCATCGTTACCGCATCGAACCGGTGATCGCCCGACACCGGCCACGTGAGCGGCCGAGAGATCGTCGCCCTTCTCGTACCGGGTTCGAGCGAAAGCGAAAGCGACGCGGTGGACGCTTCTCCGCTGGCGACGGCCGCAGTCGGAACGCCGCCATCGAACGACAGCCGAAGCGGTGAGGGCCCCTCGAGGGTCGCAGCCAGCGTGACCGTCACGGAATCACCTGACCGGACTTGCCGGCGTTCCAGTTTCCGGTCGATCGAAAGCGAATCGATCGTTCGACCGAGCGCGCTCGTGAACGCGAACTGCCGCGCGACGATCCACGCGCAAACGGCGGTCGAACCCGCAAGTAGCAGTGGGTCGTCGAAGACGACCGCGAGGACGACGAGTACGGCGGCGACCATCCAGCTCGCCACGAAATTGGTTCGCGGATACATCGGGTTATTTCACACCCGTCTCCGGCGACCGATCGGCGAAACTCATACGCCACTGAACGGCTGGTTCAATTGAATAGTTTTTTGATTTTAGCGGAGTATGTCCGGATGTGAACTCGGTCACTAATCGGAAACTCGTGCTCCTCGCTCTCTCGCTCTGTCTCCTGACGGCGGCCGCCATCTGTCTCGGACCGGTCGCCGCCGGGAGCGGGGAGGACGTGCGAACCAACGGCGAGCGTACGAACGAAACGGGTTCATACGTCGATCCCGACGAGTACTCCGAGTCGGGAGACAGGAACGCCCTCCGAGCGGCGCTTTCGGACGTGCTCGCACTGCGTCTCGAAACGGCGGTCGACGAACTCGAGCGAGGGGAGTACGAGGCGGCCGAGGCGGTCGTCGACGACGTCTACCGGGTCCGAGTCGAGCAGTATCGGACGATCGTCGATGCGACGGGCGGGTACGATTCCGAAGACCGTCCCGTAGACGAACCGACGCCAACGGAAGCGTTCGATCGGGCCGGAATCGATCTACGTACCCTTATCACCGCGCTCGAAGCGTACGACGAAACTCAGCGCGAGTACGAACGGGCGATCGAGCGCGGCGACGAAGAGACGGGACTCGACCGCGCACGCGAACTCGACGTGCTGGCGGCCGACGTCGCCGCGGCGAACGAGAGCGTTCAGAAACAGGTCGCCGCGGCCGATCCCGTGACCGACGTCGATCTCGACGCCTCCTCCGATCGCCTCGAAACGGTCGATCGTCGCATCCAGCGGGAGCTGGCTGACGTTCGATCGAGTCAGTTCGAGACGACCACGATGACTGCCGATGCCGACGCCGACGCGGTTTCGGTGACGGATTCGATCACGGTGTCCGGAACGGTTCGCGTCGAAAACGAGAGTCGGTCGGACGACGAAACCGACCGATGGCCGGCAGACGATCCACTCGTCGTCGAAATCAACGGGAACGGACACGAACTCGACGATCACGACGACGGACGGTTTAGCGTCGAGTATCGGCCACGTCCGCTCGCACCCGCGGTCGACGAATTGCGCGTCCGGTACCGTCCGTCTCCCGGCGTCGACAACGTCGGAAGCGAAGCGACCGTCCCCGTCTCGATCGAACCGATCGAACCGTCGCTCGAACTCGAGAGCACCGACGAGGTCGCGTACGGAGAGACGGCGTCGTACGCGGTCCACCTCACGGCGGGCGACGACGCCGTCGACGGCGCGCCGATTACGGTGTCACTCGGCGACACCGAACTCGAGACGGTAACCACAGTCGACGGCACGGCGACCGGTGAGGTGACGGTTCCCGCGTCAGTTCCCGCGGGTGAACGAGAACTTTCCGCGCGGGTCGCGGTCGACGAGCGAGCGATCGAACCGGCGGTGGTTCGAAACCAGGTGACCGTCCGCGAGCGTGAGACTCGACTCGGAATCGGCTCGGCGCGACTCGACGACGGAATCCGGGTCGGAGGGGTACTGACGACCGCCGACGGGACCCCCGTTCGCGACCAGCCGGTGGTGCTGTCGGTCGACGAAACCTCCGTCGTCGTCACGACGGGCGAAGACGGCCGCTTCGACGAGACCGTTTCGACGTCGACGTCGGACGAGGAACTGACGGTGAACGCGACGTACGACGGTGCCCATACCAACCTGGCGTCGACGAGCGCCGAGACGAGCGTCGGCGGTCAGCGATGGGGGACGCTCTCGTTCCTTCCCGCCGGACCGGTGATCGCACTCGTGGTTTGTCTCGTCGTCGGAGGCGTCCTCGTCGGTGTGTGGGCACTCGGAAGATTCACCCGCGGTCCCGACCCGCTCGCGCGCTTCGTTCGCTCGAGGATCGGCCCCGTCTCTCAGCAGCGACGGTCGATCGACGAGCGAGCGGTTCTGGTCGAGGAATCCGACGAACCGAACCCGGTGGACGACCGGGAACCGACCGACGCCGGCGATTCGAGTAGCGGCGACGGACGCGTTGACGATACCTCGAGGCGCGTAGACGAACTGCTCGATCGAGCGTCCGATCACGTCTCGCGGGGGCGGCCAAACGAGGGCGTCCGGTTGGCGTATACGGCGGTTCGGCTGGCGCTTCGATCGACGATCGACGACGACAGGACGAACACCCACTGGGAGTTTCGACGGCGGTACTCGGGCCCGCACGAGGACGAACTCGCGCACATTACCGAACAGTACGAACGCGCGGCGTTCGGACGCGAAACGGTGACGGAGGAGGTTGCCTCGGACGTCCTTCTGGACGCCTACGCGCTCGTCAAACTCGTCGACGCTGACGCCTCCGACGACCTCGAGGAGATTTCCGTCGAGCGTTGATTCCAGTTCCGATCAGTTTATTATTACGCGAACGATGCAAGAGCGTATGGGGACTGGCCTGCTGTCTCGGTTCTCGACGCCCCTCTCGAAACGGATTTTTGCTCCGGATATCGTCGCCGTCGTCTGCGTCACGGCGTTGACGAACGCCGTGATCTTCCTCCCGATCCTGAGAGAGAGCGCGTTGCGGGTGCCGTTCGGACTCGCGTTCCTCTTTTTCGTCCCCGGGTACGCGTTCGTCGCGGCGCTGTTTCCCGAGGACGAGTCCAGGTCGACCGTCTCGGATCGCACCGCTCGAGTGACGCAAACCGAATCCGAGACGGGTGACGGGGGAATTTTCGGAGTCGCATCGAAAACGGGAATCGACTGGGTCGAACGGCTGGCGCTTTCGTTCGGTCTGAGTGTCGTGATCGTGACGCTGCTCGGCTTGCTTGGTGATCTCTCGTCGTGGTCGGTTTCTCTCGAGATGATCGCGTTTTCCGTCACCGGATTCGTGCTGGTCTGCAGCGGTGTCGCCGTTGTACGCCGTCAGCGCCTGGCACCAGCGGATCGGTTTCGGCTACCGTTGGGATCCCACCTTTCCGCCGGTAAGAGTGGGCGAACCGACGGCGAACTACGGATCGATACGCTCGCGAACGTCCTCTTGATCGCTTCGATCGTGTTCGCGTTCGGAATCGGTACTCTCGCCGTCGCCGCTCCGGCGGGTGGCGAACAGTTTTCGACGGTGTCGATCGTGACTGAAAACGACGACGGAGAGATGGTTGCCGACGGATATCCCTCCGAAATCGACCACGGCGACGACTTCACGGTGTTCGTCGACCTCGGAAACCGAGAGCACAGGGAGGTGACGTACACTGTCGTCGTCCTCGAACAGCGCCTCGGTGATGGGGGATCGAACGAAACGTCCGTCTCGGAACAGCGAGAACTCGACCGATTCGAGACGACGCTGGCACACGGCGAGTCCGGCGTCTACGAACAGAACGTCGAGCCGACGACGACGGGCTACGTACGCGTCGCCTGGCTACTCTACCCGGACGACGTGCCATCGGAGCCGTCGCTCGAAAATACGGAGTATCACGTTCACCTGTGGTTGAACGTGATCGAATCCGACGACTGATCCGCACCTCTCGCGTTTCGATACCGCCGGAGTGCAAGCGCGAGCGTGATCGCGACGAGTGCCGGCCACCGATCGCTACTCCGAAAGAGCCCGGCTGCGGGCGGTTGGTACCCGGAGATCGGCCAGAAGACGGCGTAGGTGTTTCCGGACCACGTGATCAACAACGAATCGAGTACGTGGTGTGAGCCCGAACCGACCGCGAGAAGAGCCGCGACGCGTACTCTGTAGCCGGGGGGAACCATCAACGCGCCCAGCGCGATCAGAACGATCGACCCACCGAGCGTATGCAACGCAGCCCACTCCCAGGGGAGTCCGGTGACAGCGGTAACCGTCTCGTCGCTGACGAGAAGCCCGATCTTTTTGACGTCCGGTAACACCGCTCCGATCATCACCACCGTCACGTGACGCGAATCGGCCCACTCGTAACGAATGGCGATCAGTGAACCGAGAACGTAGCCCGCCAGCACGTGCGTCAGCAGATCAGGCATCTCGCTCACCGCTCCGATCGCATCGCCGCTCCACGTCGGGTTCTTTCACCGAGGGTCCCCCACGCTCCGTTTCCTCGGCCGTCGTTCGGCTCCGCCGTTTCGTGAACGACCGCAGTGGTCGGTGGTGCGACCGCGGAACGAACGTCCACCGCCGGAGGTCGAACCGAAACCCCTGGACGGTTCTGACAGCCACCCAGAGGCAACCGACGACCGAGACGGCGTACATGTAGTACACCTCCCACGGCTCGCGGGAACCGGGCCACTCGCGAAGCGGGAATACGGCCTCGAGCGCCACCGGGTTTCGAACGGTATCGCCACGGGAGATCGCCTCGAGTATTGTGGGTTTACTCGATCCGTACCAGATCGGAAGTGCAACGAGGGCGGCGACGAGTATCGAGAGACAGAGCAGTCGTCCGCACCGACCGAGTGACTTCATTGCCGACATTATTCAACGTACAGCAATCATAAGTATATGTGGTTCGATCGAGCAACGACTCGTCCGACCGACGGAAACGGGATTGTAATCTATAGATACATACTTATACCAGAAGGTTCTTTTGAAATATTATTAGGAACATGGGGGAATCCAACCTCTCGGAATCGGACGAAGTCGTCGCGAGCAACGATCATCTCTCGACGAATATCGACGGTGAAACGGTGATTTTACACCTCGATTCGGGAACGTACTACGGCCTCAACGAAGTCGCCTCCGAGATCTGGAGTCGACTTCAAGAGCCACGAACGGTCGGTGAACTATGCGAAGAGATACTCGCAACGTACGAGATCTCTCCCGATCGGTGTACGAACGACGTCGAGTCGGTGCTGGCCGATCTAGCCGACGCCGATCTCGTCGAGATCGAAAGAAACTGCGACGGCGGTTCCTGAATCTACAGGTATGGGCCGAGTATACGGGTTTCTGAGGATCTCCTCGGGAGACAAGTTCAGAGCGTTGCTGGCGGCGGCGTTACTCGTCGCTGTCCGATTCAGTTTCGTACTGGTGTCGTTCGCCTCGTGCAGACGAGTGTTGATCGGGACGACTGCACGGCTGTCACCGATCGTCCCCGGCTCACCACCACCGGCCCGCGTCGCGTGGGCCGTAGACGCGACGGATCGGAATCTTCCGGGGAGTCGAACCTGTCTGATGCGGTCGCTAACGTCAGAGGCGATTCACCGACTGTACGACCACGACGTCGTCCATCAGATCGGTGTCGATCCGATCGGTGATGAGCGTCCCGACGGTCTGGAACCTGCGGGCACACCCAACGGCGGATTCGAAGCCCACTCTTGGATCGAGTGTGAGGGCGAGGTTATTCTCGGTGACCTGGGTGATCTCTCACGCTTCGAACCGCTACCGCCACTGAACGGAACCGAACGATCGTGAGCGGAATTGCCGGCGTCTTCGACCGATCACGTGGCGGCGTCGATCCCGACGTGATCGAGACGATGTCCGAATCGATCGCTCACCGTGGCCCGGACGGGGGCGGACGCTGGTGTGACGAGCGCGTGGGGCTCGGCCACCAGTTACTGGCGACGACGCCGGAGGCGTCGTTCGACGCGCAGCCGCTTCGGGACGGACAGTTCGTCGTTACAGCCGATGCCCGCATCGACAACCGGGCCGAGCTGCTCTCGACGCTCTCGATTTCGAAACCGGCCCACCGGATTCCCGACAGCGAACTGTTGTTGCGAGCCTACCGCCGGTGGGGGAAGCGGTGCGTCGAGCGACTGATCGGCTCGTTCGCGTTCGCCATCTGGGACGCGAACGAGCGCACCCTCTTTTGCGGACGCGACCGCGTCGGCGTCAAGCCGTTTTATTACCACCGGACGGACGATCTGCTGGCGTTCGCCAGCGAACCGAAGGCGTTGCTATCCCTCTCCAGTATCGATGGAGTCGTCGACGAGGCGAAAATCGGCGAGTTCCTGACCGGTGCGTTCGATGACGAAACGCGATCCTATTACGAATCGATCGCGCGGCTTCCGCCCGCACACACGATGACGGCCGGTCCGTCCGACGTCGACGTTCGTCGCTACTGGACGCTCGATCCGACCAGAACGATCACGCTCGAGTCGGATCGAGCGTACGAACGGCGTTTTCGTGAGCTACTCGAACGGGCCGTCCGGTGTCGTCTCCGATGCGACGGCCCCGTCGGCTCCGACCTCAGCGGCGGTCTGGACTCGTCGTCGATTACGGTCGTTGCCCGCGACCTGTTGCCGTCGGATGCGCCGTTACACACGTTTTCGAACGTCTACGAAAACGCGCCCTCGAGCGACGAACGCGAGTTCATCGATACGGTGGTCGAACGCGAGGGAATCGACCCGCACTACGTCTTCGCTGGCACGGCAGCACTCCCCGATCGAGCGAGCGTACGGACGTACTTCGATCGACCGCCGCACAACACGTTACACTTCGCGAGGTGGGAGAAAACCAAGCGCGCACGAGACGTCGGCGTCGACGTGATGCTCGGGGGCGACCTCGGGGATAGCGCGGTCGGCTACGGGCTCGGACTGTTGCCCGAACTGTTTCGAACCGGCAGGCTTCGACACCTTTTCAGCGAGCTCCGCGCGATCAGCGATCTCGTCGATACGCCAGTACGACAACTCTTCGTGAGACAGACGCTCTATCCGATGGTTCCGGAGTTCGTTCGGTATCGGTACCGACGGCTTCGGAACCGGCCCGTTCTCGAGGAGGAGGCAAACCCCACGCTGTCGCCCGAATTCGTCGATCGGACTGATCTCCGATCCCGGTACGCCGCGGCCACTGCGACGGGAACGACGCTCACGCGCACGGACCGGGAGTGGCAGTGGCAGTCGATCACGGCGGCGACTAACGCCGCGAACTTCGAGACGACCGATCAGATCGCCGCCGCGTTCGGCATCGAGCCGCGGTATCCGTTCACCGATACGCGTCTCCTCGAGTTCTCGCTGGCGATACCGCCCACACAGCGCCTCTCGAACGGAATGACTCGATCGATCCTCCGTCGGTCGCTTTCCGATCTCCTTCCCGACCGAGTTCGCACTCGGCCCTGGAAGACCATGATGAACGAAGCGTTCTGGAACGCCCTCGCCGAGGAAGAGCCGAGACTACGAGCGCTCACTGCCGATCCCGGTCCGCTCGAGCGGTACGTCGACGTCGTCGACCTCGAAGCGGCGCTCGAGCGATTCGACGACCGGCCGACGACCCGCGACGCCCGGGCGCTCTGGCGGGCGCTCTCGCTCGCGACGTGGCTCGAGACGACTTCGGCGTCCGATCACCCGTAGGTCAGTTCGAAGCGTCCGCGGTCGTCTCCTCACGCAGTTCTACTGCCCTCCCGGATGGTTCGGCGAGGGTGATCTCAAGTGTATGATTGCAATGGGAAAATTTATGTTAGTATAACCTGTATAACAACCTGATGTCGAGAGAATCAAACGACACGTACGAGAGTCCGAAGGTAACCGAATTCGGCTCAGTGGAATCGTTAACCGAGAGCGACAAGGTCGGCACCGGCGAAGACGAGTACTCCGGAGCGACGTCGCTCACCGGCTCCGTCGTGTGAGCGTCCGACGAGAACGAACGACAGTTCGAGCCGGTGAGCCCCACCGAAACGAACTCGATCTCGCTGGATAACCGTCACGATCGCACTTTTATTCGACGAAAGCGGAGCAGCGGACGCTTCACTGATGCGAGAGGTGAGTACGCCCGCTCGAGTGAAGATCGTCGACGACTGCCTCGACGAGAGCCGGTAACGACCGGTGATCCCTGGGTCGCCGAAGCCGCCGAAACGGACACGTTTTCGCGATCGTCGTGCACTGGCGGAAGTTCACCGCAGTCGCGTCGGTTTCGGCGAGCATTCCACCCGTGTACGTCCGTGAAACCAGCTGGGACACCCGCTCGTGAGGATCGAGACGATCGATAGCGAGGGAATCGTCCTCCTCGAGAAGGTAACAGGCTGCGAGCGGTGCCGGTCGCCGAGCGGCGTCGAACTGCTTGTATCGCTTCTCGGAATCGGCGTCGCTGGCCGGACCGGTCGTTCCCTCGACGTCGAGCGCCTCGACCGCGTCGGGCATCAATCGAAGCTGGGGAACGCCCGGCAGTACCGCTGGATGGCTCTCGTCGACCCTGATGCCGACGACGTCGTCTTCGAGAATCGTATGGCCGGCGGCGTCGAACGCAGCAGCCGTCGTCGACTTTCCGGCACCGCGGGGACCGAGGAAGACCGCGGCTCGTCCGTCGACGGCCACGGCGCTCGCGTGGAGAACGAGCTGTCCACGCTGGTGGAGAAGCACGCCCATCATCTCGTTCTGGAAGAGGCGACGAACGATCTTCGGCGGCACCGCTCCCGGCGTCGTCTCGAATTCGGCTACCGGATCGAACGACACGCGTCTCCCGTCCTCGACGAGGAACGTACCGATCGTGTCGTACGACAACCGACACGTATTCGGACCGGCCCGAATCCGGCGTCCGCCTTCGCCGGCGACGGACGTCGGAACGGGATCGAGTTCGTCTCGGCGTAGTTCGACGTCGATCGCCTCGGCGGTTCCTTCCACCTGTGGAAGTTCCGGAAGCGAGAACGTCGATTCGATCGTCAGTCCGTACGCCGTATAATAGGTCAGTGCGACGTTATTCATACCACACGTACGTTATCATAAGTATTTAGTGATTCGTAAATTTTCCCGGCGAACGTCGATCGTTTCCGATCGTCGATTCGGACGGCGGTCGAGCGAGAGCGGCTGTACCGACGTATCGGTCCGACCGCAGGACAGGCGCGGTTGCACCGCTCCGGACGTACGACGGACCGTCCGGACCGACGACGGTCACGTCGACGGCGGCGTCTCGAGTTGTGAATCGTACAGCGCCGCGTAATGGGACTGGCCGTGGACGAGTTCTCTGTGGGTACCCGATTCGACGACCTCACCCCCGACGAGCGTGTAAATTCGATCGGCGTCCCTGACGGTCGATATCCAGTGGCCGATGACGATCGTCGCGTAGTTCCGGTCCATCCCTTCGATGCCCTCGAGAATCGCGTCCTCGGTCGGTGAATCGAGTTCACTCGTTGCCTCGTCGAGAACGAGTACGTCCGCGTCCGTCAGGAGTGCTCTTGCGATCGCGACGCGCTGTCGTTGTCCGCCCGAGAGTCGGACGCCGTCGTCTCCGATCCAGCTATCGAGGCCGTTCGGGAGGTCGTCGAGGAAGGCCGACACTCGACTGATCTCGCAGACGCGATCGACCGCCGCGTCGCTCGCGTCCTGATTTCCGACGGTCAGATTGTATCGGAGTGTCCCCGTGAAAAGAAAGGGGTTCTGGGGGACGACGGCCACCCGATCCCGCCAACGCCTACGATCGATTTCGTCTAACGCGACGCCATCGACGAGGACGGATCCGTCGTCCGGCTCGTACAATCCGGCGACCAACGAAACGATCGTCGATTTACCGGCACCCGAGGGACCGACCAGCGCGATCGTCTCGCCGCGTTCGACGGACAGATCGACGTCGCGTATGCTCCCGGAGTGAGATCCGGTAGCCGCATCATCGTATCGAAAACGAACCCCGTCGAACTCGAGCGTCGTCGCCGGGGTCGGCGGCGGATTACCTGACGTTTGCTCGGCGTTGCGCCCGAGGTCGTCGACGAGACGCTGCGTTCGGACCAGATGCGGAAGCGCACCGTCCAGCGAGTAAATAGTATCGTTAATTTGACTTATGAGCGGTGAGAGTCGAAACATCGCGAACAGAAAGACACCCAGTGCGGCGAACGACAACGCCAGATACTCGATAGCGAGGTACACGAGCGCGAATACGACGAACGCGTTGAGTAGCTGATTGAACTTTCCCAGCGCGATCTTGTTTCGCTCGAGTCTGACTCGCGTATCGACGAGTCGATCGTGAGCGCGACGGTACCGCTCGTTCAGATCGCCGCGCATGGCGAACAGCTTCGTTTCGCGTCGGCCCCGAACGCCGGCGTTGATCAGCGACTGAATCTCTTCGTTGGCGGACGCGATCTCGTCACCGATCCGGTAGCCCGGCGTGAGTACGTATCGCGTGAGAAAGACGACGGCTCCCAGGACGACGACCGTCATCATCGTCAGCACGGGCGACAGTACCAGCGCGACCGAACCGTACGCGATCGCAAAGAACACCTTCTCCACCGCGCCGAGCAGGTCGGTCAGGACGCGTGCGGATCGTTGGGTTTCGGTTACGATCGTGTTCGTCACCTCGTCGGAATCGACCCCGTCGACGTACGAAATTTCGGCGGTCAACAGGGCCTCGTAACACTCCCGTCTGAGGTGTGCCATGTATCCGGTCACGAGCGACGCCTGCAGCCACCCGACGAGAAAGCTCGCGCCGAATCGGATCGTCATCACGACGGCGAGACCCAGGATCAGCGTCTCGAGCGTCGCGGTGACGCCGATCGCATCGTAGAACTGGACGAACGTTCCGACCAGCTCCGACGGTTCGTCAGCGAGGTCGCCGTCCGTCTGTGCCGCTTCGATGATCGGGAGCAAAAACGTCAGCCCGATCCCCTCGAAGAGAGCAGCGAACAGTTTCATCGCGAGAAGCGCCGCCGCGTGCGCCGGCCGATAGCGGACGACCCGCTCGAGCGTTCGAACCTTCTCGCGCAGATTCAATCGTGGTTCACTCATCTGGTGACACTCGATAGGTTACTGTCGGCCGATCTTGCGGCCGGAACCGGTCAGCAATCGGGTCAGGACCGCTCGTCCGATCCGAAAGCCGCGTACGACGGCGTACAGTGGAACGAGTGGACGCGGGAGCGACACGAGCTCTATCTCCCCCCGGTCGGGCTCGACTGCGCCTTTGATCCAGAACGCGATTCTGTCCCGGCGTTTGTCGAGGGTTCGTGCCTGATACCGTTTCTCGTCCAGGTACCAGTACGACGCGTCGTCGAACAGCCGGTCACGAACGTGAGTGGTCAGTGATTCGATCTCCGGATCGGACTCGATCGCTCGACGAACGGACGCCGGGAGCTCGAGACCGAGAACCCGGTCGGTGACCGAAAGCCCAAGGTATAGCATTCGTTCGCGGTTGTGGCGTCTGGCTCGTTCGATCACCGTCTCCCAGTCGAACGAGTGCGAGCGAACGTACGCGCTGACGTCACAGATCCACATGAAACGTTCCCAGCGGTGGCGCGTCCCGTGAACGCAAAGCGTCAACAGCCGATCCTCGTCTGAGAGGACGGGAACGTCGGTTCCAGCGACCGAAAGCGTCGACCGACGGTCCCAGACCGTCTCCAGACGAATTGCGGACGGGAATCGTCGCGAGACGACGCGCCAGTGCAGTTCGACCTCGAGCGGCTCGTTGCGGTGGGTAAACGCGTAGTCGCGGCTGTAACGCGCGTATGCCCACCGTTGGCGCTCGGTCAACTCGTCGGTCGTCTCGAGGACGAAGCGGTGTTCGTATCCCCTGTCGAGAAGGATCGATCTGAGCGCTGGAATCTCCTCACGCGAGACGAGAAAGTCCAGATCGCCGAACGCGCGTCGACCGACCGACCCGAGTGCGACCTCGCTGACTATCGGCCCGCGGTACGGAATCGCCCTCACGCCTTCCGCTCGAAACGCCGACGAAAGCGATGCGACTTCCTGAAGCATCCGAAGGTTCCGTCGTGACACCTGTCGGCTACGGTCGGCGAGCGATTCGAGCGTCTTTTTCGGCATCGATCCGACGGAGTGCTCGCGTACCGCCTCGAGGACCAGCGAACTGAGCCCGTGTCGTATCGTTAGCTCTCGTACTCGGTCCCAGTCCACGCGGTCGTCCGTCCAGTCGAACCGCGCCGGTCGTTCGCCGGCGGCGGCTCTGGCGCACTCGGTGACGAACCGTTCCGCCGTCCGCTGTGTTTCGTTTCCCCTACAATTCATGATATGGTAAGACACACCATCATTTCAGTACGCTACTGGTCGGTGAGACGAAGTCCCTCTACGTGTTTCGACCGCATCACGACGAATCCGACGTAACGCAGGCGACGATCTGTGGGATTTCACACTCTCGACAGATGAGTGCGGGTCGACTTTTGTGAGTGCCTCGCTCCAGCGCCAACCCGCAGTTCGGACAGACAGTCTCGTCCGGAATTTCGTCTAGATCCATACCAGACTCCTGTTCCTCTATATAATAAATTTAGTGATTTAATCCGTATTTTTATTACCACTGTCGATACAATATCAACGATCATATAATAATGTACTCGTGGAAGAGATTCAATCGAAATATAAATAGTGGAAACAAACAATCGGCTGGTATGGAACTTTCCGATCGGAGCGTCCTCGTGACCGGCGGCGCGGGACTCGTTGGATCAGCACTGGCCCGCCGACTCGCCACCGAGAACGACGTTCTGGTAGTCGACGACCTCTCGAACGGTGTCAGGGAGTCCGTTCCAGAGGCGGCCGAGTTCGTCGAGGGAGACGTCGCTTCGGACGAGACCCTAGAACGCGTCGTCACGTCGGATCTCGACATCGTCGTCCACTGTGCCGCAGCCGATAAGTACGTCAACAGCGACGAACCGCGCTCACAGTTCGAGTCGAACGTCGCGATGACGCACTCGCTGCTCGAGCGCGTGAGCACCGTCGGCGTTTCGGACGTCGTGTTCACCTCGTCGTCGACCGTATACGGCGAAGCACCTCGGCCGACGCCGGAAGATTACGCACCGCTCGAGCCGATCAGCGTCTACGGAGCGGCGAAACTCGCCGAGGAATCGATACTCTCGGTGTACGCACACACCCGTGACGTAACCGTCTGGAACTTTCGGTTTGCAAACGTCGTCGCGCCTCGCGTCGGCGCAGGGGTGATTCCGGACTTCGTCGAGAAACTCGAACGCGATCCGGAGACGCTGACGATTCTCGGCAACGGTCGACAGGAAAAATCGTACATGCACGTCGAAGACTGCGTCGATGCGATCCATCACGTCGTCGAACGCGCGCCATCGTCGGCGGGACCGATGCAGACGTACAACCTTGGAACGAAAACGACGACGTCGGTCGATCGGATCGCCGACATCGTTAGCGAGGAGATGACGCTCGACCCGGCCTACGAGTACACGGGAGGTGATCGCGGCTGGACCGGCGACGTCCCCAAAATGCGTCTCTCCATCGAGAAACTCGCGGCACTCGGGTGGGAACCAGAACACAGTAGCGACGAAGCGGTACGGAAGGTTGCGAGAGAACTGGTTCGACGCTGAGCCCGAACAACTCTACCTATCATGATACGCACAACAGTACGGTTACACCGATCCGCCCGATGACCGGGACGGATACGCTCGTTTCGCGGTTCAAAATCGAGTTGGGGGGTCAGCTGGTCGCGGCGATCTCGGGCGCGTGTTTGATCGTCGCACTCGCTCGCTTTCTCGAACCCGAAGCGTACGGACTCCTGTTCTTTGCGATCTCGATTCTGTCCGTCCTGATGGTGGCGACGAAGCTCGGAATCGGGCGGTCTGCCGGACGCTATCTCTCCGAATACAAGGAAACGGATCCCACGCAGATCCCACACATCGTTCGGACGTCGCTTCTGTTGAATCTCGGGACGATTATCGTCGTTGGCGTCGGTCTCTTGGTCGGACACCGGTTGCTCGCGGACCTGGTAGGAGAGCCCGAGCTCGCTCCACTTCTGGCTCTCGGCGTCGCGTACGTCGCGTTCGGAACGCTCACCAAGTACGTTCGGCTGGTTCTCCAGGGCTTCGAAGCCATCGAACTGGCGGCAATTGTTCACGCGATCGACCGCGGCGGACGACTGCTGTTTGCGATTGCGCTCGTCGTCTCAGGGTTCGGTGCGGCCGGTGCGCTGGGCGGATATATTCTGGGGTACGTGTTCGCTACCGGAGTCGGACTCGGGTTGATTTACACCCGGTACTATCGAACCGTTCGAGAAGTCGGCCCTGTCGAGCCGAACCTCCGTCGTCGAATCGCGGAGTATACAGTTCCGCTAACGGCGACGAGCACGGCGAACGTCGTCGAAAAGCAGATCGATACGGTACTGGTCGGATTCTTTCTTACGCCGGTTGCGGTGAGCTTCTACGTCATCAGTAAACAGGTCGTCGAGTTCGTCGAAAAGCCGGCGACTGCGCTCGGGTTTACGCTCTCGCCAACGCTCGGAGCCGAGAAGGCCAGTGACAATCTGGATCACGCTCGCGAGATCATCGAGCTGGCGCTCGTCAAATCGCTCCTGTTGTACGTGCCCGCTGCCGTCGGCCTGATACTCGTCGCCGAGCCGACCATCCACCTCGTTTTCGGCGTCGAGTACGCCGGTGCGGTTCCCGTCCTCCAGATACTGGGAGTGTACGCCGTCTTTCGCACCGTGACGAAGGTCGTCGGCCACGGCCTCGATTTCATGGGCCGAGCCCGCGACCGTGCGATCGTCAAAGGGGTGACTGCTGCGCTCAACGTTCTGTTAAACGTCGTGTTAATTCCGCGAATCGGCGTTACCGGAGCCGCGATCGCGACGGTCACGACGTACGGAATCTTCACCGCCGCGAACCTGTACTTCGTCCACGCCGAACTCGGGCTTCGCACCGGATACCTCCTCAGACAGATCTCGCTCGTCGCGGGGGTAACCGTGGGTATGGCGGCCGTCGTCTCGTTTTTCCTGACGTACGTCTCGAGCGCGCTGTCGCTCGTGGTCGTCGTCGCGATCGGAGCGTTCGTCTGGGGAGTACTTTCAGTCTCCACGGGTCTCCTCGATCCGAACGCTCTGATCTCGCGTGTGACGTGACGTTCGCACCCACTCTCGAAGGGGAGACGGTTCCGAGCGATAGATTGACTGGCCGCGTTCGAGTAATCATACAACCGTATTTTCACAAAATTTATCACCGGTAGATGCGGCAACTCTACACGAATGGGAATCGTAGCTACCGACTGGTCCTACAAAATATCGGTCGCGATGTGCTTCGTTCTCAGCGGCACCGCAGCCGCGATCGCCGTTCGAAACGGCGCGATCGGCTACGAAATCGACGTCTATCGGTCGACCCCGCGTTCGTTCTGGCTCGTGCTCGCGTCTTCCATCTGTGCGTCGACTCTCATCGCATTTTCTCGCGTCGAAGCGAACGAACCGAACCGCCTAGCGCTCGTCGCGACCGCGTACTCCGTGCTTCTGGTGGTTTCGTTACCGCTCCTTCGACGGTACTATTTTGTAGGTGAAGGTGACATGTTGACACATCTCGGGTGGACTCGTGAGCTACTAGCCGGGACGAGATCGGCAACCGACCTGCTCTATCCGGCAGTTCACCTCCTTGGGAGTGCACTCGCACAGACCACGGCGTTGTCCGTTCGCCGATCGCTGATGCTGCTCCCGGTGATTTTCGTCGGCTTGTTCGTCGTGTTCGTTGCGCTCGTCGTTCGACGGATCGATTCCACGACGGGAGCGACGACGTTGGGCGTGTTTTTCGCGCTCTTTTTGTTGCCGGTCAACCACGTTACGATACACGTAGAGCCGTCTCCTCGAAATTTCGCGCTGTTTTCGATCCCGTTCGTTCTGTTCGCCGTCCTTCTCGTTCTGATCGAGCGGACGATCCGGACCCGCCTGATCGCGCTGTTGCTGTTCGCCGGATTACTCGTGTTCCATCCGATGTATACGGTCGTTCTGACGGTCTTTCTCGTAGCCGTCGCCGTCGTGCTCTGGCTGTATCAGTCTCTCGGACCGGTAGACGGTGGCAGCGTCGGAACGCTGTTCCGCCAATCGCTACTACTAGGCGGCTGTACGTGGGTCTGGATCCGATTCGAAAACGTGTTCGCGAATTTCTTTTCCGGATTACTCTTTTACGTCGTCGAAGGCGCAGAAGTTGCGGGTGACGTCTCCCAACGGGGTTCCTCGGTCGCCGAAGTCGGTGGCACACTCGCCACGCTGTTTCTGAAACTGTTTTCCGTCAGCCTCGTCGTGGGGCTCGTCGTCGCGGTGTTCACACTCGAGCGAACACTCGCGTTGGTTCGTCGCCCGAGCTCACGTACGACGCCCGACGGTGAGCGCGATCTGCTGTTGTCGAGTTTCGTGTTCGGTCTCGTCCCGATTGGAGGGATGATGTTGCTTTTTCTCGTCACCAATCGGACGACTATGTTCTTCCGATTTGCCGGTTTCGTGATGGTGATCTTCACGATCGTCGGTGCCGTAGCCACGGGTCGGTACGTCGTTTCGAGCGTGTCGCTGGACACTCGATTCGTACTCGTTCCCTGCCTTCTGGTTCTCGTGGGACTGTCGCTGCTCATCGTTCACCCGTCCGGCTACATCCATCAGGACACGGAACACGTAACCGAAGCGGACACGACCGGATACGAACTGGTGTTCCAGTACGAACAGCCGACCGTTAGACACGATCACGTTCGTTCGCACGTGAGTCGGTACGGACACGCCATCAACGGCCCTGCCCACCGTGACCGGCGAGACTACTATCACGACGGATGGCGACGCGGTGGGTCACCGGATAACTTCGCATCCCAGGATCTTCCGACGGTGTATCCCTCGAAAACGTATCTAACGATAAGTAGTGCCGACGAGAAACGCGAGAGCGAACTCTACGACGGATTCCGATTTACGGAGGACGACTTCGCCTATCTCGAGCGGGAGACGGTCGCCCACCGGGTGCACACGACGGGTGACTTCAGAACGTACTACGTCGCTCCCGATCGAGCTGACGATCAAGAAGAGATATTCTCGGCCACGACCACATCGTCCAGATCAGGATGATCCGTCCCCCACTTCGTATCGGCGGGCGGCGTTCCGTCGAATTCACCCTCTACAAGTTTCCGCCGTCGCGTCATCCAATCCTCGTGTCTCACGAGCACGCGGACCGGTATCTCGTCCAGACCGAGAACCTTCGCGATGAACAGCCGATGGTTTCCGTTTCCGTTGAAGATCACGTCTCCGTTTCGTCCAATATTCACGCAGACCTGATCGAGTCCGTCGTCGGTTCTGTATCCGTCGTCGCGTATCTGCTGGTAGAGTTCGTCGATCTCCCGATACCGGCGCACGACATCCGCTTTCGTCGTACATCCGTCGTAACTTCCCTTTCGCTCGGCGAGTTCGAGAATGTGTTCGTATATGTTCGTTTCCTCCCACGGGATTCCGCGTTCGTACCGATCGACGACCGCGCTGTACTTTCGAAGTTCGTTCACGGGTACCGTCTCGAGATCCCAGTCGCCACCGCGGACTGTTGCACCCGCGTAGTATGCGAGGCTGAACGTCCCTCCGTACCGAAACGGATTGTTCGTAAACCGTCCCCCGTACCACTCGATCACGGACGGATCGACGTCGATCGTTTTGTACGGATGGGGGTAGTGATCTCTCCGACGAGCGAGTCCCAGGCGAACGTACCGAAGGGTGTACGTCGCCAGGATGGCGGCGATGGCGGTCGCGATTCGGAGCGCTTCATTCCACAACGTCCTGATAAACATCGTACACCTCGTCGGCGATCTCGTTCCAGGTAAACCGGGTCCCGTACTCCAGGATCGTCTCTCGGTTCCAGGACCTGGAGAGCCCGCGTTGAAGCACCTCGGTGAGCGCGTCCGTGTCGTTGGGAGGACAGAGTAATCCGTACTCGTCGGTCGTGATTATTTCGTCGACCCCCCCGACGTTGGTTCCGACGTAGGGCTTTCCACAGCCCAGCGCCTCGAACATCACCGTCGGGTTCCCTTCCGATTCGCTCGCGAGTGCGAATATGTCACACGCGTTGAGCCAGTTTGCGAGCTCTTCGTTGGGGATGAATCCGAGAACGCGCACGTCGAGCGTCTCGTTGCTGTATCTTTGTGCCAACCGCTCGAGGTTTCGGCGTTCTTTTCCTCGCCCGCCGATGGCACAGACGACGGGTTCGTCGTGTTCGACGGCCGCCACCGCTTCGATCAACAGGTCGAACCGTTTTCTCGGGATCAACCCTCCAAGCGAAAACACGACCGTTTCGTCTCGGGAGATACCGAGTCGCTCTCGAGCGGTCGCCGTCTCTTTCAGCGGTAACCGCTCACGATCGTACCCGTTTGGAATCGCGTGGACGGTATCGTTGTACTCCGAGAGCCGTTCGCAGTCCTTTTCGTTCACTCGAATAATCGCATCGGCGTTTTTCCACGTCCAGTACAGATCGTCGTTTCCGGACTGGAGTTCGTCAGCCAGTCGGTCTTCGTTCTCGTGAACGGTGATTACGCTGGGTATCCCGAACTCCTCCCCTAACCGCGTTGCGACGTATCCTGCGGTCCAGCTAAAGTGTGCGTGAACGAGATCGAACGACTCGATCCGCCCGCGGAGTTCGGTTTTCACCGCCCAGTAGTGGTGTTTTCCGAGGCTTCTGTACCAGCGATCGATCGGCGCGTACGTCAGCGCCAACGGGACGACTTCCACGTTCTCGGGAGACGAGTCCGCGATTTTGAAATCGCGGCCGTACTTTTTCAGCGTGTCGAACTCGAGTATCCCCGAGAGATCGGTGAACCGATTGTAGCGAACGAGTACGACCACTTCCTCGAATCGATCCGCGATCGCGTCGATCTGACCTTTCGTGAAATTGCTGTAGTTGTGTGCGATAACGAGGAGCTTGCGTCCACCGTGACGATCACCGGCCGTCGTCGAGCTGTGGCTCGAGGCGGCTACCGTCGCGTCATCCATGACGCAACACCTCCTGAATAACGTACTCCGACGTGTCGATCTTATCGGAGAGGAGCCGTTCTCGACGACGACTCCACGTCGTTTCGGACGTCGAATTCAGAATCTCGGTCGCTTTTTCGACGCTTCGCTCCTGTCGGTCCGGACCGGTGTATTCGAATATCAAACCGTATCGTTCGCTGAGTTCGGTGACGTATCCGAGTTCGATAGACGACGCGTATATCGCCGGTGTGCCGAGAACGGCGCTTTCGGTGGCCATCGTCGGACTCTCGCCGATGAACAGATCGGAGTAGTACAAGAGATCGTGTATCCGGTGCGGTGGGATGTCGATCCGCCGTCGCTCGAGCGAGGCCGGGAGCGGGCTCTCCGACGAGATCACCACCTGTGCGCCTTCCCGTTCTAGTCGCGAGACGACCGATTCCGTCCGATCGAAGCCGCTTTTTCCGACGTCGTGGGCGGCGTCCCACGAAACGAGTCGCAAGACGACGAGGGGGTCGTCTTCCGAAACGCCGACGGCCGCCAGTACGTCCGGATTCGGCTCGAATCGATCGGGATGCAGGTACGCGAGTTCGTGATATCCGGGATACCGGACCTGTTTGGATCCGATCTCGTTTCGATAACAGGTTGGCGTGTAGATGACGTCACAGAACGGGAACGCCAGTCTGTTCTGTACCGTTGCGTGCTCCGTATCGGTGAAGATTAGTCCCGTACTGCCGACGAGTCTGGCGGCGTGGGCGACACCGGGTTCAGCAATCGCGGCCATCACGTCCGGTTCGATTCGACGCGCCTTTCGGATCAGGCGACTCTCGTAGCGCAGTTGCGTCAGTGCTAACTCTGTAACGGAGTTCGTCGGCCCGGCCAGAACTTCGTACGGGATTTCGTACTCGTCGAGCAGATCGACCGCGACGTCTTTTTCCCGCACGAAGACGGTAACCCGGTGATCGTTCGAGAGACGCTTCACCGGATGTTTGAAGAAGTGGACGTGGGCCGGATGCTGGATCGTGAAGACGATTTTCATTCGAAAACCGTCACCTCGTACGACTCGTTTTCTTTCACGTCGAAGGTCATCGCCAACAGCGTGGACACGATTCCGACCGAAACGAGGAGCAAACAGGACACGAATCGAACGAACCACGGGTCGTCCAGCGCAAACGCGGCGTAGAACGACCACGCCGAGCCTAGCGTGCCGACCCCGATCGTTCCCGCGCCGAACAGATAGAACAGAGCGAGCGGGTGGAAATCCATGACGAGGTATCTCGTCTTCAATCGCCAGAGGAAGTTCCTGAGTAACATCACGGAAACGTTTCGGACGTATTTCGTGTAGGTGATGCTCGACTCCTCGTCACCGTACACGGCCGGCATCGCGACGTCTGCGACCCGCATTCCGTTCGCGTTCAACTTCACGAGAATATCGTTGCAGTAACCGTAGTACTCGTAGAGCCCTTCCACGTCGATCGCCTCGAGGGATTCCCGAGAGATGGCCGTATACCCGTTCTGGGGATCCATCATCTTCCAGTAGCCGCTGGCGATTTTGGTCAGTACCGTCAGGATCGCGTTTCCGAAAAACCGGAACTTCGGCATCGATTTCCGATACTCGCGGTACAAAAGGCGATTGCCTTTCGCGTAATCCGCGTCGCCGCCGACGACCGGATCCAGTAGGCGTGGCATCTGCGAAAGGTCCATCTGTCCGTCGCCGTCGACGGTGACCGCGACGTCGAGCCCGTCCTCGAGCGCAGCGAGGTATCCCGTCTTGATCGCACCGCCCGCGCCGAGGTTCTCGCGGTGTTGGATCGGCGTAACCCGTCCGATCGGATCGTGTACGGTCGCTCGCCGTGCGAGCGGGCACGAGCCACCGTCCGTTACGAGCCGTCGTTCGACCGCGTCGTCGCGCTGGGGCGAGTCGTCGCCGCTTCGTTCGTCCGCTCGAGCCGCCTCGAGAATCTCGTCCCAGGTACCGTCGGTCGAACAGTCGTCGACGACGAAGATCGAATCGACGTACGCCGGCATTCCGCGGATGACGTCCCCGATGAAGCCTGCTTCGTCGTACGCCGGCACGACGACGCCGATCGAGTGATCCCTGTACATCAGAGCCTCCGGTAGACGAACCCGTTTTCGTTCGCCTCCGCTTCGAACGCGCCGTCAACGTCGACCAGCACGGGATCGTCGTTCATTTCGTACGCGAGATCCCCGAGACTCAGCCCGTAGAACTCGTCGTGTACCGTCCCGATTACGATCGCGTCGATTCCGCTCGCCGAGAGATCCGTCTGGACGTCGATTCCGAACTCCGCGCGAACGAGTTCGGGATCCGCGTGCGGATCGAAGCCGACGACCGACACGTCGTACTCCCGCAACGCTTCGATCACGTTCCCGATTTTGGACGTTCTAATGTCGGCGACGTTCGGCTTGTACGTCAACCCCAACACGAGCACACGGCTGTCTCGCAACACGTTCCCGGTCTCGTTGAGCGCTCGAACAGTCATGTCTGCGACGTGGTCGGGCACGTACTCGTTGACCTCGCGTGCTTTTCGGATCAGTTCGGGAGAGAAGTCGTTTCGTTCGCTCTCGTAAATCAGGTAAAACGGATCCACGGGGATGCAGTGTCCGCCGACCAGACCCGGACGGTACTCGTGGAAGTTCCACTTCGTTCCCGCGGCCTCGAGGACCTCCCGCGTGTCTAGCCCGAGGTGCGTACACGCAACGGCGAGTTCGTTGACCAACGCGATGTTGAGGTCGCGCTGAGTATTCTCGACGCACTTTGCGGCCTCGGCCGTTTCGATCGTCGGCGCCCGATGGACGCCCGCGTCCACGACGCTCTCGTACAGCGCCGCGACGTCCTCGAGCGTCTCGTCGGTCATTGCGCTGACGATCTTGACGACGTTTTCCAGTCCGTGCTCGTCGTCGCCGGGAACCATTCGTTCGGGGGAGTAGCCGACGCCGATTTCTTCGCCGGCGGTGAGGCCGCTCGCATCTTCGATCGCCGGCACGAACACTTCCCGAGTCGCACCGGGATAGACGGTCGATTCGAGAACGGCCGTCGCGCCGGCTTCGATGTGCTCGCCCACCGTTCGTCCCGCACTATCGACGAGTTCGAGGTTCGGTTTCTCGAGGTCGTCGACCGGCGTCGGCACGGCGACGATCACGTACTCGGCGTTCGAGATCACCGACGGATCCGACGAAAACTCGATCGAACACCGTTCGATCGCCTCATCTCCGACGTCACCGGTCGGATCGACGCCGTTTTCGAGGGCGTCTATCTTTCCGGGATCGACGTCGTACCCGTCGACGTCGTGTCCGATTCGGCTGAATTCGTACGCTAGCGGCAAACCGACGTAGCCGAGACCGACGACGCAGATACTGGCGTCATCGACGGGGCGCTCCGATTCGGACTCGAGTCCAGATTCGCGATGTAGTTGTTCGTGTTCTTTCATACTGATTCTCATTGGGGGTTGATTGATCGGGTGACGACCTCCGAGGGGCGAACGCCGTCGCTCAAACACCTGCGGAAGATCCTGCTTATTTTACACCCGAACAGGTAGAACATTATTCGAACACTCCATTCATATATCTATCGAACCATCATTATTACTGTAGAAACAATATTGTTTTATCGAGTATCCGGGGGAGTTCTGTCGTGGCGTGTACGATACCTGTCTCGACCGTTCCCGCAGATATCGCGGGCTACCGAATCGATCGAGAATCTCGGCTCCCTGGGTGCGAGGAAACGGAGAGACGTCTCTCTCGGATCGTATCTCCGCGGAAGAAGCCGGCCGGAACGTCCAAGGTGTTCACCCCCTACAGTGATTACACGCGGTTCGGTGGGGCCGGCTTGTCGCTTCGGCGAGGGTACTCTGCTCGAGAGGGACAGTTGGCGTGGCAACGACAGCGGTCCCTTCCTCGCCGGTTCGCGTGTACGAGAGACAAATATAAATATTTTGGCCGGACGTCCCTGGGTGAAGCGATTCGTCTCCTCGCAGTGATCGTTTTTCCGCTGAATTTTCGTCGGGCGGACGGCGTCACGCAGCTCGAACGCGACCGTGACCGCCGGCAGTTGCTCGCTCGTTTCGTTCGCGCTGGTTCCGGAGCGTTCTCGGGTGTACGCCCGAGCCACCGCGAACCCCCACGCTTTCCACTCACGTCCGTCACTACCGTCGTCGGCCTCTCGAGGCGAATCGCGGAGACCGCCCCGCCCCCGATCAGCGCCGTATTCGCTCTCTCCCGACCTCGGCACGCTCTTCTGGCCCGTACGAGGTGTGCCTCTCGTGAACACCGTTCGACCGTCGGCCCGCGCCGGCGCGCGACAATCGAAGTCGGGAACTCGAGCGACGGTGCACTCTCGACGGGCGACTCTCGGCCGATGGTGCGCTCTCGACGGATCCGTGAAGGCGGGGACTCACAGCCGTGGAAACGGGTCGGGCGCGATTGTGAACGACGCCCAGAAATGCTCGCTTCGCTGCGCCTTTCTGGTCTACTTCAAATCGCGGCGGCCGTTGCACTCCTCACGTCCGTTCGTCGTGAAAACGGGCCGGGCGCGATTTGAACACACGGTCGGACGTGCTCACTCCGTTGCGCGCGACCTCCCTGCGTTCAAATCCCGCCGGTTCCGATGCTCGCCGCTCGCGGATTTGCTCGCGGCGAGAAGCGGGCCGGGCGCGATTTGAACACGCGACCGTCTGGTTAAAAGCCAGACGCTCTGCCGGACTGAGCTACCGGCCCCGTGTCCGTCACTATCGGCGAGTAGTGGTTAAACGTTTTCTTTCTGTCGCCGTGAATGCGGCCGGTCAGCAACGTACGCGGTGTGACTGGGTTACTCCGACTCGAAATACTGCTCGAGCGCTTCGGTGACGATCTCGCCGGGGTCGACGCCGTCGATGGACGCCCGCCGTCGCAGATCCCGATAGGTTTCGGCCGAGAGCGTGACCTCGACTCGACCGAGTCGGACGTCGTACTCCGCGAGCGCCTGACGGATAGGAACGCCGTCGTTGACGGCGCTTGCGACGCTTCGAACCTCGCGAACGGTGAGATCGCCGTCGATCGCCGCCCACGCGAGCAGGAGCCGCGCCTCGCCAGCGACGCGCGCAATGTGCTTTGCCGCGGTCGGCGCGATGATCCCAAGCGCGACCTGTTTGCGAACCGAACGGGGGAGATCGTGAACGCGGGCCCACTTTCTGATGAACGAAACCGTGACGTCGCTGCCGGCGCGCTCGGCCGCCGCTTTGTACGATCCCTCGCCGCGAACCAGCGCGGCGCAGGCGGCCGCCCCGCGGAGCATGTAGAGGTGGTCGTCCTCGATCGCCCCGCGTGCGAACTGTCGAACCGTTTCGGCGGCGTTCTCGAGGCTGTCCGGATCGTCGGGGTCGAACTGGACGGCCTCGCGGGCTCGGGTCCCGGTGACCGATTCGTCGCCGCGGATGACTGGCGCACCGACGGGTGATTCTCGATCCGTCGGGATCGATCGATTGCCCTCGCCGCGACCACGCGAGCGATCGCCGGGCCGATTGTCGGTCATGCTATCCAGTACGGACCTCGGTATCAAAAAAGGCGCTACCTCGGATTGGACTCACTCCTCGCGCTTCTCCGCGAGGTGTTCCCAGATCTCCGTACAGCCGGCCCCTTCCTCGATATCGTCGAGGTGAGCGTCGTCCCGTTGTTCGTCCTGCTCCGTTGTCGTCGCTTTACACTCGGCCGAGTCGGTCATTACCCTCCGTTCGAACCCAGCCACTATAAGTAGCGCTTCGGCTGCAAGCGATACCCGTGCTCTGCTCTAGAGGAATATATTACCGGCTTTCCCGACGGTCACTTTCGGCCGATTCCGCTGCCATCGGCCGATTTCGTTCAGGAGCGGCGTCACGGGATCGACGCCGATTTCCCCGCGCGAAACCGATCGATCCGACCGTCGCCCGATCGTGCGTCAGCCGGTTTGTCGGCCACCCTGAGGCGGTTCCCCCGGCTCGGAACCTCGAGTCCGGAGCGAAACCGATGACGTGTCAGTTGAATCGTTCGGATCGTTGATTCGTCGTCTGTGTGCCCCCTGGGATCAGTTTCGGCGGTCTCTCCGCCGAGTGCATCGGTCGTCGCAAAAACGGCCGGTAGTTGAGGCGCGACGGTCGAGTCGTACGGTCGAACGTCGCCGTCCGCTCGGTGATACTGGTCTCGGAAACCCCGTCGATCAACAGTGCGAGCCCGCCGTTTCGGTCGCGAGCGATCCATCACCGAACAGTGACGATCGAACGGGGTGAGTACGCCGTTGCAGGCGGTCGCCAGATCGCTGATCTCGCCTGCCGTCGCAGGCTCTCGACTTTTTCACTGCGCCGGTGAAGTCGGCGTGACGTATGAGCTTGGAAACGATTCACGACCTGTTCGAACACGGACTCGAGGACATTTACCACGCCGAACACGAACTGCTCGACGCGCTGGATGACCTGGAGCAACACACCGAACGCGAGGAGATCGCGACCGCGTTCGCGGACCACCGCGAGGAGACGCGGGATCAGATCGACCGGCTCGAAGAGGTGTTCGATATGTTCGGCGAGCCGCCGGAGAAAGAGGAGTGCGAGGGCATCGAGGGCCTGATTCGGGAGTACGAGGGGTTCACGTCGGAAGAGCCCGACCAGGAGGTGCTCGATTACCACAACATGGCCGCCGCGGAGAAGACGGAACACTACGAGATCGCCGCCTACGGCAATCTGATCCCCCTCGCCGACCAGCTCGGCATGAGCGACGCGGCGGACCTCCTCGAGGAGAACCTCCGCGAGGAGCAGGACGCCCTCGAGCGGTTGAAGGAGCTGACCGAGGAGTTCGAGATCGAGGCGATTCCGGCGGAGTGATCGCCGTGTCCGACGACTCCCACGACGACGAACCGGACGACAATCAGACGCAGTACGGCGGGACGGAGGACGCCGAACCGACGACCACCGTCGACGACTCCGAGGAGCAAACCGACGAAGAGTACTCGGTACCGACTGGCCGGTCGACTCGAACGCGTCCGACTGACGGTATCCCTTTTATCCCTGGACGACCTATCGGAACCCGTGACGACGCGCGCTTCGGCGGAGCGTGACGGCGACGTATCGATCCGACCCGCAGAGCGCGTTGACCTGCTCGCCGTCGTTCGCATCGAAAACGCGTCCTTCTCTCAGCCCTGGCCCTACGAGGCGTTCGAGGGATTTCTCGGGGAACCGGGGTTTTTAGTCGCCCACAACGACGACGAGATCGCCGGCTACGTCGTCGCCGACGCCACCCAACAGTTCGGCCGCCGACTCGGCCACGTCAAGGACATCGCGGTCCACCCCGACAGGCGGGAAGCCGGCGTCGGCTCCGCGTTACTCTCGCGGACGCTCGCCGTCCTCGCCGCTCAGGGATCCGGGACGGTCAAACTCGAGGTTCGGCACTCGAACGACGGTGCAAAGCGTCTCTACCGGCAGTTCGGCTTCGAGCCGCTCCGTCGTGTGCCCGGCTACTACGACGACGGCGAAGACGCGATCGTGATGATCCGGAAACTCGAGTGACCGCGCCAGCGGTTACCGCCATCCCTCGAGCGCGGCCGGCGCGGTTGCGTGGCCGTTTTACCGCCCCCAGCCGTAGGCGACGGCATGGGATACGCCTGTCCAGTGTGCGACGCCGAACAACACGACGCCGTCCATCTGGCGAACCACCTGGCGGTCACCGCCTCGATCGGCAGGCAGGACCACCGCGAGTGGCTCGCGGAGTACGCGCCGAACTGGGAGCGCTGCGGTCCGGAGGAACTGGGCGAGATCGTCAGCGAGTACGCCCGCGAGATCGAGACGCCCGAGTTCGAGGGGACGAGCCACGGCCACGACGCCGGTCGACCGGCCGGGTTCGAGGACGCGCTGGCGGCTCAGAGCCGCCGTCCCGGTCGGGGTGCGGTGTCCGACGACGCCGCGGGCGTCCTCGAGGAGGCGCGGGAACTGACGCGACAGATGCAGGAGTCGAGCGCGTCCGGTCACGCGGAATCGGACGGCGACGAGTCGGACCACGACGACTCGGCGGGCGAAAGCGCGAACGAAAACGCGTAACTACCCACGAGCCGAGCCAACGCACATGCACACGGTGGGGACGTTCGACTTCGAATCGCCGGAAGACGCACGCGCCGCGTACGAATCGGTCGGGCCCGCAGCACGGACGGTCGTCCGCGAGGTCGCGCGAGCGATGGAGTTCGATCGCGAGGAGTACGACGACCGGGTCACCACGGACGTCGTCGAGACGGCCCGGGACGCGCTCTTTGCGAGCCTGCTCGAGGTCTCCGTCGGAACGCGCGAGGAGTACGACTCGTGGCTCGAATCCAGCGACGAGGAGGTCGTCGAGGTCGGCAACGAGAACGTCGACAACGTCGTCTGGCACGCCGGTCCCGACGGAACGGCGGTCGCGGCGACGTTCCAGGACGAAGCGGACGCCGCGATCGCGACGCTTCGCCGACAGGCGTTCGGCCGGATCTACCGCGAGCTCCTCTAGTGGCGTCCCAAGCCTGAACTGCTGAGCGAAATCATTCGGTGTGGTTCGATTTCGCTCAGCAGTCGACGCTTGGGAGGGTACTAGAACCGCAGCTATTACTCGATCGGGGCCCACCGCTTTTGCATGACCGCACCCGAAGCGTGGACGCACCTCGAGGAAGTGACGGAGTACGAGACGGGCTGGTACGACGGCGGCTACGACCTGCTCGAACAGCCCGACGGGACGAACAAACGCTACTACTGGGCGGAGTTACCGCCAGCGGTGGTCGTGGTCGCCCGGATAGACGCCCGATCGGTCCCGACCGTCGAGGGCGGCGGTTCCGACGCCGAAACCGCAGACGACGAGGATCGGCTCCTCTTCGTGAAACAATACCGTCCTGCGATCGGGGAGACGCATCTCGAGCTTCCCGCCGGCATCGTCGAGGACGGCGAGTCGTACACCGCGGCGGCCGCACGCGAACTCGAGGAGGAGACCGGCTTTCGGCCCGCGAGTACGACGCTCCTCCAGGAGTACGCCGTCGCAACCGGCGTGTTGCGCCACGACCGCGGCGTCGTCTACGCCGAGGGGCTCGAGCCCGGCGAGCGCGCCCTCGATTCGAACGAGTTCCTCGAGGTGACGACCGTCCCGATCGGCCGCGCGATCGACCGCGCCCGCGAGCAGCCGGCCAACGACTCGACGCTGTCGGCGCTGTTGCTCGCGCGCGAGGACGGATTGGTCGACCGGTGACGATTTCGTCCGCGTCGAGCCGTTGACGATCCGTCGGCCGACGCTTCGGTTGTCACGCCGAATCGCGATCGGCCAGCAGCTCGCTCGCCGTGACGAGCGATTCCATCTCCACGCCGGCGTCCTCGACGTTCTCGCGGCCGCCCTCCTCGCGGTCGACGACGACCAGCGCGCGCTCGACGGTCGCGCCGGCGTCCCGGAGCGCCTCGACGGCGTCGACGAGGCTCGTTCCGGTGGTGACGATGTCCTCGAGCACGACGACCTCCTCGCCGTCCTCGAGTCGTCCTTCGACGAGGTTTCCGGTGCCGTACTCCTTGCGCTGCTTGCGCGCGATGACGTAGGGGACGCCGGCCGCGACGCTCGTCGCCGCCGCGAGCGGAACGCCGCCGAGAGCGACGCCGCCGAGTTTCTCGTCGTCGATCCGGCCGGCGAACGCCCCGGCGATCGCCTCGAGACACCGGGGATCGGTCTCGAAGAGGTACTTGTCGACGTAGTACTCGCTGGTTCCGCCGTGGGAGAGTTCGAACTCGCCGAACTTGACGGCTTCCGCCGCTCGCAGGGCGTCGATGAGCTCCTGGTTGGTCATCGCTCGAAGGGCCGTCCCGAACCGAAATAAGCGCGCCGAAGACGTCCGACCGGACGATCGGAGGCGACGACGCGAGCCCGCCGAACGGCCGCTCGAGCGCGCGCCCCTTCGGGCCGGTCGCGTCACGTGCCGTCCTACCCCCTCCTGGGCGCGTTCACGACCTTCCGATTCCGGACCTTTTTGGCCGACCGCGGAGATCATCCGGCGATGGACCCGACGCGCACGGACGAACCTCATCCCGACGCACGGGCGTTTCTCCGACGGTACGAGGCGGCCGACGTACCGCCGTTCGAGGAGGTGACGCCTCGGGAGGCTCGCGAGTTGATGGAGCGGATGCAACCGCCCGCGGAGTCGACCGTTTCCCTCGAGTCGGTCGAAGACCGGACGATCGACGGTCCGCGAGACGACTTGCGCGTCCGAATCTACGACCCCGGAACCGGCGGCGAGCGTGAAGCCGCCGCGAGCAGACCCGGGATCCTCTACTTCCACGGCGGCGGCTGGGTACTCGGCAGCGTCGAGACCCACGACGGGACGTGTCGGACGCTCGCGGCCGAATCCGGCTACCCGGTCGTCAGCGTCGACTACGCGCTCGCGCCGGAACACCCGTTTCCCGCGGGATTGTGCGACTGCTATGCGGCCCTCGAGTGGCTCGCCGACGCCGCGTCCGAACTCGGAATCGACCCCGACCGAATCGCCCTCGCAGGCGACAGCGCGGGCGGTAACCTGGCGGCGGCGACCGCGTTGCTCGCGCGCGATCGCGACGGCCCGTCGATCGCGTACCAGGTGCTGGTCTACCCCGTGACCGGCGACCCCACCGACACCGACGCCTACGAGGAAAACGCCGACGGCTACCTGCTGACGGCCGACGAAATCGCGTGGTTTCGCCGCCACTACTTCGAGGATCCCATCGACGAGGGTAACGTGTACGCGTTCCCGAGGCGGGCGGCCGATCTCTCCGCACTCCCGCCGGCGACGATCGTCACCGCCGGCTTCGATCCGGTTCGTGACGACGGTGCGGCCTACGCCGACCGCCTCGAGGAAGCCGGCGTTGCGGTCACCTACCGGAACTACGAGGACATGATCCACGGCTTCTTCGGGATGACCGCCGACCCCGTCGCGTTCGATCGCGCCCACGAAGCGGTCGCGGCCGTCGTCGACGATCTCGAGTCGGCCCTCGAGTGAGATCCCGTGCCGTCCGTGCAGTGACGGTCGTCGAGCCGATCCACGAGTGAGATCCCGGTCGACGGTCCGCGTGACCCCTTCGATCGCCGCCTCGAGCGCCGACCGGTTGGTTGCCGTCGACCCACCGCTTCCGACGGATCGCAGCCCACTTACCACCGCCCCGTGAACGGACGACCATGCAGATCACCGACCGGGAGCAACTCGAGGGCGGTCGCGAACGGGTGACGGTCGTTCCCGAGAGCGTCGACGACCTCTGGCACCTGCAGTACGTCCTCGAACCCGGCGACCGCGTCGCGGGCGATACGACGAGGCGCATCCAGCGCAACGACGAGCAGATGCGCGATACGGGCGGCGAGCGAGAGCACATGTGGGTCGCCATCGCCGTCGACGACATCGAGTTCCACAAGTTCGCGAACCGACTGCGCGTCGGCGGCGAGATCGTCGCCTGCTCGCGCGAGGATCAACTCGGCTTTCACCACACGCTGAACGTCGAGGCGCGGGACGAAATCTCGATCGACAAGCGGTTCAAACCGGACCAGGAGGCCCGCCTCGAGGAGGCCGAGGAGGCGACCGAGAATCCAGACGTCGCCATCGCGACCGTCGAGGAGGGACAGGCCCACGTCCACACGGTCGCCCAGTACGGAACCGAAGAGCGAGCGACGATCACCGGTCCGACGGGGAAAGGCGAGTACGCTCGCGAGCGATCCGAACTGTTCGCGGAACTCGGGGCCGTCCTGAAACGACAGGACGCGGACGCGATCATCCTCGCCGGCCCCGGCTTCACGAAACAGGACGCCTACAAGTATCTCGAGAAGAACGAACCCGACGTCACGGAGCGGGTCACGATGGTCGACACGGCGAGCGTCGGCGACCGGGGGGTCCACGAGGTGCTCAAACGCGGCGCGGTCGCGGACGTCCAGGAGGAAACCCGGATCGAACGCGAGGCCGAGTACATCGACGAACTCACCCGGCGCATCGCGGAGGGTGCCAAAGCCGCCTACGGCCCGGAAGCGGTCCAGCAGGCCGCCGAGTACGGCGCGATCGAGACGCTGCTGGTTCTCGACGATCGGTTGCGGACCGAGCGCGGTCCCGACGGCGAGTGGGCCGTCGACGTCGATCGGATCGTCCGCACGACCGAGCAGAAAGGCGGCGACGTCACGGTCTTTTCGAGCGAGTTTCCGCCGGGCCAGCAGCTCTCCAATCTCGGCGGAATCGCGGCGCTGTTGCGCTATCGCCTCGAATGAGCGCGCCGCTGGCGTGGTCGCTGTGGGCGCTCGCGGTGCTCTCGTACGGTATCGGCGACCTCGTCACGACGGTCGTCGGACTCCGCTACGACGAACTCGAGGAGGCTCACTCGGGTGCTCGCGCCGTCCTCGGCGATCCGCCGTCGGCGGTGCGGTTCGGCCTGTTCAAGCTCGTGCTCTTCGGCTGTTTTTCCGCCGGGTACGTCCTGCTCGAAGGAACGCGACTTCGACTCGCGATTCCCGCCGGGATCTCTGCGGTGGGGCTGTACGCCGTCGCCACCAACGTGCGGGCGATCCTCGCCGTCCGATAAGGCGGTCGGACGCGCGCACCCGATCGCTCGAGGGTCACGCGCGAAAACCGCGAGCGATCGTCACCCCGTCTCGGAGCGCTGGACCGACCAGTATCCGATCGCGACCGGGCCCACCAACCACGCGAGGAGGACGCCCAGGCCGAACAAATTCGGCGGGTGAGGTGCGACCGTCGACTCCCCGAGCAGGATCGCCTCGAGCACGCGCGGAAGGTAGTACGTCGCGCCCTCGAACGCGTCGAACGGGTTCAACCGGGTCAGGTACGCGTACCAGGCCGGTTCCTCGAGGCTCGCGAGGACGACCGGCTCCTCGAGGTCCGGCGACGTCTGCCCGGTGAATACGAACGACGCGAGCGCGACGACGGTTTCCCGCCAGAGGATCCCGAACAGGAGGTAAAGTCCGAGCACGACGGCGAGCGCCCGCCGTTTCGTCTCGAGTACGCTCGCGACGCCGACGGTCGTTCCCAGCCAGGCGAGACCGAACAGCGAGACGGCGGCCACGCCGCCGACGAACGAGAGCGGGCGCATCGCGTGAAACCGGGCGAAAGCGGCCATGAGAGCGACGACGATCGCGACCGTGGCGACCAGAACGACCGAACGCGCGCCGATCGCTCCGAACGTTCGAACAGCACTCGAATCGGTGCGAGTCGCGTCCGACGCCGACGCCGGCTCCCGTTCGGTTCGAATCGCCGCGAGTCCGAGGGCGATCGCGAACAGCGGAATCCACGGGGTCGTGCCGGAGACGGCGAGCAACAGCGGCCGGTCGTCCGCCAGGAGGTAGTCGGATCCGATCCAGGGTATCCAGCTCGCCAGGGCGACGGCCGCAAAGAGCGTCGCCGCGAGCCACGCCGTCCGCGATCGGACGAGGCGGGCGAGATCCCGCCGCGTCGATGCTCGAGTCGCGCTCATCCGCCCTCACCGCGCGAATAACGTTCGATAACTGTCATGTCGGAGACCGATTTCGGAGTTGCGCCGCCGCCGTATCGTTCTATCGATTTTCCGTCAGGAAACGCGGCGGGTCGCACGTCGGTCGAACCGTCCCGCTCACGCCGGCGTCTCCGAGCTGGATTCGATCAACTGGATCAGGACGGAGGCGAACAGCGAGCCTGAGCTCCAGATGGCCGTCTCGGTCCCGTCGTCGTCGACGACGCTCAACAGGATGCCGTCGTCGTCCACGATGACGATCCGTCCGGATCGGTGGTCGCTCTCGTGATGGCTGGGCGGCGCGTCGGTGCGGACGCCCTCGAGCGACGCCAATCCCTCCCGAACCGCCGCCGTTTTGCTGACCCCGAGCACCGAGACGTCCGCGCTCGCCTTGCGCTCGAGCGTTCGCTCGATCGACTCCGTGACGAGTTCCGGCAGTCTCGTCCCGAAGACGATCCGCGACTCGGCGCTCGAGAGCAAGTCGACGACCCGGCCGTCGACCCGGTCGCGACCGCGGACCGTCCAGATGTCCTCCTGGGTCTCCTCGCCGGCCGACTCGCGTCTGACCTCCTCGACGTAGTCGAACGCCCGGTCCTGTTCGCGCTCGAATCGATCCCGCACGGTGTTTCGTGCCTCCTCGAGGTCGACCGGCCGGTAGCGGATCGGGCTCGACTGCTGGATCTCGAGGAGGCCGCGATCGGCCAGGCTCTCCGCGACGCTGTAGACCTGCGACCGCGGTACGTCGGCGATGCGAGCCACGTCTCGTGCGGTTCCGGAGCCCAGTTGCTGCAGCGCGATGAACACCTTCGCCTGGTAGCTCGTGAGGCCCAGCCGTTCGAACGCCTCGACCGCCTCGTTCTCGTCGGGCGTCACTCGTCGTCACCACCGGTATCGTCCGGGCGGTCGTCGGCCGATCGAATATCTCGTTCACCGTCGATCACCGTCGCCGATCCCGCCGAGTCGTCCGGAACGCCGCCGTCGCTGGCGGCCGGCGCGGTTCGCCGCGTTCGCCGCGGATCGAAGGAGACGTCCGGCCCGAAGTACCGCGTCCAGAGCACCAGCAACGTCGGGAGGACGACGACGCTGGCGAGGAAGGCGTACGTGATCGTCAGCGCGGTGATGATGCCGAACTGCCGGAGTACGGGAAGGATGGCGAACGCGAGGGTCCCGAACCCGCCGACGGTCGTCGCGGCGCTGCCGAGCAGCGCGCCCCCGGTGCCGGTGACCGTCGTCTCGAGGGCCGACCAGACGTTCCCCTGGCGCTCGAGTTCGAGCGTGTAGCGGGCGCTGACGTGGATGCTGTAGGCCACGCCGAGCCCGATCGTGAGGCTGGTGATCATCCCTGTCAGCACGTTGAACGGCATCCCGATGAGATACATCGTCCCGAGGATCCAGCTGACGGCGAGCGCGACGGGTAACAGCGTCACGAACCCGAGCGTCGCACTGCTTCCGGTCGCCCGGTAGGCGAGCGAGAGGAAGCCGAAGACGGCGACGAGCGTGATCAGCAGGCTCTGGAAGACCGTTTCGAGCAGATCCTGTTCGACGATGTAGTTGACGATCGGGTCGCCGGTGGCGATGGCGCTGACGCCGCCGTCGTCGACGGCCGTCGTCTCGCCGTCGTCATCGAGCGTTCGCTCGGCACCCGCGCCCTCGTCGTCGATCGTCGCCGCGACGGCGCGCATCTCGCTCGTCGCATCTCCCAGCGGCGCGTCTCCCCGGACGGCGACGATCAGCCGAACCGACTCGTAGCCGTCGTCGGTTCGGTGGACGACCTCGCTCGCGCGGTCCTCGTTCGCGTCGAACAGTTCGTCGAACAGCTCGGACACGTTCTCGTCGGGAACGCCGTCGCCGGTCGTGTCGGCGGCCTCGAACGACTCGTTGAACGATTCGTTCTGAGCGGCGGTTTCCTCCATCACCGACAGCGGCCCCTCGACGTCCGCCTCTCCGCTGGGGAGCGTGTACGCGACGGAGCTTGCGGCGGTTTCGTTCTCCGCTATCTCGAGTCGTTCGAGCACGTCGCCGTCCGCCACGTCTCCTTCAACGAGGATCTGCGCCTGCAGGTCGTCGCGCTGGAAGTTTTCGTTGACGTAGTCGAGGTCGTCGGCGGCCCGGTACTCGCCGGGGCTCATCGGGCCTGGCAGGTTCTGGGTCCACTCCGGCGGGCTCTCGGCGAGGAAGTCCTCCTCGTCGAAGCTGGTGTCGACCTGGCTCGCGCCGTAGACGCCGCCGGCCGTGATCAGGAGGACGACGACGAGCAGGATCAACGGGGCCTTCCTCGCGGCGACTGCGCCGGCGGAGAGCACGTCGCTGAACCGGCCACCACCGGTTCCGAACGCCCGTCGGCGGCGATCGAATCCCCGCGACTCGAGCAGCGAATCGAGTTCGACTTTGATCGCGGGAATCAGCCCGCCGAAGACGACCAACGCGGCGAGGATACCGAAGGCGCTCACGACGCCGAACTCCCGGATCGGCGCGATCGGGCTGATCAGGTTCGCGAGAAAGCCGATCGCGGTCGTCGCGGTCACCCAGACGAGCGCGACGCCGACGCCGGCGAGCGCGACCGCCATCGATCCCCGGACGGTGCTTCGAACGCCGTCACGCTCTCGCTGCTCGCGATGGCGCATGAAGACGTGAATCGCGTAGTCGATCGATAGCCCGATCAACAACACGGGGATGGCGATCATCATCTGGTTGAACGCGATTCCGGTCCATCCCATGAAGCCGAACGTCCAGATCAACACGGTGACGATGCCGGCGACGCCGAGAACGATGTCGAGCGGATCGCGGTAGGCGACCAGCAGCGCGGCGACGACGAACGCGAGCGCGAGGGGGCCGACGATCGCCAGGCTGTCGGCCATCGATCGGTCGATCTCGTCGGTAATCACGCCGACGCCGAAGACGATCTGGTCGCGCTCGTGGTCGGCCGCGAGTTCGCGCAGATCGAGTTGCGCATCGAGCACTCCCTCGTCGACGGCACCCATCTCCGCGTCGCCGTCGTCGATCTCCTGGGTGACGAACGTCATCCGCGCGTCCGCCTCGGCCGAACCGGGCTCGTAGTCCGAGGGCATGAACCCGAGGGCCCCGCCCTGGTTCTCGTCGTCGTCCGACAGCGTATCCTCGAGCGCCTCCTCGAACTCGTCGTCGTCGATCTCGGAAAGCGCCTCGATCTGCTCTTCGAGCGTCGGCCCCTCGTCGTCCTCCAGCTCCTCCTGTAACTCGTCGAGCTCCTCGGCGTCGGCCGCGAGTTGCTCGTACTCCGCTTCGAGCGCTTCGGAATCCGCTTCGAGCGCTTCGGAATCCGCTTCGAGTTCCTCGGCGTCCGCCTCGAGTTGCTCGTACTCCTCCTCGAGTACGCCCATCGTCGCGCCGAGGTAGACGTCCTCGAGCGCGTCGGTGAGCTCCTGGTACTCCGGAACCTCCTCGGGGTCGTCGGTCGTCTGCTCGATCGCGAACCGATCGGACTCGATCGCTCGCGCCTGCAGGGCCAGTTCCTCGTACTCGGCGGACTGGTCGTCGTCGAGTTCGGCGGTCGCTTCCTCGACCGTCGCGTCGAACTCCGCCTCGAGTTCGGCCGTACCCTCCTGATACTCGGGGTCGTCCTCGTCGTACGCCGCCGCCAGCTCCTCGTACTCGCGCTGGATCCCGATCGACGCGTCGATCCCGTCCTCGAGTTGCTCGCTGGTCCCTTCGAGTTCCGCCTCGCGTTCTTCGAGTTCGTCGCCGCGTTCCTCGAGCTCCTCGCCGCGTTCTTCCAGTTGCTCGCTGGTCTCTTCGAGTTCCGTCTCGCGCTCTTCGAGCTCCTCGCCGCGTTCTTCGAGTTCCTCGACCTGCTCGTTCGTGATCGCCGTGATCGCGACGACGTTCTCGACGCCGCTGATCGCATCGTCGTCGACGAGCGTCTCGTTGATCGACTCGTTCGCTCTGATCTCCTCCTGGAACGCGAGGGACTCGAGTAACGATTCCCGCGTGAGCACGTTGTCGCCGTCGCCTCTGGTGATCAACTGCACGCTGGTCGTTTCTTCGGCGTCGTCCGCGCCGAAGTTCTCGTCGATCTCCTCGATCGCCTCGGCTTCGGGGGAGTCGCTCTCGAACTGCTCGAGCGAGGAGTCGTCGTCGACCATTCCCATTCCCGCTCCCACGACTGCGGTCGTCAACAGGAGCGTGACGAGGACGATTCGGGAGCGTTGGGTGACGAACCTCGCGATACGGTCGGCCGCACTCATCGCACCGCCTCCGTCGCTCGGGGGGACGTGGTGACGGGCTGTCGGTCGGGGACCATGCTGTTGTTACGATCCTACAAAACGTGCACCAATACGTGTTTGGATAGTTATACTTTTGAGAACGTGATCGGGGTTGATACGTACCGCTTCGGTTCGATCGGCCGGGTTCGATCTTCGGTCCAGCTCGGTTGATTCTCACGATCGCGCCGGTATACTCGAGATCGTTCGACGACCGGCGTGGCCATCGGCGCTCTCGATCGACCGTGAGAATACGTCTAAGGAATCTGTCCGGTCTGGCGAAACACGCGTTCGGAGGGGGGCGACCCCCACCGATCCGGTGGAGTCGTCGGGTCCCGATTCGCCGCCCATCGCTGTCGGAAGCGACCGCGACCGTTCCGTTCTCGAGTCGACGCGAAGCCGCCGCCGAGGCGATCGAACGCGAAGTGTGCGACGGACGAGCGAGAGACGGTCGGTCGTGAACCGGCCGAACCGGAAGCGACGGAACCGGCGCCGTTAGACGCCCTGGCTCATCAGGTGGCTCCGGAGCACGTCCGCTTCCTTGTTGGCGCTGGCGGTGTTGAGCACGACGACCGTCTCGTCGCCGTCGAACTCGCCCCGTTCCGCGAGGTTCCAGGCGGCGCTCGCCGCCGTCGCGGCCGTCGGCGTCATCTCGAGGCCCTCGTGAGCGGCGATCTGCACGCCGGCCTCGAGGATCTCCCCGTCGTCGGACGCGACCGCCCCGCCGTCGGTTTCGCGGATCGCCTCGAGTATCCACGATCCTGCGATCGGGTCGGGAATCTCGACTCCGCCGCAGATGGTGTCGGGCGTCTCGACGGGGCCGTGGACGTCGCGGCCGGCTTCGACCGCGTCGACGATGGGCGCACAGCCCGCCGCCTGAGCGGCGTACAGCGCCGGACGCTCGTCGACGAGCCCGAGTCGCCGAAGCTCCGTTGCGCCCTTGTACGCGCCAACCAGCCCGACGCCCTGTCCGGTCGGACAGCAGACGACGTCCGGAACCTCCCACTCGAGCTGTTCGACGATCTCGTACAGCACCGTCTTCGCGCCCTCGTGGCGAAAGGGCGTGTCGAACGCCCGGAGCGAGTGCCACTCGTCGTGGTTCTCGAGGCCCTCCTCGAAGGCGGCTTCGGCGTCGTCGAACCGACCGCCGACGACGTTCATGTCGCCGCCGTGGACGTTCACCATCGCCTTACTCGTAAAGCCGGACCGCGACGGGAGGTAGACGTGGGACTCGAGCCCCGCGCGGCCGGCGTAGGCGGCGATCGACTGCCCCGTCTCTCCTGGCGAGACGACCGCGACGTCGTTGGCGCCCCGCTCTTTCGCCGCGGTAACGGCGACCGATCCGCCGCGGTCGCCCGTCGTCCCGGTTGGATTCCGCGCTTCGTCTTTGATCAGCACGCGCTCGACGCCGAGTTCGTCGGCCAGCGTCGGGCACTCGACGAGCGCCGTCGCGCCCTCGCTCGTCGTGACCGCCGCCTCGCGGGCGAACGGCAACACCTCCTCGTAGCGCCACAGAGAGTCGAACCGACGCGACTCGAGCGTCTCGCGATCGAGGTCGATGTCGTCGTACTCGTACTGCGTATCGAACAAGCCGCCGCAATCCCGACACCGACCCCGCTCGCCGACGTCGGCGCTCGCGCCACAGTCGACGCACTCGAGGCCGAGACAGGCGTCAGTCGTCTCCATACCGGTGTGTTCGTGGCCCCGGACTAATGGCTGTCCATCGCCGGTTCGCGAAACGGAAAGCGTTCAGACCGCCGGCCGTTCGGTCGTCGAATCGCCGGCACCGTCGTCGATCGTGACGGGGTGGAGATCGTGCCACGCGTGGCCGATGACGTAGTACGCCGCGACCAGGGCGTAGAACGTCACGATCGCGCCGAGGGCGGTCCCGAGGAACGGAACCGCGTTGAGCGCCGCCGCGACGACCGAGCCGCCGATCACGATTCCGAACGCCAGCAGCCAGCTGGTGGCGTACGTGCCGCTCGTGAGGACCGGTCGGAGTGTCTCGAGGTCGAACCCGGCTCCGAGTCGTCGTTCCGCGGTGAAGTTCGCGAGCGCCGCCGGCGTGACGTACGCCGCCGCCAGCCCGAGCCCGAGGGTGACCACTCCGACCATCACGAGCGTGACGGCGGCGGCCGCGCCGATTTCGCCGCCACCGACGAAGGCGGCAGCGCCGACCCCCACGACGCCGACGATCACCGGCACGAGCGAATACGCGAGGACGACCGCGAACGCCTTCGCTCCCTCGACCGTCAGCTCGCCCCACTCCTCGAAGGTCGGTGCCTCGTCGTCGTCCCGGGAGGTGCGATCCAGCACGCGAACGACGTATCCCCACACCAGAAAGAGGGGGATGATCAGGAAGCCGAACAGCAGGAGCACCCCGCCGATGATGGTCGTCTTCCAGGCGTCGTCGCTGTTTTTCACGTAGGTCAATGATTCAGTTAGCATCTAACGTATTACACTGCCGATAGCTATATAACAGTTCTCTACACCCCAGAACTGGGAAATACTGGAATATCTGATATAGACATGATTTAGGTGATAATTTATTTCGGTCGGTGATCGAGTCGGTCTTCCCCGCCCGTCGACCTCCGCGCTTCCGACCTCGAGCGTGAGCGTGAACGCGAGCGTGAGGGGAAGAAAACCTGCCGTTTTCCCGTCGATTTCGTCCTCGGATTCGGCGAGAACGCGCATCCGGACGGCTATCGCGGCCGCGACGCTCGAGGGACGCGAGAGGAAACGAGAGAACGTCGTCCGTCAGTGGTCGCCGGCTTTCGACTGCCACTCGTAGTCGCGTCGTTTGGCCGACGTGCCGAAGCCACACGACGAACATTCCTTCTTTTTCACGTGGTAGGATTTCTCTCCGCAGCGACGACACTTCACGTGGGTCGTCTTGTTCTTCTTTCCTTGGCTCGGGGTTCCTGCACCAGTCATGGAGTGATCGAAACGACGTTATCGCCGCGTATAATCGTTGTGTCTTCGATCGATTCGTCGTCCGGATCGGCCGGGTCCGCCGCGTCTTCCAGCACGAGGTTCATGTGCTGGTCGTAGCCGGCGAGGTCGCCGACGTACTCCTCTCCGCTCTTGAGTCGGACCGTGACGCGTTCACCCAGCGACGCCTCGAGGACGTCCAGCGGTCGTCCACTCATACGAAAGAGCGCAGGTGACGGACACTTAACCGTACCGGTCCCGGCGCCAGATCGACGGCACCGCCGGGGCGGCGTTCAGGTCGCGAACGCCGGTTCGGGTGCGTGCAACCAAACGGCTAAGTGCGTACTCGTTGACCTCCGGAGCATGGGAGAAAAGAAGTTCACCTTCATCGAGTTGCATCTGGACGGCGACACGCAGTTCGGTCCGCGCGCGATCGACGACGCGCTTCCGTTTGGCGAAAAAACCGAGACCACCGAGCTCGAGGAGAAAGCGGACGAAGAGGAGGACGAAGCGGCTGGTGCATCCGACGACGGCGGCGCTGGCAAGGCCGTCGGTGCGCTGGTCGCGCTGTCGGTGCTCGTCGCGATCGCCGTCGCCGCCAAGAAGTTCCGCGACGACGACGAGGCCGAGATCGAAGAGGAAGAACAGCCCGACGTCATCGTCACCTGAGACGGTTTACTGTCCGTCAGTTCCGGCGCACCCGCGACACGGGCGGCGGGTGCACCGGTACATCGGTACAGTACTTCGTATGAGACGATCAGCCGTCCGCCGGTTTCTGACGGGGAATCTCGTCGGAGTGCGTGGTTTTCCGGCACTGAACCGAGACGCGGCGTCGAAAGACGGGCTTCGAAACAGCCGGTTGGCTACGAGAATCCCGACGAAGCCACCGGTGCGCCTGCGGTCGTCCCGGTACCCAGTTACCGCAGGCCGTAAGAGCGAGCCGAACCCTTTTGCGTCCCCCGGTCGTACTCGAACGCGTGAATCTCTACCGTAGCGCTCGGGCCGTCGCCGGCGCGTCCGGCACCGACGCCATCGACTGGGAGTCGGCCGCCGAAGCCGCGAAGGCGGCGACCGATCCCGGTTCGATCTCGCTCGAACCCGGCGAGCGCGAGGGATACGCACGCGACGTTCGGGAGGCTCGAGCGGCCGTCCGAGAGGTCTCGGGCGTCGAGTTCGACGTTCCCGAAGTCGTCGAGATTCAGAACCGACACCACTGGATCGACGCCAACGTCGAGACGTTCGAACGCGTGATGGGGGCGATCGAACCCCACACGGAGACGTTTCCGGGCGTCGCTCGAACGATAAACACCGGGACGATGACCGTGTTGCTCGCCTTCCTCGGGCGGAACGTCCTCGGCCAGTACGACCCGCTGTTGCTGGCGGAGACCCCCGACGACGAGCACGCGCTGTATTTCGTCCGTCCGAACATCCTGAAGGCCGCGGACGCACTCGAGGTCGACTCCGATCGGTTCCGTCGGTGGATCGCCTTCCACGAGGTGACCCACGCCGCGGAGTTCGGCGCGGCACCGTGGCTTTCGACGCACCTCGAAACTCGCATGGAAGACGGTATCGCGGCGCTGTCGGAGGGATCGTTCGATCGGAACGCCTTCCGCGAACTCGACGCGGCGATGACCGTCGTCGAGGGGTACGCGGAACTGCTCATGGACCACGCGTTCGACGACGAGTACGAGGATCTCCGGCGCAAACTCGACGCGCGCCGGGCGGGGCGTGGCCCCCTCCAGCGACTGTTTCGTCGTCTCCTCGGCCTCGGCCTCAAGCAGCGCCAGTACGAACGCGGAAAGAACTTCTTCGAGCACGTCGTCGCCGCTCGCGACCTCGAGACGGCGAGTCTGGTCTGGCGACACCCCGATACGTTGCCGACCAGCGAGGAACTCGACACGCCGGGGCTGTGGATCCGTCGAATCGAACGGTGACCGATACGAGCGGCGGTCCGCGTTAGGACCCCATCCAGAGCAGGTACCACAGCAACGCTCCGCCAGCGAGCAGGCCGCCGTCGCCGGCGTCGGACCTCGATTCCCGGCGTCCGCGTCGCCTCGATCCGCGCCGCGTTCTCCGCTTCGGATCGCGGCCGCGGCTCATCGCTCCGGCGGGGCGCTGACGTGCATCGTCGCGAACGCCCAGGGTATTCCGTCGTCTCGATCCCCTTCGGTAGCGACCAGCGTCCCGCTCCAGCGCGAGTCGAACTCGTACTCCTGATCGCGTTCTGTGTCGATCCAGGCCATCGTCACCTCGTCTGCGTACGTCGCGAACGTCTCACGCTCGTCGACCGAGAGGGTGTGGCTCTCGACCCGCCAGTCGGTCGTCGTCTCCGTCTGCTTTCGTAGCGCCGTCGCGACGTCGTCGTATCCGAACAGCGCCTCCGTGATTCCGAACTTGACCGTGGACTCGCTTCGGCGGAAAAACGGCTCGAGCGGCTCCCCGTCGCGAAGGGCGTCGTAGTACCGCCGGACGACGTCCGCCGCGTGCACACTCTCGTTCATACTCGTCGTGTCACAACCCGTCGTCAAAGAACGCACGGACGCAAACGCAGGCCCGATGCGGCGGTCGCCACGCGACCCTCACATCACATGAAGCCGCGGTCGACTTCGTCCGTCTCGATCAAATCGTCGAGTTCGGCGTTCAACAACTCCTCCGTCTCCTCGAAGCGGTCGGAGAGTTCCTCGAGTTCGTCCGGACGGTCGTACTGATCGTAGTCCATCGGCCCGAACGCGGGACTCTCGAGGGCGTCCATCACGTCGTCGAAGAAGTCCTGCGGGGTCGTCGGCGCGTCGGCGTGCGTCTCCACGACCGTCTCGAGTCGTTTCGCGACGGTTTCGGCGTGGTCCGCGTCCTCCGGCGGAGACTGGACCGCGAACCGTCCGCCCGAGTCGCGCTCGGGTAGAAACGAGCCGATCTCGTCGTCGAGGTTCCGGGCGACCTGCGTGCCGACGCCCCGGACCTCGAACGGGTTTTTCGCGTAGGTCTTCAGGACGAAGACGCCCGCCCGTGGATGCGCGAGGTACATGTCCTCGCCGACGCCGCTCGAACGATCGCCGGCGACCGCCCGCCAGCCCTCGGGGTCGACGTTCCGCTCGGTGACGTCCTCGAGTACGTCCTGCCACTCGCGAATCCGCATGTTCGGGAGTAGTGATCCGGACGGAAAGAACGTATCGGTTGGCTCGAACGTCGCCGTCGGCCGATCGATCGGACCGGCGCGGAACCAAAAGGGCTACGATGGCTCACTCGACAGAACGCGTAACAACCGATTTCCAATGTCCGTCCGACAGTCGGTCTCGCTCGTCGAACTGTTTCGCGCCGCGCCTGCCAAGAGCGCGCTCCTGGCGATCGGTCCGATCGGACTGGCGCTCGGACAGTTGCTCAACAGCTACGTCAACGACTTTTCGCCGCTCGTCGCGGTCGGTTTCGCGGCCGTTATGGTCGCGTTTGCCACCGTGGCGACGTCACACCACGCTACCGAAGTCCGCCTCCGGCAGCTCGAGGCCGACCTCGAGACCGGAACGGAACGCGACGCACACGCCGACGCGAGCGCCAGCGCGCCGAAGTAAGCACAGTTTTGCGGTTTTGCGTCTCCATCAGACGCCGGTTTCCGGCTCCGTTGCGACCGTTCGTGCCTCTCGCGCCTCGTAGGCGTTGTACCCCGAGAGTCCGGCGACGAGTAGCCCCGAGACGAGCGTACTCCAGAACAGGCTTCCGAGCATGCCAAGCAGTGCGGACGAAACGATCAACCAGATGCCGAGCACCGCCACCAGCGACGCGATGCCGACGCTGAGGGGGATGTCGTTCGAGAGCCGGTAGACGTTGTAGCCGGCTGCGAAAAAGACGACGGCGCCGACGAGAACGTTGTTCCACAGCGACGCCTCGCCGACCTCGAAGAGCAGCACGGAGAGGGCGACCCACGCGCCGATCGCCGCGACGATCGCGCTGACGAGGGCCGTGTTTCGACGGCGCTCTTCGTTCGCGATCTGGGTCGAGTCCCCGCGCGGATCCCGGCCGCGATCGTCTCGATCACCGGCCCCGGTTCCGGAGTCGACCTCGCTCGGAACGCGCTCGGCTGGCTCGTCGTCGGCCGTCCCGTCGTCGGTCCCGGGACTCCCGTCGGTCGGATAGTCGTCGCTGTTGGGGTCGCTCATGGAACGCGGATTCGCCGCGCGTTCCCAAAAGCGACCTCGACCGTTTCGACCATTGTCGCGAGTGATCGATCGTCAACAGTCGATTACGACGCCTCGCCCGCCCGTGAACTCGTTGTTACGGGACTGAAACTGTTCCGCGAGCGAACCGGTCGAGCCCGATCAACGTAGGCCGCGATCGATAGCGTTTTTGATCGTTCGCTCGTGACCAGTAGGCGTGTACGTACGCGGAACCGTCGCGGGCGAGATCGACGTTCGATCGGTGTCGACGACCTACGGAGAAACCGACCTCGCAGAGGTCCCGCTGGTGCTCGAGGAGGTCGGCGACGGCGAGCGGGCGGACGGCGTCGTGACGGAGACGCCGACCGACGCGGAACGAAATCCGACGACGGTTACGCTCTGGAACAAGTGGACGGAGTCGGCGGCGCTGCTCGAGCCGGGGATGGAGCTACTCGTGACCGACGTCGGCGAGGAGGAGTACCGCGGCGAAACCCGGTACGCGACGACGGGCGACTCCTACGTCGTCGTCGAACCGACCTTTCTCGTGAACGTGACGTCGATCCGCAACTGGGTGGAGTGTCCCCGCCTGTACTACCTGAACAAGCTCTCGGGCGTGCCGCTGAACTACCCCGTCGTGAAAGGGACGATCGTCCACGAGGTGTTCGGCGATCTGCTTCGGGGGCGCGACCTCGAGGACGCGATCGACGCGCGGATCGAAGAACGGGGCCTCGAACTCGGTCTGCTCGGGGAATCGTCCGAAGCCGTCGCCGAGGACGTCCGTGAGAACGCCGCCGCGATCGAGGGCTGGCTCGAGCAGGGACGGCTGACGGAGACGGACGGAGCGAACCGGACGACAGCCGACGACGATCCCGAGCGACCGTTCGCGCCCGCAGAGAGCAGCTGGCGTTCGGAACAGCTGCTCATCAGCGAGACGTTCGGTATCCGGGGTCGAGCCGACGCGATCCGCCGCGGCGCGCCGGTCGAACTCAAGACGGGAAAGAACCTGCGGAAAGAGCCGCGGTTCAAGGACAAGGTCCAGGCCGCCTGCTACGCGCTGTTGCTCGAGGAACACGGCGGCGACGTCGACACCGGCACCCTGCTCTATACGAAGAACTCGGCGCTCGATCGCAACGAGGAAACCGGCGATCTCACGCCGGCGAAGGAGTTTTCGATGGGCAACGGCCTGCTACAGTTCGTCGTCAGGCTGCGCAACGAGATCGCCGCGATGGAGATCGACGGCGGCGTGCCGACCGGCTACGAGGGCGACGCGAAGTGCGAGTACTGCTTCGAGCAGGACACCTGTATGGTGGTCTCGGGCCGGCTCGATCAGGAGTCGAAAGCCGGCCAGATCGGGCGGCCGTTACCCCCCGAGGAACGGGAGTACTTCGAGCGCACGTACCGGGCGATCGAGGAGGAACGTCGGGAGGTCCACCGCGAGTACGCCAAACTCTGGGAGCAAGACGCCGAGGAACGCGCCGACGACGACCGCGCGCTGGTCGACCTCGAGTTCGTCGGGAAGCGACCGCTCGACGGCGGTCGGTGGGAGCTTCGAGCCCGGCGGCGGACGGGCGCGACCTCGAAGCTCCGTGAGGGCGATCTCGTCCTCGCGAGCGACGGTCACCCGGTCCGCGGACAGTCGGAGCTTGCGCGGATCGAACGGTTAGACGACGACGCGGTCGTCCTGACCGCCGACGAAGCCGTCGAGGTCACGCGGATGGACGTCTACCCCTCCGAACTGACCACGGATCGGCTTCTCTCGGCGCTCCACGACTTCCTCCTGAAAGGCGACGATCGGCGCAAGGACGTGCTGTTCGGCCGCGCCGATCCCGAGTTCGACCCCGTCGAGGAGACGTTCGTCGACAACAACGACGCCCAGAACGAGGCCGTGTCGAACGCCGTCGGCGCGAGCGACTTCGCGCTGATCCACGGGCCGCCCGGGACCGGAAAGACCTACACGATCGCCCGGACCGTCCGCGCGCTGGTCGACCGCGGCGAGCGCGTCCTGCTGTCGGCGTTTACGAACCGCGCCGTCGACAACGCCCTCGAGGCCGTCCTCGAGCAACTGAACGGTGCCGTCGAGGACGACCGGGTGGTCCGCGTCGGCTCCGAGAGCGGCGTCCGCGACGACATGGAGCCCTACCGGCTCGAGCGGGCGGGCGAGCCGGCGACGCGGGCGGCCGCACTCGAGGACGCCCGGATCGTCGCGGCGACGACGGCCACCTGCGGCTCGCGAGTGATGAAAGAGCAGTCGTTCGACGTCGCGCTGGTCGACGAGGCGGCCCAGCTCACCGAACCCGGCACCTTCGCGGCGGTCACGCTCGCCGACCGGTTCGTGCTCGTCGGCGACCACGAACAACTGCCGCCGGTCGTCCGGGCCGAAAACGACCTCACCGAGTCGCTGTTCGAACGTCTCGTAGAGCGCTACCCCGACGCCGGCGTCATGCTCGATCGCCAGTACCGGATGAACCAGCGCATCCAGGCGTTCGCGTCGACGGAGTTCTACGACGGCCGACTGCGACCGGCGACGCCCGAGGTCGCGGGCCGCACGCTCGACGACCTCGAGGGCGTCTCCCGCGACGACCTCCCCGAGTCGATCCGTGATCCGGTCGCCTTCGTGGACGTCGAGGGCGACGAGAGCAGGTACACCGACACCGCCGAGGCCGAACGGATCGCCGATCTCGTCCGGGCGTACGAGGAGGCCGGTCTCGACCGGTCGCGGATCGGCGTCATCGCTCCGTTCCGAGCGCAGGTCTCGGAGATCTCGACGCACGTCCCCTCCGACGTCGCGGTCGACACCGTCGATCGCTTCCAGGGCTCGAGCCAGGAGGTCATCGTCGTCTCGTTCACCGCGACGGGAACGCTCGAGGGCCCGATCTTCGAGGATTACCGGCGGATCAACGTCGCGCTCACGCGACCCAAACGCGCGCTCGTCCTGGTCGGCGATCCGCGCGCGCTGAAGTCGGATCCGGTCTACCGACGAATGCTCGAGTGGGCCGGACGCTGACCGACGTCCCCTCCGATTTTGCAGGTACCGCCGGTTGACGGCACACTGCTGCGTCGAAGCGAACGTTTACGTCGTCCGAACGTTCACGGCAAACCGACATGCGACTCGAGGACGAAAGCGTCGTCGTGCGGGAGGCGTATCCGGCCGAGTACGCCGAACTCGTACTCGCGGTGACGGAACTGGGCGGAACGACGGTTCCGATGGTACTCCTCGCCGTCCTCTTCTGGCTCTCGAGTCGCCGCCGAACCGCTCTCGTCATCAGCTACGCGGTCGCCGGCGTCGCGTTCCTGCTCGCGATCAAGGCGGCGCTCGCCCTGCCCCGTCCGCCGGAATCGGCCCTGCTCGTCCCGCTCTCGGTCGACGGCTACGGCTTTCCGAGCGGCCACGCCTTCGCGGCGGTCGTCGTCTACGGCGGGCTCTGCTTTGCGTTCGAACGAACGCAGGATCGGCGCTGGCTCGCTGCGATCGGCGCGATCGTCGTTCTGGTGTCGCTCTCGCGCGTGATCCTCGGCGTCCACTACCTCGGCGACGTGCTCGCCGGTGCCGTGCTGGGAGTCGCCTTCCTGCTCGCCGCGAACCGGCTGATACGCGGCGATCCCGAGATCGGGTTCGCGGTCGCGGTCGCGCTCGCCGCGCCGGCCGTCGTCGTTACCGGCGGCGTCGACGACGCGCTCCTCGCGCTCGGGGGCGGACTCGGCGGCCTCGCCGCTACGCTCTCCGTCGACGGGTTTCCGGAGACGCCGTCCCGGACCGAGGGCGCGTTGCTCGTCGCCGTCGGGCTGGCTGGGCTCGCGGCGATTCGAACCGCCGCCGATGCCGTTACCGTCGCTCCGATTCAGGTCGGCGCGTACGCCGTACTCGTCGCGTGGGTGCTCTTCGTTCCCGTCGGCGCGGCTCGACTCTCGCCTGCGATGCGTCGGCCGTTCGATTCCTCGTAATCTTCTCGTGGTGCTCTTCGTCGTTTTTCCCTCGTCGGTCGGACGACGACGATTCCGACGCCCTCCTCCCGGACGTGTGACTCGAGGGGTGGGTGGGTGGGCGCTGGCGATTATTGCACTACCGAACCGAATCCGCCCTCGAGGTACCGAATGCACCACTCGAGATCGGTCACGCTCGCGGCGTCGCCGTTTCGATCGATCGACACGAGAACCCCCGACTTCCGCGCGACCGTCTCGGGACACGAGACGATCCACGCGTCCTCGAACACTCTGACGACGGCGTTCAGTCGGCCGACGTCGAACGCGCTCTCCTGACGACGGTCGTTCAACTGGCTGACGATCGTCTGGTCGACGATCGCTCGCGTTCCGTCGGGCTCGTACTGGGACCGAACGTCGTCCCGCATCACCGATTCGGAGTTCGTCGGTTCGTATCGGATGACGGCACGGAGATCCTCCCCAACCCGCTCGTAGATGGTATCCCAGATCGTTCGCGCCTGGGATCTGATATCGGACATACCTGTTCCCGAATGATAACGGCCAACACTAATAGATATAGCCTTTGGTGCAGGGCGATCTACCGGCCGCTGAGTCCGTCGATTCGAGGTGGGTCGCGGGACCGAAACGAGGCTCTCTGTTTTCGTCTCTCTACTGACCGTCAGCCGACTCCCACAGCGGATAGAGGTCGTCGCGAACGGGATCCGTGATCACCTCCTCATCGAGCGCCAGTTCGGGCGATCCGGACCGAACCGTTCCGATCTCGCCGGCCTCGATACCGGCGCCGTTGAGCGCCGCGAGACAGTCGGCGCAATCGTCGGCCGGAACTGTCGCGAGCAACGCCCCCGAGCCGAAAATTCGGAGGGGATCGACGTCGGCGGCCGCACACAGCGTTTCGGTTTCGGGTCGAACCGCCACCGAATCGCGGTCGACCTCGAGGCGCACGTTCGACGCCCGAGCGAGTTCGAGCAGTCCGGCGACCACGCCACCCTCGGTCGGGTCGTGCATCGCCGTCGCGTACTCGCGGACGATCCGCGCCGCGGGAACGACGCTGATCTCCTCGAGAAAACCGGTCGCGCGATCGATCGTCGACTCGTCGACGTCGAGATCGTCTCCGAAGTCGGCTGCGAGGATGGCCGTTCCCTCGATCCCGGCGGCGTTCGTGAGAACGACCCGATCGCCGGGTTCGCATCCGCCGGTCGGGACGAACGTCTCCGTCGCGCCCATGGCCGTCAGCGAGACCAGCGGTCGCTCGAGCTGGTCGACGTACTCCGAGTGGCCGCCGACGATCGTCGCCCCGACGTCGCTGGCGGCCGCGTCGAGATCGGCCGTGATCGTCTCGAGCGAGACGTCCTCGTCGGGCAACAGGACGACGACGGTGAGCCACCGCGGATCGGCTCCCGACGCGGCGACGTCGTTGCAGGCGACGTAAACGCCGAGCGTACCGACCTGCGACGCCGCGAGCGAGATCGGATCGGAGCTGACGACGAGCGTGCCGCCGGGCCAGTCGATGGCCGCCGCGTCTTCGCCGTCCGCCGGCCCCTGAAGCACCGTCTCGTCGACGTCGTCACCCGTCCGATCGAACACGTGCTCGAGCAACTCCTCGGGCGGAACCTTCCCGGGCATACCACTACTGTCGAACGTGATCCATTGAAGCCTTTCGACCGGTCTTCTGCTCGGGAGCCGCCCACGCCCTCACGCAGGCGTTTCGAGGAGTGAACCAGAGCCTCCATACGACGGGGCGTCCACTAGCTCGTGGGTCGACGAACGATCCCGGTGCTCGTCGCGGCTGTCCCCGCTGACTTCTCGGCCCCGTCGCCGGAGATGCGAACCGTCCGGTGACGCTCTTTCGACGTTCGTCTCGAGTTCAGACTCACCGACCGTTCGGAGCCAGTGCGTCCATCGTCTCGCGGATCTCGCTTTCGCCGGCACCGCGCGGAAAGCCGACCGCGACGGCGTCGACCCCGTCGATCGCTTCGAATCGCTCGAGCGACGCGCGAGCCGATTCGGGATCGCCCGCGGCACACAGTTCGTCGAGTAACTCGTCTCCAACCGCGGCCATTGCACGCTTTCGGTCGCCGTCCTGCCAGGCGTCGTGGATCGACTCGGCTTCGTCGTACCCCTGACGGATCAACGAGTCGCGGTAGAACGTCCCCATGCCGCCGACGTAGAACGCTGCGTGCTGGCGAGCGAGTTCCCTGGCCCGTCGATCGTCCGCGAGCGCACAGCAGGTGACGCCGACCGTCACCCGAACCTCCTCGGAATCCCGGCCGGCGAGAGCCGCTCCGCTGGAGACGTCCTCGAGACGATCCCTGACGCCGTCGGGCGTGAGCACGATACCGTGCCAGCCGTCCGCGAAACGGCCGGCGAGTTCGACGGCCTTCGGCCCCATCCCCGTCACGTCGACGGGAGGCGTCGGTTCCGGCGGCTCGGACCGGAGCCGAAAGCCCGAAAGCGAGAAGTACTCGCCGTCGTACTCGACCGTCTCTCCGGCGAGCACCCGTCGGACGATTTCGACGGTTTCGCGCGTTCGCCTGAGCGGGTTTCCGTACTCGAGGCCGTGCCAGTTCTCGATCACCGCGGGTCCGCTCGGCCCGATGCCGAGGCGGAACCGCCCGCCGGCGACTTCCTGGAGCGTCGCCGCCGTCTGGCCGAGCAACGCCGGCGACCGCGAGTAGGTGTTGAGGATGCTCGAGGCGAGCCCGATCGTCTCGGTTCGCTCGGCGATGACCGTCAGCGCGGTCACGGCGTCGCGACCCCACGTCTCTGGCAGCGAGACGCGCTCGTAGCCCGCTTTTTCGGCCCGCCGTGCGTACCCGACGAGCGATTCGACCGACGGCTGTGCGGCGACCGGAAGGTGAAGTTCTCTGTCCGTCATCGTGATCGTCCGATGGCTGTACTCCCCGGCGGACGTCATTGAACCTTTCCGCCCGCCGCGGCGAGCGACGGTCCGCTTACGGTATCCAAACGCTTTTGCCCGTATTTTACGTCGATCGTGTTACATGGGGCCCGCAAGCGACGGGGAGGACGTCGACACGCAGGAGGCGATCATGCGAGCCACGTACAGCGCGCTCTGTAAACACGGCTACGCGAACCTCACGATGCAGGCGATCGCCGACGAGTTCGACAAGACGAAAGGCGTTATTCACTACCACTACGACACGAAAGAGGCGTTGCTCGTCGCGTTCCTCGAGTACCTGCTCGACGCGTTCAACCGCAACATCGCCGTCGACGAGGACGAAGCGCCCGACGAACGGCTGCTGACGCTGTTCGAGACGCTGCTGTTCGGCCCGCCCGAGCGCGGCGAGTTCGACCACTGGGAGCTGATGATCGCGCTGCTCGAGATCCGCACCGAAGCGCCGTACGACGAGGAGTTTCGCCGACAGCTCACCCACAACTACGAGACGGTCGAAGCCACGCTGGTCGCGATCGTCGAGGACGGCGTCGAACGCGGGCTCTTTCGCGACGTCGATCCGGAGCTCGCGGCGACGCTGTTTCTCACCTGCCTGAACGGCGCGCGAATCTACCAGGTGACGCTCCGACGAGACGACGTCGCCCAGCTGACGAGCGACGCGCTCGAGACGATCGTCCGTGACTGGCTGTGTCACCCGGAGGGGCCGGAGGATCGGTAATCAGTCGGCGTGTTCCGACGTTCGGTCCGAGCCGCGGGAGGAGGCCTCGCTCGTTCCGACGTTCGGCAGGAACTGCCCCGTTTCGACGTGAACCCCTGCGACGAGAACCAGCCCCGCCGCGACGGGGAGTATCGCACACACGACGTAGATCGGCCAGAAACCGACCACCCCGACGAGCGGGAGCGAGACGATCGGACCGAGCCCGCCGCCGACGTCGCCGAGGACGTTGTTCGTCCCGACCGCACGGCCCATTCGTTCGTCCGGCGTCAGATCGGCGAGCAGCGCCATCAGCGGTCCGCTCGTGCCCCCCTGTCCCGCACCGATGAACAGGCACGCGACGGCCAGCGTCGCCACGGAATCCGAACGCGCCAGCAGGACGAAACCGATGGCCGTCGTACAGAGGAACGCGACGAGGATCGGGATCCGCGATTCTCGTCGGTCGCTCACGTAACCGCCGACGAACATGAACGCCCCGGCGGCGATCACCGTCAGCGCCATGAAAATCCCGGACGACGCCTGTGCGTCGAATCCGAAGACGCCGAGGTCGTTGTGGCCCAGAAACAGAACTAGCGTGGCGAACAGCGCCCCGATGTACGCGAAGAGAACGGCGAAGTTCACCAGTCCGATCGTCAACGCCGGCACGCTCAGGTCGACCTCCCAGGGTTTGATCGATCTGTGTCCGTCGCCCTCCACGTGAGTCTCGGGAATCGTCGCGTAGGCGACCGCACTCGCGACGAAGGCGAACGCCGTCGCCACCGCGAATGCGACGACGGTTCCCGAAACCTCGCTGATGATTCCGCCGATCACGACGCCGCAGGGGAACCCGAAGAGAACGCCACCCCTGATGAGACCCATGTTCGTCCCGCGAGAGCCTCCGTCGCTGACGTCGGCGGCGATCGTGTACGCGGTCGCGAACACGAGTGCGCTGCCGACTCCCCACACGATCCGCGAACCGAGGAACCACCCCTCGGGAAACGGGGCGAGGACGGCGATCACGTAGCCCGCCGTGGCGGCTCCCTGGACGACCATCCCGACGACGAACGGCGTCCGCGTTCCGACGCGATCGACGAGGACGCCGGCGGGTGCGTTCGCGACGAGCCGCGAAAACCGATTTGCGCTCAAGATCGCACCGACCAGAAACGGGGAAATGCCCAGGAGCACGCCGAGGTTCGGAAGGATCGGAAAGATCACGCCGCCGCCGAATCCGACGAAAAACGTGCTCACGATCACGGCACCGATCACGACGTACTGACTGCGTGCCCCGGAGACCGCGTCTCGATCTCGGCGCTCGCTCGAGCCGTCGCTCGAGCTCACGGATCCTTCCTCCGGTGGCGAGCTCGGAGACGGTTCCGATCGCTCGAGAGGCCGGCGACGCTCACCGCCGACGCTCTACGATTCGTGATCGATCCACCCATCTAACTAACCAGTTAGTCAACAACGCAGAAAAGGGTTCGGATGTCCAGGGCCTGTCACTGTGATACTCACGCAATACAACGACGGGACGGAATACGTATCGAAGGTGATCGTTCGCGGTGTGCGACGCCGGCGTCAGCATCTCGAACTGATCGAACCCCTCCCCGCTGTGGTGCTGGACGGAACGACTCGACGACCGATCGCCCGTACGCGGCCGTCACCGACAGAGACGGCCGCCAACTCCCGATCGGGGTCGTACTACCCGCTGTCCGACAGTCCGTCCTCCCGGCGTCCCTCCGTTCGTCCTCTCCGTCTCATCGATCGTCCATACCTCGCCTGAGATCCTCGTAGATCTGCGGATCGGTCCGGAACTTCAACACGTTGTGAACCGCGGAGCTTCGGATGTTCGCGATGACGCTTCCGTGCGTTTTGTAGCAGTCGTGAATCCACCGGGAGATCTGTTCCGTATTCCGGAACATCATCACCGACTTCCACTGATACTCCCCATCCGAGAGGAAGAAAAAGAGCGTGTGTTTGTCGTCGCGAACGTGTTCCATCGCCTCACGCCAGTCGTCCGCGAAATTTTCCGGATTGAACTTGAACTCGAACAGCGCGAACGTGTAGTACTCCTCGTTGGGGACGATCGCCTCCCGAAAGACCCCCTCGTCTCGCATTCTCCTGATCGACTCGCTGACGGTGACGTGCGAGACGTCGATGTCGTAGCGCTCTTCGAGGACGTCGGTCAGCTCTCGAGACGACAGCTGGGGATCGTTCGAAAGCTCACAGAGGATCGCGATATCCCGATCCTTGAACGTCCAGTTCGGTGCGTCCGTCATCGATCCAGGCCGCCCGCGCGCTGTGCGCTCACGCGTTCGATTCGAAACTTGCCGTTCGGGTGCGTCTCCTGGGCGGTCCGCTGGCCCTCCTGTCGGCGTCCCGAGTCACGACTCGCGGTCGGCCCACCGCCCCGTCTCGAGGGACGGGTTCGCACGCGCTCCCGATCGAACTGTACATCGAGCGGATTGGTTGCGTCCCACATCATCACACGGGGCCGTTCGCTTTCCATTGTAAAGGGAGTTCGGTCTATTCCGGTGGGATGGGACGTAATTCGTGTACGGGATTCGACGAACAATCCTGGTCCGCACCCACGACTCCGTTCGCAACTGGTATCGCTGTGATCTCGCCCACCAGTTCCGATAGACACTTTTATTATTTTAACTAACTAATAAAACGTATATTAAATGGGAGACAACGGCAGGAACCGACGAGGAACTCGACGCGAGTGGCTGACCCTCTGTGGCAGTGTGACGGCCGGAACGGCGGTACTCGCAGGCTGTGCGGACGAGGACGAACACGCCGCAGACGAAGCCGACGGGGCGACCGACGGAACGTCGCGTTCGTCCGGCGATTGGCCGATGTTCGGTGCAGACCGCCAGAACACCGGCTATCAACCCCACGCGAACGGTCCAACCGACGACGTCAGCGTCCGCTGGCGACTCGAGGGTGGCGATCAGTTTAATTCAAGCCCTGCAGTTATTGATGGGACTGTTTATGCAGCGTGCTGGGACGAAAACTTGTATGCGGTTAATAGCTTGACTGGCGAAATTGAATGGGAAGAAGAAGTTGGTCTTGTTTCATCACCACCTTGTGTTTCCAAGAATATTATTTACGTATCTACATCTGATGGGGAGTTATGTGGTTTTAATACGAAGAATGGGGAGCACATGTGGGAAGAAGAATTAAATTATACAATAAAGCATCCTGTCCCAGTAGATGAAACGATCTACATACTTGCTTCTGGACGACTTATAAGCAGTGCACGTCACTCTGACGAGTCGACAATTCTCTTAGAAGACCTAGGGGGTGTACCAGAAGCTCCTGCAATCAGGGGAAGCAACCTTTTTACGGGCGATCGTGAATCAGCTCTTATTTACAACATTAAAAGCGATGAGATTGAATATCGGTTTGAAAATGAAAGTGGAGAACGTATGTATGACCACTCTCCTACCGTAGTTGACGATTCAATTTATATCTCTGGTTCTGATTCTGCAGTCTACGCTTTTGACATACTAAATAAACAAATCAAGTGGAAATATGTCGTGGATGGTCGTACACCAACTGCACCGTCTGTAGCAAACGGATCTGTTTATTTTGGCAGTTGGAACAATTACCTGTACTCGGTTGACACTGAATCTGGTAAAATGAACTGGAAATTTGATGCTAAGACTATCTTATCAGAAAAACCTACTGTAACAGATACAACAGTTTACATAACTGCAGAAGATACTCTTTATGCTGTTGACGTAGATTCCGGCCAAGAACAATGGTCGTTTGTTACTACTGGAGAATCAACTATTACAGACAGCCCAGTTGTGGCTGAAGATGTTGTTTACATATCTTCTCGAAACAATACCCTCTATGCACTTGAGGGGGCCTAAATATCAACGAAATTGTGTTAATTAGCACTCAATTAGTTGCATATTCTGGTCCTGCCTCGGGCCATCCCTGGGATTCCTCCGCCCAGTCTCCCGTTCGGTCACCGACGCCGAGTCGCTGCGGCGGGACGACGACGATCACGAGCGTCTGAGACTCGAACGAGATCGGCCGCGTGGAACCGAGACGATTCCCCTCGAGCGAGACCGCTCCAGCTTCGCGAACGTACCGTTCTCCCGCAGTTGCTGTCGGCGTTCCCGCGTTCGACTCGAGTTCGAATCTCGCGTACTCGCCTTTGACCTCGACGTCCCAGACGTTCGTCGTGGCAACCCACCCGCTCGGAAGCGGAACGAGTGGCATCCCTGCCGGAATGCGGTTCGGAGACAGGTCGAACTCTCCACCTTCGTCGAGCATCCCGCTTTCGTTATTTCGCAGCCACTCGTGTTCGAGATCGCTTTCGTCGATCGTTTCGTTCACTCGCTGGGCGACGATCTCTTCGGTCCGTTCCTCGAGTTCGTCTCGAAGACTCTCGTTCAAATAATCAACGTAATCTGGATCGAAATCATCAACAGTCGATTCATTTACTGCTTCACTCAGCGCGTAACGGACACTAACGGCAGCAGATTGTTTGAATATGTCCTCATTCATATATGGCTGTTTTCCATGATTCTCTACTTTGATCTCTTCATACACATACTGCTCGACATAATCAATACCATCGCCACTTCCCAGCATTGCTGCCTGCTGTCCAGATGTTCCATCTCCAATATTGTTTATTCCTTCATTTATGAGTGATTCAATTTCCCCTTCATCAAGATTCAAATCATTATTTGGTTCATTGACTCTACTAGCTGTTTCACCGTCCAAATTATTGATTCTTTGATTAACAGCATCCTCGAGATCCTCGTACACCGCATCGGAGTCGACCAGTTGCTCGCCTTCTTCCTCGAGTAGGACGTCCGCTAACCGCGCGGCCTCGAGGAGTTCGCCCGCCATTCGCAACGTGAGCACGTGATCGTCGCTGGCGTCGAACAGCCAGCTGAGTACGTCTCCGAGAATGCCGACGTCGAGTTCGCCGTAGGGGATCGCAAACCAGTTGTTGTTCCGTGCGACCATCGGCGTATGCGTCGCGTTGCCGGTCGCCGGCACCTCCTCCGCTTCGACCGACTCGAGCGAGAGGTAAGTCGGCGATCCGGACGGTGTAACCTCGACTTCGTCGCTATAGGGCGTTTCGATCTCGGCCTGCTGGTAGTCGGCTCGCCCGCCGGCGACTTCACGGGTGAAGTCGGTCAGCCCCTCGAGAGCGCCGTCGACGTCGTCCGTAACGCCGAGTTCGACGTCGATGCGGTCGTCGAGTTCGTCCTGTACCAGCCTGGTGGTCTCGCTGGTCGTCTCGAGCTGTCCGTTCACGTTGTCGATGTAGTTCTGACGCGCCTCCACGCGAGCTTTGTCCGCCGCGGTCGGATACCGATCGGACACGCCGTAGTAGACGAGCTGTTCGTCAACTTCCTCGTTCAACTCCCCGAACGGATCTCCCGTCAGCAACTCCCCGTCGTCGAAGGTAACGTCGTCGGCCTCCTCCTGTAACTGCGTGCGGACGAAGTAGAGATCGAGCGCGATCGCTGCTGCGATCAACTCGTTCGGCGGATCCGTCTCGAGCGTCGCCCGGTCTTCGTCGGCGACGGCGAGTTGACGCCGAAGCTGCCGTTCGCTAGTGACGTCCTCGGGAGCCGTTATCTGACGCTCGAGCTGTGTTTCGACGTCGCCATCGGGATCGACCGCGAGCAAGCGTTCGACGCTCTCGTCCGGGAACTGCGCGTAGGTGTCGAGGGGAAGGGGGTCCTCGAGGAGGCCGTCCCAGGCGTCGTCACCGTCGAAAAATTCGTCGGGTAAGCTGGTTGGCCACTCGTCGTCGACCGCCTCGTCGTAGCCGCCGTCGATTCCCCGGTATTCGATTGCGTCTCGATCCGTATGACGTGCGTTCACTTCGATTTCGGTTTCGTACGTCGACGCCGACCGACGCGTTCGGGTAACCGGCGAACTCACGTCCTCCGGACCGTCGTAGCTCCAGCGAAGACTGCGCTCGTGATCGTGGCGGACCGTCGCAGTTGCAGAGAGGTACGTCGTCTCCCGCTCGGCCGTATCCGGATCGTCCTCATCGACCGACACGTCGACGGTCGTCTCGGTGTGCAGGTCGTTTCTCGTTCTCGTCCAGTTACTCGAATCACGGAGTCCGGACGGTTGCCTGCTACTGGGTCTGTTCGTTCGATCCGTGCCGCGCTCGAGCGTCGCTCGCGTCTCGACGCTGTGGACGTCGTCGATGACGTCGTGAACGTCCAACTCCGTGAGCGTTTGCGCGTACGCGAGGTCGGCGAACTCGTCGACGGAGATCGTCCGCTCGCTTCCCATTCCCGCTTCCGTTCCCACGGCATCTGCGGCCGACTCCATGACGTCCGCCGTATCGACCGGCTCGTCCAGATTCGCGTTCTGGTCGCCGTAGACGTACTCGAGACCGGAGCAGAACGCTTCGGCGTCCGCAACCGCGGGTTCGTCGCCCGTCTGTCCGTCGTACAGCTCTTCGGCATCCTGTGCGGCGAGACACCCCCACGCGTTTCGCATCACGGCTCGACTGTTCGGATCGGTCGTTCCGAAGACGGAGTCCTGAACCGAGAAGACGGCGTCGTTCGCCATCACTTCTGCGTGGCGATTCGCGATCACCTCCGAAAGTGGCGCACCACCCCACTGTGCGATGCCGCGGGCCCAGGCGAGCGGATAGATTCGTGCCGCGTACTGCTGTCCGAGTCCGTTCACACTCGTCGGATCGTCCAGCCCGCCCTCGACGATCCCGGTGTTCAGCTGCCGTTCGTACTCGCGAGTCAGCTGGTGAAGGACGAAGACGTTGGTTCCGACCGTCACCGTCACGTCGTCGGTCCGGGAAGCGATTTCCCGACCGTTCCGTCTGACCGTCAACTCGACGTTTTCGATCGTCACCTCGAGCTGTCCGGGCTCGAGGTCGTTCGTCGGATCGATCCCTGGTCGCAGACGAACGCGGTCGATCGCGTCGGTCGCCGACGTCGTATTCTCTTCGAGCGGCGGAACGGAAACGTTCGTCGTCGTGTCCTCTCGGAAGGGACCGTCTAGATGACCGAGGTCCGTTTCGACTGCCGCGTAGATACGCAGTTTCAGATACCGTTCGAACGCCCTGTCCGGGTCGACGTCTGCGTCGTCGGCTTCCGGAAGCTCGCGAGTCCAGGCGGGGTCCTCGGTCTCGTCGACGTTCGCCACCGCAACGCCCCACGGATGGTCCGCGTCGGCTACCAGTAGCGGCTCTCGTGCTGCCTCCGCCGCCGCGTCGGCGACGGCGTTTCGGACGACCGTTTGCGTCGTCGCGGCGGTCCGATCCATCGCGAGCGAGGCGTCGACGGTTGGTTCGGGGGCCACTCTCGACTGGAGAAGTGTAACGGACGTGATGCTCGTCACGAGCAACAGAACGCCGACGAGGGCGAACGGTATTCGCGCTCGCTCGTCGAGCGACACCGACACCGTCGATGGTCGAGACGCCAACGTTCGTTTGTTCGCCGGGCGCGTCATTCGTCCCACACCCGGACGGTAATCGTTACTTCGTCCGTCGCGACGGTCGACGTGAGCCACTCGTCGGCGGTGGCCGAGATGGCCGCTTCGCCGGTCGTATCCTCACTCTCGAGTTCGGCGTCGGTCGTCTCGTCGAACGTCTCCTCGAGATCCGCGGCAATCACGTCGCTCACGTTCTCGGACAGAATTTCGTTGGCTCCATCGACGTCGACGGCCGTCCTGTTCAGGTACTCGCGTTCGACCTCCGCGTCGACGCCGAGAACGTCGCTCCACCGGCGGTACTCGTACAGGATCAGCGATCTGTCGAGCCCGTCTCCCTGCAGCGCCATCGTCGTCGATTCCGTCGGGAACTGTCCGTCGAGGATCGCCTCGGCGATCGGATCTGCCGCCCGATCGAAACTCCCGTTTTCGACGTCGTACGTGCCCTCGAGCTCGTCGTCCGGGGTTTCCGGAAACCCGCTCGCGACCGTGAACGTGACGGTGCTCACGTCCGCGTCCGCCGGTGGTCGATCGCCGGCGGCGGTTTCTCCCCGAATCGACGCGGATTCGTACGGCTCCCAGCGTGCGATGACGTGAATGTGGTCGTGGGCACCGATCAGCTCGCTCCGGACGTTCGCGTCGACAGCCTCTCGAAACTCGACGCCGACTTCGGAGAACGGATCACCGTCGATTCCGGCGTCGCTGATCGCGGCCGCTCCCAGAAGTTGTGCAAGCGGACCGTGATGGACGCGATCGTATCGATCGGCATCGTACGTCGCGTCGTCGAAGACGCCAGTGTCGTCTCGACGCTCGACGGATTGGATCGAGTACTCGACCGTCGTCGTCGACGTCGCGAGCGTCTGTGCGGTTTCGTCGGCGATCGTCGGATCGTGTCGATCCAGATCTGCGGCGAGAAAGACGGTGATCACCGCGATCGACGCGGTGATCAGGAGCAAACAGAGCGAGACGTCGACGACGGTACTGATACCACGGCGATCTGGTCCCCGAATCGACGGTTCCCGCGTGGCGGTCGCCTTCGCAGAATCGGCCGTTCCCGATCCGATCATTCCCGCCAGACCTCCACGTGAAGCGTTCCGCCCCGGACCTCGCCGGCGGGATCCCGATCGAGCTGGACGCCGATCGACCGGCTCGCCGTCGCGGTTCGATCGGGTCGATCCACGTCCGACCCGTCGTACCGAACGTCGTTCGAGGGATCGACGAGGACGCTGTCGACCGTGATCTCTCGCCCGTCGTCCGTCACCGTCGTGACCGCGACGACGGTAGTGTACCCCTCCGGAGATCGGACGCCGTCGTGGAGGTCGCGTCGATCACGGTTTTCGTGGTAGACGCCGTCGCTTCCGGCACCGTTCCAGACCCGCTCGAGCGTCGCGTCCGCGGGATCGCGATCGGTGACGCCCGGATAGAGGTCCGAGAGGACGCCCACGTAGAGGACGACGGCCGAACAGACGAGTGCCACTGCGACGAGCGCCGCGAGCGGCTCCGTCTGACACCTACTGCGCGACCACGAGCGTGACACGGTACTCCCCCGTTTTCGGATCAGTTTCGATCTGACGACTGTTCTCGGCCAGTTCGACACTGTCACGGCTATCCCGGCCATCACAGAGGACGACCCGTTCGCGATACTCGGTGACGTTTTCGACGGCACAGGTCGGCCCGTCGTCGACGCCGACGTCGACGGAGATCGGCAGCTGGAGCGCCTCGCGTCCGTCGAACTCGAGTTCGGCAGAGTCGGTTCCGTGGCGGAACCGGGTTTCCGCTTCGTGTGTCGTCTCCGCCGGGAGACCGTACGAGACGCCGCGTGCTGAAACCACCGCGTCGACGTCATGTTCGTCTCCGTCGTACTCGATGCGCACCGAGGTCGCGTGGTGTTCGGTCGGCTCCTCGTGGTCTTCCCAGTCACCGAGGACGTCCGTCACTTCGGCCGTGATTCGCGGCCCTGGCTCCGACCTCTCGGGAGCGATCCGGAGCGTGCGAACGACCAGTCGATCGCCGGCGGGGTGCCATTCGCCATCGGCGGTAGCGTGTGCGTCCGTGATGCGGTCGACGAACTCGGCGGTCGCGTCAACGTTCTCTCGGTCTAGTTCCGCCCGGAACGCTTCGTCGAACGGCTTCCCGAGCGCGACGTTCTCGAGACGCTCGTCGTCCGTGACCAACACGACCGATCCGTGGGTTAGACTCGAGTGGGTGTGGCCGTGCTCGTTTCGCAACTCGAGCGTTTTTCCATCCCGGAAGCGGAGTTCCTCGGCGTCGTGCTGGTGGCTGGCGCTTGCTTCGGAGGGACTCCCCGCGACCCTGTCGATCGTGTTTATCGCGCCAGTCGCGTCGGGCGGCGGTCCAGTCGGAAGTCCGAGAACGACGCCCGCAACGACGATGCTGACCGCCGAGACGCCGATCCAGACGTACCACGCGTCGATCGGGGCTTCCAGATCCATGCCCGCGGTTGCCTCGTCATGGTATTTAAACGGTGGAACGGGTTTTCGCCGGAGTCCGTAGTTTTCCCGCGACGAACCGAGACACGGCGTCGAGGGACGGGTTTCGAAACCCTCGGTTGGCTACGATAATTCCATCAGTGAACGGTCCCGACGAGCGAAACGGCGACGACGTACAGCGTCGTGCTCGAGAGGAGCGCGCGTCCGACGTGATAGCCGACGAGCGCCCTGTCGAGTCCGTACCGCAGCGCGATCGAAAGCGGAGTCAGGATGAAACACAGCGTCGCGACGTAGACGCCGACGACGATTCCCAGCTGATCCGGCGGAAGCGTCGAGGCGTCGGTGACGGCGAGCAGATCGTCGGTCATCATCCCGGCGAGCCCGACGGTCGAGCCGGCGACGAGCGGGCCGAAGTACGCCGCTGTACTGTCGAGCGTGTCCGTGACGGAGGCCAGTTCGCGCCTGGTTTCGGCTTCGACGTCTTCGAGTTCCTCGAGGTGGGCGGCCATCGAAACGATCGCTCGTCCGGCGGGTTGGCCCTCGCTGGCGGCGATCGCCAACAGGGAGGCGGTTCCGCGTGCTCGAGCACTCGGAACGTGTCTGAGTGCGCCGAACCGTCCGAGGAAGGCATCTTCGACGCTGACCGCCAGTCGACGCTGCAGTCCTGCGGCGTTCGTAAACACCGCACCAGTTTCCCCCGGGACGCGGTCTCCGGCCAGATCGATCGCCGATTCGACGGATTCGCCCTCCGCGACCTGGCGGCCGACGAGATACAGCGCGTCGGTCAGGTGCGCTTCGACGTCTCTTACGTGGTGTCTAACGGCAAGAACCGGACGGTAGAGCGAAATTAACCCACTCCCGATTCCGACGCCCACTGCGGCGAGGGGTGCGAGAAACGACGGCCCGAACGATGAGACGAGCGCGTACGCGCAGATGCCCGCACCGATTCCCCACAGGCTACGGAGCCGGAGTCGATCCGGAATTTCCGGATGGTTCCCGTCGACGGTCGGCGGGGGAAAGGCGACGGGGCGACGGACGAGGAGCCGAAGGCTCGCTGCGAGGAGTGCAACCGGGAGGAGGAGATTGTACACGAGGACGAACGGCCAGACGCCGACGGAGATGCCGGCCATGGGTACAGCGGGAATCAGCGCGACGAGTGCGAGCGGAAGCATCACTCCGAAGGCGAAGAGTCCGGTCGCGGGTCCCCGGATCGACGACGTAAACTCCGCCATTCGAGCGTGCGTCCCGTCGAGAATCGCCGACAGGGCTCGATCGAGCGTGCGTCCACGCTCGGCTTCCGGTGCGTCCTGGGCCGTCGCGAGCAGGTGCGCTGACCGACGTAAGGCTGGAAATCGTTCGGCCCACTCGTCGGCAAACGTCAGCAGACCAGTCCGTGGGGTCCCCCTCGAGCGATCGACGTGCGTTCCGAGACTGTCAGACAGCGGTCCACGACCGGTTTTCGCTGCGAACCTGACCGCCCCTTCGAGCGAGGGTTGAACTTGCATTCGGAGCACGGCTCGCCCGACGAGATTCGGCGCGTCGCCGAGCGCCTCGGTCCGTTTCAGCGCCGCAGCCAGCCGTGGCGCGGCGTGGACGCCGTGGACGACGGCGATCGAGACCGCGGCGACGAAAACGGCGGCGAGGAATCCCGGAACCGGCGTCAACACCGATGGGAGTAACAGAACGGCCGTGACCGCGCCGGCTCCGTTCCCCGCACGAATCACCGTCTCCGGTCGAACGTTCGCCTCGAGAAACGCGACCGACTCGACGAGTTCGTCGCTCGGGTTCACCGGCCAGGGGTACAGCGCCGCAACCGTTCGACACAGCTCTGCCGCGCTCGTCATGTCCACGTGACGCGACCACGGTCTGCGTAGGCCGCCGCCACCTCGGGCGGGCTCGTCCGTCGATCGTTCGCCAGTTGCTCGAGCAGCTCTTCTCGTTCCGCGATCGCGGCGCGAACGTCCGCGTACGTTTCGCTCGGCCCTGCCAGCCTGTCGACGAGACGGCTTTCACCGCGCCCGATTCGACCGGTCGACGTCGCCCGGTCGCCGCCGAGGTCGAACAGCGACTCGAACCGAACGTCGGCTCCGCGTCCGACCACCTCTTCGATCCGCGCGATTCGTCGGCTTCGCCCTCTGGGAGTGCGATAGGACTGGACGGTGACGACGAAGTCGGTTGCAGCGAACGCGGACGGCTCGACCGAGAGATCAGAGACGACCCGCTCGTACACGTCGTCCGCTCCGTCCCCGTGGATCGTTCCGAGGACGGCGTTGGCGTTGGCACCGACGCGCATCGCCTCGTAGAGCACTTGCGCCTCCTCGCCGCGAACCTCGCCGACGACGAGCGCCCCGTCACCGAGCCGGAGAGCCGTCCTGAGCGAATCCGCCGGCGAAATCTCCGGACCGTCCCCGGTCCCCGCCCGAAGCGCCTGGACGTCTCGATCGACCGACTGCAGCGCCCCGACCGGTAGTTCCGGCGTGTCTTCGATGACGACGGTTCTCGTATCGGGACGAAGTTCGTACAACAGCGTTCCGAGGAGTGTGGTCTTTCCCGATCCCCGGGTCCCCGCGATCAGTCCGGCACCGTTTCGCTCGACTGCGATCGAAAGAACAGCTGCAGTTTCGGCCGACGTCGTTCCGTTCTCGACCAGCGCCGGGAGCGTGAATCTGTCGTCGGCCCGCTCTCTGAACGCGAACGCCGTTCCGTTCGCGACGGGATCGGTAACCCCGGCGATCCGAACGCTCGTTCCGACGTTCAGCTCGGCCGTCGCGTCGACCGTCGGCGTCGCCCGAGAAAACGCGCGACCGCTGGTTCGTCGGACGCGGGAGGCGAGCGACTCGACGCCGGTCTGGGTCAGCTCGACGTTCGTCGTCGCCGACTGCCCGTCTACGACGACGCGGAGCGGATTTCGCGCCACAGGCGAGGTGGCGTAGACGTCCGTAATCCGCGGGTCCGAAAACAGATCCTCGAGAACGCCGTAGCCGTCGGTGTGTTTCGACAGTATCGCCGTCAACAGCGGTTCGACCGCGCCGTCACTGACGCGTTCGATCGCTCTCGAGGCGGCTCGTTCACCGTCGACGACGCCGGTCGCGATCGCTTCGTATCCGTCGACGAGCAGGTGACGCTCCTCCGTCGACAGCGAGAGGTCGACGGTGTCGAGTACGTACAGCGGTACGCTGTCCGGTCGATCGTAGATTCGGGCGACAGTTCCCGTCTCGAGTTCCGTGACGTCGCTCAGCGTCCCGTTCGCCGGGGACCGTCGGTCGAGGTAGTAGTCCCCGATCCCCGGACCGACGTTCGGTCTGAGCTCGTCGTAGCTGTCGATCTCGCTGGCGATTTGCGATAATCCGGACTCGTAACCGACGTCCGCGACCGGTCCGACGCGGTTTTTCAGTTCGGTTCCGACCGCGAGCGGATCGCGTTTTGCCTCCCGCGTGAGCCGTTCGTTGCGATCGCCGAGCAGGTCGACGAACCGTCCGGCGCTGGCCAGCAATCGCACGGCTGCATCGTCGTATCGGTGCTCGAGGCCACGAGACCGAACGCAGATTCCGTCTGCGCCGCGGTCGGCCAGTCGTTCGACGACCGTTCGTCGACACGAGGGAGAGTCAAAAAGTGTCTCACCGTCGTCACAATCGTCGGTTCTGAGAGTCAGGACGTCGTCTTCGAACGTCACGCGACACGAACAGGTACCGGAATTCGTCGATCGGAATCTGTCGATCGGTACCGTTCTCCCGAGGCCGAATCCGGCGACGAGCGACCGAACGGAACCACTGCCATCCGTAGACATGGCGGTCGTACCTGCCCGTTCGTATTTAAACTCGAACGCCGGACCGTCCAGCCCTGCGGTCGGTTCCCCGGAAACGCGTTGCCGGCGCGACCGCCGATCGCTCTCGAAGGTATCGCTTGCTCCACCGGAACGGCCACCGTTACGTTCGGTGAACGACGACGATCCTGGTTCCGTCGGGATCCGTCGCGAGGTGCAACGCCAGCGTCCGTTCGACCCCGGTTCCGCCGAGTTCGACGGATCGATTCGCCGTCGACGTTTCGTACACGATCGGGGCGTCGATCGGTTCCGTGAACTGAACGCCATCCGAGAGCGTAACGGTCGCCGTGCTGGTTTCCGCGCTCGTTCGTTCGATTTCGAACCGGTCGATCGACGACGCCGTGATCGACGCGTCGGGAAGCGTTACCGGTACCGTTCGCCGTGGCGGTGGCTGTCCGTCGGGGGGCAACTCTTCGCGTTCGATCAGGGACGTTGCGCCGCGTTCGATCGCGTCGACGTCACGCTCGACTTGGCGTTCGGTGGTCACGCTCGCAGCGTGTTCGATCGCGGGAGCCGACAACGCGACGAGCGCGACCGCCAGCACGATCGCGAGCACGTACCGTATCATCGAAGCCTCGAGACGAGCGATCGGAAGAACCCGGCCGAATCAGCACCGGAAACCGATTCCCGGTCGCGTTGTCCGACGTCGGTCGACGACAGTCGACGCTCGATTGCGCGTTGTTCGACGGAGGCGGTGCGTCCAGCAACCGAGACCGACTCTGTCCGTCCGGTCTCACTCGAGGAATCCGCATCTTCCGAACGGGCTGAATCTCCGACGATCTCTCCGATAATATCCTCGTCGGGACAGTCGATCGACCGGTCGGCTCTCGAGGCCGACCGCCGTTCGCTACTGCCGGCCGATTCCCGCGCGGTTCGATCGGATTCGCCGTCGTCTTCGTCATCCACCTCTGGATGGGGCGCGCCCAGTTTGTCCTCGAGCGCGTCGAGACGTCGCTCGAGGCGATCCACGACGAGCAACGCCGTCGTCGCCTCCCGCTCGACTCCGCTGTTTACGGCTTCGAGCCGATCCACGAATCCGCGAAGCGCTTCAGTCTCTCCCTCGAGTGTGGCGACTCGATACTCGTACGCGTCGAGACGCGACTCGAGACGCTCGAGGTCGGCAACGAGGGAACCACGATCCGGCAGTTCGTCGAACGCGAACTCGCCGTCGACGACGGTCCGTTCGACGGCGGCGAGTCGCTGTTCGAGGCGATCGTAATCGGTCACACGCTCGCTGGCTTCGTCTTCGGGTTTAAACTCTCGGCCAAACCTCGCTACGGTGTTCGGCCCGTTTCGTCGGTTCGATCGACCGCCGCGTCGCTCGCCTTCGGACTGTCTCCGGCGTGTGGGGTCGCGCGTTCGCGAATCCGGGCGGCGTGGACGGTTTCGGTCGCATCGTCGGTGACGACGACGTCACCCGGTTCGGTCGGCATACGTTCCGTGATCGACGCCTCGAAATACGTCGGGCGAGCGCGCTCGAGCGCCTCGAAATCCGCCCGGGACGTCAACCGGTGGGTGATCACGACGTCCGATTGCGAAATACCGACGGCTGGAACGGCACTCGGCCGCTGGGTGGCGGCGACCAGACTCACGCCCGGCGCGCGACCGCGGGTCAGAACCGTTCGCAGGGCGGGCCCGGCGATTCCCTCGAAGAACGCGTGTGCTTCGTCGAGCAACAGCCAGGGGATTCGTTTCGTTCGCTCGCTCACGCGTGCGCGATAAACTCCCTCGACGATCGCTCGACAGACGGCGTTCATCGGTGCAGTGTCCAGCTTCGACACGTCGACGACCGTCACCGGACTTCCGTCGAGAGCTGTCGCGTCGAGTCCGGATTCGTCGAAGACGTTCCACGACTGCGCCAGTTCGAGGTGGTTGGTCGCCGTCCGTCTGTCGACACCCGGAGCGTCGCTCGATTCGATGCGGATTTGCATTTCGTCCATCGTTGCCGCCCCGGCTGCCGCCTGCCACACCAGAGAACCGGCACCGCTTTCGGGAGACAGGTTCAGAAGTTCACACCACGACCGCGGTTCCAGCGCCGAGGGCGCGACGGTCGGCGAGTCGATCACGCGAGCACGAACGGACGAGTCACCGGTCGCCTGAGCCAGCGTCGAGAACACGCCCATCGGATCGATTACGACTGGTGCGATCCCAGGGACCCGCGATAATTCCTCTGCAACGACGCCGAGGGTGAACGATTTTCCGTATCCGCGCTTGCCAACGAGTAATACCGCGTGGGGCTCGTCGAGATCCAGATGAAGCTCTGTCCCTCGGCTGTCGTCCAGTGCACGGTAGTACCCGAGTCGTCCCGTCGGTCCGTCGTCGAGTCCGCCCGTCCGTCCGAGTACGAACGTCACGGCACGAACTGCCCTCGCCTTCGCATTTAATTCCGGCTGCGACGATTTAAGTACGAAAACGAGACCAGTGGCGGTATGCGTACATCACAGCAGCGGACGCAAGCGTCGCCGTCCCGTACGAGATCGACTCGATCGTTCGAATCGGACGAGCGCGCGATCGAAGGACTGCCGATCCGGCTCGTCATCGCGCTCGTGGTCGGAATCGCGGCGCTTTCGATCATGATGAACATGCTCGGCGGAATCGGCGAGTTCAGCGAAACCGAAGTCACGATCGAGTGGGAGGACGATCACGTGCTCGAAGAGAGCGAGCTGGCGAGCACGCTCTCGTTTTCGGTGGTCGACGACGCGGGTAATCGGGTCGAGGATGCGACCGTCATCGTCGCCGCTGGCTCGGCACAGCTGGACGATCCGGTCTACGTCGAGGGCGGTGACGAGATCACGATTCCGGACGACGCCGGACTCCGTCAGGACCAAAACACCGGGACGCTCGAGGTCGAGATCGTTCCGCCGAGCGATAGCAACTACGTCGACGAGCGGTCCAACCCCGAGATCGTCATCGTCAATCGGTAATCGAGTTCGCTTTTCGTCATGATCGAGCTTCCCTCCGAAATTATCGTCGGCGTCTCGCTCGGACTGGTCGCCGGTGCCGGCCCCGTGATCACCGTCGGTTTCCTCGGAGCCGTCGGGTCGTATCTGGGACGGCCGCTCTCTCGAGTAGACTGCGTCGCAGTCGTCCTTTCGCTTTCCCTCGCAAACGGGTACGCCGTTTGGCTGTTCGCGCCGGGAATACGGGCCGCCTCCGTCACTGTTCCCCAACTGGTCGTTGCGGTCGTCGTCGTCGCGGTACTGGCGACGTACGCGAACAGCCAGGCGAAACGCGTCGTCTCGGAGCTGCCCATCGGAACGTCGCTTCCGGTGGTCAGAAAGGCAACCGTCGCCGACGAGACACTCGAGGCCAGCGACGTCGACGGCCAACTCACGATTCGATCGTCCGGAATCCGGCCGATTTCCGGCTACCCGAAGCTTCCTCCGTCCCTCCAGACGGCCCTCGAGACCGACGTCTGGCGGTTGCCCGCCGATCTGGCGCTGTCGTCGCTCGAGTGTCGACTCGAGACGCGCCTTCGAACGAAGTACGACCTCGCTGCGGTTTCGGTATCGATCGACGGCGGCGCTCGAGCGTCGATCGCCGCGGCACCGCCGCGGTCGGGAGTGGCCGAACGGATTCCGGAGGGCTGGCGAGCCGTCACGATTCGGGCGACTATCCCCGCAGGTCTGGGTAGCGACGAAGAGATCGTGATTTACGCCGACGACGAGCCAGTGTGCGGACTCGTTCTCGACGTCGCTGGGTCGGATACCTCCGAATCGGATCCGACCGCACCGATCGGACCGATCGCCCGCCCTCCTTCCACGCGGAATGCCGGTTCCGGTGGCGATTCGTCGGGTCAAACTCACCGAACGCGAGCGGTAGCAGTCGGTGAGTGGACGACGTCGACTGTCGCCGTCCCGGCACCCGACGCCGAGGTGGTGATGAGTGCAGTCCGCCGCCGCGTCGTCGTTCCCGCGGTCGAAACCAACGAGACGTTCGAAGCACTCTCGCTGCTCGAGCGGGCGGACCGTTCGGTTAGAAAGCTCCCCGCGGGCGACCTGGCGACGGCGCTCGATTCGAACGTCGTCGACGTCGAGTACGGCGACGTTCACGTACTCGTGGCCGATGCGTCGACGGTCGGTGGGGATGAGCGCGAACGGGACGGTCGGTGGATCGTCGAACCGGACGTCACCGCTCTCGAGGCCGGCGGTGACGTGTTCGTGGTCGCCGATCCCGTCGTGCTGAAACGGCTCGGTCCTGATACGGCGTCGTCGCCAGATCCGTCGAGTGCGATCGAATCGTCCACCCCTCAACCCGGTGTGAACCGATGATTCTGCCCGTCACGCAGCTGATCGCACCCGCCCGGATCGAGGTCGCTCTGGTAACCGCTTTCGGTCTCGGATTGCTTGCGGGCGTCACTGCCTGCGTCGTTGCGTTCGGCTACCGGCGATTCAGTACCCGACCGGCTCCCCGGGGCGTCGGCGTTCTCGCGGGAGTGGCAGTCGTAGGCCTCTGGTTCACCGCCATTGCGATTCAACGAACGACGGGTATCGACGAACCATCGCTGGTCTATCACGCGACGTTCGTCTTCGCTGCGTTCGTCTGCGGAACGATCGCCGGGGACGGGGGAAGACGAATCGGTGACGCGCTCGCCTGCCACGTCTTTCGTTCCGACGAACCGGTCACGCGAGGCGGGGTCGCGTCGTCGCCACGTTCGACCCGTCCGTTTATCGAAATTCGTCTTCCGGATACGATCGACGACTGTACCGGATATTCCACTGTCGACGAATCGATCAAACGAACGCTCGCCGGCCAGTGCGTTCTTCTCCCACATCGACTCTCCACTGACGAGATCGAGTCTCGGCTGCAACGACGTCTCACACGGGATTGCGGCGTGGAATACGCGGACGTAACGTTCGACTCGAGCGGAGGAGTGCAACGCCTGTGTGTCGGTTGCCGTCGAACTGGAATCGGTCCGACGCTTCCACCGGAGACCATCGCCGTTGGTGTTCGAACGGCGTCACCGTTGCACGCGAGCGTGGGCGATTCGGTCGAAGTGTGGGACGCCGAAGACGAGGCGAATCGACTCGTCGCGACCGGCGTGCTCCGAGCAGTTTCCGGTACGGTTGCGACGATTACGACCGATTCCGACGCAGCGGTCGCGTTCGACGTCGAATCGCGGTACCGGGTCGTAACGCGAGCCAGCGTTCGAAGCGACGTCTACGGGCTCGTTTCGACGCTCGGCGACGTCGATGAGACGGTTACGACCCACGACGTCACCGCAAACGGACCACTCGAGGCGGAGTTCGTCGACTGGCTGCCGGGAACGGTGCTCGTTCTGGTTCGCGGAGACGACGTGGTACCGCTTCCAGCGAGTAACGTCTCACTCGAGGCGGGGGACGTGGTGTACGTACTGGGTACGCCGTCGGAGAGTAGTCGGCTCGAATCGGACGCGCGGATCTCGTCGTAGATACTCGCGCGGGAACCCAATCGTACGGGACGACGCGAACTGGTGACAGTTCGAACGTCCTCGCTACGCGTCGACGTACTGTTTCTCCCACTCCCGTCGATCTTCGATCACTTGCAAGCCGGTCTCGCTGATCTCGTAGTAGTTCGTCCGCCGGTCGAGCTGACCCTTGTCGACGAACTCTTTGTTTACGAGCGTATCCAGATTCGGATACAGGCGACCGTGGTTGATGTCCGTGGTGTAGTACGTCTCGATCTCTTCTTTCACGTCCTGTCCCGACGGTTGATCCGCTCCTGCGATCACGTACAGGAGATCGCGCTGGAATCCGGTCAGATCGTCCATATTTCACCCACATGATCAAACCAACGGAGCGACTATTTGTTATCTATCGCGTATCGCTGCGACGGACCCCGTTTTAGAGAGACTACTACATCGAAATTGCCGTGAGATATTGCTGACCTTGGTTGCATCTCAACCGCCACATACCCAACGACTCGATCCACGACGACGTCTCCGGGAGAACGATCCGGTCGCGACAGCGACCGCTCGCGAGTGATCTACGAAGAATGAATGTTCGCGCTGTGAAACTGCTACCGAACGTCCGTAACCGTATTACAGGCGGGTAACGTTGGTGGCGCGCGGGCCCTTGGGGGCCTGTTCGATGTCGAATTCGATGTCTGTGCCTTCTTCGAGGTCCGGGCCGCCAACGTCTTCCATGTGGAAGAATACGTCGTCGTCCGCGTCGTCCGTCGAAATGAAACCGTAACCGCCTGTGTCGTTGAAGAAATCAACGTTGCCTTTCGCCATTGCAACTGTACGGACCGTCGGCACACGTATAATAGTTGTGTTATAGATATCTTGTCTAAATGAAGATAATTGGCCTCACAACGTCGAGTTCTCCTCGGATACAGGCAATCGATGGTGTGATCACGTATTCTGTTTTGCTCGAGGAAATTTTCGTATCCTATCCGAGACTTTCCGAGAACCGTTCGGACGACCCCGTCGTCGACCGATTACGAACCTCCCGTTCGACTCGAGTTCGCCGAAACCGGCCACGAACGCTCCCGTAGGATGTGGATCAGAATCGCTCGATCGTCCAAAACGGGACGATCGATTCTGTACTCCACTCGATCCCACAGAAGATTCGCATCGCTTTCGGTTCGAGACGCTACCGTTCGACTCACGAGTGTCGGTACTCGCACGGGGCACTCGAGAGCATATCCTGGCCCGACTCGAATAGCACCGCTTAGGTGGTTCGAGCGAAATCCGACGGTATGGCCCACCGTCACGACACGCCGACGATCGCTCAGGTTGCGCTGATCGGGCTGTTCGTCGCGTCGCTCGTCACCGCGCAGTTGACCGCCTCGAAGGTACTCGCGTTCGATCTACCCGTGGCGCTTCCGATCACGGGTCGCGAACTCGTGTTACCGGGGGCTGCGCTCGCGTACGCGCTGACGTTCGTCGCGAGTGACTGTTACACGGAGCTGTACGGAAAACGCGCGGCTCAGATCGTCGTCAACGTCGCGTTCGCGATGAACTTCGTCGTGCTCGCGCTCGTCTGGTCGACGATCGCCGCACCCGCCGCCGAGGCGAGCGTCGATCCGGACGCGTTCGCGACGGCTCTCGGCGCGTCCACCAACGTCGTTCTCGGTAGCTTGCTTGCCTATCTCGTCAGCCAGAACTGGGACGTCTGGCTCTTTCACCGGATCCGCGACTACACGGGCCCGGAGAAGCTCTGGCTCCGAAACCTCCTCTCGACCGGGACGAGTCAGGCGATCGACACCGTGATCTTCGTCTCGATCGCCTTCGCGCTCGCACCCGCGGTGCTTGGCGTCGGCGTCGTTTTGCCGCTCGAGGCCGTTCTCGCGCTGATCGTCGGACAGTACCTGCTGAAGCTCGCGATCGCCGTGCTCGATACACCGGTGGTGTATGCGGTCGTTACGTTCGTCCGCGCGCGAACCGACGCCGACGAGCAGGCGGCTACCGCGTAGTCCAGTGTCTCCGGGCGACGGTCTTCGACGGTCTTGCGGCCGTCGAGTCGTCATCGACGGGACGTTCGAACGAACGGGATTTTGTGCTCGAGTCGCGATTGTCGGTCATGGACGAACGCGTCCGCGAACACGCCGACGTACTGGTCGACTGGAGCGCTCGCGTCGAGGCCGGCGACGACGTCGTGTTGTCGGTCGGTCCCGACGCTCACGACCTCGCGGTCGCGGTCGCCGAACGACTCGGCGAACGCGGCGCGAACCTGCTCGCGACGTATAGCTCTGGCGAGCTCACCCGCGCGTACCTTCGCGCACACGACGGGACGTTCGACGAGCCGCCGGACCACGAACTCGCACTGTTCGAAGAGACGGACGTCTACCTCTCGCTCGGGGGCGGTCGGAACATCAGCGCGATGGCGGACGTCCCGGGTGAGACGCGACAGGCCTACAGCAGCGGCCGTACCGCCGTTCGGGAGGCCCGATTGGGAACGCGGTGGGTATCGACGGTTCATCCGACGCGGTCGCTCGCCCAGCGGGCGGGAATGGCCTACGAGGAGTACCGATCGTTCGCCTACGACGCGATCTTGCGCGACTGGGAGGCGCTGGCCGAGGAGATGGGGCGCATGAAGGACGTCCTCGACGACGGCTCGACGGTCCGTCTCGTCTCCGGTGGAACCGACCTCACTCTACGGATCGACGGTCGGACCGCGGTCAACAGCGCCGCCTCGGTCGCCTACGATTCGCACAACCTGCCAAGCGGCGAGGTTTTCACCGCGCCGTACGCGACCGACGGCGAGGTCACGTTCGACGTCCCGATGACGATCCGCGGCGAGTCCGTGCGGAACGTTCGACTCGCGTTCGAGGACGGCGTCGTCGTCGACCACGACGCCGAGCGGGGCGCGGACGTAATTACGGAGGTGCTCGAGACCGACGTCGGCGCGCGCCGACTGGGCGAACTCGGCGTCGGAATGAACCGCGGCATCGACCGCTACACGGACAACATCCTCTTCGACGAGAAGATGGGCGACACCGTCCACCTGGCGCTCGGTCGAGCCTACGACGCCTGTCTCCCCGACGACGAGTCGGCCACCGAGTCGGCCGTTCACGTCGACCTCCTCCTCGACGTCAGCGAGAACTCGCGGCTCGAGGTCGACGGCGAGGTCGTCCAGCGAAACGGCCGGTTCCGGTGGGAAGACGGGTTCGACGGTTGACCGACCGCGGCCTCGAGTGCTGACGATCGATTGGCCCGCCGCTCTCGAGGGGTGGCGAGACCGATCCACCGCGTGAAGATCCAGAGAGGTATGGACCGCGTACGCCTTGGTAATCGGGACCTGACACGGCGGTCCGAACCGCCGCCTCTCGGAAACCGCTGTATAATTATGTGCGTCTCCCTCCTCGCTTCGAGTACCGCCCCACCGGTGGCGGCCAGTAACCGGTCGGGGACGTTCGCTCGGCGTCCTCTCCCCGTTTCCACAGTGTCTGCCCGCCGCGCCGGAGGCGGCACGTATCCGGCTTCACTCCCCTTATTTATCGCACGTCGACGTCGGAGCGCCACGTCTCGCTTTGTAACGACGCCGCTCGCATCCCAGTGGCGTCTCCGATGACACGGTCCGAAGCGCGGCGGACCTCTCCAGGAGACACCCCCGTCGTTTTGTTCACCACGCCCGTATCCCCCACGGACGGATGCACGATCAGCTACGCGCCGGCGTCGCGATCTACAACGACGGCCACTACCACGCCGCCCACGATGCCTGGGAGGACCGCTGGCTCGACCTCGAGTCCGGCACCGACGACGAGCGCTTGCTTCACGGCCTGATCCAGTTCACCGCGGCGGTCCACCACGCCCGCCGTCGCAACTGGGAGGGGACAGTCGGCCTGGCCGAGAGCGCGCTCGAGTATCTCGCGGAGTTGCCCGACGACTACGGGGGCGTGCGCTTGCCGCCGCTGCGGGTGTTTCTCGAGTCGCTGGCCGCCGATCCGGCGGTGATCGAACGCCGGCCACCGGTCGCGCTCGAACACGACGGCGACGCGCCGGCGCTCGCCGACCTCGGCTTCGAGTCGACGGCGATCGCCGCGGTCGTCCTCGCCGAGGAACTCGGCTACGACGAAGCGGCGTTCGAGCGCGCTCGCGCCTACGCGCGACGGGACCTCGAGGCCGGCGAGGACGACAGCCGGTTCGTCGCGCTGCTGTTCGACTTCGTTCGCGAGGAGAACAGTCGCGGGATCGTCTCCCAGCGACTGACCCAACACGTCGAGCGCCGTCGAGCCCGCGAATCGGACGTCGACGGACTGTTTTGAGGACTCGAGACCGTCGTTCGTCGGTTGCCGTTCTTCTGGCGCTCGAGCTAACGGGTGGTATCTTCGTATAATCGCGAACTGTTCCGGTGAAAAAGAACGCCAGTATTAGCCATCATCGATCTATCGTTCATGTGTGGGGGTTTTATCAAACCTACTCCGATGACCATAGTCGGTTAGTTGAGAATACTATGTATATAATATATTCCATTAAGATTGTATCGTTTGACATCTGTTTCTATTCCTTCTTCTTCCAGTGCATTTTGCAATTCTTGTTTGAATTCTTTCACTATACTGTCCTGCAGATTGACAAAACGTTTATTATACCGTGTGGGTCATTGGTTAACATGGTAAAGGATGGCAATGTGGTTGGAGGGGACAAGGGATTTCGTATTGATCGGCGAAGTGTACTGAGTATCACTGGTACCAGTGCATTTGTGGGTTTAGCAGGGTGTGCTGGAGGTGACAATGGTGAATCGGATGACACCACTGACGATACCACCGACGATGCAACAGATGACACACAACAAACTGATGACGTCCTCCCTGATACACTTGTAATCGGTAATCCTTCACCCGCTTATAGTAGCGCGAATATTCCAGCATTCAGCGCTTTCAGCGATCGGATGGAAGAACGAGGGGTTTCAGTCGATGTAGAAGTTTTCAATGACTTTACCGCTGTAATTGCGTCCCTGATGACTGAGGACATCCATTTTGGTTTTATGGAACCAGTTACGCTTATAAACTCTCACTTGGAGGGTTTTCCAGTAGTGTCATTTATGGAACTCGCCCAACGAATTACACAGGTTGTCGTTAGCCAACCTGAGATCGAAGACTGGGAAGAGCTTCGTGGTGAAACTCTCCTCGCCCATGCTCCACAATCTTTCTCTGCTCTTGCATTGCAACTAGCCGTCGAAGAAAACTTGGGTTCGGTAGATGCCGTTGATTACAGCTATGTTGCTGGTACACCAAACAGGTTTTCAGCGATGGAAGCTGGCGAGGCATTAGCAACGACAGTGTTCCCTAGCGCAGGAATGGAAGCCGAAGAGCAAGGAATTGGTCGAGTTCTTTACGATCCAAATGAACATCTTGAACCAATGACAATGTCTCAATGGGGCGTACTTGAAGAACAACTTGATAATCATCCAGAAATGTATCAAATTATCGTAGATGATATGCTAGAAGCGTACCGAGATATGTATGAAAGCGACCCGCGATCAATTGCAGAAAACGCTCTCGACTCACCCGCAGGTTTCCCCGACTACAGCGTAGACGTCTGGGCTGACACGATCGATTGGGCGACAGAACTCGATATGTGGCCGACAGACCTGTCTAACATGTTAACTGATGAAAAAATGCAGGCAACGATGGATATTGCGATACAAACGGATTTACTTGAAGAATCTGTACCAACAGAGGACATAGTGGACCATCGTTTCCTCGAATAGGAATCGATAAATCATATAAACATTCTTCGATACCGTATCCGAAGTTACAGTGAAATCACGAGCAGTATCTCCATCGATAATGTGCTACACATGAGCAAAGGTTCTCTCGGAGGTGGTTGTTGATACGTTCTGTTCCCCGTTCGCTTACTCAGGAGTGCGTAAAGATGCTCTTCGCAGGCATCTATACCGATACATAACATCACGCGGTAGAAAACCACTATAAAAACCTCGTGAAAAACCGTGTCGGGCTAACAACCAGTAAGAGATCTCAGGTTACGAATTGAAGCCGGTGTCGAGAGTATCACTATCGAATTCTAACTTATCAATTGATGTATAGTAAGATCCGCCGATTCGTCCGATTGCATTCACTTTAGTGGTGTCAATTTTCCCGTCAGTAATTACCGAATCTTTGAGGTGAACCCGAATAACTTCCCCAAAAATTGTCGTGTGTTCTCCGACAGCGACAGTTTCATGTAATCTACATTCGAGGGCTATCTTTATCCCTGAGACACGCGGCGGGGTTACGTCGGTGGATGATTCGCTAGAGATATCTGCGAAATCCCACTCGCTCTCACGATATGGCAACGTTGTACTTGTTTGATCCATCTGACTAACGAACTCTTCAGTAACGATATTCACCACAAATTCTTCCGTCTCTAGAATATTTTTCGTCGTATCTTTTGGTCCGTTGTCTTTTGAGCCGGGTGAAAACATTACGACTGGTGGCTCGCTGTCGCTTGAAATATTAAAAAAGCTGAACGGAGCGAGATTTTTCGTACCATCTGACCCGATCGAGCTTACCCATGCGATTGGACGAGGAATCACTAAACTATTTAAAATGCGGTACATGTCTTGTGGCTCAACTTCTTCAGGAACTATTTCCATAGTTATTCATTTACCTCTGGATATATAACATTCACCTGATGTATGTGCATATCTTCCGATAAAATTTTTACCCGCGATGGATCAGTTCTCAAACTATAATAATAGATGTGTTTTATAACCTCTCTAAAACCAGAAATAATCGCCGTGAGATCTCCAGACGTAGCCTCCACCGATTACCATTACACGGAACGGGACTTTTCCGTACACCGAGTGCTCAGATAGCGTTTGTGAACTGATATATATATATATATATATATATATTTGTACAATCATCATATAGTGTCTTCGACAAATTGGGAAATTTTCAACAGCTGATCATCGCCGTAATGACGGCCGATTAACATCATTCCTACTGGTAAATCATCTGTTGTATCACACGGCAACGTTATCGCCGGATGACCGGTGAGATTAAATAGTGAAGTGTTTGCGAGTGGCAACCGTGCTCGCTGAAGACGATTGATTCGATCCAATCCAGGATTCAGCTCGTGTGGCGGTATTGGTGTCGTTGGTAGAACCAATGCGTCACAATCATCCAGATGATTGTTGTAACGCTTTTTCAGTTCCAGTGCTATATTCATGGATTTTGCATAAAATGAAACGTTGTATTCTTCATAAATGTACTCAGATACTATCCAGGATCTCTTAACGGATGAAGGGAGGTGATTAAATTCAGTTGCAGACATCTTTCTGAACGCATCTACATAATCTGTCCAGTACCACCCATTGTGACTTGTACCCACGCCTCCTTCTTTCATTAATTGAATTGCCCCCTGGATTGCGCCCGCAAGAATTGGTCCCGATTTTCGGTGTAGAGGTTCAGAAATTGGCTTCGTTTCTGCCCCGTTCTCTTCTAATAATCTGATCGAATTTTCAACTGTTTTGTCTATTTCTGGATCGGATGTGTCCCATCCGAATCCTTCTTCAAGAATTCCAAGTGTTATTCCATCAACTTCCTGCTTAGCGGATTCGTAGTAGTTTTTACCATGATCGGATGCTGACTGACGCGGATCGAGCAACAACCCATCATCATAGTCAGGTCCTGCAATCACGTCCATTGTTTTCGCAACGTCGCTAACCGATCGTGCAATCGGTCCAACGTGGTCTCTTGCAAGATTAGTGGCAATAATTCCTGTGTAAGGAACAAGACCTCTCGTCGGCTTTAATCCGACGACTCCACACCATGCCGCTGGAATTCGAATTGAACCCGCTTGGTCTCCCCCAATCGCAACGTCACATTCTTCAGCAGCAACTGCAGCAGCGCTCCCGCTAGATGATCCGCCAGCTAAGTACTTTTCATTGCGGGGGTTTAAAACGGGGCCAAAATCGGATAGATCGCCCGCCCCTGAGAGACCAAATGTTTCCATATTGTTTTTACCGACGATAGTTGCACCTTCGTCAAGCAATCTTTTCACAATGGTTGCATCGATATCTGGAATGTACCCCTCCATCATATTCGATCCTGCTGTCAGTTCGTAACCAGCAAGAGCGATAGTATCCTTTAACCCGACAGTCTTACCGCTCAGTAGCCCCTGATCTGCACCTTCTACTCGACACTTCGTAATCCATGCATTGTATCGATCCTCTTTAGGACCGGGTCGATATCCTGGGGAACGATCGGTATAATTGGATGTGGTGGGTTTATATTCTTCGTGCTCGATTGATTTTAGTTCTTCGAGAGATAATAACGAATCTTCAATCAATAGTTTGTAATCAGCCACTTCCTCTTCAGTGAGGTGTATATTTTTCTTTCGGGCTATCTCCTTTACTCTCTCGTCAGTTGGCCTCGGAATTCTATCTCGTCCAGTGTTTCCCATCTCTCTCAGAGAGGAGAGAATCAGTACGTATAAAAGTCACCGACAAATATAATAGGAGCTACAGATCAAATCTGGTGTAATATTGGATAACGAGCACTGTTTAGTTCAGCATCTCGCCATCTGACGTTCGTCCATCAAGCGATTGATGTGGTCTCTGATGGTTGTAATAAAGCACGAACTATTCATCGTGTTTGGCGTGTTTGTCCTGAGTTGTCGTATTTATCGACTCAAATCGAACACCGGAACGTTGATCGAACACTGGAGCGTTCTCTCTATGTTAGTTGGTTGGGTACTGTTCGCCGGGTGGTGGACTAGTAGAGAACTCGGTGTCGTTCCACAGCACGTCGAGCTCGCGCTGCTCGCGTGCGCCGGTCTCGCGTTTCTCATCTCGACGGTCGATCTGTGACGATCGCCTGCGATCTCGACTGCGGAGCGGTTCCTACTCGTGTCTGGCCGAGTTGTCCCGGGGCTCGTAGCCCAGCACCTCTCGAGCGCGCTCGATCGAGTAGTACTTGCGGTCGTTGTCGGAGATGCCGTAGACGATCTCGTAGCCGTAGTCGGCGCGAATGCAGCGATCGAAGAGGTGTGCGCAGTCGCGGTAGGAGAGCCACATCGCCTGTCCGCGCTCGTAGTCGATCGGCGGATGTCCTTCGGTGAGGTTGCCGATGCGGACGCAGACGACCGAGAGGTCGTGCTCGTCGTGGTAGTACCGTCCGAGCGTCTCGCCGGCGGCCTTGGAGACGCCGTAGAGATTGCCCGGGCGGGGGAGTTCGGTCCCGTCGAGTCGGTACTCGTCGTCCGCGCGGTACATCTCGGGCGTGCGCTCGTCGGTCTCGTACGCGCCGACGGCGTGATTCGAGGAGGCGAACGCGACTTTCTCCACGCCCGCGTCGACGGCGGCCTCGAAGACCGTTCGGGTCCCGTCGATGTTGTTCGTCAGGACGCTGTCCCACGGCGCTTCCGGACGCGGATCGCCGGCCAGGTGGATCACGGCGTCGATCCCGCCCATCGCCTCGCGGACGGCGTCGCCGTCGGTGATGTCCGCGACGACGAACTCGCCCGGTTGCTCCCCCGTCGGCGGGTCCCGATCCAACAACCGCCACTCGTGCTCGTCCGCGAGATCGCCGAGAATCGCCTCCCCGACGCGCCCCGCAGCCCCCGTGAGCAGGACGGACTGTGCCATTCGTTCGACTCGAGGCGTAGCGCCGATAAGTAACGTACGATTCCGTATCGGAACCCCCTTCCCGGCCGCACGCGAGGGGTTCGGTATGGCCGACGACTCCGAATCGAACGCCTCGACCGCCGTCGATTCCGCAGCCACCGACGCCGAAGCCGCCTGCTTCGAGGCCGGCATCAAGTTCGGCTCGCTCTACCACCAGTTCGCCGGAACACCGATCTCGCCCGACAGCGCACCGTCTCTCGCGCGGGCGATGGAAGAGGCCATCGAAAACCAGCCCCACTGTACCGACGTGACCGTCGACGTTCGAACGGACGAGCTGGCAGATGCGCTCGCGAACGCGAGCGCCGAGTACACCGAACTGACAGGGCGCTTTCTCGAGGTCGAAATCGTCGTCGAGTACGAGGGGTGGACGGTCGTGACGAAGATGGCGATGGAGGACGGCTATCCGCTGATGCGACTCGAGGAGGTCCGTAACGAGTAGCGACGATCGGAGCCGAACTGACGACCGGAGGCCGGCACGTCCTTTTCGATACCGGCGCGCCGTTTCGTCGATGGCGAGGCGCTTGAGCCGGTTTTCACTTTCACTTTCGGGCGACCTTTTAACCCCGATCCCCGCAAAGGGCTCGACATGAGCCAGGCGACCTTCGGTGACGACGAGCTATTCGGTGAAGCGGCCAACGAGATGCGCGAAGACGTCGAATCGTCGCTTTCGGACGGCTGGGACGCGCTTCCGGCGGCGGACGACGTCTGGGAGACGGACGCAGACAACGTTCTGGGCGTTCTCAACGGCCTCAACTCGGCGCTCGACGTCGGCGACGCGGAGGATCACCTCCGTGACGCCAAAAAGTGGTTCACGATGGGCGAGCGCGCCGACGCCTTCGACGACGCTGACGACCTCGAGGCGGAGATCTCGGATCTCGAGGACGCCATCGCGGACATCGCGAGCGCGAGCGAACAGGTGAGCGAGCTCACGTCGACGATCCCGTCACTCCGGGGGACGCTCGAGGAGGCGGGAACCGACGACGAGGCGGCGGACGCGGACGACGAGACCGACGACGAGGAGTAGCTCCGGAACTCGAGTCGCTACCGCCGTTCGGGTCGCGAGACGTCTCGAGTTGCGACCGCCTCGACGAGTCGAGCCAGCGACTCCGCGGCCAGTTCGAGTAGCGCTTCGCCTCGCTGTTCGGTTCCCTCGGTTGGATCGCCGACGACGCCGTTTTCCGTGAACTCGGCCGAATCGTAGGCCAGGTTTGCGTAGCTGACCCACTCTCCCCATCCATCGGCCGCGCCCTCGCTGGCCTCGTCGATCCGGTCCTCGCGGACGAGGTCGGGATGGCACTGCCGGAGGAGCGCCGTCTCGAGCGGGCCCCCGTGGCCCATCTCGGCGGAGTGCTCGCCGACCGCTTCGAACCAGGTGAACGGAACGACGAACGCGCGCTCGCTCCGGGTGAGGCGCGCGCCGACCTCCCGCAGAGCGTCGACGTTGCCGCCGTGACCGTTGACGACGACGACGCGGTCGAAGCCGTGGTGTGCGAGGCTCTCGATGGACTCCCGGACGTAGCTGCGAAACGTCTCGGGCGAAACCCACATCGTTCCGGGGAACTGCCGGTGTTCTTCGGCGACGCCGACGGGGATCGCCGGCGCTCGGACGACCTCGAGATCCGTGCGCTCGATGCCGGCGTCGGCGACCGCCCGAGCGTTCAGCACGTCCGTTCCGAGCGGAGCGTGCGGACCGTGTTGTTCCGTGCTCCCAACGGGAACCACCGCGAGATTCGTCTCGAGTTCCCGGACGTCCGTCCACGTCGCCTCGGCGAGGTTCATGCGCGAGTACTCCGACCGCGCGGCCATGAAACCGTCGGTCGGTCGAGCCGCCGGACCCTGCACGTGCCGATTCGGTGGTTAACCGGGTTCGGACCGACGGCTGGCGCATGGACCGGGGCGAAGCGGTTCTCGAGACGCTCCAGGCCTCGCTTCCCGACTGGCTGGTCGTCCTCGCCGCGGTGGTGACGCGACTGGGAGACGTCTGGGTGCTGATCGCGGTCGGTCTCGGCGCGTCCTGGCTCCTCGCCTGGCGCGGTGGGTCGAACGTTCACGGCCGCATCGAGCCGGAGGTCGACTCCGAGGAATCGAGCCCTCGGTCGACGGCGCGACCCGAGTTCGTGGAGGGGCCGTGGGTTCTGGGCCTCGTCGTCGGCGGACTGGCGTTCGTAACCGCGTTGAAGTACGCGTTTGCCCTGCCACGACCGGTGGCCGTCGTCGCCGTTCCGGACGCGATTCCGTCCGCACTCGTTCCGCTCTACGTCTCGTCGGTTACCATCGACGGATACGCCTTCCCGAGCGGTCACGCCGTCGGAGCCACCGTCACCTACGGCTTGCTCGCCGTCGCGCTCCGAGTCGGAACGCCTCGAGTTCGACTCGCGACCGCCGCGATCGTCGCCGGTGCGGTAGGCCTCTCTCGGCTCGTCCTCGTCGTCCACTACCCGGCGGACGTGATCGTCGGGTTCGCGGTCGGTCTCGTCTACCTCGTCGGCGCGCTGTCGACTCTCGAGCGCGTTTCGATCGACCGGACGACGGCGTCGTTCGCGCTCGCGCTCGGACTGGCGGTCGTCGCGCTGATCGCGAGCGGCTTCTCGCCCCGCTCGATCCAGTACGTCGCGCTCGCCGCTTTCGGACTCGGCGGGTGGCTCGTCGGTCGTCGCTCCGTCGGGTCGACGGGGGCGACCGTCGGTCGCGGATGGATCGGACTCTCGGCGGTCGGGCTCGTCGTCGGCGCGCTCGGCGGCCGTCTCGGCATCGTCGTCTCTGGCGCAGTCGTCGGCGTTCTCGCGGCCGCGCCCGCGACGGTGCTGCGCTGGCGGTTACGGAAGATGCGCGGCGACCGATCCTCGCGATGAACGCCAGCGGCGTACGCAGGGTGAATCCGTTTCCGGGCGCGCGAACAACCCCCGTTTATGAGCGACGACCGCGAACTCGGTGTCGAACTGGGCGACGTCCGCGAGGCGCTCGAGAGCCGTGAGTACCCGGTCGGGCAGGACGAGTTACTGGACGAACACGGCGACGAGCAACTCGAGATCAGCGAGGAGACGGTGACGCTCGCGGAACTGCTCGAGCCGTTGAACGAGGACGAGTACGGCTCCTTCGAGGAGGTCGAAACCGCGATCATGAACATGGTCGGCGACGCGGCGATCGGACGCAAAAACTACAGCGACCGGACGCCTCCCGCTGCGGGCGAAGACAGACAGGACGAAGGCGCGCCGGACCAGGAGGGACAGCGCGAGCAGGAGTCGTTCTGAAACTCGAGGCTCAGTCGTCGACGTCGACGTCCACTTCCGTTCGGGCCTGTCGCCGCTGTGCACGCTCGATGAACTCCTGCGGTAGCTCGTCGATCTCGCCAGCCTGGACGCCCCAGAGGTGGGAGTACAGCCCGCCGTTCGCGAGCAACTCCTCGTGCGTGCCGCGTTCGACGACGCGTCCTCCCTCGAGGACGAGGATCTGATCGGCGTCCTTGATCGTCGAGAGGCGGTGGGCGATGGCGAACGTGGTTCGATCCTCCGTGAGGTCGTCGATCGAGCGCTGGATGAGCATCTCGGTCTCCGTGTCGACGTCGCTCGTGGCCTCGTCGAGGACGAGAATGTCGGGATCTTTGAGCACGGCACGGGCGATGGCGACGCGCTGGCGCTGGCCGCCCGAGAGCTTTACGCCGCGTTCGCCGACCATCGTGTCGTAGCCGTCGGGGAGATTCTGGATGAACTCGTGGGCTTCGGCTGCTTTCGCCGCCTCGATAATCTCCTCGCGGCTCGCGTCGAACGTTCCGTACGTGATGTTCTCCTCGACGGTTCCGTAGAAGAGAAACGACTGCTGGCCGACGTAACCCATCGATTGCCGGAGACTCGACAGCGAGACGTCCCGGACGTCGCGGCCGTCGACCCGGATCACCCCCTCGTCGACGTCGTACAGCCGGAGCAAGAGTTTGAGAACCGTCGACTTTCCGGCTCCCGTCGGCCCCACGAGCGCGACGGTCTCCCCGCCGTCGACCGTGAACGAAACGTCGTCGATGATCAGTTCGCGGTCCGCCGGTTCGCTCTCGTCCGATCGAATCTCACCGCCGGAATGGTCGCCGTAGCTGAAACTTACGTTCTCGTACTCGACGCGTCCCTCCCTGATCTCGAGGTCGTCGGCATCTCCGTCTCGCTCGATCCGGCCCTGTTCGTCCATCAGACCGAAGATGCGCTCGCTCGAGGCCTCCGCGCGCTGGTACATGTTGATCACCTGCCCGAACTGCGCCATCGGCCAGACCAGCTGCTGGGTGTAGAGGATGAACGCGACGAACGTGCCGGTCTGGAGCGTCCCCGTGAACGGACCCGGGCCGCTCCCCGTGAAGACCCAGTAGCCGCCGACGACGAACGTGAGCACGAAGCCGACGCCGGAGATCAACTGGAGACCTGGAAAGAACCTGATCCGCAATCGGATCGCCCCCCAGTTCGTCTCGTAGTACTTCCGAGAGACGTCCTCGACGCGACCCGATTCGAACTCCTCGGTGTTCGAGGACTTGATCACGCCGATCCCGCCGAGGTTGTTCTCGAGCCGCGAGTTGACCTTCCCGACGGACGATCGGACGGCCGCGTACTTGGGCTGGATCTTCTTGACGAAGAGGTACGTAAACACCGCGATCAACGGAACGGGTGCCAGCGACACGAGCGCGAGCTGGGGGTTGAGCCAGAACAGCAAGAGGGTGATGCCGACGACCATCACGACCAGCCGGGTCGCGGAGTTCATTCCCTCGTTCAGAAAGCGCTCGAGCTGGTTGACGTCGTTCGAGAGCACCGACATCATCTCGCCGGTCTGTTTGTTCGAGAAGAACTCCATGTCGAGGCGCTGCATCTTGTCGTACGTCGCCGTTCGGACGTCGTGTTGGACGTCCTGTGAGAAGGCGTTGAACCCCCAGTTTCGGAGCCAGTGAAAGATCGCGCCGAACGCGAACGACCCCGCGATGGCAACTGCGACGACCAGGAACTGGCCGTCTTCGGTCGCCGGCAGCCACGCCTCGGGGAGCACGACCAGCGGCACCTGCTCGGCGAATGCGGCATCGCCGAAGATCGCGTCGATCGCCACCGCGAGCAACAGCGCCGGCAACAGATCGAGGGCACGGGCGAGGACGCTCGAGACCAGCCCGACGCTCACCGAAAACCAGTAGGGACGGCCGTACTCGAAGAGCAACCTCCGCATCGGACTCTCGACCTGCTCGCGTTGCTCCTCGAAGGGATCGTCTTTCTCCCAGTCGACTCCGTCCATCACGTCCGCTTCCGGGACGGCTACCAATAAGGGTTTGCTACGAACCGAAACACGTCGCCGAACCTACGGTCTGTCGATTTCCACCTCGTCACCGACCGCGATACCGGTCTCGTTCGCGTACCCTCGCGGCACCTCGAGAACCCACTTCGCCCGCCCGGTGTAGCGAAGCTCCTCGCCGTCTTCTCCCGGCTCCGGTGCGCGAGCGTGTTCGACAGCCGTGATCTCGCGGTCGGCCCCGACGAAGACGATGTCGATGTCGAAGTCCATCTCCCGCATCACGTACGTCCGATCGCGTTCGCTCGCGTGAACGAACAGCATCCCGTGGCCTTCCTCGAGCGATTCGTGCTCGCTCAGCCCCGTGTACCGTTGTTCCCACGTATCGGCCACCTCGACCTCGACGGTGGCTTTCGGGTCTCCGTCGTCGTCCAGGACGTACACCACCGCTCGATCCTGCACCCAGGGCGCGGAGACGACGCCGATCTGCACGAGAGCGAATCCGAGCAACGAAAGCGCGAGAATAACGAGAAACACCTGCAGAGCGCGCTCTCGAGCCATACCCGCTGTGCCACGCGAGAAAGTAAAGGTTATTCGGACGGGGCGGTTCCGTTCGAATGCGGGCTCGTGGTCTAGCTGGTTATGACGCGGCCTTTACAAGGCCGAGGTCGGTGGTTCGAACCCGCCCGAGCCCATTTCTGTGGCGAGCAATACCGCGAGCCAGAGAAATGTATGCGAGCGGCGGGTTCGAACCCCATCAGTCGCGCGCAGCGAAGCGAGCACGTCTGATTTCGGTTCGAACCCGCCCGAGCCCACTTCCTTCGGCGAGCAACCCGCGAGCTACGGGATGGGATCGAGGGCAGGTTCGAATAGACGAAGGGCGCACAGCGAAGCGAGCACGTCTCGGCGTCGTTCGAACCTCCCCGGGGCAGCTCTCGGCTCGAGTCTCCGCCGTCGACGGACGAGAACGTCGCCCATTCGAGGTCACGCCACCGACAGCACCTCGCTTTCGAGGTCGCGCCACCGGCGGTCGCTCCGATCGGACGCTCGAGACGCCGAGCGATAGCTGTCGTAACGGTCGACGAACGGCGCTGACGTCGGGTCTAGGCCACCGCGAATCCGGAGCGGCGGTTCGTTGATGCGAACGTGCGCGTGCGGTCTCCCTCTCGAGTCGTGGCGCGTAATCTCTTCCTACACTATCGGCGACGAAACTCCATTACCGGGAGTAGTCAGTGCTTGAGTCGGGCGACGTTCTCCCGAATCTGACTGAAAAAGCCGTCGTCGGTGGTGGATTCGAGCGCGGCGTGAAGTCGCGAGTTCTCCGGTTCGTCCTGAATCACGACGCGGAGGTACGGCTCGAGCTGTTCGTAGTTGTCTCCGAGGACGACGGTGTGGTTGTCCTCGTCGTGGTCGACGACGCCTGCGTCGGCCAGTTTCGGCACGTGACACTGGACGGACGAGACGTAGACGCTCTTGTACTCGTTTTTCGCGACGTCGTCGGGAGAGACGTCCTGTTCCCAGCCGGCGATTCGCTCTGCAAGCTTCGAGAGCTCGATCGGCCCATCCTGACCTCGAAGCGCATAGAGCAGGTACCGGCGGCGACGATTCGCCAGTAACTCGAGGATGAGATCCGCGGAGAGCTCACGCCGTTCCTGACTCGAGGTAAGGGTGCTCATAACACGATATTACCCTCCGAAGCGGAAAAGGGTGTCTTGAATATCCGAAAATCCAACAGGCAGCCCGTAAGAGAGCGGATCACGACTCGATTTCTCTCGTTACTGCGAGGCTACTCAGTTTCGCTTGCATTCACGAGTGGATCGGTCGGCCGCCCTCGATTCGAAATCCTTTTTTATACCATGGACGGAGATAGAGGTGCGCCGCCTTAGCTCAGACTGGGAGAGCACTCGACTGAAGATCGAGCTGTCCCCGGTTCAAATCCGGGAGGCGGCATGTTTCAAACCCGTGAGCGGAGCGATCGGGTGCAGAAACTGACGCCGGACGGATTCTGAACCCTAGAAGTCGCAGCGTCGAGCGAAGCGAGACGATCGTCTTCTTTCGGTTCAAATCCGGGAGGCGGCACTTCTGCTGCGAACACTGACGACGAGCGTAGCGAGTCGTCCGTGAGCAGCAGAGTTCGATCCGGGAGGCGGCATCTCTCCCCGAACAACGTCGTGAGCGGAAACGACGGTAGTCAACTCGCGTGGACGAACGTACGGCGACCGAGGCATCTAACGCGAGGAGTGCTGCGCTTTTGGGTGCGAGGCGGGCGTCGATCGATCAGCGACTCTCGGAAGTGCCGATGCTGTCGGGAACTCCACCAACGTTTTTCCCTTTTCGTTCCTCTGTGCAAATACTGTGAATCCATTCGGAGTTCTCTGGGACGCGTCGATCAACGAATTCGTTCGCGAGCTCGTCGGGCCGCTCGCCCCGGCGTTTGCACTTCTCACTCACCTCGGTGACGGCGCGCTGTTGCTCGTTCTGGGCGTGCTCGTCTACTGGTTCGGCGCGCTCGAGAGTCAGCGAGATCGAGTGTTCGTGATCGCCGTCGGAGTCGCAGCGCTGGCGCTTTCCGCCGGGGTGAAAGGCGTCGTACAGCTCCCTCGTCCGGAGCTTGCGTTCGCGCCGGCGGGATATCCCGGCTACTCGTTCCCGAGTGCCCACGCGATGGGGAGTGCGGCGTTTTACGGCGCGCTGGCGGTGACAATGGAGTGGGGAACGCGCCGTCGACGGTATCTACTGGCCGGCAGCGTGATCGCGATCGTCGCCCTCTCGCGGGTCGTGATGGGCGTTCACTACCTCGGAGACGTCCTGGTCGGGATCGTCCTCGGTCTGGCTCTGGTCGGAATCGGCGTGTGGACGCGTGAAGAAGGACTGTTCGAGCCCGGCCCGATGTTCGCGCTCGCCGCCGCCGCCGCGCTTCTGGCGGCACTGCTTGGCTCCCGCGTGTTCCTGGCGCTGACGATCGGTGCCTCGATCGGCGGGCTGATCGGCTGGTACTACGTCGACGGACGATCGGTTACGCAAAGCGGTGCCGCGGTCCTCGTCCTGGGTGCGATTGCCGTCACCGGTATCGCGGTGCTCCGCTACGCGACTATCTGGCTCGGTCTCGAGCGACCCGACGGAACGTCCAGTCTCGTGGTTCCCCTCGTCGAGGTCGTCGGATACGCCGTTCTCACGGCCACGGTGTTGGCTCTCCCGCGGCTCGCGCTCGCCGTCGAGGATCGACCGATCGTCAGACGGCTGCAGTCACGGCTTCCCTTCAGCGATCGGACGATCGACGTCGACGGGGTATCACGGAGCGATTGAGACGGCCTGGCGCGATACGATCGGTTCTCCTTGTGTACTGGGGTACCTGTGAACGGTCCGCGGTTCCACTGAAACTGGCGGACTGCTGTCCGTTCGCCCGTCGAACCCCGGGCCGATCCGGCCCGTACCGAACGGCGCGAGCGGACGTCCGTTCTCCAGGGGAACGGTCAGCCCGCTTCGGGAGGGAGCGGATCTTTGAGCGTCAGCGCGATGGAGGCGACGCCGCCGACGAGTATCGTGAACCAGTATGTCGCAAAGCGGTACAGGAGGGCAACGGCGAGCGCGACGGCGCTACTCATCGGCGTCAGTAGTACCAGAACGCCGGCGAGGGCGGCCTCGACGCCACCCAGCCCGCCGGGGGTGGGGACCACGAATCCGATCTTGCTGAGCGCGACGGCCGCCATCGCGACGCCGAAGGGGATCGGTGCCTCGACTGCCGCGGCCGAGACGTAGAGTACGGCCGCGAAGGCGAGCCACCCTGCGTGAGCGTACGCGAGCGCGCTCGCCAACGCGCGTCGGTCACGGGAGACGAGATCGAGAGTGGTGTAGAACCCCTCGAACCGACGGGCGACGTTTTCGCGGCGAAGCTGACCGGCCCGTCCCGGTGCGACGCGCTCGAGAACGTGCCGAAGCCCGCTCGAGAGGGAGAGGATCGCTTCGTAAGCCAGGTCTCGACGCAGCCACACGACCCCGACGAATGCGACGACGCCCACGACGAGCGCGGCGACCATCGGAGCGTACTGTTCGAGAGCGATCGGAGGGGAGTAAACGAAGAGCACGTAGCCAAGCGCGATCGAACCGAACGTGTAGTACGGGACGTAATTGAGGAAATCAGCGCTCGCGACCGCGGCGAGTGCCTCCTCGTACGCCGAATCGTAGTATCTGCTGACGATCGCGGCGATACCGACGCCGGATGTTACCTGCCCGTAGGGCGCAACGTACTTGGCGAACATCGCCGTCAGGAACAGGCTGCCGACGAGCCAGTAGGGTCGCGGCCGATCGACAGTGGACAGCATTCGGTGCCACACCAGGCTTCGACAGAGAAGACAGCCGGCCGCCGCAGCAAACGCCAGCGCGTAGGTCCGGATGCTGGCTCGGCCGATCGCCGCGAGCACCCCCTCCCACCCGACCACGACGGTGAACAGGACGAGCAATAAAAGCGCGATAGCCAGTGCAGCGACCGCTTTTCTCTTCATCGTCTGTCCGTTTCTGTTCCGGTCCCACTTACCTGTGTGGGACGAAAGAGCGCGAATCGAACGTGTCCGGGGCTGGTTCTCGTCGTCGCGGTGTCGTCCGCACTCGCAGCGTCGGTAGAGCCGGATCGGGCTCGCCAACGGACGTGGCGGGGCGTATCGGGATTTACAACGCTTGAGCGTCTCGAGTGAGCCATGAAGTCGATGCGAATCGCACTCGAGTACGGCGAACGCGACGCGCCGCCGATACTCGAGGGCTTTTTCGAGTCGCCGGAACTCGACAGGGAGGTTATTCTGGGCGGACAGGTGGTCGACGGCGTCGAAACGATCACGTCGTTCGTCTACGGGACGCCGGACGCGTACGAGCCGCTGGTCGACGACTGCGACGACGTACTCGAGTACGACGTTACGCCCTCGAGCGACGGGTTTTTCGTCTACCTTCGACGGAAACTCGGTGCCCAGGGCGCGTCGTTGCTCGAGTCGCTCTCCCAGCGGACGGTCGTCGTCGTGCCGCCGATCGAGGTGCGGTCGGATCGGACGATTCGGATGACGCTCGTGGGCCATCCCGACGACCTTCGCCTCGTCCTGGAGGAGACCCCCGACGGCGTCTCGCTCGACGTCCGCTCCATTCGTGACGGTACGGTGTCTGCGCCGACTCGCCTCTCGAGTCGCCAGAGTCAGGCGCTCACCGTCGCCTGGGACGTCGGCTACTACGAGGTACCGCGGCGCAACGGGATCGAGACCGTCGCGGCGGAACTCGACTGTGCGGTTTCGACCGCGTCGGAACTGCTCCGTCGTGCGGAGTCGCGGCTGGTCGGACAGACGCTCGACGTCGAGTCGCAACTCGTGTAGCCCGTCGGTCGCTGCTCGAGCGCCGAACGATCGTGCTGACTCCGATTTCGTTCGCGGTGGGCCTCGAGCGGCCGGCCGAAGTCGTATCCGTTCGATCGCGGTCGGCTGGCCGTCTCGTCACCGCGGGCATAAAGCGGCGAAGCGTATCGGGCCAATCGATTCGTCTTCGCCACGCCAAATACCGGTTATGAGCCGACTCGACGAACCGACCGTCCGGGCCCCGTTGCAGAACGCTGCCGACGTCGTCTACTGTCGCTATCCGGTTTCGGACGGTCGGGTCGCCGACCTCCGCACCGACCTCTCGAGGACGATCCGGAACCACTCCCGGCCGGAGCGGCTCGTGGGAATCGGCGTCGGCGACGATCGTCGTGAGCCGTACACCGTCTCCGTCTTCCTCGAGTCGTTCGCCGGAGGCTCGTTTCTGGTGTGGCACGTCGAGGGCGTGTGTCCGGACGACGACCCCGTCTCGCTCGTCGAAGGTGTGGCGCTGTTTCGCGCGCTCGCGGAGCATCTGGAACTCGACGGCGCGTCGGTGATCGAACCGGTCGTCTTCGCACGCCATCCGGAACGTCCCGGCTCCGTGGCCCGCAGCCTCGACGGCGTTCCGTTCGTCCTGGGTTCGACGGACGACGACGGTGAGCCGCCGGACGTCGTGGTGTTCCGACCCCGGATGCGATCCGGCCTTCCGACGACGGTGATTCGGTGGTTCCAGCGCCTGGTCGCGTTTTTCGAGGGCGGTCGGATCGAACGCGCCTTCGACGAGTGGACCGAACCGGTCGTCGACGCGGAGGGCGTTCACACCGAAACCGCGTTTCTCGAGGAGATCGACGGCGACTGGTACTGCGTCAACTACCTCGAGTGCGAGAGCCGCGAGCGCGTCTGGCGGGCGTACCACGACTCCGACGACGCCGTCGCCCGCGTCTCCGAGCGGGCGTTGCGCTGGTCGCTCGACGATCCGTCGTTTCTCGATCGAGTCCCGGAGACGCGGTTCGAGCTGTTGGTCCACGCGGTGAACGACCGCCGCCGGTGATGCGACTCGAGTAACACGGCACGGCTCTGACGTTTTCGACTGCCGGCAACGACAGGACCAAGTGGCCGTTCGGCTACGCTCAGACGTGGCCAACGCGGAAACGTCGGACGATTCGGAACGGTTCATCGGGGGGTACAGCGGACGGATTCTGCTGGTCGTCGCGCTCGGCTGGGCGGCGACCCAGACCGGTCGTTTCGTTCTTCCGCCGTTGCTTCCCGAGATGCAGGCCGACCTCTCGCTCTCGCTCACGCAGGCTGGAATCGTACTGACCGTCTTCAACACGGCGTACGCGGTAACCCAGTATCCGAGCGGGCGGCTCTCTGATAGTTTGAGCCGGGCGACGCTGCTCGTGCCGGCGCTGGTCGTACTGGTGGTCGGAAGCGTCCTCATCGGCGGTGCGACGTCCTACGCGTTGATCGTCGTCGGCGCCGGCGTGTTCGGCGTCGGCATGGGAATGTACGCGATTCCCTCGAGGGCGCTGCTGTCGGACCTGTTCGTTCGCCACCGCGGTCGCGCACTCGGCGTGCTAGGGGCGGGTGCCGACGTCGGCGGCGGGCTCGCCTCGGCCGCGGCGGTCCTGGTGCTCGCCGTCGCGACCTGGCGAACGCCGTTTTTCCCGCTTGCAGCGGCGCTGGCCGGGCTGGCGATCCTGTTCGTCGTCTGGAACGCCGAATCGTACGTCGTTCGTCCCGCCCGCCTCGGCGTAATAGAGACGCTGTATCGACTGTTGGCAACGCCGTCCCAGCGGTGGGCGCTGCTCGCGTTCGCGCTCTTTTACTTTATGATCAACGGCGTTCTCAGCTTCCTGCCGGCGTACCTCCGCGAGGTCAAAGGCTTCTCTCCGACCCTCGCGACCGCGAGCTACGCGCTTTTGTTCGTCCTCGGGGTCGGTATCAAACCCGTCGCCGGCGGCGTGAGCGATCGGTTTCCGCGCCAGCGAGTCGCCACCGTCGGAATGCTCGTCGGTGCGGCTGCGCTCGCCGTGTTGATGCTCTCGAACTCGGTCGCTGGCATCCTCGTCGGGATCGTTCTCTTTTCAGTGGGCTACAAGACGCAGTTTCCCGTCATCGACGCGTTGCTCATGGACGCCGCGCCGGACGGCAACATGGGCGGTGATCTCGGCGCGGCGAGAACGGTGTTTCTCGGCGTTGGAAGCCTCGGGCCGGCGTTCGTCGGCGTCACTGCCGACCGGTTCGATTACACGGTCGCGTTCGTGGGATTGACCGTCAGCCTGTTCGCCGCGGCGGCGATACTCTTCTGGCAGGGACGGCGGTAACGTTCGGCGGCCCGACGAACGCCGACCGTCGTCCCGGCCGACCGAAAGCCCGGTTCGGACGCACTGTCGACTCACTATCACGATCGGCCGCGGACCCGGATCGTTATTACCGCTCGGGGTAATTGCGGTGTAATGACCACAGAGGGGGAGCGATCGGACGCGACGGTCGATCCGATCGACATCTTGCTGATCGAACCGAACCCCGGTGATACGCGGCTTTTCACCGAAAAGTTCGCGGACGCGAAGCTCACGAACGCCGTCCACACCGTCGTCGACGGCGAAACGGCGCTGGATTTCCTCCATCAGCGCGACGAGTACGCGGATCGGTCGTGCCCGGATCTCATCGTCCTCGAGCCGAAGCTCCCGGGAATCGACGGCGTCGAACTCCTCTCGAAACTCGAGGGCGAACCGGCGTTGAACGAGATCACCGTCATCGTCCTCACGAGTTCGGAGGCCGGGGAGGAAATCGTCAAGTCACACGGTCTCGAGGCGGATCACTACCTCCGGAAGCCGGTCGAACCCGACGAGTTTCTCGAGTTCGTCCAGCAGGTCGAGGAGTTCTGGCTCGCGATCGTCGAGCAGCCGGCCGGCGATTGACACGGACTGCCGTCTCTGTGTCGTGGCGTAACCGCGACCGGGACGCGATTGTCCCGGAACCGACGGACAACAGCCCGAGTGAGTTTGCGTCCGCGAGAACCGCCGTCGAGAGCCCGAAGCGACGACGACCGTCAGCGCGTCGGAATCCAACTTCCGTGCTCCGATCCCCGGCTCTCGGCGTCGGGTTCGGCGGCGGGAACGGCCGATACCCGTTCGAACACCGCTTCGGGGTCGCGTTTCCAGTGCCAGTGCCAGCGCGTCCTCGCGAGACACCGCAGCTTTCTGGTGGTCGACAGCGACGGCTCGCCGGAGAGCACGTCGTACTCTCGCGCGCGGATGAGCGCGTGGTGTTCCGCATAGAGGACGGCAGCGAGCAACACGGGTAGCTGACAGTCCGCGGGGAGGTACCGAATGCCCGCGACGCCGTGACGGTAGAGCCGTTCCGCACGCGCCAGTTCGTCGGCCATCGCCGCGGCGAACGCGTCCGAGTACTCGAGGTTTTCGATCTCGGCGTTCGAGACGCCGTGTGACCGAAGCGTCTCCTGAGGGAGGTAGATCCTGTCGCGTTCGACGACGTCCTCACGGACGTCCCGCAGGAAGTTCGTCAGCTGAAACGCCTCGCCGAGCGAGATCGCGTGCGGGATGGCCGTCTCCTCCATCTCCGGCTCCATGATCGCCGTCATCATCACGCCGACGGCCGCCGCCGAGCCGCGCATGTACGACTCGAGGTCCGCGTACGTCTCGTACCGGTCCGTGGTGATGTCGGCGGCCATCGCGTCGAGAAACTTCGTCACCTCCTCGTCGCCGATCTCGTAGCGATCGCGCAGCTCCTGAAACGCGTCCAGGACGACGTCGTCCGGTTCGACCTCGCCGAGGGCCTGTGCGCGAAGCGACTCGAGTTCCGCGCGTTGTTGTCGTGGTGGGACGCCGTCGGCGTCGTCGACTACCTCGTCCGCGATTCGGAAAAACGCATAGAGGACGTGCGTGGCGTGGCGGACTCGTTTCGGGAGGAACCGCGTCGCGAGGTAGAACGTTTTTCCGGTGCGCTTCTGTATCGTCTTACCGGCGTCGATGTGTTCCCGTTGCATTCTGTGTTCCGCTGAGTCGCGTTCCGTTTTTCCGAGTCGCGTTGCGTCGCTCAGATGTAACCCGTACAACAGTTGCCTATAAAATAGCTAGGCCTCACTAGTAGGGTCTGAAACCGCCGGCGGGGACGGCCGCGACACGCCGTTGGCGTCGAACGAACGTCGTCGTTCGCTCCCGTCGGACCGCTCGCAGATCGACGGCAGTCACTCCGTCTGGCGTCCGACGACGCGATCTCCGTCGAACAGTTCGTCGAGGAGTTTCGCCTGTGCGGAACGGAGGTGCTGGTGGAACGTCGATCGGGTGATCCCCATCGACTCGGCCAGTTCCTCGCCGGAGACGGCGCGCGGCCACTCGAAGTAATCGGAGACGTAGGCCTTCCGTAACGCGAGCAGTTGTCTGTCGGTCAGCGTCGACTCGAGGCGCGCGGCGAGGTCTCGTGGCGTTCGAGAGGGCCGTTCGATCTCCTGATAGCTGATCAGTTCGACCCGGTTCAGCCGGTCGTCGAGGAGGTTGAACGCCGACCGTGCAGACTGGCTGTTCGGCATCTCGAGTGTGAGATCGACGACGTTCTCGTCCGTGTCGAGACGACGGATCACCGCTCCGTGGTCGGCGAGTCTCGTAACGAGTCCGTCGGTCAGCGTGAGTTCGAGGAGCGTCCCGTCTTCCCGCTCGGACAGAACGGTGACGGCCGTGACGCCGTCGACGCGGGCCGCAGCGTCTGCGACGCCGTCAGTCCGACCGACGTACAGGTACAGAAGCGGGGTGCCGTCGCCGTCGTAGGTCTGGCCACGATAGCTGACCGTCGCCTCGAGTTCACGTGCTAGCGTGGTGACGATCAACGACGGATCTTCGATCGCGACCTCGAGTTCGACGACGGCTTCGCTCGTCAGCATGCGCCGGGTCTCGATCGCATTCACGGCCGTTCCGATCGTTCCCGCGAGCGACTCGAGGACGAGCACCTCCCGATCTTCGAACGCGTCGGGCTCGGTCGCGAACACGACGACGACCCCGTGGGTTACTTCCCCGTGGATCAGGGGAAGCGCCGCCATCGATCGAACCGCTTCGTCGGCACCGACGCACGTCGACCAGTCGCGGTCCCCGCCCGAAGCGGTTCGCTCGAGGCCCTGAACGATCTGTGGCTCGCTCGTCTCGAGTGCGCGGACGGCGGGATGTGAGCCGTCCGGCGCGAGAAGGAGGTCGTCTTCGACGGTCGCGTCGATCCGCCCGCCCCACTCGCTCGGCGCGATCCGACCGCCGGTGACGTCGACCCGGCCGATCCAGGCGAACTCGTAGGGTTCGACGTCGACGAGGTGTCCGCAGACGCGACGCTCGATCTCGTCGCGGGTTCCCGCGCCGACGGCGTCGGTGACGTCCCGAACCAGTCCGTCGACGCGCTCGAGAACGCGCTCGAGCGTTCGACGCTCGGCCCGCAGCTGTTCGGCCGACTCCTCGGCGGCCAGTTCCGCCAGCTTCCGATCCGTGATGTCGAGGTGGATCACGGACGCTCGAACCTCGCCGTCGACGGTGAACCGGTTCGCTCGCATGAGAAACCACCGTTTCTCTTGGGGCGAGTGACAGGGATACTCCATGGCGAACGTCTCCCGTTCGCCCGCGATGACGCGTTCGAGTCCGTCGACGGCGCGTCGGGCGTGCTCGTCGTCGTCGGTCGTCGCCGCGGCGATGTAGTCGACGCCGACGTGGTCGTCGGGGTCGTCGTCGGGACCGAACTCGCGCCAGGATCGATTCGTCAGCAGAATCTCGCCCTCGTCGCTGATGACCGCGACGGTGATCGGAAGCGTCTCGACGGCCGCGCTGACGAGTTCGCTCCGTCTGGACATCGTCGGTCGATAGGAACAGAGCCACCTTAACAGACGTGGGTGACGATCAGATAGGTCACGTATCGAACGGCTTTCCCGCAGCTTTCGATGAACGTCCACCAGCCGAGGGACGCCGAACTCGTCTTCGTTCAAGAGCGGCTGTACGGTCCGTCCTGTCGGCGGCCGAAACTTCCGCCTGGAGCGGACTGTGTACGCCGATGGCAGCTCGAGCAATACTTTTGTGCGCGGTCGTGGACTCCCACGACGGAGATCAGATGTGAAAAACAGCCAGTCACCACCACAGGCGATCGAGTTGTGGATCCGGTCGTTCACGCCGACGACGACGGGTCGAACACACGAGCGGGCGCTCGAGCAACTAGAGCGTCTCGAATCTTCCCTCCCGATCGAACGGGTCGACGTCCGCATCTGGGGATCCGAGATCGAGTGTACGGCCCGGTCCCGACGCGTTCCGCAGCTCGCGGAGATTCTGGACCGTCTCGAAGCGTTCGAGGAGTGGGCCGCGGAATCCGGTCGCCGACTGGAGCCGTTCTTCCGGCGTCGACGCGCCGAATCGACGATAACGGGCGAGTGCAAGGACGTCCACCGGCTCCCGACGATCGCGCTCGCGGAGTACGACGGCGGTGAAGTCGTTCACGTCGCACCCTGTCTCGACGGCGAGCGAACCGTCGACGTCTTCGACCGGCTGGATGCGCTCGGGGACGGACGACGGACCGACTCGGCGTTGCGCTTCGAAGACGACTCGGCGGACGAGGGTGACCGTCCGTCGGGTGACTCCCTCGAGACCGAGTCGCACCGAACCGAACCGTCGTCTCCTCACTCGGGCTGATTTTCCTCCGATCCACCGCCGCGTCCGGCCGGTTCGTTCCGTCGATCGACGCGACTATCGGTACTCGAGACACGTCCGCCGCGGAGACCGTACGAACTTATATGCGAGTGTGTGGCATACTATCTCTCATGCCCAGTCACGCGGCGACCACCGACCGATCGCGGTGTCGAAACTGCGGGTTCGAAGCACCGGGCGGCGACGACGAGTGGATCCGGATCGACGTTCCCAAGCTGGGTCGGATGACGCAGTGTCCGACGTGTGAGAGCACGGACGTCATCACGAAACGGTAGCCGCCGTCCGCGGGCACAAACGACGTATCGACCGTGACTCGTCGATCCGGTGGACAGACTCTTGGTCGTCTCGCGCGTACGAACGGATATGTCAGAGGAGACCGGCCAGGACGACCTGCCCGCGACCGACGAGGAGTGGCGATCGCGACTCAGCGACGAGGAGTATCGAATCCTTCGTGAAGCCGGCACCGAGTCGCCGTTCAGCGGCGAGTACGTCGACCACAAGGCCGACGGGAGCTACGCCTGCGCCGGCTGCGGGGCCGAACTGTTCGACGCGGAGACGAAGTTCGACTCCGGCTGCGGCTGGCCGAGCTTCTACGATACGGACGACGATCGCATCGAAACCCAGCTCGATACCAGCCACGGGATGCGCCGCACCGAGGTCCTCTGTGGGAACTGCGGCGGCCACCTCGGACACGTCTTCGACGACGGCCCGGAGCCGACCGGCAAGCGCTACTGCATCAACTCCGTCGCCCTCGAGTTCGACGAGGAGTAACCCGTCGACCGGGATCGATCCGGGCGAGGACGGTCCAGTCGACGACGTCCGCTCGCAGTGTCCGACACCCTATCCCGAAAGTATCTGTTCAGTTTCGGTTCAGATACCAAGGATAGGTTCCGATTCGACTTTGGTATCGAAACGGAAATCCGCTTGAAGTTGTATCCCCTTCGTACGAACGAGGTGACCACGTTATGAAATCCACGCTGTCGATCGCGGGACTGTCCTGTGCGACGTGCTCCGCGACGGTCGAAGACGCCGTTGGCGACCTCGAGGGGGTCGAATCAATCGACGTCAACGTCGCCACCGACGAGGGAACGGTCGAGTACGATCCGGCGGTCGTTTCGCTGGCCGAGATCTACGCGACCGTCGAGGACGCCGGCTACGAGCCGGAGCGATCGAAAACAGCGATCGAGATCGCGGGGATGTCGTGTTCGACCTGCGCCGAAACGATCGAGAACGCACTCGAGAGCGTTCCGGGCGTCCTCTCGGCGTCGGTTAACTACGCGACCGGGGAGGGGACCGTCTCGTACAACCCCGACGACGCGTCGCTGACCGACCTCTACGACGCGATCGAGAACGCCGGTTACGAGCCCGACCGTCGGGTCGACGAAGACGGTGAGGCGTTGACCGAGTCGCGCGAACGCGCCGTCGAGCGCGAACTCCGGACGAAACGGAAGTGGACGCTGATCGGTGCCGCGCTCACCGCCCCGTTCGTTCTGGTGATGATCGACATGTTCGTCGTCGACCTCCTGCCGGAGACGCTCCTCGGAATCCACACCGGCTGGTACGAGTTCGTCCTCGCGACCGCGCTGATGGCGACGCTCGGCAAGCACTTCCTCGTCGGCGCGTACAAGTCGCTGGTCAACAACCGCCAGGCGAACATGGATACGCTCGTCTCCGTCGGCACCGGCGCGGGCTACCTCTACAGTACGGCCGTGTTGGTCGGCGTCGTCACGGGCGGACTCTACTTCGAGGCCGTCGCGTTCATCCTCTGGTTCATCTACCTCGGGGTCTGGCTCGAGGCCCGCTCGAAAGCTCGTGCCAGCGCCGCGCTTCGGGAGTTGCTCGAGATGCAGGCCGAGGAGGCCACGCTCGTGCGCGACGACGAGGAGGTCGTCGTCCCGCTCGAGGACGTCGAACCCGGCGACCTGATGAAGGTTCGACCGGGTGAGCAGATTCCGACCGACGGCGTCGTCGTCGACGGCGAGAGCGCGGTCGACGAGTCGATGGTGACGGGCGAGTCGGTTCCGGTCGAAAAGCGCGAGGGCGACCAGGTCGTCGGCTCGACGATCAACGAGAACGGCGTCCTGTTCGTCGAGGCAACTAACGTCGGCGAGGAGACGGCGATCCAGCAGATCGTCGACCGGGTCAAGGAGGCCCAGGCCCGCCAACCGGACGTCCAGCGGCTGGTCGACAGGCTCAGCGCCTACTTCGTTCCCGCGGTGATCGTCAACGCAGTGTTCTGGGCTGTCGCGTGGTTTTTCTTCCCCGACGCGCTGTATCCGATCTCGTCGGCGCTCGGCGCGTGGATTCCGCTGGTCGAGCCCGTCGGCGGCGGTCCGATCGGTCCCGAACTCGGCGGCGTGCCGGTGTTCGAGTTCTCGATCGTCGTACTCGCCTCGGCCATCCTGATCGCCTGTCCCTGCGCGCTCGGGCTCGCGACGCCGATGGCGACGATGGTCGGCTCGACGATCAGCGCGAAAAACGGCGTCCTCTACAAGGGTGGGGATATCCTCGAGAAGGCCCGCGGCATCGACGTCGTCGTCTTCGACAAGACCGGGACGTTGACCCACGGCGACATGCGACTGACCGACGTCGTCACGGTCGGCGAGACGCTCGAGACCGACGGCGGTGAGCCGAGCGAAGCGAGGGGGTCCACGTCGGATCGGGAATCCGACGGTGGCGCTCCTGCGTCCGAGGACACCGTTCCCGAACCCGACGGCGGCGTTCTCGAGGTGGACGACGAGCCGGCGCTCGACGAGGAGTTCCTGCTCTCGGTCGCGGCCAGCGCCGAGTCGGGCTCCGAACATCCGCTCGCGCGGGCCATCGTCGACGGTGCCGCGGAACGCGGCGTCGGCGTGGAGGAGCCGACCGCGTTCGAGAACGTCCCCGGTCACGGCATCCGGGCGACGCTCTCGGCAGGCGAGGTTCTCGTCGGCAACCGCAAGCTCATGCGGGATCACGGCGTGGACCCCGCCCCCATCGAGGCGACGATGGCGCAACTCGAGCGTGAGGGGAAAACCGCGATGGCGGTCGCGCTGGAGGGAGAGCTCCTCGGCGTGGTCGCGAACGCGGACACGGTTCGCGAGAGCGCCAAAGAGACGGTTTCCCAGCTGCAAGCGCGCGGCTACGAGGTGATGGTGCTCACCGGCGACAACGAGCGGACCGGCCGCGCGGTCGGTGAGCGACTGGGTATCGATCCGGCGAACGTCCACGCCGAGGTCCTGCCCGAGGACAAAGCCGACGAGATCGAGTCGATCCAGGCCGACGGCAGCCGTGCGATCATGGTCGGCGACGGGGTCAACGACGCCCCCGCGCTGACGTCCGCCCACGTCGGCGTCGCGATCGGCTCCGGCACGGACGTCGCCATCGAAAGCGCCGACGTCACGCTGATGCGCGACGATCCGGCCGACGTGCTGAAGGCGATGCGCGTCGCGGACGCGACCATCTCGAAGGTTCGCCAGAACCTCTTCTGGGCGTTCGTCTACAACGCGACGCTGATCCCCATCGCTTCGATCGGTCTCCTCAACCCGGCGGTGGCCGGGCTGGCGATGGCCGCCTCGAGCCTGTCGGTCGTCTCGAACAGCCTGGCGTTCATGAGCTGGGACCCCCACGACGACTACGTCTTCACGCCGTTCCGACCGCTCGTCTGGATGCGCGAACGGCTGGTCGGGTAGTCGTCGTTCGCATCACCCGATTCGTCTCGTGGTTCGGGTTTATCGAATGGAAAGACAGTTCCCCCGTCGTCACGAACGTTCGGTCGATGCGAATCGCCGTTCCTAACAAGGGCCGCCTGCACGAGCCGACGATCGACCTCCTCGAGCGGGCGGGGCTGCATCTCGAGAACGGTGCCGATCGGAAGCTGTACGCCGACACCGTCGATCCCGACGTCTCCGTGCTGTTCGCTCGCGCGGCGGACATCCCGGAGTACGTCGCCGACGGTGCGGCGGATCTGGGGATCACCGGCCTCGATCAGGTCCACGAGGCGAGCGTCGACGACGTCTCCGAGCTTCTCGATCTCGAGTTCGGTCGCTGTCGGCTCGTCCTGGCCGCACCGGAAGACGGCGACATCGAGTCGATCGAGGACCTCGCGGGAAAGACGGTCGCCACCGAGTTCCCGAACGTCACGCGGAACTTCTTCGCCGACGCTGGAATCGATCCCGACGTCGTCGAAGTGACCGGAGCGACGGAACTGACCCCCCACGTCGAGATGGCGGACGCGATCGTCGACATCACGAGCACCGGCACGACGCTGAAGATGAATCGGCTCGCCGTCGTCGAGGAGGTCCTCTCGAGTTCGGTCAGGCTGTTCGGCCGCGAGGACGTCCTCGACGACCCGAAGGTACGGGAGGTCAGGACCGCCCTCGCGTCGGTCAAACAGGCGGAGGGCAAGCGCTACCTGATGATGAACGTCCCGGAGGAGCGACTCGAGGCGGTCCGCGACGTCATCCCGGGAATGGGCGGGCCGACGGTGATGGACGTCGCAAACGGCGGCGACAAGGTCGCCGTCCACGCGGTCGTCGACGAGCGCAACGTCTTCGAGACGATCACCGAGGTCAAAAAGGCCGGCGCGAGCGACATCCTGGTCACCGAGATCGAGCGTCTGATCGAGTGAGCCCACGACGGGCTCCGATCGGCGAACCCGCGACGGAAGCCCGCGCCCCTTCGATCCGATCGTCGCGGCCGGTAGTCGCTTTTCGATCCGGACGACGCTACTCCTCGATCGGCGGCCAGTGCCAGGCGTCGGCCCGGACGGCACCCAGTAACTTTCGCCGTCGCTCCGACAGCTCCTCGAGCGCAGCCGCGAACTCGTCGTCGGGGACCGTCGGAACGCCGTCCTCGCGCAACCGATCGAGATCCGGTTCGGGCGGCGTTTCGTCGGCGGGTTCGACAAACGCCGCATCGAGGGTGTCGAGGTAGCTTCCCGCGCTCGAGCGGGCGTCTTCGATCAACACCGGATCCGGTCCCTCGTCGTCCGGCACGCCGTGTCGATAGAGCGTCAGCGCTTCGTCCAGGATCGGAACGGCCATCGCGGAAGCGTCCGCACCGTCCTCGCTGTGGTAGTAGTGGAGGATCGGATACGACCGGTGTTGCTCGGCGAGCAGCGAGAGCTGGGACGACAGCGACTCGAGGGGGAGCTCGAGTCCGCGAAACCCCTCGACGTCGTCGCTGCGACCGGACCAGCCGGTGCGAACGAACGACTCGCTGCGCTCGCCGAGGCCGGTCACGCTGCTCGCGAACGACCGCTTTTGCGAGACCGCGCTCAGAACGGATAGGACGTAGGAGACGCCGAGGGTGACGAACGCCATTCCGGTCGCGGTCGTGAACGAGCTGGCGATCTCCCAGCGGCCGCTGGTCGGCGTGTAGTCGCCGTTCCCGTTCGTGAACATGGTGTAGGCGACGTAGTAGAACCGGCCCGACCAGTCCGCCGGGTCGCCGGTGTGGGTGCTGACGAGCGCGGGCGAACCGCCCGCGAACAGCAGCGTCCAGCCGAGCCAGAGGAGCGCGATCCACATCGCCAGCGTGAGCGTGAGGATCGAGGGACCCGCGACGCTGAGCACCCGCGAATCGTCCCCGCTCGCGCGTCGAAGACCGCGCCACACGGTCGTCGACAGCCGACCGGAGAGCGGTCCCGACCCGCCGTCGACCCACAGCGTCGTCCAGAGGATGTCTACGATGACGATACCGAGCAGGACCGCTCCCGCGGCGAGGAACAACGGCTCCATTTCCCCCGACGTACGTTCTCCAGCGCTGTCAACCGTTCCCCGGCGAAGTACGCCCCGTCTCGGCTCCCCCGCTCCGTTGGGGAACGGGCAACGGGCGTCGTTTCCGGTCGCCGTTGGACTCGCTCGGAATCGCGCTCGTCGGCGAGCGAGAGAGCGGCGGCCGATGCGGGAGAGCGACCGCGAACGAGGCGGGCGGGTGCGGCGAACGAAGAACGCGAACGGTAAAGAGATTCACAGCGCGGGTGCTCGACGACGGTTTCGGACGAACTGCGAGATCGGGGTGTTACTCGAGCAGGCCCAGATCCTCGAGCCGGGAGACGATCTTGTCGACGGCGTGTTCGGCGTCTTCGGGCTTTTTGCCGCCGGTGATGACGAGCTTCCCGGAGCCAAAGAGCAGCGCGACGACCTCGGGCTCGTCGAGTCGGTAGACGAGGCCCGGGAACTGCTCCGGTTCGTACTCGATGTTCTCGAGACCCAGCCCGATCGCGATCGCGTTCAGGTTGAGGTTTCGCCCTAGGTCCGCGCTGGTGACGATGTTCTGGACGACGATCTCCGGGTCCTCGTTGACCTGGATCTGGAGTTCGCGCAGCTTATCGAAGACGATGCGCAGGCTCTCGTGAACGTCGTCGGTCGACTTCGCGCCGGTGCAGACGATCTTCCCCGAGCGGAAGATCAGCGCAGCCGACTTTGGGTTTTGCGTGCGGTAGACGAGACCGGGGAACTGCTCGGGGTCGTAATCGGCCCCCTCGAGGTCCATTGCAACGCTCTGGAGATCGAGTTCCTGTCCGATGCCGGTCGACGCCACCACGTTTTCGATGTTGATGGTGTCCTTCGGATCCGTCATAAGTCGCTTAAAAAGACGTATTTAAGGTTTATAAATGTTAGTACCGCCACCTGATATATCCGGTATATATGGCCCACGACGATTCCGACACACCGCCGAATTCCTCCGACCGAGTGCCTGGCGGACGGGACTCGCCGCAGTGGCAAGGATATTTGCGGTAGATCCATGAACTGGGCAGAATCATTCCGATCCCCAGAGATATGTTGAATTATCAAAAGCGTCTCGACGGACGTAGAAATAAATAGCGAATAGTGCTGGGAAAATCAGCAATCCCCAGGCAATTACGTTGTCACCCACTTGGTCATACAGACGATAGAAGTCATACAGATAATAGAGGAAGACGATTACTCCCGTAACGCCTCCAACGATCCACGCAAGTGGATGTTGGAGAAAAATCAAAAATGCAAGAACAAACAGTGTGAGGGCGAGAAGGCCATATTTGAGGCCTGCAATAGTTTGTGGTTGGATTCCGGATGTAGCTACTGGGCCAGCAAGTTGAGATCCAATTGTGAATCCTACAGAGATGATTGCGAGTATAATCACAATGGTTCCAACTACAAGTAATTCAAGAGGCGGAAGTCTAGCTCTAACCATTGTTACCTCCAATTAGTTCCTTTCTACTATATATTTCTTATTACTTTAAATATATTGTGTCTTCAAAGAACAGTCTGGACGATCATTAACCAGATCACTGACCCTGTTGGATCAGATCGGGAATTAGGCAATAGGGACAGGCCACTCGTACCCCGAAAGGCGATTGATGACCCACCCTGGCGTCCCGTGTACTCGATTAGCAAACGTGAAGGAGATATTAACGCACATCGCTAAATGGTTGATACTGTCCGGGCGGGCACCGAAAGTGAGAGAGCCACTGTCTCCGGGCCGAATATCGTTGATGGCAGAACCCCACGAACACTGATCAGTGTAAGGAATTCCTGGAGTCATGCAATAATCGTTCACCTTTGATGTAACTCTCGCTCCTCGCCTGTGTGGAGTTCCTGATGTCTCACAGGACGTGGTGCCAACCTTCTTTACATCCCAGCCTTCTCCTGCGAACGTATCGAACCCATCTTTCGACATCGTTCCATTGATGTCGTAAGCAGTGTCATGATCGGAAGGAAGAACCACTTGCCCACTAGGGGGCCTCGATTCCGTGGCTTCAATAACAACGAAATCCCGGTCGTGATCAACGAGTATAACCTCACCAATTTTCTCACCTCCGTGTTCGGCGTCAATTCCAATCAGATCCGAACCACATTTCTCGGTGGCGTAACTCGCTACGTGAGAGTTTGTAATCCAACCCGACTTACGATCTTGCAGCGAGTATACGGAAGGTGTAAGTGTTCCTAGTGCATCTCCAATTACTACCCCAAGCCCGCCAGGAATGGGGCCACTGGTCCACAGATCGCCACAAGGGTCCGGATCAATTATGCTGCTTTGCGCTGAAATGCTGTCTTCAATAGTATCAGGTTTAGGTTCCTCTTCAAAGACGACTCGGATATCGTCACTCTGCAACTGAAGGTCCCTTGAATTGATCTCCGCTTTCTTATTCTCGTCGAGACCGACAACAAGGTGTGGGTTCTCTCCATCAACATCCCCTGGATCCATCTCGATAGAGTGAACATTTTCTGCTTTTTCTAGAAGATGTTTGTTATCCTCGAGAGCTTTACGAGCATCAAGTATGAGATCGTACCAATCCAGAGGAACGTCCCACATATACTCGCCATCCAGATCAAGTGGAATAGCAATCTGATCTGAACTCGTAGACTGAACACGATCTGGAGAAATTGCACTCGCAGTTGTACTTGCTACCCCGGCAGCCGCAAGGATTTCGAGGAGCCGTCGTCGATTAAGTTTACGATGCTTGTTCCGGTGAATGTCTCGGAGTCGTCCCATTTGTATCGTGTCTTGTTAAAGACATTACCATATCCCATCCACATGAATATAAAATTTTCTTATAGTAGTTTACTAAATTATATTGTCTGTGGTTTTAGAAAATCTATAGTACTGGAGTGACTGGACATTGGCCAGAGGACACAAATCGATCAAACGGCGTATCGCAATTCAGGCTGGTTCGGACGAGAGGTACTGATCTGGTTCGATGTCGGTCGTCTCGACGATCTGACCGGCCAAGTGGAAGCTGTCTGAACTGACGACGACCTCCTCTGCGTCGTCGCTCACACTCAAGTCACCGCCGTCTCGTACATCCCATGCTCGTCTTACATCGCCTCGTCAACGGCGCTGTTCAGAGTGTGCGTCGCGCGTCGGTCGTCCCGGTGGCCCGATACAGTCCGCCCTGCGGTGTACCGGTCCGACTGCGATCGACGGTCGGACCGGGACGGGCGGCAATTCGGTTGCATCGCTCGAAACGACCGCGCCTTCGGTCCGAAAAAGCGGTAGGCTCATACCCGACCCGACACGACGAACCGACGTGTACCTGCTCGAGCTCGCCGGAGAAGACGACGCGTTCGCGGCCCGCGAGGCCGAAAGCGCCGCGACCGGAGTCCGCCGGATCGCGCCCGGACTCGCCACCGCCGGCAGCGTCGTTCCCGAGCGCGTGCGCGGACTGGCTTACACCCATCGCGCGAGCGAACTCCTCGGGCGAACCGACGCCGACGTCGAGAGCGCGCGAACGCTGCTCGAGGCCGCCGAGCTCGATCGCGACCGCGACGGCACCGTGGCGGTGCGAGCCACAGACGTCCACGGCTCGAGCGGGATCTCGACCGGCCGCGCCGAGCGCGAACTCGGTCGGGTGCTGGTCGACCGCGGGTTCTCGGTCGACCTCGAGGAGCCCGACCACCGCCTTCGCGCGGTCTTTTCGGCTGGACGCCTCTCCGACGACGCGCGCGACGCATCGGACGGCCTCCCGACCGCACTCGAGGCGACGGACGCCGACGAGTCGGGCGAGCGCGTCTCGGTCTGTGCCCTCGGCTGGGTCGCTGCCGAGAGCGTCCGCGACTTCGGCGCGCGCGCGCCGACGGACAAGCCGTTCTTCCAGCCCGGGAGCATGGATCCGTTGCTCGCGCGCGCCGTGGCGAACGTCGCCGGCGCGCGTCCCGGGCGGACGATACTCGATCCGATGTGTGGCACCGGCGGCGTCCTCGTCGAGGGCGGCCTCGTCGGCGCGGACGTGATCGGCACCGACGCCCAGACGAAGATGGTCGACGGAGCGCGCGAGAACCTGACGCACTTCCTCGAGCCGGACGAGCCCGCGCCGACGGGCGTCGACCGCGGTTGCTGGCACGTCGGCCGCGGCGACGCGACCCGGCTCCCGCTCCGGGACGGGGCGGTCGACGGCGTGGTCTTCGACGCGCCGTACGGTCGCCAGTCGAAGATCGCCACCCACCGCCTCGAGGACCTCGTCGCGGGGGCGCTCTCGGAGGCCCGGCGGGTCGCGGATCGCGCGGTGGTCGTCGCCGACCGCTCGTGGGTACGCGAGGCGCGCGAGGCGGGCTGGGAACTCGAGGCGACGTTCGAGCGACGGGTCCACCGGTCGCTAACGCGGTACGTGCTGGTGCTCGGGTAGCGGACAGCCCGTGGCCGTCGCGGACAGTGGCTCGCCGTGGCTCTCGTCGGGATCACCGGGGGTAGCGGACGGCCGGTCGCAGTGGTACGTCAGTAGTCGGCCTCGAGCGCCCGCGCTCGCAACCGTTCGCCCTCCTCGCTCTCGACCGTGAGTTTCGGGACCGGTTGCGGTCGACCCTCGCCGTCGATCGCGACGAACGTGAACGACGACTCGGTCGTCTTCTCCGTCTCGCCGGTTCGGGGTTCCTCCCGCCAGGCGCGCAGCGCGACGTCGACGCTCGTCCGGCCGGCGTCGTAGACGTACGACTCGATGAGCGCCGTATCGCCGATCCCGATCGGCCGCTCGAAGTTCAGTTCGTTCACCCGCGCCGTCACGCAGGTCTGGCCGGCAAAGCGCATCGCGGACATCGCGCTCACTTCGTCGAGCCACTTCATCAGGTGGCCGCCGTGGAGCGTGTCGTTGTTGTTGGCGTGGTTCGGCTGGACGCGAAATCGGTTCTCGATGTGCGTCTCGCGGACGGACGTCATGTGGGGACGAGTACGCCGCCGTCCGCAGAAAAGCACTCGATCAGGCGTCCCGTCCGAGCTCCGCCAGCAGGTGCGAGACGTGGATTCGGTCGCTCGTCCCCTCGTGCATCTCGAACTCGACGTCCGCGGCGAGGCGGTGGACGCGCGCGAGTTTCTCGCCCTGGTAGCGCTTGCGGGCGACGGTCAGGACCTCGGAGAGCACCTCCCCGCCGTCGAGACCCTCGTCGACGAGCAGATCGTCGAGGGTTTTGCGCGCGTCCGTAAAGTCGCCGTTCTCGGCGTCCTCGAGCATCGACTCGACCTCCTCGTCGAGGCCGACGGAACCGATCGTCTCGTAGGCCGCCTGCATCGTGAGTTCGCCCTCGTCCTCGACGGTCGTCTGAGCCGCCAGGATCGCCTCCCGGAGGTTGCCGTTCGCGTAGCCCGCGACGAACTCGAGGCCGTCCTCCTCGTAGTCGACGCCTTCGGCCTCGACGATTCGCTCGAGGACGTCGACGGTCTCGGCGGTCGTCGGCGCCGGGAACGAGACGGGGAAACACCGCGAGCGGATCGGCGGGATGAGCTTCGTCGGCTGGCGCGTGGCGACGACGAACTGGGTCGTCCGGTGGTGTTGTTCCATGATCCGGCGAAGCGCCTGCTGGAAGTCCTCGCGGACGTCCTCGGCGTTGTCGAGCAGGATCGTCTTGTACTCGCCGGAGACGGAGGCGTAACTCGCGGATTCCTTGAGGACGTGGTTGATCATGTCCCGCTTCGATAAGCTCGAGCGACCGACGAGAAACTGCGCGAACCGGGGATCGTTCTTGATCTCGGTTTTGGTGCGGCCGAAGAAGTCGGCGACGTTGATCTCGATCAGGTCGTTGTCCGGGTCCGCGTGCGCCTCGCGCGCCAGCGCCCGCGCCGCGGCGGTCTTGCCGCTGCCGGGTGGCCCCTGCAGGAGGAGGTTGATCGGCTCGGAAACGGCCCGCTCTAAGTACTCGCGGGCGTCGTCCTGTGGCAACTCGGCCAGCTCCGGGGCGTGCGTTTCGGTCCACAGCGGCGCGTCCATCGGCGGAGAGTACGAACGGGGCGGGTAAGAATCGGTCGATCTCTCGGCTGCGGACGAGCGTCGACGGTACGGCCTTCTACTGCGGACGCGCGTCTTCTCACCCGTCATCCGGGTCGGATCCCTACTCGCCGTCCCCGTCGTCGCCGTTCTCGTCGCCCTCCGCGTCTCCGTCCTCGTCGCCCTCCGCGTCTCCGTCCTCGCCGTCGGCGTCCTCGTCTTCAGCCTCCTCGGCGGCGGCCCGAACGTCCGCGATCGTGAACGTCGTCTCGACCGGTTCGTCGTCGTGTTCGATCGGACTCGCGTCGCCAGGTTCCTCCGGATCGCCCTCGTAGAGGACCGCCGCGAGCTCCTCGTCCTCGTCGACGGACTCCTCGAGTCCGATCGTCACGTTCTCGTGTTCGCCGGGGCCGAGTTCGTCGCTCGTCCCGATCGCCGTCTCGTTGTCCGCTACCGTCGTCTCGTCGTCTTCGATCGCGACGAAGCCGTCCTCCGGAATCGCGACGTCCACGGTCACGTTCTCGTCGTCGGCGTCGACCACGTCGATCGAGGGATCGGTGTGGAACTCGAGATCGATCGCCTGGAGCGCGCCGTCGGCTTCGGTGTAGACGCCGATCGTCTGTTCGCCCGGCGGTGAGCCCGCGGTGTCGATCTGGAACGTCACCTCGCGGGACTCTCCGGCGTCGAGTTCGAGGGTCTGCTGTTCTAACACCGCGCCGTCGACCCGGAAGTCGACGACCTGCTGGGTGTCGAAGTCGGTCGGATTTCGAATCTCGGCGGTGATCTCGACTGTCTCGTTCGTCGTCGCCGTCGACGGCGCCTCGACCGATTCGACGACGAACGAGTCCGCGAGCGCGTCGTCGTCGGTCGTCGTCACCGTCGCGGTGTCGCTGACCGGAAACCCGTTCTCGAGATACGGTCGATCCTCTTCGCCATCGGTCTCTTCGTAGGCGTACGTCTCGTCGCCCGTCGTGTCATGGTGGACGGTCGCGATCAGCCGACCGACCAGTTCGGGTTCGTCGTCCTCGTCGACGCTGACGGTGACGTTCTCGTGGCTGCCGCTTCCGAGGTAGTCGGAGACGGCGATCGGATCGGTGCCGCCGTCGGTGATGACGACGAAGCCGCCGTCGGACAGCGACACCTCGTCGATCGTCACATTCGTTCCGTCGCCGCGCTGGTCTTCGAACTCGATCGACGCCTCGGGATCCTGCTCGACGCCGAATATCGCGGGTGCCTGGCCGACGATGATACCCGCTACGAGAACGATCGCGATCGCGAGGAGGATCGCGACGATGCGCTTGATTGTGCCGAACGTCGATCTCGTACTCATCTGGGGGTGGTGTCGACCGTGGGTAGGGGCTCTAGCGATGTAAAACGCGCCGTCCGTTCGCAGGATTCGGATCGTTCTCGTTCGTTCGACCGGGTAATCGTTTATTACCGACGGGTTTGCGCGTTCAACCGCTTCGCACGGACCGTTCGGCAGGATTCGCCCGCGTTTGCCCGGGTCGGCGGCCGTGAACGATCCCGTCCGATTCGAAGCCGGTTTAGCCACGGCCGCTCGACCGTTCAGTGATATCGATGCCACTGCGCGTGACGTTTCTGGGGACGGCCGGGGCGATTCCGACGACCGAGCGGAATCCGAGCGGAATCTTCGTCGCCCGCGAGGGCGAACAGCTCCTGTTCGACGCCGGCGAGGGAATTCAGCGTCAGATGATGCGCTTCGGAACGGGGTTTTCGATCTCGCATCTGTTCGTCACCCACCTCCACGGCGATCACGTCCTCGGCATCCCCGGCTTGCTCCAGACGATGGCCTTCAACGATCGCGAGAAGCCGTTGTCGATTCACACGCCACGCGGCACGCGTCGACGGCTGACCGACCTCGTGAACGCACTCGACAACCGTCCTTCGTTTCCGGTCCACGTCACGGAAGTCGGCGACGGAGACGTGGCCTACCGCGCCGACAAGTACGAAGTTCGGGCGTTCGACGTCGACCACGACGCGCGGGCGATCGGCTACGCCCTCGTCGAGGACGACCGAAAGGGACGATTCGATCGCGAGCGCGCCGAGGAACTGGGCGTCCCGGTCGGCCCGAAGTTCTCGACGCTCCACGAGGGCGACCCCGTCGAACTCGAGGACGGAACCGTCGTCGAGCCCGAACAGGTCGTCGGCGACCCCCGTCCCGGCCGATCGATCGTCTACACGGGCGATACGCGGCCGACGGCCGCGACGATCGAGGTCGCGGACGAGCCCGACCTGTTGGTACACGACGCGACGTTCGCCGACGACCGCGCGGATCGAGCCGCGAAGACGGCTCACTCGACGGCGCGCCAGGCGGCCGAAATCGCCAGCAGAGCCGGAGCCGACCGACTCGCGCTGGTGCACATCTCCTCGCGGTACGCGGGACGGATCGACGGCCACCTCGCGGAAGCGCGGGCGGTCTTCGACGGCGACGTCTTCGTCCCGGACGACGGCCACGAACTCGAGATTCCGTACCCGGACGCCGACGACTGAGACGGTTTACTGTACGTCATTTTCGGCGCACCCGCCGCCCGGGTCGCGGTTGCGCCGGTACCGACGGACGGCAGTCCGTATGACTCCGGCGTTACGTCTCCCGCCAGCGGCGGTGCTGTGCGGGCTCGTCGTCCAGGATCGTTCTCCGTCCCCCCTCGATCACGTCGCGATACCCGACGACTGACGTCGATCGACGGAGCGTCGAGGGAACGGTCCTACTCGTGGCCGTACACCGGAACCGGCTCGTACGGCTCCTCGAGGTAGTCGACGTCCGATGCCGACAGCGAGATCTCGAGGGCCTCGACGGCCTCCTCGAGGTGTTCGACGCTCGTGGTGCCGACGATCGGCGCGGTGACGTCGTCGTGGTCGAACTGCCACGCGAGCGCGATCTGGGCCATCGTCGCGTCGTACTCGTCGGCGAGTTCCCGAACCCGTTCGTTGATCTCCTCGCTCGCGGGAAGCTCGTGGTAGGGGACGCCGATACGTTCGGCCTCGTGGTCGCCGCGCGTCGTCGCGCGAAACTCCTCGTGTGGACGGGCGAGATAGCCCGCGGCGAGCGGACTCCACGGGATCGTCGCGACGTCGTGGGTCCGACAGGCGGGAAACATCTCCCGCTCTTCCTCGCGGTAGACCAGGTGATGGAGGTTCTGCATCGTCTCGAACGGCACGAGCCCCTCGCGCTCGCTGACGCGTCGTGCCGCGAGAAACTGATGGGCCCACATCGACGACGCGCCGACGTGACGAACGGAGCCGCGACGGACGGCGTCGTCGAGCGCGCGAAGCGTCGTCTCGATCGGCGTGTCGTAATCCCAGCGGTGGATCTGGTAGAGGTCGAGTGTCTCCATCCCCAGCCGATCGAGGGAGGCCTCGAGCTCCTGCTCGATGGTCTTTCTCGAGAGGCCGGTCGCGTTCCGGTGGTCGTTCGCCCCCGAATAGCGGACTTTCGAGGCGACGACCAGCTCGTCGCGGTCGTAGCCCTCGAGTGCGTCCCCGAGGATCGACTCGGATTCGCCCGCGGAGTAGACGTTCGCGGTGTCGAAGAAGTTGATTCCGAGGTCGATCGCGCGCTCGATGAGCTCCGTGCTCTCGTCCTCGTCGAGCATCCACTCGTCGCCGCTGCCGAAGCTCATACAACCCAGACAGAGCTGGCTGACCTCCATCCCGGTCGATCCGAGCGTCGTGTACTCCATACGGCGTTCACGGCGACTGCCCGTAAAAAGTCGGGGTCGGCTCCGGGAACAGTTCGGTGACTCGAGCGGGACTCGACGACGGTCCGGAGACTCGAGGGTGGAACTCGACGTTCGAATCCGCGCGGGATTTATAGCGCCCTCGCCCCTACGACCCCGCTGTGAGCACGCGAACGAGTGCGCTCGATGCAGTCGTCTTCGGCGTCGACGTGCAAAGCGGTGACGTGCGCGGTGACGCGCCCTCCTACGCGCTCGTCGTCTACGACGGCGAGACAGTCGATCGCGACGTCGTCTCCCGCCGGAAGCTCGGACGGCTGATCGACGACGAGGAGCCGGCGATCGTCGCGACCGACAACATGTACGAGCTGGCAGCCGACAAAGACCAGCTCGTCCACTTTCTGGGATCGCTTCCCGCCGAGACGAAGCTCGTCCAGGTGACGGGTGCCGAACAGCCCGAGCCGCTGTCGCGCGTCGCCAAGCGCCACGGCATCCCCTACGGAAAAGACCCGATGCAGGAGGCCGAAGCCGCGGCGCGACTGGCCGCACACAACGTCGGCCACGAGGTCTCCGCGTTCACCGACACGACCGAGGTCAAGGTCTCGCGGGGACGCTCCACCGGCAGCGGCGGCTGGAGCGAGGACCGCTTCACCCGCCGCATCCACGGCTCGGTCAAGCGCCGGGCCCGCGAGGTCGAGTCGGAACTCGAGGACGCGAACCTCGAGTACGACTCCGAGGTCCGGGAGGCCTACGGCGGCTACGCCAACGCGGTGTTCACCGTCGAGGCGCGTCCGGCGGACATTCCGGTCTCGCGCTCGCGATCGGGGGACGTCCGCGTCGAGATCGAACGCACGCGCCGCGACGGCATCGAGTTTCGGCCGCTGGCCAAGCGTCGGGACCACGTCGTCGTCGGGATCGACCCCGGGACGACGACCGCGGTCGCCATCGCGAGCCTCGAGGGCGACGTCCTCGACGTCTGGAGTTCGCGAACCAGCGACGCCGCCGACGTGATCGAGTGGATCGTCGAGCGGGGGCGGCCGATCGTCGTCGCCGCGGACGTCACGCCGATGCCCGAAACGGTGGAAAAATTCCGCCGGAGCTTCGACGCCGCGGGCTGGACGCCCGATCGAGATCTCCCGATCGACGAGAAACAACACCGAACCCGCGACCACCCCTACGACGACGACCACCAGCGCGACGCGATGGCCGCCGCGCTGTACGCTTTCGACGCCCACGAGGATCAGTTCGACCGGATCGCCCGCAAGCTCCCGCCCGGCGTCGACCGGGGGGAAGTCACCGCTCGCGTCGTCGCCGGCGAGGAGAGCGTCGAGGCCGTCCTCGCGGACCTCGAGGACGACGACGAGTCCGCCGAGGAGCCGACCGAGCACGAACCCCGCGAGCTGACCGAGGAGGAACGCCGGATCAAAGACCTGAAACGCCAGGTCGAGCGCCTCCAGTCCCACGTCGGTACGCTCGAGGACCGACTCGCGGGGAAAGACGACCGGATCGAGGACCTCGAGGCGGAACTCACCGTCTCTCGACGGGAGGAGCGCCGGCAGGTCCGCAAGGAACGCGAGGTGAGCCGACTCGAACGGAAGGCGAACCGCCTCGAACGCGAGCGCGACGAGGCCCGCGAGCGAATCGAGGAACTCGAGGGGAAAGTCGAGCGGATGAAAGCCCTCTGGAAACTCGACCACTCGAACTTCAGCGACGTCTCCGCGGAGAAAGAGGGGCTCGTCCCGGTGAAAGTCGTCGAGAAGTTCACGAAGGGGGCGATCCGCGAGGCCGACGAGCAGTACGGGATCGCGGTCGACGACGTCGTCTACCTCCGCGACGCGAGCGGCGCTGGTCGGTCGACGGCCGAACTTCTCGCGAGTTTCGAACCCCGGATCGTCCTGAAAGACGGCGGCCTCTCGGACGTCGCCGACGAGATCCTCTTCGAGGCCGAGATTCCGGTCGGACCGGCCGGCGACGTCGCGATGCAGGAGGTCGACGAACTCGCCGTCGCACGCGAGGAGGACGTCGAGGCCGTCATCGAGGACTGGCGTGACCGCGCTCGAGAGCGCGAACTGGATCGCAAGGCTGCGATGGTCGACCAGCTCATTAGCGAACACCGCGCGGGCGACAACGAGGTTTGATCGCCGCTCGCCGCTTTCTCAGCGTCGGCCGGCGGTTCGAGTTCTGGCCGACGAGCGGTGTGAGCGGTCGTTTTACAGCCGGTCCGTGTTCACGTCGACGCCGGGCGGCGTCACGAGCAGGAAGCCGCGGAAGTGAACCAGATTACCGCCGGACTCCCTGACGTCGCGGGCGAAGCCGGCTGCCAGTTCGTTGACGTCCCCTTCGACGCAGAGGACGAGCACGTTGCCGGCCGAAATCGTCTCGAGCCACTCTTCGGCCGGCGTCGTTCCGTCGAGAACGCCGAGGACGATGCTTCCCTCGATCTCGAGTTCCTCGTCGATGTGTTCCTCGACGGTCCGCAGGTCGAGGTCGAAGTCGCTCATACAGGCTGCCTCGGAGCGCGGTGTCAAAAACGTTCCTCTGGCGACCGGAGTGGAAAAACGCGCGTCGCTTCGAGTCGTACGGACTGTTATCGGTCGTACCGTACGGACTGTTGTCGGACGTACTGCCCGCTAGTACCGATTTCGATACCGATCCGACAGTACCGATCTCGACACAACCACGAACCGTTCGTCGGTCCACCGGACCCACCACGACAGTCCGTCTCAATCCATCGGGAACTCCTTGCGGAACCCACGGAACTCGGTGTGGTGGGCCTCCTCGTCGGCGAGGATCGAAACCGCGACGTCCTCCGTGACGGGATCGTTCGCGTCGTCCGCGGCGGCCGCCAGCGATCGGTAGGTCTCGATCGCGTCGTCCTCCGCCTCGAGGACGCCGTCGATGACCGACCGGACGTCGGTCGTGTCCTCGGGCGGTTGGAGGCTCGACTGGTTCGCTTCGAACGCTTCCGAACCGGGTGGTGCCTCGTCGAGTTGCTTCAGCCGCTCGCCGAGCATTCGGGCGTGCTCGAGTTCCTCCTGAACGTCCGCCTCGAGGCTCTCTTTGACCTCTTCGGCGTGGATGCCGTCGAGCACGATCGCGTTCGTCAGATAGTTCATCACGGTCTCGAGTTCGTCGAGGTACGCCTCCGTCAGGAGGTCGGTGATCTCGTCGGTCGTCATCGCGGGCCGGCCTACCACGACCGGCACTAAAATGCTGACACGCGCCCGTGCCGCGTCGAACCACCGGGCCGGGCGATCGCGTCCGGGAGGTGCCGCGTCCCGACTCGGCCGTACACTCTTTGTCGCTCCGTCCCTACCGACGGCCATGCGCGACCTCGACGACACCGACCTCGAGATCCTCGAGTTGCTCACCGAGGACGCCCGCCGTCCCTACAGCGAGATCGCAGACCGGGTGGAGCTGACGCCGCCCGCCGTCTCCGATCGCGTCTCGCGCCTCGAGGAGCAGGGCATCATCCAGGGGTTTACGATCGACGTCGACCGGGAGACGCTCTACGGCGAGACGCCGGTGCTGGTCGAACTCACCCCCAGACCGACGGCCGTCGAGGGCGTCTACGCGGCCGCCGGCGAGCTCGAGGGCGTCGAAGCCGTCTTCGAGGGGATGGACGGCCGGGTCGTCGTCCACGCGACGCTTCCCGACGCCGACGTCCGGTCGTGGCTCGCGGCGGAACTCGACCTCGAGGCGGTCTCGAGCTACGACGTGACGGTGCTTTCGCGGTCGAACCGCGTCGCCGGCGTTGCGGCGACCGACTTCTCGCTCGAGTGCGTCGTCTGCGGCAAGGAGGTCGTCGGCGACGGCGTCACCGCGACCGTCGGCGGCGAGGCCAAGACGTTCTGTTGTCCCTCCTGCGAGGATCGGTACGTCAGCCGGTACGAGTCCCACCGCGACGCGCTCGAGTGACCCACCGTTCCGCCGCCGGCCGCGAGACGTTCTGAACGAACGGTTGGTTTTCGGGCCTCGAAGTCGGCGTCCGGCACGATCGACGGCGATCCAGTCCGAAGCGGTGACCGAACGTCCACCCTCGAGCGCGCGCCAGCGCGCCCGTCGCTGTTTTGACGCCGAATCAGGGAATAGAACGGGCCGATCCCCGTAGCGAACCGTCGATCGCTCCGGAGGGACCAATATCGTACTAGGCAGTATATATTATATTAGGCCGTTTAGGTAGTGCGGTTTTTCGGGTTCGTTTCGCCGCGACTCGAGTTACCACGGGGTTGACGGACCGCAACAGCGTCACATTTATATATGCCGTCGCGCCTCAAATTCGAATACAATGTCTTCACAAGACAGCTCATCCTCTGATACCAGTCAGGGGGGTCGAGTTCTTCCAGGGCACGTTAGATTCCACTGACGAAATAGAGTCAGCACGTGTCTTCGATACCACCCTCCGGGACGGCGAGCAGTCGCCCGGAACTTCGTTCTCGTACGACGACAAACGGCAGATCGCTTCGATTCTGGACGAGATGGGGACCCACGTCATAGAGGCGGGTTTCCCCGTCAACTCCGACGCGGAGTTCGAGGCCGTACGCGACATCGCGTCGTCGACGCAGACGACGACCTGCGGGCTGGCCCGCGTCGTCGAGGAGGACATCGAGGCCGCACTCGAGACGGGCGTCGAGATGGTGCACATCTTCGTGAGCACCAGCGACGTCCAGATCGAGGACTCGATGCACGCCACCCGGGACGAAGTCGTACAGCGCTCGATCGAGTCGGTCGAACGGATCACGGAGGCGGGTGCGACCTGTATGTACTCGCCGATGGACGCGACCCGGACCGACGAGGAGTACCTGATCGAGGTCATCGAAGCCGTCACCGAGGCGGGTACCGACTGGATCAACATTCCCGACACCTGCGGCGTCGCGACGCCGGGGCGGTTCCGCGCGCTGATCGAGAAGGTCATGAACCACACCGACGCGCGCATCGACGTCCACGCACACGACGACTTCGGGCTCGCCACCGCGAACGCGCTGGCCGGCATCGAAGTCGGCGCCGAGCAGGCGCAGGTCTCGGTCAACTCGATCGGCGAACGCGCCGGCAACGCCGCCTACGAGGAGTTCGTGATGGCCGTCGAGTCGCTCTACCAGGGCGACACCGGCATCGACACGACGCGCATCACCGAACTCTCGGAGGTCGTCGCGGAGAAAAGCGGCGTCCCCACGCCGGGCAACAAGCCCGTCGTCGGCGACAATGCCTTCTCCCACGAGAGCGGCATCCACGCCGCGGGCGTCATCGAGAACTCCGACACCTTCGAACCCGGCGTGATGACGCCGGAGATGGTCGGTGCCGAACGCCGGCTGGTCATGGGCAAACACACCGGCACCCACTCGGTGCGCGAGCGTCTGTTCGAGTGCGGGTTCGATCCCACCGACGAGCAGGTCCGCGCGGTCACCCGCCGGGTCAAAGATTTCGGTGCCGAAAAGCGCCGGGTCACGGTCAGCGACCTGGAGCGGTTCGCCGAGGAAGCTGGCGTCGAACGCCAGCAGGAGCAAGAGGAGGTGCGCGTCTAAGGGATGTCCTCCCCGTTTGCCACCGTTCGCGAGCGCCGGCTGTGGCGGCCGAACGGAACGACCCCGACCGCCACGAGCGCCGACGGGACTCGCAAGAGTTATGGGTCTCGGGAAAGCTACCTCAGCAATGATGATGCACCGCGCTCGACTGCCGGTTCGAACGGTCGGCACCAGCGCGCTCGCTCAGATTCGTATTGTAGGGGCGGCCTAGCCCCTCACCTCTTCCTCCGTAGCTTCGGTTCCGGGTTCGCACCGATTTCAGAGCGACCAGTCAAACAGCAGATGACACACCACCGTACACCGAGAACAACGGATCGCCGCACGGCGGCGGGAGATAATCGATGAGCGAACGCGCAGCATCGGTCACGCCAGCCGAGGAACAGCACGACGACCACGAGGAGACGACCGCCGACTCACGGGAGCCCGGCGACGAAGGCGGTCCCGACGACGAGGCCGAGCCGACGCCCGTCGCGACGGGTGCCGAGGCCGTCGTCAGGGCGCTCGAGAACGCCGGCGTCGAGTACGCCTTCGGCGTCCAGGGCGGAGCGATCATGCCCGTCTACGACGCGCTGTACGACTCCGACGTCTACCACGTGACGATGGCCCACGAACAGGGTGCGTCGCACGCGGCCGACGCCTACGGTATCGTTTCGGGCGAACCGGGCGTCTGCCTGGCGACGTCGGGACCGGGCGCGACCAACCTCGTCACCGGCATCGCGGACGCCGACATGGACTCGGATCCGATGATCGCCCTGACGGGCCAGGTTCCGACGGAGTTCGTCGGCAACGACGCCTTCCAGGAGACGGACACGATCGGCGTCACGACCCCGGTGACGAAGGACAACACCTTCTCGACCGACGCCGATCGGGTCGGCACCGACGTCAGCGAGGCGTTCGCGCTCGCCCGCGAGGGGCGACCGGGGCCGACGCTGGTCGATCTGCCGAAGGACGTCACCAACGGCGAAACCGACCGCGAGCCGGACGAGCCGCGGGTTCCCGACACCTACGAGGTCCAGGAACGTGCAGACTCCGAGATCGTCGCGGCCGCGGCCGAACGGATCGAAAACGCCGCCCGTCCGATCATGCTGCTGGGCGGCGGCGTCATCAAGGGCGAGGCGAGTGACGTCTGCCGGGAATTCGCGATCGAACACGAGATTCCGGTCGTGACGACGATGCCGGGCCTCGGCTCGTTCCCCGAGGACCACGAACTCGCCATGGAGATGGCGGGGATGCACGGCACCGGCTATGCCAACATGGCGATCACCCACTGCGACACGATGATCGCCGTCGGCACCCGCTTCGACGACCGTCTGACCGGCGGCATCGAAACCTTCGCGCCCGACGCGGAGGTCATCCACGTCGACATCGACCCGGCCGAGATCTCGAAGAACATCCACGCCGACTATCCGCTGGTCGGCGACGCCGGAACGGTCGTCGAACAGCTGGCCGAGGCCGTCGAAACGTCGCCGCAGGCGACCAAGTGGCGCGCCCAGTGCCAGCAGTGGAAATCCGACTACTCGATGGCCTACGACGCGCCCGAGGACGAACCCGTCCGACCGGAGTTCGTCGTCGAGGCGCTGGACGAGGCCACGAGCGACCGGGCGATCGTGACCACCGGCGTCGGCCAACACCAGATGTGGGCCTGTCAGTACTGGACGTTCACCGAGCCCCGGACGTGGGTCTCGAGTCACGGCCTCGGCGCGATGGGCTACGGCCTGCCCGCGGCCATCGGGGCGCGGCTCGCGGCCGACGACGACCAGGAGGTCGTCTGCGTCGACGGCGACGGCTCGTTCCTGATGACGATGCAGGGGCTGTCGGTGGCCGTCCGCGAGAACCTCGACATCACGGTCGTCGTGCTCAACAACGAGTACATCGGCATGGTCCGACAGTGGCAGGACGCCTTCTTCGAGGGACGTCACTCCGCGTCGGACTACGGCTGGATGCCCGAGTTCGACAAGCTCGCGGAGGCCTTCGGCGCGCAGGGGTACCGGATCGACGACTACGACGACGTCGCCGACACCATCGCCGACGCGCTCGCCTACGACGGGCCGTCCGTGATCGACGCCCACATCGACCCCCAGGCGAACGTCTACCCGATGGTGCCAAGCGGCGGCGACAACGGTCAGTTCGCGCTGACGGAGGATCAACTATGAGCGGTGGACTCGAGGGGCCGCCGCCGGAGGAGCGCCCGACGCCGGAGGGACGGCGAAACAAACAGGGAATCCGCATCGATCCCGAGGTCGAGGCGACCCACGAGCCTCGACGCACCGTCATCTCCGCGCTGGTCGAGCACGAACCGGGCGTGCTCGCGGAGGTCTCGGGACTGTTCTCGAGGCGACAGTTCAACATCGAGAGCCTGACCGTCGGCCCGACCACCGACGACGACCGCGCCCGAATCACGCTCGTCGTCGAGGAGCCCGATCCCGGCATCGACCAGGTCAAAAAGCAGCTGCGAAAGCTGATCCCGGTGATCTCCGTGCGCGAACTCGAACCCGACGCGATGCGCCGGGAGCTCGCGCTCGTCAAAGTCGACGCCGACCGCCCGGACCAGGTGGCCGCCGTCGCGGACATGTACGACGCGAAGACCGTCGACTCGAGTCCGGAGACGGCGACGTTCGAGGTGACCGGCGCGCGCCAGAAGATCGACGCGGCGATCGAGACGTTCGGACAGTTCGGCATCCGGGAGATTTCCCGGACCGGAACCACCGCGCTGGCGAGAGGAACCGACGAGACGGCGGGTCGCGAACCCGCCGCGGCAGTATCGTCCGCCGAGACGGCGAACCAGACGACGTACACGCAGACACACACCGATGACTGACGAATTCACCACCGACATCTACTACGACGACGACGTCGACGAATCGTACCTCGCAAACACCACGGTCGCCGTACTCGGCTACGGCAGCCAGGGCCACGCTCACGCGCTCAACCTCCACGAGAGCGGCGTCGACGTGGTCGTCGGCCTCCGCGAGGACTCTTCCTCGCGAGCGGCCGCCGAAGCGGACGGACTCACCGTGACGACGCCCGTCGAGGCTGCAGCCCAGGCCGAGGTCGTCTCCGTGCTGGTTCCGGACACGGTTCAGCCCGCCGTCTACGAACAGATCGAGCCCGAACTCGAGGAGGGGAACACGCTGCAGTTCGCCCACGGGTTCAACATCCACTACAACCAGATCCAGCCGCCCGAGCACGTCGACGTGACGATGATCGCGCCGAAATCGCCGGGCCACCTCGTCCGGCGTAACTACGAGAACGACGAGGGGACGCCCGGCCTGCTCGCGGTCTATCAGGACTACACCGGCGACGCGAAAGAGCGAGCGCTCGCCTACGGCAAGGGAATCGGCTGCACCCGCGCCGGCGTCGTCGAGACGACGTTCAAAGAGGAGACCGAGACCGACATCTTCGGCGAGCAGGCCGTCCTCTGTGGCGGCATCACCGCGCTCATCAAGATGGGCTTCGAGACGCTCGTCGACGCCGGCTACAGCCCGGAGATGGCCTACTTCGAGTGCATGAACGAGATGAAGCTCATCGTCGACCTCATGTACGAGGGCGGACTCGGCGCGATGTGGGATTCCGTCTCCGACACCGCCGAGTACGGCGGCCTCACTCGCGGCGACGACGTGGTCGACGAGCACGCCCGCGAGAACATGGAGAAGGTGCTCGAGCAGGTCCAGAACGGCGAGTTCGCGACCGAGTGGATCGCGGAGAACCAGGCGAACCGACCGGTGTACACGCAGCTCAACCAGGCCGAGAAGAACCACGAGATCGAGCAGGTCGGCGAGCGACTTCGCGCCCTGTTCGCCTGGGAGGAAGGCGAAGCCGAGAGCGAAGACGAACAGACGCGAGTCAAAGCCACGGAGTAACCACGAGGAGATCACGATGACACGACCGACGGAATCGAAATCCGACGCGACCGAGAACGACAGGACGATGGCCGACGTCAGCCACACGAATCCCTACACCGGGAGGACGGCCGGTCACCTGTTCAGCCGCGGCCCGATCGTCGCCGCCGACGGTGGCGAACCCGAGCGAACGCCGGCGCGACGATCGGCCGACGCTGACCGAACCGACGACGAATCGAACCGGACGATGGCGAGCGTCGATCACACGCCGCCCCACGACGCCGACGACGCGAACCGCGTCTTCGAACGTGGGAAGCGCAACGATCGAGTAGAGGACGCAGAATGAGCGAGGGAACGCTGTACGACAAGGTCTGGGACCGTCACAAGGTAACCACGCTGCCGACCGGACAGGACCAGCTGTTCGTCGGCCTCCACCTCATCCACGAGGTGACCAGCCCGCAGGCGTTCGGCATGCTGCGCGAGCGCGACCTCGAGGTCGCGTACCCCGAACTCACCCACGCGACGGTCGACCACATCGTCCCGACGTCCGATCAGTCCCGTCCGTACGACGAGGACGCCGCCGAGGAGATGATGTCCGAACTCGAGGAGAACGTCCGCGAGGCCGGCATCGACTTCTCCGATCCGACCTCCGGCGACCAGGGGATCGTCCACGTCATCGGCCCCGAGCAGGGGCTGACCCAGCCGGGCAAGACGATCGTCTGTGGCGACAGCCACACGAGCACCCACGGCGCGTTCGGCGCGCTGGCGTTCGGGATCGGCACCAGCCAGATCCGGGACGTGCTCGCGACGGGAACGCTCGCCTTCGAGAAACAGAAGGTCCGCAAGATCGAAGTCGACGGCGAACTGGGCGAGGGCGTCGAGGCCAAAGACGTTATCCTCGAGATCATCCGCCGGCTCGGCACCGAGGGCGGCGTCGGCTACGTCTACGAGTACGCCGGCTCCGCGATCGAGTCGCTCGGCATGGAGGGTCGGATGTCGATCTGCAACATGTCGATCGAGGGCGGCGCTCGCGCGGGCTACGTCAATCCCGACGAGACCACCTACGAGTGGCTGAAAGAGACCGACTACTTTCAGGAGAACCCCGAGAAGTTCGACGAGCTCAAACCGTACTGGGAGTCCATTCGCTCGGATTCCGACGCGGAGTACGACGACGTCGTCACGATCGACGCCGACGAACTCGAGCCGGTCGTCACCTGGGGGACGACTCCCGGCCAGGGAATCGGCATCACGGAGCCGATTCCGGCACCCGAGGAGCTGCCCGAAGACAAGCAAGACACCGCCCGACGCGCCCAGGAGCACATGCGCGTCGAACCGGGCGAGACGATGGAGGGCTACGAGATCGACGTCACCTTCCTCGGCTCGTGTACCAACGCCCGCCTCCCCGACCTCCGTCGCGCGGCGGAAATCGTCGAGGGTCGGCAGGTTCACGACGACGTCCGGGCGCTCGTCGTCCCCGGCAGCCAGCGCGTCCAGCGGACCGCCGAGGAGGAGGGGCTCAAGGACGTCTTCGAGGAGGCCGGCTTCGAGTGGCGCAACGCCGGCTGTTCGATGTGTCTCGGCATGAACGAGGACCAACTCGAGGGCGACGAGGCCTGCGCCTCCTCCTCGAACCGGAACTTCGTCGGCCGCCAGGGCTCGAAGGACGGCCGAACGATCCTGATGAACCCGCAGATGGTCGCCGCGGCGGCGATCGAAGGCGAGGTAACCGACGTGCGCGACCTGAAGGAGGTGACCACGGTATGAGGAGCGAGGCCGAACGAAGTGAGTCCTCGGAACAAGCGAGCGGGCGAACGCCCGCGAGCCGCGACGCCGAGGTTCGGGAGATCCGAACCGACGGCGGCGACGACGTCGAGATTCCCGAAGTCGATTACGTCTCCGGCTCGGGCGTCCCGATCCGCGGCAACGACATCGACACGGACCAGATCATCCCCGCCCGGTTTATGAAGGTCGTCACCTTCGACGGGCTGGGCGAGTTCGCGTTCTTCGACCTCCGGTTCGACGAAAACGACGACCTCAAAGACCACCCGTTCAACGAGGAGCGGTTTCAGGATTCGTCGGTGATGGTCGTCAACGCCAACTTCGGCTGTGGGTCCTCGCGCGAGCACGCACCCCAGGCGCTGATGCGCTGGGGGATCGACGCGCTCATCGGCGAGAGCTTCGCCGAGATCTTCGCGGGCAACTGCCTCGCGCTCGGCATCCCGACCGTCACCGCCGACAGCGAGACGATCGAGGAGCTCCAGGAGTGGGTCGACGCGAACCCCGACGGCGAACTCGAGATCGACGTCGAGGCCGAAACCGTCACCTACGGCGGAGAGACCATCGACGTCACCGTCGACGAGGCCCAGCGCAAGGCGCTCGTCGAGGGCGTCTGGGACACCACGGCGCTGATGAAGGCCAACGCGGGCGAAGTGCGAAAGACGGCCGAGGAACTGCCGTACGTCGAGGAGTCGGCGATTCCGGAAGCCGAGTAGACGGATTGGTTCGCTTGAGTGCGACTTTTTCCGATCGTCGTACACTACGTCGGCTCGAGCAGCCGTCCTCGCGCTAGATGTTGGTGCAGTTGTCGCGCTCGAGGGCGACCCGAATCGCACAGTCCAGTATGCTGCGGCTTCGCGGTCGAAGCTTGTAGTGTGGCTGCACGGGCGCGAGAGTACGGGGCCGGTACAGTGTACCGCCGGGGGTGATAGTTTGGACCGGTACTATCGTTTCGTTTGCTTGATGCTCTTGCCTCGAGGGGCGCGGGATTTTACGCCTGTTCATCCATACTATCGCAGTCACACGAGTTCCATCGCCCGTTCGGTCAGCCGGTATCGGTACGCCGGTTGGACGAATACGATTTGCCCGTACTCCTCCGACTTCGTGACTTCGTCAGAGGAGTCGATTGCTTCGACAGCCGTGTTGAGTCGATCCACCGGATCGCCAGATCGAAGGAAGTCCGCGACTCGCTCCGGCTCGATACCGAACTCGGAAGCGAGGATGCTCCGAACCGTTCGACCGGCTCCGTCGGCGATTGCTACAGACGGCCCTGAAGCACGCGTTTGCGGTTCATCTCGTTCCGCAGCGTCCGCCGAAAGCGACGTAACCTGCAGTTCGTCGTCAATATGCGCGATGAGTGCATCCAAATTCGTCTCCGCCTCTTCGGTCACTTGGCCATTCACGATTTCGTCGAGCCGTTCGCTAATCGCAAAGACGTCCGGCCCAGAGGGTGCCGTCTGATCGAGCACCCCGACATCCACCAGGTGATTCAGCACCGTCTGCGGTTGGTATTCGATATCGACATCGAGCGAGTCCAGCAGCTCAGTTCGTTTGACACTCTCGCCATCCGGACCGATACCGGCGTCGTAGAACGCCCTTGCAACGGTTATCTGATCGTCGATACTGTGCGTGTTTGCCTTTCGTTCACGAATGTACGTCTCTACGCGGCCGAAATCGGTCCGGCCGTTCGTGTCAATCCGGAGGGTGTCCGTGATCTGTTCCGGAAGCTCCGGACGCGGGGCATCTCGGTGTCGTTGAGCTTTCTCCGAGAGGCGCGTATTATCGTAGAGGGCGCGGGCGACGGGGAGTCCTCGGAGATAATTATACTCGTAGAGGATCTCTACACCGTGTTCAGTCGGACCGTAGAACTGCGATGGAAGATCGCGTGAATCCTCGTTCGGTGGGTGCCGATAACAGTCGATGATGCCGCTGTCAGTGAGCACCTCCAGCTGGTCCCTGATTGCAGCCTTGTTTTTCGGCATCATATACGCCAACTCATCGAGTGACGGGAGATGTGCCGGGTGACCAAGGATGTGCTGCAGGATCAAGTGTCGCGTCTCCTGGGAAAGCAACTCATAGATCTGCCGTTGTTCCTCGAACGGACCGTCACCCTCCACGGCAGGCGCGTCACTCATAGTCTCACGAGGAAGTAGCCCGGCGACGCGAATAATACTTTGGGTCAACCGATGTGGTCAAATAGCGTATTAGGAACATCAATTAGCAACCTATATGGTCACTCCTCGTGAAATTTAGTCTATGTCCGATCCCGGTCCCCCTCCGAACGCGGCAGAGATCATGGAGAGCGTGGACGACGCACTCCAGGGCCTCGAACTAGAGCCTCACGAAACGTCGGAAATACTGGGATTTGCCAACCGAGAACTCCCGCACCTCCACACTCCCGAAGAGTCGTATTTCGTTCTCGGCAGCTACCGCGACCCGTACCTTCGACGGCTCCGCATCGTCCAGAACGAACTAGACAAGCGCCTTGGGACGTACGCGTTTCTGATGGCCGATCTCCCGGAATTAGATATCGACCGGCTCCCCGTCTTTCGCATTCGATTCAACGTACTGGCTACGCACGCCGACACCATCGTCGCCGTCTACGAACAGGACGCCGGCGGTGAAATCACCGAACTCGGAAAAATCAGCACCACGCCGTACTTCGACAAATCATACGTCCTGCCTCGAGACTACGCGTGGATGACTAAACGAAATCTTACTACCGAAGCAGCTGTCGTCGCCGCAGCAGCGTCCGTCTACTTCAATGACGACCTCGACGACTCTACTACCGAAGAAGAACTCGACTCGCTCGTCACAGCAGCCAGCAACAACGACATCACCCTCACGAAAGCAGACGTCATCGAACGACTGGAAGATCGTGAAGACAGCGAACGCGCACCCGTTTCGTACAGCTGGGTTCACCTCAACGAATTCCGCATCTTCGAACTCCACGGACAGTGCTTCGCATGGTCCTGTCCGGACGACTTACGTGATATCGTCGGTGAGGTTCCGTAGGCATCGATAGCTCGCCGCTCGTCTCCGGAGACCTCTACTCGATCAACCGGTCAGTATCCTAACGTTCTTTACGATTGGTTGCGTACCGAACAAACGCGCACGAAAGTGCGCCGAGCCGGAGTTCAGCGGCCAAGCATGACACTCCGGCTCATACACTTGCCCCCGCGTAGCGGGAGCAATCCACCATTGACGTTGGCGAAATAAAGACCTGCCGACGTCCCGCCGACCCAGTCGCAACTGTGGCTGGTTCTCACGCTGGGTTGCGTACCGCCGCGTCGGGGCCGACGAACGGAGACAGACATGGCCTCGAGAATCACCATCCACTGCGATTGCGGTACCGACCTCCGCGGAGCGACGACCGACGGTCCGGTCACGTGTCCGGACTGCGAGTCGACGTTCGCCGCGAGAATCATCGAACTCCCCGACGGCGATGCACCCGGCTATCGCCACGGCACCCGGTCGTGTCGCGGGCCGTGAAGACCGCGAGCGTACGGCGCTGCCACCGCTGTCCGAGACCGCCGATCCCGAGGCGCTGGCCGCGCTGCTCGAGTCTCGCCCTCGCTCGCGTCGGGTTCGTCCAGCAGTTCGTTCCGCGAGGTGACCCTCGAGACGCCGTCGCCGACAACCATCGGTCGCGATACTCGACCGTCACCGAACGAGGGGCGGATTGCCCGTCGAATCCGTCGAATAGGTGGATTCCCGGTTACGAGAGCTGTGCGGTCACGTCCGTCGAGGAGACCATGCCGACGTACTCGTCGTCGTTGTTGGTCACCGGGAGGTGTTTGATCCCGAAGGTGGTCAGCATCGCGGCGACCTCCTCTAAGTAGATGTCCGGCGGGACGGTCTCGACCGACTCGGTCATCACGTCGGTCACCGGCACGTCGCCGGCGTTGCGTCCGTCGGCGGCGACCGTGAGGACGTCCGTGCTGGTGACGATCGACGGCGGATCGGTGGTCACGACAAGCGCGCTGATCTCCTCGTCTCGCATCCGCTTTGCCGCGTCTTGCACCGTCGCGTTCTTCGAAATGGTTTCGAGCGGGCTCGACATCACTTCGCCAACTTGCACTCTGGCATCCGTATTCATAGGACACGATAGGGGAAGGTCCAGTATGGAAGTTTCCCTGTCGGGGCGGCGGACTGAGCGGCCGCTCGAGCACGTCGAACCGAATCACTTTCCCCACCCCGGTGCCACCGCGACACTATGACACACGAGATCGTCGTTATCCCAGGCGATGGCATCGGACAGGAAGTTACGCCCGCGGCCGTCCGCGTCCTCGAGTTCCTCGACCTCGCGTTCGAGTTCCACGAGGCCGACGCTGGCGACCACGTCCTGGCGGAGACGGGCGAGGCCCTGCCCGAGGAGACGTACGAACTCGCGGCGTCGACGGACGCAACCCTGTTCGGGGCGGCCGGGGAGACGGCGGCGGACGTCATTCTGCCGCTTCGGACGGCGGTCGACTCGTTCGTCAACGTCCGGCCCGCGACGGCGTATCCGGGCGTCGACGCGCTTCGACCCGAGACCGACCTGGTCTTTCTCCGCGAGAACACCGAGGGCGTCTACTCCGGACACGAAGATCGACTGAGCGACGACCTCTCGACGCTGACGCGCGTGGTCACGTCCTCGGCCTCCGAACGGCTGGCCGAGTTCGCCTGCGAGTTCGTCGAAGACGGCGGTTACGACGGCTTTCACGTCGCCCACAAGGCGAACGTGATGCGCGAGACCGACGGCCGCTTTCGCGATTCGGTCGTCTCGGTCGCCGAGGAACGCGGCGTCGAGACCGAGGAAGTGTTGATGGACGCGTTCGCGACGCACGTCTGTCTCGATCCCACCCAGTTCGACGTCGTCGTCTGTCCGAACCTCGCGGGCGACGTCCTCTCGGATCTGGCGGCCGGGCTCGTCGGCGGGCTCGGCATGCTCCCCAGCGCCAACATCGGCCCCGACCGGGGACTGTTCGAACCCGTCCACGGCTCCGCGCCCGACATCGCGGGCGAGGGCGTCGCCAACCCCGCGGCGACGATCGTCTCCGCCGCGATGATGCTCGAGTATCTGGGTCACGACGACGAGGGCCAGCGCATCCGGGACGCCGTCGAAGCGGTCCTCGAGGACGGTCCGCGGACGCCGGATCTCGGCGGCGACGCCTCGACCGAAGACGTGACGGACGCCGTCATCGAGCGGCTGTAAGACGTCACTACCGGAACGTTCCCTTCTCCCGCGTTCGAAGCGCTCGTCGCCCGCCGCTTCGATCCCGTCTCACAAACCGTTACAGCAGACCGTTACAGCAGACCGTATCAGGCGACCTCGAGCGCCTCACGATCCGCGCCGGCGAGTTCGACCAGCGCGTCGGCCTCGAGGGGGTGACACTCCCCGGGAATCACGAGCAGGTGCAGCGGGTCGCCGAACTCGCGCTCCGCGAGATCGGCCATCGTCCCCGCCTCGACGAGCGGAGCGGGGCTGCCCGCGCGAGCGACAGCGACTCCCACGAGATCGGGGTACGCGTCGGCGAGTAGGTCGGCGCCGATGTCGGCGGTCATGTACTCGTCCTCCTCGACGCGCTCGTGTCCAACCTTGATGTCGAGGTAGACGACCGTGTGGAGGCCGTCCGCGCGATTGTCGTCGATCGTGTCGGTTACGCTCGCCGGGAGCCCGTCGGCACCGTGGGCGTACGGAAACGGCAGCGTCGTGGCCTTCCCGAAGCGGTAGTTCTGCAGGCCGGTGAGCGCGCTGGTCGCCGTCTGGGCCGTGACGCCGTGGATCACGCGCGTCTCGAGCCCCCGGTCGCGTGCGCGGAGCCTGAGGTCGACGTGCGTCGTCGAGATCATCGTGTCGCCGGCGGTCAGGAAGGCGACGTCCTCGGTTTCTGCCGCCTCGAGGATGTCGTCCGGGCGTTGCTCGACGCCGGCCCGATCGCGCACGTCGATTTCGACGTCGTGGTAAGACTCGAGGTCCGCGACGGTCGTCCCGATCAGTTCGCTGGTGTAGAATTCGGCGTAGACGCGGTCGGCACTCCGGAGGGCGTCTCGTCCCTCGACGGTGATCGACCGTTCGTCGTACAGACCGAGACCGATGAACGTGAGCATACTCGCCGTAGTCGGTAACGAGATTATAAGATTGCGTGTCGTCACCGCCGTGTGCGATCGGCCGTGAGGACTCCGTTCCGTCGCCCTGCGCGGTCGCTCGGTTCCCACGGGAGACGTCGGTGTCAGCTACTGACTACGGAGGATTAGACGAGCCTAATCGAATTTGTTGCATAGTAAGCTATTTCATTTAGGGCGGACAATACCGAGTCATGGTAGACGATACGGTCGACGCGGAACGGTACCGGATCACGAGACGGAACGCGCTGGTCGGCGCGAGCGGACTCGCCGCTGGTGTCGCTGGCTGTCTCGGTGACGATCCACAGGACGACGCCGGCGAGCCGGAGGACGAATCCGACGACGGGGCTGGAACCGCTACCGACGACACCGGTAACGGAGCCGGCGATACCCAGTACACCGTCTCGACCGGCTTTCTGGCGCTGTGGGACCTGACGCGCAACGTCGCCGGTGATCGAATGGAGGTGGTCGACCTCGTTCCGATCGGCCAACACGGCCACGAGTTCGATCCCGGCCCGGGCGTCGTCTCCGACATCGAGGGCTCCGACGTCTTCATCTATCTCCGCGAGTTCGCCAGCTGGCAGGACGACGCCGCGTCGGAACTCGAGTCCGACGACGACGTGCACGTGATCGAGGCGGCCGAGGGAATCGAGTTCTTCGACAGCCCGGCTGAAGACGACGACGAGCACGTCTGGATGGATCCTCTCGAGTACCAGACGATGGTCGACAACGTCGCGGACGAGCTCGCGGCGTTCGATCCGGACCACGCCGACGAGTACGAGGCGAACGCCGCCGCGTTCAACGAGGAGCTACAGGCGGTTCACGAAGAGTTCGAAGACATCGTCGACCGCGCAACCGTCGATCAGTTGATCGTCGGAACCCACGATTCGTTCCAGTGGTGGCACCGACGGTACGACATCGACATCTACTCGCCCGTCGGCACGTCCCCCGACGACGAGGCGTCGGCTCGAGACGTCGAAGAGATCGAGAACGTCATGGACGAGTACGACCTCGAACACGTCCTCTACGACGTCGGGGAACCCGACAATCTGGCCGAATCGATCGCGGCCGAAACCGGCGCCGACGTGCTTCCGATCTCGCCCGTCGAGACCCAGCTTCCGGAGTACCACGAACAGGACTGGGGATACGTCGACCACTACCGCGAGGTGAACTTCCCGACGCTCGAGGAGGCGCTCCAAACGCAGTGATTTAGCCGGCACAAATACCGAGTATAGCCTACACAAAAATTGAATTACGATTCACCATACTGATAATTATGACTACTGCAATCGCCCTCGAGGACGTGAGTTTCGCCTACGACCATCGACCCGTCGTGAGAGACGTCACACTCTCGGTCGACGAAGGGGAGTTTCTCGGGTTGATCGGTCCGAACGGTTCGGGAAAGACGACGCTGTTGAAGATCATGCTCGGTCTGCGAGCACCCGATACCGGATCGGTCGAACTCTTCGGTACGCCGGCTTCGGCGTTCGCGGACGGCGCCCGTCTCGGCTACGTCTCACAGCAGTCTTCGGAAGCCGACTCGATGATGCCCGTCACGGTTCGCGAAGTGGTCGAGATGGGCCGGTATCCCCATGCGGGGTTGCGCAGGTTGACCGGCGACGACCACCGGATCGTCGACGACTCGCTCGCGCGAGTCGAGATGGATCACCTCGCCGGCCGGCGGATCAGTCAACTCTCCGGCGGACAGAAACAGCGGGCGTACATCGCGCGGGCGCTCGCCTCCGAAGCCGATCTGCTCGCGCTCGACGAACCGACCGTGGGCGTCGACGCAGACTCCGTCGACCGGTTCTACGACCTGCTCGACGAACTCAACGACAACGGGATCACGATCGTCCTGATCGAACACGACATCGGCGTCGTCGCCGAGTACGCCGAGACGATGGCCTGTCTCGACTGCGAACTGTACGAACACTGCGAGACCGAACAGTTCCTCGAAAGCGGTGTGTTAGAGCGCGTCTACAGTTCGGCGCGGGTCGCCAGTTCGTGGGCACCCGCCGCGGGTGATTGACGATGGTCGCCGAGTGCGTCGTCCGTCGTCTCACCGCCCGGGAGGAGTACGCGGTCCTTGGAAGCCTCGTCGTGATGATGACCGTCTCCGCCGCGTTCATCCTCACGGTGTTTCCAGCCCTCTACGACGCCTTCTGGGGAAGCGCGTGTACCGCCGCCGACACCTGGCTCGTCTGTAGCGGCTTTCTCCAGCGTGGGTTCACCGCGGGCATTCTGATCGGAATCACCGCTCCAGTCGTCGGCGCGTATCTCGTCAACCGACAGATGGCGTTGATCGGCGAGGCGCTCGCGCACACGGCGTTCGGCGGCGTCGCGATCGGACTGTTCGTCGGTGCGGCCGCTCCCCGGTTCGACTATCCGCTGGCGTTCGCCCTGGTCGTCGCGACGATCGCCGCGCTCGCGATGCAGTACGTCGCCGTCAGGACCGACGGCTACGCTGACATCCCGATTGCGATCATGCTCACCGGCGGCTTCGCGCTCGGAATCGCCGTCATCTCCTACGGCGTGACGTTTCACGCGACGGTCGAGAGCTACCTGTTCGGAGACATCCTGTTTGTTCCGTTCGAGAACGTCCAGTTGATGGTTGCGTTGACGCTCGTCGTCGTCGGCACGATCGCGCTCACGCACAAGCAGTTGTTGTTCATCACGTTCGATCGCGAGGCTGCACGTCTCGCACGAATCAACGTCGCGTTCTACGACACGCTGTTGATCGTCCTGACCGCGCTGGTCGTCGTCGCCGCGATGCAGATCCTCGGCGCGATTCTCGTCGCCGGGATGCTCGTTATCCCGGTCGCGGCCGCGATGTTGCTCACCGACAGCTTCGATCGCGGTCTCCTCCTCTCGGTACTGCTCGGACAGGCGGCCGTCTTCGGCGGTATCTTCCTCTCGTACTCGTGGGACATCGCGACCGGTGCGATGATCATACTCGTCGCGATCGCCCTCTACGTACTGGCTCTCCTCCTCTCTGCCCTGTTACCGGGCAGGTGACGGTTTGATCCGCTGTTCCCCGACGCTCCGTTCGATCAGCCAACCCCTTCATCGCGCTCGAGGACTGTCTGCGGTCGGTGAAACGCTCGAAAACACCAATTATTACCTTAGTCTAAACTCCATTTTAGATTAGCCAATTTTAAATATCGGTGCGTTGTAGCACCGACTGCGTCCCGGAGCGACCGGGGCGTGGAATCGGTTCGTGTTCCGGGCCTCCTTCGGAACGCTGCAATCCCAGGTGAGTTCCTGTCGGACGGAACGGGAGCGTTCGTGGTCAGTCTACGCTCTCGTAACATCCCGGATGACTGCGAGAGCCGAATCGGCATGTGAGAGAGCTCCGCTCTCACCTTCTTGCGTCGCGCACCGACCGCGACTAGCTCGAGTCACTGCGAGCACGCGCGCTCTGGAATCTCACCCTCGTTCGATGATCGTGCCACAACGTTCGTCGGAAGGACGAGGCGTTACTCGAGTTCGTCGTCGACGATGGCCACCGCTTCGATTTCGACCAGGTGATCGGGATCGATCAGGCGGTCGACCTCCACCATGGTCGCCGCCGGGCGTACCTCCTCGAAGACGTCGCCGTGTGCTCGTCCGATCTCCTCCCAGTCGTCGATATCCGTCACGTACAGCCGCGTTCGAACCACGTCCTCGATCGCCGAATCGGCCTCCGCTAGCGTCTCCGCGACGATCTCGAGTGCGCGCTTCGTCTGAGCGTACGGATCGTCGCGACCGACGACGTCGCCGTCGTCGTCGGTCGCGGTCGTTCCGGCGACGTGTACCTGCGAGCCGACGCGGACGGCACGCGAGTATCCGACCACTGGCTCCCACTCGGTTCCGCTCGAGACGGTTCGACGGTCCATACCGCGGCATCTCGAGGGATGGAGAAAACGATTTGGTACCCGTCAGAACGAGAGGTGCGACGTCGACGCGGGTCCGTCGTCGTCGCCGTCGTCGATCCCGCCGTCGTGTAGGTAGGTGACGGCGTCGTCGGTCAGGTAGACGTCGTCCCCGTCGACGGTGATCTCGACGGACGAGAGCGTCGTCTCCGCGGCGTTGCCGTTGTCGCAGTAGCCCGAACACGAGTCGAAGATCGAACCGTGTTTCGGACAGATAATGCTACCGTCGCGCATCGCCGCACCGGTGCCCGTATCGAGTCGTTGAGACTCGTGCGTACAGCGGTTGATCCACGCTTCGACGCCGCCTTCACAGGGAACCAGAATCACTTCCTCTTTCTCGCCGTACTGATCGCGGACGGTAAACAGCCACGATCGTTCGTCGTGGACCGTCTCGACCGTCGTCAGCCGCATGCGAACGCCCATATCCGCCTCTCGTCGACGCAACCCCGAAAGCGCTTCGTCACCGGTCGGCGCGTCGGATCGTCCGTTCCCCGACGAATCCGGCCACGAGCGTTCTCCCGTGCGGAGAAAACGTCAGCGTTACGGCGGTCCTCGGACGAAACTGCGTATGGAAGTCCCGTTCGTCCGGGTGGCGCGCGACCGCGGGGAGGCGACCCGTCGCGAGCTGGCCGACGCCGATCTGATCGACGACGGGTACGAGATCGACGTCGAGGGCCAGGACCTCTACATTCCGGTGGCCGACCCGGACGCCGTCCCGGTCGAGTTCGAGGTCGTGTGCCGACCCGGCGAGGAGCGCGACGCACAGACGACGCCCGCCGATCTGCTCGGCTTCGATCCCTCCTACGAGCGCCTCGGCCGAGCCGTCCTGCTGGACGAGGACGATCCCGAGCGCGCGCGGACGGTCGCCGACGCCGTCCTCGAGTCCGACCTCCCGGTCGACACGGTGGTGAACAAAGCCTCGAAGATCAAAGGCGAGACGCGCGTCCGTGACTGGGACGTCCTCGCCGGCGCGGACACCGAAGTCGTCCACCGCGAGTACGGCTGTGAGTTCGCGCTCGACCTCGCCGCCGTCTACTTCTCGCCGCGTCTCGCGACGGAACGCCACCGCGTCGCCGAAACCGTCGCCGAGGGCGAACGCGCGTTCGACATGTTCGCCGGCGTCGGGCCGTTCGTGATCCCGTTCGCCAAACGCGGCGCGGAGTGCGTCGGCGTCGACGTCAACGAGGACGCGATCGCCTACCTCCGCGAAAACGCCCGGCGAAACGACGTCGATGCGCGCGTGACGGCCGTCCACGGCGACGTCCGCGAGGTCGCCCCGGACTACGAAGGGTGGGCCGACCGCGTCGTGATGAACCTGCCCCACAGCGCCGACGAGTTCCTCGAGAGCGCCGCCACCGTCGCCAGCGACGACTGTCTGCTCCACTACTACGACATCCAGCACGAGGACGATCCGTTCGGTCCCGGCGAGCGTGCGATCCGCGACGCGGCGGAACCGGCGTACGACGTCTCGATCGAAACCGAACGGATCGTCCGCTCGTACGCGCCCCACGAACTCAACGTCTGTCTGGACGTGCGACTCGAGCGGGCGTAACCGCCGTCAGGCGGAGTCACGGCGACGTCGACCGTCCGACCGCAGGTCGTCGCACGACCGGAGCGATTCGCAACCCTTATGGCCGGTATCGGCCCTACCAATGAGTACGATCGTTCCGACGTCCCGTGAAAACGGATGCGGTGGAGCGAGCGCGCGCCGGTGTAGCTCAGACTGGCAGAGCGAATCCTTCGTAAGGATTAGGTCGAGGGTTCAAATCCCTCCACCGGCTTGCCTTTTGCGACGAACATCCGTGAGGAGCAAAGCAAACTGTGGAGGATTTGAATCAGGGAGCAGCTTCGCTGCGACCGTGGGTCAAATCCCGCCGTCGGCTTCCCTTGTGCGACGAATAGTGGTGAGCGCCGTTCGTCGTCTGGGCCACGGCGGAACGACGCGTACCGCCGGACCGAACGGAGCGTGTAGTCACGTCAGACGCGGACCCGTTCGAGCGATGGCCAACAGAAAACCGATCGGCTTTCGGTCCGATCGCGAATCGTCACGTCTCTCGAATCGGGTCGGTCTTCGACCGTGACCGAGACGCGACCCGATGAAATCAGCGCCGAACTGCTGCAAAAGAATTAATAGCAATAACCAATAACTACTAACTGCCTGCCTAGACGAGACGTCTGGAGGCACTCCCCATCCGCTTGCATTCCATCCCCCCACCCCGACGAATCGCTCGCGGTTGGGATGACGGCAGGCGAGGGTCTCGTTTCCCCTCGCTCCGATCGTCGTACTTCCGCTAGGGAGACGCTTCGGGACGGTATCCGTCCCTTTTGAGTGGCCACTCGCGGCGAAAGTCAGTCTCTGTTCGATGAGATATATAGTTCCCGACGATGGCACGTCACTACCGTGACCGTCGAAACCGTCGTGGAACGGGCGCTATCGCTACTCGGATACCCGCCCGTGACGCACGACCTCGTGGGGCGACTCTCGAACTCGAGTTCGTTCGAGATCGCGCAGTCGGCCCGTATTTCGAAGGGGTGTCTGCTCCGGGGAACGATCGATCTCGGGCCGAAGTCGCGGTTGAGCCGCGGTTGCGTTCTCAACGGAGACGTCACCGTCGGCAGGGGGACCAACCTCGAGCCGAACTGCGACGTCGTCGGCGACGTCGACGTCGGCAACTACTGTGCGATCGCCAGACGGTCCACGTTCCAGCAGACGAACCACGAGATGCGTCAGCCGTCGCTCCAGATCCGACTGTACGACGAGGTGTTAGAGAGCGATCTTCCGCCGACGGCGTCCGGACCGATCACGGTCGGAAACGACGTCTGGATCGGGACGCGGACGACGATTCTCTCGGGCGTGACGATCGGCGACGGCGCGATCGTCGGCGCGGGATCGGTCGTCACGGACGACGTCGAACCGTACGCGGTCGTCGCCGGCGTTCCGGCCGAACGCATCAGATGGCGATTTCCCCGGGAAGTCAGGGAGAAACTGCTCTCCCTCGAGTGGTGGGAGTGGGACGAAGAGACGATCCGCGCCCACCGTCCGTTTTTCGAGCGGAAACTCGAGCGCGCGGACGACGTCCCGTCGGTCGCCAGGGTCGCCGACGACGCGGACGCTCGAGCGCTCGAAGGAACTCCGTCGTCGTTCCGTTCGGACGACCGATAGGTCGTCGTTCGGCTCGCCGTCGTACGGGCCGTTGTCCGTCAGTTTCGGTGGGAGTGAACCGTCCCTGTAGTTGCATCGGGGCGTCGGGACGACAGCCCGTCTCAGAGGAACGCGGCCAGGACGAGAGCGCCCGACAGTCCCAGAACGGGAACGTCGCTGCGCGAGAACGTCAGCGGCGGCATCGTCGGGTTCCACGCGAAACACCGGGCCTGGAGCGCGAGCGCGAGCCGATCGGCTCGCTCGAACGTCCGAGTCAAGCCGAGTATCGCGATCGTGCTGGCGCGTTCGACCGGACCGCGTTCGTCGCCGAGACGCGCGGCCATCGCCTCCCGGATCGTCCGGAGGTCGGCCTGGAGAACGGGGAAAAACCGGAAGACGAGCGCGACGCCGACGCCCAGGATCTGGCCCGGCTTGCCGGGAACGGTTCGCTGGATCGCCGCGCGGGAGTGGCGAACGGGCGTCGATCGGACGTAGGCGGCGCTCACGAGGAGGATGAGGAACACGCGGTAGCTCGCGCGGGCGGAGACGATCCCGTCGTCGACGTCGATCCAGGGCGGACCGAACGTGACCGCCGCGACGAGCGGGACGAACGCGAGGACGGCCACCGCCAGCCGGTAGGCGTAGAGCGTCTCGCGTATCGGCACGCGCGCGGCTGCGAGCACGACCGCGCACAGCCCGGTGAGCGCGATCAGCGCGCGAGGAGTGGCGTGAGCGAGTGCGGCCGCGGCGAACCCGATCTGAAACGCGAGCTTCGACCGCGGATCGAGCCGGTGGACGACCGTATCGTCGGGCTCGTAGGACAACATCAGGGCACTCGAACCTCCAGCCCGCCGAGTTCCTCGAGCGCTCGGTCGGGAGCGTCGTCGAGAACGACGCGGCCGTCTCTCATCGCGACGACGCGGTCCGCGAGCGCGAGTACGTCGCGGAGATCGTGCGTCGCGAGCAGCACGCCGGTGCCGCGTGCGGACAGCGACTCGAGTCGCGAGAGCACCGATCGGCGTGCGGGCTCGTCGAGCCCGGTGAACGGCTCGTCGAGCACGAGGTGGGTCGGCTTCATCGCGAGCGCGCCGGCGATCGCGACGCGAGCCTGCTCGCCGCCCGAGAGGCTGTCGATGCGTTCGTCACCTCGTCCGGTCATGTTCACGGCCTCGAGCGCCGCGTCGACTCGACGGTCGATCTCTGCACGCTCGAGGCCGAGATTCTCCGGACCGAACGCGACGTCCGCGTCGATCGTCGCGGCGACGAACTGGTCGCGGGGGTGTTGAAAGACCATGCCGATGCTGGATCGCGCCGCCACCAGATCGTCCTCGACGGGTCGCTCGTCGACGAGCACCGTTCCCTCGTCGGGCGAGAGCAGCCCGTTGCAGTGGCGCAACAGGGTTGTTTTCCCGCTCCCGTTGGCGCCGGCGAGGACGACGAACTCGCCGTCGCCGATCGACAGCGAGAGCTCGTCGAGAACGGGAACGTCCTCGAACGCGTACGAGACCGATCGGAACTCGATCATCGGGTACTCACGACTGGATCGGGGCGATCCGACCGCTTTTGACGATGGCGATCGCGGCCGCCATCTTGAGCAACTCGCCGGGGATGAAGGGGGCGACTCCGGCGAGGAACGCCTCCCAGGCGTCGAGTTCGAGTAGCCAGGCCATGTAGCCCGCCCCGAGTCCGTAGATGACGATCGTTCCCGCCACGAGCGCGACGACGACCACCGGCAGCGGCTCCTCGGCGGGGTCGCGCAGGTCGGTGCCACGGTGGACGAGCAGACCGATCAGTCCTGCGGCGATCAGATACCCCCACAGGTAGCCGCCGGTGTGACCGACCAGTACGCCGATGCCGCCTCGCATCTCCGCGAAGATGGGAAGTCCGGCCGCGCCGGCGGTGATGTACAGCAGGATTGAAATCGGCCCCCACACCGGTCCGAGGACGAGTCCGGCGAGGAAGACGAACAGCACCTGGAGCGTGATCGGTACCGGCGAGAAGGGAAGCGGTATCGACACGGGTGCGGCCGCTCCGATCAGGGCGGCGAGTAACGCGGCTCGAGCGAACGATCGGACGACGGCGTCGTCGACGACCTCGACTGACTCTCGGTGGGTGTCCATACCCCACTTCTCTCGTAAACCGAAATCAAAACTTCGATTTACGAGGTCGGTCGTCGTCGACGGAGTCGGTGGTTCGACCGACCGGGACCGGCCGATTCGCGGGCGAACTCCGTTCGAAATGGAACGTTCCTGTCGACGCCGACGACGGTCGTCGGGAGCGACGATCTCGTGAAACCGTCGTGGCACGCTCCTCGAGCGAGTGTGAGGGGTGTTTCGCGTCTCCACGTGACGTAACCGGCGATTGTCTCCGAGCGCTAACCGAAACGACCGGGGTGCTTATGGGCCGTTTCGATCCGGTGACGTGGGACGGATGCCATCCGGGAACAGGCGGTTCGACGGACGGGGGAATCGGTCGACGAACTCGACCTGGTCTGGGCTATCGGCGAGTGCGGACCGGGGATGGGGTCGTCCAGGCAATAGTGGTTCGCCGCGGTCACGGCGAGTCGATCGGCGACCTCGTCCGCAGGCGCGGACGACGTGGCGTCGCGACCGACACCGACGACCGAAACTGCGGGGTCGTGATCGATGAGCGGGGCGCGCGTATCGGTCGGACTGATCGCCGTGGTGATGGTTACGAGCGTCCTCGCGCTCCCGCTGCTCGGCGGCGGACTCGGTGGGTTCACGGAAGAGGGAAGCGACGGAGCCGAAACGCAGTCGGTGCCGAACGAACTCGAAACGGCCGATTCCGGACTCGCGACGGAGGCGTCCCACCAGCCGGATGCGGCGGCGACCGGGTCGGAACTCGAACTGGTGTCGATGGACGGTGCGGAACCGACGTCGGCGTCGCTCGCCCAGGAACGCGAGGACGCCCTCGAGGCGGGCGTCGAGGAGGGAATCGAACTCGCACAGGCCCAGGGCGTCGAGGTGAGCCAGGAACAGCGAACGGCCGCGCTCGAGGGTGCGAGCGAGTTCGTCGCCCAGTACCAGGAGGCCGACGTCGAACAGGTTCAGGAGGCGACGAAGGGTGCAGTTCACGGCTCGCTGATGGGGACCGGAGCGACCGACGACGAACCGGCGGTGGGGATGGAAGACGACGCGGCCGTCGAAACGGACGACGAGGACGGAACCGAGCGGCTTCGCGGTGCGGTCGGCGGCGCGGTCGGCGGCGCGCTCTCACAGCACCAGACCGTCGAGGCGAGTCAGATGCAGAGCGCGGCCTGGGGCGCGACCCACGGCGCGCTCGCCCAGGAACAGCGCGTCACGGTCGAACAGATCCAGGTCGCGAGCTTCGGCGCGGCTGCCGGCGCGGCGAGCGAGGCCGGCGAAACCGACGTCGAACGGAAACCGAAGATCCAGGAGGCAGCCCAGGGAGCCGCCTACGGCGCTCTCGAGCAGTACCAGAAGATCACCGTCGAGCAGCGCCAGCAGGTGACCCTCGAGCACGTCCAGCACGCGGCCGCTGGAGCGTCCGCGGGCGCGCTCGAGGGGAGTAGCGTCGTGGCTCACGAGCAGGAACAGCTCGTCGAGGTCGAACAGCACCAGCGCGTGGACGTCAAGCAGGTCCAGAAGGCGGCGGCCGGCGCCGCGAAAGGCGCACTCGTCCAGAAACAGCAGGTGACGATCGAACAGACCCAGGCGGCCGCACGCGGCGCGGGGAAGGGATCGCTGATCCAGGTCCAGTCCGTTCGAATCGAGCAGGTCCAGCGGATTTCGATCGCGGCGATCCAGCAGGCCTCCTTCGGCTCCGCCAAGGGGGCGATTCAGCAGAGCCAGGAGGCGACCGTCGAACAGATCCAGTACGCCGCGATCGGTGGCGCCCAGGGGACGCTCGTCCAGCACCAGGAGGTGTCGATCACGCAGATCCAGTACGCCGCGACCGGCGCGTCGAAGGGAGCCGTCGAGTCGGCGGTCCAGCGACAGATCGTCGAGGTCGAGCAGATCCAGGCGGCCGCGTGGGGAGCCGGCGAGGGGGCCGTCTTGCAGACGCAGGTCGTCGACGTGACGCAGGTCCAACAGCTAGCGCGAGGTGCCTCGAGCGGCGTCCTCGTCCAGCACCAGGAGGCGACGGTCACGCAGCTCCAGGCCGCCGCACGAAGCGCCTGCGCGGAGACCGCCCGCGCGATCCAGTACCAGCGGATCAGCGTGACCCAACTCCAGATCCTGACCCAGGAGACCGCGGCCGACGCGACCGCCTACGCGGTCGACGAGGGGACCGACGACGAGACGCGGCTCGTTCAGTTCGTCGAAGTAGACGTCGTCCAGAAGCTCGAGGCGATCGAGGAACTCGAGGGGACGGCCACGATCTCGTTCGCGGATCAGGAATCCGACGGCGAGTCGGTCGTCGTCGACGACGTCTCGCTCTCGGAAGGCGGCTTCGTGGCGGTCTACGACGGCGCGGACGTGAGCGTCGATCCGGACGGAATCCGCGGCGTCTCCGACTCCCTCGAGCCCGGCGAGCACGAGGACGTCGAAATCCCGCTCGACGAGCCGCTCGGGGAGAGCGGACCGCTGGTCGCGGTCGTCCACCACGACACGAGCGGCGACGAGACGTTCCGGTACGCGGAGACCGACGGCACGGAGGACGAACCCTACGTCGCCGACGGCGGCGGGCCGGTACTCGACGGCGCGTTCGTCACGCTCGAGGAAGAAGAGCCCGACGACCCGGTCGACGACCCTGACGAACCGGCCGACGAGCCGGAGGTGTCGCTCTCGGTGAGCAACCAGACCGGCGACGGCGAGACGCTGACCGTCGACGAGGCGAACGCGTCGGTCGCGTACGCGCTCGCGGTCACCGACGAGGACGGCGACGAACGCGGCGAGACCGATCCCTTCGAGGCGGGCGAACCGGTCGAAAACGAGACCGTCGACCTCGAGCCGCCACTCGAGGACGACGCCGTACTCGAGGTCGCGGTTGTCTCGACGGACGACGACGGGACGCTCGCGAACGAAACGATCGAGTACACGCTCGAGGAGCCGGTCGAAGAGCTCTCGGTCGAGTACGTCGACTGCACGGAACTCGAGGTGACGGGCACGCTCGAGGATGGCGACTCGCTCGTTCCGCGGACGCTCTGGTACGACTCGGTCGGTCCGGGCGACACCGTCTTCCCCGGCGTCACGGCCGGCGAGGAGATCGACGCGCCGTTCACCGGAACCGTCGTGATGACGGTCGGCGAGGAGTACGACGTCGAGCGGGTCGACGACGAGACGGTCGTTCTCGAGGTTCCCGACGAGGGCGCGTTCGGCTCGTTCGTCGTCCCGTGGTTCGACCCCGCCGACGACGCGGAAGAACAGCTCGCGTCGCCGCCGCCGGAGCTCGACTGCGGCGACGAGATCCAGCCCGACGAGCCGACGATCGACGTCGAGGACGTCGAGTGGACGGGAAGCTTCGACGTGACCTTCAGCTACGACAACCCCAACGACGCGGCGCTCACCGGCGGCGAGTTCGTCGAGGGGACGACCGACGACGAGCCTGTCGACCTCGAGCCGGGTGCCGACGAGTTCACCGTCGCGTGGACTCCCGAGGACGACGACGAGCGTCTGGTATGGGAGGTTCCGATGGAGAACTTCGGTTACGACGAGCCGATCAGCGCCGAGACGGAGTCCGCCGGCGAGTACGACGCGCCGGGGACGGCGGACGTCGAGTTCGTCGACTGCTCGCGGGCCGAGGTGACGGGTTCGTACGAGGACGGCGAGACGGTCATCGTCGCGACGGGATTCTACGAGTCCGGCGGCTTCGGAAACACGATGGGTGAGTACGCACTCAGCGTGGGCGACGACGTCGACGCTCCGTTCGAGGGCACGATCGTCTTCGAGATCGGCGACGAGCACGCGATCACCGAAACCGACGAGGGCGCGATCGTCGAGGTTCCGGCCGGCGAGTTCGGCGCGGCGATTACGGGCATCAGCTCGCCCGAGGCGACGCCGGGTTCGATCGACTACCCGAACCCCGACGCCTCGGCGTGTCTCGAGGAGATCCGACCGGCGCTCCCCGCGATCGACGTCCAGGAGACGACGCCGACCGACGAGGGCATCGACGTGACCTTCGAGTACGACAATCCGAACGACGCCTCGCTCGCGGTGTTGAGTTCGTTCGTCGAAGGATCGACCGACGACGAACCGGTCGACGTACTGTCGGCCGACGGCGGCGCGTTCACGGTCACGTGGACGCCCGCGACCGACGACGAACGGCTCGTCTGGGAGATCGACATGAGCAACTACGACTACGAGCCGACGGACTGGCCGGTCGCAGAGACCGCCACCGCGGGAGAGATCGATCCGCAGGATCCCGAACCCGCCGAAGAGGAGCCGACGAGCCCGGACGAAACCGACGACGAACAGCCGGAATCCGCCGCAGATGAGCCGTCGGAACCCGGTGCGGACGATCTGATCGGAGACGACGCAGAGAACGGTGACGGCCTCGAGGGCGACGACGATCCGATCGAGAATGGAGGTGATCCTGTCGATGGCGACGCAGAGAACGGGGACGATCCGGCCGGCGACGCTGATACTGGTGACGATCCGGCCGGCGACGCTGATACTGGTGACGATCCGGCCGGCGACGCTGATACTGGTGACGATCCGGCCGGCGACGCTGATACTGGTGACGATCCGGCCGGCGACGCTGACACCGGTGACGATTCGGCCGGCGGCGACGGAGACGCTCTCGAGAACGAACTCGAGGGGCAAGCCGAGTCACAGAACGCCGGAGACGAACCAGAGAGCGACGACGGCCTCGAGGGCGGGAACGATCAAACGCAACCTGCCGCGTCGAACGACGAGTCGGCGGCCGAACCGGCGGCCGGATCGGAGTGACGGCCGTCGAGTCGGACGAGGAGCCCGCGGCTCCGTCGGCGGGTGTACCCGACTGAGCGTCGGCTGTCGCTACCGGCTTTCGGGCTGCGTTCCGGTCAGTGCTGGTGTCCGGTCGCCTCCCCGAACGTGATGCCGAAGCGCTCCTCGAAGAGGTCCATCACGCGCGCTTCCTGTGCCTCGAGATCCTCGTCGGCCCCGTGGTCGTGGTGGACGAGGTGGTGTGCGCGACTCGCGAGCGAGAGTAAAACGATGTCGCCGACCGTTTCGGCTTCGGTCTGGTCACCCTCCGCGAGGAGGTCGACGAGCCCCGCCGGTACGGTGACGTCGTCGGCCGCGCCGTTTTCGGATTCGATCGAGAACGTGGTCGTCTCTACGTCGTCGGACATACCCGTACGGTCGGGGAGCGTCCCTAAAGGTGCTGTGACTCGCCGCGGTGACCGTCCGATTCGAGCGACGGTCGCTACCGAATCGAAAGCGCCCACCCTCGCGCTTTTGCGCGTCGACGACGTAGCGACGACTATGCCCAGCGTCGAACTCGACGAAGAAACGATCCAGCGACTGGACGCCCTCAAAATCGAGGACGAGTCCTACGACGAACTAATCACCGAACTGATCAACATTTACGAGACGAGCGAGCTGACGCTGTTTCGCGCCGGCGACTGAGACGAATTGCCGTACCACCGTGCCGATGTAACCGAAGACGGTTCGCGGTCCCACCGGTAACGACTGGCGACAGATCGTGTGAGTCGTCGATCGCGCGTGGCGACGATCACTCCTCGTCGGCCGCAGCCTCACGAACCGCGTCCCAGCGGCCGTTCGATTCGAGTCGTGCCTGTAGCTCGTCGGCGTACTCCTGGGTGAGCCGTTCGGCTTCCTTCAGTTGCGCCTCGTGGTCGTCGTCACCGCCGCCGAGTCCCAGCGCGCCTTTGATGGAGTCGACGATTCCGCCGCCCGACGAGGATCCACCGGATTCGCCGGCCATCGCGCCCATCCCCGCCTGGACGTTCTCGAGTTCGGGGATGATCTGGTCGACCTGATCCGTGTTGGCAACCATCCGCGCTCGTTCGGGGTCGTCCGGGTTTTCGATCTCGAACGTGGTCGCGGTCATGACCAGACTCCACTGCTGGTTGGAAAACTCCGAACTCTGAATCCGCGAGGAGAACTCCTGGTCGACTGTCATTCGTTCCCCGACGATCCGATCGCTCCAAGACGAGTCGCTCATGGGTGGCGGTTGGGCCGGTGACGGTATCAGGGTTTCCCCTCGTCGACGTCCGACGGGGCCGAATCGTCGCCGTGCGGATTCGCTTCGGTCGCTCGCGGCGACGGTGCCTACTCGAGGCGCTCCGACGAGTCGGCGTACCGCCGCGAGAGTTCGGCGTACCGGTCCGCCGTCGCCTCGAGGGCGGGATCGTCGACGTCTCCTTTTGGCTCGGCGGGCGAGCCGGCCACGAGGGTCGCCGACGGAACGTGACTGCCCGCCGTGACGACGCTGCCGGCCGCGACGACGGCTCCCTCGCCGACGTGTGCGCCGTCGAGAACGACCGCGTTCATCCCGACAAGCGCCCCTTCGGCGACGGTCGCGCCGTGGACAATCGCGCTGTGACCGACGGTCGAGCGAGCGCCGAGTTCGGCGTCCTCGTGTAACACGGCGTTGTCCTGGACGTTTGCTGCTTCGCCGATCACGATCGTTCCGTGATCGCCGCGTACGGTCGCGTTCGGCCAGATGCTCGCCTCCTCTTCGACGACAACGTCCCCGATGACCACCGCGGCCTCGTCGACGTACGCCGACTCCGCGACCCGCGGCTCGGTCTCCTCGAACGAACGTAACATGCCTCCTTCTGGTTCGAGCGCCCCCTTGAAGCTATCTCTCGGGGCGGGAGTCGTCGACCATCGATCGAAAGATGAAACGCTCCTAGAACGCGTCCGCCTCGACGCCGATCTCGGCGTGCAGCGACGACTTCAGCGCGTCGTGGACTTTACACAGCTCGTTGGCTCGCTCGACGACCTCGTCGGCCGTCTCGTCGTCGACGTCGGCTTCGACGTGAACGTCGAACGAGATGGACTCGAGTTTGTCGTCCTCGTTGAGTTCGCCGGTCGACTCGATCTCGATCCGTCCGAGCTCGTCGACGCCGCGCTGTTGTCCGCCGACCCGCAGCGCCGGCACGTAGCACGTCGCGTACGCCGACAGCAACGCCTCGAGGGTGTCGGGCGCCTCTTCGCCGGTCGCGTCGATGAGTGTCTCGAACTCGCGAACCTCGTTCGTGGCGCTGAACCCCTCCTCGGAAATCGTGGTGACCTGTTTCGACATGGCAGTCGAGACGACTACAGCCGGCGACGTAAACGTTGTTCTCCCGGCGGATCGCGAGCTCACACGCGATCGGATTCGAACCTCCGGATCCTGCGCCGATCGTCGACGATCAGCCGTTGAGATGTTCGGCCAGAAGCTCCGTAAACGCCCGTTGATCGAGCCGACCCACGGATCGAAGCGCACCCGCGTTCAACGCGATCGCCCGTCCGAGCTTCGGTGCCCGCACCTCGAGAAACTCGCGCTCGCCGGCGATCACCCGGCTGACGTCGACCCGGCTGAACTCGTTCGTGATTCGTGTGAGCTCCGACCGAGAGCTCGCCTCCAGGTCGCGTTTGACCGCGCGTCCGTCGGACGGTACTGATCCGTTTCCCTCGCGAACGGTCGCGAGGAACGCTTCCTCTTTTTGCCACGTGAGACACTCGAGCGCGATTGCGTCCAGTCGGCTCGTCGCCTCGTCGCCCTCGACGTCCAACTCGAGACGTTCCCCTCTGGGAGTCTCGATCCGTCTAACGACGACGCTGACGCCGCGTTCGGTCACCGTCGTCAGGGTTTCGGTGGTCACCAAACCGTCAGTCGAGAGCCGAGTCATAGGAAAATCGAGAGGTTCCTTGTCGGGAGAACGGTCTGGTCGAGGCGCACGGTTCGACGAGCCAGCCGAAACTCGCCGTCGTCGTTCCGACGGAGCACGTCCTCTCGTTCGCCGGTGATGAGATCGTGGTCGGCGTCGTCGCCCTGGCTCCGGTAGACGATGACGTTGTTTTTGACGGTGACGTCGTCGTCGGCACGTTCGACGGGCCGAACGTTACCGACGATTCGTCGCGTTCGGGACGGGGGGTTTTCGGCCCAGGCGTACTCCTTATCGTATCGTTCCACCCGAGTCTGCAACGTCCCCCTGTCGTCGCGAAAGAGAAACCCGTCGTCGCTGAACTCCGACGCCTCCGCTCCTCGTTCTCTCATCACGCGGCGGGGCACCCGGTATTCGATGTCGTCTGTCAGGAGCTCCAGCCACTCGTGGAGACGGTGATCGTCCAGAAGCTCCGCCTCCGTTACGAGAAACTGCCGACACTCGAGCGTGAGAAGGTGCTCGTCGTTCATCGCCGTTCCTCCTGATTGGGTCGGCGGTCTCGGCGTTTGGACGGGGCGTCCTCTCGCTCGGCGTCGATTCGCCGGTGTGTCATCGCTCGGTACCAGCTTTGGTAGAACGTCCGCATCGTTCCGTCCTCGAGATTCGTGTCGTAGACGTCGCCGGGACCGGGCCACTCCTCGGAGATGTCCGCCGAGTCGCTCATTTCGCCGACTCCCATCTGAAAGTTCGACGTCGACCGGTGTTTTTTCACGTAGGTACTGCCGGCCGCTTCGGCGATGCCGTCCCACACCGCGAAGTCGTCCACCTCGAAGCTTCCGGAGATGCTGAACGTCGCGATTCCGGTGTCGTAGGCTCGCTCTTTGAACTCCTCGGAGGCCGTCCGCGGAACCAGTATCCAGTTCCAGAGCTGGGTCTTCTTCGGTCCGAGCGGTTGCCACTTTCGGAGATTGAGGAAGGCGGTTACCTCTCGGTCGTCGGGATCGGCGTTGAGATTCATCTGCAGGAACGACAGGTTCGGGAAAACGGTCCCGACGCTCGAGACGAGTCCCCTGGCGATCTCGAACTGGTCGGCCGACAGTCCGTCGGCCGAAAAGACCTCCGGCGGATATCCGCCGGTGAGGGTTCCGTTCTCGAGATACGCGAGCATGCAGGAGTGACCGCTGCAGTTCGTCACGTCGGCCGGAGCGCGCTCTGCCCCGGTTGCGGAGAGTTCGGGCGGGAAGATGTCGAGGTCCATCGCGGACTTGTGGGTCGCGAGGGTGTGGTAGGAGTCGCCGGTGAAGTTGTCGGCCCCGATCTTCCAGTTCGTGTCGATCTCCCATCGGATCGGTTCGCCGACGACCTCGAACCCGTCTTCGACGAACCCCAGGTTCAGATCGAGATACCAGGTGAAATCGCCGAGGTACTCCTCGAGCGGCGGAGCGCTCTCCGAGATGGTCGCGAAGACGAGTCCGCGGTAGCTATCGACCTGTGTCGCGGACTCTAGAGCGTGTTCGCAGGTATCGAGCTCCTGGTAGAACTCGTTTTTGTAGGGAACGCCGACCAACTCGCCAGTGTTCTTGTAGGTCCAGTTGTGGTACGGACACCGGAAGTGACTGGTGTTTCCCTGCTCGGCACGAACGACTGTCGTCCCACGGTGCTGACACGAGTCGAAGAGCACCCGAATCTCGCCGGTTTCGTCGCGAACGAAAATGAACGGGCTATCACCGACGTACCGCTTCGCGTAGTCACCGGGCTCCGGTATCTCCGAGACGTGGCCGACGAACACCCACATCTCGCCGAACACTCGCTCGAGTTCCACCTCGTGAATCTCCCGGTCGTTGTGTATTCGTGAGGGGACCTCTCCGGTTTCGGCCACCCTGCCGACGTCCTCGACGACGTCCCGGACGTCTCGAGAGCCGGACACCTGATTGCTAGTGTCACCCATGATTTACTCGTGGATAGCCGACTGTTTCGAGTAAAGGTTGCTCCCTACGTGTAGGGGTGTACAAACCGCCTTCCGCCGGGACGGAGCGATCGAGCCCGAGCCGACGAAAGTCAATTCTCCCACCGAGAGGTAGTGTCTTCGGTCGATGGATTCGCTCGACGTCGGCTGTGTACCCGCCCTCTGATGCGGTTTACTGTCCGTCTCGACTGGATCGGCCGTTTCTCAGGAGCGTCACTGGACGTCGGATTCCCAACCCGAACGGAGCCACGGAAGGCTCGCGAGGTGGCAGGGGTAGTCACGCCACGGTCGTCTGGGTTCGATCGTCCGCCGAGGACTCCGTGGGACCGATCCGGGCTCCGAGCCAGCCGAACGCTTGGTCGAGCAGGATCACGAGGATGGCACCCGGAATGGCACCGGCCAGGAGAATCTCGTTCGCGTACCGCTGTTGGCCGAGAATAATCCATTGACCCAGGCCGCCAGCACCGATGAACGCCCCGAGGTAGGCGATGCCGACGCTCAGGACGATGGTCGTCCGAATACCCGCGATGATGACCGGTAGCGCGAGCGGGAGCTCGATCCGCCACAACCGTTGCAGGGACGTCATTCCCATCCCTCGACCCGCCTCGACCTGTGCGCTTTCGACGTTCTGGATGCCCGCGACCGTGTTTTTCAGGATCGGTAACAGTCCGTAGAGAAACAGGGCGAGGATAGCCGGCCGCGGTCCGACGCCCAGGAACGCGAACGTGAGCGCGATGACCCCGAGCGGCGGCACCGTCTGGGCGATCGCTCCCATGTTCATCACGGCCGACCCGACCGTCGGGTGGCGAGTGGCTGCGATGCCAGCCGGAACCGCGACGGCGATGGCTGCCGTCACTCCGATCACGACCATCTGAAGGTGCTCGCGAAGCATCACTGCGAACTGGTCGGGATTCTCGAGAATGTATTCGATCCATCCAGTCAGCAACAGCGGAATCGCCGCCTCGACGGCGGACCCGACAGCCGGTTCAAACATGGTTCTCCTCGATGGCTCGTGACCGGCCGTCGAAGATGCTCCTGATGTGGACTTCCGAGAGCGATCCCACGACGGTTCCGTCTTCGACGACCGGAACGACGTCCGTCTCGCTTCGGAGCCAGTTCTGGACGGCCAGACGGAGCGTATCGTCCGGCGATAGCGGCGTGCCGCCGTCGTTTGTGGGGGCCTCGTTCGCCGGACCCATGACCTCTCGAACGGCGACGGTCTGTAACTGTGCTAACTGGCGGTCTTCTCCGAGAAACGACTCGACGAAGGCGTTGTTCGGGTTGCGAAGCAGTTCCGCTGGTGGATCGTACTGAATAAGCTCCCCGTCCTGTAACACCGCGACCTTGTCGCCCATCTTCAGCGCCTCGTCGATGTCGTGGGTGACGAAGACGATGGTCACGTCGAGACCCGCCTGGATGTCGAGGAACTCGTTCTGGAGCTGTTCGCGCGTGATCGGATCCAGAGCCCCGAACGGCTCGTCCATCAACATCACTTCGGGTTCAGCAGCGAGCGCACGCGCGACGCCGACGCGCTGTTGTTGGCCGCCCGAGAGTTCCTGCGGGTATTTTGTCCGGACGTCGTCGTCGAGACGCACCAGCTCGAGCAACTCGGTCACCCGGTTCTCGATTCGGTCGTCCGACCATCCGACGATGTCGGGAACGATGCCGACGTTCTCCTCGATCGTCATGTGCTTGAACAGCCCGATATCCTGAATAACGTATCCGACCTTTCGACGGAGTTCGATCGGATCGTACTCGGAGACTGGCGTCTCGTCGACGGAGACGGTACCCGTGGTCGGTTCGACCAGCGCGTTGACCATCTTCATGGTCGTCGTCTTTCCGCAGCCGGATGGACCGACGAGTGTGGCGGTCTCGCCGCTCGAAACCGAGAACGAAACGTCGGTCACCGCCTCGGTTCCGTCGTCGTACACTTTGGTTACGTTTTCGAACGCGATCGAATTGGAAGCGGTTTCGGTTGCTGTATCGTGGCTCATGTGTCGATAACCTCGCTGTTGGGAAGCAGTCGTACCGTGGTCGCGAGACCGTAATCGAGGACGATAGCCAGTGCGGAGAGCACGATGGTGGCACCAATGATCTGATCCGCGTTGGCGAGTCTAATACCCGCAAAGATCGATCGACCGAGACCTCCCGCACCGAAGTAGGCCGCGACCGTGGTGATGGCAATTAAGAGGACGGTGGCCTGCCGTATCCCGGCCATGATGACCGGATACGCCATCGGTAACTGTACCCGGACGAGCAACTGCCGATCGGTTAGCCCGAGACCGCGGCCGGCCTCTTTCATCGCGCCGTCGGTTTCCGCGATTCCGACGACCGTGTTTCGCATAATCGGGAGCGCCGAGTACAACACCAGCGCGACGATCGCCGGCGCCTCCCCGATACCGAAGAACGGAATCAACAGTGGCAACAGCGCGAGGCTGGGAATCGTCAGCACGATACCGGACGCACCGAGAAGTACCTGCGAGACCCGCTCGTTGTTTCGGACGAGAACGCCTGTCGGCACCCACAGGACGATTCCGATCACGAGAGCAGTCAGTGCGATAGACAGGTGCTGGATCGACTGCCGGACCAACACGTCGCTGTTCGCCCCCATCCACTCGACCGTTTCGACGAGACTGACCATCGTCAGATGTGGCCGTTCGTCTCGAGGTAGTCACGTGCGACGTTTTCCGGATCCTCTCCGTCGATCGAGACGCGGCCGTTGAGCCCCCGTATCGTTTCTGCGTCGAGTTCCGGGGTGACCGAATTGAACGACTCCCGTATCTCGTCTGTGACCACGTCCTGGCGGACGTTTGGCGCGGGATTGTAGATGACGAAATGATTGCGGACGTCTTCGATCACCTCGAGATCGTACCGTTCGATCTCGGCGTCGGTCTCGAACGCGAAGGCGACGTCGACCTCTCCCTCGTCGACGGCCTGTACCGCCAGACCGAGGTCCATGTTGACGGTCTCGATGTCGTCCGCGCTCTCTTCGAACTCGTAGGTTTCCGGAATGCCGGCCCACCCATCTTCGCGCTCTTCGATTTCCGGATTCATTCCGACGCTGAAGTCCGTATTGCCTGCTTCGGCGTACTCCGCTAGCTCCTCGAGATCCGTGACGCCCGACTCCGATACCCATTCGTCGTTCGATACGATGACGTACGTGTTGTTGAACGGTGCTGGCTCGAGCCACTCGATATCGTACTCCTCTTCGTACGCCGTCGCGACTTCCTGGTACAGCTGATCGGGATCGTCGATCGGTTCGTCCTCCTCGAGAATGTTCAGCCAGGCCGTTCCCGTGTACTCCCAGTACACTCCGACCTCCTCGTTTCGCATGGCCTCGAAATTGGCCATCGTGCCTCCGAGTCCGGTGTTGTCCTCGGTGTCGTGGCCCTCAGCCTCGAGGAGTTCTCTGCTGATGTTCGCGAGAATGAACTGTTCGGAAAACTCCTTCGAGGAAACTCCGATCGCGTCGCCGGAGAACATCCCGAGGCATCCCGAAACGCTCGCACCAACCGTACTCGCACCGATCCCCGCAAGCGCCTGTCTTCGTGAGACAGTGTTTGGCATATGGTGTCTCATGCCGGTTCTCTCCAGTAATCGTTGCCCCCTACATGGAGGGGAGTTAAAGTGAGCGGGTGCAGAAGTCGATCTGTCACGATTGTCCCGATGCAAGGATGAATTCCACTTGTCGTTCGCTCGGAACGTGTACGGTTGATCGGATATTTTGCCAATCTTTCGTCCGTTCACGAAAAACATTTTGTGCTCGGAACCCGCGTTCAGACTCGATTCGGCGCCGTCCTAGTCGATCTCGACGCCGTTCGCTTCGACGACGTCGACGATCGTTCCCGTCCGTATCTGCTCGGTCAGTGCGGCGATGTAGTCGAGAGAGGGTGTGTCCGCGACCGGATCCTCTACGACGGCGTCAACGTGATCGAGAACCGCTTCGAGCGCCGGATCCATCGAACCGTCCGCCGAAAGGTTGTGGTGACGGTTTGCACACAGTAGTTCTATCGCCAGCATGCGGCTCACCGTCTCGACCGTTTCGGTTAGCTTTCTCGCGCTGATCGTCCCCATCGAGTGGATGTCCTCCTGACCGCCGGAGACGGTGACAGAGTGGCTGCTGATGGAGTCGGTCGCGAGCGTTTCGGCCAGCAATCCACTCGACGTGTACTGGACCATCATGAGCCCGGACTCGACGCCAGGGTTTGCGGCCAGGAACGGAAAGTCGTCCTGTTTGTCCCGCAGCAACAGCCTGTTTCGACTCTCGCTGATCGATCCGAGTTTGGTGACGACGTTTCGGAGGGAATCCGCCGCGCTCGCGATCGGCTGTCCGTTGAACGCACCACAGGAGTAAATCTTCCCGTCCGGAAATACGAGCGGATTGTCCGTAGCGCTCCGTAACTCGGTGTCGACGGTCTCTCGGCCGAAATCGAGGTGTGAACGGACGGTTCCGTGAACCTGCGGGATCACCCGTAACGACAGCGGATCCTGAACCATCTTCGGCGACGAGCCGTCGGCGTCCCGGTTCAGGAGCGCCCGCACGTTGGACGCAGATGTCGCGTGTCCGTCGTGTGGGCGGACGTCGCTGACGCGGTCGGCGAACGTTTCGGGCGCGTCTCCCACCAGTTCGAACGTGAGGGCGCTGACGACGTCCGCGGTCCGGACGAGTCGATCGATATCGTGAACGTTGAGCGCCAGCATTCCCGTCATAACGGCCGTTCCGCTGACCAGCGACATCGCCTCTTTCGGGGCCAGCCGCACGGGTTCGATACCGGCCCGTTCGAGCGCTTCGCCCCCAGACACGATCTCTCCGCCGATCTCCGCCTCTCCCTTTCCGAGGAGGACCAGCCCGACGTGTGCGATCGCCGTGAGGTCGTCGGTCGACCCGCCGAGAGACATTCGCGGATGAACGCCCTCGTTCAACATCGCACACAGCTTGTGGACGATCTCCGGTCTCACTCCCGATCGACCCGCAGCGAGCGTGTTCGCCTTCGCCACCATCGCGGCGCGAGTGACCTCCGTCGACGCGATCGGTTCGACGGCGGTGATCGTGCTCTCGATGATGTTCTCTTGCATCTCCTGAATCCGTTCTCGCGAGATGGATTTCCCGTGCAGGTCGCCGACGCCCGCATTCACGCCGTAGATGTGATAGTCGCCGCGTCGAACGATGTCGTCGACAACCGCCCGTACGTCTTCCATTCGTTCGACGGTCTCCGCGGACGGTGCAACGTCCGCGTTCTCGCGGGCGATAGCGACGAGATCCTGCGTCGTGAGTTCACCGGTTAGTTCGATCATAGTTATATTCGATGGCGAGTGAGTGTGCCCCGGTCCCACCGCTCGAGTCCGCCCGAGAGCGGCCGTTCGCCGAGGGTCGGTCGTACCACGCAAGCTGTGGAGTCCGGCGATCTTCGTCGACGTGCTCTGACGTCGCGATCCGCACTCCGCGACGGAACGCGTTCCGGCCAATCGTCATCGGAGCCGGAGTGCAGGTATCCATTTCCTCGGAGACGACCTCTTTGGCGCGTTCAAAATCGGCGTGCGGAAACCGTCGATGCGCCCGTCGTCGAAGTCGTCTTCGAACGGGCCGGTGGACACGCCACAGACGAGGAGATTCTCGCCGACAGAAGCGTCGCGGGCGTTCCTCGGTTCACCCGAGCGACCGACGCGTGACACCATTCGTGAGTAGGAATCTGTGCTGTCTGAGTAAAGGTTCCGCCCGATATATAGGGGTGTTAATGGTTCGTCCGGGCGGTCGAGTGGTAGTTTTCGACGATAAATTCCGCCAGCGTTCGCGAGGCCCGGTTGATGTGCTCTCCGACGGTCGACTTGTGCAGGTCCATCTCGTCGCCGAGTTCCTCGAGCGAGACCTTGCTGGGCTGGTCGTAGTAGCCGCGCTCCAGGGCCAGCGACAGCACCTCCATCTGTCGGTCGGTGAGTGCCGTGAGCAGCTCCGACCACGCCAGCGGGTTCGGGAGCGTCGAAAACTCGGCCCCCGAGATGATCTGTTCGATCGTCACGGTACAGATCTCGTCCAACTCGTCGACGAGGAACGCGAGCTGCTCTCGGTTCCAGACGAGCGTGTCGAGATAGAACCAGCCGTTTCGAAAGAAGGAGGGTTCGAAGAGCAGATACTCGTTTTCGGTAATCATGCGGAAAGGCGTCATTTGATCGAACACGGCGGTGACGAAGAGAACCGCATATTTGTGTTTCACGTCGAGGGCACGTTCGATAACGTCGACTCGCACGTGGTAGGACGCGTCCCTGATGAGTTCGATCCCCTTGGCAACGTCCTCCCCGTAGAGACGAATCAATCCGGTGTAGTGGGTGTCGACCAGGCTGGCGGTGAAAATATCCCCCTGAATGTCGTATCGACCGACCTGCTCCGTCCAGTCTCCCTCCATCCGAATTCGCAATCGGACGGATGCGACCTGGCCCTCCTGTAGCTCGTTCGAACTCATTACCACGCACGGTTTCCCTTGAAACGTATAGGTATTACGCCGCCAAAAACCGACGTCCGCAGTCCTCGGACGCTCCCGCCAGAACGAGCGGGATTCACGATGGTTCGTCGTCTCGCTCGACCGCGTTTCGATCGGACCGCCCCCAACGACGCCGCAGGTTCTACAGTTCGAACGGTTCGTCGGCTTCGAGGAGGTGAACGTCGGCGTCGCTGCCGGTCGCCTCGACCGCACTCGAAAAGTCTTCGGGGTCCTGTTCGATCGGCGGGAAGGTGTCGTAGTGCTGCGGGAAGGCGTGATCGACGTCGAGCCAGTCGACGGCGATGGCGGCCTGCTTGGGGCCCATGGTGAAGTGATCGCCGATGGGGACGATGGCGGCGTCGGGCGCGAGGTGATCGCCGATCACGTCGCGCATCTCGCTCATCAGGGACGTGTCGCCGGCGTTGTAGACCGCCGTCGACTCCTCGTCGGACTCGGCCGGCGGCGCGTCGGAGATGACGAACCCGGCGGGCATGCCGGCGCTCGCGTCGTTTTCGGTCATGATCCCGTTCGTGTGGTCGGCGCGCGTCATGGTGACGTACGCGTCGTCGCACTCGACCGTCCCCCCGAGGTTCATCCCCATTCCGCCGACGGCGTCCTCGAAGCCGAACTCCTCCTCGCAGAACGAAACCAGCTCCGGCGTCGCGACGAGCGTCGCCCCGGCGAACTCGCCAGCGTGGGCGATGTGGTCTGCGTGTCCGTGGGTCAACAACACGTAGTCGGGTTTGTCGATCGCGGACGGCTCGAGTGCCGTCTTCGGATTGTCGAAGAACGGGTCGACCAGCAGGTCCGTCTCGCCAACGGTAACGCTCCACGTCGAGTGACCGTGCCAGGTGAGTTCCATAGCGTTCCAACGGTTGCAAAGCGGATAACTTAAAATTGGGTGAGAGCGGTGAGACGTTCCGGAATCGTAGTCACCACCTTTCTCATGGAGAGTCGAAATCGCTCCGAACTATGTCAGCTGTCTGTAATTAAGGGTGGGTAGCGACGATAGCGGGCGACGAAACAGCCGCCGCCGATGCCGTGTCGTTTTTTAGCCGGGGGCCGTACGCGAGGTATGCTCGCGCTGACGCTCGAGGAGTTCATGGTCGAGTTGAACGAAGGATCGATCAAAAACGTCGGACCGACGAACAAGTCCGCGACGGTCAAACTGTTCGACGTCGAGTCCGCCGAGGCCCGTGAGTTCGGCGACAAACGGGTCAAACTCGTCTTCGAGGACGACGACGGAAACGAGCTTCAGGTGTCGCTGTTTCCGGAGCACGTTCGCGCGCTCGTCGATGACGTCGAGGCGCTCGAGGAGGAGTCACCGGTGTTCGAGTGACGGGACGCGACGCCGAGTTTCGACCGCCGCGGGTTCCGAACGCATTTCGACAACCGTTTTAGGGCGAAACTGCTTGAACCGAATAGATGGGTAACTGCATCATCTGCGGCACACCCGTTGACGGTGAAATCTGTGAGAGCCACGAGGAAGACGTTGTCTTCGAATTTCGGGGCAACACACCCTCACAGCTCACCCCCGGCCGATACTACCGGGGAACCGTCGACGGTTACGCCGACTTCGGCGTGTTCATCGACGTCGGAGATCACGTCACGGGACTGTTGCACAGAAGCGAACTCGACCAGCGAATCGAAAGTCTCGACTGGGAGCCGGGCGACGACGTCTTCGTCCAGGTTCTCGACGTTCGCGACAACGGTAACGTCGACCTCGGCTGGTCGATTCGCCAGCGCGAACGCGAGTTCCGCGGATCGCTGATCGAAACGGCCGACGACGAGTTCCGTCCCGAGGAGTTCGACGGGGACGAATCGTCGTCGGACGAGGAGGCGACCGGCGACGGCTCGAGCGGCGAGTCGGTCGACGCGGATCGCGAGTCGACGGCGCCGGACGCATCGGCCGAGACCGTCTCCGGTGGCGGCTCCGTCGCCACCGAGAGCGCGGCCGTCTCGACGCCCGCGACCGGAAGCGGAACGACCGACGAGGACGACGGCGAACCGGCGCTCAAGCGAACCAGAGTCGAGGCGATCGAGAACCAGGTTGGGAGCGTCGTTCGTCTCGAGGGCGAGATTACGGGCGTCCGCCAGACCAGCGGTCCGACCGTTTTCGAGCTCCGCGACGAGACGGGAACTGTCGAGTGCGCCGCCTTCGAGGAAGCCGGCGTCCGGGCCTACCCCGACGTCGACGTCGACGACGTCGTCGCTCTCGAGGGCGAGGTCGAACGCCACAACGGCGACCTCCAGATCGAAACCGAGATGCTCGACGTGCTCACGGGCGACGATCGTGACACCGTCGTCGATCGTCTCGAGAGCGCGATCGAACGCGAGGCTCGGCCGTCCGAAGTCGTCACTCTCGCCGAGTTCGACCCAGTCACGACCGTCGAAGACGAGCTTGCGGACGCGGCGACCGCGATTCGACGCGCCGTCGTGGAAGCGCGTCCTATCGTCGTTCGACACGCCGCGACCGCCGACGGCTACGTCGCCGGCGCCGCCATCGAACGCGCCGTTCTCCCGCTCGTTCGCGAAAAACACACCCGAGACGACGCCGAGTACCACTACTTCGAGCGTCGGCCGCTCGACGGTCGCGTCTACGGGATGGACGCCGCGACCGACGACGTCACGGCGATGCTCGAGGCTCGCGACCGCCACGGCGAACAGCTTCCGCTCGTCGTCCTCGTCGACGCCGGCTCGACCGTCGAGTCCGTCGACGGCTACGAGCTGCTCTCGCTGTACGGTGCCGACGCGCTCGTCGTCGACGATAGTCGCGCCGACGAAGAGATCGTCGACGCCGTTGCCACGGCAGTCGCTCCGTCGCTCGCCGGCGCGGACGTCTCGGAGCTGACCTCCACGGCGCTCGCGGCGAACGTCGCCGCTCTCGTCAACGAGGACGTCCGATCCGACCTCGAGCACCTGCCGGCCGTCAGCTACTGGGAGCACGCGCCCGAGGCGTACCTCGAGCTCGCGACCGAGGCGGGATACGACGAAACCGCCCTCTCCGAGCGTCGCGAAGCCGTCGCGCTCGAGGCCTACTACCAGTCGTACAAGGACAAACGCGAACTCGTCGCCGACCTGCTGTTCGACGACGGGGCTACCGACGAGACGACCGACGGCGACCTGGCCGCGCACGTCTCCGAGCAGTTCCGGGCCAAACTCGAGACCGAACTCGACACCGCCCGCGAGAACCTCGAGACCGAGACCGTCGACGGCGTCACCGTGGCGGTGCTCGATACGGCCGCGTTCACCCACCGGTACAACTTCCCGACGACGAAACTCCTGCTCGACGAACTCCACCGTCGCGACCGCGACGAGGGTCCGTTCGTCACCCTCGGCGTCGGCGACGACGAACTACACGTCCGTGCGACCGAACCGGTGAACGTCCGCGAACTCGGACGGGCCATCGCCGACGTGGTTCCCGACGGCGGCATCCGCGTCGTCGGCGGCGAGGACGGTCACGTCGAGTACCTCCCCGGCGAGCGCGACGCCGTTCGCGAAGCCGCACTCGAGGCGCTCGGCGAAACGCTCGCGTAAACGCGCACGCGACGGACGCACGTCCAGTTCCTCCCGACCGCAACGTCTCGAGTGACGACGGTTCCTCTCTGTCGGATCGCCACCCGAGCCGGCGATAGGATCGGAGGAGAAACAGTTTTCAAATCAGTGGACGAACATATCCTATGAGCGACGGCCCGAGGAGCCGACTTCGCGAAAACGCCACCGAGATCGCGGCGATGGTGGTCACGGGTCTCTGGCTCGCACTGCTGTTTCTGCCGGGCGGTGGCGGCTTCTGGTTGCCGGTCTTGCTGTTCGGATACCTGGTCGTCGTTCCGATCGTCGCCCTCCTGTACGGCGACGAGTCCGACCGGGAGACGTGGTGGGACTGGTGGGACGACGACTCCTGGGACGACTGGTGGGGCTCGAGCGAGTCCGATGACGCGAACGACGAGTCCTCGACCGCCGGTGCGGAATCTTCGAACTCCGTCGACGCGCTCGAAACCCTCCGCGAACGGTACGCCGCGGGCGAGTTGACCGACGACCAGTTCGAACGCAAGCTCGAGCGTCTGCTCGAGACCGAGACGCTCGAGGACGTCGAGCGAGACCGACGGAACGCGAACGCCGATCGCGATCGGGGACGCGACCGAGACCGCGACGTCGATTCGAACCTCGAGTACGAAACCTGATCTCCCGTCGTGGCGACCGACCCGGGAACCGGCCGACGAACGCGCGTCACTCCCGCTCTCCCGATCCTCACGCTCGACGGCGGCTGCCCTGTCGGCGTGAAAACATCTTTCGGGTCTCCCTGTGTAAGTGTCCACATGGCCGACGACCCCGCGAATCGATTCCGTGAAAACGTCACCGAGATCACGGCGACGGTCCTCACCGGCATCTGGCTCGTCGGACTCTTCACGGGGCAGTGGTGGTGGCTCCCCCTTTTGCTCGTTAGCTACGTCGTCATCGTGCCGCTCGTCGCGCTCCTGTTCGGCGACGAGTCCGATCGCCAGGAGTGGTGGGAGTGGGACGACGCCGAGGAGAGCGAGTCGGACGACGATCACCCGTCGACGGAGTCCGAACCGCACGCGGCGGAGAACAACGCCGACGCGCTCGAAACCCTCCGCGAGCGGTACGCCGCGGGCGAGTTGACCGACGACCAGTTCGAACGCAAGCTCGAGCGCCTGCTCGAGACCGAGACGCTCGAGGACGTCGAGCGGTGGCGACGGGGTGCCCGCGAGGAGCGCGACCGGAGACGCGACCGCGACCGAGACGTCGACACCAACCTCGAGTTCGAGACGTGAATCGCGGTATCTCCCGACCGCTTCGTCGGCGGTTCCGTTCTCGCCGACTCGATCGGTGCGGAAGTCTCGAGTCCGACACGCTTATTCGCGGACGGCGACGAATGCCCTGTAGTGAGCACCGAGACGCCCGATCCGACCGAAACGGACGCCTTCGAGCGGGTCTGTGAGACGCTCGTCGAGCGCATTCTCGCGGGCGAGATCGAGCGCGACGAGGTCGAGAAGGCCAAGCTGGCGGCCTGCTCGGAGCACTCCGCGCCGAAAGTGCCGAAGAACTCGGAGCTGCTGGATTACGCCCCACAGGAGCACCGCGAGGAACTCGAGGCGGTGTTGCAGCGCAAACCCGTTCGCACCGCCTCGGGCGTCTCGCCGGTCGCGATCATGACCTCCCCCGAGCGCTGTCCCCACGGCAAGTGTCTGTACTGTCCCGGCGGACCCGACTCGGAGTTTTCGTCCTCCCAGAGCTACACCGGCGAGGAACCCGCCGCGGCCCGCGGCGTCCAGAACGACTACGACCCCTACGGACAGGTGACGCTTCGCCTCGAGCAACTGCGGGAGATCGGCCACCCTGTCGACAAGGTCGAACTCATCCTGATGGGCGGGACGATGACCGCCCGCAGCCACGACTACCAGGAGTGGTTCGTCAAGCGCGCGCTCGAGGCGATGAACGACTTCGACGTCGAGAAGGAACCGGAGCCCGCCGAGGGCGTCAGCTTCGCTCAGGACCCCGAGGAGTACGAGTGGAAGTACGTCGAGGACGTCATCGCGGAAAACGAGACGGCGGACGTCCGCAACATCGGAACGACGTTCGAGACGAAGCCGGACTGGTGCGATCCCGAGCAGATCGACCGGATGCTCGACCTCGGCGGAACGAAAGTCGAGGTGGGCGTCCAGACCACCTACGAGCGAATCAACCGCGAGATGCACCGCGGTCACGGCGTCGCCGAGTCGATGGAGGCCAACCAGCGGTTGCGCGATTCGGCGTTCAAAGTCGGGTTCCACATGATGCCGGGACAGCCGGGGATGAGCAAAGAGATGTGCCTCGAGGACTTCCGGCGCATCTTCGAGAACGAGGCGTGGAAACCCGACTACCTCAAGATCTATCCGACGCTGATCGTCCGGGGGACGGCGACCTACGACTGGTGGCACAGAGGCGAGTACGAACCGCTCGACAACGAGGAAGCCGCCGAACTGGTCGCCGAGATCAAGGACATGATCCCCCGGTACACCCGACTCCAGCGCGTCCAGCGTGACATCCCCGCGGACTTCATCGACGCCGGCGTCTGGAAGTCGAACCTCCGGCAACTCGCGCGAAAGCGCATGGACGAACACGGCTGGACCTGCGAGTGCATCCGCTGTCGCGAGGCCGGAATGAACGACGACGATCCAGAATCCGTCGACCTCGACGTCGTGCGTTACGACGCCTGTGGCGGAACGGAGCACTTCATCTCGTTCGAGGACTTCGAGAAGGACCTGCTGGTCGGCTTCTGTCGGCTGCGGTTTCCCGGCGACCCGGTGCGACCGGAACTCGAGAACGCCGCGCTCGTTCGCGAGTTGCACGTCTACGGCAGCGAGGTCTCGATGGGCGACGAAGGCGAGACGGATCAACACCAGCATCGGGGATACGGCCGCCGGCTGATGGAGCGCGCCGAGGAACTGGCCGCAGACGCCGGCTACGACAAACTCAGCGTCATCTCGGGTATCGGCGCGCGCGAGTACTACCGCGAGAAACTCGGCTACCATCAGGACGGGCCGTACGTGAGCAAGCGCCTGTAGCCGTCCCCGAACGCGAGCCCCTCGCGGCCGCTCGAGGGCCCACGTCCAGGCCGCCGCCGGCGAATCGGGCCGGGGCGTCGCCCTCCAGGGTCAACACCGTTCGCCCCAGTCCCGCCAGTCGAGGTCGTCGTGGAGGCGGACCTCGATCTCGATGCGACAGTCCGGACAGAAGAACGCGACCGACCGCCGGCCCGGTTCGAACTCCCGCCACTCGTCGTGCGTTTCACAGCCGACGCGGAGGCCCCGCTCTTCCCCTTCGAGATCCTCGATCCGGTACGGGCCAACGGTTCCGAGCGCATCGGTGCCGGTCATACACGGAGAGTCGATTTCGCGGCCCGTAACTCCTCGGTCAGCCGTTTCCGCGTCCGACGAGCGAGTCCCACCGCCGATCCGATTTCCCGCGAGTCCGGATACCCGGTCGCCACGCGCCAATCAGACGGCCAACACCGTATCCACGACGAGCATCACCGCGAACCCGACGACGAACGTCGCCGTCGCGGTGTCGGCGTACCCGTGACCGTGGCTCGAGGGGACGAGCTCCCGAAAGACGACGGCGATCATCGCGCCCGCAGCGAAGCCGGCCGCGATCGGAAACAGTCCGGAGACGACGGCGACGAGCGCGAACCCGACCGCCGCGGCGATCGGCTCCGGAACGCCGCCGGACAGCGTCGTGTAGAGGACGGTCTTGCTCCGGGAGACGCCCGCTCGAGCCGCCGGAACGGCCATCGCGAACCCGTCGGGAACGTTCTGGACGGCGATGGCCGTCGCGATGGCGAATCCGAGCGCGGTCTCGCCGCTGGCGAACGCGATCCCGACCGCGAGCCCCTCCGGGACGTTGTGGATCGTGACGGTTCCGCCGACGAGCGCCGCTCGGCGCAGGTCGTCGAACGCCGGTTCGGTCGCCCGGTCGTCTCGGGTCGTTCGATTCGAGGAACCGTCCGCGATCGCGCCGTCGACGACGGCCGTTCCTTCGAGTCGCTCGCCCCGAAATCGGAGGTGAACGTGCGGTAACACGGCGTTGACGGCGAGCAAGAAGCCCCCACCCAGCAGAACGCCGGCGACGACTTCGAACGGCGAACCCAGCTCGAGACCCGGCAACACGAGCGCGAACACCGCCGCTCCGACCATGATTCCCGCGGCGAGGCCGAGCGCTCCGTCGTAGACCCGGTGGCTGACCCGGTCGGTGACGAGGACGGGGAGCGCCCCGAGTCCGGTCACGCAGCCCGCGACCGCGGCGACGAGGACGACCTCGCCGAGCGACGTCATACCCCGCGTTCGGTTCGAGAACGGATATGACTGCCGTCGACGACCGCGCGATGAGCACGCTGGCACGCCGGTACAATCGGCTCATATCGGTCGGTTATATCACGTTTCCCGTCGTCGGTACCGGTCGGAATGTCGTTCAGCGATTATCTCCTCGAGGAGGGGACCGACGTCTGGGAGGCACAGCTGAATCACCCGTTCGTTCGCGAACTCGCCGCCGGAACGCTGGACGAGGCGGCGTTCGAACACTGGGTGAAACAGGACTACCGGTACCTGCTCGACTACGCGCGGCTGTTTTCGATCGCCGGCGCGAAAGCGCGCGACGAGCAGACGATGACGCACCTGCTCGGCGTCGCCCACGAGGTGCTCGATCACGAGATGGACCTCCACCGGTCGTTCGCGGCCGACTACGGTATCTCGCGCGCGGAACTCGAGACCGTCGAGAAAGCGCCGACCTGCGTCGCCTACACCAGCTTCCTCGTCCGAACCGCCTACGAGGGATCGATCGCCGAGATCGCCGCCGCGCTGTACCCGTGCATGCAGGGCTACCTCGACGTCGCCGAGCACATGGCCGACTTGGCCGAGGAGGAACACCGCTACACGCCGTTCATCGAGACGTACACTGGCGAGGAGTTCCGCGAGGCGACGGCCTGGTGTCGGGAGTTCGTCGACGACTGCGGCGAGCGCTATCCCGGCGAGCACGAGGCGATGACCGACGCGTTTCTCACCAGCGCCAGACTCGAGTACCGGTTCTGGGAGATGGCCTACACGCTCGAGGGGTGGGACATCTAACCGATCGGCCGCATCGGAGACCGGGGTCCGTCGATCTCGAGGTCGGTCAATCGATCGTGATCTCGAGTCCGAGCACGCCGAGGTACGAGGGGGCGTTGCCGCCGCTGGTCCGGAACTCGGTGGGCGTCGAGTCGACGTACTCGTAGAACTCCGACTGGGTCGACGGGAGCACCGTCGAGCCGTCTTCGCTCTGGAGGAACGCCGGCGCGTTCGTCCGCCGGATGCGCTCGACCTGTTGCTCCCAGTCCTCGCCGCTGTGTACGAAGACGCCGAACGAGAACCGGCCCGCCAACACCGCCTCGCGCTTGCTGGAGAAGTAGTCGGCCTCCTCGACCCGATACTCCTCGTCGCTCAGCCACGCGATCGCCGCGAGACCCTCCGTTCGCAGGAGGTAGGCGTTCCACGTCAGCGTATCGTCGAAGATCTCCCAGGCGTTCCGGGGACCGATCGCGTCGACCTCGACGCTGAACGCCGGTCGGCCGCGGGAGCCGGTCGGTTCGTGGACGAACGTCGCGTCGTAGCCGGGCACGCGGATCCCTCTGTCGTGGTAGACGATGCCGTCGATCTCGAGGCCGAGGTCGTGTTCGTCGTCCAGGCGCTCGAGGAAGTCGCGGACGGGCACGCCGCCGGTCTCCTCGAGTCGGTCGAAAAACGCAGGGAGTTCGTTGATCTCGGACCACCCCGCCGGTGTGCTCATGCTCGAGTGAAGCGTCCCGGTCCGGATTAGCCTTTCCGACCGGCTGCGGCCGATCGATCCGTCGACACCGAGAGACGGCGACCGCCAGCACGGAGCGACACGCCTTTTTGACAGCACCGGGCAGTGTACGGTATGGATCCAAAGCGGGAGCTTACGAGCGTCGACCTCGCCGCCCTCGTCGGGGAGCTGGGGACCTACGAGGGTGCGAAAGTCGACAAGGCCTACCTCTACGGCGACGACCTCGTCCGGTTGAAGATGCGGGATTTCGATCGCGGCCGAGTCGAACTGTTGCTCGAGGTCGGCGAGGTCAAGCGGGCGCACACGGTCACCCCCGAGCGAGTCCCCGACGCGCCGGGACGACCGCCGCAGTTCGCGATGATGCTTCGAAACCGCCTGTCGGGGGCCGACTTCGCCGGCGTCTCCCAGTACGAGTTCGATCGCATCCTCGAGTTCGTCTTCGAACGCGACGACGGCACTACCCGGATCATCGTCGAACTCTTCGGCCAGGGTAACGTCGCGGTCACCGACGGCGAGTACGAGGTGATCGACTGCCTCGAGACCGTCCGCCTGAAGTCCCGAACCGTCGTCCCCGGTTCGCGCTACGAGTTTCCCGACACGCGGACGAATCCGCTGACGATCGACCGCGAGGCGTTCGAACGCGAGATGGAGACCTCCGACACGGACGTCGTTCGCACGCTCGCGACCCAGCTCAACTTCGGGGGACTCTACGGCGAGGAGGTCTGCACCCGCGCGGGCGTCGAGAAGGCGATGGACATCGCCGACGTCGACGACGGGGTTTACGACCGACTTTACGGCGCGATCGAACGCCTCGCGCTCGACGTTCGCAACCGAAACTTCGAGCCCCGGCTCTACTTCGAGCGACCGGACGAAGAGGGAAGCGCCGCCGACGGCGGGACCGAGGACGCGCCAGACTCGAGCAGCGCCCGCGTCCTCGACGTCACTCCGTTTCCGCTCGAGGAACGCGGGGAGCTGGCCGCGGAGGCCTACGACTCGTTTCTCGCGGCGCTCGACGACTACTTCGTCCGACTCGAACTCGACGAGGAGTCGGAACCGGACCCGACCGATCAACGACCGGACTTCGAGGAGGAGATCGCCAAATACGAGCGGATCATCGAACAGCAACGAGGCGCGATCGAGGGGTTCGAACGGGAGGCCGAATCCATGCGCGAAAACGCCGAGTTACTGTACGCCAGGTACGGCCTCGTCGACGACGTCCTCTCGACGATTCAGGACGCTCGCGAGCGGGATCGCTCCTGGGAGGAGATCGAAGAGCGCTTCGAGGAGGGGAGAGACCGCGGCATCGAGGCCGCCGAGGCCGTCGTCGGAATCGACGCCGGCGAGGGCATCGTCACCGTCGAGCTCGACGACGAGCGGATCGACTTGCTCGCTCACGACGGCCTCGAGCAGAACGCGGATCGCCTCTACACCGAAGCAAAGCGCATCGAGGAGAAAAAAGAGGGTGCCCTCGCCGCGATCGAGGACACCCGTGAGAACCTGGAGGAGGTCGAGCGCCGGCGCGAGCGGTGGGAAGCCGACGACGGTGACGGTGACGACCCCGACGAAGCGGACCCGGACGACGACGATCGCGACTGGCTCGCCGACCCCTCGATTCCGATCCGGGAGAACGAACCCTGGTTCGATCGGTTCCGGTGGTTTCACACCAGCGACGGCTACCTCGTCATCGGCGGCCGCAACGCCGATCAGAACGAAGAACTCGTCAAAAAATACCTCGAGCCGGGCGACACCGTCTTGCACACTCAGGCTCACGGCGGCCCCGTCACGGTGTTGAAAGCGACCGATCCCAGCGAGGCGTCGTCGTCGGACATCGAACTGCCGGAGTCGAGCGTCGAGGAGGCCGCTCAGTTCGCAGTGTCGTACTCGTCGGTCTGGAAGGACGGTCGGTACGCGGGCGACGTCTACGCGGTCGACTCCGAGCAGGTGACCAAGACGCCCGAAAGCGGCGAGTACCTCGAGAAGGGTGGATTCGCGATCCGCGGCGATCGGACGTACTACGACGACACGCCGGTCGGCGTCGCCGTCGGCATCCAGTGTGAGCCCTACACCCGCGTGATCGGCGGCCCGCCGTCGGCGATCGAAGAGCAGGCGGCGGCGACGATCGAACTCGAGCCGGGCCGATACGCCCAGGCCGACGCGGCGAAACGCCTGTACCGGCGGTTCCGCGAGCGCTTCGAGGACGAGACGTTCGTCCGAAAGATCGCGAGTCCGGATCGGATTCAGCACTTCATGCCCCCCGGTGGCAGTCGGATCGCCGAGGAGTGAGGCGGTCTGCCGTCGGTCGTCGTCGGTGAGACCGCAGACGGATCGCGGTTGTACCGGTACGTGAGGGTGTCGTAGAATACGTCGCACACGAAAGGGCAAGGTTGAGAAGCCGTGTCCAGCAGCACTCAAACCCTGCAAGATGATCCTTGGATAGATGAGTTCTTTAGTAGGTGAAACTATCGTCACCTCCGACAAATATTTATTAACAGTCGGTGAACGCAGAAGTATGTCGGATACGTCCGAGCTATCGAAATCCCCATCGGATCGAACGACCGCGCTCGGAATCGTTGTTCACGTGGTCGGACTCTTTTTCGGCGCCATTGGTGCCGGAATCATCTACCTGGTCTCCAGTGAGGAGTCGACGAAAGTAAACGCGCGAAACGCACTCAACTGGCAAATTTTCTTTCTGTGTGCGTTCGCGACACTGTTCATCCTCGGTGTTATTCTCCAGACAGTCTCCGGTTCGCTTGCGCTTCTTGCGATCCTACTCATCGTCGCGTTGGTAGTAGCCGACGTCGCCTTTTGTCTATATGCTGCATTGAAAGCGAGCAAGACGGACCAGTGGACGTATCCACTGGCCCCAACGATCGTTTGACCGGTATGGAGCCAGACAAAAAAGCAAACTACTGATTGAGGAACGGACGTCACTGGAGTAGAGGCCTTCCGACATGATCTCCACCCTACTTTCGATCGCGATCCTGGTGCTCGCAGTTGGCGTTCTCGGGATAGGTGGACTGTATTTGTATCGCGCCAGCCGCTCGTTTCGATCGGCATATACGCTTCGCCAGCGCTGTCGGACTCCGATTCGGGAGGCGGTCGATCACTCCGGGATGGTCGAACTCGAGGGAACTGTTGCCCCAATCGACTCGAAAACCGTTACAGCGCCGTTTTCGGGAACTGACTGTCTCGCTTACATTTATCGAACGAAAGAGCGGATCGATTCGAGTACACCCGCGGACGCACCGCGATCGAGCGACGGGAAGTACGCACTTCTCGATGAGGGGACAGAGGCTGTGGAATTTTTCCTCGAAGACGAGACCGGGCGCGTCCGCGTCGACCCGACCAGCGGGGAGTTCGAATTTTCGACGGAAACGTACGAACACATGCCGTGGCGTGATCTCCCGGAGCCAATTACACGGTACGTCGAGTCGACTCCCGCGGTCGACAGCCAAGACCCTGTCCTCGATTCAGTCCCGATACTGAGCGCCATCGCGACGTGGCTCGTGCGGAACGATCGTCGATTCGTCGAGGGACGAATAGAGTCTGGACAATCGATTTACGTCCGCGGATCGGTCGAACCTGATTCCCGATGGGAAACGGGTGCGGACGCTATCGTCGAGAGCGGATCGGAGCCATCGTCGATCGTGATTTACAACGTTCCGAAGCGGGCGACAGCGTGGCGGTTCGCAAAGCGCGGCGGCAGGGAATTGGTTCTTGGTGTCGCCGCACTGAGTGCAGTAGTTGTGCTCGGGTACGGCTACGTGTTCGTATGAGTGGCACTCACCTGGATCGGTTTGGGCGGGGAAAGACGGACTGAAAATAGGTCGATCGTGTCTGCGAACTAGTCATAAAATATCCACCGACATCGACTTTCTTATTGGCGAAATCTCGGTTCTGAGCAACAAAAAACGAGTGAGTTGGGAACGAACGTGCCCGAGAAGACCACAGTAGTTCGTACAACCCGTGCGCCAACACCCGATCAGGTAGCGACTCGAGCGAACCAACGGCTCCAGCGGAACGTGTTCGATCGGTTCGCTTGTCGGCAATTAATCGCGCTTACAGCGGCGAATTACAGCCGATACTCGCTCCGTCATCGCTCATGGTAACGCTACAATCGAAATCGAGACTGGCTGCGAGCTGACAGTTGAAGGGGCTACACGGGTTTTCGTCAGGAATCGCCAGTTCTCCGTCGACTCCGAAATTAAATCCGTCGCTGGTGATCGTCCCGCCGAGACAAACGGAAAACCCGCCGGGAACTTTCGGTGGGCTCCCGGTGGCACAAATGGGGTTTTCGTCATCGCCAATTGCCCCGAGACCGCCGCCGATGATCGTCACTTCGGTCCCACCGACGATGAGAATAATATTCAGTTCGCCACCGAGATCCGGCCACGATTCGATGACGATATCGTAGCCGACTTCTACCGATTCGCCACCGTACCGGGGCACGACGCTCGGAACCGAACCGATAGTCCACGTGTTTCGAAGTGTATCGAAACTTTGCACGTGGACCTGTTCAGATAACGGGGTCGCGTTCTTGAACCGTCCTGCGTAAATGTAACTGCCTTCAGGAGGCCCATCGTATCCGCGGAAATCGTTCCGTTCAAGTTTGTTGTAGTACGCTTGAATCGCTTCGATATTATCGTTGCGTGGGGCCCTTACTTCCTCGCGGATGGTCTCGGGCCGCTCAACGAGTATTACGTCGTCGTCCTCTTCTTCTTGAAGGATTTCTTCCCATTCCTCTTCGGTGGGCTGTTTGTTCTCCGGCGGTTCCCGTCCCGGTTTGCCCCGATTGTCGTCCTGATTTGGACCTGGGTCGGCGCTAACACCGCTCGTTCCGATCACTGCACTACTGAATGCGGCGGTACTCAACAATACTTTTCGCCGGTACTCTCTGTTGTTGTTTCGAGACACACCAATACATTCCTACTATAATATATTGGAATTTTATAATCAGGATATATCTAGCAACACAAAAAATATAAAACTAATTTATTTATAAAGTAAATAATATAATATTAAAATTAGTGTGGTGGGGCGTCTACAGAACCCGCCTCATAGCTTCTCATAGCCCGATTCGTTTCCTCGTTGTAGTTAGTGATTGCAACAACGAGCCGGAGACACAGCGCAAGGGACCTTCTGTTCGTGCGTGGACGCGGCCTCGGGCGCGGACGTGCCCGAGGCCGCAGTCCTTGACTTCGTCGTTGATTCGTTCGACTCCTGTCCGGTTGTTGTACGTCTCGTCCAAGATGGACTGTTTCAGCTGAACGTCCTCGCTGTGTTCCTCGATTCGGTCTTTGATCCTGTACTCAATGTCTTTCGGGTTTTCAGTGTCTCGCAGATTGTATGGGGCGATTGGCACGAGCCCTGCGGTCAGCTGGTGGTCGTGGCAATCGAGGATGTTGTAGGCGCTGTCTCCATGCATCCAGATCGGTGTATCGACGGCGAGTGCGTCACGTGTGACGCGCATCGCCGTCTCTTAGTCTGCTTTTGGCCTGTGTGAACTCCGCTGCTATCGGGGTCTTTGCGCCAGTTGAGACGATCGTAGAGCCGAAGCCGTAGTAGTACGCTTCGGCTGTTGGATCGTCGTTCCACGAGGCAGCGTCGTTGTACTGGATCGCCTCGACGTGTGTCGAATCGATGGAATATATGGAGTCGAGCAGGCCGCGGGCGGCGGCCTGCTCGACGAGCCTGTCGAAGACATCGTCAACGACGTGTTCGAGGTCGGTGTGAAACCGATCAATCGTGTCTCTGGAAGGTGGTTTGTCGAGTCCGCAATAGCACCAAACGAGGCCGTGCTGGAGTTCTCGTCCAACCAGACGTGTGCCGTAGATGTCCTTGTAGTAGCAGTGTAGAAAGCCGCGAAAAAGGTCTGGTGGGTGGTGAACTCGTGTTCGCCCCCGCTTCGAGGGGCGAACACGTCGTACTCCAGCAGAAACTCGAACTCAAGGTGCTCGAACAGTGGTACTGTCTCGGTAGCCGCGACATTCAAGAAGTCGTCTACCGAAGCCAGGTCTTGCAGGGTTGCGCTTGTGTTGGACACACTTTGCGCACCCTGCTGCTTCGTACGTGACGCTTTCTATGACACGCTCGTACGTCGGTACGACGCTCCGCGAGAAATTCGAGGTCGTTATCGTGTGGCGTCGTCCCCGCGTCGAACCGAGATAATCGATCGACGTTCGACGGGGGTCCGTCGAGTACTCCGCCGGTCTCAGAACGCGTTCTCTTCGATCAGCCGCGCCTGTCCCCGCCGCAATCGCTCGCTGACTGCCTGGGGAGAGATCTCGAGAACGTCGGCGATCGCCGCGAGGGTCGTCTCGCGCGGCACGTCGAAGAACCCGCGTTCGTAGGCGATTTCGAGCGCCTCCCGCTGGGAGTCGGTCACCGTTCCGCCCGCGTCGCGCCACTGGGCGTCCGCCCCGCTCGCCAGACGGTGTAACTCGAACTCGACGCGTTCGTCCTCGAGGAACGCGTGGTAGCTGACGAACGATTCGCGGTCGGGAAATCGCATCTCGACTTCCCAGTTGGCGTCACACCCGCGACAGTCGAGCAGTTCTCCGCCGGCGGCGACCCACTGCCGGTACGCCTGTATCACGCCCGAATCGCTCCGGCGCAGCCGATACAGCGTTCGGTCGGTTCGCTCGGCGATCCGCTCGAACTGGTCGATCGTCCCGTCGGCCTCGAGAGCCTCCTCGAGCCGATCGCGGTCCCGACAGGTCGTCCAGCAGAACGCGATCGGTCGGTCCGGATCGAGCGCGTACAGTCGTTCGATTTCGACGACGAGCGACGGCACCGCCTCGAACGTCGGGCCGAGGACGAACTCGGGTGATCTCGCTTCGAACTCAGCGAGCAGACTCATTGCACCGTGTGGTGTGCGAAGACGCAAAACCGTTTAGGCCAAAAGCGCTTTTTCGGACGCTCGAACGACTAATACCAATCGTTACGCGTCGAAGTCGACGGATCGAGCAGGGTGAGTGCCTCGGGGGCAACCCCGAGATACGTCACGCGTCCGAGGCGGCCTCCACGGTCTCGCGGACGGCCTCGACGCCCTCGTCGTGGCCGAGGTCGCCGACGACGATCACGTCGGCGTACTGGGCCATCGCGTACGCCGAGTCGTAGTCGTGGATGCCACCCCCGTAGAACAGCGTCGCCTCGTCGGTCGCCTCACCCGCGGCGGCGACGATCTCCTCTTCGCCCAGCGTTCCGGAGTACTCGACGTAGACGATCTCCTGGCCGAACATCCGCTCGGCGACGGTGGCGTAGGAGGCGACGTCGTCGGCGTCCAGATCGCAGTCGGCTTCCGTGTACGTCGCCACGTCAGCCTCGGGATTCATGACGATGTACGCTTCCGTCGTCGTCCGATCCCAGTCGAGGCCGTCGTCGATGCGCACCCACTCCTTGTGCGCGCCCGTGATCCAGAAGGGAGAGCCGGCGTTGAAGACGGTCGGAATGAGATACCCCTCCAGCGCGTCGTTGTCGATGACGACGTCGGGGCTCGAGGGTTCCTGGTAGAGCGGGACGTCGTGTTCGGCGCAGGCGTCGACGACGGCTTCCATGTTCCGTTCGGTGATGCCCATCGTGCCGCCGACTTCGATCGCGTCGGTGCCGGTCGCACAGAGATCGCCGTAGGTGGTTCCCTCGGGGAGATCCTTGTCGGGATCGATCTTGAGGACGTGATTCCAGTCGTCCCAGGGGGTAGACATACCGCCCCGTTTCCCGACAACCAGCAAAAACGCTACGAATCGGCCGACGCGGGGAGTAGCCCGTCGGCCTCGAAGGACGCGGTGGCCCTGCGAGCCTTCGTCCGCCGGAGTTACCGGATCGGACGTCGACCGCCGGCACGTCCGCTGTCCGGCGAGCGGACTACTCGATCGTCACCGTCGTCAGGTCCTCCGCGAACCTGACGTCGCCGTCGTAGTGTGCGCCGATCGACTCGAGCATCTCGCCGTGGCGACCGTCGGTGTGTGGGTAGAGGTGGGTGAGGTAGACCCGACCGATCTCGCGGCCGGCGAGTTCGCGCCCGAGGAGGTCCGGGGTCGGGTGGTTCGAGACGTCCACGTCGTCGGGAAACGAGCAGTCGTGAGCGAGGATCGCCGACCCGTCCGCGAAGTTCGCGAGGCCGGCGAACGCCTCGCTGTCGCCGCTGAAGGTGAACCGATCGTCGAAGCGGTAGGCCAGACAGGGCAGGGAGTGGCGGGTTTCGTACGCCGAGACGTCGAAACCGGCGACCGAGAACTCGCCCGCGACGACCTCCCTGACCTGGAGGTCGAGTTTATCTTGCATGTACTCGTGGACCGACAGCAGGTCGTCGACGAGCCCTTTCGTCCCCTGGGGTCCGACGACTTCGAGGTGTTCTTCGCCGGCGAGCCAGCGGGCTTTCATCAGCGGGAGCAGGTCCGCCACGTGATCGAGGTGGTGGTGAGTGAGCAAGACGGTGGAGACGGCCTCGTAGCCGATACCCGACTGCTGGAGGCGGTGAAGCACCCCGCAACCGCAGTCGATCAGAAGCGTTCGGCCATCTTCCTGAACGACCAGTCCCGTCTGGAACCGCTCGCCGGTCGGCATCGCGCTTCCCGTGCCGAGAAAGGTGACGCGCATGTGCGTTGGTGCACCCGGTCCGGGCAAAAGAATTGCGACGACTCGATAGTCGTCGCTGTTCAGCCCGACCGCGAAACCTCGCCGACGATCTCCGATCCCGATTCACCGTGGATAATTGTGCTCGCGTTGATCGCGATAAGTCCGAACCCAACCTTGGTTAGCAGGTCGAGATAGGTGATCAGCATCACGTCGACCTGAATCGTTAGTGCGTCGATGCCGGGCGGACCAAGTAACCAGACGAGCGGATAGACAGACCAGAGCACGACGGTAAGGTTCCTGAGACTCGTAAAGAGTGAGTTGACGCCGTTCTCTCGTCGTCGAGCGCGCTCGCTCATCGATCCCAGGATCAGGTACAACATAATAGCGTACGCGACCGTCGCCAGCGCGAATAGCCCGAACCGAAGCGGTCCCGTGAGGAGCGCACCGACGAAGCCGCCGACCATCACGACGGTGTTCACCGAGACGACGAGCGCAAGCTCTCGCTGATTGCTTCCAGCGAGCATTCCGAGAAATACCAACAGTAGCGGCGTCGTGAGTATCCAGTCGACGTAACGCGGCACGAAGACGATCCGGTCGTCGACGGAGACCCAGCCGATCTCCAAGCCCATCGTCACGTACGCCACCATCGCGATCGAGCTGATCGCCGCGAGAACTGCAGTGTACCTGGCGTCAGTTCCGAAGCCGGTGACGCCGCTCCAGACGAAAACGACCGTGCCGACACCCATTCCAAACGCGCCAAGCCAGAACACGCTCGTCGGATCGATCACGCCGTCTCACCTCCATGGCTCAGGACCGTCTTTGACTCTCCGCCAACGCTTTCGTTCGACACTCGGGTGTCACCGAGCACCGAAAGGAGCGTTGTGGCGTCGTCCGAGAGCGACTCTGCTCGCCCGAAGACGCCACGGGCCAACGCCGATTGAGCTTCGGCTGCACTTGCAACGTCACTTGCTTCGTCCGCGGTTGCCTCCGAAATTTCCGAGACGTCGTCGACCATTGTTCCTACCTCGATCGCGGACGACGCCTGCTGGTCGGTCGCTTCGTTAATTCCTTGGATGCCAGCGTTTGCGCGTTCGACGGCCTCGACAATCCGTTCGAGGGAGCCGACAGTTTTCTCTACCGTCTCGACGCCGCTCGAAATCCGCTCGCTCGTTTCCCTGACGTCTTCGACGGTAGTTTCGGTTCGGTCTTGAATCCGTTCGATCGAGTCGTCGATCTCGGCGGTCGCCGCTTTGGTCTCCTCGGCGAGCGATTTTACCTCGTCAGCGACGATGGCGAACCCATCACCGTTACTTCCGGCTTTCCCGCCGGCGTGAGCCGCCTCGATCGAGGCGTTGAGCGCGAGCAGGTTCGTCTGATCAGCAATCTCCGCAATGATATCGGTTACGTCCCCGATCTCCTGGATCTCCTCGTAGAGGAGTTCGATCGTCTCGACGGTCTCCTCGGTCTGGATTTCGACTGCGCTCATCTCCGTGATCGCTTCTTGTGCAGTCTCGAGTCCGCTCTCGCTTGCGGTTGCTGCGTCTCGAGATATCGCGGCCACTTCGGCTGCACTGGCTGCCATCTCTTCTGTCGTCGCCGAGATGTCGTCCATCTCCCTCGCGATCGTTTGAATCCGCTCCGTTTGCGTGTCTGCGCCGCGGGAGATCTCCTCGATCGTCTCGTTGACTTCCTCGCTTCGTTCCATCACGTGCTCGGCGTTCGAGCGAACCTCCTGGCTCGCGTCCGTGACGTCGGTCGCGAATCGGTGAATGCGGCCGACAAGCGATTCGAAGCCGTCCATCATCTCGTTGAACGACGTCGATATCGATTTCATCGTCTCGTTGTCACTGTCGAGGTCCATCCGGGCGGTGAGGTCGCCGTCTGCACATCGGGCCATTACCTCGCTGAATCTCTCGGCGTCGGCCTCGAGCGCGGCATTGACGTCCGCCAAGCGCTCGCGCTCGCGTTCGGCCTCCCGCTTTGCCTCTTCGGCCCGCTCGCGCTCGCGCTCTGCGTTTCGTCGCGCTTCATTTGCCTCCTCGCGCGCCGTTTCCGTCTCCTCGAGCGACTGTTGCAGCGAGCGGCGCATCTCGTCGAAAGAGTCGTATAAGTCGCCGATCTCGTCACGTCTGCGCGTCCGTAACTCGACGTCGAGTTCGCCGTTTCCCATCCGGGTCGCCGTCGCCGACAGCGACGAAAGCGACGCTGCCGTGTTCCCGCCGACGGTCGCGGCGACCAGTCCGAGGTTGACGACGGTCAGCACGATCAGTCCAAGAATCGACGACGTCGCGACGGTGCCGACGACCGACGGATCACCGCTGTCGACCGCGGCCGTTATCTCGAGGTACGTCGCAGCGCCGAACGCCAGCGTCACTCCGACAACGAGCGTGAAGATTGCCCCCAGCTTTGCCGTGTAGCTCCGTCGAACGCGGCTCGGCAGAAGGGCGTTTGTCACAGTCATGCCACAGCGTGTGGAGTAGGGTACATTAACGATGGTGGCCACATAGTTGGGGAACCCGTCGTCGTTAGCCACACGTTTGATTACCCCGTTGGCGAAACCCAGATTCGATGCAGCGTCTCGATGAGTCGACGCCGCGTTTGTTCGTGCCGTTTCGACTCCGTACGATCGAACCGACGATCGGCCGTAACCTGTTCGACGATAGAGATCGATGACCAGTCCGCCGAGTTATCTGACGTTTCTCGTGATCTTCATCCTCGGACCGATCGCGTGTCTCGGGTGGCTTGCCTACCGACGGGAGCACGCCTTGTGGGGCCGCGGTCCGCTGTCAGGCGTCGCGATCGTCGTCTTTCTGGCCGTCGTCTACACTACGCCGTGGGACAATCTTCTCATCGCTGAGGGTGTCTGGTGGTACGGCGATGACGTCGTCGCGGCGACGGTGTGGCACGCCCCCGTCGGGGAGTATCTCTTTTTCATTCTCCAGCCGATTCTGACCGCCTTGTGGTCGTTTCAGCTCGCCAGTCACCACGAACACAGTGCCGATCGATCGCTGTGGATTCCTCGTGTCCACCGCGCGATCGGTGCCATCTGCGGACTGTTCATTGCCGCCGCCGGATTGTTTCTCCTCCGAACCCAGTCGACGTTTTACCTTGGCGCAATTCTGTTCTGGGCAGGACCGATCCTCACGATCCAGTGGTCTTTCGGAGTGACCTATCTCGTTGCGCTCCGCCGACAGCTCGCGCTCGCAGTCACCGTTCCCACGCTGTACCTGTGGATCGCGGACCGCGTCGCGATCGGTCTCGGAATCTGGCACATCTCCGAGCTCCACACGACCGGCTACGCCGTGTTCGGTCTTCCCATCGAGGAGGCGCTGTTTTTCCTCGTCACGAACGTCTTCGTCGTGCAGGCGCTCTTTCTCTACCTGTGGTTGCTCGAGCGGCGGGACGATATCGCGACCCTCTCGCAATTTTTCGGCCGATCGTCGACGCTTTCCGGCGGTGACCTCGATGGATCGTGAGATAGTTGTCACGCCCGCCAGCGAGACTCGAGCGCGTGCCGCAACCCTCGCGCTTGTGACCGCCGCGGCGGCCGTCGTCGTTGGCCTGACACTCGTGACGGTGTTCGAGTCACTTCCGCTTTCCGTCCAGTTCGTCCCGCTCGTCGCCAGCGTTCTGCTCGTCGGACTCCCACACGGTGCCGTCGACCATCTTGTGATTCCGCGAACTCGCGGCGAGCCAGCCACCCTACGGTGGATTGCAGCCATCGGGTTGCTCTATCTCGTTCTCGGCGGTGCGTATCTTGTCCTGTGGTTTCTCGAGCCGACCGCGGCGTTCGTCGGTTTCCTGTTCCTGACGGTCGTCCATTGGGGTCAAGGCGACGTCTACGCGCTGGTAGAGCTCGTCGGCGTGGACCACCTGCGGACTAGGTTCGACCGGCTCTTGGCACTTTTCGTGCGCGGTGGAACGCCGATAGTCGTTCCGCTCGTCGCGTTTCCGGATCAGTACGCGTTCGTCGCAGGTACGATCGTCGGCGCGTTCGACTCGGACGCCGCGCCCGCGCTCGCTGCGGCGTTCGATCCCATGGTTCGGGGTGCGATCGGCGCAGTATTCGTCACGCTGGTTATCGCGTCGCTCGTCCGGGGATTCCGGAGGGCCGATTCGATTCGAAGCTGGCTGATCGACGTCACCGAGCTCGGTTCCCTCGTCGTGTTCTTCGCGTCCGTTCCACCCATCCTCGCGATCGGGCTCTACTTCTCGCTCTGGCACTCGGTTCGCCACGTTCTTCGAGCGATGCTCGTCGACGACCGCGCTTCGGCTGCGATAGAGCGTGGAGACGTTCGCGCGGCGAGCGTTCGGTTCGCTCGAGACGCCGCACCGCTTACCGCCGGTGCGGTCGTCATCGTCGCCGGCCTCGCACTGCTCGTTCCTCGAACGCCCACGACGGTTCCTGAGGGGGTCGCCGTCTACCTGGTCACCCTCGCGGCGTTAACGCTCCCCCATGCGGTCGTCGTTTCGGCACTCGACCGGGAACAACGGCTGTGGTCAGTGTAGCGCCTGATACGGATTGCCGTAACTGTGTACCGGAGCGACCGCGGGACGGCACCCGGTCGCTCCGGTACTGACGCACGGTAAACCGTATGATGGACCGAGTATACCCAGACTGAGAGCATCGTCGCCACCGCGCTCGAGACGACGGCATCCGCTAATTTCACTTTCACCGCGCCGTCCAAACCCTCTTACGCGCCGGGTTCTCAGACGGGGATAATGGCTGGGAACGAGCGCCTCGAGTTGCCGGTCTCCGACGACGCGCTCCCGTTCGATCCGGACGCCGTCGAGATCGAAGACGGCGACGTCTTCGCGTTGCTCGAGCCCGCGGTACAGCGGTGGTGGCTCGAGGAGTTCGGCGCGTACGTTCCCGAGAACGGCGGCTTTTTCACGCCGCCCCAGCGGGGCGCGATCCCGAAGATTCACGAGGGGACGAACACGCTGATCTGTGCGCCGACGGGATCGGGAAAGACCCAGGCGTCGTTCGCCGCGATCGTGAACGAACTCTACCGCCGCGGACGCGAGTCTGCCGACGGCCTCGAGAACTCCGTCTACTGCCTCTACGTCTCCCCGCTGAAGTCGCTCGCCAACGACATCCACCGCAACCTCGAGCGACCGCTCGAGGGGATCGAGTCGATCGCCGAGGAGCTGGCTGCTCTCGACGCTGACGCCATCGATCCGCTCGAAGACGCCGATGCAGACGCCGACGGCTCGCTCGAGACCGTTGACGGCGATCGGTCGGGCGCGGGCTCGCCGGCTGAGATCCGCCACGCCATCCGCCACGGCGACACGGACTCGAGCGAGCGCCGGAAGATGCTCGAGGAGACGCCGCACATCCTCAACACGACGCCGGAGACGCTCGCGATCCTGCTTAACTCGCCCAAGTTCCGCGAGAAGCTTCGAACCGTCGAGTACGTCATCGTCGACGAGATCCACTCGCTCGCCGCCGGCAAACGCGGGACGCACCTCTCGGTTAGTCTCGAGCGCCTCGCGGCGATGGTCGACCACGACGTCACGCGAATCGGCTGTTCGGCCACGATCGAACCGCTTTCGGAAGTCGCGGAGTTTCTGGTCGGCTGCGAGGCGCCACGAGCCTCGGACGAGCGAGCGGGTCGCTTCACTCCCCGCTCCTACGAGATCGTCGACGCCAGGTTCGCCCGGGAGTTCGACCTGCAACTCGAGTGTCCCACCGACGATCTCGTCAACACGCCGCGGGAGCTCGTCCAGGACCGGTTCTACCGCCGTCTCCACGAGCACGTCCAGAAGCACACGAACACGCTCGTCTTCACGAACACCCGCTCGGGTGCCGAACGGGTGTTGCACAACCTGCGCGAGCGCTTCGACGAGTACGACGAGGACAACTCCGGCTGTCACCACGGCAGCCTCTCGAAGGACGTCCGCCACGGAATCGAGACGCGGCTCAAGGCGGGCGAACTCGACGTCGTGACCTCCTCGACCAGCCTCGAGCTGGGGATCGACATGCCTCACGTCGACCTGGTGGTCCAGGTGGGTTCGCCGAAGTCCGTCGCCGCGTTGCTCCAGCGAGTCGGTCGCGCCGGCCACCGCGTCGGCCAGACCGTCACGGGACGGGTGATCGCGCTCGACCGCGACGAGTTGCTCGAGTGTGCGGTGATGCTGAAGAAAGCCAGGGAGGGATTCGTCGACTCGGTGTCGATTCCACAGAACGCCCAGGACGTCGCGGCCCAGCACGTCTACGGCATGGCGATCGCGGAGATTCGACCGGAGGCCGAGGTGCTCGAAACGCTGCGTCGCGCCTACCCGTACCGAGAGTACGCCGACGAGGAGTTCGAGTCCCTGATGCGCTATCTGACGGCCGACTACGCCGGCATGGAGGACAGAAACGTCTACGCGAAGGTCTGGCGCGACGAGAACGATCCGCCGGAGGGAGAACACCACCACGAGAAGTTTCCCGTCGGAAAGCCCTTGATCGGCAAGCGCGGCCGACTCGCTCGGGTGATCTACATGACCAACGTCGGGACGATCCCGGACTCGTTCACCTGCGACGTTCACACCAGGGCCGGCGACGAGTGGGTCGGCCAGCTCGACGAGGACTACCTCGACACGCTCGAGAAGGGGGACGTGTTCGTCCTCGGCGGCGATCACTTCGAGTACCGGTACCGCCGCGGTTCGAAAGTCTACGTCGATCGAACCGCTTCCAGACCGACGGTCCCGTCGTGGTACTCGGAGCGGCTCCCGCTGTCGTACGACCTCGGTTGCGAAATCCTCGCCTTCCAGGACGAGCTGCTCGCTCACTACGCGGAAGGGGGACCACCGCGCGTGCGCGCCTGGCTCCGGGAGTTCCCCCTCGACGACGACAGCGTGCGAGCGATCGCGCGACTGTTCGACTATCAGTTGCGTTACGCCGGCGAAGCGAGCGTGAGCACGCCCGACCGGCTGGCGATCGAGGTCGAACGCGACCGCGACGAGTACGAACGACACTACTACGTCCACTCGGCGTACGGCCGAAAGTTCAACGACGGACTCTCCCGGCTGCTGGCGTACCGCTGCGCGCAGGAGGCGACCGCCAACGTTCGCGTCGCGGTCGCGGACAACGGGTTCGTCCTCTCGATGCCGCTGAACCGGAAGGTCGACCTCGAGGGGATCGTCGCGGACCTCGAGCCCGACGCCGTCCGCGAAGACCTCCGATCGGCGCTGTCCGGAACCGACCTCCTCAAGCGCTACTTCCGGATCAACGCCACGCGGTCGCTGATGATCCTCAAACGCTACAAGGGCTACGAGAAGTCCGCGAGCGAACAGCAGGTCTCGAGCGAGATGCTGCTTGGCTTCGCGGAGGAGCTGTCGGAGTTCGCCGTTCTCGAGGAGACCTACCGCGAGATCCTCGAGGACAGGCTCGCGGTCGCCGAGATCGAGTCGTTCGTCGCGGCCCTCGAGTCCGGAGAGATCGCGGTCGAGCGGCGGCTGTACGATTCGCCCACGCCGCGGGCGTTCGGGCTTGCGACGCTGTCGGCGAGCGACGTCGTCCTCGCGGAGGACGAAAGCGCCGCCCTGCAGGCGTTTCACGAGCGCGTTCTCGAGGAGATCGGTGGCGAATCCGTCCCCGGCGTCTCGTCGGGCGGGGAGTAACGGCCGTACCGCCCTCGAACGTGACGCCGGTGGCCGTCCTCGAGAGCAGCGCACGTACCGCCCTCGAGACCGACCGCGTCACGACTGCGACGAACGGGAACGGTCCCCCGCGCCGGCCGACTTACTCGGCTCGCGCGATGAGGAACTTCATGTCGCCCTCGAAGACGACGGTTTCGTCCTGGTTCGTCATGACGGTGTCGAGGACGACGAGACCGGCGTCGTCGTGGGAGACGTCGTTCTTCTCGGTCACCTCCATTTCGAGCGAGAGCGTATCGCCGATGTAGACGGGGTTGGGGAGGTCCATGTAGTTCATCCCGAGGAAGGCGTAGGCCGTCCGCTCGACGATCCCACACCGGTAGACGAAGCCGGTGGCCTGGACGAACGTCATCGGACCGTGGGCGATCCGTCCGTCGAAGGGACCGTCCTCGGCGTACTCCGCGTTGGTGTGAAGCTCCGTCCAGTCCCCGCTCAGCGCCGAGTGCATGACGAAGTCCGTCTCGGTGACCGTCCGACCGACGCTCTCGAACTCCTGGCCGACCTCGAACTCCTCGAAGTGGTGCGGTTCGTAGCTGTAGGGCATACGCTCACAACCAGATCGCGTGTGAAATACGTTACCTCGAGCCGAACAGCTGTCGAAACAGCGCCGCTTCGCCCCGGCGCAGGCGCTCGAGAAACGCGGACTTGCTGATGCCGAGTTCGTCGGCGACCGCCTGCGAGGACGTTCCACGGGGGATCGAAAAGTACCCCATCTCGAGTGCCGTCCGGATGCACTCCTCCTGGGCCGGCGTCAGATCCCACCGCTGGCTTGGCGGCTCGTTCGCGTCCGCCCGCATGGGATAGACTCGCTCCAGGCGCACGCCGACGGTTTCGCCGGCCGCCGCCATCACGCCGTTCAAGACCTCGCGACCGACGACCGCACCGAAGATCAGGGCGACGCCGTCGCGGTACTCGAGCGTCTCGACGATCAAGCCGCCGTCGATCAGCTCGCGGACGACGCAGGGTCGTTTGGACAGACACCGGTACCGGGACCGTCCGTCCGACCGCGAGACGTACAGGTAGGAGATGCGATCGTCCTCGTCGAGCACTTCCGTGAGCTCGTCGGATTCTGGCGCGCTGAACTGGAGGAGGTCGTAGCCGTCGCTGCGCCGTTGCGGCGGCCGAGCGTCGACGGTGACGCCGCTCTCTCGCGTCGCCTCGGCGAGCGGACAGCCGTCGTTTCGGACCCGAAACTCGACCGCGAGACACTCCTCGATCATCCGAATGTTGGGCGTTACCACGAACCACGATTTAAATCCCCGTTATGTGGCGGTCAACCGCTAAGGACGTCCCCGGGCTCCGTTCGAACGGACCAATGAACCTCGAGACGGTCAGAGCGCGGGCCGGCCCGCGGGCGTTCAGTCCCGCCGACGACCTCCCCGAGGAGTACCGCGAAGCGGCGACTCGGATGATCGAGTTCCACGCCAACAGCGAGATCATGGGCGCGTACCTCGAGCGGCCGTTCATCCGGCAAGCGCCGAGCATCGACCGCAAGCTCGCCTACTCCGCGAAGGTGCAAGACGAGATCGGCCACGGACAGCTGCTCTATCGCGCCGCGGAGTCGCTCGGCGTCAAGAGCCGCGAGGAGATGCTCGAGGACCTGGCGAACGGCGACGGCAAGTTCCTCAACTGCTTTCACTACCCGATGGAGTCGTGGGTCGAGACGCCGATGATCGCGTTCTTCGTCGACGGCGCGGCCATGCGCAGGCAGGCGACGCTGCGTCGAACCAGCTGGGAGCCCTACGCCCACGCCATGGACAAGGTGTGCTTCGAGGAGGGATTTCACGTCAAACACGGCGAAGACATCCTCCGGGAGCTGATGACGGGCTCGCGTAAAGAACGGCGACTGACCCAGGAGGCCTTCGAGACGTGGTGGCCCCGTATCATCCAGTTTTTCGGCCCGACCGACGATCGAAGCACCCACCACGACTTCGCCGTTTCCGTCGGCCTCAAACAGCGGTCGAACGACGAGCTGCGAAACGCCTTCCTCGACCAGTACATTCCGAAGGCGCGCAACTACGGCCTCGAGATCCCCGACGAGCCGCGCATCCGCGAGCGCGAGGACGGCACCTACGAGGTCGAGGAAGGCGACCTCGACTGGGACGAGTTCTTCACGGTCGCGAAAAACGAGTACGAGCCCGGACGGGAGCAGATCCGGGGCAGACGGACCGCACAGGAGGCCGTCCAGTGGGTTCGGGAGGCGATCGAACGCGACGGAGCCGCCGGGAGCCACGCGCCCCGGGCGGCCGACTGACGATGATCTGGGAGGTCTTTCGACAGGAGCGACCGGGCGAGTACCACGCCCACTGCGGCAACGTCCACGCGCCCGACCGCGAGCTGGCGAGGCAGTTCGCCGCGATCCAGCACGGACGACGCAAACCGACGAACAGCCTCTGGGTCGTTCCCCGCGACGAGATCGGCGAGATCGACGCCGAAGACGTCGCGTTCGGGGGAACGACCGACAAGAGCTACCGGTGGGCAACGACCTACAGCACCGCCGGAGCCGACGCGAGCGAGGTCGCCGAGTCCGAAGACGACCAGGCCGACGCCGAGCAGCGACGGGGTGAGAGCTGATGGCGGGCTCGTTCGAGGCCTCCGACGGCCTCTCGTCCCGCGAACGCCGCGCCCTCGAGACCCTGCTGACGCGCCTGGGTGACGACGAGTTCGTCCTCGCGGAGCGCTACACGGAGTGGCAGGTTCGCGCGCCCTCCCTCGAGTCGGATCTCGCACTGGCGAACAACGCACAGGACGAACTCGGCCACGCTCGGCTCTGGTACGACGTGCTCGCCGACGTCGGCCTCGACGAGCGCGCGTTGGCCTACGAGCGCGATCCGGCCGACTTCCGCCACGGCACGCTCGTCGAACTGCCGTTCGAGACGGGCGACTGGGCCGACGCAGTCCTCCGGTCGTACCTCTACGACGTCGCGGAGGATCTGCGACTCGAGGCGCTGACGGCGTCGTCCCACCCGAAGATCGCAGACCGCGTCGGCAAGATCCGGAGCGAGGAGAAGTACCATCGCGAGCACGCCCGGAGCTGGCTCGAGCGTCTCGCCGAGGACGACGACGGACGCGGGCGGTTGCAGGACGCGCTCGATCGGCTGTTCCCGCACGCGCTGACGTTGTTCGAACCGGCGGTACCTCCTCGACTCGGGGCGAAAGCGAGCGAGAACGACGTGGCGAAAGCGGCCGCCGTCGACGCCGACGTCGTCGATCTCGGACTTCGAACGGCGACGCTCGAGGAGCTTCGAAGCGAGTGGCTGTCGATCGTCGTCCCGTTCCTCGAGTCGCTCGACCTCGCCGTCGCGGTCGACCGGGACGCCGAGAATCCCGAGGCCGACCTCGACGCGTTGCTTCCCGACGCTCGAGGCCGCGACGGCGCACACACCGAGGCGTGGTTCGATCTCCACGACGAACTGACCCGCACGTACCGCGAACTCGGACGAACCGAGACGACGACGATCATGGAGGCACCCGACGGATGACTCACGACGGAACCGCCGGCGTGGAGGGCGGCGACCTCGACGACGAGGCCAACGACGCCGATCGCGACCATGGGTCCGTCTGCGCGTACACGGAGTACCGGCGCGGGGACGAGTCCCCCACGGACGTTCCGAGGACAGGTGCGGCGGCTGACGGCCTCGAGGAGGCGGTCTGGGACGCCCTCGCCGGGGTCGAGGACCCCGAAATGCCGATCGGCGTCGTCGATCTCGGACTGATCTACGACGTTCGCGTCGACGACGGGTCGGTCGTAGTGGAGATGACGCTGACGTACTCCGGCTGTCCGGCCCGAACCATGCTCACCGAGAACGTCGAGGAGGCGGTCGCGGCGGTCGACGGCGTCGACGACGTCGGCGTTCGGCTCGTCTGGAGTCCGGAGTGGACCGTCGAGATGGTCTCCGAATCGGGGAGAGACGCCCTGCGAGAGTTCGGACTGAGCGTATGAGCCCGCGTCCCGACCTCGAGGTGTGCGGATGAGACGCTCGGATCCGAGCGTCGAGACCGGCGGCGAGGACGCGGGCGCTGAGTGTCCGTACTGCGGCTCGAGCGACACCGTTCGCGAGCACCCCAAGGGGCCGTCGCTCTGTCGCTCGATGCACTTCTGTCGGGCGTGCCACCAGCCGTTCGAAACGTTCGGGTGAGCGACCGGGATCGGCGCTCGAGAGCGGGATCGAACGCTCCCCCACCGCTTTACTCGTCGGCGTCGAACCCCTCTCGTATGGACGTCGAAGCGTTCTTCGAGGAGATGCCGTTCGCGTCGCTGCTGGGGATCGAGCTCACGGCGTGTGCCGACGGCCACGCCGAGGGCCGACTCGAGATGACCGACGACCTCTCGTGGGACGACGATCGGCTGGTCGCCCACGGCGGCGTCACGTTCACGCTGGCGGACACCGTCGGCGGCGCGGCGCTGGTCTCGCTCGTCGACCGACCCGTGCCGACGATCGACATGCGTATCGACTACCTGGACGCCGGGACCGGAGATCTCTACGCGGAAGCCGACGTCGTCCGCCGAGGAGGCGACGTTGGCGTCGTCGACGTCGCCGTCTACGCGGCCGACGACGACGCGCTCGTCGCCGACGCTCGAGGCGTGTACAAGACCGGCTGATGCCGATAGCGATGGACATCGCTGAACGGCGAGCGCTCGTCACAGCGTGTCGCGACGCCCGACCGTCACAGCAGGACACGAACTCCGAGCGTCACAGCAGGACACGACCTCCGAGCGCGTTCACAGACGCGGCGCGACCTCGCCGCCCAGACGACGAACGCAGTCGACCATCGCCCCGGTTTCGACCCCGGGGTAGTACGTCCGGAAGATTACGTGAACGTCCCCGCCGATCGCGTCCGCGTACCGCTCGAGTTCCTCGGCCACCGTTTCCGGCGGGCCGAAGGTCGCCTCCGACTTCAGCTCGCGCTTTCGCTCGTCCGCGAGTTCCCCGACCGACTCCCCGGAGAAGATCTCGGCGTACCGTCGCTGGAGGTGGAAGTACCCCTCGCGCATCGCCTCCCAGGCCGCCTCGCGGGAGTCGTCGACCCAGCCGTGTTCGAGGACGTAGATCGAGAACTCGCCCTCGACGTTCTCTTTCTCGCGGACGGTCCGGATATCTTCGACGCGTTTTCGGACGCCCTCGAGCGACAGCGACGAGGGCGCACACCAGCCGTCGGCGATTCGAGCCGCCCGCCGCACCGCCGGTTTCGCCGCGCCGCCGAGGACGATCGGAACCGAGCCGCCGGTCGGCGTCGGGGTGATCGTGACGTCGGTCGGAACGTCGTGGAACGTGGACTCGTACTCGAGCGGACCCTCGCTCCAGGCGGCACGCAGAAAGGCCACGAGGTCCTCGAGGCGTTCGGCACGCTCCTCGCGAGGCACGCCGAAGACGTCGAACTCCCGCGGATTCGAACCGATCGCCAGGCCCAGGGTGAGCCGATCGCTCGAGAGCAGATCGACCGTCGCCGCGTCCTCCGCGAGGTGGATCGGATCGTACAGCGGCCCGAGCGCGACGCAGGGTCCGATCTCGATCTCGTCGGTCGCGGCGGCCATCGCGCCCAGGGCCGGAAACGTTCCGGAGAGGTACTCGTCGCGCTGGAAGTGATGTTCGGAGACCCACGCGCTGTCGAGACCGGCGGTCTCGATTTCGTGGGTCAGCGCCACCAGTTCCTCGTACCGCGCGCTCGGCTCGCGGTCGTCGTCGGGTCCCCGCTGGGCGGTGAACAGTCCGGTCCCGAGTCGCATACTCCCGACGTTCACGGTGACGGCCTTAGTTGTTGGTCCGCTTCGCCGGGACCGCGTTCGCGGACTACGATCGGAATCGACGACGGTACGAGAGCCTGTGAACGTCGACGCACAGTCGATCGCACAGCCGTCGTGAGACGATGAGGAAACCGTTTCAGTTGACACTACAGCAAGAACGTTAATACGTGACCGAATTCAGATCACGTCTCATGAGGGGGAACGGTTCTAGTTCGTGGGATCGACGACAGTTCCTGAAGACTGCAGGAGTGTCGACGGCCGGAACGGCCGCAGTTATTCAACCGGCAGCAGCGAACGAAGACGATGTAGAAGTGTCGATTGAATTTCACGATCAAGAAACTGACGGCACGTACGTCGTTATCGAATCGCTTTATACCGAGGCCGACGCAGAAGTGATAATTTTCCATGCAGAGGGAGACAGAGAGGTCTACAGACGGTTGATTCTCGAGGGTGGGGTTGAACTTTCCAACGAACGGATCGAACTCGACGAGCCGATTCCGGAAACGCAGCTAATTTCGATCTCCGTTCAACCCCCGGAAGGTGGAGGGACGTACGGTGGAAGCCGGGCTACGGTAACTGTCGACGGGTCGCGGGAGACCCCTCCTTCAGAAAATACAGTTCGAATCGATCACCAGGAAACAATTGGCACGGCGATAGTCGTCCAGGAACTGTCCACCGTCGAATCCGGTCAGCTGGAGATCAGTTCTGCGAGCTTTACTCCAACAGACCACTATACCGAGATCGAGCTAGCGGGAGGAGAAACCTGGACGGACGAGCTAGTCGAACTGTCCCAGCCGCTCAGAGATCACGATTACCTCTACGTGACGCTCCGGATCGATGGCCAAGCGAGATCACAAGACCGGGCACTGGTTACGGCGGGCGTGCCACCAGTTGAAGTCGATCCGAACGACGTGCTTCCGGAGGGGTACGAACACGTCCCAGCGGATGTCGAAGCGGGCTTTCACTATCCCTACGTTCTCTATCGACCAGCGGTCGAAATGGAGACAGAACGCCCGTTATTCGTGGGTGGCCTGAATTCCCCCACGACCGCCGACCGGCTGGACTTGTTGGTGGCGCTCCATACGCACGCAGCATCGTTTGTCCGAGACGTCGAGTCCCTGAACGTACCGGTTATGATAGCCGGATTCCCCCGCACACCGGAGGATGGAAGCGACCTCGTTCAGAGTCTGGCGTACGAAGCAGTCGCCCCAAATCGGGATATAGACGAGATTGCGACCGACGCGTTCCCCGCGGACTCGTTACAACAGATCGACGAACAGACTGTGGCAATGATTGACGATGCTAGACGGCGCTTGGCCGACGAACGGTATGACGTGACCGAGCGCGTTCACATGGACGGATTCTCGTCAGGGGCCAACTTTGCCGACCGGATGGCGCTTCTCCATCCGGACTACGTGAGTACAATTTCGATAGGTGGAAATGGAGCGTTCGTGTTACCGCTCGAGCAGTGGGAAGGACACGAACTACGCTATCCGATCGGTGTCGCCGATTACGAGACGCTAACTGGACGGGAGTTCGATATCGATAGCTGGCGCGATATTAATCGATTTATCTACCTAGGTCGAGAGGACCAACCCGAGCCGGGGGACCGGGGATACCACGGAATCGCACCCTGGGGAGAAAACGGAAGGATCGCCATAGAGATATTCGGGAAAAACCGTGTCACGGAACGGTTTCCAACGACGAAAGAACTGTACGAAGATGCCGGAGCGTCGGCCGAATTCAAACTCTACGAGGGCGTCGGTCATCGGACGTCCGGGGAAATGAGAACGGATGTGAGGGCGTTCCATCGAAACCATATGGATGCACAACACGCGACGTTCGATTTTGCGTTTGATCGGTCCCACGATCGGATCGCTATCGGAAAACCGATCACAGTAACCGGTAGCGTCGAGAATCTCGTCGAAAGAACGGCGACTGCAACCCTGACGTTGCGCATCGATGGCGAATCCGTGGAAACAACTGAGACGGAAGTCGCTGCCGGTGAGACCGCAGACACCGAATTCACTCATACGTTCGACAGCCAAGGAGAGTACACCCTGCGTGTAAATGGAACTGCGATCGGTGACACTCCGGTAGAAGTAGTCGAGCGGTCTGAGGCCAGTCCCGGGTTCGGGGCTGTGGCTACACTCGGCGGGATCGCGGGAGCCAGTTATTTGGCTTGGCGACGAACTGGAGAGAGCGATACGTAACCGACCGATTCGCCGCCTCGGACTCGAGAACGCTCGTATCCGTCGTGTAATTCAGGTTGGCCCGGAACTGGAACCTGATCGTCAAACCGGGTCTGATGGACGCGAAACTCGCGTCGGTTTCGACGCCAGTGAACTCAACACACACCGTCGAAGCAGGAAGCCGCCGCCCTCGAGACGCAAGCGGCGAGAGCCGGGAGTGATCACCTGGGTTTGGGCTACTGACATTCGAGGACGGTGATCTCCTCGACCGGCCACTGGCTCAGAATCTCGACGCCGTCTTCGCGGACGACGACCATCTCCTCGAGACGGACGCCCTGTCTGCCGGCCGGCTCCTGGGTCTCGACGGCCATGGCCATCCCCTCCTCGATCTCGATCGGGTGCTCGAGCGAGAGGCCGCGCCAGATCAGCGGTACCTCGTAGAGTTGCAGGCCGAGCCCGTGGGCCCAGTGGTTCGTCGTCAGCTGCCAGTGTTCGTCCGCGCCGTAGTAGTCGGCGCGCTCGCCCGCCATGTCGGGGAACGCGCGGGCGATCTCGTCGGTCGTCGCGCCGGGTTCGATCCGCTCGAGGACGTCGTAGAGGCGGTTGCGGGCGGTCCGGTACGCCTCGCGCTGTTCCGCCGTCGGCTCGCCCACGGAGAAGGTGCGGTAGTAACACGACCGATAACCGAGGTAGCCCACGTTGTAAAAGTCGGCGTAGACGAGGTCGCCCGGCCGAATCACCCGGTCCGTCGCGTTCGCCTGGTGTTTGGGCCACGTGTTCGGTCCGGAGGTCAGGTAGCCGCCGCCGACGAACGCCCCGTGGCGCCACAGCTCCGAGACAGCCTCCCCCCACACCTCGGTCTCCCGGCGACCCGGTTTCGTCTCCTCGACGATCCGCTGGAAGCCCGCCTCGCAGATCGCCGCGACCGTGCGGAGACACTCGATCTCGTCGTCGGTCTTGATCGCGCGCGCCTCCGCCATCGCCTCCCTGGCGCTCGAGACGTCGACGTCGATTCCCCGGCCTTCGAGCGCGGCGACGAGCGCCGGACTGTCGACGTCGAGGCCGAGTGGCTCGTCGTCGACGCCGTACTCCGCCATCGCTTCGTGTACGGTCTCGGCCATCGTCGATCGGAGGAACTCCCGGGCGGACGCGCTGCCCGACGCGCGCGGGACGTTCCCGAGTCCGGGGCAGGCGTACCGGACGTCCTCGAGCCACGGGCAGTTCGCGCGCTGGGTGGTCGCGTGGTCCGCGGTGTCCCAGTGGACGACGTCGCCGTCCTCGGTCACCAGCGTGTAGTGGTCCGCGCCGCTGCCGCCGGTCATCGCAAGCCCGGTCACGTATCGGACGTTCGGATCCGAAAGCAACAACGCTGCGCCGAGGTCCGTCTCGCGCAGCCGTTCGAGCGCTCGTTCCTTGCGCTCTCGACGGAGTCGCCGGGTGTCGATGCGTTGCTCCCAGTCGACCGCCTGGGTGCCCCGGGTTCCCTCCATCGGCCGTCGGTCGTAGAACGTCATGGTCTGGCGTGCCACACCCGGCTACAAAATCGTACCGTCGATTCGGGACCCTCTCCCCCGATTTTCCGGTCGCGCCGCCGTCATACCTGACGGCCGCCGCCCCGGCGCTCACACCGGCTCGAGACCCGCTTCCTCCCGTAACACGTCGATATACTGTCGAAAGCCCGACTCGAGGTCGTACGCGGGTTCGTAGCCGAGGTCGGCGCGAGCCGCCGTCGTGTCGAGGTTCTGGGTCCAGGGGAGTTCGCCCTCGTCGGAGACCTCGAGGTCGGCGTCGGGAACGATCGATTCGACGGTCTCGGCGGCTTCGCGGATCGTCGCGAGCGTCCCGCGGACGTTGTAGACGCGCCTGCTCAGTTCGTCTTCGGGTGCGAACAGCGCCCGACGGAACGCCTGCGCGACGTCCTCGACGTGTTGCCAGTCGATCACCTGGTCGCCGTAGGCGACGCTGTGGGGCTCGCCGCGGGCGGGCTTTTCGACGACGTCCGCGAGAAACGCCGAACCGCCGGTCTCGCGGTAGGGGCCGTACGCGACGGTCGGACGCAACGCGACGTCGTCGAGTCCGCGGTCCTCGCGGTAGACCCGGGCCTGGTGTTCGTTGTACTCTTTGGTCGCGCCGTAGAGCGTCTCCGGGTAGACGAGTTCGTCCTCGCCGACCCGATCGACCTCGTAGTTCGTCGGCGGGGCGTACACCGCCGCGGAGGAGGCCCACGCGACGCGCTCGATCCGGTCTTCGAGGATGCAGGCCGCCTCGAAGACGGTGTTCGTCCCCAGCACGTTCACCTCGGCCGCCGCGCGCGGATTCTCGCGGACTCCGGTCGTCAACAGCGCGGCGAGGTGGACGACGTGGGTCGCGTCCGTCTCCCGGAGCGCCCGGATCACGTCCGTCGGCTCGGTGACGTCCCCGCGGCGAACGGCGACCTCGGACTCGACGCCGAGCTTCTCGAGGATCCGCGTCTCCGTCGAGCGGTCGAACGCCACCACGTCGTGGCCGCGATCGAGAAGGTCCCGTACCACGTAAGAACCGACGAACCCGGTTCCGCCGGTTACCAGTACGGTCGCGTCGGCGTCGGTCATGGCTCACCCTCCGGCGGCCGGTCCGGCGTCGACTTCCGGTACGTCTTCCGGGAAGAGGACCGATCGATCGCAGTCGTCGACCCGCTCATGTCGCAGTAGCGCAACGTCCGAAACCTTCGTCCTTCCGGTGGATCCACCTCGCTCGAGACCTCACTCCCCGCCGCTCGCGCTCGGAACCGGGTGCGAGCCGTCGGACGACGGTCGGTCGGACGCCCGAAGTGAGCGCCATTCCGCCGGAAACAACGGGTTACCGATCGGTAGGCGTTGCGTTCTCGAGTGCACTTCGTGTGCACGACTGCCACGATTTATTGGGCTTCCTCGAGCAGCCATCCGCAATGTACGAACGGATTTCCCTCCTGGTTCGTCGACCGGAACTCTCCCACGCCGAGTTCGTCGACGCCTGGCGGGCCGGCTCCGCGGCGGTCGGCGCGGATGACGACGGCGTCGTCCGCTACCGGCAGGTGCTTCCGACGGAGCCGGAGGCCGCCGAGTTCGACGGTCTCGCCGAGGTGTCCGTCGAGCGCCTCGAGGACCTCCCGGACGGTGACGATCGCCGGGACCGCCGCGAGTTCCTCGCGCTCGAGGAGTGCGCCGAGTTCGTGGGCGAGCGCACCGTCCAGACGGACGAGGTCGACGGCGACACGGACGGCCTCTACAAGCACTCCGCGTTTCTCGTCCGCAAGGACGGGTTGAGCCACGAGGAGTTCCTCGAGTACTGGCAGACGAACCACACGCCGATCGCCCGCGAGATCGAAGGCGTCGTAAAGTACGACACGCTCGTGCCACCCGACCCCGAGTCCGCGACGTTCGACGGCGTCGCGGAGCTGTACTTCGAGGACCTCGAGTCGCTGTACGACGCCCTCGGAAGCGAGGGGTCGCGGGATTACGATCCCGAGCGAGGGGCGGCGCGGAAAGCCCGCGAGGACGTCGACGAGTTCCTCGCGATCGAGGACCGACCCCGCTTCATCGGACGCGAGCGAGTCGTCCGAGACGACCGGTCGAACTGATCGCGGCCGACCGAAGATCGGCCGGTCGCCCGTCCGTCCCCGGAACCGACACCGCCACCGATACCGATACCGCCATCGAGTCCGATTCATCCCGAATATCTTTCGGATATTATGGTATCATTCGAAGAAGGTAGTTCTCCAACGGCACTTCGACGGCACCCGCCGCCCCCTCGAGTCACAGTCGTCGACCGTCTCCGGGCGTCCGAGCAGCGAATTCGACCGGTCTCGTCCTGTATTCGGTCGATCCACCTGCTCGATCGGCGTTTCGCCACACCGCGCGATGTGCGTTCCCACCGGGTGCTCGCGTCACGTCCGTTCCGGATGCTGGCGTCCATTCCGAACGGTCGGGAATCGTTTCGGACGCTCCGGGTGTTTCCGGCGCGTACTCGAGTCACCGCCGGATCGGCCGAAGGCGGCCCACGACGCTCGGAGAGCGAGTCTCGAGCGATCGACGGTCGGATCTCGCCGACGGGACTCGTGGCGGGTGCCGTGTTGTTCGAATACCGCTCAATAGTCTTGAAGCTGATGTGTATTGTTACATCTCTGTATTCGTATGGGATCTTCGACGGCGGGATCGAACCGATATCCGAAATTCAGTTTCCGAACGCGCCGCGTTCCTCCAGGTCGTCGAGTTCAGATTCGTCGTAGCCGAGTTCCGCGAAGACGCTTCGGGTGTGCTCGCCGAGACGCGGCGGCGGGGACTCGAAGCCGCTGTCGGCCCGGTCGTAGTTCAGCGGGTGTTCGACGACCGGAATCGCTCCGCGCTCGGGGTCGTCGATCGTCGTCACGGCGTCGCGCGCCTCGGTCTGTTCGTTGTACAGGGCGTCGTCGACCTCGTAAACCGGACCCGCGGGGATGCCGGCGTCGTCGACGAGGACGTCCATCCACTCGTCCGTCGTGCGCTCGCGGAACGTCCCCTCGAGTTCGGCTTCGAGTTCCGCCATGTGTTCGACCCGGTCGCCGTTGGTCTCGAAGCGCTCGTCGTCGGCGAGCTCGGACCGATCGATCGCGTCACAGAGGCCCCGCCAGAGCTTCTGGTTCAGGCAGGCGACGTTGAGGTAGCCGTCGGCGGTTTCGAACGTCTGGTAGGGCGCGAGAACCGGATCCTTCGTCCCCATACGGGACGGCGAGTCGCCCGCGAACACCTTTCCGGCTTGCTTGGTGAGCCACGGGAGGGCGGCGTCGAGCATCCCGAGGTCGATGTACTCGCCTTCGCCGGTCAGCTCGCGCCGGTAGAGCGCGTTCGAGATGCCGAAGGCGGCCCACATCGCCGTGATGAGATCGGTCATCGGCAGTCCGACCTTGACCGGTCGCCCGTCCGGTTCGCCGGTGACGCTCATGATGCCGCTCATCCCCTGGATCAGCAGGTCGTAGCCGGGCCGCTGGCTCCAGGGTCCCGTCTGACCGAACGCCGAAATCGCACAGTACACGATCTCCTCGTTGTGCGATCTGATCGTCTCCTCGTCCACGTCGAGCCGTTCGGCGGTGCCGGGACGGTAGTTCTGGAGGAAGACGTCCGCCTCGCTCGCGAGGGCGTACAGCGCCTCGCGGCCGGCCTCGGTCTTCAGATCGAGTTCGACGCTCCGTTTACCGTAGTTGACCGTCCAGAAGTACGGCGACTCGCCGTCGATAAACGGCGGCCCCGAGTGGCGGTTGTCGTCGCCGACACCCGGTCGCTCGACTTTCACCACGTCGGCCCCCTGGTTCGCGAGCATCAGCGAGCAGAACCCGCCGGTGACGAACGTCGTCAGGTCGACGACGCGGACCCCCTCGAGAATTCGATCGTGAGAACTCATGTCGTATCGCACCGATTGGCGCGGTGGGGGAAAAATCTTCGTGCCCGACGACTCCGGATACCCCGGTACGGGAGAGTGAAGCGTCAGTTCGCCGGGCCGGGGCCGCCCGTCCCGTCACTCGGATTCGAGGACGTTCGCTCCCGCTCGGCTCTCGCCGACTCGATCGCCGGCTCGAGTTCGTCGAAGAGCGCGTCGGCGTCCGCCGGGAAGACCTCGACCGGCTTTGGCTGGCTGTGGGTGTGGATCCGGACCCGATCGCGGTGGCGGTAGGTGCGGTAGACGCTCCAGAGACCGAACGCGGCGAAGACGGTCCCGAGCAGGGCGTTTTCGGGAATCGAGTAGAGACCGAACAACAGGAGAGCGCCGCTCAAAATCGCCAGGAACCAGTTGAACGATTCGTTCGCGACCTCGCTGACGTTCGTGTACGGCACGCTCGTCAGTTCGTCGTCCGATCGGACCAGAACCCGCCGTTCAGTCACCGCGATTTCGCCGCCGCGCCGGAGGTCACCACGAAAGTAGAGCTGTTCGCCCCGGTCGAGCTCGAGGCCGCGTCTGCTCGGCATTGGTGGCACTGCGTGCGGGGATTCCTTGAACGTTTCCCCGACGGCGAAAAGACGGTTCGGCGTCGATCAGTCCGCTCGATCGACCGCCGCGGGCTCGTCCGAACGCATCCGTTCGAACACCGTCTGGAACTCCGATTCGTCCTCGGAGAGCTGTTCCCACTGGGCGAGGCCGCGCTCTTCGCGCGTCCCGCTGACCGTATTGTCGAGGATGAACGCGATCAGTCCGCCGACGGCCATCGTCGTCGAGCCGATGACGAAGATCGTATCGGAGACGACCTGCTGGCCGAGAACCGGACCGATGACGGCCGCGCCTTCGGCGATCGCCTGGAAGTCGCCGGGGCTCTCGAAGTTCGCGAAGTAGTTCGGCAACGCGAGTCCGAGGAACAGCGCGATACCGATGATGAAGACGTTTCGCGAGGCGTCGAGGTCGACGAACTTCAGGTTCGACAGCCCGACCGCGGCGATCTGTCCGAACATGGCGATGTACAGCGCGCCGACGATCGGACTCGGTATCGAGACGATGAGCGCGCCGAACGGACCGAGGAAGCCGACGATGAGCATCACGATCGCGCCGATCTGGACGACGTACCGCGAAGCGACGCCGGTGATCCCGATCGCGCCGATGTTCTCACCGTAGGAGGTCGATCCGTTGCCGGTTCCCATGATCCCCGCGAAGATGTTGCCGAGTCCTTCCATTCCGATTCCGTGGTTGATTCGCTTTTCGCTCGGCGCACCGAGTCCGGAGATCCGGGCGACGGCGTAGTAGTCCCCGATGCTCTCGACCATCGAGGCGACGACGCCGGCGAAGATACCGATCGCGAACGCGAGCGTGAACTCCGGTATTCCCCACTGGAACGGCACGATCGGCTGGACGATCGGTGCTTCGGTGACCAGCGCCGTATCGACGTAACCGGTCTCCGCGTGGCTCGCCTCGGTGTAGACGCCGAGTGCGGTCATGATACCGGCGACGATCCACGCGGTGGCGATGCCCAAAAGCACGGGGAACAGCTTCGCGTACCGACTGTACTGGTCGAGGTACTGCGAGAACAGGATGATCAACAGTAACGTCAGTCCGAGCAACCACCAGTTCTGGTCGACCCGCGTCACGTCACCGACGTCGATCAGCGAGAGGCCGATCAGGACGATCACCGGCGCGATCACGACCGGCGACAGGTAGTACTTCAGCTTCCCAAGCAGGCCGGAGTAGCCGAGAACCACCTGTATCGCCGCGGCCGCGATGATCGCGCCCTGCAATTGGAGGATCGTCGCCTCCCAGGGGCCGCCGTGTGCGACGATGATCGCGATCGCCGGGGCGAGCAGCGCGAACGTTCCGCCCTGAACGATCGGATATCGGTTTCCGATCGTCGTCTGTGCGAGCGTCGCGACGCCCGAGACGACGAAGAACGTCCCGACGAGTCGGGCGGTCTCCGCGGGCGGCATCTCCATGAGCCCCGCGAGGATCAGCGGGATCGCGACGGTCGCGCCGATCATCGTCAGGTAGTGCTGTATGCCGAGGAAGATCGACTCCCCGATCGGTGGCTTGTCTTCGATGCCGTACTCGACGAACGAGGCCTCCTCGCGGGAGACCTCCCCGCCGTCCGTCCTGGGTTCGTCCGTGGGTTCGTGTGTATCGGTCATGTGTCCCTCTCCTACCGTGTCGGGTGTTCACACCCACACAGGTATACGAACAAAACCCAAGCGCGCACACATAAAGATACCGCCGCTGGCGGGCATCGAATCCGGGGTCCAGGCCGCGATCCGTCCGCGGACGCGGATAGTCGTGTTTCCGCCACGGATTCGCTCGCCGGCCGGGGCCCGTTCCGTCGTCGTGCGCTCGAGCGCCCGCCGAAACCGACGCCGCTTCGGGCCGCTCGAGCGTTCACCCGGGGAATACACTCTTGGGGTTCGACTCCATGTGTAGGCGTAATGGTCTCTCAGCCCCAGTACGCAGTCGCGGCTGAACTGAACGTCGCGGTCGAAACTCGCGACGGCGTCGAACTCGCGACCGACGTCTACCGCCCGGCCGATCTGGACACCGGCGAACCGATCGACGACCCGAAACCCGCGCTTTTGGACCGAACGCCGTACGGCAAGCGCGGGCGGATGGAGCGCCACGGCGAGTGGTACGCGAAACGCGGTTACGTCGTCGCGATCCAGGACTGTCGCGGACGATTCGACAGCGGCGGCGACTACTACATCTTCGTCGACGAACCCGAGGACGGCTACGACACCGTCGAGTGGCTCGCCGACCGCGAGTACTGCGACGGTCGGGTCGGAACGTTCGGCACCTCCTACGGCGCGTGGGTCCAGACGGCGCTCGCGACGCAGGACCCGCCCCACCTCGAGGCGATGTTCGTCAACCAGGGCGCGGCGAACGGTCGGAAGGCGACGTTCCGACACAACGGCGCGTTCGAACTCCGCTGGCTCTGCTGGGCGTACACCCTCGGCGGCGGCTTCGCGAAGCGAGCGCTCGAGGACCCGGAGATTCAACAGCGACTGGCGAACGTCGACGTTCGGGACGTCCTCGCGAACGGGCCCGTCCAGCGGGGGCAGTCACCCCTTCGACACGTGCCCGACTACGAGGAGTGGGCGTTCGACATCATGACGCAGGGTGCGGCGAGCGACGAACTGTGGCGAGAGCCCGGAGTTAACTTCGAGGCCTACTACGACGAGATGGCGGACGTGCCGACGGTCTACGCCGGCGCGTGGTACGACTCCTACACGAAAGCGACCTGTGACAACTTCGTCGCCCTCGCCGAACGCTCGGAGAGCGACCACTATCTGCTGATGGGGCCGTGGACCCACGGCTGGAACAGCTATCCGCTTCCCTCGTGGAACAAGTCCTACTCGGGCGAACTCGAGTTCGGCGAGGCGGCGCTTCGGGACTACCAGGAGACGCGGCTGCGCTTTTTCGATCACTATCTGAAGGGGAAAGATACCTGGAGCGATCAGCCGACGGTCCAGTACTTCCAGATGGGGACCGGCGACGGCTCACAGACCCGCGACGGCCGACTTTTCCACGGCGGCGAGTGGCGCGCGGCCGAGGCGTGGCCGCTTCCCGACACCGAGTACAGAACCTACTACGCACACGGTGACGGCAGGCTCTCGACGGACGCGCCGACCGTCGAGGAGGACTCGACCAGCTACGCGTTCGATCCTCGAGATCCGGTTCCGACGATCGGCGGCAACTGCTCGTCGTACATCACCTACGAGCCCAGGGACGAGTCCATCCTCGAGTATCCCCTGAGCGAGCGCAAGATGCAGGACATCACCGGCCGAGGCGGCTTCGACCAGCGGACGCGCCCCGACACGTTCGGCGCCGACGAGCCGTACGGTCCGCTCGAGGAACGAACCGACGTTCTCGTCTTCCGAACGGAACCGCTCGAAGAGGACCTGGAGATCGCCGGTCCGATCCGGGTTCGGGTGTACGGCTCGACCGACGGTCCCGACACCGACTTCACGGCGAAGCTGATCGACGAACACCCGCCGAGCGAAGCACACCCCGACGGCGCGGCGATCAATCTCTGTGACTCGATCTGTCGCGGGCGCTTCCGCGGCTACCGCGACGAACCCGACCTCCTCGAACCGGGAGAGGTGTACGAATTTTACATGGAGCCCTACCCCACCGCGAACGTGTTCGAGGCGGGTCATCGAATCCGCCTCGACGTCTCCTCGTCGAACTACCCGCGCTACGACGTCAACCCCAATACCGGCGGACCGCTGTACGGCGATCGCGAGTTTCGGACTGCGACCAACGTCGTCCACCACGACGCCGAGTACGCGACCCACGTCGAACTACCGGTTCAGCCGACGAGCTGAGACGGATTACTGCACCGACGTACCGGCACACCCGCCGCCCGCGTCGCGGGTGCGCCGGAACTGACGGACAGGAAACCGTATGAGTCGATCACTCGAAGCGATCGGTTTCGGACCCCTCGAGCCCGTGGAAGTCGCTGCTCGACGTTTCGACCGCGGACCGAAGGCGTGGGGAGCCGTCTCCGGGCGCTCGAGGGACGACGAACGTGAGCGCCCGGGGATCGACCCACGAGAGCGCTCAGGTAACGGCCGCCGACGGTCTCGATTTCCTGGACGTCGACCAAACGCTAAGGGTATAGAGAGTCAACTGGGAGACGTGCCCGACAGTATCCTGGTTCCGGTCGACGGCTCCGAACGATCCGCGGAGGCACTCGAGTACGCGATCGAGACGTTTCCCGACGCACGGATTACGGCGTTTCACGCGATCGAAGCGGGACAGGGCGACCTCGGGACGTTCTCCGGTATGACCGGCGACGTCCCCGACGACGAACCCGAACTCGAGCGCTCCGAGGAGATCCTCGAGGCGGCCCGTCGACGCGCCGACGAACGCGGCGCGACGATCGACACCGAACGCGGACGGGGCCGTCCCGACCGGCTGATCGTCAAACGCGCCGAAGAGGGGGATTACGACGTCGTCGCTATCGGTAGCCACGGTCGAGATGGCGTCGCACGGGTGCTTCTCGGAAGCGTCGCAGAAAAGGTTGCGCGTCGGTCGCCGATTCCAGTGCTCGTCGTGCGCTAACTCCCGGTGGGATGTCCGCCGTACGCCGACAACCGAGACTCGATCATCGTTCTTTGAACGCGACGCACCGACAGACGCTGGATTCGCCGCCGCGGAACCGCCACGGGAAGGTGCCGATCTGGACGCGTTCGTTGAGCAGCTCTTCGGGAACCTGGGCGTTCTCGACGTGGATGATTCCCTCCGGAAAGAGTTCAGTGTGCATCAACTGGTACCCCTCGGGCGGGAAGATCTCGTCTAAGTCGTCGACGCCGAGGTGGTCCCTGGCTTCGGCAGCCAGTTCGGGGCGGACGTCCCGGATGACGGTGTTCATCGGGTGGTCTGCGCTCCCGCAGTCGAGCAGCAGGTAGTTGAGGTCCATCTCCAGACACCACTCCGCGAACTCGGCGTTCGGGCCGGGATGTTTGCAGAAGTAGCGGTGGGGGTCCGCGTCCTCCTGGTGCCAGGCGTGCTGCTGGTAGCCGGTGTGGATGAACAGGATGTCCCCCTCGCGGACGTCACAGACCTCCTCGATCATCTCGCTGGTGTAGACGTCGTAGTCGCCCACCTGGTCGGAGACGTCTGCGACGACGCCGTCGCCGACGAGTTCGTCCAGACCGACGGATTCGATGTCCCGTCCGCTGGCGACGAAGTGTTTCTCGCCGTCGAGGTGGGTGCCGGTGTGGTTCATGAACTCGATTTTCTGTCCGTTTACTTTCTCGGTGTCGAGGCTCTTTTCGTACCACACCTTCGGGTTGTCGTAGGTCGGCCACGCCGGCGTATCCTGCGACCACGGCTGTGTCAGCTCGTACATCTCGTAGCCATCGAGCATACCCACGTAATTCTTGGCCGCTCACTTAAACCTACGTGGCCGCCCGCCGCGTCCGTCACCACGGGCGTCCGCCGACCGCCACGTTCGCGATTGAATCATCACGTTCGTGATATTGAACAACACTTAATAGGACGGTTGGGAAAGACACACGATGTCTGCGTGAACGACCCATGACTACCAGTACCAATCACCGGCACCGGTTCCGGCTCACGCGGCGGCCGGCTCCGGCCGAACTCGCGTGCGCTCACGCTCCGAGGCCATGAAGCCCGCGCCGTTCACCCACCACCGGCCGGAGTCGGTCGAGGAGGCCCTCGAGCTGCTCGCGGAGCTCGAGGAGGCCGAACTCCTCGCCGGCAACCAGTCGCTCGGGATCGTGATGGCGAACCGGCTGGCGACGCCCGACCACCTCGTCGACCTGAACGGCGTCGACGACCTCGCGTACGTCGAGGAGACCGACGACGGCGTTCGGATCGGCGCGATGGCCCGCCACCGGACGCTCGAGCGCTCGGCCCTGCTCGAAGAGCGCCTTCCGATGCTCCCCGAAGCGGCGGCCCAGATCGCCGGTCCCGCGGTTCGAAACCGGGGGACGATCGGCGGGAGCATCGGCGAGGCGGATCCGGCCGGCAACTATCCCGCGGCGCTGGTCGCGCTCGAGGGAACCCTCCACCTGCGCTCGCTCGAGGGCAGTCGAGACGTCCCCGCTGACGAGTACTTCGTCGCCTACATGTTCACGGACCTCCGCGAGGACGAACTGATCGAGTCCGTCTCGGTGCCGACCGACCCGTTTCCGCCCGCCCGGACGGGGATGACGTTTCTCGAGCTCAAGCGCGCGGCCCAGACCTGGCCGACCGTCAGCGCGGCGACCGCGGTCCGGATCGACGATCCGGACGCCGAGGATCCCGTCGTCGAAGACGCACGGATCGCGCTGGCCAACGCCGCCGACGTTCCCCTCCGCGTTCCGGACGCCGAGGAAGTCGTGGTCGGCGAACCCCTCTCCGAGGCCGGCCTGGCGGAAGCCGCCGAACGGGTCACGGCGGCGGTCGAGCCGGAAGGCGAGATGCACGCGGACCGGGAGTACAAGGAGGCAGTGGCCGGCGAGTACGCGAAACGCTCGCTCGAGACGTCGTACGAACGCGCGATCGAATCATGTTAGAATTCACCGGCGAAAACGAGATGGAACAGTCGCCCGACGAACTCTGGCCGTACTTTACGGACACGGACGTCCTCGCGGCGTGTGCGCCGGGCTGCAAGGAGATGACCCTCGTCTCACCACACGAGATCGAGGCGGTGCTCGCGGTCGGCGTCGGAAGCGTCAAACCCGAGTTCGACGTCGACGTCGTCGTCACCCGAGCCGAACGGCCCGAATCCCTCGAGATGACTGCGGTCGGTCACGCGCCCCGGAACGAGTTCGAGACGACCGCGAAGATGGAGTTGCGCGAGACCGACGACGGCACGACCGTCGTCTGGTCGGCGACCGCCGACGTCTCGGGGACGATCGCGAGCCTCGGCGGCCGCGCGCTCAAAAGCGTAACGAACAGACTCGTAACGAAGTTCTTCGCGGATCTGCAGGAGACGGCGGACGAGGGCGTCGAGGCGACCGCAGAACTCGAGGCCGCGCCCGAGGACGTCACGCTCGAGACGGACGGCTGAACGTCAGGCGCTCAATCGACAGCGAAACGGCACGCTCGAGAACGACGCCGAATTTTCTCGCGGATTCGTTTCCATCGTGCCTCTCCGATCGAGATCGCCGATAGCGGACGTTCGACGCCGGGCTACTCCTCGGCCTCGCGGATCTTCGAGAGGAGGTGGTCCGGCGCGACCGGGATGCGGTCGGCGGGTTCGTCGACCGACAGCGGCTCGAGCGCGGCGTTGATCGAGGTGGCGATGCTCGCCGGCGCGTCGATCATCCCACCCTCACCGACGCCTTTCGCTCCCGTCTCGGTGTACGGCGACGGCGTCTCTGTGTGTTCCATCTCGATCTCGGGAACCGTCTCGATCGAGGGTAAGAGGTAGTCGAACAGCGTGATCGCCTGGGGCTGTCCGTCTTCCTCGTAGCCGAACTCCTCGAGCAGGGCGGCGCCGACCCCCTGTGCGATGCCGCCGTGGGCCTGTCCCTCGACGATGGTCGGGTTGAGCATGGTTCCACAGTCCCGGACCGTGTGGAATTTGAGAATTTCGACCTCGCCGGTTTCGACGTCCACCTCGACGATGGGCGCGTTCGCGCCGAACGCGGCCGTGGGGTAGACGGGCAGTTTGCGCCGCAGGGCGTCGTCGAACTCCTCGCGCTCGAGCGCCGGGTGGTCGTAGTCGTAGCTCGCGACGGTCAGTCGCTCGTCGCGGTCTGCGTCGAGTTCCGCGAGGTCGGCCAGCGAGAGCGTCTCGCCGGTGTCGATGCGCTCGACGCCGCCGTCGCGGTAGGCGACGTCGTCGATCGAGACGCCCCAACCGTCGGCCGCGAGTTCCTCGGCGTTCTCGACGAGACGCTCCGCGAGGCCGACCGTCGCGCCCGAGAGCATGACCGCCATCCGCGAGGCGGCGCTGCCGTACTCCGTCGGCGCGTCGACGCTGTCGAGGTAGTCGACCTCGATCTCGCTGGGCAGAATCTCGAGTTCGTCCGCGAGCAACTGTGAGACGAGGGTCTGGTGGCCCTGGCCGGAGGAGTCGGTCGCGAGATACGCGCGGACGGTGCCGTCTTCGCGGAGTTCGGCCCGCAGGTGTTCGGGCAGTTCGTCGACCTCCTCACGCGACCTGCTGTCGAGCGCCTCGCGGTTGGACCGCTGGCGGTCGGTCCAGTCGGAGCCGCTGACGCCGGGTTCGATGATGACGCTCGGCTGGACGCCGCGGTACTTCCCCTCCTCGCGCTTTTCGGCGACGACGTCGGGATCGAGCAGTCCGCCGTCGCGTTCGTCCGCGACGATCTCCTGGATCCGATCGAGCGTCGCGGGGTAGTCCCCGGAGTCGTAGACGTTCTTCGAGGGGAGGGTGTAGGGCATCTGGTCCGGCGTGATCAGGTTCCGGCGGCGGAACTCCGTCGGATCCATCCCGATCTCCCGGGCGGCCTCGTCGACGATCATCTCGAGGGCGTAGATGTGCGGATCGACGCCGAAGCCGCGGTAGGCGGTCTGGGAGGTCTTGTTGGTCAACACCAGATCGTACTCGTATCCGACGTGGTCGATCCGATAGGAGTTGGTCACCACGGACAGCGGTTTCAGGACCTGGTTGATCGGGTACCGCGGGAACGCGCCGAAGTCGTCGACGAACCAGACGTCCAGCCCCCGCATCGTCCCGTCGTCGTCGACGGCCATTTGGATCTCGTACTCGCGGTCCGATGAGTGTACGTCGCCACCCTGGAGGTTCTCGATGCGATCCTCCTCGAACTTGACCGGTCGCTCCAACTGCTGGCTCGCCATCGCGGCCAGACAGCAATAGCGGTGGATCGCGATCTTCGTCCCGTAGCTTCCGCCGACGTCCGCCGGCACGTTCACCCGGACGTCGTCCGCGTCGTAGCCAAGCGTCTCGTAGATCGTGTCGTCGACGAGCGTGTGCAACTGGATGTTGCAGTCGACGTCGAAGCTGTCGGTCTCGTCGTCGTACGTCGCGACGACGCCGGCCGTCTCGAGCGGGACGCCGGAGATGCGCCCCCACGAGTACTCGCCGGAGACGACGTGGTCTGCGTCCTCGAACGCCGTCTGGAGATCGCCGAACTCGATGCGTTCGTGGTCGACGACGTTCGTCCCGATCGACTCGTGGACGACCACCTCGTCTTCGCGGGCGGCCATTCCGTCCGCGACGGCCTCGAGGGTGTCGTACTCGACGGTCACGAGGTCGGCGACGTCCTCGGCCGCGTACCGATTCGACGCCACGACGAGCGCGACCGGTTCGCCGACGAACCGCACCTTTTCGTCCGCCAGCGACCACTCGGGGAGTTCGACGGCTTCGCCGCTCGCGCCGGTCGCGATCCGTCCGACGCCGGTCGGCATCGGATTGTACTCCGCTTTGAGATCCTCGGCGGTCATCACCAGTTCACACTCCGGGTGCGTTTCGGCCTCGCTCGTCTCGATATCGACGATCTCGGCGTGAGCGTGCATGCTGCGTACGAGCGCCATGTGTAGACAGTCCTCGGGCGTGACGTCGTGGATGTACTCGGCCTCGCCGGTCAGAATTCGGTGGTCCTCGACCCGCGGGAGACTCGTCCCGGTAAACGATTCCTCGCCAGCTTCGGTCGCGGCGGGCGCGTCCGCTTCGGCCTCTCCGGCCACCTCGGTCGGTTGGGAGCCGGACATCGTCACTCCCTCATCTTCGCCGCCGCGCGTTCGACGGCCTCGTAGATGTTCTGGTAGCCGGTACACCGACAGATGTTGTCCGCGAGTCCGCGCTCGATCTCCTCGCGCGACGGATCGGGGTTCTCCTCGAGCAGTTCTTTCGTCGCGACGACGAAGCCGCTCGTACAGAACCCACACTGGAGCGCGTGGGTCTCGTGAAAGGCCTCCTGAATGGGGTGAAGCGAGCCGTCTTCGTCGGCCAGCCCCTCGACCGTCTCGACTTCCGCACCGTCGGCCTGGACCGCGTACGAGAGGCAACTCTTTATCGCCCGTCCGTCCTGCTGGACGGTACAGGCACCACAGACGCCGTGCTCGCAGCCGACGCGAACGCCGGTGAGACCGCACTCGCTCCGGAGGAAATCGGAGAGCTTCACCCGGGGTTCGACCGCGGCGGTCACGGCCTCACCGTTGACGGTGACGGTGATCTCCCTGCGTTCGGGAGCGTCGTACTCTCCTGTGCTATCTGTACGCATGGATACGTACTACGTCTCTCGAGCAGGGCATAAACGTTGTGCCGACCGGGGACGGGCTAGACTCAAGTAGATCGCCGAGAGAAGGGAGATATGGTCGAATCGACCGTAGACCTTCGGGTAGTCAACGCACGGGTTGTCACGCCGGAGGGCACGATCAGCGGCGGCGTCGCGGCGGACGACGGCATCGTCGTCGGCGTCGGGACCGAATCGAACCTCCCCGACGCGGCGCACGAGATCGATGCTGACGGGAACTACCTGATCCCCGGCTTCGTCGATCCCCACGTCCACTGGGGGCTCTCCCGGTACGAGTACGACTACCACGAAGGACTCGAGCACGACTTCGAGACCGAGACGCGGGGGGCGATCCACGGCGGCGTGACGACCGTCGTCAACTTCCTCCTCCAGCAGGAGCCGTACCTCCCCGACATGGACTTTTTCGAACGGGCGGGAGAGCAAAACTCCTACATCGACTTCGCGTACCACGCGATCGTCCACCAGGACCACCACGTCGAGGAGATCCCGGAGCTGGCCGAGGCGGGGATCCGATCGTACAAGGTGTTTTTCAACTGGTACAAACACGCCTCGCCCGAACTCGGCATCGACCACTCCGACGCGGGGCGGGTCTACCGAGTGCTCGACGAGGTCGCCGACGTCCCGGGCGGCGTCGTGATGTTTCACGCCGAAAACGAAGACCTCGCGATCGAACGCCGCGAGGAGCTACAGGCGGAGGGTCGTAACGACCTGCCGGCCTGGAGCGAGTCAGCCCCCAACATCTGCGAGGCGATGCAGATCGAACAGATCGGCCAACTCACCGAGTACACCGACTCTCGAGCGTATATCGTCCACATGAGCACGGGCGAGGGCGTCGACATCTGCGAACGGTACCAGCGAAAGGGGGTCAACCTCCACGCCGAGACGCTGCCGGCGTTTCTCTCGCACACCTCCGACCAGGAAGACCTCGGCGTCTGGGGGAAGATTTCGCCGCCGCTTCGCGGCGAGGCGAGCAGGACTCGCCTCTGGGAGGGGCTTCGAACCGGTGTCGTCGACTACCTCGGCACCGACCACTGCCCGCACAAAATCGAGTTCAAGGAGAAAGGCGAGGGCAAACACGGCGACATCTGGGAGGCGATTCCGGGCGACAACAACGGCATCGAGTACTTCCTGCCCGTCATGATGAGCGAGGGCGTCAACGAGAACCGAATCAGCATGGAGCGACTCGTGGAGGTCTGTGCGGCGAACAACGCCAAGCGCTGGGGGCTGTACCCGCGAAAGGGAGCGATCGCCGAAGGGTCGGACGCCGACATGGTGATCGTCGACCTCGAGAAGAGCGCGGTCGTCGACGACGACTTCTACCACACGATGGAGCCTCGCTACTCGACGTTCCACGGCGAGGAGCTGACCGGCCTGCCCACCCACACCATCGTCGGCGGCGAGGTGGCCGTCGAGGACGGTGAACTGCTCGCCGAACCCGGCGACCGAACGTATCTCTCCCGCGGTCCGGAGGGCGTCACGCTCGAGCGACGATGAGCGAGATCGTCGGCGTCGTCCTCGCCGGAGGCCTCGGCACCCGATACGAGGGCGGCAACAAGCTGCTCGCGACGCTTCCGGGGGACGACGAGCCCCTCGTTCGTCGCGCCGCCCTGTCGCTCGCGCCGGCCGTCGACTACACCGTCGCGGTGCTCGGTCACGAGTCCGACGCGGTCGGGGCCGCCGTCGAGCCGGCGGTCGACGAGACGGCGTACAACCCGGAGTACGAGCGGGGACAGAGCGCGTCCGTCCGCGTCGGTACGCGGACGGCCCGCGAGCGCCGGGCCGCAGCGGCGGTGTTCCTGCCGGGCGACATGCCCCGGGTCGATCCGCGGACGGTCGAGCGAATCGTCGACGCGCACCGCGACGGCGACGCCGACGCCGTCGTTCCGACGACCGACGGCCGCCGGGGGAATCCGGTGCTGTTCGACGCGGGACTGTTCGACGCGCTGCTCGAGCTGTCCGGTGATACCGGCGGTCGTGCGCTGTTCGACGACGCCGACGTTCGCCGGATCGACGTCGCCGATCCCGGCATCCACGCCGACGTGGATACGGTCGCGGATCGCGACCGACTCGACGACGGTGGCGGGTAGCCGGGCTCGCCATCGCCGCGTCCCACGATACTGAACACACTCGGAGAGCCGGGCTCGTCGGCTTCTTTCGATCCACGTTCGTTCGCCGCCTTCGCCGACCGATTTTCACCACGCCGATCGTCCGCTGAACTATCCGCACGTTTCGCGGCCGGACTCGAGATCCGGTACGCTCGCGTCCAATCGAAGCGTTCCACGATGCTGAACATTTATGTTGGGGGAAAACCATTGTCATGGTATGACAACGCAGGAGGCGGCCGGAATACAGGCGGTCGATCGAGCGTTCGACATCGTGGAAACGCTGACCGAGCTCGACGGCGCGGGCGTCTCCGAACTGGGGAGACACCTCGAGTTGCCAAAGAGTACGGTACACAACCACCTGCAGACGCTCGAACGAAACGAGTACGTCGTTCGCCAGGACGGGGAGTACCGGGCCGGGCTGAAGTTCCTGCGGGTCAGCGAGACCGCCCGCAACCAGCACGAGCTGTACCAGATCGCTCGCTCCGAGGTCGATCACCTGGCCGAAAAGACCGGCGAGATCTCCGCGCTCATGATCGAAGAACACGGCCGTGGCGTCTTCGTCTACCGGAGTCGCGGCTCGGAAGCCGCCCGAATCGACACGTGCGTCGGCGACCGCGTCCCCATTCACTGTACCGCCCTGGGAAAGGCTATTCTGGCCTTTCTCCCGCCGGAGCGACGCGACGAGATCGTCGATCGTCACGGGCTCGAGGCGGTCAGCCCCAACACCATCACCGACCGCGAGGTTCTCGCCGAGGAGCTCGAGGCGATCCGGGATCGGAAAATCGCCTCCGACGACGAGGAACGCCTGAGCGGGCTGCGAAGCGTCGCCGCCCCCATCCTCGACGGCTCGAACGCGGTGATCGGATCGATAAGCGTCGCCGGACCCACCCATCGGATGCGGGGCGAACGGTTCGAGACGGAACTCCCCGAGATGGTGCTCGGCATCGCCAACGTGATCGAACTCAACATTCAGCACACGTGACGGCGTTCGACGATACTGAACGCCGGCGAGAACCGAGACGGATGAGCCCGGAGACGCCGGTCGGCGTACGGACGTATGCGCGCCGGTACGATCCCGTTTACGGATGTATGAGTGTAACGCATGCGGTCGTCGCTCGAGGGGCGTGTGTCGGATCGCTCGCACGCGACCCCCGCGGTCGGTTCGGGAGCCGGGAGTCGTCCCTGGAGACCAATAGTATCTTAATTCTGCCATTGATAGATAACATATAAAAATCGGGAAATGATTTGACTCTGCTATATTGGGGAGGGAGCGTTCCGTCGGGTCCGAACCGGTGACTCGAGCGACGGATTCGACGGCGGGGATGCGGGCCAGTCGGGACGGACGTCTTCCCCCGCCGCGAGGACGGCGCTCGACAAGCGAGCGGGTAAAGTGCGTGGACGCCCTACCGCTGTCAACCGTGACCGATACTCGAGGCCCGCTCCAACCGGATCGCCCCGACGTCGACTATCCGTTCGAGGTCGACGCGCCGTTCGACCCGGCCGGCGACCAGCCCGACGCGATCGACGAACTCGCGTCGGGCTTTCGGTCGGGGATGAACAAACAGACACTGCTCGGCGTCACCGGCTCGGGCAAGACGAACACCGTCTCGTGGGTGATCGAGGAGATCCAGAAGCCGACGCTCGTCATCGCCCACAACAAGACGCTCGCGGCCCAGCTGTACGAGGAGTTTCGAAATCTCTTTCCCGAAAACGCCGTCGAGTACTTCGTCTCGTACTACGACTACTACCAGCCCGAAGCCTACGTCGAGCAGACCGACACCTACATCGACAAGGACGCCTCGATCAACGACGAGATCGACCGATTGCGTCACTCCGCCACGCGCTCGCTGCTGACCCGCGAGGACGTCATCGTCGTGGCGTCGGTGTCGGCGATCTACGGCCTCGGCGACCCGCGCAACTACGTCGACATGTCGCTTCGACTCGAGGTCGGCGAGGAGGTCGGTCGCGACGACCTGCTCAAACGGCTGGTCGACCTGAACTACGAGCGAAACGACGTCGACTTCACGCAGGGGACGTTCCGCGTCCGCGGGGACACGATCGAGATCTACCCGATGTACGGCCGCTACGCCGTCCGCGTCGAACTCTGGGGTGACGAGATCGATCGCATGGTCAAGGTCGACCCGCTCGAGGGCGAAACGAAAGGCGAACAGCGCGCCGTTCTGATTCACCCCGCGGAGCACTACTCGATTCCGGAGTCGAAACTCGAGCGAGCGATGGACGAAATTCGCGACGATCTCGACTCGCGCATCAGCTACTTCGAACGCCAGGGCGATCTGATCGCCGCCCAGCGCATCGAAGAGCGCACGACGTTCGACCTCGAGATGATGGCCGAGACGGGCTACTGTTCGGGGATCGAGAACTACTCGGTCTACCTCTCCGACCGCGAGTCGGGCGACGCCCCCTACACGCTGTTGGATTACTTCCCGGACGACTTCCTGACCGTCGTCGACGAGTCACACCAGACGCTCCCACAGATCCGGGGCCAGTACGAGGGCGACAAGTCCCGCAAGGACTCGCTGGTCGAAAACGGCTTTCGGCTGCCGACGAGCTACGACAACCGGCCCCTGACGTTCGAGGAGTTCGAAGCGAAGACCGATCAGACGCTGTACGTCAGCGCGACGCCGGCCGACCACGAACGCGAACACTCGGATCAGATCGTCGAGCAGATCGTCCGCCCGACCCACCTGGTCGACCCGAAAGTCGAGGTCTCGCCCGCGAGCGGGCAGGTCGACGACCTACTCGATCGGATCGACGGGCGCGTCGAGCGCGACGAGCGCGTGCTCGTCACGACGCTGACCAAGCGCATGGCGGAGGACCTGACAGAGTACCTCGAGGAGTCCGGCGTCGCCGTCGAGTACATGCACGACGAAACCGACACGCTGGAACGTCACGAACTCGTCCGCGGGCTCCGTCTCGGCGAGTTCGACGTCCTCGTCGGGATCAATCTCCTGCGGGAGGGCCTGGACATCCCCGAAGTCTCGCTCGTCGCGATTCTCGACGCCGACCAGGAGGGCTTTCTCCGAAGCGAGACCACGCTCGTCCAGACGATGGGGCGAGCCGCCCGGAACGTCCACGGCGAGGTCGTCCTCTACGCCGACGAGATCTCGAACGCGATGGAGTCGGCGATCGAGGAGACCCAGCGCCGCCGCGAGATCCAGCGCGAGTACAACGAGGAACACGGCTTCGAGCCGACGACGATCGAAAAGGACGTCAGCGAGGCCAACCTCCCGGGTTCGAAGACCGACACCTCGAGCGTCTCGGGTCGATCGCTCGAGGACGACGACGAGGCCGCCCGCTACGTCGCGGAGCTCGAAACCCGGATGGAAGAGGCCGCCAGCAACCTCGAGTTCGAACTGGCCGCCGACATTCGAGACCGCATCCGGGAGGTCCGCGAGGAGTTCGACCTCGGCCGCGGAGACGAGGACGAGGGGATCGCCCCGCCGACCGAGGAGTTCTGAACCCCGGCCAGCTTCGTCACGAGCCGAGTGCGTCTCGCCCTCGACGAGTGTCGTCAGATCTGAGCGCGTTTCTCCCTCGACAAGTGTCGTCACGAGCCGAGTACGTCCACTCGGACCTCCTCGACGGAGGTAGTGACCGTTCGTCGCTCACGTCGATCGGTGCCGACCGAACGGTCGCTCGAGTCCCATCTCTGGGGGCTCAATTACTCAATGAGAATGTATTGTTACTGTGGTTTCCATTCATCGATATTGTCTGAACGTTTACTAGTATACAAAGATCGATCCCAACTCCCGCGGCGTTCGCTCGTTTCGCGACAGATCGACCCGAGGTGGCGCTCCGCTCTCGTCGCGAAGACGGACTGGCGTCACCGGTTACGTCTGCGGCCGCGATCGGTGTGCGATTGCACCGGACCTGACGGCCAACAGTCCGTACGCTGCGATCGCGACGGTCGAGGAAGGGCGTCCGCACGGTGCTGGGTCCGGACGGACGACGCGACCGACTGGCGGCCTACGAGATGCGGTATCGCTCGAGTTTCTCCTCGTCGACCGTGACGCCGAGTCCCGGCTGCTGGGGAACGTCGATCGCGCCGTCTTCGACGACGAACGGATCTTCGATGACGTCGTCCTCCCAGGCGTAGTAGACGGAATCCGGCGGAAGCGAGAATCCGGGGATGCCACTGACCGCGTGGAGGATCGCCGCGGTTCGAATTCCCAGGTCGAACGCACAGTGGTGGGCCAGCGGGATCCCCGCGTCCTCCGCGATGGCCGCGAGCTGACGGATCCCGGTGATGCCGCCGGCCGGCGTCATGTCGACGACGGCGACGTCGAGCGCTCCGTCTTCGATCAGTCGTCGGAGGTTGTGCGCGACGTACGTGTCCTCGTTCGGTCCGATCGGCTGGCACGTCCGCTCTCGAAGCCGCGCGAGCGATTCGTGAGAGTCGACCCTGATCGGCTGTTCCATGTACTGGAGGTAGATCCCCGCGTCGGCGAGGCTCGCACCGACGCGGACCGCCTCGTCGAGTCGCCACCCCTGGTTGGGGTCGAGTCGGAAGTCGAGCCGACCGTCGACCTCGTCGTGCATCGCGACGATTCGCTCGACGTCCGATCGCCAGTCACGGCCGGCTTTGGTCTTCAACACGCCGTATCCGTTCTCGAGGGCACGTCGGGCGTGGACCCGCGATTCCTCGGGCGACAGGATACCCACGCAGTAGGCGACGTCGACGGCCCGATCGTACTCGTAGTCCTGTTCGATTCGACGGGAGGTCGTCCCGGGAGCCGTCCAGCCCCCGAGCAGTTCGTAGACCGGCTTCTCGAGCGCTTTCCCGACGATGTCCCAGCAGGCGACCTCCACCGCCGAAAAGAACATGTCGACGTTGGTGTACTCGACGAACAGGAGCCGTCTGAGGCTTTCGACTTCGAACGGCGATCGTCCCGTCACGATCGGTGCGATCCCCTTTTCGATCGTCGTGATCGTCACCTCCGGCGAGAGGAACACGCGCATCTCTCCCCAGCCCGAGATCCCCTCGTCGGTGTCGACCCGTACGAGAATTCGGTCCATATCTTCGACCGCGCCGTGGTTCGTCACGTACGGCGCGATTCCGCCGTCTTCGACGTCGACGACGTCGACGTTGACCGCGTAGGCTTCTACGTCCGTAATCTCCATCGTTCGTTACTGTCTCAGCGAGCTAATAAAAGCTCTGGTGATCGAGCTTCGATCGTCGCGCAGTCCTCGAGTGACGTCCGCACTCGGGGAAGCGACGAGAGCGAAGCGCCTACTCCTTGACGCTCCCCGACGTCAGCCCGTCGACGATCGGCTTCTGGAAGAGGACGAAGATCGCTATCAGCGGGATGGTCGCGACGGTCGAGGCTGCCATCATCTGTCCCCAGTACGTCTGGGTCTGGGTTTCGAACCGCTGGATGCCGATCGCAAACGGCGTGACGTCGCTCGAGGCCAGGACGGACGCGAACAGCACCTCGTTGAACGCCGTGAGAAACACGAACATCCCGGTTGCGGCGATGCCCGGTGCTGCCAGCGGCAGGACGATTCGAATCAACGCCTGGAACCGCGTACAGCCGTCGACGCGGGCCGCGTCCTCGAGCGACGCGGGAATGTTCGCGAAGTAGCCGCGTAACATCCAGATCGCGAAGGGGATGGCGAACGTGGTGTAGACGAAGATTACGCCATGGTACGTGTTGACCATCGGCAGTCCGACGTTCGTCTGGATGTTGATGAACAGCAGATACATCGGCAACAGGATGAGTACGCCCGGAATCATCTGCGTTCCCAGAATCGCGCCACCGAACTTCCCCTTTCCCGCGAACGAAAAGCGAGTGAACGAGTACGCCGCGAGACTGGCGACGAACAGCGCGAGGGCGGTCGTGGCGAACGCGATGATCAGGCTGTTGATGAAGTAATCCACGAGCGGGAACCGCTGCCACATCAGGACGTAGTTCTCGACGTAGAACGAATCGAGCAACAGACTCGGATTCGTCGAAACTGCCTCCTCGCGCGGCCGGAGGCTGACGACGAACATCCAGTAAACCGGAAACAACGCGAAGATGAGGATCAGCGCCATGGCGAACCGTTTGGCCAGTCCGACCAGCACGTCCTCGAGATCGCGATCGGTCGTCGTCCAGTCACTCATCGTCCCTCCCCCTCGAAGCTTCCGCTGACCGCGTACTTGTAGTAGACCAGAGCGATCCCCATCGCGAACAGAAAGAGGACCACGCTCATGGCGGCCCCCAGCCCGAACGCGTAGTTGTGGAAGGCGTAGTTGTAGATGAACAGCATCGACACCTCACCGGACCGGGTCGGGCTCTGGCCCAGCAGGACGTACGGGACAGTGAAGTTGATGAACGACCACAGCACCAAAAGCAGCGAGATCACGACGCTGATCGGTTTGAGCTGTGGGAGCGTGATGTGTCGGAACTGTCCCCACCGTCCCGCGCCGTCGATTCGCGCCGCCTCGTAGAGGTGACCCGGGATCGATTTGAGCGCCGCGTACAGCATGATCGTCGCCCAGGGGAAGTTGATCCAGACGTTCACCAGGATCATCGAGTAGATCGAGTTCGCCCCGATCAGCCAGACGATCGGCTCGCCGATGATCCCCGCCGACAGGAGCACGTTGTTGACGACGCCGGTGTCCGACAGCAACATCATCCGCCAGACGAGCAACACGACGACGGCCGGCGAGATCCACGGCAGCAACACGAGAATCCGGGCGACGTTGCTTCCCCGGAAGTCGCTGTCGAGGATGACCGCGCTGGCGAGTCCGAGCGAGTAGCTCCCGACGACGGTTCCGATCGCGAAGATGGTCGTCTGGCGCAGCGAGAACCAGAACCGCGAGCCGACCGTCGAATCGAAATCGAGCAACCGCGCGTAGTTCTCGAGACCGACGAACGGGGCGCTGTACCACCGCGAGACGAACGTCGCGTCGATCTGCATGATGCTGATGATCATCCCCCAGAGGATCGGCAGGAAGTGAACGATCGCCATCATCACCGCCGCCGGCAACAGTAGCTTGTACGCGTACCGCGTCTTTTCGTCGGCCGGCATCCGTCGCGAGAGTCGCCGAGCGAACAGTCGCGTTCGATCTCTCACCGTCGTGTCTGAATCCATGCCCATGAGTGTTCGTGTGCGCACGCGGCGTGTCTCGTCATTACTCCGCTTCGAGTTCGGGGTCCGCCGCGTCGATGATGGTCTGTACCTGGTCTGCCGCCTCCTGGAGTTGCGCTTCGGTGTCGCCGGGCTCCCAGTTGTCGGTCGCCGCGTCGGTGATGATCTGTTGCATCGTCGTGTTCAACACGTCCTCGATCTCGCCCCAGCCGTAGAACTGCGGGAACGTCCGGCCGGTTGGCAGAATTTCGTTGCGAAACGACTGGAAGATCGGATTCTGGAAGGTGTCGTGTTCGAACGACTCCTCGACCGCGGGCAGCATCGACACCGTCTCCGCGAGCTCGGCGTTGACTTCCGGTCGTGCGAGGTAGTTGACCCACTCTGCGGACTCTTCCGGGTGATCCGTCCACGGGTGGATGCCGACCAGTTCCAGCCCGTAGAAGACCGCCGATTCGCCGCGGGGACCGGCCGGTAGCTGGTTGGCCGTGAAATCCTCCGTCGAGACGCCGTCCTGGTCGGCGTACTCGAAGATGAACTGCAACGTTCCCCAGGTGCTGGCCATCCGCTGGTTGATGAACGCGCTCTGGGCCTCGTCCGTTCCCCACTCCGACGTGCTCGATTCCATCACGTCGTGTTCGTAGAACAGATCCTTCCAGAAGTTGGCCGCTTCGACTCCTTCGTCGTGGTGAAACAGCGGCTCGGAGTAGTCCTCCGAGAGCAGGTCCCCACCGTTCTGCCAGAGCATCGTCGAGAAGAACTGGCTGCCGGCGTTCTGGAGCGTCGAGAGCCCGAAGAAGTACTGATCGTCGTCGTCGTTTTCCTCGTTGAACTGCTCGCCCATCTCGATCAGTTCGTCCCACGTCTCGGGACTGCCGCTCAGTCCCGCCTCCTCCATCATCGGCTCGTACTGGATGTGCGCTCGCGGTCCCCAGTACCACGGCGAACCGACGATCATTCCGTCGTACTCCGCAATATCGACCGGCGGCTCGAAGTACGTGTCCGTGCTGACGTCGATGTTGTCGATCTCCTGGAAGTCCATCCAGCCGTTCGCCTCGACCTGCTGTGGCAGCCAGCTCGAGGCGATCTCCTCGACGTCTGGTCCCGTCTGGCTCGTGATGCTGGTGAGCTGCTGTGAGAACGCGTCACTCCATCCCATCAGCTCGACCTCCACTTCGACGCCGGTCTCTTCTTCGAACGCCTGGGTGTGTTCCTCGAAGAACTCCTCGAATCCGGGTGCGTCCATAAAACGCGCCGAAATCGTCACGTCGTCGTCAGTCCCACCCAGACACCCCGCGAGGCCGACTGCGGCGGCGCCGCCGCCGGTCGCTTTCAGAAACCCTCGTCTCCGTACCGTGGTGTACTCTCTCATGTTCCAGACTACCATTTATGGACTCACTATTTAAAAATTTCGCCGGATGATGTTCAAGATCATCCCACTAATTGTAATACTAGTTGATCTAACTCGGACAATTTTAGCCCATTCGTGCAGAACACTCGATAATTGCTGGAAATTGAATGGCTCGATGGCGCTTGCGCCCGTGCAGGCGACGACGCCCCGCGACAGCGTTCCCGGATACTCCCCGCCGTCAGTCGGAGTCGATACCCGACCGAGTGGTGATCCCGGGATCGGACGCACTCGAGGAGAGACACAGCGAGACGAGCGCGACGACGACTCCGAGAACCGCGAGGGCGCCGTACATCTCCTGGGGCCCGATCAGGTCGACGAGACGGCCGGTGAGCAGTTCACCGACGGCGGTTCCTGAACTGACGCCGCCGACCAACAGCAGGCTCTGTGCGGTCGATTTCAGTTCGGACGGTGAGAGCGCGTACGCGAGGTTCACCGAGGCGAGGTTGAACAGGGCGTAACCGGCACCCAGCAACAGCTGGGCGAGGACGATCACCGCGACGCTTCCGGTACTCCAGAGGAGGAGGTAGGTGCTCGTATAGAGCGCGCCTGCAACCACCATCAACCGGCGGTAGGATCCGCCGCGGCGAGCGATGTAGACGAACGCGGTCGCCTCCGCGATCGTCTTGATCAACCACGCGACCCCCGTGATCGAGTCGGGGTGACCGACGGCTCGAACGTACACCGAAAAGAACGCCGAGCTGGCCGGCGTCATCAGCCCGAGCGCGAACGCCGCCGCGAGCAACAGGAGAAACTGCCGGTTCAACAGCGGCAGAACCGTCTCGAGCGAGAGGTCGCGCTCGAGCGCGTCCGGATCGTCGATCGGCACCACGAAGAGGAGACAGACCACCAGTCCCATCCCGGCGGCGTACGCAAAAAAGATGAGTTCGGTCTCGAAGACGCCGATGAGATAGCCGATCGCGAGTCCGACGACGCCGAACGCGATCGATCCGTACGCGCGCACGCCCTCGTAGGACGTTCCGGTCGAGAGTACCAGCGCGTTCGCGATCGGCATGACGGGGGCACGGAAGGCGGCGAACGTCACCGTGGCGACGACGACGACGGCGAACGTCGCCGAGACGTGCGGAGCGAGCGGATACAGGAGTACGGCGGCTCCCGCGACGATCGAAGAGACGTACAGGATGAGCTTGCTGACGCCCTTCCAGTCGGCCACGAAACTCCAGATCGGCTGTGCCAGTATCGTACACAGCGGGAAGAGAAAGCCGACGATGCCCATCTGCGTCCCCGTCATGCCGATCTCGTCGAAGAAGACGTTTCGAAACATGACGTACCCGCTGTAGGACGCAAACAGCACGAAAAACAACAGTTTGAATCCGCGCCGTTCGTTCATGCTTCCCGCTCGAGTTCCGTTCGATTACCGCCGAATCGCCGCCCGAACCCCGATCGACTCATCAGTTCGAGTACCGGTCGATCATCCGGGCGATTAAACATTCCCATTTGAGCAAGCGTTGGCCGTCCACCGAGTCGGCGGACTCCCGCGGTCGAATCGATGGCTCGTGGGACGTCGGGGGCGACGACCTCCGAGCGTGTACCACCGTGTTCGGCCCGTACCCGCCGGTCCGGATTCAGGCGTTTCGCTCGTGGATCTGATTCATCAGCGCCTCGAGTTCGTCTCCCAGTCGCTCGTAGATTTCCGCGCCCTTCTCGGCGGTCGCGAGCTCCGGCCGTCCGATCGCACCGGAGTGAGAGTACTCCTCGAACTCGCGGTAGACGGAAAGCGGTCCGCTCTCGAGGAGGTCCGTCGTTCCCAGATCGTAGGGCTCCTCGAGCGGCGTCGCCTCGATCGCGTCCTCGTCGACGAGGCCGGGACGCAGGTGCAGCAGTAGCGACGTCTCGAACTCGCCGCCGTGGGCCATGCCGCCGACGTCGCTGTCTCTGATCTCGTCGACGAATCCGGCAGCGAGTTCGAAGTAGGTCAGCCCCAGCACCTCCACGTCGGGATGTTCGACACCGATGGTGCTGACGGCTGCCGAGATCAACGCGCCGTTGCCGCCGTGGCCGTTGAGGAGCACCAGCGCGTCGAAGCCGTTCTCGAGGGCGCTGTTCGCAACGCTCTCGAGGACGTCCATCGCGACGTCGAACTCGAGCGTGATCGTCCCGCCGAACGACGTGTGGTGGGGGGAGAACCCGGACCAGATCGGGGGCGTCGTCAGGATCGGAATCTCGTCCTCGACGCGCTCGACGGCGAGGTTCGCCGCGGCGTCGACGAGGATCGTGTCGGTCGCTACCGGGAGGTGGTGGCCGTGTTGTTCGACGCTTCCGACGGGAACGACGAGGATCGAACCGTCGCGTTCGCCGATTTCGCGAACCTCGCCGCAGGTTTTCCCGGCCCAGTCGCCGCTTCTCGAGCCGATACCTTCGTACACCATACCGACCCTTTCGCCCTCCGACACTTATATCCGCTGGAAGGAATCCAGTACCGATATGGCGGTTCGATCCGATCGACTGCTATGGACGTTGCAATCTGGGCGTACCCCTGGGACTTCGTCGACGGGGGAGTCGAGTCGTCCGTCGACGAACTGGCCGCGATTGGCGTCGACGAGATCAATCTCGCGACGAACTATCACGCGGTTCGGTCGTTCGCTCCCGACAATCCGAACCGTCGGTCGTACTTCGCCCGCGCGAGCGCGTACTTCCAGCCGAACGAACCGTACGGAACGCTCGAGCCGGTTCCGGCCGAGGCGATGGGCGACGACGACTGGGTCGACGACGTCGCGGCGACGGTCGCCGAGACGGATCTGTCGGTGAACGCCTGGACGGTCGGCTGTCACAACTCGCGGCTGGGACTCGCCAATCCGACGCTGACGATCACCTCACCGTACGGCGATTCGTTACCGTTCGGCCTCTGTCCCTCCCAGCCCGCCGTACAGTCGTATCTGACGACGCTCGTCGAAGAACTCGACGGACGCGACGCGTTCGACCGGATCGAACTCGAGGCGTTCGATTACGTCCACGGCAGCGGTTTCGGCTGGCACCACGAGAAGGTCTTCGTCGAACGGGGTGCGCTCGGCGAGTTCCTCCTCGGTCTCTGTTTCTGCGAGGCGTGTCGGGAGAACGCGGCCGCGGCGGGCGTCGACGTCGACCGTGCGCGTGCGGCCTGTGTCACCGCGCTCGACGCCATCTCGGCCCGTCGACTGCCGCCGTCGCTCGAGCCACGCGAGTGGGTCCGCGCTCATCCGGCGGCCGAGGCGTACCTGCGGTGTCGAGAGGAGACGTTGACCGACCTCTTCGCGACGATCCGCGCCCGGACGGATTCGGCTCTCGGCTACTACGTCGGATTGCTTGAGGTCGGCGACGAGTGGCTGTTCGGCGCGGATCTCGACGCGCTCGCGGAACACGTGGACTACTACACCGCGATCGCGTACGAGTCGTCTCCCGAAGCGGCCGCAGACCGGATTCGGATCGCGACGGAACTGACGCCGGGGACGCCGATTCACGCTGGCGTCCACCCCGGCCCGTCGGTCGCCGGCGACGGCGAAACCGTCCGAGAGATCGTCGACGCCGTCGTCGACGCCGGCGCGGAACGCGTCTCGTTTTACAACTACGGCCCGCTTCCGAAACGGAGCCTCGAGTGGATCGAGTCGGCGATCGACACCCACCGCTGACGGTCGCCGTCGCGGTCGGCTTTTCGCCGCCGGTCGGATTCGGTGCTCGATCGTTCGGCGTTTCGTTCGACTGTTTCAACAATGGTGTATCATATGATAGAAGTACAATAGCGTTGAAGCTCAACTCGGAACGTCCGTACGACGAGGCAGATGCGTCGACGCACGTCGATCGATTCTGACGTCCGGTCGACGTGTCGGTCGTCGGTCCCCGGTCGCTGAAACGAATCCTCCACGCTACGGTATCGTTGGAATACTGCCCGAGCAGGACAACTATTATAATACGGTGTGGATAGCTAGTCGTATGTCACGGCAGGCGGACGCGGACCACTCGATCAACGCGGTTCGACGAGCGTTCGAGATCGTCGACGCCCTGCGAACCCACGACTCGCTCACGCTCACCGAACTCGCCGAGACGCTGTCACTACCGACGTCGACCGCGCACGTCTACCTGCAAACGCTCGAGCGCGAGGGGATGGTCGTCCGCGACGGACGCCGGTACCGAAACAGCCTCAAGTTTCTGCTGTACGGCGGCGAGGCTCGCCAGCAGGTGGATCTCTTCGACGCCTCCAGGCAGGCGATCACCGAACTCGCGGTGGAAACGGGCGAACGCGCGGCGGTGGGCGTCGAGGAGAACGGAAACCGGGTGTTGCTCTCGCTCGTCGACGGACCGAACGCCGTCAGCGACAACATCCCGGCCGGCGAGTTCACCGAGATGCACTGGACCAGCCTCGGAAAGTGCATCCTGGCGTACCTGCCCGAACCCCGGCGGGCGGAGATCATCGCGGAGAGCGATCTCCCGCGGGCGACGCCGAATACGATCACCGACGCCGACCTGCTCGAACGAGAGTGCGAAACCATCCGCCAGCGAGGGTACGCGATCGAGGACGAAGAACGCCGAGAGGGGATGCGAAGCATTTCGGTGCCGATCCTCGATCCGGACGAGAACGTCCTCGGCGCGATCGGCGTGACCGGCCCGACGAACCGGTTCGACCCTGAGTCGATGTACACCTACAGCAGGCTACTCGAGCGAAAGGCGAACGTCGTCAAACTCCGGATCGTCTACTGATCTGGACGCTGACACTGTGTCCCGGGGCAGCCGAGAACGGTACGCGGTTGCACCGAAACCGACGGCCTGCAGTCCGTGCGGGGGTCAGACGCCCCGGTGTGCGGTCCACCCGCCGTCGACGAACAACGTCTCGCCGGTGATCCACGACGCGTCCGCCGACGCGAGAAACGACACCGCCTTCGCGACGTCCTCGGGCTCTCCCAGCCGGGAAAGCACCGTCTGTTCGCGCGAACGCTCGACGTCCTCGTCGCTCAGATAATCCTGTCGCGGCGTTTTGACGAAGCCCGGACAGACCGCGTTCACCCGCACGTCGTCCGTACCCAGTTCCGCCGCGAGATCGCGCGTCAGATTCGCCAGTCCCGCTTTCGACGACGCGTACGCCGGTCCCGCTCCGCCCTCGATCGCGTGGACCGACGCGACGTTGACGATGCTTCCGGCGCGCTCTCTGAGAAACGGGGCCGCGAACTTCGAACAGTAGAAACTCCCCGAGAGGTTGACGTCGATAACCCGACGCCACCTCTCGGGCTCGAGCTCCTCGAGGCCGCCTTCGACGTGGATTCCGGCGTTGTTCACCAGGACGTCGAGTCGGCCGTCGCTGTCGACGGCGCGTTCGATCAGGGTCCGACATCCACCGACCGTCCCGACGTCGGCTCGGACGAACGAGGCGGTTCCGCCGCGCGCTTCGATCTCGCGGTGGGTCGGTCTCTCGCTCTCCGGTCCGTACCGCGATCCCGTCTTCGGCTGTTCGCGAACGTCGCCGACGACGACCCTGGTATCGTCGTCCGCCAGCTCGAGCGCGATGGCTCGACCGATACCGGTGCTCGCCCCCGTGACGATCGCCACCCTCTCGTCGGACGAACTCATACCCGCCGTTCGTCGGGGCCTCCCATAGTTCTTCCCGTCCCCGCGAGAGCGAGCGTCGGTCGGACTGACCGTCGCCGGCGAGTCCGGTTCCCGTCACGGTCCGGTCCGACGCCGCTCGCTGATACGCGTCCGTTGAATTCGTGTAGGGGATTCCATGATAGTTGGAACAACGGTCGGATCATCGCGGCCGCTCGGATTACGACCGTATGGCTGTAATCTCCAGTCGGCGACGTCGGTCGACCGTGGCGCGGTCGCGATCCGCGTCACCGCCTTCACTGCGGGTATTGTCCCGACAGTATTGTCCCGGACACATCGACCAACTATCTAAATTATACAATACTAATATATATTATGTATCGGACAATTCGATCGAGCGAGTCCGATCGTCGGCGGTTCCAGCGGCGTGGCGCACGTGGCGGCGAATCGTCGACGCTGTACGGGCCGTTGCGGCGATGTGCCGGAGCGACCGGGACGCTCGGGTCGCTTCCGGGACCGCGGACGGCGGGCCGTGGAAACGGCGATGCTGTCGACTGCAACGGCGACGCTGTCGACTGCTGTCGTTTCCCGCCTCGAGCGCAATTGCCGTCGCTTTCACCGTTTGCGGGCGGGCCGTCTCCCGTTGCCGACGGATTCAGTTCGACACTGTACTCCGGGCGCGTGATCGGTTCGGACCGGTTCTCCCGCGTTTTCTGTTCGACCCGCCGTGTGCGCCCGCCGGTCGAACGCGACGCCAGGCCTCCGGCCGGATCGAATCCGCCGAAAATTCGGAGTACAGCGGCCTGCGGGCGATTTTCGATCTCTCTCGAATCGGTGGCGGCGTTCGTCCACCGATTCGCGTAGATACTATCAAATATCCAATCGAATCGGAATATACTATTAATATTGAAATGCTACTCCCGATCGCTCGTCCACCTCGTTCCCGAGCGAACTGCCGTGGTCATTGTTCGCACGTCGTATCGGTCGGTGCTGAGCAGTCCGAGACAGAACAACCCCGAAATGGCGGCGGCCAGCCAGTTTCCGTAGAGGACGTTGATCGTCCCCCACAGCAAGACGAAGCTCACCAGGTCGTCGAGGACGAACTCGCATCGACGGACGCGCTCGAGTAACGCACGCCGGTCGAAAGCGTGGTCGACGAGCACGACGGCGACCGTCCCCGAGAGGATCCAGCCGAGGTAGTTCGAGACGGGGACGCCGTAGTACGGCCCCGGCGGCGTAAACTCCCAGAACCCGACGGCGACCGCCGCCGGATCGAGCACGAGGTCGATCGCGACCACGGCGGCGATCGCGGTCGGAAGCCTGTACAGCGGGGAGTCCGCACGTCCCTCGAGCACCAACAGCGTGAGCAGGTAGGCGTTCAGCACGAGCGGGATGAAAAACAGCGGAAGCGCGAGGGGCACCGCTCCAAGCAGCATCGGACCGAGCTGGATCGCGTACTCGAACGCGCCGTAGGGCCAGTCGGTTCGAACGCCGACGATCTCGATGGCGTACGTGTAGGCGGTGAGCACCCCCAGAAAGCCGACTACCCGCCAGTCGACTCGCGGAAGAAGACCGACGATCAGCGGCGAGCGCATCACGGCGGTTCCGAACAGGATCAACAGCGGATTGTACGCGAGCGGGTCGGGGAGTAGCCCCTCCGCGCTGGCGACCAGCGTGATCGCGCCGACGACCGGGAAGACGACGGCGATCGTGAACCGATTGTCGCGGACGACGTCCTCCAGCCTGCCCTGGATGGCCTCGCGGGTGGATTCGTCCTCGAGCGTCGATCGTCCCGACCTATCCATGGACGACCCTCCACAGTCCCCCCACCGTCAGCGCGGCCCCGACGGCGGTGTTGATCGCGGGGAACCACCAGTACGCCCGCTCGATCGCGACGCTCGAGGCGGCGATCGCCGCGACGAGGGCGGGATACGCGAGCATGACGCCACCGAGCCTGTAATCGACGCCGGCGAAGGCGGCGGCGCTCGCGAGCCAGCACGCGCCGCAGTACGCGATCGTTCGCCGTTCGCCGAGGACGGTCGCGGTCGTTCGAATCCCCGCCTCACGATCTGGTTCGACGTCGGGAATCGCGGAGAACGTGTGCATTCCCATCGCCCACAGCCAGCCGCCGACGACGGCGAGCGCCGGTGGCTGGGTTCCCGCCACCGCGGCGTAGGCTGCCGCCCCGGGAACGACGTACAGCCCGTTCGAAACCGAATCGAGTACCGGGGTCGTCTTGAACCGAGCCGGCGGGGCGCTGTAGGCCGCGCCGAGGACGAGAAACGCCAGCAGCCACGGCCACGCGATCGACGGAAGCACCGCCAGCAAGAACACGCCTGCGGCCGCACAGAGGCCGACGGCGAGCGGAACGTACCGCTGTCCGCGGTAGCGAGCTTCCCGACTCCCCTTTTTCGGATTTTCCGCGTCGATCTCCCGGTCGTAGACGTCGTTTATTCCGTAGAGAAAGACGTTCGCCGGGACGAGAAAGTACGCGAAGAGTCCGAACGTCACTGGCGTGACCAACTCGCCGGGAGCGCTCGCCGCGTAGGCGACGCCGACGAGAACCGGGCCCGCGAGATAGAGCCAGAACCGCGGCCGCGACAGCCGCAGGAGGTACGCCAGTTCCTCCCGAACCGTCCCGTCGCCGGCTTCGCCGTCCCGCAGTAGCTGGCCGATCACGCTCGTCACCTCGGCTCCGGTCCGCCGCGGTCCTCGAGCACCGCTTCGGCCGTCAGTTCACCGCTGATCAGGCACATCGGCATCCCGATCCCGGGCGTGGTGTCGCCGCCGACGAAGTAGAGCCCGTCGACCGCTTTCGAGCGGTGCGGCGGCCGAAACAGCGCGGTCTGGCGGAGCGTGTGTGCGAGTCCGAGCGCCGTCCCCCGGTAGCTGTTGTACCGATTCGCGAAGTCCTCGACGCAAAAGCGCTCCTCGAGGACGATTCGATCGCGGAGCTCGACGCCGGTGTGTCGCGCCACGTCGTCGAGGATCCTTTCGCGGTAGGACTCCCGCCGTTCCGGCGTGTCCTCCAGACCGGGTGCGATCGGAACGAGGACGAACAGCGCGCTGTGTCCGTCGGGGGCGACGGTGTCGTCCGTCTCGGAGGGAACGCAGAGGTAGTAGGCCGGGTCGTCGGGCCACTGGGGGTCCTCGAAGATCTGATCGAAGTGCGACTGCCACTCCGGCGGGAGGACGAGCGTGTGGTGGGCGAGTTCGTCGACGTCGCCCTCGACGCCGAGATAGAGCAGAAACGCCGAGGGTGCGTACGTTCGCGATTCCCAGTACTCCTCGTCGTAGCCGCGTCGGTCGGGCGCGAGCAGCTCCAGTTCCGTGTGGGCGTAGTCGGCGTTGCTGACGACAAGGTCCGGCCGAAGCGGTCCCTCCGGCGTCTCGAGCAGAAACGCTCCCGCCCTTCCCTTAATCGCCGTCACCGGCCGTCCGGTGTCGTACTCGACGCCGAGTTCCGCGCCGAGATCCGCGATCGCGTCGATTACGGCCCCGATGCCACCGTCGGGGTACCAGACGCCGAGGTTGAAGTCGACGTGGCTCATGAGGTTGTACAGCGCCGGCGTGTTCGTCGGCGAGCCGCCGAGAAACACCAGCGTGTACTGCATGATCTGCTGGAGCCTCGGATGGTCGAAGTAGTTCTCGACGTGGCCCTGCATCGATCCGAGCAGGGACAATCCGCGCGCCTGGCGGGCGACGTTCAGGTCGACGAAATCCCGCAGCCGCGAGCGATCCTCGTAGACGAAGTGCGTCATTCCGACCTCGTAGTTTTCGCGGGACTTCTCGAGATAGCGCTCCAGAGCGTCGCCGGCACCCTCTTCGTACTCCTCGAACAGCTCTTTCGTTCGCTCCCTGTCCGGCGTGATGTCGATCCGGTCGGCTCGCGGTCCCTCGCCGGTACCGTCGGTGGGCGTTGCGTCCTCGCCGTCTTTGAAGAACAGCCTGTAGTGAGGATCGAGTCGCGTCAGCTCGTAGTAGTCGCTCGGCGTCCGATCGAAGTCGCCGAAGAACCGCTCGAAGACGTCCGGCATCAGGTACCACGACGGACCCATGTCGAAGCGAAACCCCTCGGCCTCGAGTCGGCTCGCACGACCGCCGAGTTGCTCGTTTTTCTCGACGACCCGTACGTCGGCACCCGCGTCCGCGAGATAACACGCCGTCGAGAGCCCGCCGACGCCCGCGCCGATCACGACCACGGACGTTCCGGCTAGCGATTGCATACACGAACGGACTGTTGGAGCGGTGATAAATGTACGTCACAACAGTGTTGGGGTCGGGGTGATCGAGCGACTCGAACGGTGCCGGCAGAATCCCGAGCCCGCCGTCCGGCGTCGCTATCGATCGATGCGATCCGACAGGCCGAGTCCCTCGCTCGATCCCGTTCGTAACCGCGCGTAGCAGTACGACGCGACCAGCAACGCGACACCGAGGACGAGAAACGACGCCGTCCGGGCGACCGCCTCGAGGTCGCGCGTGTCGAACAGGAACACCTTGGCGGTGGCGAGCGCGAGCACGCCGACGCCGAGCAGCCGGAGGCCCCGAACGCCGCCCCCGAGACCGATTCCCAGGAGCGCCAGCCCGAACAGCACCCAGGCGATTGAGATGCCGACTCCCGACAGTTCGAGCCCGAGGATCAACACGCCGAGTCCCGTCGCGGCCGCGGCGTAGCCCGCCGGAACCGTCGCCTCTTTACCGCGAACGTCGGCCGCGGGATCGGCGCGCGAGAACCACCAGGCCAACCCGTAGAAGGTCGCGACCGCGAGCGCGAACGCAACGGGACGGCCGGTCAACGTCGCCGCCGGATCGGCCGCATCGAACGCGGGAAGATCCGTCGCGTCGACCGCCAGCAGCTTCACCACGAGCGCGCCGGCGACGACGTGTGCGCCCACCTCGAGTGCGGGCGTGGCTCCGATCCGCGCGAGGGTGACGGCCGCACAGACCACCGCAAGGGTGCCGACGGTCGCCGCGAACGTGCCGGCGGCCAGCACGATCCCCGCCGCGAGGAACGCGACCGCGCTCGCACCCGCCGGTCCGTCCCGCCGGATCGGCCGCCGGTCCGTGAGCAGGTACGTTCCCGCAAGCGCGGCGGCGACGGCGACGGCTCCGAGTCCCTCGACCGCGGACGTCGCGACCGCACTCCTGATAGCGATCTCGAGAAAGAGCGTCGCGAAGCCGGCGTTTGCGACGGTCAGGACGGCGGCCTGGGTGCGGAACGATCGATCGAACGTCGCGTCCGACTCACCGGTGCTCGCAGCCGCCCGGAGAACGTAGCCGCCGACCAGGTACGTCGCGAACGCCGCCGCGCCGGCCCCGCCGATCGCCACCGCTGACGGCTCGAGATCGACGAGCCACAGAAACAGGACGCCGTAGGTGGCAAACGCACTCGAGACGACCAGGCGGCTCCACGGGCGGATCGTCGCGATGGCCGCGATCCCGCCGGCGAGCAACAGGACGTAGACGGGTGTCACCGCGACCGTCGCCGCGTCGGTGCTCAGCGTCGCGGTGACGTACCCGAGCAAGAACGCCTCGCCGGCGACCAGCGGCGCGCCGTCGCGGATCGACGCGCCCGCGGTGACCGTAACGAGCAGCGTCAGCGCGAGGAGGACGGCCCACAGCGGCGTTCCGATCGCTTCCCGGTAGCTTTCGAATCCGTAGGCGGCGTACGTGCTGAAGTACGCGATCGCCAGGCCCGCGCCGGCGGCGATGCGTCCCCACCGGACGCGTCCACGTCGGACCGCGGCGTACCGCCCGCCACCGAACAGCGCCAGCCCCGCGAGCGCGCCGACGGCGACGCGGCCGGCCGGTCCGAGCAATCCGATCTCGATCGCGAGCCGGACGAAAAAGACCGCGCCGACGACGAGCGCGAGCGCACCCACGAGCCCGAGCCACCGAACCCCGAGTACGGACTCCAGGTCGCGGTCGGCGGCCGACGCCTCCGGGGGTTCCTGGGATTCCGCGGCTCCCGCCTCGTCCGTCGGCGACGGTTCCGCGTCCGCGTCGATTCCGTCGGTCGCGGACGCGCCTTCCGTCGGCTCGTCCGCCGGTACCGAATCGTCCTCGGTGAGCCTCTCTTCGATCGTCTCGAGTCGACGGTGGAGGGCGTCGACCTCCGTGCGAAGCCGTTCGACCTCGCGCTGGAGATCCTCGTCGTTCATCTCGTCTAACACGTTCGACCGCCTCCTCATAAGTCACGGGGTGGGGAATCGTCCCATCCGGACGCGGCGTCGACGGTAACCGATTCGGTCGGCGCGGGGTGACGACGTTCGCCCGGTTTCGCCCACCTGTCCTACCGCAAACGCGTTGTTTCCGGATCGACTCGCGTCGTCGGCCGGCTTCCTAATTTAGTATAGCAATTATTGATTTATGAACTGTCGTCGGAGCGCGTTCCACGAATCGAACGGAGAGTGCAGCCGCTACGAGCGCGGTTCTCGAGAGAAGTCAGAATTTTAGTCGATGTGGCCTTCGCGCCGGAGCTGATCCGCGTCCTGGCCGGTGTAGCGCCACTCGATGGTGGCTTTTTCGTCCTGCCAGTCCCAGGGTTCCGCGACGACGACGTCGTCCTGTTCGATCCAGGTGCGGTATTTCATCCGGCCGGGAATGCGGCCGAGACGCTCCTCGCCGTCCTCACAGCGGAGGCGAACGTGGTTGCCTCCGAGGTGTTCGGTTACGACGGCGAATACTTCATCGCTGTTGGGCATACGGAGATTCCGTCGCCCGGATTCTTCTGTCACACCCTCACTACGCGCGGCGGACGTTTAAATCATCGGAGAGATGCGGTAGCGTTTGACGTGACTCCCACTCGGAACTCCCGAAAAACGCTGGAGATGGCTCGAAACCGCCAAATACGCCGATCTCTCGAGCGGTCCGCCAACCTCGTCACGGCGGAACTGCCGTTCGACGCCGCGCGATGGGGGCCCTACAGCCGGCGATCCGAATCGGGGTTTTCGAGTTCCCAGAGGAGTTCGGGGAGGAACGCCTCGAGGTTGTCGATCACCCGCCGCTCGCTGACGTTCAGGCCGTCGCAGTGGTCGTGGGCCGACTCCCGCACGTCGACGTGGAGGTCGCCGCCCTCGAGCCAGACGCCGAGGGGGAACACGGAACACCGGGTGGGCTTCCAGTCCTCCTCGAGGTGAAGCGTACACAGGCCGTCCTCGCGGAGAAAGGCGCAGGCGTGACCGTCGTCGCCGACGTGATCGTCCCGCGCTTTCTCCTCGCGCGTGACGAACTTCTCGCCTCGGAAGTCGGTCGTCGTCTCCGCGAGGTTCGCCCGCCGGGCGAGTTCGAGGAGATCCCGATCGTAGAGCAACACGCCGTGGTGACAGCACCAGGTGCAGTCGTCGACGCACTCGAACGTGAGGTCGGGATCGAACTCGACGACGGCCTCGCGACCGGGATGTACCTCGACCCGCCGCGTCGCATCTGCGCTCACGGCCGTCCGAACGGCGCGCGCCGGGAAGTGCCTTTCTGCTCGAAGCGGCGGATCGATCCGCTCGAGGTGGAAGGCCGAAGACGACGGGTCAGGGCGACTACACGACCTCGAGTTCGCCGTACATGAACCCGGCGTGGGGCGAGCAGTAGTACGGTTGCGTGCCGACGTCCTCTGCGGTCCACTCGAACGTCTCTCCCTCGCTGGCGATCGTCTCGTCGAAGGTCTCCCCGCCGCCGCTTCTGTCGTCGATCGAGTCCGTCGACGTCACCGTGTGGAAGACGCCGTCGGCGTTGACCCACCGGACGGTCGTCCCCGCGTCGATCCGGACGTACTGCGGATCGAAGACGAATGCCGGCTCGTCGTCCTCGCCCTCCCGCGTTTCGATCTCGACGACGTCCTCGCCGGTCAGGTCGACGAACTCCTCGTCGGCGTCGTCGTCCACCCCCTGGTCGGTCTCGTCGTCGCCCGAGGCGTCGGTCGTTTCGTCGCCGTCGGTTCCGTCCCCATCGCTCTCGACGTCCTCGGCCGCTTCGTCGTTTCGGTCGTCGTCCTCGCCGAGACAGCCGGCGAGCGTCGAAAGCGCGGCGACGCTCGCCGCCCCCGCGCCGGCGAGCACGCGACGTCGACTCGATCGTCGTTGCGACATCGCTACTCCGGCGGCGTCGGCATGAACTCGCGATCGACGCCGACCTCGACGTCCCCCCACGGCATCTCGAGGGGGCGAACGGCGTGGTGGACGAGCCAGAAGCCGTGCTGGTCCGGATCCTGGCCGCCGTGGCCGGCTTCCCAGCCGTCGGCCTCCCAGAGGTGGAAGTGGGTGAAGTCGTCGTGTTGTCCCGCGGGGACGTCGTCAGCGTCGAACTGACCGCGGACGCCGATCCCGAAGTAGATCAGTTCGTTGGCCTCCTCGGGATTTGGCTCGTCCCAGTGCAGGAACATCAGTACGTCCTCGGTGACGAACTTCCAGACGTGGGAGGGCGTGTACCCGTTTGCCTCCTGCTGATCCTCGTTCGTCCACTCGTCGTCGAAGATCTCGAGGAGTTCGTCGCGGTCGTCGTCAGAGAGGTCTCCTTCCCCGCCGTCGGGGGCGTTCCAGCCGGCGTCGTGGCCGTCGCTTCCCTCCTCCGGCGGCGTCGGCATGAACTCGTAGTCGACCCTGGCGTCGATCGACTCGTCGTGGAACGGGTACTGGATCTCGCGGACCGCGATGTGGGTCAGCCAGTACCCCTCGTCTCCGGTTTCGCCGCCGTGTCCGCCCTCCCAGCTGTCGGCCGTGTGCTGGTGGAAGTGCGTGAACTCCTCGTCCGGCTGGCTCTCTTCGGTGAACAGTCCCTTCCGACCGATCGTGATGTAATCGAGCGCGGTCGCTTCTTCGGGGTTCGGCTCGTCGAAGTGCAACCCGATCAGCGTCTCGTCGCTGACCCACTTCCAGACGTGACGCGGCGTGTAACTTCCGTTTTCGCCGTCGATTTCGTGTTGCGCTTCGTTCATCGGCTGATCGTCGAACGCGGCGACGAGCGCCCCGATGTCGTCGGCCGAGAGCGACTCGCCGGCCGGTCCGGGCTCGAGGCTCGACAGCTCTTCTGTGCTATCGTCCTCGTCTCCGTCCGTCGTTTCGTCGGCGTCGTCGCCGTTCTCGTCGTCCGTCCCGTCGTCTGCCGCGGCCTCGTCGTCTCCGAGACAGCCGGCGACCGCGAGCGCTCCGCTCGCGCCGAGGACCTGTATCACTCGCCTGCGATCTACCGTTCGCGATGGATCGATGGTCATACACGCGAACGGACGTTCGAGTACCGGTTGGCCCTATGGTGGTCGTGTGTCACTCGCGCCAGAGCCCGATGTACTTTTGTACTGCGTTCGTCCGACCGCACGGTGTCGGCAGTTCGACTCAACGCCAGGGTCGCCGAATCGACGTCGTAGACGTCCGATCGAACCGGTCGGCGAGTACAGTGTACAGCCCGCCCAGAACTCCTCCCCAGAGGACGTGCGACACGAGCCCCGGTCCGGTGAGGTTGGGGACCACCGCCTGGACGCCGACCGCGGTGAGCCAGGCCGGCATGACGACTCCGGCCGCGACGAGCCAGAGGACGACTCCCCACGCGATTCCGAGTCCGGTTCGAGCGGCCACGCCGTGATACCGCCTCGCCGCCGGGCGGACGGTACCGGCGGCAAAGACCAGACCGAAGACGACGCTGTGGAACAGGTGGGTGATCCATCCGACCACCGCATTGTCGACGCCGTAGAGCGCACCGATAACCGGAAGCAGACCCTGTGCATACTGGAGGTACAACCCCATCGCCAGACCGGCGACGATCGACGCGACAGCTGCGGCTCCGAGTCGATTCCCGTCGATTCCAAGCGCCGATCCCGATTCGGTAGTCTCCGGGGCACGAGGGAGGGTGATGGTTATCGTCGTTCCGCCTTCGGTTTCGACCGCGATCGATCCCTCGTACCGTTCGACGAGGAGACGAACGCGCTGGAGGCCGAATCCCGCCGTCGGATCGTCGTACTCGGGGAGACGTCCCGACTCGAGCAAGTCGTGCTGGCGCGCTGGAAGCCCCGCGCCGGCGTCGGAGATGCGAAGTTCGGCGACGGAACCGGCGGCTCCGACGGTCACCGAGACGGACGATCGGTCCCCGGTCGGCGAGTCCGCTCCGGAAGCAACGACAGCCCGTTCGCGTCCGTGGACCAGGGCGTTCTCGAGTAGCTCTCGAACGACGATCGCGATCCGTTCGTCCGCGAGCACGTCGACGGACTCGAGGTCGCTCTCGACGGAGGAATCGTCGTACTCGGAGAGGACCGCTTTCGTGGCGGTGGTAAGATCGACGCGACCCAGCGGCGATTCGTCCGCCGCCGCGAGGTCGCCGACATCTTCGACGGTCGTCTCGATTCGGTCGGCGGCTTCCCGGATTGCGTCGACGCTTTCGGAGCTCGTGTGCGTTACGAGCAGGTCCGAGTAGCCTCGAACGACCGTCGCACTGTTCAACACCTCGTGGCGAAGGATGCGGTTGATCAGTACCGCGCGGTCGGCCTGTCGTTCGATCTCCTCCCGTCGTCGGCGACTCGCAGCCGAGCGGTCGCCGATCACTGCTCCGCCGACCGCACCGCCGAGCAGGACGTTCGCCACGAGCACGTTCGACTCGAGAACCGTCGTTGGCGAGCCGCTGCGAAACACCGCTTCTGCGGCGGTCAGTCCGAGAACGACCGCCATCGCGGCCGTCCCGAGGTAGGTCCACGTCGCGACGGTTCGAACGTACGTCCGGCGAAAGCTGCCTATGGCGAGTGCAACGCCGAAGACGGTGATTCCGAGTCCGATCACCAGCGACACTGCCCCGGCGACGAGAAACGGAACCACCGCGTCCGCGTCGACGGTTTCGGCGACGATCAGTCGCGTCAACCCGAATCCCAGCGCCGCGACGAGAATCCCCGCGAGTTCGATCTCGCTGCTCCGGCGAACCATATCACTCCGTTAAAACCGTACTACAAAAAGTTGCCTCTCGATACGGTTCCCGTTTCGAGCGCTTTCGGGACGCGATGCCTACGGCTGGAACTCGTCGATCCGTTCGTGAACCGTCTCCGCCCATTCGTCGACCGCCTCGTGCATCAACTCGTGTACGTCGGCCACTGGAACCGCGAAGTACTGATAGACGTATCCGCCTCCCTCGAGCAGTCGACGCTCTCGCGTCACCAGTTCCTTCTCACACAGCGTCGACAGCGATCGGTTTACGGTACTCCGGTCGCGTTCCAGGTCGGCGGCGAGTTCCGATACCGTACTTCCCTGGAGTTCGTATAATCGGAGGAACGTTCTGGTTTCGTGGGACTGTATTCCGAAGACGCACTCCATGATCCGTTCGAACGCCGGATCGTCGACGAGCATGAGTGCTTCCATGGCGTGCTCGCGTTCGACCATGCGGAATCGTTCGGCTGCCGTCCTCTTAGCTATGGGTCACGTCGCACTCGCGCCGGATCGACCTCGTCGTCACCCACCGGTCGACTGCGCCGCCTCCCGTTCGAGTTCGTCGCCGGTCGGCCTTGCCAGGCGATACCGCTCGAGACGCGTTCGCATCTCCCCGTCGCTTTCGTCTCTCAGCAGCTTCAGCGCGGTATCACAGTAATACGTTCCACCTCGACGCCTGATCGCCACGTTCATCGTCCGCCCGAGGATGTCGACGTCGACGATCACGCGATTTCCTCGCTCGAGCTCGCGAAGAATCTCGTCGGCGGTGAGTTCCTTTCGATCGACGCGAATCGTCTCGACCAGTGGGTGAGACAACGGAGTACGCGCCCGTGAATCTACGTGCCGTCGCCGATCGGACCGCAGAGTTTCGGAAAACGCCGACGATCACCGCTCGTCGAGGACGAGGTAGGTTCGCGCGCCCCGATTCTCGAGCGAGACCGCGTCGGTGTCGACGCTCGAGCGGACGAACTCTTCGACTCCGGCCGCGTGGAGGTCGGTCACGTCGATACGTTTGCGCTCGGGAGTCTCCGCAGCGTTCGGTCCGTCCTCGCCGGTTCGGTCGTGATCGGCGCTCCGGTCGACGATCAGTGTCATACGTCTCGATTGGACCGACAGTACGTCAATCCGATCCGTCCGAGGTGAAAGTGAAAGTGGTCTCGAGAATCGCTGTGTCGAAGGATTTCACCGACCGACCGCTCGTCGACCGCGGTCACTCGAGTCGGTTGACCTCCACGACGTGGTCGCCGTCGACGGTCTCGAGGGTGACGCGGTCGACGATCGCCTCGCGTGCGCGCGATCGCCACTCCCCGACGGCCTCGGCGTGGCGTTTTCGGACCCGCTCTGTGTCCGTCGGCCCCGAGTCGAACTCGCCCTCGAGCGTCGGATACGCCTCGAGGACGTCGTCGTCGATGACGTCTCCGGGCGGGACGTGGATCGCGCCTGTCGCGGCCGCGTCGTCGGTTCGACAGACGTGGAGGCGCGCCCGCATCCGGCCGTGAAACGGCGGGGTGATCCGCAGGACGGCTGTCCCGGGATTCTCCCGGCCGTAGGCGTACGCGTCGACGGCGTCTTCGGCCGTGATCGCGAGCGAACGGATCGCTGACGGGTCGTCCCCTCCCATCGTTCCCGCGTTGGACGCCGATCCCGTTAACTGTCGCGCTCGATCGGCGGGCGGAAGACGCGCGCTTCGACGTCGGTCGAGACGCCGTACGTCGCCTCCGCGACCGACGCCGGGTACCCGTCGGCGTCCTCGTATCGGGATCGAAGCGACGCGGTGACGGCGTCGCGAACGCAGGCCCGCGTCGCCGCGCCGACGGGCGTTGCGCTCCCGGAGAAGGTACTCGCGCGTCCGTCGGGAGCGTGTCCGACGGCGATCGCGTCGGTCGTCGTGCCCGGAAATCCGGTCGTCGAGAGCAGCGTCGCCGCCTTGGCCTCGGCCGCGACCGCGAGCAGGTTCGCCAGCGCGCCGGAAGCGAGCGCTCGCGTCGTCCCGACGACGAGGTTCACCGTCCCCAGCGGATCCGGGCTCGGCTCGTCCGCCGGGCCGTCGTCGGTGACGCTGTCGGGGAGAGTCCCACCGTCGGGATCCATCGGCAACGCGGCGGGATTCGACAATCCGGCGGTCGCGTACGCCGTCACCGAGCCACACCGCGAGCCGCGCGCGTGCTCGAGGTCGACCCCGGTGAGCAGGACCGGTGCGTCGCGTTCGTCGCCGTTCGACCCGAAGCCCGCGCGCTCGAGGCGAGCGGCGACGTAAGCCGACAGATCCGTTCGATCCCAGCCGTCAGGAACCGAGACGTTGTACGCGACGTCGGCGGTTCGTCTGCCGCCGTTCCAGCCGCTCGAGAGCCACTCGGTTCCGCGCCGAGCGACGCGGAGCACTCCGTCCCGTCGGACGGCGCGATACTCCGGGTCGCCGTTGGCCATCACTCGCCCTCCTCGGACGCCTTCGAGTCGGAGACGTTCAACGCCGCGAGCAGCCGGTCGTTCGCTTCCCGATCTTTCACGGCGACGCGAATGTGGGAGTCGAGGCCACGAAACGTCCTCGCGTCCCGGACGACGATCCCCTCCCGGCTGGCCTCCTCGAGGACGCTCTCGACGGTCCGATCGTCGTCTTCGCCGACGCCACACAGCAGGTACGGCGCGTCGGCGGAGTGGACGTCGAACCGACGCTCGAGCGCCTCGCGAAGCCGGTCGCGCTCCCGGGCGGTTCGCTCTCTCGTCTCGCGCACGAACTCGTCCCGTCGGAGACAGTAGGCTCCGACGCGTGCGGCGGGGACGCCGAGCGACCACGATCTGCGTGCCGTCTCGAGCGCCTCCCGTTGCTCGCCGCAGGCCACCGCGAACCCGGCTCGGAGCCCGGGCAGTCCGAACAGCTTCGTGAGCGAGCGAGCGACGATCACGTTCTCGCGTTCGAGGCCGACCGCCGACGGGAGATCCGTGAACCCGAGAAACGCCTCGTCGACGAGCAGCGTCGTCCCCGCCGTTGCACACCGGTCTGCGAGTCCCTCGAGGTCGTCGAGAGCGACCGCGTCGCCGGTCGGGTTGTTCGGCGTACAGACGATCGCGAGCGACGCGGCCTCGAGCACGGACGGACCGAGGTCACAGACGTCGTCGTACCTGACGAACCGCGGCTTCGCGCCCTGGAGCCGAACCTCCCGGGCGTACTCCCCGAAGCTCGGGTACGGAACGACGGCCTCGTCTCCCGGCTCGAGAGAGAACTCCGTGGCGAGTCTGATCGCGGCCAGCCCACCCGGCGCGGGGATCACCGACGCGCGGTCGCAGCCGACGAACTCGGCGGCGGCGGCCCGAAACGCCGGGTACTCGTCGTCGGGGTACCGACGGGACTCCTCGAGCGCGCGCTCGTACACCGCCTCGACGCCGGCCGGTGCGTCCGGATTCGTGTTCGCCGAAAAGTCGAGGACGGTCGGATCGGGGTCGCCGCCGTGGGGAACCCGCACCCCGGTTCGCATCGAGTCAGGATCCACGCCGCTTCCCCCCGTCCGAACTCGCCTCTCCGTTCCCGTCCGTCGCCGTCTCTCCCGGGCCGTCAGATCCGATGCCGAGCCGATCGCAGATGGTTTCGAAGCGCTCTCTGACCGCTTGCAGTTCGTCGTCGGAAACGAGCGAGAGGGCACCGCCCATCGCGACGCCCTCTTTCGCCTCGCCGGCACAGTAGCGTTCCATCGCGACGTGACCGCGGCGATCGAAGCCCGGATCGGTGACGACGAGGTCGCACTCGAGTCGCTCGCAGGCGCGCTCGAGTCGCTCGCCCTGCTCGTCGGCGACGAACGACGTGGTTGCGATCGAGAGCCGATCCTCGACGCCGGCGTGGCGCAGTACGGCCGCGACGGCGACCATCTGCGTTCCGCCGGCGAGGGTCACGTCGATTCCCGCCTCGAGCGCGCCCGCCGCGATTCCGGCGACGGTCGGCTGGACCGGATCGCCAACCGCACGGATCGCGGCCATCGGTTCGGTCGCGCACGCTCCGGGCTCCAGATCGCTCGCGTCGAGCCCCTGATCGACCGTGCGGCGCTTTCGCTCGAGCGGGTTCTCCGGCAGCGACGACGAGACGGTCGCCGGCTCGCCCAGGGCGGTGAGCACGCCGAGTGCGGTCGTCGTCCCGCCGGGGACGGTCTCGCCGATCAGCACCTCGTCGTCCGGCAGGCTCGAGCCGAAGTCGTGCGCTCGGTCGAAGATCGCTTCGGAATCCTCGACGGCGACGGCGTCGCGGACGGTGGCGCCGGGGTCGACGCCGAGGTCGACCGTCGGTGCGGCCGTCGGTCGTGCGAGTCCGGCGTCGACGACCGCGAGGTCGAATCCGACCACCTCGCGGACGGCCCGCGTCACCGCGGCCGGCGTCGGACAGCCGGTCGGACTCACCGGCGTCACGGGCGCACCGGTCGGCTCGCCGTAGGCGAGGATCTCGACGTCGGCCGACGGCGTGTGGGCCATCAGTTCCGGGGCGGCACCCGCGGCGCTGATGCCGTCGATCAGCGCCGTTTCGGTCGTCCCCGCGGGCAGGATCACGCGCATCGGTCGGCACCTCCGCTTCTGGCGTCGGACCCGTCGCTCTCCAGTAGCGCGGCCGCGATACGGGCGTCTTCGAGTCTGTTCACGTTGACAGCGAGTCGGTAGTCGTAGCGTACGTCCGTCATTTCGTGTGATTCCTCCGGATCGCCGACGACGTTGACCCCGGTCGGCACGAGGTGATCGTTCGGCTGGAGTCGCGTCTCGTCGCTCACGCCGAGTCGGCGCTTGAACGCCGCCGGCACGCACACCGTTCGCGAGGCGTTCAGGTCGCCGTGATCGGCGCACACCCGGTCGATCGTCGGCGCCTCGAGTAACGGCAGGTCGGCCGGCACCGTCAACAGTGGCGTCGACACGTCCGGCCGATCGAGGGCGGCCAGCAGATCGTCGACGTAGCCGTCACCGGGCGTCTCGACGAGGTCGACGCGATCGTCGTCCGCGAGTAAACGCCGCGTCTCGGGTGCGTTTGGCGACGTGGCGGCGGAGATCGACTCTACGTCGCTGGCCTCGAGCGCGTCGACCACGCGCTCGACCATCGTCGTCCCTCGAATCCGATGGAGCGGCTTCTCGCGGTCGCTCTCGAGGCGCGTCCCGCGGCCGCCGCACATCACGAGAGCGTCCACGCGATCACCCCCGCGTGGACGCCGACGACGCGCGCGATCTCGTTCGCCGCGCCGAAGACGTCGCCGCTGACGCCGTCGAGATACCGGTTCGCCCAGTACCACGGCAGCGAGACGGCGACGACCGCACCGCAGAGCGCGACCGCGGCCGGGTGCGGCCAGACGATCGTCGTTCCGGCGAGGACGACGACCGCCGGCGGGAGTACCCCTCTGAGAGTAGCGTTCTCGACGAATTGCTTTCCCATCCCGTCCCGACTCGCGCGTCCGAAACACGCCATGCCTGCCAGCCCCAGCTTCGCGCCGATCTCGGCGGCGACCGCGACTGCGACCGCCGCGAGCGCCGGAAGTCCGGCCAGTCCGAGCCCGCCGAGTGCGAGCCCGCTCACGACGAGCGCCACCGAGAGCACCGCGCCGACGCCGGTCGTCGTGTCTTTCATCGCGTCCCGGCGGCGCTCGACGTCACCGTGGACGACGACCGCGTCGCCCAGATCGGCGACGCCGTCGAGGTGGTGGATCCCCGTCACGGCGTACACCGCCAGAACGTAGCCGAACGCGACCGTCACGGCCGGCAGCGTCCCGGTCCCCAGGAGGGGAATCGCGGCCAACGAGCCGGCGACGAGCCCCACGATCGGCAGCGCTGCCGGCGTCGACCGGAACGCCTCCCAGTCGCCGTCTTCGTACCCGACCGGTAGCCGCGTCAGAAACCCGAGCCCGCCGCGAACCGCGCCGATCCATCGGCCGATCATCGACGCACCACCTCCGCCGGATCGACCCGCGGACGCGTCGATCCGATCGCCGCACCGATCGGTGAGAGCGCCCCGCTCGTCTCGAGTTCGGTGACGGTCGCCGCACTCGCGGCCGCGAGGACGGCCGCGATCAGGACCGAGACGACCGCCGCCAGGCCGACGAGCGTTACGGCTCGTTCGCCGTCGGCGACCGTCGGCCAGTCGGCCCCGGGATTCAACGCGTACGCGCCCGGTTTTGTCAGCCGAACCGAGAGCACGTGTGCGAGGGTCGCCATCGGCCAGCCGGAGTTCGGTGAAGAGGGGGTTCGAGCGCATTCGCGCGCGCGAAATAGCGACCGGACGTCGACGACGGCGACGGCAATCGCGACCGCGGTCACTCGTGCCGGAATCCACATGACCGCGTCGTCGAGCCGTGCGCTCGCGGTCCCCAGCGGCTTCGACGGATAGCCGAGCATCGAATCCAGCGTGTTGACGGCCTTGATCCACGCGGCGACGGCGGCGGCAAGCGGCAGCGAAATCGGCGCGAGCACGGCGAACGGTAGCAATACCGCGACCAACCCGTCGGAGAGATTCTCGGCCGCGCTCTCGATCGCTGCGCTTCGCACCTCCGCGGGCGAGAGCGCCGAGGCGTCGCGGCCGACCAACCCGCGCACCCGCTCGCGCGCGGTCTCGACGTCGGCGTCCGTGGCCCGAACGACCTCGTCGGTCAGCTCGAGCAGCGATCGCAGGCTGATCGTCAGAAACAACACGACGCCGGCGAGGACCGCGCCGACGAGCTGGCTCCAGTTCGACGCGAGCAGGACCAACCCGCCGGCGGCGACGGCGGCTACGAGCGGGAGACCGGCCGCGATTGCGACGCCCGCCAGTTGCTGTCGCCGCTCGTCCGCACTCCACTCTCGGTCGGTTGCACTCACGAGGCGACCGAACCAGGCGACCGGGTGAAACGCGTTACGGGGCTCGCCGACGAGCAGATCCAGGCTGAACGCGAGCGCGATCAGCGCGAGCGTCGTCAGCGCCACGGTCGCCCCTGCGTCTCTCGCTCACGCGGTCGGGTTCGTTCCACCGGTTTTCGTTCGCCCCGTCTCACCGGCGTTCGTTCACGCTGTCTCACCGGAGTTCGTTCTCCGTTCCGTCTCCGTCCGCTCCCGTCGCGTACGCTCGAGGCGATCACGGCTCACCACCCCCCGTCTCGGTCGAGAGTTCCGTCGCGATCGATCGAAGCGGGCGCTCCTCGAGCAGCATCGCCGTTCCGCCGACGCGCTCGATTCCGCCGTCCGTCCGCGGATCGTCGCCGACGTGGACGAGGTCGACCGGTTCGACGCCGAGTTCGGCCGCCGTCAGTTCGAAGATGTCGGGTGCGGGTTTGCGCCAGCCACAGCCGATGCTCGTGACGATCGCGTCGAATCTGCGGCGATCGAACTCTGCTCGCACGAGCGTTCGCGCGACGAGTTCCGGGACGCTGCAGTTCGAACAGATCGCGATCGGACCGGCCGCGTCGGCCGCCTCGATCGCTTCGAGCGCTCCGGGATTCGTCTCGACGTCGGAATCGAACGCAGCCACGACCGCCCGTCTGACGGCGTTTTCTTCCCAGTCGACTCCGCGGCTCGCGAGTGCGTGTGCGACGTGCGCCGGCAGCGGAACCTCGGCGTTCTCGGGCGCGTCGACGTGACGCTCGACGTAGGCGTCCCCCCAGTCGTCGGGGACGGAAACGCCGCGGCCCTCGAGTTCCGCGGCGATCGCTGCGGCCGGATCCGCCGGCCTGTCTGCGGTCACGAGCGTTCCGAAGAGATCGAACGAGACGGCCACGATCGTGTAACTAGCACAAGCTGACTTTAGTTTCGCGGTCCACGCGGTAGGGGATGGCCGGCGCGTGCCGTCGGAATCGACTCGTCCGGATTGCGGTACCGATGTCCCGGTGCAACCACAGACGCTTCGTGGCTATCCCGGAGACGACCGACAGCAGTCCGTCTCAGGCGAGGCGCGCGAACGCGAGGTTGCCCGAGATGTTCTTGATGTAGATTTCGACCACGTCGCCCTCGTTCGCGCCCGGAACGAAGATCGTGTACTTGCCCTTCTCCGCGACGCCGTCACCTTTCCGGCCGGTGCCGGTGATCTCGACGGTGTAGGTCTTGCCCTCCTCGACGGCTTCGGTCTGTTGCTGTTGCTGGCTGCTCGTCGAGCGCTTGGTGACCGGACGGAACGCACCGCAGGCGTCACAGCGAAGCATCGGCGTCCGATCCTCGCGGACGAGTCGCGTGTCCGGCAGCCCACACTCCGAACAGAGCACGTACTCGTCGACGTAGGCGTCGATCGCCGCGTCGAAGTCCTGCTCGGAGAACGTCCCGTTGTACCGGCCGCGTCCGCTCTCGAGTTTGCCGCTCGTTCCCATCTCGCGCTGGACGAACCGGTGGAGGTGTTCGTCCTCGCGCGAGAGCACGTCGGCGATCTCGCCGAGGTTCGTAAACCGCGTAAACGCGCCGTCCTTTTGCGCTTGGGCGTCGGGAATCTGGAGTCGCTCCTCGTCGCCGCCGATGTCCGGAACGTCGTCCATCGCTCGGTCGAGACTCGATTCGTAATCCATACGCGGGAACAGACGACGCTGACGTAAATCCGTTCTGCTCTCACAGTCGAATCGACGGATCGCCCTCGGGCCGCAGCCAGCAGGATCCGGGCCGTGACCGTACCGAATTCGACCTCAGAGCGTATCGCCCGCGCTCTCGCCGATCGACCCCTGTTTTTCCTCGTCCAGCCGCTCGAGGTCGCGCTCCGGGTTCGCCTCGCGTGCGTCGCCGGCTTCGCCCGTGATCTCGCCGTAGACTGCTTCGCGGACCTCCTCAGGATCGTCGAACTGCTCGCCGGCAAGTCGGTCGAAGACGCTCCCGAGTGACTCCGTCTCGTTCGGCATGTCGATCGGCTCGTTGCCGTACTCCGTGGCGATCTCCTCGCTCGTCACCGGATACTCGAGCTCACCGAGGTCGCGCTCTACGTCGTCGAGAACGGACTCGACGCGATCCGCCCGGCTTGATTTCCGGCGTTCGGCGCGATCCTGTGCGCGGTTTCGGTCGGGTTCGTTCTCGTCCATACCGCACACTTTCCGCACTCGAGTGAAAAGGGGTCTGCCGGCGTCTGCGAGCCGTCGGCACGCGACGACACTCCCGGGTCGCCCGCGCCGACTTCGGTTTCGAAGCGTCACCACCGTCGCTTGCCAGTTCAGGGGTACTTATGAGCCACCGTTCTCGTTGTTCGACTGCCCGTGCGGTAGTTTCCAACCCACCACACCACCTACCGCTACCCCACGGGTTGCCGGCGACGTCTCCTTTGGATTCGACGGACGGCCGTCCATCGTCACCGGTAGCACCGCCGACGGTTCGCGGCCTCACCGACGAGATCGAGTGGTCGCGTCGAACCGCCGGGCGGGAACGAACGGCACCGGCCGACCCAATCGCGAACGCGATCGCCTCGATCCGTCGAGACGTCGTCTCTTTCGCTTCGTGCAACGAACTTACCGTGGGCGTTATCGCCGTTTTCCCGGTACGTGACGGTTTATGATTCCGATAGCAATGTGGCGAGGGTGCGATCGGCCACTGATGTCATTGCGAAACGAAGCCGTCGGATCGCTCCCCACCCGGATGGCGGTCGCTCGACGATCGCTGTCCTCGGCGATCACCAAGTACGCACCCGTGATCGGTCTCCTCGGGGCTCTCGTCCTCCTCGGAATCGCTTTCAGAACCCATCTCGATTTCTCCCAGCAGCCCCTCGAGCCGTACCGGATGTTCTTTGAACTGCTCGTCGCGGGACTGGTCATTTCGCTGTTGCGAAGCAAGGTGGGGCTCGTCACCTACGGGATGTTCGGTCCGATCGTCATCTCGTTCATCCTGATCGAGAGCGGACTGCTCTGGGGACTCGTGTTGTTCGTTAACGTCTTCCTGATCGCCCTGGGAACGTACCTGGTCATCCGGCCGTTCCGTCTCGGTACCGCCCACCGAATCTGTGCGCTCGTGATGACCGTCGCCATCGCGATCACCACGTTTCACATCATGAGCGACAGCGGAACGCTGCCCCAGGAGGTAAACGCGCTGCAGGCCTTCTTCCCGGCGATCATCACCGCGTGGTACGCCGATCGGTTCGCCCGCGAACTCACGGAACGCGGCTGGCGAGCGCCCGCGGTCCGGTTCAGCTGGACGATGGTCGCGATCGTCGCCGCCTACGCCGTCGTCGCGAACGGGACGATCGTCACGTGGTTCATGCAGACGCCCGAATCCTGGGCGTTCGTCTTCGCCGCGAACGTCTACCTGGGTGCACAGTCGTCGACTCGCCTCAAGGAGTACCTCCGCTTTTCGAACGTCTACGGACAGTCGCGACTCTCCGTGCTCAGGGCATCGGTGCGGGCGCGACTTCACAACGCGAGTGCCCGTCTCCGCGGACTCTTCGGAGCGGAAACGTCGCGCGTCGAAGCCACGTCGGTCATGGCGATGAACCGCCGAAACCGGCTGATCAAGCAGTACAATCCCCAGCACCTCTATCCGGAACTCGACAAGGCGTCGATGAAACGCGCGTTTCACGGAACCGGCGTCCCGACGCCGGAAACGTACGCCCTCGTCGGATCGTTGAACGACCTCACGACGGCAGAAGAGATCATCCACACTCGAGACGAGTTCGTGATCAAACCCGACAGCGGTTACGGCGGCGAAGGGATCGTCGTCGTCACCGGCCGCACCGAGAACGGCGACTTCGAGACGTCGAAGGGGCGGAAGACGCCCGAACAACTGCTCGCGCACACGCGCTCGATCGTGGAGGGGCAGTACGATCCAATGGGTCTCGAGGGCGTCGCGGTCATCGAGGGGCTGGTCCACCCCGACGATCACCTGCTGTCGATCGCCGGCCAGGGCGTTCCGGACGTTCGCGTGATCGTCTTCAAGGGATTCCCGATCATGGCGATGACGCGACTGCCGACCGAGGAGTCCAACGGCGCGGCGAATCTCCACATGGGTGCCGTCGGCGTCGGTCTCAGCATCGCGGACGGCAAGGCCCTGGGTGGCTACCAGAGTACGAACAAGTGGTTCGACGAACACCCCGATACGGGGGTCGATCTCGAGTCGTTTTACGTGTACAACTGGAGGGAAATCCTCGACACGGCGGTTATGGCGGCCGAAGTCTCCCGGCTGGGCTACACCGGCGTCGACATCGTGATCGACGAAACGGAGGGCCCGATGGTCCTCGAGATCAACGCCCGACCCGGCCTCGGAATTCAAAACTCGACGTTCGCCGGCCTCCTCGAGCGAACGGAGTTCATCGAACAGCTCCCCGACTCGTTCGGACTGAAGTCACCACGCGAGAAGATCGAACTCGCCAGAGTGTGGGATCGCGTGAACTGGACCGAAGACGCGATCGAACTCGAAGCACAGTGGGAGCGGACCGACGGCGACGAATTCGATCGATCCGGAGATGCCGGGGTTCGCGATCCCGACGGTGAGTGCACGCGGACCGATTCCGACGCGAACGGCCGAGAGGAGGTGACTGCCCGATGAGACGAGCCACCTTCGGTGCGGTGTTCGTCTTCGCAGGTCTGCTGCCGGGGGTGTTGCTCACCGACGGACTGGCGGTCTCGGTCGACGTTCCTGGCGCCGTTCCGTATCTCGCCGGCGGACCGGTCGTCCTCGACATTCCGGTGGCCATCTTCGTCGGCATTCCGGCGCTGTTTACCCTGTTCATCCTCGTCGAAGCGACGGGACACGTCCGCGAGCGGAAACCGCCGAGTTGATCGACGCGGGATGGTCTCCGCCCCCTGTGTCCACGCCGGAGGTGTTCCTCGAGTGTCACCCCGGTCACCACGTCTCGGTGGCAGCCTTCTCGGCTCGACTACAGCAGCTGTCCGACGGCGCGCACCCGGAACTTGGCACAAGCTCCGTTCCGGATTCATCCTCGATTTTCGAACTCGTGAGCCGAGGGAACAGGCCCTGATGGCTGCGTAAACGCAGTTATCACTGTCTATCACGAAACAGCGGGAAGGAAGATCCGCCCTCCCCGATTTGAACGGAGTGAGACGTTCCGGGCGTGCGGCGCTACGCGCCGTTCCGGGGCTGCGACTCACAGGCTCAAATCGTGTCGGAAAGACGTGCTTTCCGCTCACGAAGTTGTTCGCGGAAAAGCAGTCCGCCCTCCCCGATTTGAACGGGGGACAAGTCGATCTACAGTCGACTGCTCTACCAGTCTGAGCTAAGGGCGGTTGCAACCGAACGTAGACTCCGTAGGGGACATAAGGGTTATTATTCTCACCGCTTGGCGTATGACGATCGGTGAACAGAAGAATGATTGATATAGGATGACTGTTAACACGATACCTGTACGAGCCCATGAGCAAGATCACGTTCCGGGCCGACGACGAACTCATCGACGAACTCGAGTCGCTCGAGGTCTCGAAGAGCGAAGCGCTCCGCGAGGCGCTTCGGTCGTACCTCGACGAGCCGACCGGTGGCACCGGGTCGGAACGTGACGCCAGCGAGACGGCGATCGACGACGTCGTCCGCGAACGGGTCGACGAACTGTTGACCGACCGACTGGCGTCCCGCGAGTTCGGGCGGCGGGCCTCGCCGCCCGCGACCGAACCGCAAGACGTGAACGTCACCATCTCCCTCGAGGGGATCGAGGGCGAACCGGTCGATCGGTCGGACGCCTCCTCGCGCGCACGTGAAACCGGGTCCTCGCCGGTCGAATCTCGCGACCGAGGTCGGTCGCAGACGACGTGTGGTCAGTGCGGCGAACGGGTGGACGACGACCACGTGTACTGTCCCAACTGCGGCGAGAAGGCCTCCCACCGGCTGTTCTGTGAGTGCGGCGACGAACTCCGGTCCGACTGGTCGTTCTGTCCGAGCTGCGGACGTCGGACGCCCGCGGCGGACGTCCTCGAGTCGAGCTGACGCTCGACCACACTGTCGTAAGACACGAACAGTCGTGTCTGACGATAGTTTTATTACCCTTGCTGGTATTCCGTTTACTCGCGTAAGACGGTCGTCTTACAACGGTCGGCAAACGCCGAAAACGTCCGAATCACGGGCGCTCCGGTGTAAGACACGTCGCGTCTGACAGGGGCGCGCGCCGTCTTACCCCAAGGGGAATACAACAATGGAGCGTGTGACACTGCGAATTCCGAAACAGCAGATCGAGGAGGTCGAACAACTGGTCGACTCGGGCGAGTTCCCGAACCGGAGCGAAGCGATCCGGTCGGCCGTCCGCGAGATGATCAACGAACAGTACGAGGGACAGACCGAGCAGACCAGCAAACGCAGCTGGGCCAAGGTGTAACGATGCAGGATATCGTACAGGACGCCCTCGAGAACGCAGAGCAGGAGGCCCGCGAGATGAACGCCGACATGGACGACGACGAGTTCGGCGATCCACGGATCGTCATCGTCGGCTGTGGCGGTGCCGGCAACAACACGATCAACCGACTGTACAACATCGGCGTCGACGGTGCCGACACAGTCGCGGTCAACACCGACAAACAGCACCTGAAGATGATCGAGGCCGACACGAAGATCCTCGTCGGCAAGTCGCTGACGAACGGCCTCGGCGCGGGCGGCGACCCGTCGATGGGCGAGCGCGCGACCGAGATGGCCCAGAGCACCGTCAAAGAGGTCCTCGGGGATGCGGATCTCGTCTTCGTGACGGCGGGCATGGGCGGCGGGACCGGCACCGGTGCCGCACCCGTCGTCTCGAAAATCGCCAAAGAACAGGGCGCGATCGTCGTCGGCATGGTGTCGACGCCGTTCAACGTCGAGCGCGCCCGTACGGTCAAGGCCGAGGAAGGACTCGAGAAGCTCCGCGATCAGGCCGACTCGATTATCGTCCTCGACAACAACCGGCTGCTCGACTACGTTCCGAACCTCCCGATCGGCAAGGCGTTCTCGGTGATGGACCAGATCATCGCCGAGACCGTCAAGGGAATCTCGGAGACGATCACCCAGCCCTCGCTCATCAACCTGGACTACGCGGACATGTCCACGATCATGAACCAGGGCGGCGTCGCGGTGATGCTCGTCGGAGAGACACAGGACAAGAACAAGACCAACGAGGTCGTCAAGGACGCGATGAATCACCCGCTGTTGGACGTCGACTATCGCGGCGCCTCGGGCGGACTCGTCCACATCACCGGCGGCCCCGACCTCACGCTGAAGGAGGCCGAAGGAATCGCCGACAACATCACCGAACGGCTCGAGGCCTCTGCGAACGTCATCTGGGGCGCGCGCATCCAGGAGAACTACAAGGGTAAGGTCCGCGTGATGGCCATCATGACCGGCGTCCAGAGCGCGCAGGTACTCGGCCCGACGACGCAAAAGCAGGCCGACAAGTCCCGCGCGAGCATCGAGGGGCTGAACGAGGCCGACTTCGACGCGAGCAACAACGTCGACACCGGGAGCGGATTCGGCGCCCAGAGCGACGGCGGGCGCGAGGAACTCGAGAAACAGAACGGCGTCGACGTGATCCGGTAACCTCCCGTTCCTGCCGATCCGCGATCGTTTTCCACTCGTCCGACGTTCGAGCGGACGCGCCCGTCCGACCCTCGAGCGAATACGCTTTTTACGAGTGCCGTCCCACCTACCGGCCGACATGCACGCGCTCGTATTCGCCGCCGGCCGCGGCAGCCGGCTGCGCCCGTACACCGACGAGATGCCGAAACCGTTGCTCGAGGTCGGCGACGAACCGATACTCGGTCGATGTCTCCGGACCGTCGCCGCTGCGGGCGTCGACGAGATCGTCGTCGTGGTCGGCTACCGGCGCGAGGAGGTCGTCGACGCGATGGGCGAGTCCGTCGACGGCGTGTCGATTACGTACGCTGTTCAGCGCGATCGGAAGGGGCTCGCACACGCGATCTGCAAGGCGGCGGAAGACGGGTTCGGAATCTCGCTCCCGACCGACGACCGGTCCGCGACGCTCTCGAGCGAATCGTCCTCGCAACCGTCGAACTCGCTCCACCCGTTCGAGGCGTTTCCGGACGACGTGATGACGGTAAACGGCGACAACGTCTTCGACGACTGCGACCTCTCGAAGCTTCGAGCGCGTCACGACGAATCCGGCGTCGACGGGACGTTGCTGCTCGATCGCGTCTCGAGAAACGACGCCGAAGCGACCGCTCACCTCGATCTCGCCGACGACGGAACCGTTCGATCGGTCGCGGCCTCGATCGACGACAGCGGAGCGCCACCGATGGGATCCGAGCCGGCCGACGCGTCGGACGAGCGGTACATCGCCGCCGGCGTTCAGACGCACCACGGCCCATCCCTGCTCGAGGCGTGTCACCGCGTCGACCGCGCGGAAAGCGGCGAGTACGAACTCGCGGACGCGCTCGAGTTCCTCGTCGACGAAAAGCGGTACGTCGGCGTCGAACTCGCGGGCTGGCACCGAAACGTCAACACGCCCGCCGACCTCGAGACGGCCCGTCGCAGGCTCGACGGCTCGACGTAAACGGTGGGCCAGCGGTACCTGCACGAACGGTTTTACGGCTCGTTTGTCCGGACCACGCCGGTGCGCCTGTCGCCGCCGGGCACTCGAGTCGGTTACGAACGGGTCGACTCGGTCACCGAGTTTTGGCCGTCTACACCGTCACGCACACGCCGGTGGACGACTCGAATACTCGATGTAAGACGTGTCGTACACGGGGGAATCGGCGACGGTCACCCGGGTCAGACGAGCGACTCGAGCAGCGAGCACTTCCGACAGATCTCCCTGGTCGTGGTCGATCCGCACTCGTCGCACTCGCGCAGATCCGCACCGTCGTCGCCACTGTACTCGTCGGCGACGATCCCGGCGAGTTCTTCGTACCCCGAGAGGATCGAGTGACGCGTTCCAGGGTGGTTCTCCTCGAGACCGTAGAGCAACTGCTGGATCTCGCCGCGGTAGGCCTCGCTGGCGTGTGGACACTCGGTGATGTGTGCCGGGAGGTCGTCGACGTGGGCGTAGAGTGCAACTTCCTTCTCGGGAACGTCCCGGAGCGGCTTCGCCCGCGGAACGAACTCCTCCTGCTCCTCGCGCTCCGAGAGTGGACCGAGGCTCGCGTCGAAGTGTTTGGCGATCTGGGCGACGTCGCCCTCGAGGACGTTCATCAGTGCGGTCTGAGCTTCGTCGTCCAGATTGTGGCCGGTCAACAGGAGGTCCGCCTCGAGCGCCTCGGCGTACCGCGAGAGGACGTCCCGCCTGAACACCCCGCAGTAGGCGCAGGCCGCCATGTTTTCGGGATCGTCTTCGACGACGTCGTCCATCCGGATGCCGAACTCCTCTTCGTAACTGACGACCTCGTGGCGAATCTCGAGGGCGTCGGCGAGTTCGACGCAGGCCTCGAGGCTCTCGTCGCGGTAGCCCTCGATCCCCTCGTGGACCGTGAGTCCGACGAGTTCGATCCGGGGATCGTCGGCGAACGTATCGTGGAGGATCCGCGTGAGAACGACGCTGTCTTTTCCGCCGGAGAGGCCGACGACCCAGATCTGGGGATCGTCGGGCGAGGCGTCTCGCGGGACGAGGTCGTCGCGTCGGATCCGTCGACGGACCCGTTTTTCGACCGACTCGCGGAAGTGATCCGCACAGAGGTGGGCCCCGGAGTAGGCGGCGTGCATGATCGCCGGCTCGTCACACCGGTTGCAGTCCATCGACGGACTGTTGTGGACGGGCACGCATCACGGTTTCGTCTGTGTGGAGAGACGTGTCAAACCGACAGGTTCACAATCCTGGTGAGTACGTATGGATTTTCAATCTAATAATTGTATATGTTATTGGTTATCATGGCTGTTCCGTTGAAGTCGGCACTGCCTGTTTTCTGCGTTTATCGTAGAATTTCCTCCCCCATGTCTGAAATTGATCGTGGGATCCAACGATTATTCCGTATATTGAACCGCTTTGATCATAACTGATAACTGCAATCTCGTCGGTGGTACAAACGATCCCAACTGGTTCTGTGGGTTGGTTGTATACCAACAGCGATCCCTTGAGATCAGATGACATCTTGGATTGTGACACGGACTTTATTCCTTTGAGACCAATTGGTCCAACTACTATTTCAACTGAGTTTCCTTGTGAAGAGAAGATCCATGAGCGTCCACGAGTTGTCGTGTTACAGTTGGAAGGAAAGTATACACTTGCGTTGATGCTTGGATTAGATCCACAGTCTGCTCGATTGGTGCACCTGGACAACTGGGCTTTCGAACAATGACATCGCATTCCAGGAGTGTCTTAGATTCGACATCTATAGTGTCAACAGGCATGTTTTCAAGTACGCAATTTAGGTTTCGAACGTGGTCTGCTCGCTCAAATAAATCAAGAAGTCTTTCAATTAATTCACCTGAAGTGTTCCTCACATAATATCGACCGTCTGTCTGGTGAATCCACCCCTCTGTTTCAAGTTGATTTAAATTACGGATGATAGTCCTTCTTGTCGCATTAACTCGACTTTCCAGTTCGGATATGTTCTTTTGGGAGCGTACGAGCTCTCGTAGCACCCGAACCCGTATCGGTGATCCAACCAATGTCGTTAGAGCAGTGTTCTGCTCGTCCATGTATAATTCTAACACCTCTATCTATAAATTATATTTGGACGAGAGCATTTATTATTAAAAATCGATCTCTTCCGTTATAATTGGCTCGGGTTAATCACTGTATTTGTGTTTTTGATAGTGTACTAACCCAATAAATACCGTGACTAGCTGTGAAGGCAAGGTGTGCGCTCACTAAGTCTGAGAACGCGAATTTCATTGCAGCCATCCATACTACTAGTAATGATATAATGACTAATATTCCAGAAATGAATAATATCTTTCTTTCCATTACAGTCCATATGTTGGCTTCGATGAGCCACACCGTAAGCACGCCGAGTACTATACCTGCAGCAAATCCGACGGGCCCGAAGTGAATATTCGTATCAAGCAATAATACTACTGGGCTTGAAATTCCGATATAAACTACAAAGCCGATGGATTCGCTCCAGTTCATGACATGAAATTCACGACTGATGATATAAATATCACTTCAGAGTATGCATTTGTAGTTGCGATTACTATTGAATCATACGATCACAATGGTGCTTCTAGGTGGCCATCTATTGATGCCCCGCGGACTTTGGTAGCGTAGTGAGGATCTGGTTCCCACCTAGCTGCAACAACAGGCCAGTGATTTGGTCCGCCCATTAGGCCACAATCGTCTTCTACCCCAACAGTGTAGTTGCTCGAATCGGTAGCTAGTGAAAAGAGGGCTCCAGCTGCAGCCCCAGCACCCCCTCCAATAATAGTCCCAGCACCAGGCTTCAGGGCTGAACCGATAGCTCCGCCGACCGCCGCACTGATCATTCCAGCTATTGTCGCTTGCCCAACTGCATTTAAATTCTCATTCAATTCGACGGAGAACCCTGTGTAGTACTTGTCAACCCCAAGATCAGGGATACAGGAAGTTGGGCCTTTGTTTTCTGTGAACGTTGAAGTCCGTTCAACGACCCAATCGTAATCAGGGATTCGATGGTCTTCTGGTGTAATTGTTTCTGCACTCATACGACTCTCTGGCTCTGCTACGGCAATTTTGTAGCTCCCGCTCCTCTGCTCTTCGAATTTGAATATCTTTTGCTCTACGTCGCCATTAGCTGTTCGAACACTGGTTGAAATCACTTCACTACCGTCTTTCATTGCTCCGATTTCTACGGATTGTTCTACCGTTGGTACATGCGCTCTATCAACAGTGACCTTATTTTGATTAGTGGAGGGATCAGCTGCTGTCGTTCCAGCAAGTAATCCCGATCCGATGCAAACACCGATTCCCGATTTCAGTACTTTTCGTCGATTGGTTCTATTCTCTCCCGCCAATGATATTCTGTCACGCACCACATTGTTCTATACTATCCTTTAATTAAATGTTATCTGCTGTCTCATGATAGTGGTCGTCCTAAGGGATCCCCCCATTCCATTGGCTGTAATTCACACGTAGTGATATTTAGAAGGAACAAGGGCCAGGTAATTCATCAGTTTCTCACTTGAACAAAGAGTCAGATCTATTCATGGACAATTATAGCGGACTTATGGTAAGTTTTCGACGACTTCTGCACCCCCCTCGAGCGACTCGAGCAGGAGGTCGACGTACCGCTCCCTGCTGGGGGAAGAGAACAGTTCGTGACCGCCGTCGTAGAGGACGACGTGTTCGGAGGGAACGCGCGCGCCGATCGACCGAAGGTCGACGACGGGGTCGCGAAGCGAGCAGAACACCACCGCGTCGTGGTCGATCGCCAATAGCTCCTCCTGGGCGTGGCGGATCTCCCGGACGAAGACGGGCGACACCCATCGCGGCATCGTCGCGAGCTGGTGGTCGGTCGCGAGTTCCCCCAGCGCGCGTTCGTCCATTCCCCTGACCGGAAGACACGGAAGCGTCGTCGGGACCGACGAGACCGCCTCGAGCAGCGCGTCGGGGTACGTCGGCGCGTACCCCCACCACGGGCTCAGATAGACGTGGTTTTCGGCTCCGTCGAGCGCCTGCCCGACGAGCGCGCCGGCGCTGTGACCCAGCAGCTGGTACTCGTCGAGATCGAGCACGTACTCGGCGGCGGGCTCGAGCCAGTCGGCCTTGAAGTCCTCGACCCTCGTCGGGAGTTCGAAGGCGTGGACGCGGTAGTCGGCTTCGGTCAGCTTTCCGACGAGCCAGCTGACGTTTTCGTGGGTCCAGCGGTTGCCCCAGCCCATCACGAAGACGAGTTCTTCGTCGCCGTCCTCGTTGAACACGCGGTGTCTCATAGGATTTCGTTCGTCGGGAAGCGATAAAAAACCTGATCACTTGACACGACCCGTCAACGGCTGAATCTTTCGTCCCGACAGCCACGGCTCGCGAGTCGACCGCGACGGCATGAGAAACGACTTTGCGCCTCGAGGCCGCAGTTTCCGACGATGACTGGAATTGACCGCAGCGACGCGGTCGACCGGCTCGAGGCGATCGTCGACACCGTCGAGCGCGACCGGATGCCGGTGCCGGTTCGGGAGGTCTGGGCGTTCGGCGACGTCGCGCTCGGTCTCGATCCCGTCGAGCGCCTGGACGTCTACGTGACCAAAGACGTCCTGCTGGGCGGGGACGCGTCGGACGGAGACGAGCCGGAACGCGAAGGTGCGACCGCCGCGTTCCGCGACTCCCACGGGATCGAGGGCGTCGGGAAGTCGGTTCGCGCGGACTGGGCGCGCGAGTACCCCGAACACCTCCGGGCGAACGCCGCCGGCCACGCCGCCCCCGAGAAGTGTCTCGCGGCGCACCTCCTCGGGGAGGACGAGCCGGTCCACCTCGAGGTCTGTAACGCCTCGTTCGAGGACAACGTCACCCAGCGGCTCCGCGGCGCGCGGCTACGCGAGGATTACACGCAGTTGCTCGACCCCCGCGGCGTCTGCCTCTGGGTCGACGGCGTCCGCAGCGACGAGGCTTTCCGGAAGCTTCGCGACAGTGAACTCGCGCTGCCGACGCTGTCGGCTGCCCTCGAGATGCTCGGCATGGACGACGAGGAAGCGACGACCGCCGCCAGGGAGCTTCACGCCTGGCGATCCGAGCAGGACGGCGTCACGGTTCGCGGCGACGTCGTCTGAGTCTCGCGGACGAAACGCCGTCCGATTCGCACGACCGACCCTCGGTTCCGTCCGAAACGCAATCCGTCGAGAGACGGGTTCTCCGTACGGCTACACGCGTCCGACGGTGACGAAAAACGGAACCGCTTCCGTTCGGCGGTACTCGCCCGACTCCATCTGTTCGATCGCCGTCCGTCCCATCTCCCGCCACGCGCTGCGCAACTCGTCGTACTCGGCTTCGGTCAGCTCGCCCGAAAGCATCGTCTCGCGGTCGTCCGCAAGCCCTGCTCCGGTGGCCTTTCGACGGGCCGCGATCAACGCGTGATCGCTGTAGGGCGGCTCGATCGTCCGGACGTGGTCGTATCGGCGCGTCTCGAGCACGTCGATGCCGGCCGCCTCGAACGTCTCGCTCGCGTCGGAACCGAGCGCGACGTCGGTTTCGACGCCGTCGAGGTAAGCCGTACGCGCCCGCCGCTCGAGGTCGTTCTCGGCGTCGACGCTCGAGTCCACGGCGACCGCGGCGTTGTTCGGTTCGACCGCGGCCACGAGATCGCTCGAGACTCGCGCGAACTCCTCGAGCGCCGCGGCGGGGTCGGGGAGGTTTATCAGCAGCGCCTGACAGACGACGAGGTCGACGGCGTCGGCCGAAAACGGAAGTCGGCGGGCGTCGCTCGCGACGACCGGAACGCGCTCGCGGGCGATCGAGAGCAGCTCTAGGTCGACGTCGCAGCCGATTACCTCGCCTGGAGAGTCGTCCGCGAGCACCCGGCTCAGTTCGCCGGTGCCACAGCCCACGTCGAGGACTCGCTCGTGCGACGCCAGCTCCAGCGGCTCGAGTGCATCCCGCGAGTCGTCCCACATCCCCCGACGGGTTCGGTGCAGGTAGTCTTCGGAGAACTCGCGCACGGTCGCTACCACGTTCGTTCTCGCTAAAAACGGGTCGGTTTCTCGTCTACTCTTCCCGAAGCTCTTTGACCTTCTCGATGTTCCAGGCGAAGCCGCGGCCGTCCTCCGTCGGCGTCTCGAGCGCGAACGGCAGATCCCGCAGATCGGGGTGGTTGACGATCGCGCGCATACCGTCCTCGCCGATGTACCCCTCGCCGACGTGGGCGTGCTCGTCTTTGTGGGTGCCGACGTCGTGTTTCGAGTCGTTGAGGTGGAGGTACTCGAGGTACTCGAGGCCGACCTCGTCGTCGAAGCGGCCGATCGTCTCGTCGACGGCCTCGGGAGTCGTCAGGTCGTTGCCGGCGACGAGCGTGTGGGCGGTGTCGATGCAGATGCCGATGTCGGTCTCGGTTCGGTCGATGATGCCCGCGAGGTGTTCGAACTCGCCGCCCAGCTTGGTGCCGCTGCCGGCGTCGGACTCGATGAGAATGCGCACGCCGTCGGGAACGTCGAGGTCGTCGATGACGCTCGCGGCGTTGTCGAGTCCGCCCTCGACGCCCGCGCCGGTGTGGGCCCCCAGGTGGACGTTGACGTACGGAATGTCCAGCTTCTCGGCGGCGTCGAGTTCCGCCTGCATGCTCTCTTTTGACTTCCGTCGGAGATCCTCCTTGGGCGTACAGAGGTTGACCAGGTACGCCGAGTGGATCACCCACGGCCCCTCGAGTTTCTCGTCTGTCTCCTCCCGAAACCCGGCGGCGGCCTCGTCGCCGATGTCGGGCTGGGCCCAGACCTGCGGCGAGGTCGTGAAGATCTGTCCGCAGTTGCCGCCGAACGCGAGTTGGCGGTGGACGGCGTTTCTGATGTCGTCGTACGGCGGTGTCTCGTCGTCCGAGGAGACGCGCGAACCGGAAATCGAAACGTGTGCGCCGACGTTCATGGATCCCTGTCAGTACCGATCCGTGATAGGGGTACCGAACCGAGGCGATCAGCGACCGGGGACGTCGGGTTGCGCCTCCTCGAGTTCCTCCCCGTTCAGGATCCAGGACTCGTGGCCGTACTTCCGCTCGGCGAGGTCCGCGGCCGCCTCGAGTTCGTCCTCGCGCCACGTCGACTCCCGCGCGTCGCACCACTCACCGAGGGCGTCCGCGAGCGTCGAGACCGCTTCGTCTCTGTCGATTCCGGTCTCCTCGCGAATGCTCGCGACGCGGTCGACGAACGGCGGCGTCTCGAGGTCGGCGGCGAAGGTGCCGACGTGTCGCGCCGGTTCTCGGTCGTAGCTGATCGATCCGTGCTGGATGACGACGTCCCGCTGGCGGTACTGGGCGTTGCCGCTGATCTTGCGCTCGTCGTCCGACTCCGCGGGCACGACCACGTCGTGTGCGGGATTGATGTCTCTGAGGTAACACGACGGCTGGTAGATCGCGTCCTGTTCGACCGACGCGAAGTCGGCGTCGACGCCCATCCGTCGGAGTCCCTCGAGTACCGGCTCGCAGAACAGTTCGTAACACGCCATCAGGTTGCCGGGCACTTCGTCGGCGGGCGCGACGATCGTGTAGGAGATGTCGGCGTACCGATCGTGGTAGATGCCGCCGCCGCCGGTTTGCCGTCGGGTGACGCCGATTCCCTCCCGGTCGCAGTACTCCCAGTCGACGGTCTCGGCGTCCTGTCTGTATCCCAGCGAGAGCGTTCCCGGCTCCCACGAGTACACCCGCACTGTCCGGACGTCGTCCTCGATCGCCGTCGCGGCGGCGACCTCCTCGAGCGCCATCTGCGTCGCGCCGTCGCGAGGATCGTCTCGAATGAGTCGCCACTCCTGAGCTGAGCGGTCTGACATACGTCTCTCGTCGGTCGCCAGCGTGTTATACTGATCGTTGTCGTTCGTCTGAACGGCGCATTCGCGTCCAGTCGCGCTCGTTCGACGCGCTCGGATCGATAGCCGGCCGGGTTCGTCCGATCCGTCCGGCCACAACGTATTTTCGACGATGTCAACGAGAAAGAACCAGACTGAGCCGTGCCCAACGCGTCCCTCTTCGTCGTCTACGCTCTCTGTGGAGTCCTCCCGCTCGTCCTCGTAGCGTACGTCTACGAACACCGGACGAAAGCCGGTTTCCGGGGAATGCTCCTGTTGATCGGCGGGTTTTCCCTCTGGAGTCTCAGCCTGGCCGTCTTCTATGCGGTTTCGGAATACGCGATCGGATTGACCGCGGCCAACCTCCGCCTACTCTCGGTCTATCTGGTGGTCGTCGGCTGGCTTGTGATCGCTCTCGAGTACGCCGATCTGGCGGAGCCGTCGCGACGGACCGTCGCCGTGTTGTTTCTCCCGGCGGTGGTCCTGCAGCTTCTCGCGTGGACGGACCCCGCCCACGGGCTGGTGTGGGCCGGATCGACGTTCGAGTCGACCTGGGGCCGGTCGTTCGGACCCGCATACGAGGTGCACGTCGCCTACAACTACATCCTCGTCGGAGTAGTGTTGGTACTGTTCGTCGGGAACGCCGTGACGTCGCGCGGCCTGCGCCGGAAACAGAACCTGGCGTTGTTCGTGAGCATCGTTCCACCCGTGATCGCAAACGCCGTGTTTCACCTGACCGACGTCGTCCGTTACGACGTGACGTCGCTCGGGTTCGTCGTCTCCGTCTTCGTTCTCACGTGGGCGCTCTTTCGCGTGGATTTGCTCGATCTGGTTCCGATCGGCCGAAAGCGCGCGCTCGACGAGATGACCAACGCCGTCATCACCCTCGACACCAACGGGCGGGTCGTCGACTTCAACGAGGCGGCCCGTCGGATCGTCGACGCGGACGACACTCACACCGGCCAGCCGGTCGAGGCGTTCCTCGATCCGCTGTCGAACGTCAGCGAGACGGTCCGAACCGTCGAGAACGCGGAAACCGAACTCTCCGTCTCGGTGGCCGAGTCCGAGTTGCGTCGCCACTTCGATCTCACCGTGTCACCGATCCGTAACTCGAGGGACGCAACCGTCGGCCGGCTCGTCGTCTTGCAGGACGTCTCGGATCTCAAAGAGCGCGAGCGGATGCTCCGCGAACGCGAACGCGAACTCGACCTCCTCAGACAGGTTCTCACGCGAGCGTTACGCCACAACGTGCGAAACGACGTCGCCCTCCTTCGAGGATACGGCCAGACCATCGCGGACGAATCCGACGGTCGTCACGCAGAACTCGCCTCGGAGATCGTCCAGATCAGCAACGACCTCGTCGAGACCAGCGACAAGGCCCGGACGGTCGAGCGGCTCGTCGACCGCGATCGGGACGTCACGTCCGTCGACCTCGAGTCGACCGTCGAGGCGCTGGTCGATCGCTTCCGGACGGAGTACCCCGACGCCTCGTTCTCGATCGCAGTCGACGGTGATCCGGTCGTCGACACGAATCCCGCGCTCGAACTCGCGATTCAGAATCTGCTCGAGAACGCGCTCGAACACGCCGACGACGAATCGACGGTGGAAGTATCGATCCGCCGCGACGAGGGGTACCTTCACCTTTCGGTCGCCGACGACGGGCCGGGAATTCCGGCCAGCGAGATCGACGTCCTCGAACGTGGCGAGGAGACGCCGCTGAAACACGGCAGCGGGCTCGGGCTCTGGGTCGTCTACTGGGCCGTCGAGATGGCCGGCGCGTCGATCTCGTTCGACACGTCGGACGGGACCGAGATCACCATCTCGATTCCCGCGTCGGATCGTCGGGCCCACCCGGAACGTGACCGTTGACCCGCGGATTCTCTGGAGACCTCGAGACGTCTCCACCCCGACGGCGCGGCTCTGTCAGGGCGATACTCGAGGGCCAACGTCTCGGAAGTTCGAACGCCGGTCGGTCGTCGCCGCTCGTTCGGGAGGGCTCCTCACGTGGTTCGTCCGTCGCGAGCGGACGGCTACATTTGCTATATCGTAATGCGGTTTATTTGGTCGTCGGCGATCGGTTTCGCGTCGGTACTCGAGGCGAGATGTTCGCGATAGCGTGGACGCTGACACCGCATCGCGCGACAGGACGTTTTTACGTCCCGGTCGGCTATCGACGCTCATGGTGCGGAACGTCGCCGGTCTGTTGGCGGAACTCGAGGAGGCGGACTTCTACCTGCTTTCGGGAGTCGAACAGGGGATGCGCTTTTCGGAGTGGGTCCAGCGCGAGAAGCTCCCGAAGTTCTCCGGGTTGACCGAAGAGGAAGTCGACTACCGCCTCGAGCGCTGTCTCAAGCGGGGATTGATCGAGAAGAAAACGATCCAGTACGAGGGGTACACGCTCCAGTTCGAGGGGTACGACGCGCTCGCGCTGCGAGCGTTCGTCGAACGCGAGACGATCACGGAGTTCGGCTCTCCGCTCGGGGTCGGCAAGGAAAGCGACGTCTACGAGGTGCGCTCGTACAAGCCGTTCGCGCTGAAGTACCACCGCGAGGGGTACACGAACTTCCGGGAGGTTCACAAAGAGCGCGACTACGCCTCGGCCAACGAACACGTCTCCTGGATGTACACCGCGCGCAAGGCGGCCGAGCGCGAACACGCCATTCTCGAGTCGCTGTACCCCGACGTCTCGGTCCCCCGACCGATCGACCAGAACCGCCACGCCATCGTCATGGAGAAGATGGACGGCGTCGAACTCTCGCGCACCCGACTCGAAGACGAGCAGGTCCTCGGCGTTCTCGACCTCGTTCTCAAAGAGGTCGCGCGCGCGCACGAAGTGGGCTACGTCCACGCGGACATGAGCGAGTACAACCTCTTCGTCGACGAGGCTGGAGTGACGATTTTCGACTGGCCCCAGGCGGTCCCCACCGACCACGAAAACGCCGACGAGTTCCTTCGGCGAGATCTCGAGAACGTCCTCGGTTACTTCCGCCGAAAGTATCCGCGACGCGTTCCCGGCGAGGTCGACGCGGACGTCCTCGCCGACGAGATCGCGGCGAACTCTTTCGACTCGGTCGCGACACTCACCGAATAAACTACATACCGTTATACGAAATCGCCGGTCGATGGGTGTCGGCTGGACGGCAAGCGAGCGTCCGCATACTCACGTCGAGACGGTCGCTCGAGATGTTGTCGAATCAGACGGGGAATCGACGGAAGCGATAGCGCGCCCATCCGGCGAAAGCGCGAGTGGAATGCGAAGAACGCGGACGGCACATCGAACGGGTCCTCGAGTGGGAAATCGAGCGAACTAGAACCCTTTTCCGAGCATCTCGCGGGCGATGATGTTCTTCTGGATTTCGGTCGTCCCCTCGTAGATCTGGGTGATCTTGGCGTCGCGGTAGAATCGTTCGACGGGGAAGTCGTCGACGTAGCCCGCGCCGCCGTGGATCTGGACCGCTTCGTCCGCGACCTCGACGGCGATCCTCGAGGCGAACTCCTTGGCCATCGACGCGAGTTTGGTGATGTCTTCGCCCTGGTCGACCTTCCAGGCGGCCTTGTACGTCAGGTTGCGTGCGGCCTCGGTGTTCGTGGCCATCTCCGCGAGCTTGTGCTGGATCGCCTGGAACTCCGAGATCGGCTTGCCGAACTGTTCGCGGTCCTGGGCGTACTCGAGGGCGGCGCGGTTGGCACCCTTGGCGATGCCGACGCCCTGGGCCGCTACGGCGGTCCGCGTTTCGTCGAAAAATTGCATCTGTTGCATGAACGCGGCGTCTCGCGTTCCGACGAGGTTCTCCTCGGGAACGCGGACGTCGTCGAAGACGAGTTCTGCGGTGTCGGAGGCGCGGATGCCGAGTTTGCCGGTGATCTTCTCGGTCGAGAATCCGTCGCGGTCCGACTCGACGACGATCTGACTGAAGCCGTTGTACCGTCCTTGCGCGTCCGGGTTCGTCTCACAGAGGACGACGAAGAAGTCCCCGACCGTTCCGTTGGTGATCCACATCTTGTTGCCGTTGATCACCCACTCGTCGCCGTCTTTCTCCGCCCGCGTCGAGACCGACGAGACGTCGGAGCCGGTATCGGGTTCCGAGATCGCAGCGCCCGAAATCTTCTCTCCGAGCGCGACCGGCTCGAGGAATCGCTCTTTCTGGTCTTCGGTCCCGAAGTTCATGATCGCCTCGCAGCCGAACGACGTCGAGACGATCGACAGCGCGATGCCGGGATCGTACGAGAAGAGTTCCTCGGTGATGATTGCCGTATCGAGGATCGAGTAGCCGGCACCGCCGTACTCGATCGGGATGTACGCGCCGGTCAGTCCCATCTCGGCGGCTTTCTCGACGACGTCGTGGGGGTACGCTTCCGCTTCGTCGTACTCGCCGGCCACGGGAACGATCTCGTTTTCGGCGAACCGCTGTACCTCGTCGCGGATCTGTCGTTGTTCGTCGGACAGCGCGAAGTCCATGTGACCACCTACCTTTGGGATCGATAAAGATCTTTGTAACCAGACATAAACTGAATTGTAGTTTTCTTTAGCAGATAGGGAAACGTTCAAAACCGAGCGCATTGCATGTTCGACCATGGAGATCGAAGATATCAACACCATCGCAGTTCTCGGTGCCGGGAATATGGGCCACGGAATCGCGGAAGTCGCCGCGATGGCCGGCTACGACGTGAACATGCGCGATATCGAAGAGGAGTTCGTCCAGGACGGCTACGACCAGATCGAGTGGTCGCTGAACAAGCTGGCCGAGAAGGGCCAGCTCTCCGAGGAGAACGCTGAGGACGCCTTAGCGCGCGTGACGCCGCTGGTCGACATGGAGGAGGCAGTCGCCGACGCCGACGTCGTCATCGAGGCCGTCCCGGAGAAGATGTCGATCAAAAAGGACGTCTACGGCGAACTCGAGGAGTACGCCGCCGATCACGCGATCTTCGCGACGAACACCTCGAGCCTCTCGGTCACCGAACTCGCGGCGGTCACCGAGCGCCCGGAACGGTTTTGCGGGATGCACTTTTTCAATCCGCCAGTTCGGATGCAGCTGGTCGAAGTGATCTCGGGTGCGGAGTCCGCCGAGGAGACCCTCGAACTGGTCGAATCGCTCGCGGAAGACTTCGACAAGTCGCCGGTTCGGGTCCACAAGGACTCTCCCGGGTTCATCGTCAACCGAATTCTCGTGCCCCTGATGAACGAAGCGGCGTGGCTCGTCGGCGAAGACGAGGCGACTATGGCGGAGGTCGATTCGACGACCAAGTACGAGATGGGGTTGCCGATGGGGACGTTCGAACTCGGCGACCAAGTCGGCAACGACATCAGCTACCACGTCCTCGAGTACATGCACGACGTGCTCGGCGACGCCTACGAACCCGCCCCGTTACTCGAGCAGAAAGTCGAGGCCGGAGCGCTCGGAAAGAAGACCGGGTCGGGATTTTACGACTACGAGGACGGCGACGGCGCCCAGATCCCGACGGACGAAGGGTCAGAGTTCGTCGAGCGACGGCTGCTGGCGACGATGGCCAACGAGACGGCGAAGCTGATCGGCGGCGACGTCGCGCCGCCGGAGTCGATCGACGAGGCGGTCAAGCTCGGGGCCGGCTTCCCCGACGGACCGGTCAAACTCGTCGACGAGTACGGCCTCGAGGAGCTGCACGAGACGCTCGAGGAGGCGTACGAGGAGACCGATCACGAACGCTACGAGCCCGCGGACTACCTGGCCGAACGCGCCGCCGAGGGCGGATTTTACGACGTCGACGACGAGGACGGCGTCGAGTTCGAGACGATTCGCGTCGAGTATCCGGACGAGATGGTCGGCCACGTCGTCGTCGACCGGCCCCACCGGATGAACACGATCAGCGACGAACTTCTCGACGAACTCGCGACCGCGATCGAACTGCTCGACGACGACGACGAGGTCCGCTGTCTGCTCCTGACCGGAGAGGGCGGAAAAGCGTTCTCGGCCGGCGCGGACGTCCAGAGCATGGCCAGCGGTGCGGACCCGCTCGACGCTCAGGAGCTCTCGCGAAAGGGTCAGTCGACGTTCGGCAAACTCGAGTCGTGCTCGATGCCGGTCGTCGCCGGCGTCGACGGCTACTGTCTCGGCGGCGGGATGGAACTGGCCACCTGCGCCGACATCCGCATCGCGAGCGAGCGATCGGAGTTCGGTCAGCCGGAACTCAACCTCGGACTCATTCCGGGCTGGGGCGGCACGCAGCGTCTCAGACACATCGTCGGCGAGGGGCGAGCGAAAGAGATCATCCTCACCGCAGAGCGCTACGACGCGGAGACGATGGAGTCGTACGGCTTCGTCAACGAAGTCGTCGACAACGACGACCTCGAAGCGCGCGCGCTCGAGCTCGCGGCCGACCTGGCGGCCGGTCCGCCGATCGCCCAGCAGTTCACCAAGCGCGCGATGGCCGCCGGCCGCGACGATACCGACGCCGGCCTCGAGTACGAGGCCTCCGCGTTCGGTCACCTGATGGCGACGGACGACCTGATGGAGGGAATCACCGCCTTCATGGGTGACGGCGAACCGCAGTTCGAAGGAAAGTAGCGACCGTCGGACCGCGAACTCGATCTCTCTGACCGAGTCTCCTCGAGCCGAATCCTCCGTCGCGAATCCGGCACCTCGCTGAATCGAATAGAAATTACTACCGTTGCCGTAAGTAAAAGGTCGGGAACTATAGACGACATGATAGCTGGTCGCGAGATTTATCACCAAGAGGTACCATTGGTGACCCGTGGCTGTAATCGATGAAGAGAACGGAGGGGGTTCCCAGTGAGTGACGGGCTAGACGTCCTCGTCGTCGACGACGAGGCCCGCCTCGCGGATCTCTTCGCCACGTGGCTCGAGACGGAGTGGGCGGTCGACACGGCCTACGACGGCGAGGAGGCGCTCGCGAAGATGTCGGATTCGGTCGAAGTCGTCCTGCTGGATCGGCGAATGCCGGGACTCTCCGGCGACGACGTCCTCGAATCCATCCGCGAGAACGAGTACGATAGCCGGGTCGTGATGGTGACGGCCGTCGACCCCGACTTCGACATCATCGAGATGGGCTTCGACGACTACCTCGTCAAGCCGGTTTCGAAGGACGAGCTTCTCGACATCGTCGAGGACGTGTCGAGTCGCTCGGAGTACGAATCGGACATTCTGGAGTATTACGCGCTCGTCTCGAAGAAGGCGTTGCTCGAGTCCGAGAAGGCCGAACGCGAACTCGCTGCGAACGAGGAGTACCAGGAGCTCTGCGATCGCATCGACGACCTCGAACGACGGGTCGACGACGGCGTCTCGGGACTGTCGACCCACGACGATTTCGTCGGCGCGTTCCAGGACATTCAACCCGAAAACTAGTATCCCTCAAGCATCGCCGTTCGAGGACGAGTCGTCGAATTCGAACTCGAATCGCGCCCCGCCGCTTTCGCTTTCGACTGCGGTAACCGACCAGTCGTGTCCGGTAGCGACCTCTCTGACCACCCAGAGGCCGATTCCGAGTCCGGCCGCGGACGAGGAGACGGACGGGTCGAACAGCGTCTCTTTGACGTCGTCCGGAATGCCGTCACCGTCGTCCTCGACGTAGAATCCACTGCGGTGGCCGTCGTCCGATTCGAGCGAACCGATCCGAACCCTGACCGTCGAGTCCGATCCGGACCGACCGTGTTCGATCGCGTTCCGAAAGAGGTTCTCGAGCAGCCGAAGCAACCGCGGTCTGTCCGCCTCGACGGTCATCGTCTCCGCGACCGACAGCTCCGCCCGATCGGTCGTGACGTGCTCCCAGGCGTCATCGGCCGCGCTCTCGAGGTCGATCGATTCGATCTCGGACGCCCACTCTCCGCCCCTGGCGATCGCGAGGACGTCCTCGATGATCGACTCCATTCGATCGAGGCCGCCCCGGACGTTCTCTACGTGTTCGAGCGAATCGGTTTCCTCGATCACGTCGAGATAGCCCTGTGAGACGCTCAACGGATTTCGCAGGTCGTGACTGACGATCCGTGCGAACGCGTCGAGGCGTTCGTTTCGCTGTCGAAGTTTTCGTTCCCGACGCTTTCGCTCGGTGATGTCGCGGACCACGCCGACGGATCCGAGAAACGTCTGGTCCCGGACGATGATCGCGACCTGGGCCTCACAGGGGATCGTCTCGCCGTCTTTGGTCTCGAGGGAAAGCTCGACCGTGTCGGTCGTTCGATCGGGATTAGCGTCGAGCAGGGACCGAATCGTCTCTTCCCCGGCCTCGACGCTTTCGTCGTCGACCAGCATCGAGGCGTGCTCTCCGAGGAGCCCTTCGCGACTGTAGCCGGTCATCTCGACGAGCGCGTCGTTGACCGTCATGAAGTGGCCCTCGTCGTCGAAGACGTACATTCCGTCGCCCGCCGTCTCGACGAGCTGTTCGTAGCGCTGCAGCGCACGCTCGCGCTGTTCGAGTCGACCGTGGACCGCGATCGTCTCGAGCGCGTGCGAGGCGACGTCCGCCGCCGACCGGATCGCGTCTCTATCGGCACCCGATAGCGCCTCGAGTGCGTAGACGACGAAGACGCCGTAGCGTTCCCCGCTCGAGGTCAACGGCGCGACGGCGACCGCCTCGACGCCGCGTTCGCGCGTTCGAGAGCCGAAGGGGACGCCGTCGAGATCGTTCTCGAGTGGCTGTGCGACCTGGAGCGATCGGCTGCGGATCGCTCGATCGAGCAACGGATATTCGTCGTCGCCGACCGCGAACGTTCGCCGGAGCGGACACTCCATCTCGGCGGACGCCGAGAGCCACGGAACGATCTCTCGCTCGCCGCGGTCGTACTCGCCGACCCAGGCGAACAGAAATCGGCTGCTGGCCGTGAACGCCTCCCGAAGGACCCGCTCGACGGTGAGCGGAGAGCGGACGTCGGCCAACTCCCGTCTGACCGCGTCGACGATCCGTTCGCGTTCGTCCGCCGGCTGAGCGTCGATCGCATCGACTGGCTCCGTGACCGCCGGTTCGGTTCCGGCTTCGATCCGGGCCGTAACGACGTCCGCGATACGACTGGCCGACCCGCCGTCGTCGGTCTCCACGTTCACCTCGTCGAGGACCGCGACGGCGTCGTCTCCGTCGGTCCAGTGAACGAAGACGGGGACGTCCGATTCGATCGTCTGGACCGTACTCACGATGGTCGGAACGTCCTCGATCGTCCGTCCGTCGACGAGGACCGCGTCGATCGACTCCCCCTCGAGACGGGCGACGGCGTCCGACGATCCGTGAGCGATCACGACGTCGACCGGTGCGTCCGTCAGCGAGAGCGTGATCGACGCTCGCGTCGTTCGATCGGCGCTCGCACAGAGGACGCGCGGTCGACTCATACTGATCTCCTGTGTTCGGTCATTGCTCGGCTCGTGTTACCTGCCTGTCGGTTCCGTTTTCGTCGGACGCTTTCGACGGCGAGGAAAACTGCGTCGTCCCGGCCGTCGCTGATTATGCACAGTTGACGCTCCGAACCGTGAATCTGTTGGCCACACTGTGTTGTCGTCGCACACTGTTGGGTGGCGTCACGGCGACTGCCTGTAGACCAGGTTTCGTTGGACCTCGTTGGCGCCTTCGTAGATCACCGGCACGCGAGCGTCGCGGTAAACCCTGGCGATCCGGCGGTCGTCGAGGACGGATCGCCCGCCGTGAAACTGCATCCCCTGTTCGGCGACCGAGACGGCCGTCTCGGTGGCGTTCGTCTTCGCCATCGCCGCCCAGTAGCCCGCGTTCGCTCCGCCTTCGACTTTTTCGCACGCGCGCCACGTGAGTGCTCGAGCGCTCTCGAAGTCGATCAGCATGTCAGCGAGACCGTGTTGGACCGCCTGAAACTGGTTTATCGTTCGACCGAACTCCTCGCGGTCGTGGGTGAACTCCCAGGCTTCCTCGATGGCCGCGGCGGCGAGTCCCAGGCCGTGGCCCGCGACGACGACGCGACCGTGATTGAAAAACTCCGCGAGCATCCAGAAGCCCGCACCCTCCGTTCCGATCAGATTCTCCTCGGGAATACGACAGTTCTCGAGCGTGATGTGGGCCTGCTTCGAGGCTCGCATCGCCATTTTCTCGGGGATGTGTTCGGCCTCGTAACCGTCCGCGTCCGTCGGGACGATGAACATCGAGTGGTTCCCGTACCGGTTGGTTTCGTCGTCGCCCGTTCGGGCGTACAGGGTCACCCAGTCGGCCTCGACGCCGTTACCGATCCAGTACTTCTCGCCGTCGAGAACGTACTCGTCGCCGTCCTTTTCCGCGCTGGTCTCCATGCCCGCGAGGTCGCTGCCGGTCTCGGGCTCGGAGACGGCGAGCCCCGAGAGCTGCTCGCCCTCCGCGACCGGGCGGATGTACTCCTCGCACTGTTTCTCGGAGCCGTACTCGTAGGTGATCTCGCAGCCGAAACTCGCGAGCTGGAGCGTCAGCCCGATTCCCGCGTCCGCTCGGTAGAACTCCTCGGTGATCGCGAGCAACTGCGACAGATCCAGTCCCCGGCCACCCCACTCCTCCGGGATGTCCGCCGCGACGAGACCCGCCTCCTGACCCGCCTCGAGCACCTCGTGGGGATACTCGCCCGACTGGAAGTACTCTTTCGCGTTCGGTTCGATGTGTTCGCGTGCGAACTCCCGCGCTCGGGCTTTGACGTCGTGGGCGCGCTCGGGGACGATGGTGTCGTCGAGCAACTCCATACCGCCACTCTCCACGGCGACGGGAAAATAGCTCGTGGGTGAGGCGGATCGTCCCGGACCGCTAGCCGTCCTGTTCGTGCTCGCGGAGGACGGTCGCAACGGTGTTCGATACCTCTTCGATGGCGGCGTCGTTCGTCTTTCGGAGATCGCCGTCCCGAGCCCGCTCGAGGTGTCGAAGCGCCGCTCGAAGGTGACGTTCGGTCTGGGTTCCGTCGGATTGGGTCATCGTCGTCGGGGCCGGGCGTAACCGATTCGCACACGTAAATTCGTCGGTCGAATCCGTCCGTCCCGCCGGCCGACCGGGCCACCGACGGCTTCAAGTTCGACGGTTCGAATCGACGTACAACGATGGCACACTCAGCACGTTCGATCGGTTTGGAGACGCTTCCGGAACTCGGCATCGCTCGGGCGGTTTCCGGCCGAACGGGGCGAGCGTCGTGAGGGGATTCGTCCTCGGCGGCGTCCGCTCCGGCGTCGGCAAAACGGTCGCGGCGCTCGCGATCGTTCGGGCGCTCGAGGACGCCGGCTACGACGTCCAGCCCGCGAAGGCCGGCCCCGACTTCATCGATCCGAGCCACCACGAGGCCGTCGCGAATCGACCGTCTCGAACGCTCGACGTCTGGCTCCAGGGAACCGACGGACTCCGGCGAAACTACTACCGCGGCGAGGGCGACGTCTGCGTCGTCGAGGGCGTCATGGGACTGTACGACGGCGACGGCTCGAGCACCGCCATGGTCGCGGAGGCGCTCGAGGTTCCGGTCGTGCTCGTCGTCGACGCCGCCGCGGGGATGGAAAGCGTCGCAGCGACCGCGCTCGGCTTTCGCGAGTACGCCGACGCGATCGGTCGCGACGTCGAAGTGGCGGGGATCGTCGCCCAGCGAGCCCACGGCGGTCGCCACGAGGCGGGCATCCGCGAGGCGTTACCCGACGGGCTGACGTACTTCGGCCGGATTCCGCCGAGCGGCGACCTCGAGATACCCGATCGACACCTCGGCCTCGAGATGGGCGACGAAGCGGCGCTTCCGTCCGAGGCGCTACGCGAGGCGGCCGAGACGCTCGAGGCCGAACGGTTGGCCGAAGTCGCGACGGAGCCGCCTCGCCCGGACGCGGCGGCCGATTCGGTCGCCGGATCGACCGACGCCCGGATCGCCGTCGCCAGCGACGCCGCCTTCTGTTTTCGGTATCCGGCGACGATCGAACGGCTGCGCGAGCGCGCCGACGTGGTCTCGTTCTCGCCGATCGCTGACGATCCGGTTCCCGACTGCGACGGCGTCTACCTGCCGGGCGGCTACCCCGAACTGCACGCCGACGACCTGGAGGCGACCGGGACGCTCGCGGAACTGGGCGATCGAGCCGGCGAGGGACTGGCCGTCTTCGGCGAGTGTGGCGGATTGATGGCGATGAGTCGATCGTTGACGACGACCGACGGCGACCGGTACGAGATGGCGGACATTCTGCCGGCCGACGTGACGATGCACGACCGCTACCAGGCGCTGAATCACGTCGAACTCGAGGCGACCGACGCGACGCTCACCGCCGGGCGGGGCGAGCGGCTTCGGGGCCACGAGTTTCACTACTCGAGCGCCGACGTGGACGACGACGCCCGGTTCGCTTTCGAGACCGTCCGCGGGGACGGCATCGACGGCACCCACGACGGTCTCCTCGAGCACGAATCGCTCGGCACCTACGCCCACGTCCACGCCGAAAGCGGTGCGTTCGATCGGTTTCTCGAATCCGTCTCGCGGTGAGGCGGTCGAACCGCCCAGTCAGCTCTCGTCTCGCGGACCGTCGTCTACGGCTGATTTTCGATTCGTCTTCTCCCGATCGCTTTCGTTTCCCTCCAATCCCAAAACGGTCGCACACGCAAGGCAAACCACCACAACGCTTTCTCTCGTTCGTGTTCCCGGATAATGACCGCGGGACAAGAAGACGGCGGGACCGAGAGGCGATCGGAACCCACCGCCGCTGACGGCGACGATTCGAGTCGTTTCGGAACCGATCCGGGGCCGCCGAGGCCGCCTCGAGCGATGACAGATGGCGGCCAGTCGGCAGTCGAACAGGACGAACAGAAATCCGACGAGACCGAGGCCAGCGACGGCTCCGACGAGAGCGATGCAGGCGGCGCTGAGGACGAAAGTGCAGATGAATCGGCTGACGACGAAAGTGCGGAGGAATCGGCTGACGACGAAGAGAAGTCGACCGACGAAAGCGAAGAAGAATCCCCCGACGAGACGGAGTCGGAGTCCGAGGACTCGACCGATGAGGCGGAAGACGAAGCGGACGAGGAAGACGAAGCAGAAGAGGGGGCGGATGAAGAGGACGAAGCAGAAGAGGGAGCGGACGAGGAGGACGAGTACCACGTCGAGGACGCCGAAGACGTCTACGAAGACGACGAGGCGTCGGGCGTGCTCCACCTCGATCTGGACGGGCTCTTTCTCGACCTGCTCGGCCTCGAGGTGAACCTGAATCCGGTGACGCTCGACGTCTCGGCCCGTCCGGGGGAGAACAACCTGCTCGGAAACCTCCTGTCGACGGTCACGGGACTGTTGGACGGCCCCTCTGCCGTTATGGATCGCGTGAAGTCGCTGCTCGGAAAGCCGAAGGAACTGCTCGTCGGGCTGGCGAGTTCGATCAAAGAGCGCCTCGCCGGGTTGCTCGGGAAGCCTCGAGAGTGGGCGAGCGGTCTCACCGAGGACCTCGGACCCGACGTCGGCCTCGGGATCGGAGGCGACGACGGTGAAAGCGGAGAGGATGAGGGAACGAGCGACGGCGGCGTACTCCGTTCGATCGGCTCGTGGCTTCGGTCTCTCCCGTCGGCGATCGGCGGCTGGCTCAAGGAGCGACTCGCGTCGCTCGTTCCGAGCCTCCCGATCGAGGAACTCGTGGCGACCGTCGTTCGCGAGATCGCTCGCGAACTGATCGAACAGCTCGAACCGGACGAAGAACCAACCGACGAGGCGGAAGCCGACGCGGAATCCCAGGCGGAGGCAGGCTCATGAGCCAGGAATCAGCATCCGAGACCGAAGCGGAATCGAGTTCCAAATCACTGACCGACCGAATCGACTACGGGCGGATTTCGGACAACGTCGACGTCGAACAGCTCGTGGAAGGAACCCAGTGGGAAGACCAGGTCGACGGCGACGAGCCGCTGGGACAGACGATCGGCGGACTGGTCGGAGCCGCGATCGGTCGGACGATCGGCGAGCGCCTGGGCCAGACGGTCGGCGAGCTCGTGATGGACGAACTGCTCGGTTCGAAAGAGGAAGCGGAAGAATCGGTCGAAGACGAGGACGAAGAGGCGGAAGACGAAGCCGCCGAAGGCGAAGACGAACAGCAAGCTGACGACGAGGACGAAGAGACAGCCGAAGGCGACGAACTGTCGGCGGACGAACAGGAGTCCGCCGCCGAAGACGAAACGGAGTCGGACGACGGCTCGAGCGCGGAGGCGAGCGACGAGGATGACGAAACCGACGATCAGGACGGTGGCGAGGAGGAGTAATCGTGCCGCTGGAATCACTCGACGCGTCTCGAGGTGATCGCCGTGAGTGACGAATCGGAGCTGAAACAGCTCGTCACCGAGGAAGTCAGCGATCAGATCGACGTCGCCGACGTGCTCGGCGACGGATCGATCGAGGAGGGAATCGACGGCGGAGAAGTCGGTGCGTCCGTCGGACGATCGGTCGGCGAACGCGTCGGCCGAGAACTCGGCGCGTCGATCGGTCGAGAGATACAGGAGACGCTGACGGCGATGCTCGAGGACGAGGACGCCGACGACAGGGAGCTGCGCTCTGCGCTCGCGACGTCGGTCAAGGACGCGATCAGAGACACCATCGACGAGAGCGGTGCGAGAGAGCCGCTCGAGTCGGTGGTGGAGGCGATGACCGACGACGAAGACGCGGATACGAGCGACGAAGAGGAAGCCGCCGACGAGGAAGAAGAGACGGATGAGGGCGAGGAGGAAGCCGCGGCCGATGGCGACGAGGGAGAATCCGGTCCGTCGGCGGACGACCTCGAGGATCTCAAGCGGGAGACGCTCGAGGACTTCCTCGGAATGTTGTCCTACCAGGAGCTGCAGTCGATCGCCAAGGACGTCGACGTGAAGGCGAATCTCAGCCGGGAGGAGATGACCGGCGAGATACTCGAGACCGTCTCGGACGAACGAGAGCTAGCGGCGGAGTCGGAGGGCGATTGATCCTCCACGAGCGTCGAACGAGTCCACACTTTCGATTCAGATGAGCACAGAACTATCCCAGCGGGTGAGCGACGTACTGGACGACGCGGACGTCGCTGGCGGATCGATGGCGTCCGGCGAGCGGGCGGACGATTCGGGCGACGAAAGCGCCCGAGACGTCCTCAAAGCCGCCGAGGAGGCGCGCGCGATCGTCGACGAGTCCGATCCCGACGAGGTGCTCGCGGCGGTCGGCCTCGACGCGTTCTCGGACGGAAGCGAGCCCGAATCGATCCCCGACGCGATCGCTCGCGGGGATCCGGAGCGCGTCGAGACGCTACAGCGACTACTGCGACTCGCGAAGCTTGCGGGCGAGGCCGATCAGGCGGATCTCGAGGCGGTTCGTCGCTCACTCCGAGAGACGAGCACGGAAGCGAGCGACGGCGATCGGAGCGACGACCGACCGGAACGCGATTCGGGAGGTGAGCCAGCCGACGGAGACGACGATAGCCAGATGGACGGGGACGCCGATGACGGGAACGCCGACGACGAAAGCGACCCCGGCGACACGGCCGTCGACGCCCTCGAGGATCGACTTCGGTCGGCCGTCTCCGCCTCTGTCGAGGAGTTCGGACAGGACGTCGACAGGCTACAGCAACTACTCGAGGACGCGAGGTCGAACGCGACGAACGAGGACGACGGCGACGAGGACGACGGCGACCGGGATGGAGCGGACGACGGCGACGAAGTCGCCGAAGACGACGCGAAGGACGACTCGCGCTCTCCGTTCGGCGGGGAGCGAACCGGCAGCGGCGGCTCGAGGGGTGTCGTCCGTCACTCCACGGTGGCTCGGTCGCCGTCGGATCGAGCGGACATGCGATCGATCGGGCGCTTCTCGACGATGCCGGACCGCCAGTGACATCCTCCCCGTCGTAAACGGTAGACGCCGATTCAACGCGAACGGCGAGCAAAGCTGGTCGTCCAACCATTTGCATTGCAGCGCTCCAACGATCCACGCGAGAAAGAGAGCGAAGAAACGCCGCTGTTGGCGGCGTTTCTGAGCGGTTCCACTCGGTTGCGGCGTTCCGACCGATCAACTCGGTCGAACCGATCATCCTCTTATCCGTAGTCAGTCACAACGACGAATTCGTGGAAGACACGCGTCGAGATCGGCGGTTTATCGGGCACTACACCAGCCGAGACGAGCACGTTTGCGAGGACCCACAGATTGTACATCGAAACCGCGAACAAGAAGTAGAACAGCCGCACCGAGAACGTCGGCGACGACGTTCTCGGGAGAAAGTCACCGATCTGGCGGTAAGAGGTCTCAATTCCCCAGCGGCGGCGTTCCGCCGCCGCGTACGCTTTCGCTGCCTCAGCTTCGAGCTCGAGATTCGTGACGAACCAGACGTGCTCGTCCTCGGTTGATCGATGTGGAACGGCAAACACAGTCACTGCAACTGAGGCAGTCGGAGCACGCTTTCGTTGCATGAGATAGTCATCGACGACCGTCTCAGCGCCGACGCTGAGACGGGCTTTCATCCCCTTACTCGGGCGTGCACGAACGATGTAGTCGACGTCAAGCTGTTCGAGTTCCGCAACGCCGTGAACTTGGTAGAAACCTCTGTCGAGGTAGACGTGTCTGATCGAGACGTACTCTCGTGCCGTTTCGAGCAGCGAGCGAACGGCTTCGCGCTTTTCGCGAAAGCCGTTCGCCTCCAGCGCCAACACGTCAAGCGTAAATCGCGTTCCTGGTGCGACGATACAGATCGTCGCAAAACAGTACGTTCGATTGGTTCCCTGGTCGGGATAGGTGATCAGGACGTGGTCAGTGTCGGCGTCGCCGTAAAACCGCCATTGGTGGAGATCGATCGCAACATCGACACAGTCGGGCAAGAGTCGTTGTTTCCGAAGAATCTCGAAGAGGTCGTCGCGGACGCCATCGAACTGGTCGTCGATGGCGTCCGCCTTCAAGTTTCGGAGATGGTAGAGCAATGATTTTGCGAGCCCGTTGCGAGCCGTCATTGAGTTGGCACGTTTTCCCAGCTGTATCGGCAAACTCTTGTTCGAAGGCGACACGAGAGAGGACTTTCTGGAAGTCCTCTCTCGTATAGCTCCCACAGGGTTTGATACCAAAGTCAAGCGCTGGGTAAACGACGGTTGAAGCGGCGCGACAGACCCGTTTTGCTTCAACTGTCTTGACCATAGCCACCCTACCAGCAACGGCGCAAATTAGGTTCGGCGTCTACTGTAAAGGACGGGATTCTCTCGCTGTTTAAAGATAGACGTCGGCGACGATCGGGCTACCCGCCGTCTCGCCGGTCGTCGAGGAACAGTCGAATGCCCATGACGGGAATGAACAGAAAGAACGCCAGCATGACCGACGCGACCATGATCGCGTTGAGGTACTCCGGGGAGAGCTGGGGCGGTAACAGCCAGCTGGCGAGGACGATTCCGCCGATCACGGAGACGACGACGAGTGCGACGAGATCGGATCGGTTGACCGGTACCTCCTCCGTCATGGATACGTTTCTCTGGGTATTCGTGGTACTAGTACCCACTGATCGTCGTCCGCCGTCCACAGACCGCGGCGACGCGAATCGGAGTGAAGCTCCTCGATCGAGGCCCGCGATTCGGGGGCAGTTCTTTCAGCCGACGGGGCGTACGGACGGATATGTACGAGTCGATTCTCGTGGCGACCGACCACAGCGACGACGCGTCCGCGGCGGTAGCGCACGGCGTCGAACTCGCGAATCGATTTGACGTCCCGCTGTACGCGATCGCCGTCCTCGAGTCCCGAACCGAGTACGACAACGCGATCGTCGACCCGGCCGAGGTCGAGCGACGCCGGCGAGAAGACGCCGAATCGTCGCTCGAGGAACTCGCCGAGCGCGCCGCCGACGCCGAACTCTCGGTCGAAACGGAGATTCGATCGGGCGTCCCGCACGAGGAGATCATTTCCTACGCCGACGAACGCGACGTCGGCGCGATCGTCGTGGGTTCGCGCGGTCGGTCCCAGTTCAGACGCTCGCTGCTCGGGAGTACCGTCGACGCGGTCGTCAGGCTGGCGGATCGCCCGGTCGTGGTCGTCGGAACGGATTCCTAACGGAATTCGACCGACGGCGGAGCCGAACATTTACCACTGCATGTCATGTGTGGTAGCTGTATGACGCTACTCGTTCCGTTTGACGCATCGGAGCTAGCGACGAACGCCCTCGACAGAGCATCGACGTTCGGCAACCTCCTCGGGGAGGAAGTGGTCGTGCTGACGGTGATTCCCGCCGACGCAGAGTACGCGCGAAGCAGAAACTGGATCACGATGGGCGAACCGTTCGACGCGGACGCGATCGAGTCGGGACTTCGGTCCCGGGCCGAAGCCGTCGCACCCGAAGCGACGTTCAGAACCGAGCGGGTGAGTTCCGACGAACCGACGGCGACGGCGACGACACAGGTCGTCCGCGAGATTCGCCGCGTGGCCGGGGAGATCGACGCTAGCGTCGTCTTCATCGGCTCGGAGAACGCCGGCTCCGTGATCGCACCGCAGTCGAGCGTCGGCAGCCCGGTGGCGAACGACCAGCGGTACGACGTCTACGTCGTTCGCGAGCCCAGCGACGAGGCCGATCCGACCGATCTCGCGGACATCGACTCGACGACGGGGTGACCGCGCCGTCGGCGTTCACAGCGGTATCGACGCAGTGACTCCCGTTTGCGGTCGACGGAAACTGCCCGTTCCCGAACCGCAGCATCGAACGAGAAGACGAACGAAGAAACGACGAACACGCTTGCGAACGCCGATTTCCGCCGACGAACGGTTCGAGGGGACACGCCCAAAACGCTGCCGGCAAAAGTCCTTATGACGCTGGACGCGTTGTCTCTTGGAAATGCCATCGGCCCCGGATTCGGATCTCGATTCGGACGTTCGTACTCGGATCAGACAGCAGGAGGTCGTGGCAGAACTCGGACAGCAGGCGCTCGAGACCGACGATCTCGATCGGTTGATGCACGACGCCACGGCCGCCGTCGCGGAGACGCTCGACAACGAGTACGCCAAAGTCCTCGAGTTGCTGCCCGGCGGAGACGAACTCTTGCTCAGACGCGGCGTCGGCTGGCAGGACGGTCTCGTCGGCGATGCGACGGTACCGACCGAACGGGGATCGCAGGCGGGGTACACGCTGCTCTCGGAGGAACCGGTCGTCGTCGAGGACCTCCGAACGGAGGAACGATTTTCCGGATCGGAGCTACTGATCGACCACGACGTCGTCAGCGGGATCAGCGTCGTCGTCGGTTCGGTCGAGGAGCCGTGGGGGGTGCTGGGAACGCACGCGACCGACCGCCGGGAGTTTACGGAACACGACGCGAACTTCGTCAAAAGCGTCGCGAACGTCCTCGCATCGGCGGTCGAGAACACGCAGACCGAACGGCGGTTCGAAGCGATTTTCGAAGACCCGAACATCCTCGTCGGGCTGCTCGAGCCGGACGGGACGGTCGTCGACATCAACGAGACGGCGATGGAGTACGTCGACGCGACGCTCTCCGACGTGACCGGCGAACCGTTCTGGGAGACGCCGTGGTGGGGAAACGGAGACGACGTCCAGAGCGACGTGAGGCGGTGGACCGAGCGCGCGGCGGCCGGCGAGTACGTCGACTTCGAGGCCGATCTCACCCGTCCGAACGGTGAGCGCTACACGCTCAGCGGCTACTTCAGACCGGTGAAAAACGACGACGATGACGTCGTCTCGATCATCGTCTCCGACCGCGACGTCAGCGAGCGTAAAAAGCGAGAGCGACAGCTCAGAAAGTCCGAACAGCGATACCGAACGCTCGCGGAGAACTTCCCGAACGGGATCGTCACGATGTTCGACGCCGACCTGCGGTACACGCTCGCCGCCGGTCGCGCGTTCGAGGACCTGCCGGTCTCTCCGAACCACGTCGAAGGCGAGCGTGTCCGGAACGTGTGGCCAAACGAGGTCGGCGACGCGCTCGAGGCCGCGTTCCGCGCCGCCCTCGACGGGGAGACGCGAGCGGTCGAGATCGAGTACGCCGACCGGGAGTGGGTCGTCCGCGTCGTCCCGCTCACCGACGACGGAGGCGCGGTGTTCGGCGGCGTGACGATGGCCCAGGACGTCACCGAGCGGAAGGCTCGCGAGCGCGAACTCGAGCGGGCGCTCGACCTCCTCAACAAGACCGAACGCATCGCGGAGGTCGCCGGCTGGGAGGTCGATCCGGAGACGATGGAACCGTACTGGTCGGATCACCTCTTCGACCTCCTCGACGTCTCCTACGACGAGCAGCCGTCGCTCGAGGAGGCACTCGACGTCTACCACACCGAGGAGGATCGAAAGATCGTCGAGAACGCCATCGAGGAGGCCCTCGAGTCCGGCACGCCCTTCGACGTCGAGACGCGGTTTCCCAGGCCGAAGGGCGACGTCGGGTGGCTCCGCATCCAGGGCGATCCCGAGGTCGAAAACGGCGAGGTCGTGACGCTCCGCGGAGCGCTGCAAGACGTCACCGAGCGCAAAGCCAGAGAGCAGCGCCTGGAGGAGCTGATCGACAGACTCGAGGCGTCCAACGAACGGTTAGAGCAGTTCGCCTACGCGGCCTCCCACGACCTCCAGGAGCCGCTGCGGATGGTCTCGAGTTACCTCCAGTTGCTCGAAAGTCGGTACGACGACGTTCTCGACGACGACGGCGAGGAGTTCCTCGCGTTCGCCGTCGACGGCGCGGATCGGATGCGCGAGATGATCGACGGGCTGCTCGAGTATTCTCGGGTCGACTCGCGAGGCGATCCGCTCGAGCCGGTCGATCTGAACCGCGTCTTCGAGGAGGTGGTGGCAGATCTACAGGTTCGGATCGGCGAGACCGACACCGAAATCGTCGTCGACGAGCTTCCGCGAGTCGAAGGCGACGCCAACCAGCTGCGTCAGCTCGTTCAGAATCTCCTCGACAACGCGATCACCTACAGCGGGGACGATCCGCCCCGAATTCGAGTCGAAGCCGATCGGCGGGGCAGGAAGTGGACGATCTCGGTTCACGACGAGGGGATCGGCATCGATCCAGACGATCAGGATCGGATCTTCGAGGTGTTCCAGCGACTTCACAGCCGCGGCGAGTACTCCGGAACCGGGATCGGGCTCGCGCTCTGTCAACGAATCGTCGAGCGCCACGGCGGTCGCATGTGGGTCGACTCCGAGCTCGGCGCGGGATCGACGTTTTCGTTTACACTTCCGGCGGCCGACTGAATTGCGCCGATCGTGGTACCTCGAATTCGGTCGGATCGCCGGGTGGTGGCGGGATACGTCGATTCGAGTGCCTTCTATACGAGCTGCTGTATGCCATTTCGGCTGCACCCGCGGACGATTCACGACCGTGCTGGTGAATTGATACGACAGCCAGTATCGCTCGTCCCCCAACGTGGTGCGCAAGATTCGTCTGTATCGAATCGAGATACTCGCGTATTCCTGTCCGTCACGATCGAGAAGATGTATTCTCTCGCCGCAGAAGACCTTATACCGTATCACCGGATAATGGGGGTGAATGACTTCTGCTCCTCGACCGGATGCGGATTCGGACGTCGATACCCGCATTCGCCAGCAGGAGGTCGTGGCCGAACTCGGACAGCAGGCGCTCGAGACCGACGATCTCGATCGGTTGATGCACGACGCCGCGGCCGCCGTCGCGGAGACGCTCGACGCCGAGTACGCGGCGGTCTTCGAGTTGTTTCCCGGCGGCGACGACGTCCTCCTTCGACAGGGAGTCGGGTGGCGAGACGGTCTCGTCGGGAGCGCAACGGCGTCGACCGAACGAGACTCGCAGACGGGCCAGACGCTGCATTCCGAACGACCGATCATCGTCGACGACCTCCGAACCGAGGACCGGTTCTCCGGGTCGGAGCTGCTCATCAGCCACGACGTCGTCAGCGGAATCAGCGTCGCCATCGGCTCGTTCGAGGAGCCGTGGGGGATGCTGGGAACGTACGCGACCGACCGTCGGGAGTTTTCGGAACACGACACCAACTTCGTCACGAGCGTCGCGAACGTGCTTGCGTCGACCATCGAGAGCAGGAAAACGCGGGACGAACTCGAGGAGATGTACGGGCGTATCTCGGACGCGTTCTACGCGCTCGACGAAAACTGGGAGTTCACGTACCTCAACGACCGCGCCGAGGAGCTGATCGATTTCACGGGGGACGGTCTCGTCGGCGAACACGTCTGGGACACGTTCGAGTGGGCGGACGACTCGAAGCTCAGAACGGAGTACGAACGAGCGATGGAAACGCAAGAAGCGACGTCGTTCGAGCTGTACTATCCCGAGCCGCTCGAGACGTGGTTCGAAGTTAACGCGTTCCCCTCTGAAACCGGCTTATCGGTGTATTTCCGCGACGTCACGGAGCGCAAGGAGACGGAACGGGAACTCAGAGCGAACAATCGGACCCTGCAACGACTCTACGAGATTACCGCGGACCGAAACCGTTCGTTCGAAGAGAAGGTCGATCGCTTACTCGAGCTCGGCCAGGATCGACTCGGACTCGAAATTGGGTTCGTGGCGAACATCGACGCCGACGAGAACCGCTTCGAGATTACGCACGCGATCGGTGACGACGACCGCCTGCGCCCCGGCGCAGTAGCGCCGCTGTCGCAAACGTACTGTCGGCGCACGATCGAGTCCGACGACCTTCTGGTTCTTGCCGACGTCCCCACCGAGGGATGGGCGGACGATCGAGCCTACGAGCAGTGGGATTTCGACGCGTACGTCGGCGGGAAAGTTCACGTCGATGACGACCTCTACGGAACGGTCTGCTTTGCCGACGACGCTTCCCGAGACCGACCGTTTACTCCCGCGGAAACGAGGTTCGTGCGACTGGTTACGCAGTGGCTCAGCTACGAACTCGAGCGCCAGCACTACCAGCGGGAACTCGAGGAGCTGGTCGTGGAACTGGAGGAATCGAACGAACGGTTAGAGCAGTTCGCCTACGCGGCCTCCCACGACCTCCAGGAGCCGCTGCGGATGGTGACGAGCTACCTCCAGTTGCTCGAAAGTCGGTACGACGACGTTCTCGACGACGACGGCGAGGAGTTCCTCGCGTTCGCCGTCGACGGAGCCGAACGAATGCGCGAGATGATCGACGGGCTGCTCGAGTACTCGCGGGTCGATACGCAGGGTGATCCGTTCGAGCCGGTGGATCTGGAACATCTCGTCGAGGACGTTCAGGAGGATCTTCGCATGCGGATCGAGGAAAGCGACGCTCGGATCACGACCGGCGATCTTCCGCGCGTGGAGGGCGATGCCAGCCAGTTGCGACAGGTTCTCCAGAATCTCCTCGACAACGCGATCACCTACAGCGGGGACGAATCACCCGAGATTCGCGTCGACGCCGAGCAGCGAGGACGACTGTGGCGCATCTCGGTTCACGACGACGGCGTGGGTATCGATCCCGACGATCAGGATCGCATCTTCGAGGTGTTTCAACGACTCCACAGTCGGGACGAACACTCCGGCACCGGAATCGGACTGGCACTGTGTCGACGAATCGTCGAACGCCACGGCGGCAGCATCCGGGTCGACTCCGAGCCCGGCGGGGGGTCGACGTTCTCGTTTACGCTTCCGGCGGCCGACTGATGCGGTCTGCCGTCCGGCAGGTTCGGCCCGCCCGCGGGCAGGCTCGGGTGCCCCGGACGACGACGGAGCGTCCGAGCTGCTCGAGGTGCAAATTGGGACACTGTGGACGTCATCGTCGGTCGCCGTTCGAGGCCGTCCATCGATCGACCGCAGACGCCGTCGACGTCTCTCGTTCGGCGATCGTTGACGATTCGAGTTCGACGGGTACCCATCAATGTACTGAACGTTAATTATTTAAATCTATACTAGATTAGATTTATTACACATCGTATTGGAATTCGGGCGAGGTATGGACGACGACAGTCCCTACACGATCGATCGACGAAGCGTGCTGAAAGCAGCGTCCACGTCGGCGGCTACCCTCGGTATCGCAAGCGGCATGGCGAGCGCGAGCGACGACGACGTCTCGCTCGCCGAGTACGAGGCGGCGGATCGAATCCGGCGCGTCCTGGACGAGGAAGCCGACCAGTTACTCGAGGAACTCGAGGCGGAGGGGTACGTCGATTCTGACTCACTCCCGTCGCTCCAGCCGACCGAAGGGAACGTCTCCCGATACGGTCGTTCCGGCACGCAGGTCCAGCGTGCCGAAGTCGACGGCGAGACAGTCCCTCGGATCGCCCTGGTCACCGAGTCGGATGCGTACACGACTGAACTGCACGTGTATCCGGAGGCAGGCGGCACGCGAGCACTGGTCGAACCGACCGACGAGAGCGACGGATCGCTCGAGGTGTTCACCGTCGACGGAGACGAGGTCACGGCCAGCGACTGCTGGACGCTCGACGATCCCTACTGCGATATGGACGGTTGTCCCACTCCCGAGGTCGAGCTGTTCGAGATCGTCATGTGTATCGGTGGGAGCTGCATGCAGGGCTCGCGAATCGGCTGTGAGGTACTGACGACGAGCTGCCACGAGAGCCTGCCCTGCTGATACGACATACCCGCCGTCGTCGCTCGCCGGCACCCCTACGAGCGGCGGTCAGACCAGTAGCGAACCCGTCGTGCTACCGCGACGAGACGTCGTCTTTTTTCGCTCGAGCGAAGACCACTGGTTGCCGTCGCTCACGAATTCGTTCGCGAGACAATGCGCGGACCGGGATTTGAACCCGACTGCGAGACGGTCCTGCTCACCTCACTGCGTTCGGGTGCGCGGGCTGTGATTCGCGTGATTCGAATCCCTCGTCCGCAGCGATACCGCTGATACTCTCGATAGCTGCCGTACTTGATCACCGATTCAGCCCGCCAGCGCGGGTACTGGAGGCCCTCGCGCCAGTGAACCTGCTCAAGCAGGTTCGCGGCGCTCACCTCCGACCGAAACACGTCAACTGGGAACATCGCGGAGTGATGCTGATGCATCACCTTTGCCCGCTACGCTTTCACAGCGCCAGCTCCGTTCGACCAATACTCTGCTTCCGAAGAGCGTTCTTTGATCTCTGACAACGGTGCGTCGCAGTTCGGCGGTGATGCATTCTCCGGGCTGTTGATACTGTAATTTCAGGCGCTTGTTCTTTTCCCGGATCGAAGGAGGTGGAGGAAGGGGGAAGCAATTTTATCTCTGTGGGTACAATGTATGTACAGGTGATCGACGTGGGAACGACACGGGTCAACTTCCGGCTTCCGAAAGAACTCCTCGAAAAGGCGGATATCGCAGCCGAAGTAACGCATACGAACAGGACCGAGATCGTCAAAGAAGCGCTCCGAGAATACTTCGAAGAGATCGAGGACGACGACCGGTTCAACGAGGCAGTCGTCGAACTCTACCTCGACGACCAGATCGGTTTCGACGTCCTGAAAGAGTTCGTCGGCCGCCAGGATGCCGAAGCCGTCCAGGCCTCCAAAACCATCCTGGATCAGGGCGACGGACTTGCGGACGAACTCGCAGACCTGTAGGGTCCCGCCAGAATGATTGTCGCCGACACGAGCGCACTTATCTCGCTGGCTACCGCAGACAGTCTTTCACTCGTTCTCGAAGAGTTTGATATTCATACGACTGAATCGGTGATCAAGGAGGTAGAAGATACTGCGGGGTACGACGACGTGCACGGTACTGCCGCCAGGAACGTGCTTGACCGGAGACGGGGCTTCACAGTACACACCGTCCAAGAGCCGGATTTCACGTCTTCACGGGTCGACAGCGGCGAAGCAACGTGTATACTTTGCTGTCGGAAACTCGAGGCCGACTTCCTGATCTCGGACGATCTTCGGGCGCTTCCCGAACTCCAGAACCTGACCACAGCCACGGTCGCAATCTCACCGATCGTACTGAACGCACTGGTCAAACGCGACGTACTGGAAAACGAAGACGCAGTAGATCGGGTAGAAACGCTCGCGGAGAACCGTGACTGGCTCGAGTCACCGATCTACCGGAGAGCCCGTGACATTTTCACCGAGTAGCCGGGAAATGGAGTGTCGTTCTTCCGTAGGAGATTGTTGATCCAGGTGCGTTGCTCGTCTGTGTGACTGAGATCTACATGTGGAACAGTTCCTGAGCAGTGACTCATAGGGATCAGCAGGCTAGTTCATATCTTCTGGACGCGTAGAGAGTCTCATGACGACGTGGGGCGGAAAGTTGGATGATGTTGATGAGGAGCAGTTGCGCCAGCAACTGCGCACGGAAACTGATGCGAAGGCGATCAAACGCCTCACGTGTGCGCTGCTGTACCGACAAGGTAAATCACCGGCAGAGATCGAGCAGTTGCTC
>NZ_REFZ01000005.1 GCF_003841465.1 Natrarchaeobius oligotrophus
GCCTGCGTATCGGCAACTACTGGAGTGGGAGACCCTCTGGGAACGTCGGTTCGCCGCCCCACTCATACTTCATTTCCACCCCCCGACAGCAACCGCTGTCGAGGGGTGGCTCACATTGCAACCGGGGTGTGGTGACGCTCCCTTCCGTCCTCGAGAGTGACAACCCGTCTCGAGAGGAATGGATCGCCCCGAGAGCGGAGCAGTTCGAAGCGGACGACGGCGATGTACCGTCGAAGATCACGGTTCGAGCCGGTGGGAAGCGGAGTACTCGATCGCCGCGTCCCGATCACGAGGGTTCGGTTTCGCGTCCGCACGCGTGATCACCTGCCACCGTTCCAAATATTTTTGGCATGAATATTATTCAACTGTGTCGTCAGGCTATACTATGGACGAATGCGACGGCGAGTGGTTGAACACGGTTTTCGAGCTGTTGGCATCCTCGCGTCGACGGTGTCTGTTATACTACCTCAAGGACGTCGAGTACGCGACGGTCGACGAACTGGTTCACGAGATCGCGGTCGACGAGGAAGGGATGGTTCCCGAGTCCGTCGACGACACGAACGAAATAGAGCTGTCGTTGGTTCACAACCACCTTCCTCGTCTCGACGCCCACGACGTCGTCGCATACGAAAACGACACGAGGTGCGTGGTCGTCGATGACGGATTCGACGACGTTCGAGAGACGATCGAACGGAGCATCGCGATCGAGGACGGGAGCGTCGCCGCGTCCGAGTCGTAACCGGTCTCGGATCGGTGGCCGACTCGAGCGGTGTCTGCAACCCGTTCGGGCGGCCGAGAGTAGTCGCGCGATAGCGAGAGTGACGGTGGACGGTCAGTCGGTTCGCCGCGATCCGTCGCTCGCCGATTCGCCCCGTTCGTTCGGCGATGGAGAAACGCCGTCGAGCGACGCGGTCGCGTCGTCGGATCCGTCGTGACGTATGGCTCAGTTCGTCGCACGCGTCGGTCCGGGACAGGTGTTTTTCTTTCGATCGGAAACGACCGGATGCGCCGATCGCCGCTTTCAGAATCGCCGTCGGCGTAGCGTCGGCTCCGTGACGAGGCCGGTTCCGGACGAAAGCGTAACGCGATCGCTCTCAGGTATCGAAGGTGTCACCCGGAACACTAACGTCCAGCGTCATCCCGTGGCGGCGTGCCGCGTCGGCTGGCTAACCCTCGTGCCGGGCGGGGGAACTGATCGGTTCCCCGGCGATTGTGTCGCGCGCCCGGGTTCGCCGTGCCGTCATCGCACCCGAATGGGTCAGCTCGGACGGGGACTAGAGGCGCGCGTTCCCTCTAGGGATGGGGTCCGTTTAACGCTTTCAGTCGCCGAAGGAATGCGATTCGAGGACGGTCCCTCCCGATCGGGCGAGTCACGGTATCGTCGACGCCTCGGGGTTGTCTTATCACGGTAAACGACTATACCGCCGCGGATAGTCCACTCGATTGGCGTGAGAGCCAGGCGGGGCGAACAACTCGCAGCCAGAGCGCACGTATCGAGTGTCGCCGACCCCGACGGCGGCGTTCGCCCTTTTCGCGTCGTCGTTTCGAAACCGACAGCGGGCGGGCCGTTCGAGTCCGGGGTTTATTCGGCTGGACGACGTACGACCCCATCTCGAGGTCATTTCCGTGGACGGCGAGAACGAGCGCGCTGCGGCGAGATGTACGCGGTGTGGAGAGATCGGTATCGTACTGGTCGGTCCCGACGGGACGTTCGAGCCGATCGGTCAGCCCGAACTCTGTTCGTGTGACGGACGGACGCTCCGGATACTCGAGCGGACGCTGGACGATCCCGACGACGGTTCGTAATCCGAGCGAACGGGGGTCAGTAGACGTACTCGTCCTCCGCGAGCTGAACGTAGCGTCCCTTTCGGTACGCGAACTTCCGTCGCTTGTACGCGGCGAGGATCTTCGTCGCGTCGATGCCGGCGGAGTATCGCTTCGATACCAGGACGTTGTCCCCGTTGTCACCCTGCATGTCGTTGACGACGCCGAACGCCCAGTCCCAGTCGTCCGGCTCGTAGTCGGCGACGATGTCCGCGAAGGCGACGTTCCGGAGAACTTCGTCACCGATGGCCTCCTTCCAGCGGCGATTGTACCGTCCGATCGAATCGGTCGCCGCGAGTCTGCCCGCGATCTTCCCGGATCGAACGGCGACGTGATAGCCGCCCTCGTGAAACGCGGAGGTCGTCCCCATCGCGCCGCCGACGACCGCGATGTTCGCGCCGACGGGGGAGTCGATCGGTCGAGTCGAGGAGATCGGATAGGTTTCGGTGCCCCGTGATTTCCCGCGATCCTCGACGAGCGGAAAGTCCGTCTCGACGTCGTACTCGTCGCCGTACTCGAGTTCGAGAAGCCGGGAAACGTACTCGGAGCCGGACGGAATCCCGTCGTCGGTCGGCTCGAGGAGTTTGTAGGCGTCGGGGTTGTCGACGTCCGCCAGGTCCATGCCGATCGGCATCGTCAGGCCGACGCGGGCGACGGTGCCGTCGTTCGGAAACACCCAGGGGTAGGCGGTTTCGCCGGGCATGTACCCCCACCAGAATTCGAGCCAGTCGGAGTCGAAGACCTCCTCGGGAAACTCCCGATACTCCTGGTAGGCGATGTGGTTGGCCTCCGGGGGTGAGAGATAGTCGGAGACGCTCCGGCCGGGTGCCGTGAACTGATCGAGCGCCTCGAGCGTGATCCGTCGTTGCGGGCCGTCCGCGAGGACGACGTACTGCGCTTCGAGCTGGTCGCCGTTCGAGAGCGTCAGCGTGTGCGTCGGTCCCCGAGACCCGGAGGCGCGGAGATCGGTCTCGAGGTCGGAGACGCCGGTTCCGACGCGGAGGTCGGCTCCCGCTTCGGCCGCACGCTCGTGGAGCCAATCGTCCATCCGGGCGCGATGGAAGGTGTAGCCGAAGTTCGGATAGCTCGCGTCGATCCCGGTCGTCGTCAGTTCGACGGCGCTGTTGGGGCCGACGAATCTGGTCCCCTCGAGTTCCTGGAGGATAACGTCGTCCGGGATCTCCTCGTAGTCGAAGTCCATGATGTCGATCCAGTAATCGAGCATACCGGCGGCGTCGGTCGAATCCGGACCGAGTGCTTCCCGATCCTCTCGAGGGACGCCCTGTTCGAAGAGGACCGTCTCGGCACCGTAAGCGGCGGCCTGTTCGGCCGCCGACGTACCCGCCGGGCCGCCACCGACGATCGCGACGTCTACGCGTTCCATACACCGTGAGCACTCAGCCGGCCGTATTAAACCGCATGAAATTCGTGCCGGCTCACAGTTGCCGTTCGGCGAGGCTCGTGCGGCGGCCGATCGGACGCCGAACGCGCGGGACGAACGCTTTTGGCGCGTCCGCTCGAGGAGCCGAACATGACGGAACGCGAAGATCCCGTCGAGTCGGACCGGAACGCGAGAGCCGACGGCGGCGACGCTGGCGACGTGCTGGTGCTTCGAAAGGGAACGCACGGAATGCCGATCGAACGGTACGCGGACGCGCTTCGCGAGCGGCTTCCGGATCAACGCGTTCGGCTCGCGCGCACGCCGGACGCGGAACGCGAAGCGATCGCGAACGCCGAGTTCGTCACCGGGATGGTACTCGAGGAGCGAGTCCTCGAGGAGGCGACGGAGCTTGCGGTGTTCGCGTGTGCCTACGCCGGCACGGGACACCTGCCGCTTGATCGGCTCGCCGAACGAAACGTAACGGTGACGAACGCCTCGGGGGTTCACGGACCGAACATCGGCGAACACGTGGTGGGGGCGATCCTGCGGTTCACTCGACGATTTCACGTCGGTGCGCGACGCCAGCGCCGCCGTGAGTGGCGACACTATCAGGCCAACGAACTCGAGGGCTCGACGGTTACGATCGTCGGACTGGGTGCGATTGGCCGCGCGGTCTGTGATCGGCTCGAGCCTTTCGGCGTCGAGACGATCGGCGTTCGGTACTCGCCGGAGAAGGGCGGTCCGACGGACGAGGTCATCGGCTTCGAGGACGATCCGTTTCACGCTGCGCTCGCGCGAACCGACTACCTGGTGCTCGCCTGTCCGCTCACGGAGACGACGCGGGGACTGGTCGACCGGGCGGCGTTCGTCACGCTCGACCCGGGCGCGGTGGTGGTGAACGTCGCGCGCGGGCCGGTCGTCGACACCGACGCGCTGGTCGACGCACTCCGGTCGAACTGGATTCGAGGCGCGTCGCTCGACGTGACCGACCCCGAACCGCTCCCCGAGGAGCACCCGCTGTGGAACTTCGGGAACGTCCAGATCACACCGCACAACGCGGGCCACACGCCGATGTACTACGAGCGGCTGGCGGACGTCGTCGCGGAGAACGCTCGCCGGTTCGCGGCCGAGGGTGCCGACGCGACCCTCGAGAACCGGGTTCGACTCTGAGGCGAGTCGAGTTGCGCTCGCGTCGGTCGTACGACCGTTCGACACCGAAATCTCGCGCAACCGGCGGGGAGGCGGCGTACACTTTTTCAAGTGCTGTCCCGAATCGGCTCGCATGGACGCGATGGATTCGCACGCGCACACGCTCGAGTCGACGATCGACGATCGAACGACCCCGCTGACGGAGGGGGTACTGTGACGTTGACGTTCGACGGCACGGTGGTCGTTCCCGTCGCCGATCCGGACGACGGCGAACGGACGACGGCGTCGCTGGCTCCGTATCTCACCGAGACGAGCACCGTCGTCGTCGTCAACGTCATCGAGAAGGCGGGCGGTGGGATCGACAAAGCGCCGATGGGACAACGAAAGGAGTACGCCGAAAAGATCTACGAACGCGCACAGCGCTCGCTCGAGGAGTCGCCCGCGTCGGTCGAGTACGACACGCTGTACGGAACCGACGTCGTCGAGACGGTCTTCGACGAGGCGACCGACAGAAACGCCGATGCGGTCGCGTTCACCCCGCGCGAGGGAAACCGGCTGGCGGAACTGCTCACCGGAGACGTGGCACGCCGGATGGTGAAGGAGGCGACGATTCCGGTCGTCGCACTCCCACAGCAGTGACGACCGAAAACCGATTCGCGAGTCGAAAACGCGGGTAGCTAGAGGTAGCCGTTCTCGAGCAGCAACTCGCCGTTGAGCACGCTCGCGCCGGCTGCGCCGCGGATCGTGTTGTGTGCCAGACAGTTGTACTGGAGGCCGAACGTCGACTCGCGGAGGCCGCCCGCGGCGATCGCCATCCCGTCGCCCAGCGTCCGGTCCATCCGCGGCTGCGGGCGGTCGGGTTCGTCGAAGACGTGGATGAGTTGCTCCGGCGACGAGCGGAGGTCGAGCGACGGGTACGCCCGCATGGCGTCCGCCGCGTCGTCGACGGAGAGGTCGTCTTCGGTCTCGACCCAGACGTTCTCGAGGTGGCCGTCGATCGTCGGAATCCGGTTACACGAGGCGGCGACCTCCACCTCGTCGTGGGTGAGAGATGCGCCGTCGAACTCGCCGAGTAGCTTCCGGGATTCGGTCTCGAGTTTGTCCTCCTCGCTGCCGATGTAGGGGATCGCGTTGTCGATGATCTCCATCGACGTGACGCCGTCGTACCCCGCGCCCGACACCGCCTGGAGCGTCGCGACGTGGACCCGCTCGAGGCCGAACTCGGCCAGCGCCGCGAGCGTGGGGACGAACGTGATCGTCGAACAGTTGGGATTTTTCACGAGCGCGCCGTCCCAGCCGCGCTCGTCGCGCTGGACCTCGAGCAGATCGAGGTGTTCGGCGTTGACTTCGGGGATGACCAGCGGCACGTCGTCGGCCATTCGGCTGTTCGAGGAGTTCGAGGAGACGACGTAGCCGTCCTCGCAAAACGCCGGTTCGACCGCCGATCCGACGCTCGAGGGAAGCGACGAGAAGAGGAGATCGACGTCGTCGGGAACCTCGTCGGGGTCGGTCGCCGTGACGGTCATCTCCGCGATTTCCTCGGGGATGGGGCTGTCGACGCGCCACTTCGCCGCCTGTCCGTACGTCTTGCCCGCGCTCGATTCGCTCGCGGTCAGTGCAGCGATCTCGAACGCCGGGTGGGGCTCGAGAAGCTGAATCAGTCGTTGTCCAACGGCACCGGTTGCGCCGAGTACGCCTACTCGTACTGCCATTTTCCGCCATTCGGAGGCGTGCGCGCAAAACCGTTTGGATTTCCGCCGAAACGCGACGACCCCCGCGTCGGCGCGACCGTCGGCCGGAACCGACCTCGATGCCGATACCGATTCCGACGGCGTTTCGGCGACCACCATCGCAGGCGACGAGCGCCACGGCGCGGATAGAAGGGATTAAGAAAGCGGAGCGGAACATAGCGACCGATGATCACTCGACAGCTTCGACGGAGCGTCCGTTCGGAACCGGCCGAACGCGCCTCGACCCGAATCGCTCGTCGACCGCACGCCGTCGCCGACCGCACGGGGTGGACGCGATGACGAGCACCGCAGCGAACCCAGGCGAGTCGGAAACGGGACTGCTCGAGACGCGATTCAGCATCGGTGCCACGGTGCTGGCGGTGATCAGCGTCCTCGTCGCGATCCTCATGGCCTGGACCGGCTTCCAGGGTGACGAACTCCTGATCGTCGGAACGGAGATGAACGTCGTCACCGGAATGGCCGGCTCGATGCTGGCGCTGTTCGTCGCCGTCGTCGCGCTCGTCGCCGCGGTGTACATGGAACCCGGCTTCGACCACTGATACGGCCTCCTGTAACGATGCACCGGTGGCCCCGCGCCCCGTCTGCGGCGTCACCGGCAACGTCGTACACTGGTCCGTGTGACCGACTCGTCCGACGTTCGTTCTCGCCGCGACGCACCGCCTAACGCCGAGTCGCGTCACTCGAGGCGGTCGCATTCCGACGACGCGAACGCCGTCGCTGCTCGCGATCGACGAACTCGAGAGCAAGAGTCGTACTACGCCGGAATCTGCGCGCTTTTCTTTCGGGTGACGTAGCCCGCGATCCGGTTGCGGACGCCCTTGGATTCGACGTTGGTGAGCTTGGATACGCTGTCTTTGTTCTGTTCGAAGTCGGTCGTGAACGCGTCCGGGTACCGCTCCAGGAGGAGGTTCCCGGTCTTTTTGACGTAGGCCGGTTTAATTGCCATACAGAACGGTTCCGTCCAGAGGCTCTTAATCCCTTTCTCTTCGGCGTGCGCCCGCGAAGTCGCCCGAACGGTGTCGCCATCGTTCCGGCGGGCCGCGGTTCGCCGAGGACGGGGTAACGGCCCGACGTCCGTCCGATCTCACCACTTCACCACTCGGCGTGCTCGCGCACGCGCTCGAGGGCCGTCCGTTCGCGCGGTCCGCCCGCCCGCTCGACGACGGACGCGCAGTACTCGAGACGATCGCGGAGGTGCGCGTCGTCGTAGCCTTCGACGCCGAGCCTGGAAGCCGCGACCGTCGCCTCGACGACGGCGCTGAACCCGCGGTCGATCGTCGGAACGCGCTCCGCGACGACCGCGGTCTCGACCGGCTCGAGCGTCCACGTCTCCCACTCGGTCCCGTCCTCGCTCCCCGAGTCGATGGGGGAAACGGCGACGCGGACCCAGGCGCTCGCGCTCTCGAGAACCGGCTCGTCGACCTCGTGAATCGACAGCGCGGCGTCGGTGAAGGTGACGGGATCGTCGACGAACTGGACGAACCCCTCTCCCCGTCGGTGGAAGTTTCGCCGGGTGCGGGTGTTTCCCCACGTTCGCGCGGTGACGGGATCGCCGGCGAACACCCCGAGCGCGGCGGCGTTCCACCGGTCGTTGGGACCGAGCGTCGTCACCACGGTTTCGGTGACGCCCGAGAGCGCGACGGGCCACGCCACGGTCTCGGCGGCGTTCGTCCCGTCGGCCTCCCGTTCGTCGCCGGTTGCGACGTCGTCGTCGCTCCCGTCGCCGGTCCCCGCGTCGTCCTCGCGTGCGCCGCCGGTCACACCTCGAGCACCTCGCGTTCGAGCGCGACGAACAGACCGGCGGCGGTGACGTCGGCCGTGGTTCCCGGGTTGATCCCGCGCTCGACGAGTTCGTCGGCGAACGACTCGACGGCCTCGCGATCGGTCCGGACGGCGTCGCGCTCGGACAGGTCCGCGGCCCGGCGGCTGACCTCTCGGGCGACGTCCCGGCCGTGCTGTTTCGCGACCAGCGTGTCGGGCCGATCCGCAAGCAGCGAGAGAAAGACCGCAGCCGACCGGTCGAGCGCCGTTCCGTCGGCCGACGCCAGCCGCTCCGCGGCGGTGAACGATCGCTCGAATCCGCGAACCCACTCGCGGGCGACGTCGTCGCCGGGCACGCCCGCCGCGAGGACGTCCAGCAGCGTCAGACCGCGCTCTTCGAGCGCCGGGATCGCGTCGGCCCCCCGTCGGACGTCGAGTGGCTCCATCTCCGCGGGCGGCTCCGAGACGAAGACGTCGACGCGTTCGAACGCGCTGTAGAACGCGGCCGCGTCCGCGACGGTCGTCCCCTCGACGACGGACTCGACGACCGGCGGCGAGAGATCTTCGGCGGCGGCCCGGACCAGCGGAACGAGCAACAACAGCGCGCCGAACTGGGTGTTTCCGCCGCGCTGGTCCGCCATCCCCGCGACGGCTCGCTCGAACGCCGGTCCGACCGCCGCTCCGTTTTCGGCCATCTCGAGGCCTCGCTGTGTGCCGATCGTTCCGGCGAGGAAGTGTTCGAACCGCAGGTCCTCGAGGTCGCGCCGCCGGTCGACGTTTCCGGGTTTGGGCGTGCCCGCGACCTCGAGCAGAAGCGCCAGTTGCGCGTTCTGTGCTGGCGTTCGCATGTGTACCAGTGGGATGGCGGGGGGCTTAGCGTTGGGGATGTACGCACCGGAAGCGACCGCCGCCGGCTCGTCGGGTCGACGCTCGACCACCACGGCTAAAGGGTCGCCATCCCAACCACCGTCGATGACCGACGACGGCGACGCGTGGGCGCTTCCGGACGACCTCGAGGCGGTGCGGGAGCGACTGATCGAGTGGTACGAGGACGACCACCGGGAGTTTCCCTGGCGTCGGACCGACGACCCGTACGCGATCCTCGTCAGCGAGGTGATGAGCCAGCAGACCCAGCTCGGCCGCGTCGTCGAGGCCTGGTCGTCGTTCCTCGAGCGCTGGCCGACCGCCGCGGCGCTCGCGGCGGCCGACCGGGCCGACGTCGTCGGCTTCTGGACCGATCACAGCCTCGGGTACAACAACCGGGCGAAGTACCTCCACGAAGCGGCCGCGCAGGTCGAATCGGAGTACGACGGCACGTTCCCCGAGACGCCCGCGGAGCTCCAGGAGCTGATGGGCGTGGGACCGTACACGGCCAACGCGGTGGCGAGTTTCGCGTTCGACGCGGGCGATGCGGTCGTCGATACGAACGTCAAGCGGGTCTGCTACCGGGCGTTTTCGATCCCGGACGACGACGCGGCGTTCGAGACGGCGGCGAACGAGCTCATGCCGGAGGGGCGTTCGCGGGTGTGGAACAACGCGATCATGGAACTCGGCGGCGTCGCCTGCGGACAGACGCCGCGCTGTGACGAGGCGGGCTGTCCGTGGCGCGAGTGGTGCGACGCCTACGCGAGCGGCGACTTCACGGCCCCAGACGTTCCCACCCAGCCCAGCTTCCAGGGGAGTCGACGGCAGTTTCGCGGCCGCGTGATCGGGACGCTCCGGGAGTACGACGAACTCGAGATCGATACGCTCGGTCACCGAATCCGGGTCGACTACGCGCCCGACGGCGAGTACGGACGCGAGTGGCTCGAGGGGATGCTCGCGGACCTGGCCGACGACGGCCTCGTCGACGTCGAAACGCGGGACGGCGAGACCGTCGCGCGGTTGCGACGGTAGCCGCCGGTACGGTTCGAAGTCGGCGTGCAGAGACGCGATCGAACGATCCGAGCGGTCAGACGAGGAGAAACGCCGCGATCGCGACGGCGATGAAGACGGCCTTCAGTCCGGTGTTGACGAGGATCACTTTTGTTCCGAACTCGGCTCCCCAGATGCCGTACTGGAACGGAATCGAGCGTTTGACCGTTCCGACGGTCAGCGAGATCAGGCTCCCGATCAACAGCGTGACGACCGCCTCGGCGGGCGTGAACACGTCGCCGATCATCGGGGCGATCGCCACCGCGCCGCTGGTCGGGTCGACGGTCGCCACGAGAACTACCGCCACCGCAGCACCCGGCAGCCCCACGAGCGAGGTGAGCGGCTCAGCGACCGCCGTCATTCCCTCGAGATCGACGTACTCGAGGGCCAGAAAGACCAGCGAGTAGACGATCGCCAGCCGCGGCAGAATCGATCGAAGCCGGTCGACGGTCTTCTCGCCGGCGCGACGAAGCGTTTCGCGGTTCGTCCGGGACTCGTCCGCGGGTTCGTCCGGCTCGAGCGCGCCTGCGTCGTACTCGTACCCTCGCAACAACACCATCCCCGCGAGCAGACCGACGACCGAGATGGCCAGCGAGATGCCGGCTCTCGCGCCGACGTACATGAGTCCGGCGTGGAGGCCGAGGATCGGAATCAGAACCGGCCCGTAGTAGGTGAAGACGTGCTGGACGAACCCGAAGAACGTGTTGACGACGACGGCGATCAGCGTCGCCCGATCGTCGAGCAGCCCGGACTCGCGAAACTCCGCGAGCATCCCGTAGCCGGCGGTGACCGAGACCGCGTTCGTGAGGATGGCCGTTCCGACCTCGTCCGGCAGGTTGGCCGGTTCGGTGAGGTATCGGCCGGCGCGGGCGACGGTCTCGACGAGTCCGAACGCCACCGCGACGTTGGCGATCCCGACGCCGATTCCGATCAGCGCGGAAATCGTCAGGATCCGGGGGACCGCCTCGGTCAACAGGACGGACGCGATCGACTCCACGCGTTCCCGTTTCGATCGCCGATCGAAAGATCCACCGACTCGTCGCCGACTCCCGTCGACTCGAGCCGATCGGCCGCGGTTCGATCCGCGGCGAGCTGACACCACCGGCGTTTTGTCGCTTCCCGTCGACGTCCGAGCTATGACCGACGTTCACGTCGCCGCACTGTGTGGGAGCCTCCGAGACGACAGCGTCACGCGGACCGCGCTCGAGCGGGCGCTCGAGGCGGCCGACGACGCGGGAGCCAGCACCGAGTTGATCGACCTCCGGGAGTACGACATCCCGACGTTCGACGCCGACCGAAGCCGGGAAGACGCCGGCGAGGCGGCGGTGCTCGCCGAGCGTCTCCGGAAGGCCGACGCGATCGTCCTCGGCACGCCGATGTACCACGGCTCGTACGCCTCGCCGCTGAAAACCGCCCTGGATTACTGCGGTTTCGACGAGTTCGAGGACAAGACGGTGGGACTGCTCGCGGTCTCGGGCGGTTCCTTTCCGGTGACCGCGCTCGAGCATTTGCGGTCGGTCTGTCGATCGTTGAACGCGTGGGTGCTCCCCCACCAGGCGGCGGTTCCGAACTCGAAGTCTGCCGTCGACGGCGACGAGTTCGCCGACGCGAAACTCGAGCAACGGGTCGTGACGCTCGGCCGACGGGCGGTCCAGTACGCCTCGATCGAGCCGGATCCGGACTCGTTCGAGAGCGACCAGAACGTCGGCGCGGCCGGCAAGTAGTCGCCGACGCGGAAGCCGCCCGGCGGCGGGCGGATCGCGGTCAGGTTTCGATCAACCGACGGAATCGCCGCTGATGAGCGACGAACGCGAGGAGTCCGAACACCACCGCGCCGAGCTGGACCGGCTCGATCCGGAGGACGACGGTCGTGATCTCGAGGGAGATCGGCGGCGAGACGATCGCCGCGTCGACGAACCAGACGGAGACGAGCAACACGGCTCCGCCGACGGCCAGCAACGTGGCCGAGAGCACCGACGCGACGGAGGGGCGGACGGGCGACCGGAGCTCGAAGACGCGCCGTTCGAAGACGAACTGGGTGGTGAGAACGCCGACGAGGATCAGCGTGGCGATCGCGACGCCGGGGACCCCGCCGATCCACTCCGCGACGTACAGCCAGACGATCCACCCCGCGGTCAGCGCGAGCGCGGCGCCCAGCCGGTGCGGTCGCAGGAGATCGGCCGGCTCGTCGATCGCGACGCCGACGACGCCCGTTCTGAGCAGCGAGCCACAAAAGAGGATGCCGAGGCCGGCGAGAGCCGTCGACGTCGAGCGGGATCCGACGACGAGGCCGAACCACAGACCGACGGCGATCGTTTCGATCAGCGCGGCCGTAAGCGCCACCGTGACCCCTACGACCCGGTGACGGGTGGTTCGGCCCATGATCCCTGGCTGTCGGATAACGCTCATTGGCGCGGTATTCGCGCACGTACCGTTTCGTTATGCAATTCGTTACCAGTGCGAACTCCTCCCCTTCGTGACTTTATACCGCGTTAAGACCCTGTTTCTTCGCGCGCTCGCGCCGACGGCGATCGACTCGGCGTCGTTCGGCCGCAGCCGGAACCGAAGGGGCAGATCGCCCGCCTCGATCGGGTTCGGTCGCCAGCGCCGCGTCCGCGCGCGACGAAATACCGTATTTCTATCCGAAGCGTTCGGGTAACCGGACTATACTCCAGGCTGACAGGCGACGGTTCGTCGAAACGTTGGACAGAATTATGTACGGCGATGTGGTCGTGGCGGATTATGCCCGAAACGGAACAACAGGACAAGACGCTGTCCGAGCTCATCGTAAAGGAAGCGGTCGGAAAAGGTCTCGACACGCCGCTGCGTGACTCCATTCTCGAGGCCGTCGAGGAGGAAGAGTCGGGTCGAGCCGGCGGTCGGCTGTCGATCGCGGGGGCGGTGTTCGGTCTCGGTGCGGCGATCGGATTCCTCGCCGGCCGGCACGCGCCCGCGCTCGAGGAGACCTCGATCGAGGAGATCGAGGAACCCGAGATCATCGAAACGATGGGCGGAGACGACGAGAGCGAGGAGGTAACGGAGGTGTCGGACGAGAAAGCGGACGCCGACGTCGAAGACGACGCGGGCTCCTCGAGCCGCCTCGTCCGGCTGCTGGTCGCGCTGGGCGTTCTCGTCGGGATCGCGCTCGCCCGCCGCCGGCTGATGGGCGAAGAGGAAGACGAGTGGGAGCCGATCGAGGAGTTCGAGCCGGCGACGACGATGGAAGCGGACGACGAGTCGGAGGCCGACGCGGAGTCCGAAACGGAAGACGAATCGGGAGCCGAAGCCGACGTCGAGACGGAAGAAGAGTAACCCGTTTTCGGATCGAGTCCGGGGAACTCGTCCCGTTTTTTCGCTTGAACCGTCGGACGGAATCCGGCGAAAACGACCCCTCGGTACCGGTGGCTGGAAACGAGCCGTCGGTACCGGAGGCTAACGAACTGTCAGTACCGGTGGGTATCGATCGAGCCGTTTCGACGCTCCGCTGGCGGTTTTTCGGCTCCGTCGCGAGCCGAATCCGCTGACGAAGGAGCTAAGGAGCCGACGCCGACAGTGTGAATCCAATGGAGACGACCCATCGCGTCTTCGTCGAGGACTCGCGCGACCTCTCGACGCTCGAGGACGATTCCGTCGAACTCGTCGTCACGTCGCCGCCGTACCCGATGATCGAGATGTGGGACGACCTGTTCACCCGGCTCGATCCGGCCGTCGAAGACGCCCTCGAGGCGGGCGACGACCGCGGCGCGTTCGAGGCGATGCACGCCCAGCTCGAACTCGTCTGGGACGAGCTCGAGCGCGTGCTGGTTCCGGGCGGAATCGCGTGTATCAACGTCGGCGACGCTACCCGATCGGTCGACGGCAGCTTTCGCGTGTATCCGAACCACGCCCGCGTCCTCGAGGCGTTCGAGTCCCGCGGGTTCGATCCGCTCCCGGACGTCCTCTGGCGCAAGCCGACGAACAGCGCCGCCAAGTTCATGGGCAGCGGGACGCTGCCGCCGAACGCCTACGTCACCCTGGAACACGAGTACGTGCTCGTCTTTCGAAACGGCGGCGAGAGCCGGGACTTCGAACCCGGGGCGGACCGACGGTACGAGGCAGCCTACTTCTGGGAGGAGCGAAACCGCTGGTTCTCCGACGTCTGGACCGACGTCCGCGGGGAGCTGCAGGACCTCACGGAGGACGCGACGGACGACCTGCGCGATCGATCGGGTGCGTACCCGTTCGAGATTCCCTACCGGCTGATCTGTATGTACTCGGCGTACGGCGACACCGTCCTCGATCCGTTCTGGGGCACCGGAACGACGACGCGTGCAGCCATCTGTGCGGCTCGAAACTCGGTCGGATACGAACTCGAGGAGGCGTTTCTCGAGGCGTTCGACGACGGCATAGGCGAGATCGCTGCGCTGTCGCGTTCGGTCGGCCGCGCTCGCCTCGAGCGCCACCGATCGTTCGTCGAGCGTCGACGCGAGGCCGGCGACGTACCGGGCTACGACGCGGAGCACTACGACACGCCGGTCGTCACGAAGATGGAACGATCCCTGCGGCTTCGGGAAGTCTCGTCGATCGAGGGGGAGTCGGGACGCTACCGGGTCGAACACGAGCCGCTCTCGGTCTCGAGCGACTGACGGCGGGGAGCCGGTTCGTCGAGGCGGTGGATACCGAAAAGGCGGTCGAGACGAACGGACGTCGTCGGAACGGTCGGGCGGACGATCGCACGCGAGCGCTTTTGTCGATCGGCGAGAGTAACGCGGGTATGGACGATCCGTACGATCTCGACCGGTTCGACTCCCGACGCTCGACGGTGTACGCGAACCGGGGGATGGTCGCGACGAGCCAGCCGCTGGCCGCGCAGGCGGGGGTGTCGATCCTTCGGGCGGGTGGAAACGCCTTCGACGCCGCCGTCGCGACGGCCGCCGCGCTCAACGTCGTCGAGCCGACCTCGACGGGACTCGGCGGCGACGTGTTCGCGCTGTATCGGACCGCCGACGGCGACGTCGGCGCGATGCGATCCAGCGGTCCAGCCCCGCAGGAGGCGACGATCGAGAACGTCACCCGGGCGCTCGAGGACGTGGACGATCCGGGGCGGTACTATCCCGACTCGCGCGGGTACGCCGTCGACGGCGACGATCCCGAGTCGTCTCTCGAAATGCCGTTTCTCGGTCCGCACGCGGTGACCGTTCCCGGTACCGCCCGCGGGTGGGAGGCGACCGTCGGCGAACTCGGGCGGCTGACGCTGGCCGAGGTGCTCGAGCCCGCGATCGAGTACGCGCTGGAAGGGTATCCGGTCTCGCCGGTGATCGCTCACTACTGGCGGACCGCCGAGGAGCTGTTCACCGACGAGAACGCCAGGGAAGCGTACCTGTTCGACGGGCGGTGTCCGAAGCCGGGCGAGACCGTGACGCTGCCGCTGCTGGGCAACAGTCTGCAGACGATCGCCGACGAAGGAGCCGACGCCGTCTACGAGGGCGAGATCGCGGACGAGATCGTCGAGACGATCAGATCGAGCGGCGGGTTCATGAGCCACGACGATCTGGCCGACTTCGAACCCGAATTCCTCGATCCCGTCAGCTCGAGCTACAACGGCGTCGAGGTGTACGAACTGCCGCCGAACAACCAGGGACTGATCGCGCTCGAGGCGCTGAACGTCGCCGAAGCGATCGACGCGGGCGAGGAGGCCTACGACTCTCCCGAGCGCGTGCACGCCTTCGCCGAGGCGACGAAGCTCGCGTTCGTCGACGGCCACCACTACGTCGCCGATCCGGAGTACGAGACGGTTCCGCCGCTCGCGTCGAAAGCGTACGCTCGAGAGCGCGCGCGAGCGATCGGCGACGAGCCGATTCGAGATCCGCAAGTGGGCGTTCCGAACGCGAACGCCGAAGACGCGGACACCGTCCTGTTGACCGTCGGCGACGAGGAGGGGAACCTCGTCTCGTACATCAACTCCCGCTTTGCGGGCTTCGGCAGCGGGCTCGTCGCCGGCGACACCGGAATCGCGCTGCAAAACCGCGGCGCGTCGTTCTCGCTCGATCCAGACCATCCGAACAGCCTCGAGCCGGGGAAGCGGCCGTTCCACACGCTCGTCCCGGCCGTCGCGAAGCTCGCGGACGACGACTGGCTGGCCTTCGGCGTGATGGGTGGTTACATGCAGCCCCAGGGCCACGTCCAGGTGCTTTCGAACCTGATCGACTACGACATGAGCCTGCAGGCCGCACTCGACGCGCCGCGGTGGCGCTACCGCGAGGACGGCGCGCTCGCCGTCGAGGAACGCCTTCCGAACGCGGCGGCGCTCGCGCGGATGGGTCACGACGTCCGCGTCTCGCCGCCGGTCGTCTTCGGCGGCGCACAGGCCGTTCGCCGGCGCGACGGGACGCTCTCGGGGGCCACCGAGCCCCGAAAAGACGGCGACGTGATCGGCTACTGACCGGGGCGAAGCTTTTACCGCTCTCCGAACGCAGCGGACGTATGAACCGCAGCCCCGGGACGTCCGAGCAGTCCCCGATTCGCGCGCTCGTCGTCGGCACGCCAACGTGGGCGCGGGCCGTGACGACGACGCTCGAGGACGGTGCAGTCACGACGGACGGCGGAGTCCGGTCGCTTTCGGAACTCGGTCGCGGCGCACTCGAGTCTGCCGACTGTCTCGTCACCGACGACCGCGACGTTCTCGCGGCCCTCGACGGTCGCCTTCCGGTCGTCTACGCCGCCGACGAGCGCGAACTCGCGGACGAGGCGGAGTCCGGCGGCGTCGATCGGCTCGTCGACGCCGGGGCGGTCGAGATCGTTTCGGCCGAACCGGACGGTCGGCCGTTGCTCGAACACCGCATTCGACGCGCGATCGAGTGTGCACCGGGAGGATCCGTCGCCGATCGCCGCGCCGACTGGTACCGGACGCTGCTCGGTCACTCGTCCGACGCGATCGTCGTTCTCGACGACGAGTACCGGATCACCGCGACGGGGCCGACGGTCGAGTCGGCCGGGCCGTACGGGGACGAAAAGCGAGTGGCGGTCGCGGTCGACCAGCTTGCCGTCCTCCGCGCGCAGCCGGGCGACGGTCGCGGACTCGCCCTCGATGGCGGCCCCCAGGACGTCGACGGCGCGCTCGTCGCCGACGGACTGGACCGCCTCGCCGCCCTCGCCGTGGAAGGCCTGGACGGCCTCGAGTCGGTCCCGGAGGTTCGCCGCTCGTTCGAAGTTCTGTTCCTCGGCGGCGGTCTCCATCGCCCGGCGAAGCGGATCGGATAGAATCCCCGTTTCGCCCTCGAGAAAGCGCTCGACCGCGGTGACATCCTCGCGGTAGCTCTCGCTGTCGATTTCGCCCGTACAGGGGGCGCTACACAGGCCCATCTCGTAGTCGAGGCAGGGCCGATCCCGGTTGGCGTACTTGTGGTCCGAACAGCCCCGAACTTCGTAGCTCTCCCGGAGGGCCTTCACGACCGTCTCGACCTGTCCCATGCTGGTGTAGGGACCGAAGACCGTCGCGGACTCGGCCGGATCGCGCGTCACCTCGATCCGCGGCGCGTCGTGGTCGGTGAGCTGGACCATCGGGTAGGACTTGTCGTCCTTGAGCCGGACGTTGTAGCGGGGCTGGTGGCGCTTGATCAGGTTCGCCTCGAGCAACAGCGCCTGCGTTTCGGTGTCCGTGACCGCGATCTCGAGGTCGTCCGCCCGGTCGACCATCCGCCCGATCCGCGCGCTCCGCGGGTCGGCGTACGATCGGACCCGACTCCGGAGGTCGACGGCCTTCCCGACGTAGAGGGTGGTTCCGTCCTCCCGGAACTGGTAGACGCCGGGCTCTCGCGGCAGCGACCGTATCCGGTCTCGAACCCCGTCGGCGTTCATCGACGGCCCTAGGGCGTCGGCGGCTTTCAGCCTGACTCATCGCGGTCGGAGTCGAGTCGAGAGTCGGCAGGATTCGACTCGAGTCGGGAACCGTCGACGTCGGGGCTGGGGTCGGACGGCCCACGGAACTCGTCGGCCTCGCGTCCGGGCTCGAGTCGGTCTCCGCCTTCGCGTTGGAGTCCCGGGTCGTCGAACGGATCGTCGGAACTGCGCTCGTCGCTCGCGAGCGAATCGGCCGAGGGCTCCGGTCGGATCGCCTCGTCGAGTTCGATCGCGACCCCGCCGACGTCGTCGACGCGCGAGACGGGGAGTTCGACGTCGTCGTCGCCGTCCACCTCGATGACGAGACGGCGGGAACGCGAACGAACGTAGAGCGCGGCGAAGACCGCGGCGAGCGCGAGGGCGAACGCGCCGACGAGGACGACCGCGAGATCGACCAGTGCGAGCGTCGCCTCGATCGTCTCGAGCGCGCCGCCGACGGGACTCCCGTCGTCTCCGGTCGCACCGTCTCCGTTCTCGAAGCCGGCGTCGGGGACGAGGTCGGCGAAGCGAAACAGTCGGCTCACCGCGAGCGCGCCGATCCCGACCGCGCCGGTGACGACGGCCCGAATGAGGTGGCGTCGAGCCGCGACGGTTCTAACGGCCACCGTCCGCACGTTCGGCCGATCGATCGTTCGAAACGCCGGTCCGGAGCCACGGGGCGTGAACGCGAGCACGCGGTGGGTCGTGACGACGAGCGTCGCCGCGCCGCACTCGACCCGTCGCTCGACGGCCTCGCCGTCGTACAGCAGCTGATCGACGCGGGCTGTCCAGGACATCGGCTTCGCTTGCCGATCGGCGTTCGAACGACAAGTACGTCCGGGCCGACTCGAGGGGGCGGCGGGCGAGCAGACTCGAGGACAACTGGCGCGGGCCGACTCGAGGACGATCGTCACCGGGGCGACGGCTCGAGGGGACGGGCGACCGATCGGGGTCGAGGCCGCGGGTCGGCCCGACCGACTCGAGATCGCTCGATTCGGATCGAAACGGCGATCGGTTGGCTCACGGGCGTCGAACGACGGAGATGTTGTACAGCGTAAACCGAGCCCCGCCGTCGCGTCCGTCGACGACGTCGACAGTCCAGCCGTGGGCGTCGGCGATTGCTTCGACGATCGCGAGGCCGAACCCGGTTCCCTCCGTCGAAGTCGTGTAGCCGTGATCGAAGACGTCCTCGCGCTGGTCCGGATCGATGCCGGGGCCGTCGTCTTCGACGAAGAGGACTCCCTCGTCCCAGCCGATTCGGATGGTCACGGTCGCGTCGTCGCGTCCGTGCTCGATCGCGTTCCGAATCAGGTTCTCGAACAGCTGACAGAGTCTGTCGCCGTCGGCTTCGATCGTCAGCTCCTGCGGGTACTCCTCGACGAGGCGCGCGTCGGTCGTGTCGACGTAGTGCCAGGCGTTCGAGACGACGGTTCCGAGCCGGACGGGGCAGGGGTCGTCGACTGTCCGGCCCTGACTGGCGAGCGTCAACAGGTCCTCGACGAGCGACTCCATGCGACGGTGTGCGGCCACGACCTCTTCGACGTGATCGGCGACCTCGGGGCTCGAGGCGAGCTCTCGCGCCAGCTCCGCGTTTCCCTGTGCGACGGTTAACGGATTGCGGAGGTCGTGAGAGACGACGCTGACGAACCGCTCGAGCTGTTCGTTCTGTCGGGTGAGTCGACGCTCGCGGCGTTTGCGATCGGTGATGTCGGTGTAGATGCCGTACCCTTCGACCGCGCCGTCGAAACTCGAGACGATGACCGGCTGAAAGATGAACGTTCGTCGCTCGCCGCCTGCGGTCAGCCGTTCGATCTCGACGCCGCCGTCGGCGTCGGACCGAAACCAGACGTCTGTCGCCTCCGAGCGCGCCTCCGCGGGGGCGATCAGTTCCGGCAGCGATCGGCCGATCGCCTCGTCGCCGTGGCCGAACGTCTCCGTGAACGCCGGATTGATCGCCGTGACGGTCGGCTCGGCCGCCTGGAACGAGACGGCGACCACCGGATCGGCGATCTCCTCGACGAACGTGTCGAACCGTCGCTGGGCTTTCTCTCGGACCTGAATCTCGTTGGCGACGATCTCGAGGTAGCCGTCGGTGTTCCGGGCGATCGTCTCGCAGATGTCGGCGATTTCGTGACTGGAGTACGACGCCGACGGCTCGATGTTCAACTCCGTCAACGCGTCGTCGACCAGCGACCGCGCTTTCTCGACGCCGACCGTCTGGCCAAACGTCGAGACGAGTTCGTCGTGATCCATCACTCCGGAAAGAGGAGGGCGACGGTCGTCGTGTTGTGGTAGCCGCTGAACTGGCCCGGACCCATACAGATCTCGCCGTACGTTTCGAACCCGACGAACGGCAGCGAGAGTTCGGTCGCCATCTCCTCGACGGCCGCGTCGAACTCGTCGCCGAGGACGATCCGCCGGCACGCACAGTCGTAGATGAAGCCGCCGGCCATCGTCACGTCGCCGGCGTCGGCGAGCGCGCGTCGAATCGTCTCGCCGGCGGACTCGATCTGGGCCTCGGGACGTCCGTGCATCACGCGCAGAACCGTTCCTTCGGGAACGTCGACGGTGAAGTGCATCGCGCCGTCTTCGTCCTCGATCCACGGCCAGCGCATCTTGTACTGCGTTCCCTGATTGATGCCGAACTCGAACTCACAGAGGATCTCCTGTAACAGCGTCTCGCTGGCGTCGAGTTCGTCGATCTCGAGATCGAACTCCGACCGAACGGTCTCGCGGACGGCGTCCTTCCAGACCTCGAACGCCGGCTCGCCGTCGAGTTCGTAGACGGTTGCCCCGTCCGCACGCGTGACCTCGACCGGCTCGGAGAGCGGTTCGTGTCCGTGTGCCACCGCGACCGCGGGCCGTTCTTCCGCGCCGATCAGCCCCAGGACGACGCCGTCCTCGACGACCTCGTCGTCGTGAAAGACGTACGTCGCCTCGAGCTTGTGGTCGTCGGCCGCGGAGCCGCCCGCGATGGACACTTCGGGACCGAGCTTCTGCTGGCTGATCAACGCGAGCTTCTCGCCGACGCCGCTCAACCCGTCGTGGAGCGTAATCGCGGCGGCGTACGGATGATCGTCGAGCGCGTCCGGCAGCTCCCCGATCGCCTCGCGGACGGCTCGAGAGACGTTCTCTCTGAGTCCGGTTCCGAGCCCGGTGTAAAACGAGAGCGTCTCGCTCGCGACGAGTCCGACGGCGACGCCGTTGCCGACGGCGTTCTCGGTGAACGAGCCGTTGGCCGAACAGCCGATGAGCTTCGCGTCGGGGCCGATCACGGAACGCACGTCCGCGAGCACCCGATCGAAGTCGTAGTCGACCGGACAGAAGACCTGGCAGAAGTCCACCCGTCCCCCCGGAAGTTGTGCCAGTGCCTCCGTCGCGGCCCGTTCACCCGGATTTCCTTCCGAGTCAGTTACCAGTGCGGTACCAACGGATGTGGACATGACCACAATTGGGTCGGCTCGCTAATTGAATGTTTGGTTGGTAGACAACTTGATCGAAACGATGAACGTCAGGGCCGCGTTACAGCGGTAGCGAGAGATCCCGCCTCGAGTCGACGCGGTACTTTCTCGGCGATCGCCGTCCAACGACCGGCTATGAGCGACTCGACGGAGCGATGCTGGCTCGTCGAACGCGAGTTCGGCCAGCGGAACGTGGTGAGGATCGTGTACGCGACGACCGACGGCTCGCGCTATCACCGCCGGGAGCGATCGACGACCGCGCTGCAGACCGGGTCACCCGTCACCGCCGCGGTCGACGTTTCCGAAGCCGACCTCCAGCCGGTGGAAGACGACGACACCCGGGACCGGTACGCGACGGAGGCCGAACGAACCGCCCGACAGTACGATCCCGACGAGCCGATCTAGCCGATTTCGGTTTCTTCCCCCGCCCGAAAGACGTATATTATCGAGCGCGAGTGACAAACCTTATCGGGAAACGGCGTGTCCTCACAGCCATGCCCGCTATTCGAGTCGACGGACTGACCAAATCGTACGGTCAGACGCTCGCCCTCTCGGACCTCTCGTTCGAGGTGCACGAGGGCGAGGTGTTCGGATTTCTCGGACCGAACGGTGCCGGAAAGTCGACGACGATCAACGCGATCCTGGATTTTATCCGCCCGACGGCCGGTCGGGTGGAAGTGCTCGGAATGGACGCCCAGAGCCACAGTCGCGACATTCGCGCGCGAACCGGCGTCCTCCCCGAGGGAGTCGAAACGTACGACCGCCTTACCGGTCGCGAACACCTCCAGTTCGCGATCGATTCGAAAGGGGTCGGCGACGATCCCGAAGCGCTCTTGGAACGGGTCGGTCTGCTCGACGCCGCCGACAAGAAAGCCGGGGGCTACTCGAAAGGGATGTCCCAGCGGCTCATGCTGGCGATGGCGCTCGTCGGCCAGCCGGAGCTGTTGATCCTCGACGAACCCTCCACCGGACTCGACCCCAACGGCGCACGCGAGATGCGACGCATCGTCAGCCAGGAGAACGAGCGAGGCGCGACCGTCTTCTTCTCGAGTCACATCATGGAACAGGTCGAGGCGGTCTGTGACCGCGTCGGTATCCTGCGCGACGGCGAGATGGTCGCCGTCGACTCCGTCGAAGGCCTGCGAGACTCCGTCGGCGGTGGCGAGAGCCTCCGGGTGACGGTCGATCGAATCGACGACGACGCCGTCCAGGCCGTCCGATCACTTTCCGACGTCTCGAGTGCCGCCGTCGACGGGAAGGAGCCGCCGACGCTCGTCGTCCAGGTCGACGGCTCGAAGACGGCCGTCCTGAGCGAACTCGAAGAGCGCGGCCTCGAGGTGCGGGACTTCTCGACGACCGAAGCGTCGCTCGACGACGTCTTCCAGTCGTACACCACGGATCGGGAGGTGAAAGCGCGATGAGTTCCGAAACCGAAACGGGAGCGGCCGCCGGATCGACGGCGGACTCGCCCTCGAGTTCGATCAACCTCGAGAGCGTCCGCACCGTCGCGAAGAAGGACTTCCAGGACTCCATGCGGTCGTGGGTGTTCTGGGGCCTGAGCGTCTTCTTTTTCACGCTTTTGGTGACGATCACGGGCGTCATCGCCTACTTCGGGGAGGACATCGCCGCCCAGGGTGCAACGACGGACGTCCTCGTGGGCCTCGTCAGCGAGATCACCAGGCTCATCATCCCGCTGATCGCGCTGGTGCTCGGCTGGAAGGCCATCGCCGGCGAGCGCGAGACCGGCAGTATCAAGATCCTCCTCTCGCTTCCCCACTCCCGAAAGGACGTCCTCCTCGGGAAGCTGATCGGCCGCTCGGCGGTGTTGGCGATCTCGCTGACCGTCGGCTTCGTCCTCGCCGCCGTCGTCGTCGCCGCGTTGCTCGGCCAGTTCGACGTCGCGGACTACGCCGGCCTGCTCGCGATGTCGATCCTCTACGGAATCGCGTACACGAGCATCGCCGTCGCCCTCTCGTCGCTGACGCGCTCGACGACGATCGCCGGCGCGGCGATGTTCGGCGTCTTCGTCCTGTTTTACGTCGTCTGGAACACCCTGTCGAACGTCGTCTGGCTCCTGGCCAGTCGGGAGATCCTGTTTTTCGACACCGTCACCTACACCACCGAGATCCAGGGCCAGTCGGTCGAAGTCGAACGCCACCAGGACTGGGTGTACTTCCTCGTCAACATGGACCCCGGCGAAGCGTTCCGGAGAACGCTGACGCTGATCACCGACGCCGACCTCATCGAGCTCCAGGTCGAGCTAAACGCGGAGATGTTCGGCGGCGAGTTGCCGTTTTTCCTCCAGGACTGGTTCTCGTTTCTCATCCTGCTGTTCTGGATCGTCGTTCCGATCGCGATCGCGCTCTACCGGTTCGATCGCGTCGACCTCTGAGGAGCGCGATCTCGGATCGAACCTCCGTGATTTCGACGTGACCGAGATGTCGTACGTCGTCGCCGGTGCGACCGCGGACGGGCGCGGCCACACCGAGAACCAGCGGTAGCGTTCCGTACGAGAGGACGCGACGACCGGTCGTACGCGGCATCGACGCGCGATTCGACGGAGACGACGATCGAGGCGACCGAACGGTCACGAACGGCGACCGGTGGTGAGGAATTTACGGCCGCGCCTCGAGTGGACGCCCGTGACCGACTGCATCTTCTTCGGCGGCAAAGGCGGCGTCGGGAAGACGACCTGCGCGGCGGCGACCGGAGTTTCGCTCGTCCGGTCGGGCGACGAGACGCTCGTCGTCTCCACCGATCCGGCGCACTCGCTCGCCGACTCGCTTTCCGTCGCCGTCGGGTCGGAGCCCACGAACCTCGAATTCGACGACCAGTTCGGGACGGACTCCGACGGCGAACTGTGGGCCGTCGAAATCGATCCCGAGACGCGCCGAGACCGCTACGAACGGCTGGCACGGGCGTTCGCGGCCGACCTCAGGAGCGCCGGCGTGCGTCTCGAAGACGCCGACGTCGAGCGTCTCTTCGACACCGGAACGCCGGCCGGCGGCGACGAACTCGCGGCGCTCGATCTCCTCGTCGAGTACGTCGACGACGGTCGCTGGGACGTCGTCGTCTTCGACACCGCGCCGACCGGCCACACGCTCCGGCTGTTCGAGACGCCGGCGGTGATGGGGTCGACGCTCGAGACGCTCCGCTCGCTCGGCGGACAGGCGCGGCGAATCGGAAACGCGGCTCGGACCGCGGTGTTCGGTCCGATGTCGATGGTTCGCGGACGCGACGACGACCTCGCCGACTTTCAGGCGCGTCTCGAGCGCGCCCGCGAACTGCTCGTCGATCCCGGGCAAACGGAGTTTCGCGTCGTCACCGTCCCCGAACGAATGGCGATCGCCGAGACGGAGCGCCTCGTTGCCCGTCTCGGCGAGGCGGGCGTTCCCGTCGAGCGCCTGATCGTAAACCGGGTGTTCGAGGGGCCGGCGGACGGCTGCTCGCGGTGTGCGTCGCGTCGCGACCGCCACGAGCACCGCGTCGGCGAGATTCGGGAGTCGTTTTCCGATCTTGAGATCCAGACGCTCCCGGACCTCGAGGGGGAAGCGCGAGGAATCGAAGCGGTCGCGACGATCGCCGATCGGCTGGCGACGTAGACGCCGGAACGTTTCGTCCGTTCACCGGCGACGGCCACTTACGCACGGTCCACGTCGAGCCCCCGCTCCGCGAGCAACTCGCGGAACTCGTCTTCCTCGAGTATCGCCACGTCGTTCGCCTCGGCGTCGTCGCGTTTCGTCCGGCCCGGGTTCTCGCCGACGATCAGGTAGTCCGTGTTACCGGAGACGCTGCTCGTCGCGTTCCCGCCGTGGGCCTCGACGACGTCCTGGGCTTCGGCGCGGGTCACTCCCTCGAGCGAGCCGGTGAAGACGAACGTCAGCCCCTCGAGTTCGTCGCCGCCCTCGCCGTCCTCGAACGCCCGCGGCGAGACGTGCTCGAGCACGTCGTCGACGGCAGCCGCGTTGGCCTCGCTCGCGAAGAACTCGTGGATCGTTTCGGCGACGGTCTCGCCCACCTCGTCGACGCTCTCGAGGCGATCCGGGTCGCGTTCGGCGGCCTCGCGGACGGCCTCGAAGGTTCCGAACTCGCGGGCGAGTTCCCGGGCCGTCGTCGGACCGACGTGGGGAATGCCGAGCGCCGAGAGGAAGTCGGGTAGCGACGGCTCGCGGGCGTCCTCGATCTCCGAGCGCAGGTTGTCGGCGCTCGTCTCGCCCCACCCCTCGAGGTCGGCGAGGTCCGCGCGCTCGAGTTCGTAGAGGCCGGCGACCGATCCGAGGAGGTCGGCGTCGACGAGTTGCCGGACGCTCCGCTCGCCGAGTCCCTCGAGGTCGAGGCCGTCGTCGCTCGCGTAGTACTCGATGGATCGCCGGAGCTGGGCGTCACAGGCCAACCCACCGGTACAGAACGCCATCGGCCCGTCGCGTTCGATCGCGCTGTCACAGACCGGGCAGCGCTCCGGGAGTTCGTAGTGCCCTTCGCGTCCCTTCTCGACGACCTCCTCGACGTAGGGGATCACGTCGCCCGCCCGCTGAACGCGGACGGTGTCGCCGACGTTGACGTTCTTCTCGGCGATCTCCTCTGGGTTGTGCAGGCTCGCTCGCGAGACGGTGACGCCGCCGACGTCGACCGGCTCGAGCAAGGCGACGGGCGTCATCCGTCCGGTGCGACCGATCTGGACCGCGACGTCGACGATCGGCGTCACCTCCGCGCGGGCGGGGAACTTGTAGGCGAAGGCGAAGCGGTCGTGTCTGGCGGTGCGGCCCAGTTCCTCGCGAGCGTCCCGGTCGTCGACTTTGATCACGACGCCGTCGATCTCGTAGTTCAGGTCGTCGCGGACCTCGAGCAGTCGGTCGCGGTAGTCGATCGCCTCTTCGATCGTTTCGGCCACCTCCACCCGGTCGTTGACCCGCAGCCCCCACTCGGGGAAGCGCTCGAGTTCCGCGCGGTGGCTCTCTTCGAGGTCGCTGGCCGCGAGCACGTCGAAGAAAAAGACCTCGAGCGGTCGGTCGGCGACGACCGAGGGATCGAGCTGGCGGATCGTTCCCGCGGTCGCGTTTCGCGGGTTGGCAAACGGCTCCTCGCCGCGTTCGATCCGCTCGCGGTTGTGCGCCTGGAAGGCGTCTTTCGGCATGTAGACCTCGCCGCGGACCGCCAGAAAGTCCGGGTGATCGCCGTGGAGACGCTGGGGAACGGAACCGATCGTGCGGGCGTTTCGGGTAACGTCGTCGCCTTCCCGCCCGTCGCCGCGGGTGACGGCGCGCTCGAGGCTGCCGTCCTCGTAGACGAACTCCATCGAGACGCCGTCGAACTTTGGTTCGCAGACGTACTCGACGTCGCCCCCGTGCCCGCTTGCGCGCAACTCGCGGCGAACGCGGTCGTCGAACTCGCGCACGTCGTCTTCGTCTCCGCTCTGGTCGATCGACAGCATCGGCGCGACGTGTTCGACCGTCTCGAACGCCTCGAGGGGCTCGCCGCCGACGCTTCTGGTGGGGCTGTCGGGATGGGAGAGGTCGAACGCCTCCTCGAGTTCCTGCAGTCGGGCAAACAACGCGTCGTAGGTGCGATCGGCAACGATCGGATCGTTCTCGACGTAGTACCGGCGGTCGTGTTCGCGAACGGCTTCCCGGAGCAACTCGACGTGCTCGCGGGCCCGCTCCTCCGAGAGTTCCTCGACCGGTTCGAAGTCGGTCGGCGGATCCCGGAGGTAGGGATTGTCTTCGTCTGCGCTGTCGGCGAGAGACATTCGTTGCTCGAGGGTTACGGTGCGGGCCCGTTAACGTTACCGTCGTTCGCCGCCGCCGCGACCGCTATCTCCACGGGCTGTCGCCGACTTCGGCACGGATCGTCGGCCCGACCGCGATCCGGCAGTCGGCTCGAGGCACCGCGATACACAGCAGGACGTAGCCGTCGGCCCGCTCGCCGTCCGTGAGTGCCTCGGGCTGGCGTCGGTAGTCGAACGCCGCTGCGGCGTCGATCGGTTCGGCCGACTCGCGACCGTCAGGAGCGTCACCTCCGACGGCAATCACCCGACCCACGCAGGTCGTACAGGTACCCTTCCGGCAGTCGGAGGGGAGTCGGATTCCCTCCCGGAGAGCCGCGTCGAGTACCGTCTCCCGGGGATCGACCGCGACGGCGTCGGTTCGGCCGTCCGGCCACTCGAGGGTCGCGTCGTATCGGGTCATTTCGACGTCCCCGCCGTCGGTCGTCGGTCGTTTGGTCGATCCATACCGGTGTTACGACGGACGGCACAAAAAGTCCGTTCCGAGCGATCGCGTCCACCCCAACCCGATCGTGCCGTCTCGTCCGAACGGAAACGCCGACACCCAGTATTTACCCGCCCCCACCACGTAGGGGCGAGTAGATGGGACAGGGAACGGAGTACGGGCTGGTCGATCTCGAGGAAGTCGACACCCCCGGCGACGAGTGGGAGGAGATCGACGTTTCGGACACCGAGGCCGACCGGATCGCCCGCAAGCGCGACCGGGAGTTCGAGCAGTTCGAGAAGCGGATCAAGGACGCAGACCAGTTCAAAGTCGAGCAGTCGGTGTTCGACGATGCGACCTTCGCCGCGCTCTACAAACTCGTCCAGGACGGCTACGTCGAGGCCTTCGGCGGGCCGCTCTCGACGGGCAAGGAGGCAAACGTCTACCACGCGCTGGGCGACGACCGCGAGGTCGCCGTGAAGGTCTACCGGATCAACGCCTCGAACTTCCGGCAGATGCGTGACTACTTGGAGGGCGACCCACGGTTCGAGGGGCTGGGGGGCAAGAAGAAAGACGTCGTGCTCGCCTGGACCAAAAAGGAACTGGCGAACCTCGATCGCGCGAGGAAAGCCGGCGTCCGCGTTCCGGAGCCGATCGCCGCCGAGCGCAACGTCCTGGTGATGGAGTACATCGGCAACGAGGAGGGCCGCGCGCGACGGCTCGGCGAGGTCCACATCGAAAATCCCGAGACCGCCTACGAGGTCATGCGCGAGTACATGCGCCGGCTCTACTCCGCCGGGATCGTCCACGGCGACCTGAGCGAGTACAACGTCGTCTTCGACGAGGGACAGCTCGTCATCATCGACGTCGGCCAGGCCGTCACGGTTCACCACCCAAACAGCCGCGACTTCCTGGAGCGCGACTGCGAGAACGTCGCGAATTTCTTCTCGCGGCAGGGACTGGACGCCGACCCCGACGAGCTGCTCGAGTTCGTCACGAGTCCGGAGCCGGACCCGTCGCGAGGGTGACGCGTCGGTGCGTCCACGCCGCGATTTTCGGCCCTAGTCGGCGAGCGAGAGGACGATAACCGCTCGCGTTCCACCGAGGCTCGGGTCGGCGTCGATCCTGAACGTACCGCCGGACTTTCGGACGACGAGGTCGACCATCCAGAGCCCGATGCCGGAGCCGTGCTGGAGGTCGGTCTCCTCGCCTGCGTCGAGCGCATCGATCTCGTGGCCGTCGATGCCGGGACCGTCGTCCGCGACGACGATCCGGACGCGGTCGTCGACCACGCGCGAACGGAGTTCGATCCGGAGTGGACGAGAGGCAGCGCCGTGGACGATCGCGTTCTGTAACAGCTCCTCGATCGCCCGCTCGAGGCTCGGGTGGGCGACGACGGAGAGGTCGGACGGCACCTCGTTGTCGATCGCGACGTCCGATCGGGCGTCGTAGCGTTCGGTGTGTCGCTCGACGATCCGGCCGAGTCGGATCGGCTCGTCGACCGTCTCCGTGTCGATGACCGACTCGAGTTCTTTCGCCTTCTCGCTGTGGCTGAGGAGACGATCCGCGTCGGCCAGGATCGCGTTCGCTCGCGCCGCGAGGCGGTCGTCGTCCGCGCGGTCGCGGATGAGCTCGGCGTTTCCGCGGAGGGTCGTCAGCTCGTTTCTGATGTTGTGTCGGAACACCCGCGACAGCACCTGCTTGAGCAGGTCGAGCTCTTGCTCTCGTTGTTTGAGTTCGGTGACGTCCCGCAGGACGAGCAGCGAACCGGTGACGACGCCTCCCTGTTCGATCGGGCGGACGTCCATCGTGAAGTGTCTCGTCTGTCCGTCGTCGTCGATCGACACCGGCGTTCCGCTCGCTCGCCCGCGCTCGTACTGCTCGAGGACCGACGGATACTCGCGACAGAACGTCGAGAGCGGCGTTCCGATACAATCGCGCTCGGGTCCGAACAGTCGACGAGCGGCCGAGTTGGCGTCGACGATCGTTCCCCGGGCGTCCACCGAAATCATCGCGTCGGGCATCGTCTCGACGGCCGTTCTGCGGCTGACCGGAGCGAGCGCGAACAGCTGGTATCGAAAGAGCGCGAGTCCCCAGAGTCCGGTCGTGACGAGAAACAGAAGCGGCGTCAGGTCGACGTACGCGGGGATCGCGTCCACGTTCCGAAAGAGGTGGGTGTTGAGCGCACCGGGAAAGCCGATAGCCCATCCGGCCAGCAGCAACAGGATCTGGCGTCGATGATTACCGACGGCGGAACGCAGGTCCTGTGCGAGGACGCCGGCGGGGATCATCACCAGCGTGACCGCGAATCCGATGTGGACGATGTACCACGGACCCAGCACGAACTCGCCGATTCCGGCGGGGTTCGCCGGCGTCTCCGGCGCGAGCACGAGGTGGTGCCAGGGGTTCGTCGCGGTGAGGACGACCGTGAGCGCCGGGACGAGCAACACCGCCGCGAGGTGCGAGCGTTTCAGCGAAATCCGTCCCCGTCGAGTGTACTCCCAAACGAGCAACGGCCAGCCGAGCATCACGAAAATCTGGAACAGGTGGCGGATCGTCGTGTTGACGAACACGGGCATGACCGCCGTCGGCCAGGTGATCAGCGCGAGCTGGATCGACCAGCCGACCATGCCGATCTCACAGAGGAAGAAGCCTCGGGCGCCGGGTTTCCCCCGGTTTCGAAACGCGTAGGCTGCTACCCCCGCGATCGGCACGGCACAGATCACCATCAGAAACGTCATCGACTGCGCCGCGCTGGGCATGCGGGATCACTCGAACGACTATCATACGCACAATTATAGGTATGGGCCGGTCAGTCCGCGCGAGACCGCGTTCGGTCGATCCTCGCGAGGACGCCGTCGGTCAGCCATCGGCGTCCCGACCGGTCGGCCGCCGCCGTCCCCGAACGCATTAGTGGCTCGCTCTCGCGCACTCTCCCATGAACATCGGAATCATCGCGGACACCCACGACAACGTAGCGGCGGTCGAGCGCGCGATCGAACTGTTCGACGCGGCGGGCGTCGAGGTCGTCGTCCACTGTGGCGACTTCGTCGCGCCGCCGGTGATCCCGCACTTCGAGGGGTTCGAACTCCACGGCGTCCTCGGAAACAACGACGGCGAGATCGCCGGCCTCGAAGCAGCGTTCGACTCGCTGGGCGGCGAGAGCGAACTCCACGGGCGGTTCGCGAACCTCGAGTTCGACGGCCTCTCGTTTGCGGTGTTACACGGAGAATCCAAAGCCGAGGTCGAAACGCTCGCGGCGGCCGAGACCTACGACGTCGTCTGTTACGGCCACCACCACGAACGAGAGTGCACGGAACGCGGCCGGACGACGCTGGTCAATCCTGGCGGGCACTTCCCCTCGATCCCCGCCGATCACCGGACGGTGGCGATTCTCGACACGCTCTCGGAGAGCGTCCGGTTCCGATCGGTGCTCGAGGCCGAAGGCGACGCGGCGGGCGGACCAAGCGCTTAACCTCGCCGAGCGAGTACCGGAGCGTATGCAGCACGTGAAGATTCCGCAGGAGCGAATCGGCGTTCTCATCGGGGAGGGCGGCGAGACGATGCGCGAGATCGAGGCGGAGGCCGAGGTGCGACTCGACATCGACTCGGAGAACGGCTCCGTCGCGGTCGAAACCGTCGGCGATCCGGTCCGCGGCCTGAAAGGCCCCGAAATCGTCCGCGCGATCGGTCGCGGCTTTCCGCCCGAGGACGCATTGCGGCTGCTCGACGACGAGATGATGCTGTTCGACGTCGTCGACATCGACGCCGCATCGCGCAACAAAAACGACATGAAACGCCAGAAGGGCCGTCTCATCGGCGAAGCGGGCCGAACCCGCGAGCTGATGGAAGAACTTTCGGGTGCGTCGGTCGTCATCTACGGCTCTACGCTCGGCATGATCGGCACCCCAGAACAGGTCGAGGCGGTTCGCAGCGCCGCCGAAATGCTCTTAGACGGCGCGCCCCACGGCGCAGTCTACTCGTTCCTCGAGGAGCGCCACAACGAGATGAAACACCAGGGGATGGAGTACCACCGGTTCCCCGGCAGTCAGTCTTGACCGTCGCGACGCGTCTCGTTTCGAGCGGGTTCCGATCGAGTTCGAGAACCATCCGGGCGAGGACTTCGCTCGAGCCCCCCTTTCCCGTCTTGCGATTATCGGTAGCCCACTCCGAAACACTTATATAGAATAGCAATCAATCTTTCCTTGACTATGGCACAACAGATGGGTAACCAGCCCCTCATCGTTCTCTCGGAGGACAGCCAGCGTACCTCCGGCAAAGACGCGCAGTCGATGAACGTCCAGGCCGGAAAGGCCGTCGCCGAATCCGTACGGACCACCCTCGGTCCGAAGGGAATGGACAAGATGCTCGTCGACTCGACGGGCAACGTCGTCGTCACGAACGACGGCGTCACGCTCCTCTCGGAGATGGACATCGACCACCCGGCGGCCGACATGATCGTCGAAGTCGCCGAGACCCAGGAGGACGAGGTCGGCGACGGGACGACGAGCGCCGTCGTCGTGGCCGGCGAACTCCTCAGCCAGGCCGAGGACCTCCTCGAGCAGGACATTCACGCGACGACGCTCGCACAGGGGTACCGCCAGGCCGCCGAGAAGGCCACCGAGGCCCTCGAGGAGATCGCGATCGACGTCGAGGAGGACGACGACGAGATCCTCCACCAGATCGCCGCCACCGCGATGACGGGCAAGGGCGCAGAGAGCGCCCGCGACCTGCTCGCCGACCTCGTCGTCAACGCGGTCCAGTCGGTCGCTGACGAGGACGGCATCGACACGGACAACATCAAAGTCGAGAAAGTCGTCGGCGGCTCCATCGAGAACTCCGAACTCGTCGAGGGCGTCATCGTCGACAAGGAACGCGTCTCGGAGAACATGCCGTACTTCGCCGACGACGCGAACGTCGCGATCATCGACGGCGATCTCGAGATCAAAGAGACCGAGATCGACGCCGAGGTCAACGTCACCGACCCCGAACAGCTCGAGCAGTTCCTCGAACAGGAGGAAGCTCAGCTGCGCGAGATGGCCGACGCCATCGCCGACGTCGGCGCCGACGTCGTCTTCGTCGACGGCGGCATCGACGACATGGCCCAGCACTACCTCGCCCAGGAAGGCATCATCGCCGTCCGTCGCGTCAAATCCAGCGACCAGTCCCAGCTCGCCCGCGCGACCGGTGCCCGTCCGGTCTCGTCGGTCGACGACCTGAGCGAGGACGACCTCGGATTCGCCGGCAGCGTCGCCCAGAAGGACATCGCCGGCGATCAGCGCATCTTCGTCGAGGACGTCGAGGACGCGAAAGCCGTCACGCTCATCCTCCGGGGTGGCACCGAGCACGTCATCGACGAGGTCGACCGCGCCATCGAGGACTCACTCGGCGTCGTCCGGACGACGATCGAAGACGGCAAGGTGCTCGCCGGCGGCGGCGCACCCGAAGTCGAGCTCTCGCTCGCCCTGCGCGACCACGCCGACTCCGTCGGCGGCCGCGAGCAGCTCGCGGTCGAGGCCTTCGCGGACGCACTCGAGGTCATCCCGCGAACGCTCGCCGAGAACGCCGGGCTCGACCCCATCGACTCGCTCGTCGAGCTCCGCGCCGACCACGACGGCGGCAACGAGGCCGCCGGACTCGACGCCTTCACTGGCGACACGATCGACATGGCCGAGGAGGGCGTCTACGAACCCCTCCGCGTGAAGACCCAGGCGATCGAATCCGCCACCGAGGCGGCCGTTATGCTGCTTCGCATCGACGACGTCATCGCCGCCGGCGACCTCGCGGTCTCCGACGACGACGATGACGAGGACATGCCCGCCGGCGGTGCCGGTGGCATGGGCGGCGGCATGGGCGGCATGGGCGGCGGCATGGGCGGCATGATGTAAGCCCGGCCGAGACCACCCAGCCACTCAGCGTCGATTTTCACCCTCTCGACTCGGTTCCCGAGATCGAATCAGTTTTTGCGGCGATGCCCGACCCCAGCGAGTGGGATCGCCGTACCACGCCGTCTCTCGAGTGTCCGTCCACAGCGCGGGTGACGGAGCGTCGATGTCACGTCCGCCGCCTGACCGGGGACCAGGGAACCGCACTCGCTCAATTACACCTAAGTGAACTCCCGAAAAATTCGTCCGCATGAACACGCTCCTCCTGGACAGCGGTGCCGTCGACGAACACGCCGACACGGCGGCCGTCATCGACGCCGTCGAACGCGCGTTCGAGGCGTTCGAACGAGGCCGAACGCAGATGCCCGCGAAATCGTACGTCGACCTGCCGCAGTACAACGGCGACTTCCGGTCGATGCCCGCGTATCTCGAGACCGACCGGTGGGACGCGGCCGGACTCAAGTGGGTCAACGTCCACCCCGACAACCCCGTCGATCACGGCCTCCCGACCGTCCTCGGAACGATGATTTACTCCGACCCCGAGACGGCTTTTCCGCTCGCGATCATGGACGGCACGACGCTGACGATGAAACGGACCGGCGCGGCGGCCGCGGTCGCGACCGACTACCTCGCGGTCGAAGACGCCGCGTCGCTCGGCATCGTCGGCGCGGGCGTCCAGTCGTACACCCAGCTCGAGGCGATCGGCGAAGTGCGACCGATCGAGGAGGTCGTCGTCGCCGACAAAGACGACGGTCGCATCGAACGGTTCGTCGAGGCGTTCGGCGACGTCTACGACGTCCGCGCCGGCACAATCTCCGAGGCCGGCCACTGCGACGTGCTCTCGACGGTGACGCCCGTCGAAGAACCCATCGTCGGACTCGAGGACGTCGGTGCGAAGACGCACGTGAACGCGATCGGTGCCGACGCAGCGGGCAAACACGAACTGGCCGACGAACTGTTGACGGCGGCGACGATCGTCATCGACGATCACGAACAGTGCACCCACTCCGGCGAGATCAACGTTCCGTACGGTGAGCGAGTGCTGACGGACGCGGACATTCACGCCGAAATCGGCGAACTCGTCGTCGGATCGAAGCCCGCGCGAACCGACGAGACCGGGATCACGGTGTTCGACTCGACCGGGCTCGCGATCCAGGACGTCGCCGCCGCACACGTCGTCTACGAACGAGCCAGCGACGCGGGCGGCGGTCTCGAGTTCGATCTCGTCGGCGTCGGACGGCCGTCGGAGTCGAACTAACTCCGGTGGCTCCACCCTCTACAGCCTCGTCGAACTCGAGGTCGCGATCGATCGATACGCTACAGCCACCGGGGAATCGATCCCGTCATCGCGAGTTCGTCGCAGTAGTGGACGATCGGCTCGTCGGCCGGCACAGGCAACCCGTTCGCCTCGAACATCGTGTTCTCGTAGATCGTCGCGTCGGCCGGTTGAAGCGGCCACGGATCGTGTGCGATCTCGCCGGTGAGAACGGTCCCGTCTCCGGGCGCGTAGAAGCGCCGGCGCTCCGTGAGCCAGTACTCGAGCGTCCCGGGTTCCGGACGGAAGACGCCACCAGTGGGTCGGTACGTCGCTGAAAACCGGACGGGCGCGTCGACGTGGCCGCCAGCACCGCGGACGTTCCCTCCTCGCGTACTCGAAAACGCGACCTGCGTTTCGTCGGAACCGACTCGTATCCTGGCGGAATGAACTGGCAATCGCGTCGATCGACCGACCAGCGACGCGATCAGCGGACTGGCCACGTCGACGCTGAAGAAAAACAGTCCCGGATCGCCGCGGTATCTCACGTACGTTCGGACGTTGAGCTCGGGAAACGCGGCTCTGAACGCCGACGGCGATCCGCGAATTCCGGCGTTCGTGAGCACGAACGGCACGACGCCGATCCAGGCCCGCCCATCGCGCGTCTCGAGCGTCAGTCGACCGGGAACGTGCGGTCGAACGGCGTCCGGGTCGACCGGCCAGTGAGCGAACAACCCGTGTCGCCACGTCATCGAAGCGACGTGGGGCGTCCTGGAGAGCGCTCGTTCGTCCATCCTCTCTCGAAACTGATCCGTACGTTGCTCGGTCATCTCGAGTAGTAGCGCGTCTATCCGTCGTACACCGAGCAGACGCATAAAATGGTTCATCAACTATCAGATTCGATGGAGGTTCGACGGTCCGAAAATCGGAGACGAGAATCGACGCATCGTAGTTAATATTGTAGCGTTAGAGTTTAAATATAATAGCGGGTTTAGTGGTTCTATAGGTAATAACCAGCAGTGAAGAGTAGTACGCTCGCGAGCTGTTCGGAGTGTGGCGGGAGGGTACGGAAATCAGGGACTGAGACCGTCTGCGAAGACTGCGGCCTCGTGGCGGGGGAGGACGCCCTCGACCGCGGTCCCGAGTGGCGGTCGTTCGACGACGCCGATACCGACAAACGACGAACCGGCGCACCGCTCACTCGCTCGAGACACGATCGAGGACTCTCGACCGAGATCGGGTACGGATCCGGATCCAGTTCGTACGACGCACGGCTAACCGGCCGAAAACGACGCCAGATCGCTCGCCTCCGACGCGAACACAATCGCGCACGAATCTCCTCGAAGGTGGAACGAAACCAGATCTACGGCTTCGCAGAAATCAGGCGGATACACGCGTTGCTCTCGCTTCCCGACGACAACAGGGAACAGTCCTGTGCGCTGTTCGAGTCCGCACAGTCGGAAGGCCTATTCCAGGGCCGATCGCTCGAGGGGTTCGCGGCCGCGTCGGTTTATGCGATCTGTCGGATCCGCTCGATCGCCAGAACGATCGACGAAATCGCGGGCGTCGCCCGGGCCGACGAGGACGAACTCAAAGTCGCCTACGACGCGCTGAATCGGGAACTCGGCCTTCCAACCGGCCCGATCGATCCCGCACAGTACCTTCCGCGGTTCGCCTCGAAACTCGACCTCGAAACGGACGTCGAACGACGCGCTCGCGAACACGTAGCGGCGTTGCTCGAGGAGGGACTGATCGGCGGTCGAAATCCGGGCGGCGTCGCCGCCGCCTGTCTCTACAAGGCGGCCCGCGACCGTTCGGAGTGGCCGTCGGTCACACAGGCCGACGCCGCGGACGTAGCCGACGTCTCCCCGGTGACGATCCGTTCGACGGTGACCGAACTCGACGAGCGGTGACCGATCGGCGGGCGGGACGATGACGGTGTTCGAGCGGTGGCTCCGCGTCGACTACGTCGTCCGCAGGGCGTCGGTACTCGGTTCGTACACCTCGCCTTTCTGTTTGAGTTTCTCGATCTCGTGTTCGGCTTTCGACTGGTCCATGCCGACTTCCTCGGCCCGCTCGAGGACGATGTCGACCGGCGCACCCTCGTCGTACTCCTCTTCGATGTCGGCGATGAGTCCTTTGAGGTTCTTGATCCGGTCGCGCTGGGACTTCGAAGTGCCCGCCTCGACGATGTCCGCGTCGAACTCGCCGGTTTCGGGATCGACGCCGATATCCTGCAGGCACGAGCGGACGATCTCGACGACGTGCTCGGCGTCGGACTGTTCGACCGTATCGGACAGGCGAATCCGAGCGCTCGCCTCCGAGAGCCGAACCAGCGCCTCGAGTTTTCGCGCCGTAACCGGAATCGGCGCGTCCTCGTCGGTCCCCTTCGAGCGCAGGTCGACGTAGAAATCACGGATGGTCTCGCGGGCCTCCTCGGTCATCCGCGGATGACAGTTCTGTTTCGCGAACGCGATGTACTTCCGCAGGAGGTCCGCGTCGATGTCGGGATCGACCGTCTCGGTCATCTCGTCGATCTCGTCCTGGCTCACGTCGAGCGAGGCCATCTGCTCACGCTGGGTCGTCAACTCGCCCGCGTAGTTGGTCGTCAAGATGTGTTCTGCGAGATTTCTGTCTTTCTCCTCGTCGGGCTGGTCGGTCACCGTAAAGATCAGGTCGAACCGCGAGATGAGTGCCGGCTCGAGGTCGATCTGCTCGCTGATCGGCTCGTAGTGGTCGAACCGGCCGTACTTCGGATTGGCCGCCCCGAGCAGCGAACAGCGGGACTTCAGCGTCGCGTTGATGCCGGCCTTCGAGACCGAAATCTTCTGTTGTTCGAGGGCCTCGTGCATGGCGGAACGATCTTCAGAGTTGTGGACGACCATGCCGTTCGCGATGAAGTTGTGGGTCCCCTCTACCGTGAGGTCGTACACGTAGTCGAAGTCGTGGTCATCGTCCCGTCGAACGCTGACTATTTCGCTGGGTTCGACGTCACGGAGGCCCGGATTCGCTGGGTTAGTGGTTGCGGTACCGCCGTCTGCGGCAATCGAGGGCGTGCCACAGGGCACGAGCGTTCGGTCACCTGCCTCGAGACTCGAAGCATCCCGCTCGACAATCGATCCGTTCTGGTAGACGAAAAACGGGTGATCGGGAGTCGATCGGAGTCGCTCTCCGCTTTCAGTGGTAACGTCGATCAGCTCTGTCGGTGTTTCGTACTGGTGGACAGCAGTTACGGGCCGGTCGACGATCGCTCCGGTCTCAGTCATCGTTCGAACGGAGAAATCCACGTCCCGGATCGTCCGGCCGTTCTCGAGTTCTTCGATCGAACCGTCTGCTACCGCATCATGTGCTAATTCCCGGATTGGTTTGATTCCATTACCAGCATGTACTAATGTATCTCCAGTGACACACCGCATCTTATCCAGCTCGTCGACCGCCGCGATCCCCTGATCCGCGAGAACTAACGCGCCTGCCTCGAGGGTCCACTGCTGTCCGTCGCCGAAGTCGTCCCGGACAGCAGCGGCGGTAAGCCCCGCCGAGGACGAACCCTTCCCGGAGGTGTAGACGGATCGAGGTGCAATATTCTGGATATACCCTAGCATCTGAGAGTTGTGCGAGATAACACCGTTCGAGACGTAGTTGTGGGTTTCCTCGACCTCGAGGTCGTACACCCAGTCGTCATCGGGTTCGAGCGTCTCCAGCGACGCAATTCGATCAGTACCAGCGGCGGCCGCAACCGTGATTCCGCCGTCAGGGCGGACACGTTCCGCCGAACGAGTGTGTGGGTCTATAGCCGGCGCAGCGACAGCAATCGCATCACCGATGTCGAGTTCCTCTGCACGGGTCGCTTGAAAGCCCCCAGCAGCATCGACGAACAGTGGATGCGATGGCGTCACCTCGAGTTCGCGGCCGCTCGAAGTTCGTATTCGATACATCTGTTCGGGCGCTTCTCGCTTCCACACTTTGATCGCACGCTGGGGAGCAATCGAACCGTCTTTCTGGAGAGACGGAACCTCGAGATCGACCTCGTCCCACCAGCCGTCATCGATCGGTTTCGGATCGTCGAGGTTCGACTCGACGAGCTCTCGAATCGGAACGGTTTTTCCGTCTGCGAGGGTGACCTTCGTGTCCCCGCGAACACACTTACCAGTACCCGGATCACCGATAAGGAGCATGTGCAGATCCCCGCGGATCCTCGAGCCGTCGGGCAACTGTTTCGTAACCCCCGAAAAGAGCTGGAAGATCATGGCGAGTTTCTCCTGTTCGTAGCCGTAGATCGAGGGGGCGATAGAGCCGACCATCCGCTCGTAGACGTCGTCCTGATTGGAGATCTCGTAGATCTTCTTTTTGTCCTCGTCGGTGATGTTCATGTCCTCGAACTGCTCTTCGTCGACTTCGACGGAGATCCCCTCCATGTAGAAATCGAAGACGGGAGATTTGTCCTGGCCGTCGCTCTGTTGCTCGAGGCGTAACACGCCGGTCGCGGAGACGTTGTCGCCGGGCGTGACCTCGCCGGTGATGTCGTCTTCGACGTGGACGTCGAGCGACTGTGGCGTCTCGCCGCCGCGAAGCCCCTCGGGACTTTCCTGAATGCGGAGTTTCTGGGAGTCGACGAACTCGGACTGGTCGAAGTTCACGCGAAACGGTCCCTGTCGTTCACAGCCCTGACACTCGTGGGGTTCCTGGAAGTTACCGCTGGACTGAGGGACGCGCGTGAGGGTGCCACAGAGCTGGCACTCGAAGGCGGCCTCCTCGATTTTGGGACGGACGTCGGTCGCCTTGCGGACGATACCACGCACCTGAACCAGGGAGTTCATATCGCGTGCGCGAATCTCCCGGATTTCGGGCGACTCCGTCTCGGGGAGATTTCGAATGCGGACGTGCGCCTGACCGAGGCTGACGTCGATCGGGAGGTCGTAGAGTCGAAGCGCTTCTTCGGCGTAGCGCTGGAGCTGTTCCGGCTGGTTCAGAAAGTCGTCCGCCAGATCGGGATCGAAGCGGTAGAGGTCTTGCCAGTCGATCGAAAGCGAGCGTTGCTCGTTTGGATATCGCTGGGCAAGCTGTTTGATCGCGTTGTCGTAGTAGTTCCGGAAGAACTGCTCGAACGCATCGACGAGTTCAGAATTTCCCGCTTGCGCCATTGCACTGTTGTTCGGCTCTCATCGGGTATAAATGGTGGCAAAGCGGGACGAAACTGAACGGATCGAGTTCGGGCCACGTCGAACTCGCCGCTCGTCGTCACCCGAACCGATCGGGGACGAACACGCCGTTTGCTGTATCCCTGTCGAGTACCGTGGCCACGACGGAGACGTTCGATTTCAATCCGTATGTATCTACACCCAAGCTGATTTGGTCTTCACAACTGACAATCCCGACCGGGCGGTGAGAGATTCCGCTCGGGGCGACTTCGAGTGCAAAGCGAGAGGGCCGGAATCGTCTGCAGGGGAAGTCCCGTCGCAGCGACTGCGCCGTCGGTCGAAACCGGCGTTGGATCCGGAACAGAACGCGCGTTCGATCAGTGACTCGCGTAGCCGGCGTCGGTTCGGCGAACGAGGTTCTTCGAGGTGAGCGACGTGAGTATCGGCAAGAGCGTAAGCTTCGAAAGGCCGAGAAGCTGTTGCAGGTCGGTTACGGTCGCTTCGTCCGTCACGAGAAGCGTCAGGTAGACGAGTTTCGCCTGCGGTGACTCGAGATCGTCCGGCACCGCTATGGATTGTTCAGTCGTGGACATCATCGCACACGAGACGCCAACGACGGAGCACATAAATGTTGGATGAGAAACGTGTGCACACACCAGTCCGCTCGAGGACGATCGAACTCGTCCCGAGGGCGTTTCCGCGGTACGCCGTGTGAGAGAAAACCACTTTCAAGAAAACCCTCACGAGTGAGGCAGTGTGCCTTTCACGGTGAGTTCATAACTGCCGACTGGTCTCACGGCAACCTGTGCCTCTGACACACCATTCCAGTGGGACCACTTCTTGCGGGCCGCGCGTTCTCGGCTCTCCACCACCGAACTCTCCACCTCGAACCGAGACGGAAAGAGACGTCACCAGATCCGGTTACGAAACCGCCACCTCGAGTGCAAGCCGGGCGAGGTGGGACGGCACTACCGGCGACGGTAGACGTGTGGAGTACGAGGCGACCGGGACGAAGGAGCTGGCGTCGCTCACGGAGTTACTCGCGACGAACCGGATAGAACCGCCCGAAATTCGAACCACGTTTGAGAACTGCGCTTCGCGCAGAACCTCTCTCTGTCTCAATCCGGTCACTTTCCAGTAGCTGGCGCTCGCGAATGTGCTCGCAGTAGCAATATGGGATCTCCCGGCATTGAATTAGGCTGTTTTCACGGTGCAGTACGGCGTAGATACAGAGGAAGGTGGCGCGGTACATCCAGACGCGTAGCGTACCCGGTTTCGGACGACCCTGCAGCGACGAGAACAGCGGTTGTCGACCGTGTTTATCTTGCTTATTGTGACGGATGATCTGGACGAACGTCGAGATCGTCTCGCACACGCGTTCGTTCGACGCGACGACTCGCTCAGCATCTGGTTTGTTCTTCAGCACTGTATTGAACAAGCAGGAATTCAAACAGTAGAGGCAGGTTGATTCGGACACCAACATGGGAAATATTAAAAACATTTATGTGCCCATATGATAATTATCCAATTGGTATAGATTTCAATAATATGAGTCGTCGAAGAATAATATCGCCAAGTGCATCTGCCATCGCCGCTGGCGGGTTGTTTTCTGGCTCTGCACTCGCATCAGATAGTCCGGAAGAAGAACCCACACTTTCTGAGTTGTATAAGGCGGTCACAATCAACGATGGAAAAGCAAAGGTGAAAGCAAATACTACACACGAAGGAATCACCATCCGAGGACAGGACGGTACGGTAGCAGCTGAAATCACTCCCCAGTACCTTGTGGAGGAAATTAATAAAGCCATAGATGACGGTTATCTAAAAGCAAGGGAGAAGGCTGGAGAGATCATGTTCGAAACTACCAATAAAGGAAACCAGATGATCGAGAAATTCGAACAGAAAGCGTCCCGAAGTACTACACAATCTTGTGGTGTTAGTAAGGTGGACGACGAGCATGTATATCTAAACAACACCGACACCAACGAGATCCAGTTTGGTCTGCAAATGGGGTCTGGGACGGGCGTGATCGCTGCCGCAATCGCTGGATATGCGGGTACTGGGATAGGTGCCGTAATTTTAGCCGTCGCTGCAGTCCTCGTCTCCTTAGGGGCCTCGCGTGTAGGCACGAGAAACCATGGGTGTGGTATCATAGTTGACGGTGAAGATGAATTCATAGAGCCGCAAGACTGCCTGGAACCATGCTGAAGGGATAGCAATATACACTACATAGACACCAAAATGTCGTTATGATCTCTTCTGGAATTGTAACAATCTATATGACATCACCAGCATTTCGCCAGCATGTCAAATGATAAAAGGGAGTTTCTCCAGAAACCGGAACGGCTGGATACGTCTTTTCGCGTAATAGCTGGTGCGTACGTGGCAGCGCTGATCACCCCGACACTGTTGCTCAGTATCGTAGAGCAGTTCAGGTTGAGCAATGAATTACTCGTGATCGGTGTATTCGGAGCAATTGGAACAACCATAGCTGCTGGCGTAGCTTGGCAAGTCGCTCACTTGGGAAAGATAGTTATCTTGCTCAACAGGAGTTGGATGAGCTGGCTACTTCCTCTGATAGGCATCGTACCGGTATTTGTATACTTTTCTGATGTGATTCGGTATCCTGCGTATATAATCGTCAATCCCGAAGCCACAACTGTAGAGAGTCTCATCGGATTTCTCGGATTCATTTTTGGGCTAGCCACTGTATGCCTGGGAGAGTTGCTTGTCAGCATGGCCCGCAATCGAGTGGCGAACGCGATGATTGACGACAAAGCAATCGATATCGAGTGGAAGGCCGGTTGGACGTGGATCGATCAATTCAAATTGCTGTCTGGAATGGTCGTTTGTACCAGTTTCTTCGTTGTGATGATTATCGGTTATTTCGGATGGGTTGAAGCCACTTTCTCCAGGGCCGTAATTGTTCCCGTCGGTATGTTACTCGTTGTACTAATCCTGATTGCTAACAATACATCCTCGAAGCGAACCTATCGTATCACGTCTGATGGACTAGAACAGCGTGGATCAGTTCAGTCACGTCTGTTCACACCATGGGAAGACATTGACGGGTTCACCGTAACCAACCGCACAATTGTTCTCCACCGAAAAGGACTTCGGCCCAATATTCGATTCTCCCGGCGGGATGTCAGACTTGATGAACAAAAGATAATCACAAAGTTACAAAAATATACCAAGCAGCGGAATGCATCGCACAACGCTGTTCAATTTGAAGATTGAAGGAGCGAGGTGGCCTATCGGGCGACCTCACGGATCGTGTCAGCCGTGATCGTCGTCAGTAGATCGGGGGCTTCTCAAGTACCTCGGCCCAGAACGCGAGCGTCGTCTGGAACCACCCCTCACCGAGCGCTCGAACCATACCTCGTGACATCGAAACCATACACTTCCCAATTGTTTGTCAAGAATGGGCGAGAGACCGCACCGTCGGACGTACCCCCGTCGATAGCCGCGACTGATCGGTCCGGCTACTCGAGATCGTCCGACCTCGAGAAATCACCGGGAATCACCTCCCGAACGAGGCGGTGTCTGGACGGGGTTGTGCCGAACCGGTTTGATGGTCTGAGTAAAACTGCCGCATAAGGGTTGCGCAACCCTTATTTTCGCTATGGGATCGCCCGGATTTGAACCGGGGTCACGGGCACCCAAGGCCCGAAGTATACCAGGCTAACCCACGATCCCGTATCATCCGTTTCGGGCGCACGTCATAAAGGGTTTCGTTCCGGTCCGAACGGTTTTGGCTCTCGGCGCGAAATCTCCGGTATGGTTACGGGACTCGAGATTCTGCTGTTGGTCCTCGTCCTCGCCGCCGTTCTCGGTGCGTCGACGCTCGTCCAGACCGTCAGACCCTTCATCGTCAACGCGGTCGTCGGCCTGATCGTGTTGTTCGTCGCACAGGCAGCGTTCGGACTGCCGATCGCCGTGACGCCGGTCGCGCTCGTGATCGTCGCGATCGGCGGCTTCCCCGGCTCGCTGCTGGTCATCCTGCTGGCGCTGTTCGGTATCGCGTTCGTTCCCTGATCGGTTCACAGGGAGCGTCGTCCGTCAGGTTCGTACAACCGTCCGGCCGCGATCCCACGCACGTCGGGACGACAGCCCGGCTCATACGGTTTACTGTACGTCAGTACCGGCGCACCCGCCGCCCGGGTCGCAGGTGCGCCGGTACATCGGTACAGCAATCCGTATCACAGGTCGGCGTCGCGCAACTCGATGTCCGCGACGAGGTCGTAGGGGTGGGCGTCCTTCCGGATGCCGTCGAGGAGCGCGAACGCCTCGCCGGGCTCCAGGAAGTGCTCCGTCACGACGCGCCCCAGCGGCGTCGGTTCGAAGCCGTCGATGAACTCGTACTGGAGCAGTTTGCCGACGGCGTGTTTCGTCGGAACGTCGCCCAGCATCCGGTCGTTGAGCGCCTTCGCGGCTTTGCCCCCGACCGTCACGTTCGCGAGCGTCTCCTCGACGGCCGCGGCCTCGTCGTAGTGGGTCATCACCGACTCCATCTCGCCTTTCAGGAGCGTGAACGCGACCTCGTCTTCGGTCATCTCCATCGAGTTGTGGTACGAACAGTCCGGTTCGACGAGGACGTACACTTTGCCCTCGTCGTGGTAGTCGGGACGACCCGCGCGACCGAGCATCTGGTGGAACTCCTGGACGGAGAGCCACTCGATGCCCATCGCCAGCGAGTCGAAGACCACCTGCGAGGCCGGAAAGTCCACCCCGGCCGCGAGCGCCGCCGTCGTCACGACGGCGGCGAGGTCCTGTTCGCCGAACCGGCGTTCGACGCGCTTGCGTCGCTTGTAATCCAGCCCGGCGTGGTACGGCGCGGCGTCGTACTCGAGCTTGCGCGAAATCTCGTGACACCGCCGACGCGAGTTGGTGAAGATGATCGTCTGTCCGCGATATCCCTTCGAGGATTCGGTGTCGAACTCGCGTTTGACGAGTTTGTTCGCGACGCGGACTTTCTCCTGGCCGTCGGCGAAGGTGACGTGGCGTTCGATCGGGACCGGCCGTTCTTCGAACTCGATGAGCGTCGACTCGAGTGCGCCCGCGAGCTGTTCGGGGTTGCCGACGGTCGCCGACAGGTAGATCCACTGGGCCCCATCGTAGCTCTCGACGCGTCGTGCACGTCGTTCGCAGGTGTACTTCAGCCGCGAGATGAGTCCATCGAGGCGGTGGCCCCGTTCGTCCTCTTTGAGGGTGTGGACCTCGTCGATGACGACCGTTCCGACGTCGCCCATCTCCTTGCCGGTCCGGAGGGCGTGGTCGATCCCCTCGTACGTGCCGACGATGACGTCGGCACCGGGATCGAACTGTGCGCCGTCGTCGTTGATCCGGCTCGCGCCGACGCGGATGGTGACGTCGACGAGGTGGCCGTACTCGTCCCGGAAGTCCTCGTACTTCTGGTTGGCGAGTGCGACGAGCGGGACGAGAAAGAGCATCTTCCCCTTTCCCTTCAGGACGCGGTCGAGACCGGTCATCTCCCCGACGAGGGTCTTTCCGGTCGCCGTCGCGGAGACGACGAGCTGATCGGTGCCCTCGAACAGCCCGTTCTCGACCGAGAGACTCTGGACCGGCAGCAGCGTCTCGAATCGGTCCTCGAGCAACTCCTGTAGGTCGGGGTGGACGTCCAGCGAGTCGACGCGGACCGGATCGACCTCGTCGACCGTCGCCGAGATCGTATCGAACTTCGTGAGGTCGGGATCGAGCCGTCCTTCGAGCAGGTTGACGATCCGATCCAGGTCCTGGACTTCGAGCATGAGCTCCTCCAGTCGCTCTTTGGCCGCGCCGGTGACCTGGCCGCCGCCGCTGTAGGAAAGCTGGCGCTCGAGTTCCGTCCGGGCGCAGTCCCGACAGATCCAGTCGCGATCGTCTTTGATCGCGGTGTCGGTCGTGATCGGCGAGTACCGCCCGGCGGAGGCGCAGTACCGACACGTGCGGACGGTCTTGGTCTTGTCCTCGAGTTGGTATCCCGAGAACATCTCCGTGAGTTCGCGCCGGGCTTCGGGGGAGGTCTGCTCGGACAGGCGAATCCGGCGCGCGCGGCGGGCGAGTTCGACGAACTCGTCGGGCTGGCGCGGCTCCTCGCTCGAGTCCTGTTTGAGCCGGAACTTGGCGGGGCGGGGGCCCGCCGACGTCTCGGAGAGACCGAGTTTCGCACGGAACAGCCGCTCGCCGTCACGCATGACGACCACGAGGTAGTCGTCGCCGGTCTCGTGACAAAAGATCGTCTCGACCTCTTGGACCTGCTTCGACACGGTACTCGATAGTGCGGTACCGTACTTGAGCGGTTCGGACTCGGTCGACGATCGCGTTCACGGAGCCTGTGCGGCCGGCGGACGAGGAACGATCTCGTCGGCTTTCGCTCCGAAGGTCGCCTCGAGTCGACGGCGGGCGACCGACCGTTCGGCCGCGCCGTAGGAGTCGAAGTGCCACTGAGCCCACAGTCGCGCCGCCCACTCGTCGTCGACGTACAGACAGTGACAGGGGATCGACTCGAGGCCGGCGACGTGGCTGGCCCATATTCGTTTGTGGCCGTTGAGGACCTCGAACCGGTCGTCGCAGTCGCGGACGAGCGGGATCGGATCGGGGCGTCCGCGGTCGCGGATCTCCTCGATGAACGCCCGGTTCTTCGATTCGACGAAGTTCCGCGCGTGGTACGGCGACGGATCGATCTCGGACAGCGGGAGTTCGGTCGGTTGCATCGTGTCGACCGTCCGGAGCCGACGCGACGGAAACGCGTAGTACGGAACGCCGTCCCGGTTCAGCCAGTCCACCAACATCGGGTATCCGCCGGAGTAGTTCGGGTACTCCCGCGTGAGGGTTTCGCGGTAGACGACGATGACGACGCGGTCGTCGTCGGGATACGCCGGATTGTCCGACGCGAGCGTTCCCCTGCCGCTGACTACCCACTCCGTCGCCGCCATCGGCGGAACGTTGATCACGACGGCCTCGTTCGGAGACGGGTCGTCCCTGTCGACGACGACGTCGCCGTTGTCGAAGGGTGGGTCGTCGAACCGATCTCCGGCAGGCATTTATTACCCACCTATTCGAGTAGATTTCAATAAAGCTTTTTGATTCACTATGTCGAAACCCACTCCATCGAAAGGCGGCTGCGGACGACGGAATCCGTCGGCGAGAACGGCCGTTACCGGGAATCGTCCGCCAGGAGTTCGATCTCGTCGTCGCCGTTCGGGACGGCACAGAGGAAGGCAGCCGCCCCCTCGCCATCGTTGCGGTACCAGTGGACCGTCCCCGCGGGAATCAACAGCGAGTCGCCGGCCTCGATCTCGTACTCCTCGTCGCCGATGCCGACGACGTACTCGCCGGAGAGGACGTACTGTTCGTGTTCGACGGCATTGGTATGCTTTGGAACCTCACAGCCGGACTCGAGGACGAACCGGCGGATCGCGAAGTTCGGCGCGCCGTGATCCTCGTTTACGAGAACGCCCTTCTCGAGGCCGTCGGCTGCGTCGACGGGTTCGTACTCGATCTCGTCGCCGAAGCGGATCAGCGGCTCGGGCTCCGTACCGGAGTCTGTCATGCTCGTACGTGGGTGACGACGGCTACTAAACGTTCGCTGCTCGAGAGCGCCGTCGCTGATCGGTGTAAAATACTGCAGTCAAGTGCCGATACCGCTGTACGAATCCGCCTTACAGGCGCTCGACGTTCGTCGCGCGCGGGCCCTTGGGGGCCTGCTCGATGTCGAACTCGAGCTCCTGCCCTTCTTCCAGGTCCGGACCGCCGATGTCTTCCATGTGGAAGAACACGTCGTCGTCCGCGTCCTCAGTCTCGATGAATCCGTAGCCGCCAGTGTCGTTGAAGAAATCAACGGTTCCTTTCGCCATTGCTTCTAAAGAGAGTTGCTGGACACGTATAAATACTCCGACTTTGCCTCGCCGTGTCGACCGATCGTCGCTCGAAAGCGCACTCGAGACGGCCCGAGACCGTCGATAGAGACGTTAGACGTCTTCGCTCTCCTCGAGTCGATGGACGGTGATCGAAACGAAATACACCAGCATAAACAGGACGAAGCCGCCGACGAGACCGGCGAGTTCCCTCGTTCCGACGCCGCTCGGACCGACGGCAGCGAGCGCCGCGACGGCGGCGACGAACACGCCGATCGTAAAGGCGCCGACCGCGTAGTAGAATCCGGTGTCGGACTCGAAGTACGATCGCATCTGAACGGACGACTGTTTTTCGAGCGGGGGTAAAACGGTACCGAGAATCGGCGGTCGCGGGCGGGAACCGTCGGCTCTCGAGGAGGGTCGATCAGTACAGCAGGCTGTGGACGGTCGTCTCGTAGCCGTCCGGCAACAACTCGGCGATCGCGTCGGGGTCGGTCTCGCCGTTGACGTTGACCAGATAGGCCCGACCGTCCTCGTTCCCGTAGACGCCCTGAAAGTCGTAGACGAATCCGTAGACGTCGACGGCGTCGGGAACGTCGTCCGAGGCGCGAAGAAACGAGGCCTGGCGGTCGACGTTGTACTCGACGAGCTGGTTGATCACCATCTCGTCGTCCGCGTCGGCGTCGACGAGCCCGCTCTCGAGGCCCTCCTCGACGACCGGGACGAGCATGTCGACCCACTTGTCGACGCCTCGCGGTCCCGGCGGTTCGTCTCCGGTCGCCACACGGTAGGCGGCGGTGACGGCACCGCATCCGGTGTGGCCGACGACGGCCGCGGCGTCGGTCCCCGCGTGGTGGATCGGGTACAACACGCCGCCGTCGACGATCCGCGTCCCGTCGTCGTCGTCCCAGACCTGGTTGCCGATGTTGCTCGGCGTGAACACCGTACCGGGATCGTCGACGCCCCACATCCGCTCCTGTGGAACGCGGGAGTCGGAACAACAGACCGAGACGACGTCGGGATGCTGGCCGGTCTTGACCGACGAGAAGTACGCCGACGGGAGCTCGTCGACGTGGCGTTCGTTGCCGGCGAGTAACTCGGAGAGAACGTCGCGGTCGTCGCGGTCGGAGTCGTGGTCGTCGTTCGCGTCCATACGTACACACGGATGGACCGCGATCAAAACAGTTACTTTTCCGTGAGACGGTCCGATTCGGATCGGTTTTCCAGGTCGAATCGCATCGAACGGCACGCTCGAGGGGTGGGAGCGGCCTCTCAGTCCGTCAGTCCGTAACCGATCTTGAACAGGTAGACGTCGATCGCGAGCACGACGGCCGTCAGCGCCGTGAGAACGGCGAGCGAAAGTAGCGGGGCAACCGCCGCGTAGGCCGCGGGTGCGATCTCGAGCATGTCGGAGTAGCCGAGCAGCCCGTACCGGACGCTGTCGACCATGTAGACCATCGGATTGAGGAGGGAGACGTACTGCCAGAGGGGATCGAGCATGGTCAGCGAGTAGAAGACGGCGCCGAAAAAGACCAGCGGGCGAAGGATGAACTGGTTCATCACGGTCAGATCGTCGAAGTCGCGCGCGACGAGTCCGCCGATTATGCCGAGCCCGGAAAACAGCGCTGCGACGACGATCATCGTTGCGACGAGAAACAGGCCGTTCTCGACGCTGATGGGAACGAACAGCCGGCCGATGATGGCGATGATGACGCCGACGATCAGCCCGCGAACTGCACTGGCAGCGACGTAGGCGAACACCATCTCCACGTACGAAAGTGGCGAGGTGAGCGTCTCGTGGATGTACTCGTTCCAGCGGCCGTGAAAGATCGAAAACGAGGCGTTTTCGAACGCGTTCGAGATCGTTCCGAGAACGACCAGTCCAGGGATGAGAAAGAGGATGTAGCCGATGCCGGGCACCGGCTCGTCGATCCGGCCGCCGAGGATGACCCCGAAGACGGCGAAGTAGAGGACGTTCGTGATCGCCGGCGGCATGAACGTGTTCTTCGGCCGGCGGACGAACCGCAACAGTTCGCGACGGAACAACGACCGGAAGCCGACCGAGAACATCAGGCGATCCCCTCCTGTTCGCGCTCGGCGCTCTCGTTGCGTCCCCGTCCCGACGACTCTCCGTTCCGTCCCGCGCCGGCGTCGCCGGATTCGTCGCTCGAGGCGTCCGACCGCGTGACCGATCGGTCCTCGCGTTTGGTCAGATCGACGAAGATCTCCTCGAGCGACGTCCGCGTGATCTCGAGGTCGGCGATTTCGTGGCCGGCCGCCTCGAGGTCGTTGAGCAGTTGCGGTGCCGTCGACCCGCCGTCGTCGACGCGCACGTCGAGACGGTCACCGACCACCGACGCCTCGTGGGCGTACGGGCCGACGTCGGGCGTCGTCGTCGGCGGCGACTCGAGGGTGACGGAGATCGTATCCGTCCCCCGTCGTTTCAGTTCGTCCGGCGTCGCGACGGTGACTTTCCGGCCTTCGTTCATGATCGCGACGCGGTCGCAGAGTCGTTCGGCCTCCTCGATGTAGTGGGTCGTCAGAAGGATCGTCGTCCCCTCGTCGTTGAGTTCGGTGACGAGCTCCCAGAGGTCGTGGCGGAGCTGGACGTCGACGCCCGCCGTCGGCTCGTCCAGGATGAGCAGATCGGGCTCGGTGACGAGCGCTCGCGCGAGCAACAGTCGTCGCTTCATCCCGCCCGAAAGCCAGTCGAAGCGTTCGTGGCGCTTGTCGTAGATACCGACTCGCTTGAGAACCTCGTCGGCTCGATCCGAAGCCTCGTCCTCGGGGACGCCGTGGTAGCCGGCTTTGTGCATCAGCACTTCCTTGATGGGGAAAAAGCGGTCGACGTTGAACTCCTGGGGAGCGAGCCCGATCGCGTCGCGGGCCTCGCGGTACTCCGTCTCGACGTCGGCGCCGAAGACCCGCGCCTCGCCGTCGGTCTTGCGGACGAGACCGACCAGCGTGTTGATGAACGTCGTCTTGCCCGCGCCGTTCGGCCCGAGTAGCCCGAAGAACTCACCTTTCTCGACGGTCAGCGACAGCTCCTGGAGAGCGCGCAACTCGCCGTAATCCTTCACGAGATCGACGGTCTCGATGGCCGGTGGCATCGACGGATTCTCGGCTTCCGCCGCGGTTAAGAATGTTGATCCCGGCACTCCGGACGCCGGTTCAGAACCGATCGTCGACGATCAGTCGGCGGTTCGGGGCTGGCCGGTAAGTCCGACGGCACCGCTTTGCTGGACGATGTTGAACGCGGTCATCAGATCGGACCGCGAGATCAGACCGACCAGATCGCCGTCCTCGACGACGAGCAGCCGGCCGATGTTGTCCGACTGCATCTGTTCGATCGCAGTCATCGCGTCGGTGTCGGGCGAGATCGTCTTCAGATCCGTCGTCATCACCTCCTCGACGGTGTAGGCGTCGCGCTCGACCGGCTTGATGTCGCGGGCGTCCGACAGCGTGACCAGTCCGACGAGCCGTTCCTCGAATCCGGAGCTGTCGATCACCGGGTAGCCGGTGTGGCGCTCGGAGAACATCCGCCGGACGAGTTCCGCGACCGACGTCTCGGGCCCGACGGTGTGGAGATCGCTCGCGGGCGTCATGACGTCGGCGACGGTGACGTCCTGGAAGGCGGCTTTCATCGTCACCTGCTGGGCCTCGCTCGAGGCGGCGATGTAGACGAAGAAGGCGACGCCGATGAGGATGATGTTGATCGGCGGAATCAGCCCGAACAATCCCATGACGACCGCGAGGAACTTTCCGACGCCCGCGGCCTGCTGGGTCGCTTTCGCGTACGGTCGCGAGCGCGCGAGAAACGCCCGCAGAACCCGGCCGCCGTCCATCGGAAACGCCGGCAGCATGTTGAACCCGGCGAGTGCAACGTTCAAAATCGCCAGGTACGCGAGGACGAACCGCGTTCCGTCGAGGGCCTCGGGCGTGACGAGAAACAGCGCGTACGAGACGATGCCGACCAGCACGGAGACGATCGGGCCGGCGATGGCGATCGTGAACTCCTGTCGCCAGTCTTCGGGCATCTCGGAGAGTGCGGCGATCCCGCCGAACAGCCAGAGCGTGATCGAGTCGATCGGAAATCCGTAGTGCTGAGCGGTCAGCGAGTGGCCGAGTTCGTGGAGGACGACCCCCACGAACAGCCCGATCGCTGCGGCCAACCCGACGGCGTACGGAATCCACCACTCGGCGGTGAGCGCGTCGACGTCGATCCCGGCGTTCATACTCGCGTTGAGAATCCCGATGACGGGCTCGAGCTGTATCCCGATGAGATACGCGAACAGCGGGAGCACCAGCAAGAACGTGAGATCGAGTTTGATCGGTATCCCGAACAGCGACCCGATCCGGAAACTCTTCATCATACGAAGTCCTTCCGGTGGAACGACCTTAAACACGCCGCCGATGCGCTTGCGGTGGCGCCCGCGAGCGACGCGAAAGAAGTCCGATCCAAACGTTCGGCCGAACTGCCGGTCCGTTTCGATCCACAACGAAACGGACACACTGATCGGCCGGGCCGTTCTCGGGATCGTTTCGACACCAGATATTAATACACCTTATATCGAGTTTCGATCGTCGTGACTCGAGGAAAGCGGTCACTCGAAAGACAGTTGTTCGCAATCGCGAGTCGCGTGATTCGCCGGGCACGGGCCAATCGCCGAACGGGATTCGCGTCCGACGCGAAGAACGTATCGAGCGGGTACGGCGGGCTATGCGAAGGGATGGCGTACACCACGGGCGAACGATCCGTCGTGCGAACGCTAATCAATACATATAATGCCAATTAAACAGATTAGTCAACATCTATTCTATCCCCCATAGAGTTATACGTGAGGTTCTCGTCGATACTGCTATCATGGCAGAAGGGCAACTCGCGACCGACCAAATCGGTGTGCTCCCGTCCGAACTCGACTCACCGCAGGGGAAACTCGTCTACCTGTACCTCGATGCGACCGAGGGTGCGACGGTGAGCGATCTCAATCAGACGCTGGCGATGAGCAAGCTATCGATTCTGAGCGTGCTCAACTCGCTGACGAGCGAAGAGCTCGTCGAAAAGCGCGGACGCGAGTACGTCGTCGTCGGATGAACTCGCGTCGGCTCTCGCCGGGACTCGAGTACGCACTCGGACGTCCGCTCGCGTCGCGACGCGCCCGATTCCGGCGGTCGAACGCCGCGTACGCGGTTCGAAGGCTTTATCCGCACGGTAGGCTTCCGTTTTCGTAAGTAATCACAACCATGTCCGACAAACCCGCCTCGATGTACCGGGACATCAGTAAACCGGCCTACACGCGCCGCGAATACATCACTGGAATCCCCGGTTCGAAGATCGCACAGCACAAGATGGGCGACATCAGCGCAACGCCCGACGACTACCCGATCCAGATCAGCCTCGTCACCGAAGAGGAGGTCCAGATCCGCCACGGCAGCCTCGAGGCCTCGCGGCTGTCGGCTAACCGACACATGCTGAAAAACGCCGGCGAGGGTAACTACAAGATGATCCTGCGCAAGTTCCCCCACCACGTCATCCGGGAGAACAAGCAGGCGACCGGCGCAGGTGCAGACCGCGTTTCCGACGGAATGCGCCAGTCGTTCGGCAAGATCGTCGGCACCGCGGCACGAATCGACAAGGGCGATCGTATCTTTACGATCTGGTGTGACGTCGACGACGCCGACTTCGCCAAGGAGGCGTTCCGTCGCGCGTACAACAAGATCACGCCACCGTGTCGCATCGTCGTCGAGAAGGGCGAAGAAGAGCTGATCGCCTAGAAACCGGCTTTTACACCCGTTCGTTTCGCGCCGACAGCAGCGAAGCGGCCGTCCGAGCGTCGTCACTCGAGAGAGGATCGGAACGCACTCGCGCGTCTTTTTGGAGTCGTGGACTCGGTCACCGGACGCGGATCGGGTGGGTGCCTCGGCCGTCTCGGGCAGCTTTTTACCGCTCCCCTGCCGACTCCCGGGTATGATCGATCTCGCGGTCGCCAACGCGAAGCAGACGTTCCGGCGGATGCGCGAGCCGCTCGCAGAGCGCGGCGTCCGCGTTCACCACGTGCCCGCGAGCGAGCGCACGGTGGATCTGACCGATCCGCCGTGGTCGCCCGGGGAGTTCGACGTCGGCTTCGTCTATCCGGGGCGGCTCATGGAAGGTGGCGTCGCCGACGCCTTCCTCGAGGTTCCGTGGCTCAACGACCACGACGCCGTCCTGACCTCGCGGAACAAAGCGGAAGTGCTGGCACGACTCGAGCGGGCCGACCTCCCGATCCCGTCGTCCGTCTACGTCTCGAACGACGTCGACGAGTCGGCGCTGTCGGCGGTCTTCGAGCGGTTCGAGCCGCCCGTGGTCGTCAAGCCGAACTCGACGACCCGCGGCGTCGGCGTGGCGAAGGCCCACGACCTCGACTCGTTTCTGGGGATCTGTGACTACCTCTCGCTGGTTCACGACTACCGCGCGACCGGCGACCGATCGTTTCTCGTCCAGGAGTACCTCCCCGACGCCGTCGACTACCGGGTGATGGTCCTCGAGGGTGAGTGCGTCGGCGCGGTCGAGCGTCGCCTCCCCGACGAGGCCGTCGCGGACGGACAGTGGAAACACAACGTCCACCGCGGCGCGGAGGCGACCGGCGTCTCCCTGCCCGAGACACACCGCGAACTGGCCGAAGCGGTCGCCGCCGAACTCGAGATCCCGCTGGTCGGCGTCGACCTCCTCGAGACGGACGATCGGCTGGTCGTCAACGAGACGAACGCCCGGCCGACGATCGACGACGAGACGAAGTACGAGCCGGGATTCTACGATCGGCTCGCGGGCGCGATTCGATCGGCGGCGGCCTCGGACGACCGAGCGCCACCGTAGCATCTCGTGCGAACAGTGTGGGAGGGTTCGGTCGCCGGATAGTCACAGGGGGCGTGCGAACTGTCTCCGATACGTTTTCAGTGTGAAAGCCGGAGCCGATCGGTTCCATCGGGCCGCGAGAAAGCGAGTCGGCGGTGCGATCGTCAGGGGCCCGGCTCGTCGCGATTAGGAACGGAAAACGACTGTGACCGCGACGGTCGGGTTACTCGAGGCTGATGTCGGACGATTCCTCGGCGGATTCGAAGACGACCTCGAGGACGCCGTTGTTGAAGGTCGCGGAGGCGGTGTGTTCGTTGACGCGCTGGGGCAGCGAGAGGCGCTCGTCGTACTGGTGGTGTTCGCCGCCGGCGGAGATCGTCAGGGTCGTGCCGTCGCACTCGAGGTCGATGTGGTCTTTCGCGACGCCGGGAAGGTCGGCGACGACGCGGATCTCGTCGTCGGTTTCGTGAATGTCGATGTGCGTGTCCATTCCGAATCCCGTCTCGACGCTGCTCGAGGAGTCGAAGTCGACGTTCGTATCGGCTCCGCTCATCATCTCGTTCATCATTCGCTCGATCTCGCGGAAGAGATCGTCGAAGGGTTCGTCGCGGTCGTCTCGTCGCATGGGTGTGGGTAAGGAGGGGAGGTGCAAAAGCTTTCCCCGAGCGAACCCGCCGGGGAATCGAGCGAGCGCGATCGACGCCCGTGCGAGTTCGGAGTTCGCCAGTCAGCGGTCGACCCGGTGAACTACCCCGGCCTACTCGGCGACTTGCGCCGTCTCCTTGAGGCAGGAGCTTCCTATTTCGACGACGCGACTTGCAGACACCGAAAGCGTGTCCACAGCGGTCGCAGTCTCCGCAGGCGTGTCTTCGGAGTGAACCACTCCTAGGCGGTTCCAACCGCGTTGTTGGATGTTGAGTGCCGCGTTCCAGTCCCGATCAAGTTCGAAACCGCAACTCGGGCACGAATGCTCGCGGGCCCACAGCGGCTTCGCGGTTTCCGCGCCGCATTCAGCGCATTCTTTCGTCGTACCTCGGGACTCGACTTCCACGACGTGACAGCCGTTCTTCTCGCCGTGGTGTTCGAGGATGGTGAGGAAATCGTGCCAACCGACCTCGTGCTTGTTCCGAGCGTTCTGCGGGGATTCGAGCATTCTCTTCACGTTGAGGTTCTCGACGAACACCGCGTCGTACTCTGTCGTGTAAAAATGCGCAAGCTTGTGCTTGAAATCCCGCTTCTTGTTCGACATCCTCGCATGGATTTCAGCGACGCGGCGGCGCTGTTTCTCCCAATTGTTCGAACCTTCCTGCTTCCGCGACAGCGACCGCTGTTCGCGTTCGAGGCGCTCGCGGTCACCGGACAGGGCGAGCCGCTTTACCAACCGCCCATCGCTGTCGTGGATGAAATTGAGGACGCCGAGGTCGAGCCCCACTGTGTCTTCGGCGTCAATGTCGCCGGGCTCGGGTTTGGCTGGCGTGTCGGTTTCGATGGTGAACGACGCATACCACACGCCCGTTGGGTCTTTCTTCAGCGTGACTTCCTTGATGGTGTCGTGGTCAGGAAGGTCGCGGTGCATCCGAACTGGAATCGTTCGGGTTTCACCTTCGAGTTTCTTCAGCCTCAGGAGTGCGTGTCCGTCTGGGCCACTCTTCTTGTCGAGTTCGAAGCCCGATTGCCGGTACGTGAAACTCCTGGACTCACGCGGTGACTTCCAGTTCAACGACCCCACGTCGTAACCTTTCGCTTTGAGCTCGCCGAGGCTGTTGATGTTGTCGCGGATTCGTTCGACGGCTTTCTGCAAGACGGTGGAGTACACTTTGGTTAGGTCAGTCCACCAGTCTTTCAGCGCAGGGAGCGTGTCGCGGACCATCCAGACGCGTTGTCGGAGCGTGCCAGCGTCTTCGGGAATCTGGTTGAACTCGCGGAGCGCGTGGTTGTAGAGTTGCCATACAGTGTCGCGTTGCCAGTCCATCGCATCCCGTTGCTCTTCAGTAGGAAAGAGTCGGTAGCGTGGACTGTACTTCATGCGACGTGGCTCTTGCTACGAGTTATCGATAGTCAAGGACTCTGATTGAAGTCGCTTGCAACTCGTGCGGGCGCTGTATCCCCGCCCTACTCGATCGGCTCCACCTCGCTCCTTGAGGACGGGGGCTTAGCGCCCTCTCTTTCAGCTAATCCGCGGTCTGGCGATCGAGGGTCAGATCCTCGCGGCCCCGAAGTCGACCGAGACCGATGCCGAGCGTCTCGTTCGTGAGCGTTCGGCTCTCCGGACCGGTGAGGTGGCCGGAGATCGCACGGAGCGCGTCGACGTTCTCCGGCACGACGTCGGACTCCTGGTGAATCGCCTGCATGCAGTAGAGATCTCGTCCCTCGAGCGTGATCGACTCCTCCCAGATGCAGTTCTCCCAGACGTCGCCGCGGGGACGCCCGGCGTCGAGTGCGAGATCCTTGAGCGTTCCCGCGCCGTCGATGCCCGCGTAGTCGGGGATCAACAGCAGGCGGTCCTCGGCCCGGAGTCGGTCGCGAACGTCGGAGACGTCGTCGGGAACGTCGTCGAGGGTGACGTTGACGGCGTGGACGTGCATCATCGTCGTCGGAACCTTCAGCCCGATCGTGTCGATATCGAGTTCGGGGTAGACGGTCTGGACGTCGGGACCGTGGTGGGAGGGGATCGAGACGGGATCCGGCAGCGCGTCGTTGATCGGACCGCGGCCGGTCTGGTTCGGATCGCCGCCGCGGCGAACCAGCGTCGCGCGGACTTTCTCGATGCCGTAGTTCTCCTCGAGCGGGGCGACGAACCGCGAGAGGCCGGTCGTGTTGCACGAAACGACGCGAACGTAGTCGGCGTCTGTAGCCTCGTCGAAGTTCGCGCGGGCGTTGAAGCTGACCTCGGCGACGGTCGCGTCCTCGCCGCCCTGAAAGAGCGCGGGGGTGTCGTGGCGTTCGTAGAGCGGGCGGTTGTCGGCACCGACCCCGGACGGAGTCGCATCGACCACCACGTCGCTGGCTGCGACGAGTTCGTCGACGGTTCCGGCGAGGTCGATACCGATCGAGCGGAACTCGTCGGCGCGATCCGCGTCGACGGCGTAGACGGGGTATCCCGCTTCGGCCGCACCCACGGCGACGTAGTCGGGGCTGACCTTCGCGACGCCGCAGACCTCCATATCGGGCTGTGCACGAATCGCATCGGCGACGCGTTTGCCGATGGTTCCGTACCCGTTGACTCCGACCCGTAACATACGATTCACCATCCACCGTCAACACTCATAACCGTTTCGCAAGAATTTTACAGATGTTAACTCGAAATCGAGTAACTTAGATAAAACCGACACACGTGAAGCAGGTATTCTAAAAATTGACCGATATTCCACACATAACGAATGTGTCAATTGGTGCCCAAGACCGTGGTCGGCCCGTGCTGAGGAGAGTCTATGTGTAACGTTCATCAACGTTTCGGATGGGGCAACGATTTTAACGTTGGGGAGCATACAACTCGAATATGAGTGAACATTCATACGGGAGTGACGACGGAGCGGACGAACCCTTGCGGATCGGGCTCAACGGGTTTGGACGAATCGGCCGAAACGTCTTGCGCGCGTCGCTTGCGTACGACGGCGTCGAGATCGTCGCAATCAATGACGTGATGGACGACGACGACATGGAGTATCTACTCCGGTACGATTCGGTCCACGGCCGACTCGAGGACGTCTCTCGGGACGGCGACACGCTTTCGGTCGAGGGTCGAGAGATCGAGTTACTCTCCGAGCGAGATCCCACCGACCTGCCGTGGGACGACCTCGAGGTCGACGTCGCGTTCGAGGCGACCGGCTTGTTCCGGACGTACGACGACGCCGCCCAGCACCTCGAGGCCGGCGCCGAGAAGGTGATCATCTCCGCGCCGCCGAAAGGCGAGAAGGACGTCCAGACGATCGTCTACGGCGTCAACCACAACGAGTACGAGGACGCCGACGTCGTCTCGAACGCCTCCTGTACCACGAACAGCGTCGCGCCGGTCGTCAAGGTGCTGGACGAGAAGTTCGGCATCGAGTCCGGCCTCCTGACGACCGTCCACGCCTACACCGGCACGCAGAATCTGATCGACGGCCCGCTGGGCAAGCGCCGCCGTGGGCGCGCCGCCGCCGAGAACATCATCCCCACCTCGACCGGTGCCGCCATCGCCACCACCGAAGTGCTCCCCCAGCTCGAGGGGAAACTCGACGGCATGGCGATGCGGGTCCCCGTCCCGAACGGCTCGATCACCGACCTCACCGTCGACCTCGAAGCCGACGTCACCGAGGACGAACTCGCCGACGCGATCCGCGACGCCGCCGACGACGAGCTGGCCGGCGTCCTCGGCTACACCGACGAGGAGATCGTCTCCCGGGACATCGTCGGCCTGCCGTTTTCCTCCTACGTCGACCTCGAGTCGACGATGGTGCTCGAGGGCGGCCTCGTGAAGGTGCTGACCTGGTACGACAACGAGTTCGGCTTCTCGAACCGGATGCTCGATCTCGCGACGTACGTCGCCGCCGAATCCGAAAACGTCGGCTCCGAAGAAGCGCTCGCCCCCTAGTACTCTTCCGACCGTTGAGCGAAATCGAGCTCCCACAGGGGAGTTTCGCTCACCAGTTGGGCTCGGAACCCGCTCGCTCCGTTCTGTCACCTTTAAGCGATTTCACCACACCCGTTCGATACGAGAATCCATGACGACGTTCAAGACGATCGACGACCTCGAGCCGGCACAGCGACTGCTCGTCCGCATCGACGTCAACGCCCCCGTTTCCGACGGGGTCGTCCAGGACAACCGCCGGTTCGCGCGCCACGCGGAAACCATCGCAGAGCTGCTCGCCGACGATCACGCCGTTGCCCTCCTCGCCCACCAGGGGCGGCCGGGCCGTGACACGTTCGTCACCCTCGAGGGACACGCCGACGTGCTCGCCGACCATCTCGGTCGGAACGTCGAGTACGTCCCCGACACCTTCGGCGAGGAGGCCCTCGAGGCGATCCGTAACCTCGAGGCGGGAGACGTGCTCGTCCTCGAAAACGCCCGCATGTGCGAGGAGGAACTGCCCGAGGAAGCGCCCGAGGTGAAAGCCGACACCGAGTTCGTGCAAACGCTCGCCCCCGAGTTCGACGCCTACGTGAACGACGCCTACTCCGCCGCCCACCGGTCGCACGCCTCGCTCGTGGGCTTTCCGCTCGCGATGGACGCCTACGCCGGTCGCGTGATGGAGACCGAGTACACCGCGAACTCCGCGATTCGAAAGCGGGAGTTCGACGGCACCGTCACGATGGTCCTCGGGGGGACCAAGGCGGAGGACCTCATTCCCGTCATCGAGCGGGTCGACGACACCGTCGACCGGTTCTGTCTCGGGGGCATCGTCGGCGAACTCTTCCTCCGTGCGGACGGCCACGACGTCGGCTACGACGTCGACGGAACGGAGTTTTTCGACCACCAGTGGGACGACCACCGGGAGACGATCGAACGCGTTCTCTCGGAGTACGGCGACCGGCTGCTGCTGGCCGAGGACCTCGCCTCCGAGGACGGGGCCGGCGAGCGCGCGGAAACCGCGGTCGGCGAAATCGAGAAGGAGACGTCGTACCTCGACGTCGGCTCCGACACCGCCGAGCGGTACGCCGACCTCGTCCGCGAGTCGGAGGCCGTCTTCGTCAAGGGAGCCCTCGGCGTCTTCGAGGACGAGCGCTTCGCCACCGGCACGGTCGAGGTCCTCTCGGCCATCGCCGAGACCGACTGCTTCTCGGTCGTCGGCGGCGGCGACACGGCCCGCGCGGTCGACATGTACGACCTCGAGGCCGAGGACTTCTCGCACGTCTCCGTCGCCGGCGGCGCGTACGTCCGCGCGCTCACCGGAGAGGAGCTGGTCGGCGTCGACGTCCTCGAGCGGGCGGCCTGAGCTCGAAGAGGGCGATTGCACGCCCACTTTGAGAACCACGGTTCGACGACGCCAGTCGGGACCGTTTCACCCGATAGCAAGACCTTTCGGTCGCTCCGACGGAAGGGCACGTATGACCCAACTCCGTTCTGCCGCCGAGACGGCCGTCCGACAGTGTCTCGCGCTCGCAGAAGACGAGTCCTGTGCGATCGTCACCGACGACGAACGCCAGCCGATCGGCGAGGCGCTGTACGGGGTCGCACGGGAGATTACCGACGACGCGACGATCGTTCGCTACCCGCCGGGCGAGCAACACGGCGCGGAGCCGCCGGCCCCGGTCGCGGCCGCGCTCGGCGGCGCGGACGCCTTCCTCGCGCCGACGACGAAGAGCCTGAGCCACACCCGAGCGCGGTCGGACGCGACCGACGGCGGGGCGCGCGGGGCCACCCTTCCAGGGATCACCGAGGAGGTGTTCGTCACCGGTCTCGACGCCGACTACGACCGGATTCGTGAGGAGTGCAAGCGCACCCTCGAGCGGGTCGCGGACGCCGACGAGGTGCGGGTCACCACCGACCGGGGAACCGACGTCACGTTCGCGATCGGCGACCGGGAGTGGCTCGACGACACCGGCGACGTGAGCGAGCCGGGATCGTTCTCGAACCTGCCGGCCGGCGAGGTGTTCGTCAGCCCCGAGTCGGCCGACGGACGCTACGTCGTCGACGGCACCATGCGCCCGCACGGCCTGCTCGAGGGACGGGAACTCGAGTTCGTCGTCGAGGACGGCTACGTCACGGAGATTTCGGACGACGAGATCCGCCGACAGGTCGAAGCGGCGGCCGAGGAGGCAGGCGACGCGGCGTACAACCTTGCCGAGCTCGGCATCGGAACGAACGTCGGCGTCACCGACCTCGTCGGCTCCGTCCTGTTAGACGAGAAGGCCGCCGGAACGGTTCACGTCGCCATCGGCGACGACGCGGGAATCGGCGGCGACACCGAAGCGCCGATCCACCAGGACGGCATCATCCGCGATCCGACGGTCTTCGTCGACGGCGAGGAACTCGAGCTCCCGTCGGCCTGACCCGCGTTTCTCGTCCGGCCTGCTGTGCCGACGGACCGGTACGGCCGTGGATCGGACGCGGTCAACCGGGACCGACGAACGGCAGGCCGTAGCAGCCTACCGGTTCGCCGACGGACTCGCGTTCCGGCGACTCGAGTCAGTCGACGACCGTCGGTACTCGGGTGAGCCGTCGTCGTCTGCGACGACTTCGTGACGAGCGTCCGCCGCGGGGGCCGAAGCGGCAGGTGGCCACGCTCGTACCGTCGGCCGGAGAGTAGCGCCATTGCCACCGAATCGCGGTCCAATCGCCTTTTACGGACGTAGCGTCTACGACGCGGTATGACTGACATTCCGGACCGCGTTCCGACGCCGTGTCCCTCGTGTTCCCCGGAGCTCGAGACGGTCCACGAGGTGCTGACCGTGACCGAGGGCGGGGGGACGCTCACCGTCCGCTGTGGCGAGTGCGGACACGTCCACAAGGTACAGCCCGAACGCCAGCGCGAGGTCACCCTCGACGTCGTGGTCTCCCAGGAGGGCGAGTCGTTCACGGCGAACGTCACCGTTCCCGAAGAGGAGACGGTCGAGGTCGGCGACGAGTTCATCCTCGAGACCCAGGAAGTGCTCTCGACGGTTCGCGTCACCAGCGTCGAACTCGACGGCCAGCGACGGACCGAGACGTCCGCCGCCGACGAGATCGAAACCGTCTGGAGCCGCGAGGTCGACAACGTGGCGGTCAACGTCACCGTCCACCCGAAAGACGGTTCGAGAGACGACAGCCGCGGAATCACGGTGTACGTCCCCGGCGACTACGAGTTCACCGTCGGCGAGGTCGAGGAGTTCGGCGACGACGAGTTCGAGATCGACGCGTTCGTCGTCCGCGACGACGCCAGCGGTTACGAGCGCGACCGCTACGAGATGGACGGCGACACGGTGCTCGCGAAGGACGCAAAGCGCGTTTACGCCTACGACCAGACGAGTAGCGCCTGGTCGGCCTGGTAGCGCTCGAGGCACCGCCTCACCGTCCGGACCCGACCGGTGGATCGAGCCGGCCGACAGTATATTTTCGCTCGTCCCGTACTACCCACGAGCCATGTCCGACGGCTACGAGGCCGCCAGAGAGCGGATGGTCCGAACGGTCGCCCCGCGCGTGGACGACGATCGCGTCCTCGCGGCGCTCGAGGCGGTGCCGCGTCACGCGTTCGTCCCGCCGGATCGACGCGACGACGCCTACGCGGATCGGCCGCTGCCGATCGGCGACGGCCAGACGATCAGTGCGCCCCACATGGTCGCGATCATGGCCGACCACCTCGACGTCGGTCCCGGCGACCGCGTCCTCGAGATCGGAACCGGCTGTGGCTATCACGCCGCCGTCACGGCGGAACTCGTCGGCGCGGAGTGCGTCTACAGCGTCGAGTTCGGCGAGGGACTCGCCGAGCGGGCCCGACGGCTGCTGGCCGAGACGGGGTACGGCGACGTCAGCGTCCGGGTCGGCGACGGGCGCGAAGGGTGGGACGAACACGCGCCGTACGAGGCCGCGTACGCCACCTGCGCGACGGCGTCGCTTCCCGATCCGGTCGTCGAGCAGATTCGTCCCGGCGGAACGGTGCTGGCCCCGATCGGACGCGGTCGCCAGACGCTCGTCAGCGCGAGCAAACGCGAGGACGGCACGCTCGAGCGCGACGAACACGGCGGCGTTCGCTTCGTCCAGATGCGCGGGTAGCGAATTCGGGTTCGCTCGCGTCGATCGTCGCCTCTCGAGGGCCCCTGTCACCTCGACCGACGCTCGAGGCCGCCCGAACGAGAACGGGGGACTGCGCCCGGAGTCGGTATCGCGGCCGGGCGGATCGAGTCGGACAAGCGCGTCATTGATATCCGCCGAGCGGGTAGCCCGGATATGGATCCCGCGGTACTGCGAGAGGACATGGTCGACGGGCTCGAGTCTCCGCCCAGAGACGTCCTCTCGGACGACGCCGTCGCCATCGCCATGCGCGACGTGCCCCGTCACGAGTTCGTCGACGACGAGCGGACGGCCTACGCCGACCGCGAACACGACGTCCTCGGAACGCGCGTCCTCGCACCGAGCACCGTCGCCCGACTGTTCGAAGCGCTCTCGGTCGCGGAACTCGAGGGGGACGGGACGGTCCTGATCGTCGGCGCGGGCGTCGGCTATACGGCCGCCGTCGCGGCCGAACTCGTCGGCGCGAGAAACGTCCACGCCGTCGACATCGCCCGTCCGCTCGTCTTCGAAGCGCGGGAGAATCTGGACGGCGCCGGCTACGGGGAAGTGCTCGTCGACCGACGCGACGGGGCCGACGGGCTCCCGGAGTATGCGCCGTTCGACCGGATCCTGCTCGAGGCCGCCGTCGTCGACCCACCGCGAACGCTGTGCGAGCAGTTGAGCGACGACGGCCGCCTCGTGTTCCCCCGGGGAACGGGAAAGCAGCGACTCGAGGCGGTGTCGGCCGACGGGGAACGGGAGCGGTTCGGAGCCGTCTCGTTCGACCCGTTGCTGATCGACGGCGAGCAGTCAGGCACCGTCGAGCGCAACCGGACGGCCAGGGAGGATCGAGAACACGCCCACCGCGCAGCGAGATCGCGCCGCGGCTGGGAACAGGAGTGGATCGAGTGGGAGGACGCGATCGACGGCTGAACGTCTCGAGTCGGCGAGAGAACCTGCGGTATCGGACTGACGACGGTTCGGATCGCGAGAGACGACGCTGGTGTGCGGTAGGTCCGGAAAGTGGGGGGTGGGGGGATTGGGGGTGGCGACAGTCTAATACAGATCGCCATTTCTTCGTATGGGGCGGAGGAGATTAAATATGAACTCTAGTCAGTTGTAGTCGATCGATACGAGATACTAATCACCTAGAGTCCCTTGTCGAACACCAGCGTCGCGAGCTTGCGTTCGGCCGCACGCAGGTGGTAGTGGTACGTCGGTGCCGACACCTCGAGCGTCTCCGCCAGCTCTTCGCCGGTGCTCTCGCGGGGCCACTCGAAGAATCCGCTGTAGTAGGCCGTCTGAAACGCCTCGAGCTGTTTGTCGGTCAGTCGATCCTCGAGTCGAGAGTCGAGGCGTTTGGTCGAACGGGTGCCGGTCGTCTCGCGTCGTGCGACGAGTTCGGTCTCGGGGTGTTCGTCCCGGATCGACTCGACCAGCGCGCGCGTTTCGACGTGCTGGGACATCTCGAGGACGAGCGTCGAGACGCCGCTCTCGGCGGTCGCCCCGCGAAGGCTGACGTCGTAGGTCCGCAACGTGTTCAGAAACGGCGTCGACGACACCGTCACCTCGTACAGGTACTCGTCGTCGCTTTCGGAGACGATCGAGATCGTTTCGATCGACGCCTGCTCGTCCTCGAGGTCGGCCAGCGCGGACGTCGGCGGCGTGCTGACGAAAGCGACGATACGCTCGTCTCGGTCGAGGACCCCCTCGAGCGAGATCGGTCCGTCGACGGCCGCCGACAGCCGGTTGAACAGCAGGCGGGAATCGCGACACTCGAGTTCGAGCTCGAGTCGGCTGTCCGTGAGCATCGCCCGGGTTCGTTCGACCGCCCGGATGGCGTGTCCGATCGTCTCGCCGAGTTCGGCGAACACCTCCCGTTCGCTCTCGCCGATCGAATCGACGCCGCTGACGTGAACGCACAACACGCCGTACCGGCGCTCGCCGTCGACGAGCGGTACCGCGAGCACCGTCTGGTAGCCGTACGTGAGCGCTTCGGTTCGACGGCGATCCCACCCGTCGTCGTCGAGGACGTCCGGAACGACGGTGACGGTCTCGCTCTCGAGGACCTCGCGGATCAGGGACGTCTCGGGTGCCAGTTCGCCGTCGGCCCGGACCCGGTCGACGTACGTCGCGTCGACGCCCGCCCACTGGGTCGGCTCCGGCGGATCGTCCTCGCTCGCGGCGATCCAGGCGAATCGGTACCGGTCCGTATCGGCGAGGCGATCGCAGACGGTGCGTTCGATCTCCGCGCGCGTCGAGGCCTGGGCGACGCCGTGGTTGATCTCGCGGATCACCTCGTTGATGTGATTGAGGCGGGTCAGCTCCTCGTTCTGGTTCGCCAGCGTCCGGTCGTGTTCCCGAAGCAGCTCCTCGCGTTCCGCGCGGTCCAGCGCGGCCTCGGTGTTGGCCGCCAGAATGTGAAACAGCTCGGTCATCGTCTCGTCGAACCCGTCGACCGACTCCGTCCCCGCGACCAGCACGCCGTGGGACTGGAGCGGGACGATCAGCTCGCACCGGCTGGTCGCCTCCGCCGCCGTCACGTCCTCCACGCGAGTGACGTCGTCGTAGTAGACGCTTTCGCCCTCCGAGAAGGCGTCCCAGACGTGTCCCTCCCCCCGTTCGATGGTCGTCGTGGGATCGACGACCTCTCGAGCGGAGCCGGCAGACGCTGCGTGATCGAGGACGCCGGTCGACGGATCGAACGCGTAGGCGGCGGCGACGGCGACGTCCAAAATCTCCGCGGCGGTCGCGACCGTCTCCTCGTAGATTTCGTCCTTGGTGCCGGCGCGCATCAGGTTGCGGGTCGTCTCGTGAAGCGTCGCCAGCGTCCGCTCGTAGCGGCGTTTGCTCTCTCGAAGCTCCGTCTCGATCCGGTACTGGGTGACGGCGTTCGTGATCTGGTTCGCGAGCAGCGCGTACTGTTCGCTCCCGGTCTCTTTCTGGAGGTACTGGGTTACGCCGGCGGCGATCGCTTCGCTCGCGACCTCCTCCGATCCGCGCCCGGTAAAGAGGATGAACGGCAGTTCGGGATCGGTCTCTCGAACCCGCTCGAGCAGTTCGATACCGCTCATCTCGGGCATCTCGTAGTCGCTGACGATGCAGTCGATCTCCCGGTCGAAGAAGATTTCGAGCGCCTCGGCGGCGCTGGTCGCCGGCTCCGCGACGATCTCCTCGCGGTCGCGCTCGAGCATCTCGCCGGCGAGATCCGCGAAGCCGGGCTCGTTGTCGACGACGAGGACGGTAATCGCGTTCGTCATGAGGATCGGTAGTGGGTCGTTTTCGGAGAAAGGATCGAGACCTACTAAACGATTAGTGTTCGATCGACGAGCGACCAACGGCCGAAGCCGTTGGCGTTCGCGCCGTATCGCTGTGCGGTTCGGGCGGCGACTCTCAATGATCCGACTCGACTACGAAAGCCCCAGCAGCGAGAGACCGAGCACGGAGCCGACGACGAGCACGATCGTCCAGACGGCGATGCTCGCGGTCATCCAGACCACCGTATCCCGACTGCGGCTGCCGGCGAGCAACGCGACGACCGCGGCGACGTGGACGCCCGTCAGCGCCGGGCCACCGATCGAGAGGCCCGGCAACCCGTACCGATCCCAGAGTTTCCGCGCCCGCTCGTATCGTGAACTCGATTTCGAGTCGGACTCGCCTCGACGGCCATGCCACCAGTTCGACAGCCGCCGGTGAAAGACGACGAGCGCACACACCGAGCCCGCGTTGCCGGCGAACGCGACGATCCCCGTGACGAGCGGATCCAATCCCAGTCCGATCGCGATCGGAACGACGACGAGGATCTCGACCAGCGGAATCGCCGCGAAGACGAACACGAGGACGTACTGCAACAATCCGGTCGTTTCCTCGAGCGTCGCTCCGACCTCGACGAGCAGCGGGGAAATCGTCATCCCGTCGAAAGACGTCGGCGGAGAAAAGAAAGATTCCGATACCGTCGCAACGGCGCGTCGGCGCGATCGAACCGAATCGCAGCCGCGCGACCGTTCGTGGGTTCCTCGTTGGTTCTGCATTCACCCGAACCGAACACACCGGTGAGCGCGGCGTTGTTTCCCCTCGGCCGCGCCGATTTTACTGCGCTCCGTTACCGCCGGTATTAAATACTGATACGTCGAGTTGACATGTATGGGTCGGTCGAACGTCGCGCTCGCGGCGAGACGTGGCTGGGAGCAACTGACGGAGGCGGTGGCCGAGACCGGGGCCGAGCGGATCGACGTCTACATTCTCGCGATCGCGTTCATAAGCGAGACGTACGCGTACGACGAGCGAGAAACGCCGGACGTCGACGGCTCGGAGCCGCCCGTCGAGCGATCAGAGCGGTAATTCGATTCGACGGTGAGCATCGTTCGACGAGCGCGCGACAGAGCGGAACGATCCGATCGTCGTGTGACGTTCGGCGACCGATCCCGCGGACGCGATCGTCTACCGGTCCCCGAGGACGACACACCTTTCCATCGACCCGTCCAACTCGTCGGTATGACCGACGCCGACGCGTTCCTCGAGACCGTACGCGAGGAGAACCAGACCGAACTCTCGCGGCTGGGATCGTCGAAGTCCCTGTACGCCGACACCGGCGGCGACATCGACACCGAACCCGTCCTGCGGGCGACCGCGGACGCGGAATACGCCGCCTGGCAAACGTTCGACGGGTGGGCCGACGACGAGGGCGACGACGACGCCCGGGAAGCGTTCGCGGCGACGGCAGCGGAAGAACGCGACCACTTCGAGACCGTCCTCGAGCACCTCGGCGACGAGGAGTACGAGCCGGAGGCGGTTCCGGCACTCCACGAGTACCTGCGCGAACTCGACGGGACGACCGAGCGCGTCGGTGCGCTCGTCGGCCGGATCCTCGCGAGCAAGCGATCCAAAGAACAGGTCGTCGGCTACTTCGTCGGCGACGCGGACCCCCAGACCGCCGGCGTCTTCCGCGAGTTCGGCGCGGAGCTCGACGGCCAGCTCGAGCGCGCGACGGAGCTGCTCGGGGACATCTCCGACGACGAGCGCGCGCTCGAGGCGGCGACCGACACGATCGAGGCCGCTTACGGCGAGTACGTCGAGAACCTGGAGGCGATGGGCGCGAATCCCAAGCCGGTCTGTTGATCGTCGCGGCCGACGCGAGGCGGCCACGGGCAGTCACAACGGGACGGATTCGAGCCGCTCGAACGGTGACTCGTACGGATTACTGTACCGACGTACCGGTGCACCGCCGCCCGTGTCGCGGGTGCGCCGGAACTGACGGACAGTAAACCGTATCGAACCGCCGGAAAAGCCGTCGCCGGACGGCGACAACCGTCGCGCCTCGGACGATTCGAACGGTTCAGACGCCCTCGAGCGTCTCCCGGTAGGCGTGGATCGACTCGATCGCATCGTCGACGCGGTCGGCGACCCGTCCGCCCTCCTCGTCGGCGACCTCGGCGAGGACGTGTTCGTGGCGGGCCAGTTTGCCGTGATCCGGCCCCCGGTCGGCGTCCGCGAGGGTGGAAAACTGTTCCGACTGCTGTCGTAACCGGTCGGCCGCGTCATGTTCGGCCGCCTCTGCGGCGCGCTCGAGCGACCGTGCGGCGTCTGCGAGGTGTTGACGGGACATACGACGACGTTCGTGGGCCGCGGACAAAACGGTTCCCGGTAGCGGCGTCGGCCGGCCGGTTACGGCGGCGATCAGACGACGCGCTCGAGGCGCGACTCGAGGTCGAGGTCGTCGGCCGCGTCGCCGGCGAATCCGGCGACCGCGTCGTGGAAGTTCGTCCGGTAGCTGGCGGGACCCTCGTGAGGGAGATCCGCCGCGCGCTCGCCGGCGAGACCGAACGCGACCGTTCCCTGGAGCGCCGCCGCGTGCTCGTCCTCGAGCGCGCCGGCGAAGACCGCGAGCGTCGCGCCGAGCATGCAGCCGGTGCCGACGACCGAGCCGAGCAGTTCGTGGCCGACGGTCAGGCGATACGCGCTGTCCGAATCGGCCACGACGTCGCGGACGCCCGAGGCGACGACGGTCGCGCCGGTCGAGTCGGCGAGCGACCGGGCGGTCCGTTCGATCTCGTCGTAGTCGCCGACGGATTCGACTCCCTTGACGTCGGCTTCGACGCCGGCGAGCGCGCTGATCTCGCCGTAGTTGCCCTTGATGATCGCGAACTCGATCTCCGAGAGGAGCCGTTCGGCGACCGCCTCGCGCGACGGCGTGGAGCCGACGCCGACGGGGTCCAGGACGACCGGAATCCCGCGCTCGTTCGCGGCTCGGCCGGCCTCGCGCATGGCCTCGACTTTCGCCTCGGGTAGCTGTCCGGTGTTGACGTGGACCGCGCTCGCGAGTTCGGCCATCTCCCCGGCGTCGCCGGGCGTGTCCGCCATCACCGGCAGCCCGTCCCAGTGGAGAATCAAGTTGGCGACGTCGTTGATCGTCACCTCGTTGGTCAGCGACTGCACCAGCGGCTCCGTCTCGGCGATGGTTCGCAACGACGCGGCCAGTTCGTCGACGGTGACGTCGATCGAGTCGGTCACTGTTTTTCACCTCGCTCCTCGAGTTCCTTCGCCGTTTCGACGGCGGTTGCAAGCGCCTCGGTCGCCGCCGTCGGATCGTCGGCCGCCGTAATCGCCGAGATGACCGCGACGCCGGTCGCGCCGGCTTGCGCGACCGGACCGGCGTTGTCGGCCGTCACGCCGCCGATACCGACGATCGGGATCGACACCGCGTCGGCGATCTCGGCGACGCGTTCGGGGCCGACCCCGTCTTTGTCCGCCGCCACGTCCTTCGACGAGGTGCCGTAGATCGCCCCGATGCCGAGGTAGTCGGCGCCGTCGGCTTCGGCGCGTTCGGCTTCCTCGACCGTCGACGTCGAGCAGCCCACGATCGCCTCCGGACCGAGCAGGTCGCGAGCGACGGCGACGGGGAGGTCGGATTGGCCGACGTGGACGCCGTCGGCGTCGATCGCTTTCGCGACGTCCACCCGATCGTTGACGATCAGGTCGACGCCCGCCTCGGCGGTGAGCTCGCGCACCTCGAGGCCGAGTTCGTACCGCGAGCGCGCGTCGGTCCCCTTCTCGCGCAGCTGGACGGCGTCGACGCCGCCGTCGATCGCTCCCCGGACGATCTCGGGCGTCGATCGACCCGCCGAGACGGAGGCCTGGGTGACGAGGTACGTTCGCCAGTTCGGGAAATTCACGGCGAATATTCCGCGGTGGTCGCACTAAGCCGCTTCGGTCGGCCGGAGACGTCGTGGCCGTTCGATCGCTCACAAGCGGTTTTTGACGGGCGCACGTCACGAATCACGTCGGCCAGCCTGAATTTCGGCTGTACATTTATCGGGGTGGCGAAACAGCTTCGGATAGAGACACCCCCATCGCCATGAACGAGCCGCCGCGATCACGACCGCGTACCGTACTCTATCTCACCGCGAGCGACGGCCCCGCCCACGACGGCGCGGCCGAACTCGAGGACGTTCCCTCGGGACCCGACCGGACGGTCGCGTCGCTGTCGACGGACGAACTCGACCGACTTCGCGACTGGGCGCCCGACGCCGACTGCGTCGTCTTCGCCGAGACGCCGACGACCGACGCGGGCTCGAACCTACTCGAGGTCGTCGACGCCTGCGAGTCGACGCCGGTCGTCCTCTTTACCGACGCGTCGTACGCGCCGCGGGCCGCGCGCGCGACCGACGGGATCGACGGCTACGTCAGACGGGACACGGACGACGCGCTCGAACACCTCGCGGACGAGATCGAGTGGGTCTGCGGCGGCGAGCGGGGAGACGAGTCCGACGACGACCCGATCGCGATGCCCGGCGATCGGTCGACGTCGGACGACGAACCGGCCGACCGGCTCCTCGAGTCGCTGGCCACGGTGACGGTCCAGCGCGATCGCGATCGGTTCTTCGAACTGCTCGTCCACGACGTCGCGGCGGCCTTCGACACCGACTACTGCTGGCTGTCGACGGTCCACTTCGGGGAGTTTACGCTCCGGGCGCGCACGCCGAGCGTTCCCGACGACTTCGATGGCGTCTCGCGCGACGGTCCCCTCGCGGAGGCGCTCGAGACCGGAGAGCCGATTCTGCTCGAGGACCTGGCGAGCGACGATCGACTCGAGTTGCCGTTCAGCGGGGACCGGCGATCGGCGTGTTGCGTTCCGGTCGGGGACGCCGGCATCCTCTGTGTCGCCGCCGAAGAGCGCGGCGTCTTCGACGAGCGAGACCGCGATCTCCTCGCGGCGTACGGACGAGCCGCCGGCGGGACGCTCGAGCGAATCGAAACCGAGTCACAGCTCGCGGGCGAGCGCGATCGGCTCCGGCGGGAGCGAGAAAAACTCCAGCAGCGTCGAGACCAGCTGGCGGACGACCGGAGCGAACTCCGGACGCAACGGGACCGGCTGGCGACGCAGCGGGACCGCGCTCGAGCGGTCTTCGAACGGCTTCCGGTTCCGGCGGCGCGGTACGAACTCGACGACGGACGAGCGATCGTCCGGGACGTCACCGCGAGCTTCGTCGACGTCTTCGACGTCGAGCGCGAGGCGATCCTCGGCGCGTCTCCGGACGAACTCGTGGCCGGTTCGAATCCGGACGCACCGGAGCCGACGCTCCTCGAGGCAATCGGGCGCGGCGAGCGTCGACGGTACACCGCCGACGTCGAAACCGCAGACGGACTCCGTACGTTCCGGCTCCTCGTGAGTCCACTCGAGGCGGCGAGCGGCCGGGATAGCGAAGCGTTCGGAGGGGATGAGGGGCTGATCGTCTACAGGGACGTCACCGCGAGACGCCGTCGCGAGCGGGAGGTAGCCGCGGCCGAAGCGCAACTGGAAACGATCGCCGCGCTGATCGACGACGAGGTCCGTCGGCCGCTGAACGTGGCCCGCGGCTTCCTCGAGCTGGCGGAAGAGACCGGCGACGAAGAACACTTCTCGGAGGTCGAGAGCGCACAGGATCGCCTCCTCGAGCTCGTCGATCGACTGAGCCAAACCGCGCGGGGTGGTCCCGAACGGGCTGAACGGCCGGCGCGCGACTCCGACGAACACGAGCCGGATCGAGCCCGCGGTGAAAATCGGACCGGGCGCGACCCCGGCGGGGAGCTGTCCGAGCGCTAACGAACGCGGAACTGTCGGGTCGGTCCGAACGCGGAACTGTCGGATCGGTCCGAACGCGGAACTGTCGAATCGCTCTCGAACACCGAGCTGTCGGAGCGTCTTCGCTGCGAAAAGCGAGCTCGAACGCGGCTCCGCTCAGTCCTCCGACGGATCGTCCTCGAGCGCCAGCGACGCCAGCATCGCCTCGAGCTGCAGGCGTTCATTGGCCCCCTCCGTGATGCGGTAGTCGACCTCGCCGAGTCGCTCGAGCAGCCGCACCGTCGCCCGCTCGGGGACGTCGAACTCCCAGGCCGAGCGGTGGAGCTGGTCGATGACGTCGCCGCCGGCGAGGCCGCGGTCGGTCAGCAGGTCGTCGAGCGCGGCGCGGGCGGCGGTGAAGTCGCCGCCGATGGCGTGGTCGACCATCGCCTCGACCTCCTCGGGACGCGCGGTCGCGGTGATCGCGAACACGGTCTCCTCGTCGACGACCTCGCCCATCACCGCCGCGGCCTGGAGGGCGTTGATCGCCTTGCGCATGTCGCCGTCGGCCGCGTACACCAGCGCGTCGACGCCGTCGTCGGTGACGTCGATCCCCTCGATCTCGGCGATTTCTCGAACCTGGGCCTCGATCGCCGCCTCGGAGAGCTGGGTGAACCGGAAGACGGCACACCGCGACTGAATCGGGTCGATGATCTGGCTCGAGTAGTTACACGAGAGGATGAAGCGGGTGTTGCTCGAGAACTGTTCCATCGTTCGACGCAGCGCGGACTGGGCGTCCGAGGTGAGCGCGTCCGCCTCGTCCAGAAAGATGATGCGGTGGTCGTAGCCGCCGAAGGACGACCGGGCGAAGTCCTTGATCCGATCCCGGACGACGTCGATCCCGCGCTGGTCGGAGGCGTTGAGTTCGAGGAAGTTCTCGCGCCAGTCGTCGCCGTACACCTCGCGGGCGATGGCCTGGGATGCCGTGGTGTTGTGCATCACCGTTGGAACGGATCCCGCGACGTAATTCTTCGTGGACGGGACCGTAAGGTCATAGACCTGGCGGTCGTCCTCGATACGCTCGACGGAAACGACTCGATCGAAGTACAGCGTGTCACTGGACAGGCGATGGAGCGTCGACAGGTGCTCAAGAACTTCCATCGAGCACATCTCGGACGCAACGTCGTGAATCCGGTCCGCAACGGTGGCGAACCGGGCAAGCGATGCGAGGTCGTGATCGTCGTTCTCGAGGAGTGCGCGTACGTCCCTTCCGGATAGATCAGTTCCCTCCGCTATTCGGTTGTCAGAAACGCGGAGGGCATCGATTGCTTGCGTGAGCTGCGACTGGAGCGAAGTGATAGCAGGAAGACTCTCTTTCGATTCAAGCGTCTCGAGGAGTTGGCCCGCTCGACGTGCAGTGGGTGACCGTCGACCATCCGCGTACTCGAGCAATCGGTCAGTTCTGATACCAGTCTCCGATTCGAGATGAGTTCGCATCTGAAGCGGTTCCAACGATGGGCGCTCGTTGATCCACGCCGATGGAACGGCGCTTAGCGTTCGAACGTCGGAACGAATGCGATACAGGTTCCGTTTGACTTCTTGTGCCGTTTCGAGCCGATCGGACGCCGCCTCGATGACGTGATCGATATCCTCGAGATAGGAGCACCGGCCTGGACTGTCGGGATTCAAGGTGTCGGTCAGTAGCGGCTTCTTTCTCAAAGCGAGGAGGTGGCACAGTTCGTCAACAGCTCGCTGAGCGGGAATTGTGTCATGGTTTGGATTACCCGAACGATTTTTCGCCGCCGCTAATCGTTCCCGTTTGTGATCGATAGAGAACCCGATGACCTCTTCGAATCGAGCGAGGTGTTCAGCGCTAGATACGTATAGCGAATGGTACTCGCGTGTTGTACCGGAGCCGTTCGTTTCCCCTTTCTCGACCGGTTTTCGTCGAGTCGGAATTCCGAAAGAGGCTAGCAGATACGAACAAAGTGTAATCAACGACTCGTCTTTCTGCGTGAGTTCGATCGTACTTTGGTCGGCAACGTACGCCTCCGAGTCAAACACTGCCTGCAGGAAGGCTGCGCGAACCTCTCGGGGTGCGTGAACCAGCGTCGAGCCAATTGCCGAAGACCTCGAATCGCCGAATACATCGAAGCAGCACTCAAGGAAATGATGAAGCGTTTTCGTTCGAATTTCGACGTACGGAACGCCGTGTTGTTCACCACCGGTCGGCTCGACGTCGAACAGTTGCCGCGCGCTTCGTTCGAAGAACGCACACAGACTCTCGTCAGTGTTGTAAAATTTTATCCGCCCGTTGTTGATTCGTGCTTCGCTGATCGCCAAGCCAACGAATCGTGCGAGTGCCGACGAAAGTTCCCAGGGCGGTGTAATGGGTCGCGAACGCTTATTTTGCGGTGTCACGTACTGGATCGACTCGACGTGAGATCGGAGTGTGGATTTGTCGACAGGAAGTGACCGGAGGTACGCAAGCGAACAGACCGTTGAAGATGCGTCGAGATCGATCGACACCGACCGCGCGTAGTTAGTCGCAGTCTTCCGATTGATTCCGTGCTCGGAGACGATATCATCAATCGAGTATCCCCGCCGGAGACAGCCGAGAACCGTTTTCTTCTGTCCCACGTAGTTTTCTTCCGCAGGGATATCGTGTTCCTGGGCAAACGCATCCGAGACGTGCACGAACGTTCGATCACCGTCCATCGAAGAGAGCCAGTCGAGATCCGTCTCCGTCGATAATGTGGGTGTTTCCAGCGGTCGAACGAGACGTTCTCCACCCGTAAGCGAATTTGCCTCGCACCACTCGAGACCATCTTCGTCACAAACAAGGAGTTTGTGTTCCGGCGTTACGGTGAGGTCGTTTCCGTCGCGCGTTTTGATACTGACGAGGTCGGTGGCTGTTTTCGAAAATGCGTGTGACGGCTCGACGTATTCGAACGAGCCATCCGGGGTATACGTGAGTATTTTCAGTTGATCCGGCGGATTCGAAAAGCCGTCTGTCTCACCGATCACAGTAGCGATCGGTGCAACCCCGTTATTCGTCAACACCGGCGTCTCACCAGTAACGCATTTCCCCGTACCCGCCGGCCCCGCAAACATGAGGTGGGGGAGGTCGTCCTGCTCGACGTAGCGCTCGAGTCGAGGCACGATGTCCTCGTGGCCTTTGATCTCCGCGAGTCGCTCGGGCCGATACTTCTCGATCCAGACTTCGGTCCTGCCGGGTGTCGGCTCCGCCGCCTCGGCGTCGGCCTCGCTCATACCGGCCCAAGGTCGGGACGGGAAATAAATCGACCGAACGACGGCGTGGACGTCGACGCGAACGGTAGTCCGACGAGGGCGTGGGTTTGGCCTGCCGACAGCGTCGGCACCGACCGACGATCGCGAGGGGAGGGGAAGCCGCCGATCGGCTGGTGATCGTCACCTAACACTTTTTCGTGCTGGGAGTGGGAGCAGACGCCATGACCTCCAATCGGAGAACGCGAGCGCGAGCGCTGTTTCTCGTCGTCCTCGCCGTTGCCCTCTGTGCCACGATCCCCGCCACGGCGGCCGCTCAGTCCGAGTCGCAAGTCAGCGGCACCGTCGTCGTCGAGGAGGGCGAGACGGTCGACGAACTCGAGGCGTTCGCGGGAACCGTCGTCGTCGAAGGAACGGTCACCGGCGACGTCAGCGTCGTGGCCGGAAACGTGCGGATCGACGGGGACGTCGGCGGCGACCTGGAAGCGGCGTCGGGAAGCGTCACGATCGCCGGCAGCGTCGACGGCGACGTCGAGGCAGCGGCCGGAAACGTCGAGCTCGTCGAGGGCGCGACCGTCGGCGGCGACCTCTCTGCCGGTGCCGGGAGCATCGCAATCGACGGCTCGATCGACGGGAACGTCGCCGCGGGCGCCGACACCATCCGCCTCGGCGACGAGGCCGCGATCGCGGGCGACCTGCGTTACGGCGGCGACCTCGTGGGCAACACAGACGCGGTCGCCGGCGAGATCCGAGAGGACACCTCGGTCGGGGTCGACCTGACGCCAACGGTACAGCCGATCGCCTCCTGGCTGTTCTCGCTGTACGTCCTCGGGATGAACCTGCTGTTGGGTGCCGCGTTGCTCGCGCTCTTTCCGCGGTTTTCCGACGGCGTCGCGGGACGGGTCGCGAACGATCCGCTCCGAACCGGCGTCGTCGGCGTCGGCGCGCTCGTCGGGGTGCCGATCCTGCTGATCGCGATCGCGATCACGGTCGTCGGCATTCCGCTGTCGTTTCTGGGCGGCCTGGGGTTCGCCCTGGCGATCTGGATCGGAATCGTCTACGGCCGGTACGCGATCGCCGCCTGGCTGCTGTCGGCGGTCGGCGTCGAGAATCGATGGCTCGCGCTCGTGGCCGGACTGGTCGCCGGAGCCCTGGTGGTCCAGATTCCGTATCTGGGCAACCCGATCAACCTGGTCGTGCTCCTGCTCGGACTCGGCGCGCTCGCTCGCGGACTGTACGGTCACTGGCACACTCACAGGGAACGCGACCGGGAATCGAGCGCCGGCGTGCGATCGGACGAGCCCGTGACGGACTGAAGCAGCCGGATCGGCGTACACACTGGCTGCACTCGAGTGACCGCCGTCGACGGCGAGCGAACGCGAGACGCGGCCGGACGGGAACGATGGCTATTCGCCGGTACGAGCGACGCGCTCAAGTTCGCACCGTCACAACGGAGCGTATGCGCGTCACCGTCGACGTCAAGGGGGAAGACACCTACGAGTTCGACCTCGAGGCGCTTGAGGAGGGAGCCGGGACCGTCGATCGATCCGGTTGCGCCACCGACGCCTCGTCACCGGACGGTGATGAGAGCGACGCCGGCGGTGCGATGCCGACGTACGCTGACCTGCTCCGGAAGATCGATCTGAGTCCGCACGAGGTGAGCGTCGTCGTCGACGGCAGACCGGTGCCGGAGGATCAACCGGTCGAGACCGACCACGTTACCGTGTTGCGTCTCATAACCGGCGGGTGACTACTCCGCTTCGAGCAGGCGGTCGATCATCTCGTCGGGATCGAACCGCTCGAGGTCGTCGTAGCCCTGACCGACGCCGAGAAACAGGATCGGCTTTCCGGAGACGTGGGCGATCGAAATCGCTGCACCCCCGTTGGAGTCGGCGTCGGCTTTCGTCAAGATCGCGCCGTCGATCTCGGCCGCGTCGTCGAACTCGCGGGCGCGGTTGACGGCGTCTTGGCCGGCGACCGCCTCGTCGACGAACAGCGTCATGTCCGGATCGACGACGCGGTCGATCTTCTCGAGTTGGTCCATCAGTCCCTCGTCGGTGTGAAGCCGGCCCGCGGTGTCGCCGAGCACGACGTCGACGTCGTTGGCTTCGGCGTACTCGACGGCGTCGTACAACACGGCGGCGGGGTCGCCACCCTGTTCGTGGCTGATGAGTTTCGTCTCGAGGGCGTCGGCGTGTTCCTGGATCTGTTCGTTGGCACCGGCGCGGTAGGTGTCGCCGTTTGCCATCACTGTCGAGTAGCCTCGCTCCTCGAAGTATCGGCTCAGTTTCGCGATCGAGGTGGTCTTGCCGACGCCGTTGACGCCGGTGAAGACGATCGTGACGGGCTTGTCCTCGACGGCGATTCGTTCGTCGAAGTCGAACTGGCCGACGCTGATCACGTCGTAGATCGCGTCCCGCAGCGCCTCCTCGACGACGTCGCCGGTCGAGGTCGTGAACGTCCGCGTTTCGCCGACCAGTTCCTCGCGGATGTTGTCCAGGATCTCCTCGGCGACGGTCATCTCGACGTCGCTCGAGAGCAACGCCATCTCGAGTTCGTACAGCGGCCCCTCGAGGTCCTCCTCCTCGATGACGAACTTGCCTTTGACCAGCGACCTGGCCTTGCGGCCGAAGCCGGTCGATCCGTTGGACGCTTCGTCTTCGTCCGCCTCGGCGAGGTCGTCTTCGTCCGTCACGGCGGGGTCTGCTTCTCCTTCGTCCGACTCGGCGGGAGTATCGTCGTCCTCTCCGACCCGGTCGGTCGCGTCGTCCTCGAGCGCCTCCGCGCTGCGTTCGTCGCTTTCCTCGCGGTCGACCCGCTCGTCGGCTCCGACGCCGGCCTCGCTGACCGGTTCCGCTCCGCCTCCGGGGGTCGCGCCGGCACCGATCGCCGGTTCTGCTGCGTCGTCGGTCGCCGACTCCGCCGCCGGCTCGGGAGCCGCGGCTGCGTCGGGATCGGCCTCCTTGAGGTCGTCCTCGTCGACGTCCTCGACGTTTTCTTCGGCGGCTTCCTCGGCCTCGTCGCGGAAGCTCCCGAGTTTCTCCTTCAGGTTGTCGAACATGGGTGGTGGCTACGTCACTCGTCGGGGCTCGGACCCGGGCCCTGTCCCATCTGCTGCATCTGCTGTTGCATCGCCTGCTGTTGAATCTGCTGGGCCTGCTGTTCGAGTTCGGCGCTTTCGCCCTCGAGTTCGGCGATCTCCTCGTTGAGGTCGTCGATGCGCTCGTCGAGGTGGTCTTTCTTGTTCTCGAGCGTGTCGATCGCGTCGTCCTGTTCGAACTCGGCGGCGTAGTCGGCGCCGAGTTCGACGATCGCCTCGTCGATGTCCTCGATGGTCGCACGGAGGTACGCGCCGCCGCCGAGTGGCACCTGAACCGTCGACCCGCTCTCGAGCGTCTCGAGTGCGTCGATCGCCTCGTCGATTTCGGTCTTTCGTCCCTGGACCGACTCGACGTTCGCCCGCATCGCCTCGATCTGTTCCTGAATCTCCTGGAGCTCCTGGGAGAGCTGCTGAAGTTGCTGCTGGCTCATCGCTCGGACACCTCCTCGAGGTCGATCTGCGTGCGCTTGAGCCCGTGCTGACTGCCCAGCTGCGAGAGGGCGTGCTCGCGGGCGACGTTTTCGTTTTCGGCGTCGATCGTCGTCTCGAACTCCGCGAATCCGTCGCGGTTCTTGAACCGACCGGTGACCGTAAACTCACTCATGGCTCACACTCCGGCAGGCAGTCGGAAGAATCTTCCCTTCCGCGGAAGCCGGACGGTTTCGAGTCGACCGGTCAGATCCGGCCGAGCCAACGGCCTCGAACCGCCGCCCACCGCGTCGATCGAGCCGCGTTCGCCGCCGAGCGGCGATACGGAATCCACCCGTCGAACTCGGCGGCGGTCACACACGACCACAGTTGCGGTCTTCGCGCTCGCGGTCGCGAGCGCATCGGACAGTGCACCCGTGGGAACGGGGGTGGAGGACAACGTGCATCCGTGAGAACGGGGGTGGAGGACAACGCCGAACCCGGGCTCTCGAGTAGCGAGGTGATCGACGCGGCCACCGCGACGAAGACGTCTCACTCGAGTCGTCCGCGACGGTCCCGGGTGGCACGACGCGTTCGGTAGGTGTGCCTTCTTTGAGCCCGGCCCGCGTGGAGACGATCATGAGCGAACTCGATCCCGCCGAGTTGCTTCCGAGCGAACGAATGCAACGGCAGGCTCGCGAGGGTGAAGTCACCCAGATCCACCGCGGCCACCAGTACGCCGACGTCGGCGACACCTTCGAGATCGACGGGACGGCCTTCGAGGTCACCGTGGTCGAAGAACGGACGCTCGGCGACCTGACCGACGAGGACGCACGGGCGGAGGGAATGGACGACCTCGAGAGCTACGAGCGGCTGCTCGAGCGCGCCCACGAGAGCTTCGAGTGGGACGACGACAGCGAGGTCGTCCTGCACCGGTTCGAACGTCGGTAATCCGGTCGGGATCGCCGGCTCACGCGTTCGCGGACCTGGCTCCGTCCGCGCCACCGTCGGCCGATCCGAGTCGCGTGTAGTAGGACGTGTGAACGGCGTACAGGTACGCGTAGCCGATTCCGGTCACGAGAACCGCAAGGCCGATCGTAACCGCCTGGGCGACGGTCCGGTCGAACTGGACGCCGTCCGCGAGCCCGGGTTCGACGAGGACGAGCTCGAGGCCGATTATCGGCGCGAACGCGACGGTCCAGACGGCGATCCACAGCAGCGAGTAGCCGATCACGCTGCGGAGGTTCGCCCGCACGAGCGAGACGCTGCGCGAGAACGAATCGATCGCGCGCTCGCCGTCGACGACGATCGCCGTGTTGAAAAACTGGAGGAACAGGAACGCGACGAACGCCACGAGGAAGACGCCGAGGAAGACGAGCAGTCCGATACCGACGCCCAGCAGCCCCGCGGCTCCGGACTCGGCTCCCGTGGCGGCGAAGCCGGCGAAGACGCTCACCACTCCGACGAGCGTCCCGACGAAGACGAGGACGAAAAATAGCCCCGTCAGGAGAACCGTCGCGCCGAGTAGCGATACGTAAAACCGCGTCCCGGACTCGACGAACAGACCGAGCGTCGGCTTCGATCCCTCGAGGGCCTCGAGGGCCATTCCGATGAGCCCGCCGAGAAAGAACGGGCCGATCAGAAAGGCGACGACGACGCCGAGGGCGGACACGATCCACGAGTCGACGACCTCGCCGGCGGACGTGACCTGCCCGACGAGCGCGAAGAGCAGACCCGCGAGCAGGATGACCGGATGTTCGCGGAGGACCGTCACACCGTCTTTGAAGGCGGGGAGTACTGCCATAGCAACCCGTCCTTCGTTCAGCCGGCTAAAAGCGTCACCGTAGGCACAAAACGCGTTTTGAGTTACGACGCGATGGACGGCGTCGAGTCAGTTCCGGGAGGAATCGTCGAATCGGGCGTAACCGCGACATCAGCTCGTCCAGACAGCAATGGAAGAGATGACCATTCGTCGCGCGCGTTCGGTCTCGCTCGAGGACGTCGCTCGAGCGTCGACGACGGTCGGTAGAATCGAGTTAGAATCGGCGGCCGGGAAACGGTTGCGCGTCCGAATTCGAGTCACTCGAGGTAGCCGAGCGCGTCCTCGATTCGGCCGAGTTCGGGGCCGGTGGTGTCCTCGCCGACGACGTAACCCGCCTCGTTGGCGAGCAGACCGGAGCCGACGAGGGGCGCGCCGTAGTTGATAGTGCCCACGTCGGCCCGGACGTCGAGGACGTCCTCGAGGTAATCGAGCTCCGCGTCGGTCGCCTTCGGGTGACAGAGCACGCCCGCGTTCGTCGCGACGGCCGCGGTGCCGACGGTCCTGACGCCGGCCAGGTCGCCTCGCTCGACGGGCACCTCGAGAGTGTCCTTGACGATCCGGATCGCGTCCCGGGGGAGGTCGGGGTGGACGTACGCGCCGTAGTCGTTCGCCAGAACGACGTTTCCGGCGGCGTTGATGTTTCCCGGCAGTTCCGCGACCGGAACGTCGAGTTCGTCGGCGAGACGTTCGCGCTCGTACTCGAGGGCGCGCGAACTGACGAGGAGTCCGTTCTCGTTTCCGGTCGCTAACGCGCCGACCGTCGAGGAGCCGCCGACGGTCGTCGGGACGGCCGGCACCTCGAGTTCGTCGGACAGGTCGGCGAGGACGTCGTCGTCGACGTCCTGGCGAACCAGAACGCACGAGTCGGTCGCGCGCGCGAAGACGCCGACGTACGCCGACCCGGCGAAAGCGAGGCGTTTCAAGTTTACTCGGCGACCTCGGCCTCGACGACGGCCTCGCCCGCTTCGTCGAAACGAGCCGCACGGACCCGGAGCTTTCGCGGCGGGTTCGACCGGCCGCGCGACCAGATCTCCTCGTTGATCGAGGGATCGAGACGGATCGCGTCCTCGTCGACCGCGAACTGTTTCGCGAGGTGTTCGCGGACGAGTCGCATCGCGAGATCCGCGGCCTCGTGGTTGGCTCCCTTCTTGACGTCGCGCAGCGGGACGGTTACCACGCGCTCTTCGAAATCACTTGCACTCATCGTTATTCGTCGGTGTCACTGCGCCGCCAGTTGCGTCGCTTCGGGTTTCGGGTGACGTTCATGTCGGTCTTCATCATGACCCAGACCGGAACGCGGCTGTTCTGGTTCTCGAGTTTGGCAAGACGCTTTTTCTTGCCCTTCGATTTCTTCCCCATAGTAGCCCCAGGTAGCCCACGCTGGCTTAAAATCTTGTCCATTGGAAGACGCCGCGTGCGCGAGTTTGCGTCCCTCGTACCGGGTTCGCGTCGACGCCCCTCGATTGAGACGATCAGGAAGCCGAAAACGCGAGAAACGACGACCACGGACGGACGACCGCGAGCCGGAGCGGCGATCGGCGCTCACTCGAGCGAAAACCGTGTCACCGTCGAGTACTCGGGGCCGTCGCTCGTCAGAGTGCTCTCGGTCAGGTGGACGTCCGTCACCCGCATCTCTCCGACGGTCGGCTCGCGCTCGCGAACGAGTTTCCGAACCAGTTCCTTCCCGCCGGCGTGTTCCATTCGCGCGAGGGTCACGTGCGGGGTGAAGTCGTGGTCTTCGGCGTCGAATCCCATCGCCGTCGTGCGCGCTTCGATCGCTTCGTGGAGGCGTGCGAGTTCGTCGCCGCCGGTTTCGGTGCCGACCCAGACGACGGTGATGTACTCGAGGTTCGGAAAGACGCCGAGGCCGCCGTAGCGGACGGTGAACGGATCGACGCCGGCGTCGTCGACCGCCGCGGCGAGTTCCCGCTCGAGGGCGGGAAGTCGGTCCTCGTCGACTTCGCCGAGGAACTTCACCGTGAGGTGGGCCTGCTCCGGATCGGTGAAGTTCAGCCCGGCGGCCTCGTCGAACTCGGCCTGGAGGTCCGCGAACGGTTCCGCGAGGTCGTCAGGAAGGTCGACGCTGACGAACAGTCGCATACCGGCCGTTCGCGCGCGAGGAATACAACGATGGCGGTCGGCACAGCGATGGCGGTCAGTGCGGATGGGCGCGATGCGAGAGCGATCCCCGGACCGATTCTACGGTTCGGTGACCGGCCCGTCGACCTCCTCGAGTCCCTCGAGTCGGTCGGCGAACAGCAACTCGAGGAGTTCGGGAGTGACGTAGGCTTCGACGAAGGCCGCGAGCACGAGCAACAGCCAGGCGAAGACGACGAACGCGACGGTCCGGAGGACGTACGGCTTCGTGAGGAAGGCGTCTCGACGGCCGAGGACGCGCTCGCCGAACCGGTAGAGGAGCCGAAAGCCGACGCCGGAGGCGATGAACAGGGCGGCCAGTTCGAAGACGCCGTGGGGAGCCAGCCCGACGACGATGTAATCGATGCCGACGACGCCGCCGATGGCGGCGGTGACGTTCCCGACGACGATCCCGTTGAACATCATGATGAACGCGGTGAGCAAACCGAGCGAGAGCGCCCCGGCGATCGACAGCACGAACGGCTGGGTGTTGTTCACGATGAAGAACGTCGCCGTCAGCTCGAACTCCTCGTCCTCGAGTTCGGGAAACAGCTCCTCCTCGAGCAGTTCGGCGATCAACTCGAGCAGGTTGATCCCCGCCAGCATCAACAGGACGCCGAAGACGATGCCGACGCCGAACAGTCCCGCGGCGAACCAGGTGTACCGACGGTGTTCGGCCCACGCCGCGGCGAGCGCCTCGACGAGCCGTCGGTCGCCATACAGGGCGATCGGAACGAGCGCCGCGAAGACGACGCCGAGGGACACCACGCCGACGACGGGAGCGAGGTCGTCCTGAGTTCCGTACGCGAACGCGCCGGTGGCGAACGACGAGAGTGCGAGCGCGATCAGGAGGACGGTCCAGTTTCGGACGGCGTTCGGTCCGGGGTCGGGGCCCGTCCCGGTCGGATCGACGCCGGGATCTCGCTCCGGCGGTCCCGAGGCGGACCCGGAGTCGTCGTCCGGGAGATCCACCGTGATGCGACGCTCGGCGTCGTCGGAATCGCGGGACCGCTCCGCTCGCGATTCGGACGCGGGTTTCCGTTCGGGACCGAACACGAATCCGCCCTCGCGGTCCTCACCGTCGTCCGCGCGGTCCTCGCCGTCGCCGTTCATACCCGACGTATCTCCGAACGGGAGGATAAATCCGCCGACTCCGAACCGGCGCAACCGACGCGAGCGCCGGTCCGTTGGAACGATGTCCCTCCGGTTTACTGTCCGTCAGTTCCGGCGCACCGCGACCCGGGCGGCGGTACATCGGTACAGTAATCCGTACCGTCCAACCCCAGGTGAGCCGCGGTTGCACCGCACTGACACACAGCGGTCCGTATAAGGACGCTCGACGCGAACGTGTCACCGATGACGACGCTTTCGATCACCGGCGGGCGGGTGTTGCTCTCCGACCTGACGATCGCGCGCGCGGACGTTCTGGTCGACCGAGACGAGGGAACCGTCCTCGAGATCGGCTCCGACCTCGCGGGCGACGAGACGCTCGACGCCTCGGGATCGCTCGTGACGCCGGGATTCGTCAACGGTCACTGTCACGTCGCGATGACCTTGCTGCGCGGGTACGCCGACGACAAGCCGCTCGAGTCCTGGCTGCGAGAGGACATCTGGCCGGCGGAAGCCGAACTGACGGCCGAGGACGTCCGCGTCGGTGCGGAGCTCGGACTGCTCGAGATGATCAAATCGGGGACGACGGCGTTCGCCGATATGTACTACGAGGTGCCCGAGATCGCCGCGGCCGTCGAGAAGGCCGGACTTCGCGCTCGCCTGGGACACGGCGTCGTCACCGTCGTCAAAGACGACGAGGGCGCACGAGCGGACGCCCGGACGAGCCTCGAGATCGCGACGGAGTACGACGGCGGCGCGGACGGACGGATCTCGACGGCGTTCATGCCCCACTCGCTGACCACGGTCGGCGGCGAGTACCTCGAGGAGTTCGTCCCGAAAGCCCGCGAGGCGGGCGTGCCGGTCCACTACCACGCGAACGAAACCCGCGACGAGGTCGAACCGATCGTCGAGGAACACGGCGTCCGCCCGCTGGCCTACGCCGCGGAGAAGGGGATGCTCGAAACCGAGGACTTCGTCGCTCACGGAGTGCACCTCGACGAGAGCGAGATCGACCTGCTCGCCGAGTGTGGCACGGGCGTGATTCACTGTCCGGCCTCGAACATGAAACTCGCGAGCGGGATGGCGCCGGTCCAGCGCATGCTCGAGGCCGGCGTCGACGTCGGCCTCGGAACCGACGGCGCGGCCTCGAACAACGACCTCTCGATGCTCGACGAGGCGCGCGACGCCGCGATGGTCGGGAAACTCGCCGCGGAGGACGCCTCGGCGGTGTCGGCCGAGGCCGTCGTCGAGTTGATGACCAGCGGTAGCGCCGAGGCGATCGGCCTCGACGTCGGCCGACTCGAGGAGGGCGCGGCCGCCGACCTCGCGGTGATCGACGTCGAACGGCCGCACCTGACGCCGCATCACGACCTCGTGAGTCACCTCGCCTACGCCGCCGCCGCGGCCGACGTTCGACACACCGTCTGCGACGGTCGGGTGCTCATGCGGGATCGTCGGGTGCTGACGCTGGACGAAACCGACGTCATCGATCGCGCGAACGAGGCGGCCCAAGCGCTGGTTGCCCGCGTCGGCGAGTAGCGCTTCCGACTTCCCTCCGGCCGCCACGTGAACGATATGTAAACACTCAGATCGATCGATAAACCCTTAGAACGGTTCTCCTCCGCTCGTCGTTCCGGCGAACCGTCGAGAACTGCCGCCCGGCTTTATTCACGGTATCGTACAGGGTTCGACCGGATGAAGAGGCACAACCTGCTCGCGGCGATGCTCGCAGTCACCGTCGTGCTGGCCGCGTTCGCCCCGCTGGGTGCGGCCGGCGCGAGCGCGACCGACGCGGACGACGGCCTCTCGCTCGCGGTCTCGAGCGAGGGCGTCGTGACGGTGACGGCGAACGAGAGTCCGGTCGAGAACGCGACCGTCGTGGTCTCGACCGACGAGACGGAATCGTACGCGGGAACGGGCGAGTATCTGACCGACGCGGACGGTGCGGTCGAACTTCCCGAACCCGACGAAGCGACGACGGTGACGATCACTGCGTCGACCGACGACGACGCCGTCGAACTGGAAACGACGCTCGCGGCGTCCGACGACGCCGACGAGTCGACCAACGGATCGATCGACGTCAACCAGTCCGACGGCGTCGCGGTTACCGTCACGTACAACGAAAGCCCCGTCGAGAACGTGACGGTCAACGTCTCCGTCGACGGAGACGGCTCGTACGCGGACGCGGGCGAGTACGAAACCGACGAGAAGGGAACGATCACGCTCGATCGACCGGCCGAGTCCGTCGACGTGACGTTCACCGCGACGGTCGACGGCGAGACGCTCGAGACGACGGCGACGCTCGAGCCGGCCGACGACGTCGACGACGCGGACGACGGTCCGTTCGGCGCGCTCGTCTCGGCGTTCGTCTCCGAACAGCGAGACGAGGTCGACGGTCCGCTCGGCTCGATCGTCTCGAGTTTCGTCGTCGAGAACAACCCCGGCAACTCGTCCGATCACACCGGTCCGCCCGAACACGCCGGACCGTCCGACGACGAGGCCGAGAGCGACGACGAAGACGACACCGGCGACGGACCGCCGGACCACGCCGGATCGTCGAACGGTGGCGACGGCGACGATGAGAGCGGGAACGGTAACGGCGGCGGACCGCCGGACCACGCCGGTCCGCCGTAGCGGATCCGGCCCCTCGGCGCGCGGTGAGTCGTGCCGCGGAGTCGTCGGCGACGGCACACGGTAGACGTCGAAGCCGACGATCGTCGCGGACCTCTCATCCCGCGACTCGAGGGCCGGTACCGGTCGACGACGCGAACGGACGTCCCCCTGTCAGAGGCACAGTTCGTCGCCGGTAGCCGGTGGCCGACCGATCGCACGTCGCGGTCGACCCGTGCGGTCGTCACCGCGCGTGCGTCAGCGGCCGACGCACTCGGGTCGCGATCGGATCGCTGTTTTCGGGCCTTGCAGCCGCGTTCCCGAGGACGCTCTATCGAACGGCCTCTCCGAGTATCTGACGACCGTTCGCTCCCGACGGTTCGGTAGCGTTTTGGCTCCGCTTGCACTCTATCGAGCTATGACCGACAGTTCGTACCCGCCGATCAGCGAACAGCTGGACGCGCTGGACGACGCACAGACGGACGGACGACGGAAAATGGACTGGGCCGCCCAGCACATGCCGATCCTCGAGGCCGTCCGCGAGGAGTTCGTCGCCGACCGCCCCTTCGAAGGAGAGCTGATCGCGATGGCGATGCACGTGGAAGCGAAGACGGCGATCCTCGTCGAGACGCTCGCGGACGGCGGCGCGGAGGTCGCCGTCACCGGCTGCAACCCGCTGTCGACGCACGACGACGTGAGCGCGGCCCTCGACGCCCACGAGAACATCACGAGCTACGCCAAACGCGGCGTCGACGACGAGGAGTACTACGCCGCCATCGAGGCCGTCATCGCCCACGAGCCGACGGTCACGGTCGACGACGGAATGGACCTCGTCGCGGCGATCCACGAGGACTACCCCGAACTCATCGACGGCATCGTCGGCGGCGCAGAGGAGACCACGACGGGCGTCCACCGACTACGGGCGATGGACGACGACGGTGCGCTCCGCTATCCGGTGTTCGCCGTGAACGACACGCCGATGAAGCGGCTGTTCGACAACGTCCACGGCACCGGCGAGTCCTCGCTGGCCTCCATCGCGATGACGACGAACCTCTCGTGGGCCGGCAAGAACGTCGTCGTCGCGGGCTACGGCTACTGCGGCAAGGGCGTCGCGAAGAAAGCCGCCGGCCAGAACGCGAACGTGATCGTCACCGAAGTCGAGCCCCGACGCGCCCTCGAGGCGCACATGGAGGGCTACGAGGTGATGCCGATGGCCGAGGCCGCCGAAGTCGGCGACGTCTTCCTGACGACGACCGGCAACCGCGACGTCATCGTGGAGGAACACTTCGAGAAGATGAACGACGGCGTTTTGCTCGCGAACGCCGGCCACTTCGACATCGAGATCGACCTCGAGGCGCTTTCGGATCTCGCCGTCGACACGTACGAGGCCCGCGACGGCGTCGAGGCGTACGAGATGGCCGACGGCAGACGGCTGAACGTCGTCGCCGAGGGTCGGCTGGTCAACCTGGCCGCACCCGTCTCGCTCGGCCATCCCGTCGAGGTGATGGACCAGTCCTTCGGCGTTCAGGCCGTCTGCGTGCGCGAACTGCTCGAGAACAGCGACGAGTACGACGCCGGCGTCCACGACGTCCCGGACGAACTCGACGAGGAGATCGCCGAGATCAAACTCGCGGCCGAGGGCGTCGAGTACGACTCGCTTTCTGCCACCCAGCGCGAGTACATGGGTAGCTGGGATCACGGAACGTAGAACGAACGGTCGTCGTCAGTCCGCCGGAGGACGGATCGGCCGTTACGCTCAACTCGAGCGGCCGTAATAGTCGGATGTTCAATGGGTCTCTCGGCAGACGACGCGGGCGACGACGGCCATCCGATCGCACCCCTCCTCGAGCGTTCCCGACTCGATTCGGACGCCGAACTCGAGATCGCCGTCTCCGTCTCCGGGACCGCCGAGATCGACGAGAACGAACTCGACGTCTTTCTCAGAACGAATCGCGTCGATCCCGGCGGGCGGATCGAGCTGGGGGTGTTCGTCTCCGGCACCGGCCGCGTCACCGAGAACGATCTGAGCGTGTTCTACGACGGCGACGAACTGATCGCCCTCGACGATCCCGGCGTCGTGCGGCGAAATCCGGGACTCGGCTCCGACGGCGCGACCGCGAACGCAGCCGGTGCGAACCTCGAGGCGACGCGGGAGGAAGCGTCCGGTCGCGGACGCGACGGCGAGACCGACGATGGCCGATCGACGCTGTTTCGACGCGACTCGAGCGACGCCGGGGGGACGCTCCGGTGGGAACCCCTCGACGGGAACCGGACCGGCGAACCGGCCTACCTCCTCGAGATCAACACGCGAAAGGCGACCCCGCCGGGCGAGTACGCGATTCCGGTGGTGTTCACCTACCGCTCCGACAGCGGGATCAGGCAGGTCGAACGCGTCCCCCGGATTCGCGTGACCACCAGACGCGAGCGCCTCGAGCCGTGGCTCACTCGAGGGCTAATTGCAGCTATCCTTATTGGTATCCTTTATATTTTCACTATCTCTCATACGTTATAACTATAGGCGTGTGCTTTTGGAGGGAGTACTCCTGGTACCCTCGGTGTGCCAATTAGCAGTAATGGAACTAAACAAATGCTGACTGCCGCGCATTTACTTACAGATAGCAATAGTGGATACTTACAAGAGCCATATATTAACGCAGATTTGAGTCAAGACGAAATGCAACTCGATGATCCTGAAGAACCGGGGGATCATATCGATGCAGCAACCATGAATCTCGAGGAAGTGAGTGGTGTATCATATCGATATGCGCTTGATAATGGAACCACAACATCAAGCGTCCAAGGGAGTCTTTCGTGGACCGCAATAAAGGACGCTGAAGATAGTAATGACGAGGTTGTAAAACAAGGTGCTGCAACCGGACGAGATACATGTGAAATTACAGCGGTTGGAAGTGCTGGATTTGTCGTTGATCTTCAAGCGGGATCGACTGTCAACTATGGTGATTCAGGTGGTCCTGTTTCACTTAAACAGTATGATATAGGGGGTTCGTCATATGGCCTTGTCGGGGGCATTGTTTCCGGGGACGACTCTAACGGAAACACCTGGATTTGTGCAATGCCAGCTATCGAAGATGAGTTTGACGTCGTTGTGTGAGTCGAGTTACACCCACACCACGAAACATATAAGATAGCCCCCAACTATTTAATCATGGGCCGACGGATTTTCATTAAAAGTATACTGTTATCGACCATAACGCTCTCGGGATGTACACTCCCGTCCACACCTCAAAATTCGGATGGGAACCACGAATCGAACGAGGTGGCGAGTACACCACCGTCAAATAGGACCGACTCGCCGTACGGGGGAGGCCTACGCGGGTGGACGTTCAACGCGAAGCCCGTCGAGGCCGAAGCAGTTCCCGATGACGCGACTGTTACGTCGTGGTCCGACGTGGATCCCGATCACGGATTCGTTCTCGGCCACCTCGTCCGTCGAGTTACGGATCCGAAATTACCAGCGTGTTATAGGGCGAATGGCGACGCGGAACCCTCTCAAAGGATCCAGATGACGCGTGTTCCAGACGACCTCGCGAGCGAAGCATGGGCCGTTCTCGATGAGTTACCGTCCTACGATGATCAGGAGAGCGAGCACCCGACCGGCTGGTACTTCGAGCATCCGGAGCGACCATTTGTGATCAGTTACGGGAGGTGGTGGTGACGTTGACCTCCTCCTCCGCGTTCACGCGGAGGAATCCGGCCACCGGATTTCCGCCGAGTGTGGCGTTTGAGGTTCCAACCCGCACTCAGAGGGAACCGGCAGCATACCGGCGAAACTCTCGTTTTCTCCCTCGCTGTAGGGCTGTGGCCCGGTCAAATAGGCCCCATCGGAATCCGTGTCATCGCTGTGCGAACCACCGCTGGTTCGCCGCCCCTTGTGGTTCGGGGCCAGCATCTCACCGATTCCGTAGCGATCTGTCATACTCGGGCCACAATCAAAAATGATTGCGGTGGGAAATCCCCCACTGCAATAGGACGATGGAGCGGCACACTATCCTGTCCGCTTGACCCCCGCCTGTTCGCTCCTCGGTTCCGACAGAGTGTCGGAACACTCGTCGCTCACGGGAAGGCGGGGGTATGCGCTTGTAACTCTATCATCCTCGGAAGGTTCGAGTCTCGAGTTCGACGATCAGTATCGGTGATTGAAACACGAAGGAATCCGACATACGTTCGTCTCTCAGCGCAGAAAGACAAACGGACAAACAGGTTACGGCTCGTACCACCTGTCGATACGGACGCCTCGAGCCGTGGCTCACCCGCGGACTGGTGGCCGCCGTCGTTGTCGGTGCGTTCGTCGCGTTCGCCGCGTGGGGTCCCCTCCCTTCGTTTTGAAGGAGGGGAACGCGTTCGAAACCGGCCGTCCCCGTTGCGGTTCGAGAGTGATCGGTGACGATCGTCACAGGCGGGGATCGCTACAACGGACCGTACGAAAGGGTGGCGCACGGGTTCATCGACATCGAGACGAACCGGAGAAAATCAGCCCGTCAGAAAGCCGCCGGGCGGAATCCGTCCCGACGGCGAGTCGTCGTCCGCGCGGTCGCCCCCGAAGCTCGGGGAGTGTTCGATGGTTCGGCGGATCTTCGCGCCCCTGTTCGTCTGCGCGACGAGCGCGTGGAGAATTTTACTCATACGCGAGTACTTTGGCTCGTCGGGCTGAAAAGTATTTTCGCGGTGATCGATCGTGACGGTCAGCGGTGGAGGTGACAGGCCGCGTAGTGGGCCTCGTCGCCGTACTGCGACTCGAGTTCGTAGGCGGGGCGTTCGCGGGCGCAGATGCTCCGTTCGGCGAAGGACTCGAGCAACAGTTCGGTCGCGCCGTTCCAGTCGACGCCGTCGACGAGGTCGTCTTCCGCCGTCTCCGCGCCGTTGTCGCGGTCGGTCGCGACGAGGTCGACGGCGTCGGAAACGATCTCGCCGGCCTCGCCGGACGGGAGGTCGCCGTCGAAAAATCGCGCGCGCGTCTCGTCGGCCGTCGTCGGCTCGAACGTCTGGCGCTTGACCGCCCGCATGAACGCCCGCGTTCGCTCCCACTCCTCGTCGGTCCAGTCGTACGTCTCGGGCGCGATCAGCCGGGGACACCGGGTTCGAAACCGACAGCCCGACGGCGGATTCAGCGGGCTCGGCACCTCGCCCTCGAGGACGCCGCGGACGTCCCGTTCGCGCGGATCCGGCACCGGGATCGACTCGAGTAACGCTCTCGTGTAGGGATGCTGAGGGTTCTCGAACAGCTCCTCCTTCTCGGCGAGTTCGACGACGTTTCCGAGGTACATCACGGCCACGCGATCGGAGATGTGGCGTACCACCGAGAGATCGTGGGCGATGAAGAGGTACGTGAGGCCGAACTCCTCCTGGAGTTCTTCCATCGTGTTGAGCACCTGTGCCTGGATGGAGACGTCGAGCGCCGAGACGGGTTCGTCGCAGACGATGAAATCCGGGTTGACCGACAGCGCCCGCGCGAGGTTGACCCGCTGGCGCTGGCCGCCGGAGAAGGCGTGTGGGTGGCGATTGTAGTGGTGCGGATCGAGACCGACCTTCTCGAGGAGTTCCTTGGCGCGGGCTTCCCGCCCCTCGGCGTCGAGCATGTCGTGGGCGCGCATCGGCTCCTCGACGATCTGGCCGATCTTCATGCGCGGATCGAGCGACGACTGCGGATCCTGGAAGATCATTTGGATCTCCGAACGCTTCCGCCGGAGCGCTTCGCCTTCGAGATCGGCGAGGTCCTGGCCCTTGAAGTAGATGTTTCCCTCCGTCGGCTCGAGCAGTCGCAGGATCGTCCGACCGAGCGTGCTCTTTCCACAGCCGGATTCGCCGACGAGCCCGAGCGTCTCGCCGCGTCGGATCTCGAAGCTGACGTCGTCGACGGCTTTGACTCGCTGTCGGCCGACGCTGATCGGCGGGAACTGATCGGGTTCGAGCGAGAATCCCGAGAGCAGCCCCGAACGCTGACTGAAGTACTTTTTGAGTCCGTCGACTTCGACGAGCGTCTCGCCGAACGGAACCTCCTCGCCGGTCATCTCCGAGCCGAGCTGTCCGACGTCGCTCACCGGTCCTCACCCCCGGGGGTGCCCGCGGTGACCTGTGGTTCTTCCTCCAGCGGGACGCTCTCGTCGTAGCCGACGTCGAAGACGTCGTGTTTGACGCAGGCCGCACGATGGGGGGTTCCGTCGGCTCGGTCGACGACCTCGTTGCCGGGGTGGACGCGCTTGCAGACCTCGCGTGCGTCGGGACAGCGTGGATGGAAGCGACAGCCCGACGGCGGGTTGATCGCCTCGGGCATCACGCCCCGGATCGGCTCGAGTTCCTCGACCGTTCGGTCGGGCCGGGGCATGGAATTCAACAGCGCCGTGGTGTAGGGGTGTTTCGTGTCGTGAAAGAGTTCGTCGACGGGCGCCTGTTCGATGATTTCGCCGAGGTACATCACGTTCACGCGGTCGCAGATCTCCGCGACGACGCCCATGTCGTGGGTGACCCAGATGAAGCTCGTGCCGTACTTCGCCTGGAGGTCGTCGACCAGCTCGAGGATCTGTCCCTCGACGGTGACGTCGAGGGCGGTCGTCGGCTCGTCGGCGATGATGAGGTTCGGTTCGCACGCGAGCGCCATCGCGATCAGCACGCGCTGGCGCATTCCGCCGGAGAACTGGTGTGGATACTCGTGGTAGCGTTCGGCCGGATCGGGGATGCCGACCTCGCGGAGCATCTCGACCGATTCCTCGCGCGCCTCGTCTTCGCCCAGCCCGCGGTTGAGTTCGATGAACTCGCGCAACTGGCCGCCGACGGTGAAGACGGGGTTGAGCGACTCCATCGGGTCCTGGAAGATGACGGCGATCTCGTTGCCGCGGATCCGATCGCGCATCTCCTCGTTCGAGAGCATGTCGTCGCGCTCTCTGAGTTCGCCGTCCGGGCCTTCCTCGAGGCCGAAGATCGTCTCGCCCCTGTAGGTGATCTCGCCGCCGACGATCTCGCCGGGGCTCTCGACGAGCCTGAGCAGGCTCATCGAGGCGACGCTTTTTCCCGCGCCGCTTTCGCCGACGAGACCGACGATTTCGCCCTCGTGGACCTCGAAGGAGATGCCGTCGACGGCGCGTACTGTACCGGCGTCCGTGAAGAACTGCGTTTTGAGGTTGTCGACGCGAAGCAGTGGTTCAGCCATGATTAGTCGTTGATTCGTGGATCGAGCGCATCCTGCAGGCCGTCGCCGAAGAGGTTGAACCCCATGATCGTGACCAGGATCGCGATTCCCGGCCAGATCGACAGCCAGACGTTCGAGTGCATGTAGCCGTGCGAGACGTTGAGCATCTGGCCCCAGTCGGGCGTCGGCGGCTGCGCGCCGAAGCCGAGAAACGAGAGCCCCGCGACGACGAGGATCGTCACGCCGATCTGGAGGGTGGCGTAGACGAGCACCGGCGCGAAGCTGTTCGGAATAACGTGTCTGAGGATGATATCTCTGTTTTTCACGCCGGAAGCTCTCGCGGCTTCGATGTAGTCCATCTCGCGGACCGAGAGAACCTCGCTTCTGATGATCCGGGCGAAGATCGGGATGAACGTGATCCCGACCCCGACGATCGCGTACCGAATGTCGGGCGTTCCGCCGCTGACGAAGACGATGAAGACGATGATGAGGATCAGCGGCGGGATCGCGTAGACGGTCTCGACGATCCGCATCAGGACGTCGTCGACCCAGCCGCCGTAGTAGCCCGACACCGCGCCGATGATCGTCCCGCCGACGAAGCCGATCAGCGTGGAGACGATGCCGACGCTGACCGAGACCTGCGCGCCGTAGACGATCCTGGTGAAGTAATCGCGTCCGTCCGGATCGGTGCCGAGCGGGTGCGAGAGCGTGCCGTCCGGGTGGAACGCCGGCGGGACGTTGCTCTCGATCTCGCCCGGCGGCGGAATCCGCTCGGGGTGTTCGAAGAGCGGAAGCGCCTCAGCGGCCGCGAAATCCGACACCGCGCCGAACGTCAGCCGCGAGAGGTTGCTGTCGATCAGCGTGTACGCCGAGATGAACAACACGACGGCGACGACGTACAGTCCCCACCGAGCGGTGGTGTCCTGCATGACCTTGCCGAACGTGTACCGCCAGCCGAACTGTGCGTCGACGTCCGTGGACGGGCCGTCACTGTCGAGTTGTGATTCTCCGATTGCCATCGTTAGTCACGGTCTCCGTAGGTAACGCGGGGATCGACGTAGGCGTACGAGATGTCGGTGATGATGACGCCGACGACGAACATCGTCCCGATGACGACGGTGATCCCCATGATCAGCTGGTAGTCGAGCCCGATGATCGCCTCGAGCAACAGCCTCCCGAGACCGTTGATGTTGAAGACGTACTCGATGAGGACGGCACCGCCGAGGGCCGTCGAGAGGTTGAGCCCGACGATGGTGATGATCGGAAGCTGTGCGACCTGGAAGGCGTGTTTGCGAAGGATCGTTCGCTCGGGAACGCCGTAAGCGCGTGCGAGTTTGACGTACTCGCCCTGGAGCGATTCGATCATCTGCGTGCGCTCGACGCGCATCAGCGTCGCCATCTGGAGCGTCCCGAGCGCGATCATCGGCAACAGCAGGTGTCTGATCGTCTGGAAGAGCAACTCGACGTAGCCGCTGTAGCCGTAGTGTTCCGGCCCCCACCAGGGGTAGACCAGTCCGCTTGAGGGCAAGACGCCGAGTTGGATCGCGAAGATCAGAATCAGCATGATGCCGATCCAGAACGAGGGCGTGCTGACGCCGACGAGCGCGACGATTCGCGAGACGTGATCCGCCGGCTCGTTGCGTCGCGTCGCGGCCAGGATGCCAAGGGGAATCGCGGTCGCGAGTGCGAACGCGTACGCCGACAGCACGAGCATGAGCGTCGGACCGGACCGCTGGATGATCAGCTCCGTCACGGGACGGTCCCGGTGGATGCTGTAACCCAGATCTCCCTGCAGGAGGTTCGTCATGTACGCCACGTAGCGCTCGTGGAGCGGACGGTCGAGGCCGTACTGTCGTTCGATTCGGTCGATCAGCTCCTGGTCGACCTCCTGGCCCTGTAACATGAGCCGAACGGGGTCACCCGGCGCTACATTCGCGAGGATAAACGTGATCACGGTGATTCCGATCAGCACCGGAATCGCCTGGATCAAACGGACGATCGTGTATCGGAGCAGTCCCATGTGGTGTCGTCAGGTCTTCGATGTCTCCCGTCGATGGTCGTTCGTAGGTCGCTCACGCGCCATAAAGATGGCCCACCGGGCCGTCGACTACTGGATCGTGACGTTGTTGTGGGCGATGCGCGGGTTCTGTTGGACCATCGGATGCGCCTCGAGGTTCTGGACGTAGTCGCGCGAGGCCATCGTGTTGTGGAACGAGTACGCCGGCAGCGACGGCAGCTCCTCGAGCATCTCGATCATGACGTCCTCGTAGAGGTCATAGCGCTCGTCGAAGTCGGCCGATTCGCGGGCGTCGGCGATGTTGTCGTGGAAGTCGCCGCGTCCCTCGTAGAAGTGGGCCTGGTTGACGCCGACCTGGCTCTCGTGATAGAGATTGTAGAGGTAGGCGTCGGGGTCCGGACCGCCGGTCCAGCCGAGCAGATACGCCTGGAAGTCGTCCGGGCTCGGATCCTCGTTGTAGACCGTCTGATCGAGCAGCGGTCCGAACTCGAGCGTGACGGCTTCGGCGCCGTCGTAGCCGAGCTCGTGGAGGCGGGTGACGATGCGCTCTGCGAGGTCGCCGCGGTGGTCACCGGGCGCGAGGATGCGCGGGCTCCAGTCGTCGTCGACCGCGCCCTCGAGCAGTTCCTCCGCCAGCTCCGGGTCGTAGGTCGGATAGTGCTCCTCGTGCCACTCGTCGAGCGGGAAGTCCCACTGTTCGTTGGTGATCGGCGGAATCGGCGCAGACAGCGGGGCCGCGACGTTCTCCAGGCGCGACTCCACGAAGTCCGTCATCGAGAAGGCGTGACAGATCCCTCTGCGGACGTCGGCGTCGCCCGTCGGGGCGTCGTCGCGGCAGTTGAACGTCAGGTGCATGTACGACGGGCTCTCGGAGAGGTGGACGTTGACGCCGTCCTCGGCCTCGAGTTCGTCGAAGTCGTCGTTGGGTACGTCCGCGATGGCGTCGGTGTCGCCGGCGCGGATCTCGCTGATGCGACTGGCGGGGTCGACGTTGTCGACGAACGTGACTTCCTCGAGGTCCGGCACGTCCCCCCAGTAGTCGTCGTTTCGCTCGAGGGTGACGAACTCGTTGTGCTCGAAGTCGCTCCAGACGAACGGACCGGAGCCGACCGGATTCGTGTTGAACTCCTCGCGGTCCGCTTCGGTCTCGCGTTCGCTCTCGGGGACGACGTAGATCGCCATCGTCTGGAGCTCCCACGGACCGAAGGGGTGGTCGAGGTCGACCTGCACCTGGTAGTCGTCGATGACCTCGGCCGAGTCGATCATGTCGTACTGGGCCTCGTTGACGCTCTCTTCTTCCTGATAGGCCATGAAGGAGTGAGCGACGTCCTCGGCGGTCACCTCGTCGCCGTTGTGGAACTCGACGCCGTCGTGAATCTCGTACAGATAGCGCGTTCCGTCGCGTTCGACGTCGGGCATGTCGACCGCGAGCTGTGGCTCGAGGCCGAGCCCGTCGTCCCACGTGTAAAGGCTGTCGAACACCAGCTTGAACACCTGGACGCTGTAGGCGTCGTTCGAGTGGATCGGGTCGAAGTCCTCGTCCCGTTCCAGTTCCTGGGTGAACTCGAAGGAACTCGAGTCGCCGTCCGCCGGCTCCCCGTTACCTTCGTCGTCGTCGTCACCGTTCCCACCGATGCACCCTGCGATTGCTGCTGCGGAGACCGTGGCACCCGATGCGAGCAAGTGCCGACGGCTGAGGTCATGGCGATTAGTTCCCATGATACACATATTGCCGTGGGGACAACCCTTATTCGTTTTGGTGTTCGTTTCAGTATCCCCCATAGTTGCTTAACAACGGTTACGAAAACAGGCCACCGCTGAGCCGGAGCGTTCATTGATGGTGAAAGATGATCAACGATGAGACGACGTGAGCATCGATGCTTGCCAACGGCCATTACCGTCGGGCAGTCGGATCGTCGCGTTCGATCCTGAACGCGACACCGGTGCCGGCGACCGGTGACCTTTTTCACCCCGCGGATACAGTTGCTGCGTATGAACTATCGAGCCGTCGAAACCGCGGGCGAGTACGTCGCCCGCCTCGAGACGGGTGCCGATTGGCGGGGCGAGATCGAGGCGCTCGCGGACGAGGTCGAGGCCGACGCGGCCTGGTTTACGGCCCTCGGCGCGGTGCAGGACGCGGAGCTCTGGTTTTACGATCAGACGACCTGCGAGTACGAGCCGATCGCGTTCGACGAACCGCTCGAGGTCGCCAGTTGCGTCGGAAACGTCTCGTGGCTGGAAAACGAACGGTTCGCACACACGCACGCGGTGCTCTCGGGTCCCGACGGCACCGCCTACGCCGGCCACCTGAACGAGGCGACCGTCTGGGCCGGCGAGGTCTACATGCGCGTCTTCGAAGACGGCCTCGAGCGAGCGTACGACGAGACGACCGAACTCGACCTCTGGCTCTGAGATGCGCGCGGAAGACGAACGGTACTTCGAACGGCTCGAATCGCAACTCGAGACGGCGTTCGACGTCGCGGAGCGGGCCAAAGAACGCGGGGCGGACCCCGAACCCGAAGTCGAGATTCCGGTCGCCAAGGACATGGCCGACCGGGTCGAGAACATCCTCGGCATCGACGGCGTCGCAGAGCGGGTCCGCGAACTCGAGGGGGAGATGAGCAGGGAGGAGGCGGCGCTCGAACTCGCCGCGGACTTCGCGGAGGGACGCGTCGGCGAGTACGAGACGAAAGCCGGCAAGGTCGAAGGAGCGGTCAGAACCGCCGTCGCCTTGCTGACCGAGGGGGTCGTCGCCGCGCCGATCGAGGGAATCGACCGGGTCGAGATCCTGACGAACGACGACGGCAGCGAGTTCGTCAACGTCTACTACGCCGGGCCGATCCGGTCGGCGGGCGGGACGGCACAGGCGCTTTCGGTGCTGGTCGCTGATTACACGCGCGCGCTCGTCGGCATCGATCAGTACGACGCCAGAACGGAGGAGGTCGAACGCTACGCCGAAGAGATCGCCCTCTACGACAAGGAGACGGGCCTCCAGTACACTCCGAAAGCCAAGGAGGCCAAGTTCATCGCGAAGAACCTCCCGATCATGCTCGACGGCGAGGCGACCGGCGACGAGGAGGTCTCGGGCTTTCGGGACCTAGAGCGGGTCGACACCAACAGCGCCCGCGGCGGCATGTGTCTCGTCCTCGCGGAGGGGATCGCGCTGAAAGCGCCGAAGATCCAGCGCTACACCCGAAACCTCGACGAGGTCGACTGGCCGTGGCTCCAGGACCTGATCGACGGCGACTACGACGGCGACGGCAGTGACGACGAAAGCGACGACGAAAGCGCAGAAGAGGACGTCGAAGACGAATCCGACGAGGGCGCGGACGACGGCGACGACGCGGCCCAGGAGTCGACGGGGCCGCCGCGAGTCGACGAATCGAAGAAGTTCCTCCGGGACCTGATCGCCGGCCGGCCGGTCTTCTCACATCCCTGTGCGAAAGGGGGCTTTCGCCTGCGGTACGGGCGGGCGCGAAATCACGGCTTCGCCACCGCCGGCGTCCACCCCGCCGCGATGCACCTCGTCGACGACTTCCTGGCGACCGGCACGCAGATCAAGACCGAGCGGCCGGGCAAGGCCGCCGGCGTCGTGCCCGTCGACTCGATCGACGGACCGACCGTCAAACTCGCGAACGGCGACGTCCGGCGGATCGACGACCCCGAGGTCGCCCTCGAGATCAGAAACGGCGTCGAGAAGATCCTCGATCTGGGCGAGTACCTCGTCAACTACGGGGAGTTCGTCGAGAACAACCACCCCCTCGCGCCCGCCGCCTACGCGCCCGAGTGGTGGATCAAAGACCTCGAGGCCGCCGGCGCGGACGTCCAGGCGCTGCAGGACGACCCGCGGGTCGACCTCGACCGTCCCGACCCGGAGGAGGCGATCGAGTGGGCGATCGAGTACGACGCGCCGCTTCACCCCGAGTACACCTACCTCTGGCACGACCTCTCGGTCGCGGACTTCCGGACGCTCTCGCGGGCGGTCGCCGACGGACACGTCGAACTCGGCGACGAAAGCGGCGTCCTCGTGCTCGAGTACGACGAGACGGTCCGGGACGCCCTCGAGACGATCGTGATCGAACACCGCCAGCGCGAACGCGACGGCCGCCTCGAGATCGACGACTGGAAGCCGCTGGCTCGGACGGTCGGCTGCGAGACCCGACGGACCGCGACCGACGGGGCCGCCGACTCGCGCGGGATCGGCGACGAACCGCCGGCGGACGGCGACGCGCCGTCCGACCGATCGGTCGGGATCGAACTCGAGCGAACGTGGTCCGACGACGACCTCACGGAGCGCGCCCGAACCTGGAGCCACGAGAGCGAACCCGACGGCGCGAACGCGATCGAGGCGGTCAACGAAGTCGCCCCGTTTACGGTCCGCGAGCGAGCGCCGACGCGGATCGGAAACCGGATGGGCCGACCGGAGAAGTCCGAGCGCAGGGACCTGAGTCCGCCGGTCCACACGCTGTTTCCGATCGGCGAGGCCGGCGGCGCACAGCGGAACGTGGCCGACGCCGCGAAACACGCCGAAACGATGTCCGATACGCCGGGCGTCGTCGAACTACAGATCGGCCGACAGCGCTGTGAGAGCTGTGGGACGGAGACGTTCAAGAACCGCTGTCCCGACTGCGGCGAGCGGACGACTCCCGACTACCGCTGTCCCGACTGCGATCAGGCCGTCGAACCGGACGAGGCCGGCCGCGTCGAGTGCGGACGCTGTGAGATCGACGCCACCTGCGTCGAGATCCGCGAGGTCGACGTCCACGGGGAGTACCGAAACGCCCTCGAGTCGGTTGGCGAGCGCGAGAACGCCTTCGAGATCCTCAAGGGCGTCAAGGGGCTGACCTCGACGAACAAGATCCCCGAGCCCATCGAGAAGGGGGTGCTCCGTGCGAAACACGACGTGAGCGCGTTCAAAGACGGTACCGTCCGCTACGACATGACTGACCTGCCCGTCACGTCCGTGCGAGCGAGCGAACTCGACGTCGACGTCGGCCAACTGCAGGCGCTCGGCTACGAGGAGGACGTCCACGGCGAGGCGCTGACCCACGAAGACCAGCTGGTCGAACTCAAAGTCCAGGACCTCGTCCTCTCGGACGGCGCGGCCGAGCACATGATGCAGACCGCGGACTTCATCGACGACCTGCTCGAGCAGTACTACGGCCTCGAACCGTTCTACGAGATCGACGACCGACAGGAGCTCGTCGGCGAACTCGTCTTCGGGATGGCGCCGCACACGAGTGCAGCAACTGTCGGAAGAGTTATTGGTTTCACGAGCGCAGCGGTTGGATATGCTCATCCGTACTTTCACGCCGCAAAACGCCGCAATTGTGACGGTGATGAGGATTGCGTCATGCTCCTAATGGACGGTTTACTGAACTTTAGTACCAGCTTCTTGCCAAATCAAAGAGGGGGAAAAATGGACGCACCCCTGGTCATGTCCTCCCGCATCGACCCCTCCGAAATCGACGACGAGGCCCACAACATGGACATCGTCTCCGAGTATCCGCGGGAGTTCTACCTCGCGACCTTAGAGCAGGCCGACCCCGAGGACGTCGACGTCCAGATCGGCGAGGACACCCTCGGCACCGACGGCGAGTACACCGGCTTCGAGCACACCCACGACACGACCGACATCGCGATGGGACCCGACCTCTCTGCGTACAAGACGCTCGGCTCGATGATGGACAAGATGGACGCTCAGCTCGAGCTCTCGCGCAAGCTCGAGGCGGTCGACGAGACCGACGTCGCCGAGCGGGTGATCGAGTACCACTTCCTGCCGGACCTGATCGGCAACCTGCGGGCCTTCTCGCGACAGGAGACGCGCTGTCTCGACTGCGGCGAGAAGTTCCGGCGGATGCCCCTGACCGGCGACTGCCGGGAGTGTGGCGGCCGGGTCAACCTCACCGTCCACCAGGGATCGGTGAACAAGTACATGCAGACCGCGATCCAGGTCGCCGACGAGTACGACTGCCGGAACTACACCAAACAGCGACTCGAGGTTCTCGAACGAGCGCTCGAGAGCGTCTTCGAAAACGACAAGAACAAGCAGTCGGGCATCGAGGACTTCATGTGAAAAAACAGGTTCGATAGATCCGCGTTACTCCCGTCAGGAATAGGAAATATTCACTTCGATCTCGTTACTCGCGCCCAGTAGCAACTCAGGGAGCTTCTTTTCGTATCGTTCTCCTTGCATCCGCTGTGTCGGGCCAGATACACTTAACGCACCGATCGTCTCGCCACGCGGTTTGGTTATCGAAACCCCCACTGACTTGATTCCGGTGAAATACTCCTCCGTATTGAACGCGTATCCGCGTTCTCGAACTATCTCGAGCTCCTCGAGTAGTTCCTCTTCGGTACAAATCGTATTGCTCGTAAACTGTTCGAATGTAGCGTTGTTGATGAGTTCGGACGTTCGCTCCGGTGGAAGTGACGCCAAGATTGCTTTCCCGATCGAGGTAGCGTGCATGGGAACGGATTCGCCTCGAGAGGGACCGACTTCGATCGCTTGATCGCCACGGGAATCGTATACGTAAATCAGTTCACCGTGCTCTTCAACGACGAACTGTACTCTCTCACCCGTTTTTTCGGCGAGCTCGTCGATTTTGCTTCCAACCATCGAGTACCATTCTTTACTCTGTTTGATGCTCTCGCTTACGTTCAGAAACTTCATCCCTAACTGGTACTCGTTTCCGGCTTTCACCACGTATCCCATCCGTCGTAACGTCGTCAGATGGTGAGCAACGGTGCTACTCGGTGTGTCTACTCTCTCTGCAATTTCCGAAAACCGTGCCCGTTCCATCTCCTGGAGGGCTTCGATGATACTGAACGTTAGTTGCGTGGATTTAATCGTTTTTTGATTCGTGCTATCCGCACCCATGATGTCTCAATGTACTCGAGCGAGCCATATAGTTTCCCATTGTGAAACGCCAATTATCGCTACACATTCGAAATGATAGAGATGCGTTCTAGTTGAGGGACTATAAATACCAATTTCACATACATGCTTTTATATAATAGATAGTAGTCCAATATGATTAGGATAGAAACTTGAGTCAGGGAAAATAGCTGATATATGGCCTTATTTGGGCTGGAAAGTATTAATTCCAAATTCAGAAGGGGAAATAGCACACATACAATCGTACCGGTGAAATATTTCCAATTATTTCATAAATAGACCCTATAAGAGAAATTATAGCCACTATATCCAATTCTTGTATTATAATCTGCCAGTATATTAGATACTACACAGGATGTCAACACGCCTATCTAAAAATAATAATTTTGATGGTTGTTAGATTGTATCATATATATAGTATGATGACTCGTAATTGGGGATCGAGAAAGAGCGAGGTCTGGAGGTAGCACCCACTGTTATTACGGCCGTACGACTGTAATGTGTAGAGGGTCGTTCGAGAGGAGGAGAGAGCGTTATCGTTTCCCATCGTGAAACCCACCGAACACGTACTGGTGGCCACGAAAGGTTTTCAAGTAGGTTTTGAAAAGGAGTTATAGGCTACATTCTTGGCATTCGAATGCAGCTGTGAATGGAACGGTCGTTTTCCAAAGATCTCGGTTGTGAACGCTGACTTCCGACGGGTGAGTTCCAGCTGTTGTTTGCGACAGACAGTACGCTTATTGGGGATGAGAGTAACTATTAGCCGATGTCAGACGACAAGCCAAACGTCCTCTTCTTATTGAGTGATCAGCACAATTATCGATGCGTGAGTCATCGAAAAGAAGACGGGCATCCAGTTCGGACACCAGCGATCGACAGTCTCGCAACCAACGGCGTTTACTACAGCGAGGCGTACACCCCCTCACCGCTCTGTGTGCCAGCACGCTACTGCCTTTTGACCGGACGTCACGCACCCAGGGCAAGTGCCTGGGGACACTCGTACGTACTTCCACCCGCCCTCGAGACGATCCCAGAGACGTTCTCCGATGACGGTTACGAAACCTGTCTGGTCGGGAAAATGCACCTTGGTGGGAATCGGCAGTACGCGGGTTTCGATCACCGACCGTATGGAGATCTCACGGGAAAGGCCGGCCATCAGCACGAACCCCCTGGACCGAACAACGTGAATCTGACGTCATACGTGAACGACGTCGGCGTATCGGAAATTCCGGAAAGTATGACCCAAGAACGGCGGGTAAACGAGGAATCAATCGCTTTTCTTCGCGAACACCGCGCCAGTGATCCGGACCGTCCGTGGTTTCTATGCGCGTCCTTTTGTCGTCCACACTGGCCCCGACGGGCACCGAAACGATTCATCGACCGATACGACGCCGAGACCGTTCCCCGGCCGGACGCTGTCGACGGTGACGCTTCGGATCATCCGTTGACGAACTACCTTCGCAACCGGTACGGAACCGCAGAGATGACGTTTGACGAGTCGATGGAAGCACGAGCATCGTATTTCGCGTGCGTCGATTTCGTCGACGAAGTGATAAAGGATCTACTGACAACCCTCGAGAACGACGGACTACTGGAAAACACGATCGTCGTCTACACGAGCGATCACGGCGATATGATTGGAGAGTACAGCAGCTGGGACAAGCATATCTGGCACGACGAGTCGACCCGGGTTCCACTGTCGATCCAACTACCCGAACACCGATCAAATGGCTTACCGGCAAAACAGGTTTCGACGCCCGTCAGCCTGATCGATCTCTATCCGACTCTCTGCGGTCTCACAAACGTTGCTCGACCGAACGGTCTCGACGGACACGATCTGAGCGAGTCTATTCGAAGCGGTGAGGAACCCGACCGTGAACCAGTATATGTGGACTACTTAACGCCGCTAAGTAACGACGATATGGAATATCGTATGATACGCGATGGAAGGTACAAGTACGTCAAATTCCGTACGCTCTCGGACTTCTTCTTCGATCTCGAGAACGATCCACACGAACGAACGAACATCCTCGATGACGCCGGTGGAAAGCGGGCATCGATCCGGGACCAACTCTCGGCCGCGATCGAAGAAAGCCTCGACTTCGAGGCCGCCGTCTCGAGCCGACAGAAAGCGGATAATCTCATCGGAGAACACAAGCTCGGATGTCCCGAAGGAACCGGAAACGCCTATCATCTCGACAGTGGACGGATCGTAGACGCGGATACACCACTGTATCATCCCCACGTGCTTGCCGAAGATCCGAACGAGGTCTACGACGACTATCCATACGAGGTCGACAGTGGCTCCTTTGCGAACGGTGACGGATTGGACTGGTGAGGTGAAGAGTATGCCAATACACGGACTGAACGGAGTCTCTCGCTACCGCCGAGCACTTTCGGTGGATAGTCAACCAATATCTCTGTTTGCGAGTCGAGCGCAACATCCTTTCAACGGTCGATCGAGACCGAAAACAGAAGAGAACGGGCGATTACAGCGAGTGACCGACCCACCAGAACAGTACTCGGATCCCGCAGCCCTCAGAACGAGTTATTTTAACCGGAGTTAGACCATCCCAAAGCGGTAATTTTATAATGACATACTCCAACGTCCTTGGTATGCATTCGGAAGGTCAGAGTGTAGCTGTGACGAGGAGAGGTGCGATGAAAATCGGTGCAGCCGGCGTTTCAACGATCGGGATAAGCGGCTGCCTGGTCGACGATGCAAGTGGCGAGTATCCGAGCGGAACACTGGAAATGATCGTCCCATACGACCAAGGAGGCGCGACCGACGCCTACAGCCGTATTATGGCGAATACGCTTCCGGAGATCCTCGGTGAATCGATCGAAGTCAACAATCAACCAGGCGCCAGCTCGTTACTGGGTGTCGGTCAGGTCGCACAATCCGATAACGACGGGTACACCCTCGGTTCGATGAATATCCCGGGAACGCCCGTCGCCTATCTGGGCGATTCGCAAGAGTGGGAACTCACCGATCTAGAATACATCTCGACAATCGGGGGTTGGCAGTTCGTGATACTCTCGAATCCCGACGAAGACATCGACGGAATAGACGACCTCACAGAGCGGTACGAATCCGGTGAATTCACCAACATCGGAGGGGTATCGACGGGAGGGGAGATACATGCACTTGCGTTGTTTCTCCAGGAAGAGGGAATCGTTCCTTGGGCGGAGTACATCCCGTACAGCAGCGGCGGCGAGGCGATACAAAACGTCGTCTCGGGTGAAGTGCCCGTCGCACTCGCTGGCGACGTCCCGTCGTTAGAGACGGTGGAAGACGGTCAAGCGGACATCATTTGTACATTCATGGAGGGTGGATCACCCGTTTATCCCGACGTGCCGTCCTTGATCGACGAAGGGTACACAGAAGAGGAGGGCGTCCTCGACCTTTTGGGAGGAAATACGACCGCGTTATTCGCGCCACCCGGTACCTCATCCGAGGCCGTGGATACGATCATGGACGCCATGGAAGAGGCTGCAGAGTCGGACGAGGTAAGCGAGTGGGAGCAAGAAACACAGTTCAATGTCGATTTACGAGGGCCGGCTGAAACGGCCGAAATGGTGGACGATTCACTAACTGAGATACCCGAAGTTATCGATATGGATCTTCTCGAGGAGTAATCGTTACCTATCGAACCATGATACGGATTGACAATCTTTTTGAACGTGTGACCGGTGACAAACTGTTATCATTATTCTTCTTTATCGTTGGATTGTATATGTTTGTCGAATCGTATACTTTTCCGAGAGATGTCGCAATCTTCCCACGATTTGTGTCCGCAGTGATAATGGTCGGATCCACACTACTTCTCTGCAGAGAATTCCTGCCGAAACCACTCAAGATACTGGTGGAAGACGAAGGGCAAGATCGAACGTCGATCGACGAAAAATTAGACGTCGTAGACGAAGATCTAGAGGGGCTAGAAAGCCATCGTGAGAGTGCCGACAACGCTATCGAAAGGATTTATTTTCGTTCACTATCCGTCAATAAAGGATTGTTCACTGCATCAATCTGTTTGTTATATGTTATAGCATCATATTTGATTGGTATGCACTACACGACGCCGTTATTTGCAATGGTGTACCTGTATATCACCGGAAAGCCACTGTACATCGTGGCATCATTCGGGATTATCGGATATATCATATCTTCTATATTCATTGTTTTCTTGGAAGCAGACCTGATGAACGGGGTATTACTGCCATGAGCATGGCTGCGTTTTCCGAAGCGGTCGGAATACTACTCTCAGCGGAGGCACTGCTTCTGGTCGCATTAGGCATACTGATCGGAATAGTGATCGGATCGCTTCCCGGAATCGGTCCCGCCCTGGGTATGGCGTTGCTGTTGCCGTTGACCCTCTTTCTGGACGGAATTTCGGCGCTAGTATTCCTGGTAAGCGTCTACAGCGGTGGTGTGTACGGTGGATCGATTTCCGCAATTCTGTTCAACGTGCCGGGAACGGCCGCATCGGCAGCAACCACGTTCGACGGATATCCGATGACGAGGCAAGGAAAGGCATTTACAGCGTTATCTATCTCCGCGATATCCTCTTCGTTGTCCGGCGCTCTCATCGCGATAACACTGATACTCATCTCACCGTTCATCGTTTCATTTGTATTGCTTTTTGGCTCACCTGAGTATTTTTTGATAACCATTCTTGGGATTTCAATGATCACTATTGTTTCTAGAGGATCCATGGTGAAAGGAGTTACCGCAGGGGTGTTCGGACTCGCGCTAACGACAATTGGAACGAGTACGATATCGCCGGTACAGCGGTACACGTTCGGAACGCTGTTACTCTACGACGGTCTGGAATTCATTGCGATCATCATCGGAGTGTTCGCAATTTCTGAGATGATTAAGCTATCATCAGAAGAAGGAGGTATCGCGAAGAAAGAGGTCGAACTCAGCGGGGAGCGGCTCAGTGGATTCAAAACGGTAGGCGGAAACATCACTACGTTCCTCAAGTCGAGTTACATCGGTATGATGATCGGATCGATCCCAGGCGCGGGCGCCGCGATCTCAAACTTCGTCGCGTACTCGGAAGCGGTCCGAAGTTCGAACGACCCCGATTCATTCGGGAGCGGAAATGTCATCGGCGTGCTCTCGTCCGAATCATCGAACAACGCGACTGTCGGCGGCTCTCTGATACCAACGCTTTCGTTCGGCGTTCCCGGGAGTGCAGCTACCGCCGTGTTACTCGGAGGACTCATCATGCACGGCGTCCGACCAGGTCCCTCTCTGTTTACGACAGATATACACGTCGTATATTCAGTATTCTTGGCAGTACTGATTGGAAACGTGGTTATTCTGATCGTAGGAATTCTCCTGATCACTAGAATGAACGTGATAACGAGAGTGGACACTGACTACATCATCACGATCATTATCATATTATCCGTTCTCGGCGGGTACACACTTCGAAACAACTGGATCGACGTGTTTACCATCCTCATCTTCGGTTATCTCGGCTACTACATGGTGAAGTACAACTATTCGATCGTCGCCTTCATCCTGGGAGCAATTCTCGGAGGCATCGCGGAGGAGAATCTAGACCGCTCGCTCCGTCTCTCGGACGGTTCCGTGGAAATTTTCTTCACCAGTCCGCTCTCGATCGTACTGATCCTTGCAATCGTGCTCATCCTGCTCGAGCCCGTGATCAGACACTACCGGTAACGGCTCGATCGGGGTTTTCTCCTTGAATTTCCGTAACCACATCAACCGTTGGAAGATGTCGAGAAGCGTGACGAATGAATTGGCCATCACACGATGTCGTAAAATAGATCGTCGAGCAAACGAAGCTGATTCTCGTTCGGGGCGTGGACCGACGCAGCGCCGGACGGGCGCGTGCGAATTCGAGGAGGCACTTGGGTTATTCGAACGGTCTCGGAAAGTGGACTTTCAGATCGTCTAGCGGCTGAATTCCTTTATTGAGACTCGAGTCGTACCGACGAGCATGGCTACGAGAGAGGAACTCCCACGGCTCGGGTTCGGTACGACGGTATACACCGAGGACGGAACGCCGATCGGTCGCATCCGCGGGTTCGACGAGGACGGCTTCTACGTCACGTTCCGGGACGGCTTCGAGGGGATGAGCATCGAGCACGTCCGCTCGGGACACGAGTTCGGCGAGGCCCACCTGATGTGGCGGTGTCTCGAGTGCGGCGAGATGGGCGAACTCGACCACGAATTCCCCGAGGCCTGTCCGGACTGCGGGACCGGTCGGGAGGATCTGTACTACTGGACGGAGGACTGACCGCTCGAGGGGATCGTTTTTTATCGACTCGGGACCACTGACGGGTCGAATGGAGATCGTCGTCTTCGGTGCCGGCAGCCTCGGGAGCCTCGTCGGCGGGCTGCTGGCGCGCGAGCGCGCACACGACGTCACTCTCGTCGCCAGGCGAGATCACGCCGACGCAGTTCGCGAGTCCGGCCTGCGGGTCGAGGGCGAACTCGAGGCGCGCGTCGATCCGACGGCGACGACCGACGGTCGAGAGCTCGCGGCCGACGTGGCGATCGTAACCGTGAAAACGGCCGACACCGCCGCGGCGGCCGAGGCGCTCGCGACGGGGTCGTTCGACGCCGTCCTCTCGCTCCAGAACGGGATGGGAAACGAGGAGACGCTGGCCGGCGCTCTCGACGCGCCGGTACTGGCCGGAACGGCGAGCTACGGCGCGATCCGTCGGGAACCCGGCGTCGTCGAGTGCACCGGCCTCGGCGAGGTCGTCGTCGGCGCTCGAGGCGGCGGCTCGTCGCACCTTGCGGACCGGGTCGGGCGGACGTTCGCCGCCGCCGGCCTCGAGACGGCCGTCGCCGACGATATGCCCCGGCGACTGTGGGAAAAGCTCGCCGTCAACGCCGGGATCAACCCGATAACCGCGCTGGCGGACGTCGACAACGGGGCCGTCCTCGAGCGAGCGGCGATCGAAGTGGCACGCGTGACCGCTCGAGAGACGGCACGGGTCGCACGCGCCTGCGGAGTCGACCTCTCGGATCGGGACGCCGTCGCGGCGATGGAAGCGGTCGCGACCGACACCGCAGCGAACGCGTCGTCGATGCGCCAGGACGTCCGCGCCGAACGACGGACCGAGATCGACGCCATCAACGGCTACGTGGTCGACCGGGCGGACGAGCGGGGGCTCGAGGTCCCGGCGAATCGGACGCTCACGGCGCTCGTCCGGTCGTGGGAACGGGCTCGAGGACTGCGATAGCGAACGGATACCGTGACGCCGACGATTGGTAGACGGAGGCCCATCGGTCGTCGGGGGTAGACTGAGGCCTATCGGTCGTCGGGTGTCGAAGAACGCTCGAAAATCGACGTCCGAATCGATCGACGGGTGCTAGAACGGCGCTTCCGGTCCTTCGTCGGCTTCGCCATCGTCGACGGTTTCGCCGGGGAACGACGGGCTCATTCCGCCCATGTCGCCGCCGCCGTCCATGCCGGTGTGTGCGTTGACCTGCTCGATCTCGGGAATCTCTTTGACCATTCGGCTCTTGATCGCCTGGATCGTCATCGGCGAGATGCCACAGCCGCTGCAGGCACCGCCGAGTGCGATGGTGACCTCGCCGGTCTCGCGATCGAGTTCCTGGATCGCCGCACTGCCGCCGTGCATCTGGATCTGCGGGAAGTTTCGACGGAGGAAGTTCGTGACGCGTTCCTCGAGATCGTCCCCGTCGTTCTGGGTTTCGGTGCTCATGAACGACCCTTGGACGGCCGAGCCCCTAAACCTTCCGTCCTCCGCGTTCGCCCGACTCAGGCGAATCCGAAGACGCGCTCGAGTTCCGTCTCGATCTCCCCGACGTACGTCTCGAGTACCGACTCGAATCGCTCCTCCTCGACGAGCACTCCGTCGAGACGATCGTACGGGTTCTCGGGGAGTTCGACGCGGAACGCGCGGTCGTGGTCGCTCGAGTCCTCGTAGAACGGTTCGCTCTCGTTCAGCACCTGCTGGTCGATCGCGTGGACGAGTTCCGAGTCGTATCGGTCGTTCATTCGGTTGAACGCGTTTTTGTACGCCTGTTGCAGTTCGGGGAAGTAGTTCGCGTACTTGTCCTCGAATTTCTCGGGATCGAACTCCGTCATAGCCGAGAACACGACCAGCGAGGACAAAAGTCGGACGATCGAGCCCGACCGTAAAACCGCACCACGGGACGACGTCGCTCGGCGTCGGTGAACGGACGGCCGGGAGGAACTACGTACGGTTGATACGAAACGGGGCCTGACATACGGAGGGTGCGCATGCAAGCGGAACGGCGACACCATCCTGTGGCGACGTACACGACATGCCCATCGATCACAACCCCATTCCCCAGGAGCGCCTGCCGCCGGGGTGGGGGCTCGTGGAACGCTGTGACGATCGGTTCGCCTATCGCCACAGCCGACCCCCGATCGAACTCGTCGCCGACGCGACCTCCCCCGATCGGCCGCATCCCGGACTGGGCCTCGCTCGCTGCTGGGAGCTGCGATACCGGTACTCGCTCGGCGAACGGGCGATATCCCAGGCGATCGGACGCGTGACGACCCGACAGGCCGCAAAAGAAGGAGTGCTCGAGTGCATGCACTGCGTTCACGACGTGGTCGAGCGGACGGACGATCCGGTCGAAGTGGGACAGGTCCTCGAGCGCGTCTCGCTCTCGAGTCTCGTTCCGGACGCCGTGTCCGATTCGAAGTAAAACGGTATAGCAGTATACGATACATGGAGTGAGGTGAAAGCCTCCAGCTCCGGAACGCGCGTCAGCCGGCCAAACAGACGGAAACCGATCGTCTCGAGAGCGTTTCTCATAGACAGTCGTTCAACTAATTCGAGTTGTTGATAAAGCAAAACGCATATTTCGCGTAAGAGCGTCGTTCGAACGATGTCGGTCCTCTCCACCGAAGACGAAGGAAAGTTCCTGATGGACGTCAGGGGCGAACAGATCGGAATCGTCACCGAAGTCGACCCCATCGAACAGGTCGCCTACGTCGATCCCGAACCGAGCCTGACGAACGCGTGGCTTCAGAGTCTCGGCCGCGGCGACGCCGGCGACGACGACCTCGAGATTCCGAGCGAGAACGTCGCCACGATCACCGACTCGGAGATTCGCGTCGACGCCGACCTCAGTAGCGAGTGACGCGCCGTCGCTCGAGTGACGGAGCCACCGACGGCCTGCGATCGGACCTTGCGACGAACTGAACGAGTGATCGACCGAAACGCGGCTGCGATCGTAGGGAGTATCGTAGCCAACCGACGGTTTCGAAGTCGTCCTCCGACACCGCGTCTCGGTTCGTCACCGGAGAGTTATGGACCCCCCGATAAGCCATAGTGGACTTCTCCGAGACTTCCTATGAGCGTACGTGCGCGTACGGCGACGCCGTACGACGCGGCAGGGGCGGGTTCCACGTGGATCGACAGTCGGCGGACGAGGCGACGATAAATCGAATAATGCGATATTGAACTGGTGCGCTCGAGCGCCGCGCTCTGCAGCACAGTGTTTATGCCGATCAACGAGCTATTGTGGATACTACCCGCTGGGAACCTATGACGACCCACATCCCTTTCGCTATCGATTTTCACGTTCACTCGGACGAATCCTACGACGGCCACGAGCCGATCGAACTCATTCTCGAGCACGCTGCGGACATCGGCCTCGACGGGGTGGTCATCACCGACCACGACGAAATCGACGAGTCGCTGCGGGCCGCAGAGATCGCCCCCGAGTACGGACTGATCGGCATCCCCGGCGTCGAGGTTTCGACGCGACACGGTCACCTGCTCGCGATCGGTGTCGAAAAGCGGCCCGACCCGGGCCGACCGTTCGCGGATACGGTCGAGACCGTCCGCGATCTCGGCGGGATCGCGGTCGTCCCGCACCCGTTCCAGCGCAGCCGCCACGGCGTCCGAAAACGCCACATCTCGAACGTCGACGCGATCGAAACCTACAACTCCATGCTCTTTACCGGCTATCGAAACCGGCGGGCGCGAACGTTCGCCCGCCGGCGCGGCTATCCCGAGATCGGCGCGAGCGACGCACACTACCTGCCGAACGTCGGCAAAGCCTACACCGAGATTCTGGTGCGTCCCGACGGCGAGAACCCGACCAAGGCGGACATCGACGGCGACGAACTCGTCGACGCGATCCTCGAGGGGCGCACCCAGATTCGCGGCAAGCGCACGCCGGTTCACAAGAGCACCGTCCAGTACGCCAAAGGCGCGGTCAGAAAGTCGACGTACCTCCTCACCTCCCGCGCGCCGCTGGTCCCGACGGTACCGGCCTCGATGGATCGGTCCTGACGACGCTCAGGATAGCTGCTCGCCCACGAGTTCGTCTACGCGCTCGACGAACGCCGCTTCCGCTCCAGCCGGAACCGTCGCACCCGCCGCGACGTCGTGTCCGCCACCGTCGCCGCCGACCGCTCGAGCGGCCTCGCCGAGCACGGCCGACAGATCGAGGCCGCGGCGAACGAGGGCGTGCGTTCCTCTCGCCGAAACTTTGACCTCGTCGTCGTCTTTGTCCGCGAACGCGACGATCGGCTTCGATCTGCTGATCCCGTCGTTGCCGAGCGCCATGCCGGCGACGATGCCGACGATCGTCTCGCGGATGCGATCGCCCGCGTGGAACCACTGGACGTGCTCCTCGACGGTGACGCCTTCCCGGGTGACGAGGTCGATTCCCGACGAGAGGTTTCTGCGATGGTCGCGCAACAGGGTCCGAGCGCGCTCGAGCGCGCCGTCGCGATCCCCGAGACAGACCGCCAGACCGACGTCGGCGCGTTCGTACCGGGCGGTCGCGTTGAGCAGCGTCGAGAACTCGCTCGCGTCGCGGAGTTCGGTCCCGACGGGTTCGGCGCTCAGAACGTAGGCGGTGCCGACGAGCTGTTCGATCTTCGACGCCGGGACGCCCTTCGAGACGGCCCGCCTGACGAGGGCGCTGGCGACCGTCTGCTTTTCGTCGGCCGTGAGCCCCGACCAGCGACGCCACTCGCCGTCGCGTTTCAACTCGAGGTCCAGCCCGTCGAGAAACCGCAACGCGCCGCCCTCGTCGTTCGAGACGCCCGGAATGTGGACGTCGGTCGCGTACTCGAGGAGCTTCGGCAGCGGACGCGTCTGTTTCCCGTACAGCGAGAGGTCGGTGCCGGTCTCGAGGACGCCGGCGTCGACGCCCTCCGCGACGATCTTCGCGTTCGCGCCGTGGAGTTCGCCGCCCGAGGCCTGCATGTCGCCGACCGCACCGACGACGGCCAGCGCGGCGAGGTCGCGGTTGTCGGCGCGTGTCCCGGATGGGGCGTCGGCGTCCGCCGCGTCGGTTTCAGCGCCGCCGTCGGTCGCGATCGGCGGCTCCGAATCGGCGTCCGAGGCGGTCGCCAGCGCTCGCGCGAGAACGTAGCTCGCGCCCGCACCCGACAGCTCCGAGGAGCCGTCGATGCCGAACAAGAGCGGGTTGAGGTGGTACTCGGTGTCGACGCGGGACGACGAGCGCTGTCCGTCGATCGTCGCCGGCTGGTGGTGGTCCGCGATGACGGGAGTGAACGCGCCGGCGTCCTCGTGTTCACGGATGACGTCGAGCTGGCCGCTGCCGAAGTCCGTAAAGAGGACGGTGTCGTAGTCGGTCGCCGCGATGGCGGCGATGGCGGCGTCGTCGAGCTGTTTCTCGAAGACGGTCTCGAACGGGAGTCCCGCGCGTTCGAGCGCTCGCGCGGCGATCGCCGCGCTCGTCAGTCCGTCGGCGTCGATGTGCGAGGCGAGCAGGACGCCATCGGCCTCGAGGAGCCGTTCTGCACAGGCGGTCGCTCGATCCGTCAGTTCGGGAACCGGCCCGGTCATCGGAGCATCGGTCGGTGATGGGGCGGCATCCGGGATAAACCTCCTGTCCTCGAGGCGCGTCGGAACGGCCCGTCAACGAGCAGTGCCGTCGAGGGGCGGCGAACGGAGCACGCGGTACGAACGTCCCGGTCGCCGGCGAAGCTGGATTCGTCTGCCGGCCCGGAATTCGCGGCGCTCGTCACGTTTCGCCTCCTCGAGGGCACGACGAGTAAATCGCGGAGGGATCACCGGAGCGCCTCGAGCGTCTCGGTCGCGAGCGCCTCGAACGTCGCTTCGCTCGCGACGAGGTCGGGCTCGATCCCGCGGTCGCGCAGGGTCTCCGCCGTGGGCGAGCCGATGGCTCCGACGGTGGCGCGCTCGAGGCCGTCGACGGCGTCGTCGGAAACGCCGCGAGCGGCGGCCGCCTCGAGGAAGTGTTCGACGGTCAGCGAGGAGGTGAAACAGGCCGCGTCGAGGTCGCCGACGGCGGCCAGTTCGGCCGACTCGCCGCTCCCGTCGGGTCGGGCAAGCCGGTAGAGGACGGTTTCGTGGAGGTACGCGCCGGCGGCCTCGAGACCGTCGAGCAGCCGTTCGCTTCCGTGGTCGCTGCGGGCGATCTCGACCCGCGAGCCGTCGACCTCGTCCGCGAGCGTCGCGACGAGGCCGCTCGAGGTGAACTCCTCGGGTACCAGATCGACCGCGTACCCCTCCGCGCGGAGTGCGTCGGTCGTCGCGGGTCCGATCGCACAGAGCGTCACGCCGTTCGGGTCCCAGCGCTGATCCGAGACGAGTTCCGCGCCCGTCTTGCTCGTGAGGATCGCGTAATCCGCGTCCGTTCGCGGGCGCTCGCCCGTGGGCTCGACCGCGAGCATCGGATCTGGGATCGCCTGCGCGCCGAGCGACTCGAGCAGCGCCACCGCATCGCGGAGGCGGTCGTCGTCGGGGCGAAAGACGGCGACGGTCGGCGCGGATGCGTCCGGAGCGGCCGACTCGTTCGGCAACTCGGTTCGGTCACTCATCGGAACCACCCTCCTCCGACGGGCGCTCGTTTCGCAGGAACTCGACGACCGACTCGCGGGTACCAGCAACGTCCCCGATCACCGTCACCGCCGGCGGGGAGATTCCGTCCTCGTCCCGGACGTCGACGATCGTTTCGAGGGTACCCGTCGCGACCTGCTGGCCGGGCCAGGTTCCGCGCTCGATCAGCGCGACCGGCGTCTCCGGGGCCATCCCGGCCTCGAGCAGCGCCGTCGTGTAGTCGGGGAGGCGGCCGACGCCCATCAGGACGACGATGGTGCCGCCCGTCGCGGCGAGGGCGTCCCAGTCGACGGCCGATTCGTCCTTGTCGGGGTCCTCGTGACCCGTGACGAACGAGACCGACGACGCGTGATCCCTGTGGGTGACGGGGATCCCCGCGACGGCCGGCGCGGCGACGGCGGACGTGACGGCCGGGACGACCTCGAACGGCACCCCGTGGGCCGCCAAATACTCGGCTTCCTCTCCGCCGCGGCCGAAGACGAACGAGTCGCCGCCTTTCAGACGGACGACGGCCTTCCCCTCGCGGGCGAGCTCGACGAGCCGTTCGTTGATCTCGGACTGGGGCGTTCGCTCGCCGCCGGCTCGCTTGCCGACGTCCTCGCGTCGATCCTCGGGGAGCGCGTCGATGATCTCGGGGCCGGGAAGCTTGTCGTGGAGCACCACGTCCGCGGCCTCGAGCAACCGGTTCGCCTTGACGGTCAGCAGGTCGGGATCGCCGGGACCGCTGCCGACGAGGTAGACGGTTCCGGGTTCGGCGCGGACTCGATCGATCGCGTCGGTATCGGACATCTCGGTATCCCTCACTACTTCCCCCGGGGCGTATCGCTCTCGGCGGGCGCGTCGTCGCCCTCGGCGTTCTCGCGAGCCCCCTCGATCAGCGCCGCGGCACCGCGGTCCGCGAGGTCGTCGGCGAACTCGCGGGCGGCGTCTGCGTGGCGTTCGATCGGCAGGTCGCGCGTCGCCGCGATCGATTCCTCTCCGTCGCGGTCGGAGACGCTCACCCGCGCGTGGACGTACTCGCCCTGGACGACGGCGTAGATGCCGATCGGCGCGATGCAGCCGCCGCCGAGTTCCGCGAGTATCGTCCGCTCGACGGTCGTCTCGACGCGGCTGCGCGGGTGATCGATCGCCGACTGGATCTCCCGAGCGGTCTCGCCGTCCGTCGCCGTCACCGCGAGCGCACCCTGTCCCGGCGCGGGCACGAACGTCGCCGTCGGGAGCCGTCGGTACTGGATCGACTCCGTGAGCCCGCTGCGCTCGAGTCCCGCCTGCGCGAGGACGATGGCGTCGTACTCCGTTTCGACCTCGCGACCGAGCGCCTCCTTTTCCAGCTCGGAGAGGTCGTCGAACCAGTCGTCGACCGGGCGATCGTACTCGGGCTCGAAGTCCTCGTCTCCCGCGTTTCCGTTCCGCTCTTTGTCCGCTTCCGACCGTTCCTGATGTTCCGCCTGGAGCGCGGGTGCGAGCAGCTTCTGCAGGCGAGTGTCGACGTTTCCCCGCAGCGGTTCGACCTCGAGATCGGGCCGTTCGGCGAGCAGTTGTGCGCGCCGGCGTAGGCTCGACGTCCCCACGGTCGCGCCCTCGGGAAGTCCCTCGAGCGTCGATCCGTCGGGCGTGACGAGGACGTCCCCCGGCGCACCGCGCTCGGGCACCGCGGCCGTGACGAGCTCTCGGGGTTGCTCGGTGGGCATGTCCTTCATCGAGTGGACCGCGCCGTCGACCTCGTCCTCGAGGACCCGCTCGTCGAGTTCCCGAACGAACGCGCCCGTCTTGCCGAGCCTGTGGATCAACTCGTCTCTGATCTGATCGCCCGTCGTCTCGACGGTCACGAGTTCGACCTCGTAACGCCGTCGCTCGAGTGCCTCTTTCACCAGTGAGGCCTGTCGCCGGGCGAGATCTGACCCCCGCGTCGCCAGTCGCACCGTCCCACGCGTTCTCATGGGCGGTACTCCACGCTTGGAGTATGAAAAGCGCACGCTTGTGGGACGGGCCGGTCCGGCGGTCGCCCGCACGCGCGACGATGCGACGATCCGTTCCCGCTGACCACGGGGGACCCGCCGCCGACATCCACGGGTGTCACCCGCTATCATAATTTTCTGCTAATACTTCTGTCAGAGAATTATATGGTGAGCAGGCGCAAAACCTCGCCCTTCAGGGCGGGGAGGATGTCAATAAATAACCGTTTCGAACACGGTTGTGAGAGGCGACCACGCTCACGGAACACCGATCGTCTGATGTCGGCGGTAGAGGTAATAGCCCGCGACGAGCGGCTGCAGCGGCGGCACGAACAGGCTCACGAACGCGACGCCGAGGTAGAGTCCCGGGTTCGGTCGCCAGGAGTCGCCGTACACGCAGACGTAGGCTGCGTCCTGGTGGATCGCGATCGGGAACGTCCCGAAGACGATCGCCCCTGTCAGCCCGAGCGCCGCCCAGACGAGGCCGGGGATGGCGAGGACGATAGCGACCACCGCGGTGGCGATCCCGACCACCGTCATCGCGAGCGAGACGGCCACGACGAGCCACCAGCCCGACCAGCCCGGCGGCGTGCCGAACCGCTTGTGCCGGCGCGCGAGATATACCACGCCCGCCGCGGGCGCCCAGACGACCGCGAGCACGGCGTTGAGCCACGGGTTCGGCTTCCAGCTTCCACTCGCCCGGGGCCGGCGTCGAATCCGGCTCGCGTCGAAGAACACCGCAACCGCGACGCCGAGCGTCAGGAACGTGTAGCCGAACGTTCCGATCAGAACCAGCCCCCACTGCAGCCCCGGCACTCCGGGTTCGGTCTCCTGAAGCATGCCGACGATACCGACGCCGATCACCGGCGGAAAGAGATAGAGCAGTCGCTCGAGCAGGCGCGCCCAGCCGAGTTCACCGATGCTCGCGGACGCCCACGTCATCGCCCGGTTCGGAGCGTTCCGTCGCGGTCACCTCGTCCGCCCACCCCCGCGGTCGGGGGTCGGACGACGTCCCGTGTCGATCCGATCACGGCTCCGCCGTCCGGATCACAGGGCTTCCTTGTACGCCTCGAGCGTTTGCTCGACGTCCTCGTCGGTGTGACCGAAGCTGACGAACTGACACTCGAACTGGTTCTGCGAGAGGTAGATCCCCCGCTCTTTCATCTCGCCCCAGAAGATGCGCCGCCAGCGGTCGGTCTCGGCGTGTTTCACGTCGGCCGCGTTCTTCGGACAGGAGTCGTAGCGCGGGCAGGTCGGCACCTGTCGGCAGCCGGCGTCGCACTGTTCCTCGAGCGAGTTTGCTCCCGGTCCGTCGCGCGTGAAGATGACCTTGAACATGCTGGCGGTACCGGTCACCGTGTAGTTCGGGGCCTGGTCTGCGACGATCTCGGTCAGGCCGCGACGGAGCCGCTCGCCGAGGGCGTCGACGTAGTCGTAGACGTCGTTTTCGGCGGCGAACTGCAGGGTTTCGAGGCCGGCGGCCATCGTGACTGGATGGCCGGAGAAGGTGCCGGCCTGGAAGACGGGTCCCGAGGGCGCGAACCCCTCGATAATCTCGGCGCGACCGCCGATCGCGCCGACGGGAAAGCCGCCGCCGACGATCTTGCCGAACGTCGTGAGGTCGGGCGTGACGCCGAACTCGCTCTGTGCACAGCCGAGACCGCCGACGCGAAAGCCGGTGATCACCTCGTCGAAGATCAACAGGGAGGCGTGTTCGTCGGTGATCTCCCGCAGGAACTCGTGGTAGCCCTCTTCGGGGTAAACGATGCCGTAGTTGCCCAGAATCGGCTCCGTCAGGACGGCTGCGATGTCGTCACCGTGGTTCTCGAAGGCCTCGCGGACGGCGTCCTCGTCGTTGAACGGCACCGGCAGCGTGTGTTCGGCGAACGACTGGGGAACGCCGGCGGACGACGGTTTCGGGTTCTCGGCGTCGCCTTCGACCAGCGTCGACTCCTGGGCACCGTGATAGCCGCCCTGCATGACGACGATCTTGTTTCGGCCGGTGTAGCCGCGGGCCAGCCTGACCGCCGAGGCGGTCGCTTCGGTTCCCGAGTTGACGAAGCGAATTTTCTCGACGCTCGGGACGTGGCGGACGACGAACTCCGCGAGGTCGACTTCGATCTCCGTCGGCGTGCCGTACATCGGGCCCTCGCTCGCGGTTCGCTGGATGCCGGCCTGGACGGGTTCAGGCAGGTCGTGGCCCAGAAGCAGCGGACCGAGTCCCATCACCCAGTCGACGTACCGGTTTCCGTCGGCGTCGACGACGTGTCCGCCGTCGCCTTTCCGGACGAAGAAGGGGTACGGTTCGACGGCGGCGCGAACGGCGGAGTTGACGCCGCCGGGCATCACCGACAGCGCCCGGTCGTAGAGCGCCCGCGAGTTGTCGTGGTTCATGTGGGTTCCGTTCGCGTTCGGACGGCAAAGTAGTACCGAGGTCGATCGTCCCCGTCAACAGGTACCACGTGATCCGCGGAGCCGCCGTGTGGCTTCGTCCGGTCGCCGATTCGCCTCGAGTCGGCGATAGTTCTCGTGGACCACCGGCTCTCGCGAGCAGCCACCGACGTCCCGGCGCGCTCGGGCGTCGCTCCGGGAATCCGCGGGCCTTCGACCGTCGGACGTGACGCACGCGACGCTCGAATTCGAAAACGCACGAAGAGCCGGATCGATCCGGTGAACGATCGACCGAACGCGAACGTCACCGCCGCACGCGTGAGCGACCGGAATCGACCGGGTCGCGACACAGACGTCGCGACTATTCAGACGGCGTCCTGGCCCGTCTTGCCCGTCCTGACCTGGTAGGCGTTCTCGACCGGCACCACGAAGATCTTTCCGTCGCCGGGTTCGCCGGTGTTGGCCGCGTCGGCGATCGCCTCGACGACCTCGTCGGCCGGGACGTCCGCGACGACGCACTCGATTTTGACCTTCTGGTGGAGGTCGACCGTGTACTCCTCGCCGCGCCACTGCCCTTTCTTGGCGGGCTGGGAGCCGCGGCCGGAGACGTTGGTAACGGTTAACGATGGCGCGCCGACGTTCGCGAGCGCCTGCTTGACCGCACCGAGACGATCCGGACGGACGACGGCCGTGACCATCTTGAGTTCGCCGTCGTTCGGTTCACCGCCGTCCGCACGGAGGATCTCCTCGGCGTGACCGCCGTCGGTCGCGACGTCGGGGCCACCGAACTCGGGGTACGTGTCGACGCCATGTTCGGCGAGGTCGAGTCCGTCGCGTTCGTGATCGGGCGTGACTCGAGCCTGTCCGATCGCTTTGAACGCCCCCCAGACGGCCGCGGTCGCGAGCACCGTCCAGATCGTGATGACGGCGACGCCGAGTATCTGCGGGCCGAACGCGCCGGCTTCGATCGAGAGGATGCCGCCGGCGACGAGACCGCCGCCGATGGCGGTTCCCTCGATCGACCAGAGCGGGTAGATCACGAGTCCGAGCATCCCCGCGGTTCCGTGAACGGGGAAGACGGCACAGACGTCGTCGATCTTGAGTTTCTCGTCGACGAACTTGAAGACGATCGGGAGCTGTGCGCCGGCGAGGAAGCCGATCGCGATCGCGCCCATCGGCGTGATGAGGTCGGTCGGGCCGGTGACGCCGACGAGTCCCGCGAGCATGCCGTTTGCGACGTACAGCGTGTCGACTTTCCCGTTCATCGCGAGCGAGACGGCCGACGCGCCGAGTGCGCCGAGCCCCATTCCGAGGGCCGTCACCATCGCGACGCTACCGACGTAATCGAAGTCGGCCAGTTCGAACGTCGCCGTGTCGATCACCGTCGCCGCGGTGCCGACGTTGAATCCGAACCAGCCGAAACAGAGGATCAACGTCCCAAGCACCGCGAAGGTCATCGAGTGACCGGGGATGATGTTGACGCTGCCGTCCTCGTTGTACTTGTCCATGCGAGCGCCGAGGATCCAGGCCGCCGTGAGGCCGGCGACGCCGCCGACGCCGTGGACGACCATGCCGCCCGCGAAGTCGGCGTAGCCGAGCTGTTCGAGGATCGGCGTTCCGCCCGGCGCGTACCACACCATCGCCGCGACGACCGGGTAGATGACCGCTGCGAGGAGGAACGTGTACGTGACGTACGCGCGGAGCTTCGCGCGACCGGCGACCGCACCGGAAACGATCGTCGCGGCCGTCATGGCGAACACCGCGCTGAACAGCCACATGGCCCAGTCGAACGATCCCGCGCCGAACATCGTCAGCGGCGTCGAGTCGCCGCCGCCGAGCGCGGCGCCGACGTTGTTCGAGATCCCCATCCCGATAACGAAGAAGACGAGGATGCCGACCGCCCAGGTCAGCATGTTCTTCGTTAGCTGGTTCGCGACGTTCTTCGAGCGGACCTGCCCCGCCTCGAGCATCGCGAATCCCGCGTGCATGAAGAAGATGAGGAACGTCACCGTCAGCGCCCACATCAGGTTCATTCCGGTCGCGAGCGACTCGAGGTCGGCCGCCTCCGCCTGCAGGACGACTGGATCCATCAGCGACCCACCCCCTGATTCGTGTTCACGACGCCGATATCTAGTAGACATTCGTCCACGCTCATCACCGTTTCAACCGTAGTTGTCTTCTGAATCACGTCTGATGCGGATGAACTAGCTACGTAAAAGATTTAGCGTTGCTATATGGTCAATTATGATGCCGTAATAGGGACGTTCGACAAAATCTAGAGGTGGTTTAATGTGTATAAGGCAGTTCGATCCGGCGCGTTTTCCGAAAAGCGGCTGGATAGTTGGTCTTCGTCAACCGCGGAAAGCCGATAAATTCGACGTGATCCGGCCGGACGGTCCGATACGTCGCCGGTAACGGAGGAACGGAGCCGGCGCGCGGCAGATGTTGCCGGTCGGTTCGTCCCGTTCGGCGCGCGGTGGACGTTCGTTCGAAAGCGGAGACGAGATCGGGGAAAGCGAGACGCGGGCTCGGCGTCGACCCGTGACGGAACCTCGAGCTACCGGGACGCCGCCAGTCGCGCGGCGACGTCCTCGGCGAAGTAGGTCACGATCAGGTCCGCGCCGGCGCGTTTGATCGACAGCAGCGACTCGAGGGCGACCTCCTCCAGGTCGAGCCAGCCCTTCTCCGCGGCGGCGTGTAACATGGCGTACTCGCCGGAGACGTTGTAGGCGGCGACGGGATGGTCGAACTCCCGGCGAACCTCGCGGACGACGTCGAGGTACGAGAGGGCGGGTTTGATCATCAGCACGTCGGCTCCCTGCTCGACGTCGAGTCGCACCTCGCGTATCGCCTCGCGCGCGTTCGCGGGATCCATCTGGTAGTGTCGCCGGTCGCCGAAGGCGGGCGCGCCGTCGGCGGCGTCGCGAAACGGTCCGTAGAAGGCGCTCTCGTACTTCGCCGCGTAGCTCGTGATCGCGACGTGTTCGTGGCCCGCCCCGTCGAGCGCGGTCCGGATCGCAGCGACCATCCCGTCCATCATTCCGCTGGGCGCAACCATGTCCGCCCCAGCCTTCGCGTGGGAGACCGCGATCCGCTCGAGGGCCTCGAGGGTCGCGTCGTTGTCGACGGTGAGCGTGGCGTCGTGGTCGGCGACCCCTTCCTCGAGGTGGTCCTCCAGCGGTCCGCAGTGGCCGTGATCGGTGTACTCGCAGAGACAGACGTCCGTGATCACGTAGGCGTCGGTCTCGGCGGCGATCCGACGGGTCGCGTCCTGGATGACGCCGTCCTCGACCCAGGCGCGGGTGCCGTCGGCGTCTTTCGATTCCGGGATGCCAAACAGCATGACGGCCTCGACGCCCGTCTCGAGCACCTCCTCGACGCGAGCGACGACGTCGTCGGGTGGAACGCGCTCGTGGCCGGGCATCGACTCGATGGGCACGCGCTCGTCGGTCGTCGCGTCGACGAACACCGGAGCGACGAGGTCGGTCGGCTCGAGGCTCGTCTCTCTGACCAGCCCGCGCACCCGGTCCCGTCGCAGTCGGCGGGGGCGGTGAGTGAGGTCCATACCGGGTGGTGTCGCGGGATCGCCAAAAGCGGTGCGTTCCGCGCTCCCACCGGTGAAACGCTCGCTTTCGCTAGCCGAAGATTTATGCCGAAATAATTAGCGTACGCGTATATGCAACGCCGCCGCTTCCTCGCCGGAATCGTCGCCGGGAGTGCCCTCCTCGCCGGCTGCGCCTCGCCCTTCGAATCCGCCGGGCGCGATCGTCCACCGTTCGACGTCGACGACGCGACCGGTTCCGACGAAACGGACGACGCGGGCGAACCGGACCCCGCGGAGCTCGCGCCGCTTTTCGAGGAGCCGACGGTCGTCGACTTCGAGACGGCACCGCTCACCGCGGCCGTCGTCGGCGGCCGGGTCAGGACAGACGACGGCCTGTCGATGCACCTCGGCTTCGGCGAGCCCGCGACAGCGGACTCGCCGGCGACGCTCGTCTCGACCGTCGAAAACCACCGGTCGTACGAACAGACGTTCGAGCCCCGGCGGTTGCTCGTCCTCGACGATCCGCCGTCCGGCCGCTCGAGCGACGATCGGAACGTCACCGTCTATCTCGCGCCGACGCAAGACCACCCGCTCGCCGAGACGGTTCCGGGCTACGAGCGCGACGCGGACGGCCGGTGGCGACTCGAGACCGTCCGCGACGACTGGTACCCCGACCTGGTGAGACTGGGGGCCGAAGAGCGCGTGACCGGCGAACACTACCTGCTCGGGGACCACCGACACGGCGACGAGCCGATCGAGGCCGGCCGGTACGAGTTCACTCGGCGCGGCAACGGATTCGAGATCGCAGTCTGGCCGACCGACGAACCCGGACCCGACGCCGACTCGCCGTTCGAGGACGCCGAGTTGCCGTCGCTTCCCGGCGAAGACGACGTCCGCTGGTACCACGACGCGACGCCGGAGACGCCCGTTTTCCTCGAGCCGGACCGGGAATCGGTCGCGGCCCCGGCGAAGATTTCGTTCGGCCTCGTCAATCGTGGGCACAAATCGCTGTCCGGCAACCCGCACTACTGGCGGCTGTTCAAACTCGAGGACGATCGGTGGTTCCCGGTCGACCCCTGGGGGTGGCCGTTGCCGGCGGCGAGCGTCCAGCCCGGCGACGTCGACGAATCAGAACTCTTCGTCTACGACGGCGCTCCGGTCCAGCGGCGAGGAACGCGAACCGTCGGTCACCTCGGCGGCGGCCGGTACGCCTACACCGTCGGCTACAGCCTCGACGGAGAGACGTACGCGGCGCTGTTCGACCTCGAGGCACCGCCGCTCGAGTCGATCCCCCTCGAAGCTGACGCGACGGTCGACGACGAGGGCGAACCGGTCGTCGTCGAACTGGCCGACTACGAAGACGCGCGGAGACCGGCGACGGTCACGGTCACCCGAACGGGTTCGAACGACGGCGTGGACGTCGACGATCGAATTCTTCCCGAGCAGCTACCCCGTCGCCCGTTCCGGATCCTGCGCAATTCGCTCCCGCTGTTCGAGGACGGTCTCGAGACGGTCCGCGTGAAGACGGATCGCGGAACCGCACTCTGGCGGTTCGACTACGAAGCGGGCGAGACGGAGACGATCGAGTACGAGGGCGACCTGTTCGACGTCACCGGAACGCTCGAGGAGTGATCGTCGCGTACCACTCGCGGTGAGTTATCAACTGAACTGACGGTGTAGCCGGGTTTGATGGGTGAATGCGACGTCATACCACACGGAATGACGTCGATTTCCATGGAGAACGTGAGCAAATATTTCGACGGGGGCGAGACCGTCGCGAACTACCGGCTCAACCTCGAGGTCGACGATGGCGAGTTTCTCGTCATCCTCGGACCCTCGGGCTGTGGAAAGACGACCGCACTGCGGCTCATCGCGGGGCTCGAGCAGCCGTCGGAGGGGACGATCTACTTCGGCGACGAACGCGTCGACGGCCGCTCTCCCAGCGACCGGAACGTGGCGATGGTGTTCCAGAACTACGCGCTGTACCCGCACATGACGGTCGCACAGAACATCGGCTATCCGCTGAAAGTTCGCGGGATCCCGCCCGACGAACGGGACAGACGGGTCGAGGAGGTGACGGAGTTGCTCCACATCGAAGCGCAGACCCACAAGAAGCCGGGGTCGTTGAGCGGCGGACAGCGCCAGCGGGTCGCGCTCGCACGCGCGATCATCAGGGAGCCGTCGGTGTTCCTGCTCGACGAGCCGCTGTCGAACCTCGACGCGAAACTGCGCCAGGAGATGCGCACGGAGCTGAAACGCCTCCAGAACGAACTCGAGATCACAACGGTGTACGTGACCCACAACCAGGAGGAAGCGATGAGCATGGCCGATACGGTCGTGGTGATGCACCAGGGAACGATCCAGCAGATCGCACCGCCCCAGGAGCTGTACGATCGGCCGCGCACGACGTGGGTCGCCCGATTCATCGGATCGCCGCCGATGAACCTCTTTCGGGGAACCCGTCGAAACGGCTCGATCGACATCGGGGAAGCAGGGACGATCGCGCTCGACGGCGTGGCAAGCGGCGACGAGGCGGTCGTGGAGGCGGGAGGCGGGGACGAGGCGGGTTCGGCCGGCGTGCTGGCTGCGGACGCCCGCGGCGAGATCTCGCTGGGCGTTCGGCCGGAGGATCTGACCGTCACCACGACGCGACCGTCGTCGGAGAGCGTGATCGAAGGAACGGTCGACACCGTCGAACCGATGGGCGAGTACGTCCTCGTCAACGTCGTCGTCAACGACCAGGTCGTGAACGCGAAGGCGAACGAGGAGACCGTCGAACGGGGCGATACGGTTTACCTGACGTTCGACGACGGTAAGGCGTACCTGTACGACGACGACGGCGAGCTGGTCGCCTGATCCGATCCCGAAACCATGAGCCTCCAAGATCACATCGAATCGCTCACGGTCGATCGGGACGAGGGGGTCGTATCGAGCGTGGACCGGAACAAAGCGATCGCCATCGCGGTGTTTCTGGTTCCGGGGTTGACCCTGTTCGGAATCTTCTCGGTCGGACCGATCGTCTACTCGGTGATCGGGAGCTTCTTCGCGTGGGAGACGTTCACGATGGAGGAGTTCGTCGGCCTGGACAACTGGATTCGCTCGCTCACCGATCCGCTCATCATCCACTGGTCGAACATGCGGGAGCTGCGGTATCCGATGGGCGCGCTCACCCACAACCTCCTCTGGGTCGTCGTCCACGTTCCCGCGAGCACGTTTCTCGGTCTCGGACTGGCGCTGCTGTTTGCGGACCTGAGAGGTCGTCGCATCCTCCGCTCGATGGTGTTCGCGGGCTTTACCGTGCCACCAATCGTCATCGGGCTGGTCCTGTTGTTCGTCTACGATCCCCAGGCCGGGATCTTCAACGAGTTGCTCCGCGTGCTCGGCCAGGACCAGTGGGTTCGAAACTGGACGCAGTCGCCCCAGGTGGCAATTTACGCGCTCATCGCGGGCGGCATCTGGGTCCACACCGGGTTCAGCATGCTGCTGTACAGTTCGGCGCTGTCGGCGATCGATCCGTCGCTGATCGAGTCGGCCAAAGTCGACGGCGCGAACGCCTGGCAACGGTTCTGGGACATCATCTGGCCCCTTGTCAAACCGGTGACCGCCGTCGTCGTCATCATGGGGATCATCTGGGTGATGCGAATGTTCGACATCGTCTACGCGGCGGGAGGCGCCGCCGGCGGACCCAACCACGCCTACTCTGTGCTCGGCATCGAGGTGTACCGGGCGGCCTTCCGGCCGGAGATCGATTACGGCATGGCGATGGTCGTCGCGCTGATCCAGCTGTTCATCGTCGCCCCGCTCGCGCTGTACATCGCTCGCATGAACTGATCGATCATGACCGAAGACGAGACCCACGAATCCGCGACCGCTCGCGACTCGAGCGCCGGTGCCCGTCCCGACGGCGGGTACCTGTCAGTCGAGGACGTCCCCGAGCGAGCACCGACCGTCAACCGTTCCTGGCGGGCGCGAATCGCCGAGAACATCCCGTCGAAACGGCGCGCGCTGAAGTACGCCGTCGCGATCACCGTCGCCGTCCTCTGGATCGTCCCGTTTCTCGGGCTGTTCATGGCGTCGCTCCGGCCGCTGTCCGAGATCATCGGCGGCTGGTGGCACCTCGAAGGGATGACCATCACGTTCGAGAACTACTACCGGGCCTGGAACTACAGCACCGCCCCGCTCGGTCGGGCGCTGCTCAACACGTTCATCGTCACGATTCCGGCCGTGCTGGTCGTGATGCTGCTGGGCGTGATGGCGGCGTACCCGTTCGCCCGGTTCGAGTTTCCGCTGAAGACGGCGCTGTTTTTCCTGATCCTGTTGATCATGGCCGCGCCGCCGGAACTCGTCGCGATGGGGAACTACAACGCCCTCCACGAGATCGGGTTGTTCGACACCTACATGGGGCTGATACTGATCCACATCGGCTGGGGACTCGGCTGGGTGGTCCTGTTCCTGCGAAACTACCTGCTTGGCATTCCCGAAGAACTCGAGGAGGCCGCCCGCATCGACGGCGCTTCGCGCTACCAGATCTTCCGGACGATCATCCTCCCGCTGTCGACGCCCGCGCTCGTTTCCGTGGCCGTCATCCAGTTCACCTGGGTCTGGAACGCGTTTTTCTTCCCGCTCGTGTTCATGCGCTCGCCCGAACTCTACCTCGCGCCGCAGGTGCTCCCGCTGATGCGCGGGCGCGTGCAGGTCGAGTGGGGCGTCATCGCCGCCGGGTCGATCATGACGATGGCGGTGCCGGTGATCCTGTTCGTGCTGCTCGAGCGGTACTACAAGCGCGGGATGGTCGCCGCCGTCGCGGACTGACGGCACGTCGCCCGATTTTCTTCGGTGCTCGCCGACCGATCACAGCGGCACGTACCCGGCCCGCGTCGCACCCACGGTTGCGAGGACCACGAGGAGGTTCGTGAGAAAGAACAGCCGCGAGGACATCCAGGCGAACGAGAGCAACACCGCGAGGGGAAGTGCTGCGATGAGCGCCGGCCAGACGCCCCGGACCGCGAGCGTGGCGAAAAACGCGGTCGTGAACAGGTACAGAACGTCGACGGCGACGGCGTTGGCGCTGCTCCGTCGGATCTCCTGGCCGACGACGACCAGGGAGTCGAGGGGGCTGTCGTCGCCGCCGTCGTCGCCGACTCCCGCCACGTTACTCCTCGACGGTCTCCTGCAGGCTGCCGTCGAGGGTCTCGACGATCGGCTGGACGTCCTGGTCCGGCTCCGCCCAGAGGCCGAGCAGCTGCGACCAGAACTCCGCCTGGAACGGATCGCCGACCGCGTCGTCCAGGTCGGGCACCAGTTCGACCTCGTCGGCGTGTTCGGAGAGTTCGCGCATGATCTCGAGGTCGAACGCCTCGTCGGACACCTCGAGACTCGAGGGGACGAAGCCGCCGCGTTCGGTCCAGACCTCCTGTCCGTCGGGGGAGATGATCGCCTCGACGGCCTGTCGAGAGGCCTCGACGTCGTCGACGTACGCGGGGACGGTGAACCAGTTGATGCTCGTCACCATCGCCTCCGTCCCGGGGAGCATGAAGTAATCGAGGTCCTCCGGATCCTCGATCGCGCCGAACGCCGGCGTCCACGAGCCCATGAAGTAAAGCGGCGTCTGGTTCTCCCAGAAGAACTCGTACTGGACTCCGAAGTCCCGGACCTCGCTGAAGTAGCCCGCCTGGAGGAGTTCCTGTAGCTCCTCGAATGCGGCGACGACGCGGTCGTCGGTGAACTCCGCGTCGCCCTCGATGAGGTCGGCCTGGAGTTCGTGGCCATCGTCCTGTCGGAGGATGAACGCCTCGGTCACGTCGCTCAGCGGCCAGCCGTCTCCGTTTCCGGACGCCAGCGGGGCGTCGACGTCCTCGATTCCGTCGATCTCGTCGAGCAGGTCGAGAAACGCGTCGTAGTCGTCGGGCTCCTCGAGGTCGTGCTCGTCGAAAAAGGACGGCCGGTACCAGAACCCCGGTTTCAGGTCCATCCCGAACGGGGCGGCGTACACCTCGCCGTCGACCGCCACGACCTCGTGGTCGGTCGAGTACTCGTCGTCGTCCCACAGATCGCCGAGCGCCTCGAGGTGACCCGCCGCACCGTCCCGTCGAACGCGCCCCTCCGTGGGCAAAACGACCACGTCGGCGGTCGCGATCCCGGCCTCGTAATCCATCAACGTCTCCGTCAGGAGCGTCTCGGTGTCGCGCGGGGCGTACGAGACGTCGAGTCCGGTTTCGCCCTCGACGTAGTCGACCACGGCGAGGAAATCTTCCTGTTCGTCGTCGGTCCAGACGGCCGTTATCGTCACTTCCTCCTGCGCGCTCGCGCTACTGACGCTGCCGAGTCCAGCCAGTGCGACGGTACCTGCGCCCATGCCTCGGAGCACTCCGCGTCGGCCGATTTGCGTGGTGTTCTCGCCCATAGTTGGCCGTATGACCGATCGCAATCATAATGGTTTTCCACACCTACGTGTAGGTGACATATTTCGAACAGTCACCGACCGTGATAGGTCACTCCGATCGAACGTAACGACGATTTTACGGCTCGGTCGAAGGGGGTTCCCTCTCGGTAAACACTCACTGAACGGGCGAACAGTACGTTCAGTCACCGGGTTCGGTACATCGAAACGCGGAGCATCGGTCGTCTCGCTCGCGAGGTCACTCCGGGAGCCACACCACCCGGATCGTCACGAAGTTATCACATTCCATTCACTCAATCTAATCCGACAGTATCGGTCGAACGCGTCGGCGTCGCTTCGCCTCGAGTGATCCGTTCCCGGGTGGGGGAAGTCAAGTCGAGCCGTCTCGAGGCGATTCCGACCCGGTTCGAAGCGCCGACTCGATCGCCTCGAGGTCGGCCTTTCGAAACGGACGGTCGGCCCGGCTCGGATCGTCCTCGGGAAGAACGCCGATATTCCACAGGATTCCGGCGCGCATCTGGGGTTTCGGTGGGAGGTCGTCGCCGATATCGTAGTCGACGGCGTCGCAGATCGCGGCGAGCGATTCCTTCGTGAAGGCGGTCGACTCGATGCGTTCGTATCGGCCGACGGCCAGTCGGATCTCGTTTCGGAGGTCGTCAACGGTTCGCGTCATACCGACCGCAACGAGGGTTCGGATCGTGTATGTTCCGGTCGCCCCACCGTCGCGTCGGCTGGAGTGGGTTGGTCGTCGGGTTCGGCGGACGATCAACGGGAGCGGTCGTACGAGGGTACGCGGTCGAATGCGGCTTCGACGCGCTCGAGCGCCGATCCGGATTCTCCGTCGACGAGCGCGAGCGCGGTCCGAATGCGGGCCTTCCAGGGCGGGAGGTCGCCGCCGTCGATCGCACCTGCGGCGCGCAGCGTCTTTCCGCCGCCGGGGCCGCCGTAGAGACCGGCCACCGATCCCTCGAAGCATCGAGTAGTGAGCACCACGGGGACGCCGGCCTCGAGCGCCGACTCGAGGGCTTCCCCCAGCGCGCCGGTCGCGTTCCCGAGGCCGGTGCCGGCGAGGACGAAGCCCTCGACAGCGTCGGCTGCCAGCGCGCGGTCGACCCGGCCGCCGTCGACGCCGAGCGCGTTCGTAACGATCTCGACGCGGACGTTCGGATCGAGACGCGCGCCGGGAATCGGACTCGAGTAGCGGCCCGGTTCGCGCAGAAACCGGATTCCCGCCGGCGTACTCTCGGCGATCGGTCCCGCGCCGGGCGAACTGAACGTCTCGAGTTTGCTCGCGTGGCCCTTGACGACCCAACGGGCGGCGTGGACGGCGTCGTTGAACGCGAGGTACGCGCCGCCGGCGTCGCTGAACCGATCGGCCGCGGCGGTTCGAACCGCCAGTTCGAGGTTCGACGGGCCGTCAGCGCCGAGCCGGTCGAACGGCCGCTGGGCGCCCGTGAAGACGACCGGAAGATCGCTCTCGAGAACGACGTCGGCGTAGTAGGCCGATTCGGCCATCGTGTCCGTCCCGTGGGTGACGACCACCCCGTCGACGTCGGACGAGTCGGCCCGCTCGATCGCGTCCACGATCGCCGTCGCGCTCGCCTCATCCATCTGAAAGCCCGAGCGTCGACGAACGGACTCGACGTCGACGGTCGCATGGTTCGCGAGTTCGGGGACGGCCTCGACGAGGTCCTCGCCCGAGACGGTGGGCGTCTTTCCCACCTCGCCCGAGTCGGGCCCCGTGCTCGCGATGGTGCCGCCCGCGGTGACGATTGTAACGTGCGCCATGGCGGGATATCGTCGCGAACGGGTAAGAACGTCCGCAAAACGGGAGCGTTCCGAAGCTGACGCGATCGAACGCGATCGGACGGATCACCGCCGGCTCGAGGCGTCGACTGCCGGGATCAGTACCCTCATTGCGATCGGTTCGAGAGAAGACAGGTATCGATCGTGCGCTGGCGCTACCGCGAGACGGTGCTCGTGTTGTGTACGTTCGCGTTCTTCGCGACGATGGTCGGGCGACTCGTGATCAGTCCGGTCGTGCCCATGATCACCGCCGAGTTCGACGTCTCGAACTCCGTTATCGGGATCGCGCTGACCGGCATGTGGATGGCGTACTTCGGCTCGCAGTTTCCGAGCGGCATCCTCGCGGATCGGTACGGCGAGCGCGAGATCGTCCTCGTCGCCGTCGGCGGAACCGCGATCGCGAGCGTGTTCCTCGCGCTCGTGCCGGCGTTCGCGCTGTTCGTGATCGGCACGATCGCACTCGGAGCCGTCGCCGGGTTACACTACAGCGTCGCGACGATGCTGTTGACCCGCACCTACGACGAACTCGGGACCGCCATCGGCGTCCACAACACCGGCGCGCCAGCCGCCGGCCTCGTGGCCCCGCCGATCGCGGCCTGGATCGGCGTGCGGTACGGCTGGCGGCCGGCCGTCGCCGTCGCCGGCGCGATCGCAGTTCCCGTCTTCCTCGCGTTCGCCTGGCGCGTCCGGCCGGTCGAGCCTCGTCGACCCAACCAGCCCATGCGCAACCGACTCGAACTGGAGGCGATCGTCGAACTGCTCTCGCGGCCGGAGATCGCCTTTCCGATCGGCGTCAGCGTCGCCGGCGCGTTCGCCTGGCAGGCGACCGCCTCGTTTCTCCCGACCTTTCTCGTCGAGCATCGAAACCAGTCGACCGAACTCGCGGGGGTGATCTTCGCCGCCTACTTCGTCGTCCAGGCGATCACGCAGATCGGCGTCGGCGCGGCCTCGGATCGGTACGGGCGGTACGCCTCGACCGCTGGGTGTATGGCCCTCGCCGCGGTCGGCTTCGCGTTGCTCGTCGCGGTCCCCGGGTTCGTCGCCACGATCGCCGCCGTCGCGCTCGTCGGGACGGGCCTCGGCTGGGGTGCCGCGCTGTTGCCGCGGTTCATGGACGTCCTCGACGACGCCGAACGCGGGGCCGGGTTCGGGCTCGTTCGCTCCGTGTACGGGTTCGTCGGCGCGCTCGGCTCGGTCGTTACCGGATTGCTCGCCGATCTGTTCGGCTGGGACGTCGCTTTCGTCGTCCTGGCGGGACTGCTCGCGCTCGTCTGCTTCGCCCTCGTCGCCAACCGGCTGCTGGGGCTCGAGTACTGAGCGCCGACAGCCGTACAGCGACGACCGAAACGGGACCGCGGATCGGACGAGGGCCGTTGTCACGTCCGAAGTGACGGAGCGGGTGTCCCCGAGAGACTCACGAACGCGTTATTAGTGAAAAGGTGGTACCACGGCTCGATGACGGCGAAAGACCGAACCAGGGGTGCGGCGCGGTGTGCCGACTGCGGGCGGGCGATGGCAGTCCGGCTATCGGGATCGGCCGTCCTCCACCCGATCGGGAGCACGAACGGCTGTCCCTGCGGCGGGACCGAGTTTCACGAACTCGAGTGACGGCCGGCGCGTCGAGTGAAAGGTCACCGCTTTAGCCGCTCGAGCCCGAACGTTCGGGCGTGTCGAAGACCGAAGAAGCCGTCAGGGCGCTCTCGGAGCTCGGACTGACCGAGTACGAGGCGCGCTGTTTCGTCGCCTTGACCCGAATCTCGAGGGGGACGGCCAGAGATGTCAGCGAGGTCGCGGACGTTCCCCGCTCGCGCGTCTACGACACCATCGAACGTCTCGACCGAAAGGGACTGGTCAACGTCCAGCAGTCCGATCCCCGCGAGTACCAGGCCGTCTCGGTCGAGAAGGCGTGCGAACGTATCCGCGACGACTACGACTCGAGAATCCACGCCGCAGAAAGCGCGCTCGAACAGGTCGAACGCCCGCAGTCCAGCGAGAACGAGGGGATGTGGGCGATCTCCCGGCCCGAACACGTCGCCGACCGGGTCGCCACCTTTCTCGAGCAGGCCGAGGAGTCGGTCCACCTCGTCGTCGCCACGGACGAGGTGATCGACGAGGACTTCCTGCGACGCCTCCGCGACGTCACCGAACGGGGCACAGACGTGTTCGTGGAGGTTCCGACGGACGGCGTTCGCGAGCGGTTCGCGGACGCGGTCCCGGACGCTACCGTCGTCGCCGCCTCCGATCTCGAGACGACCGACGTCGTCCACTCGGCGCGGCCGGCGAGGCTCCTGCTCGTCGATCGGGAGTCCGTCGTGGCGACGGGCACGAAAACGAGCAACCTCCCCGACGTCGTCCAGGAGACGGCCATCTGGACTTACGGCCGGGACCACGGCTTCGCAGCCTGGGTGCGGGAGCTGCTCGACGACCGTCGGGTCGAACTCGAACGGGCGTAAGATGACGTGAACGGGCCGGCGATCGACTTTCCAGCGGTGCGTCGTTCGTCCCCTCCGGCGACGGCGCGCTCGACGACCGCACGGCGAATCGAGTCCGTACTTTTAAGTGGACTCCTGCAGATTGGTCTGTTAGCAATGGCCATAGACCCGCAGTTTCACGAGAACCGAGAGAAAGTCGACGAGCACAACGGACACGCCGTGTGGGGCCCCGTCGACGAGCCCGAAGAGCTCGGCATCCACGGCACGCACGTCGCCGTCGACTTCGACCTCTGTATCGCGGACGGCGCCTGTCTCGAGGACTGTCCGGTCGACGTCTTCGAGTGGGTGGACACGCCGGGCCACCCCGAGAGCGAGGAGAAGGCCGATCCCGCGAAGGAAGCGCAGTGTATCGACTGCATGCTGTGTGTGGACGTCTGTCCCGTCGACGCGATCGACGTCGACGCCGGGCGGACGGCGTAACCGTTCGGAGACGACGCTCGAGACGGTCGTCGATTACGGAGAACGATCGAAACGACGGGAAAAAGCGGCCGCGATTCTCACTCGGCTCTATCGACGTCGACCTGCTCTTTGAGTTTCTCGAGCCCGTCGGTTTCGGCGAGTTCCTGCAACCGCTCCCGGAAGTGCTCCTCGCAGAGACCCACTTTGAGACCGTCGGATTCCGCAGCGAAAGCAGCCTCCCGGTCGCAGTAGTGGCAGTTCATAGACGCGTGTAGGTACCCCTCCACATTGAACCCTCCGCTCTCGGCCAAGATTTATGATATCAAACCGATAAATTCAGTCGGTCGTACTCGGATCGCGTGAGGCCGGCGACGCCGAGTCGATCGTCGTGTGCGTCCGTGCCGCCGGTGGCGAGCAGATCGTGGCGCTCGATCGCGCGTTCGACCGGCCGTCGGTCGACGTCGCGCCCGTACGGATACCGCAGTTCGACGGCGTCCAGTTCGGCCGCGTACGCGAGTGCGGCGTCCGGATCGGGGTACCGCAACGGGTGTGCGAGCGAGATCAGCCGGGCCGACTCCGCGAGCGCGGCGCGTCCGCGTTCGAACGACGGAATCGTTCGCGCCACGTAACACGGACAGTCGGAGCCGATGACGTGATCGAACGCGCCCTGGTAATCGTACTCGAGTTCCGGATGCGCGTCGATCGCGCGGGCGACGTGAGGCCGGCCGAATCCCTCGTCCACCGCGACGTCGAGGGTGACGCCGAAGCGGTCCTCGACGCAGTCGACAATCGCGCGCCCGCGTTCGATACGGTCGGTCTGGAGGCGGGTGATCGTCGCCACCAGCTCGTCGGTCGGCTCGAGGCCGTACCCGAGCAGGTCGAGCCGGTGGCCCTCGGCAGTTTCGACGCGGAGTTCGATCCCCTGGAGGATCGTCACGCCGTCGCGTTCGACGGCCGGTTCGTCGAACGGCTGAAGTCGATCGTGGTCCGTCAGGGCGACGACGTCCACCCCGGCCCGCCGGGCGGCCGTCGGGACCGCCTCGAGTTCGAGGTCGCCGTCCGAACGCGTCGTGTGGACGTGAAGATCCGCGTACGGCATAGCCGACTGGAGCGGTCGAGCCCCTAAAATCGTTTCTCGTCCGCCGTGTTGGCAGTCCGCATATTAGGACGCGGGTGCGATATAATGGCTTTGGTAGACCTAGTAATCCATTATGGACAATGTTTATAATTATCGTTCACACATATGGTGGTGTGATGCTGCTCAACGGCACCGGCGAGGTCATCGACGACCACGACTACCCCGCGACGACCGACGAACTGATCGAGGCGTACGGCGACCGCGTCCTCGAACTCCCCAACGGAACCGAGTCGGTCGAAGATGTACTCGCCCGCCTCGAGTCCGAAACCTTCGAAACGCCGGAAGACGCCCGGTTCGCCGTCTACACCGCGGTGAGTCGGAAGGCGATCGGCCGCGTCGGATACAGCGACCGCGATCCGACGCCGGTCGGAAGCCCGTACTCGCCCGACGCCGTCTCGTTCTAGAACCGTTCGCCGTTCTCTCGATCGACGTTCTTCGACCGATCGATCGACGTATCGATGAAACGCACCCGAGCACGCCGCTCGAAACCTCGAGAGATCGCTCTCGAAGCGAGCGAGAGGGCCGTTCAGAACCGACCGCTAGTCGAGAAACTCGATCGTTCCGTCGAACTCGAGCGGAACCGATCCCTTCCGGTAACCCTCGACGTGGCCGTTCGGCCGGGCGCGGTAGACGACGGCCGGTCGGTGTCGGACGTCCGGTCGCTCGCTCCGGACGGCGTTCCAGACGTCGTCGCGGAAGCTCGAGCAATCGACGAACAGCACCGCGCCGCCGCCGTGGGCTGCCAGCTGACCGTTGACCTTCGTTTCGGCGGTGTCCCGGACCGCGGCGACCGGGCCGGCGGCGGAGCGATTCTTCGGCGGCTGCGGACGGGTCACTTCGACGAGAACGTTCGTCTCGTCGTCCGTCGCACGATAGTCCAGCGAGTGACCGGTCGTCACCTCGATCTCCGGAACGACGTCGTAGCCGGCGTCGGTCAGGATCTTCGCGGCGACGAACTCGCCGATCGCCGCGCTCATGCGAACGCGGTCGACGTGATCGCTGGTGCCGAGTTTCCCCGACATGACGTGACGGTACTCGTCGAGGGCACCGGTCTCGAGGAACCGCTCGAGAAAGCGCGTCGTCTCCCGACGGCCGGCGTCGGGAAAGCCGGCGGCGTGTTCGCGAAAGAACGCGCGCGTCGATTCGCGTCCGTCCTTGGACATGAACACCGGCAGGAAAAACCACGAGAGGTGCGGGTAGTCGGCCAGCCACGGATCCTCCTCGTGGAGCGTCGCGAGTAGCTCCCGCTGGGCCCACCGAGAGACGTGGTAGGGAACTTCCCTCCAGCCGAACTTGTCGGTCTTCCACAGCGACGAGGGCGTTTCGGTGTTGCCCATCCAGTAGGCGTCGTCGTCGCTACGAGCGAAGAGCGCGACGTCGCCGTTTTGCATCTCGAAGCGATGGGTCTCCCAGTCGGCGCCGATGTCGAACATCGGCGCCACCGCGGTGGCGCCGATGTTCGATCGAAGCGGTTGAAGAATCTTCCGTCGAACTCGTTGCTCACTCCAGGTCGCGGGCGAATAACGAAAGCGAAGCGGCCGTGCCACACCTGGAGTACGGTCCAGGCCGGCATACGTCTTACGAGGCGAACGGTATGATGAACCGTTACATTGATATGCGTCACCAGCCTACAGTGTGTATAGCTACCATGTCAATGGGTGCCTATGACGAAGACGAACACGAGCGCCGCGAACAGCAGGCCTCGAGAGTCGATGCGGATTTCGACGACGAGCGGACGATCTACCACGGACAGGTCGAGTACGATTCCGGCGACTCTGCGGAAGCGCTCCTGAACAAGTTCGAAGAGATCAAGTCGAACTAGTGCTCGCTCCATCGGCTTTTGCGAGTTCTCGCCACGAGTAGCCGGTCGTCTCGAGCGCCTCCAAGGGCGTTGGGTTCGACGTCGGCCGGCGCGAGCGGCCGCTTCGTTCGGCGGACCGCCTCGGGCGGACTGTCGCACCGATTTACCGGTGGGACCGCGACCGTCTCGTGGTTTCACCGGTACCGACGGACAACAGTCCGTATCACTCCGCCTCGAGATCGTCCCAGCCCGGCGTCTCCGGAGCGCCGCGACGTTCTTCGATCGTCGCCGCGATCGTCGGGGGCGGCGTCTCGCCGCCCGCGTTCGCGTGTCGTCGGTGCCACGCGTCGATCGCGCCGGCGACCCACGAGCCGTCCGCCTGCGGAGCGGATCGCTCGCCGGTGTCGGATTGCGTCGAACCGTCGCCGGCGTCGTCCGAATCGAGCGAGCTCGGAGCGGCGGCGCTGGATTCGACCGCGCTCGCGACCGCGCGCTCGTAGTGGTGGTCCGAGATCGCGAGCGTTCCCGGACTCGAGGCGGCCGCGACGGCGATCGTCTCGGCGCGGTCCTCGACCGTGAGTTCGTCCGCCGCGAGGCGCTCGATCGTCCCCTCGAGGTCGTCGGGATCGGGGTGACAGAACAGCTTCTCCCCGATCGCCGCCGTCCCGAGTAGCAGCCCGTCGAGGACGTCCTCGTCCGCGTCGTCGAGATCCTCCTCGAGCAATCGCTCGCCGCCGAAAATCGATTCGACGCGTTCGCACTCGGTCTCGCGGTCGAGCGCGAGGTTGTAGGTCGGATACGCGCCGCACTCGTCCGGAAAGAGATCGCCATCGTGGATTCGACACTGGAGCGTCGCCGGATCGAGGAAGACGCAAGCCGGCAGCCACGTCGGTCGCTCCCGACCGAACGGGGCGACGGGCTTGGGCGGTTTCCGCAGGCCGACGAAGAAGGCGGGTCGGTCCGCGATCGCGGCGATCGGCCGTCCGTCGACCTCGACGGCCTCCCGCTCGCTTCGAGCACGCCAGAACCGGGGCGTCAGCGCGGCCCCCATCCCGCGCTCGAGGAATCCTCGAACCTCGTCGCGGGTGAGCGGAACGAAGCTGGGATCGTCGTCGACGGGATCTCTGGCGACCGCGTCTCCCTCGTCGCGAATACGACCCCGCGATCGGCTGTGCTCGTCCGCGTCCGTCTCGAGCAGCGGCCGCCAGTCGAGACAGCAGCCGGCACAGCCCGCACAGTTCACCTCCATGCGCCGACGTAGAACGCCACGACCTAAATACGGACAGCCGGCGCTCGACGCACGATCGGACGATCGTTCGAAACCGCCTGCGACGGTCGAGTGCGACTGACCGAGGAGAGCCGACGGGGGAACGACTTTCACGGTCCGGAACCGAGAGCCGCGTATGGCACGGGACTCCTGTGACGGCTGCGGTCGGCCGGTGTCGGTCGCCGGCGGCATGGAAAACGTCTGGACGTTCGGACAGGACGACGGCAGCGACGGAACCGCGATGACCCTCGAGTTCGAGGACGGAACGTCGCACATGCTGTGTTATCCGTGTCTCGCCGCGCTGCCCGACGAGCCGACCGACGACGACGTCGAGCGACTCGAGCGGGTCGACGAGGAGACCTCGACGCTCGGCGCGCGCTGATTCCGCACGTCGGCCGAGAGCCGCGGCGATCGTCGACGGAGCGAAAAACGGGAGGCGCCCACAGGAGCGAGACGGCGAACCACGATCACCCCGGACACGACGGGGACCGACTGCGTCGACGGAGGCCGCAAACGGTCGTTTCGAATTGCGACAACGGTTGACCGGCGCAACCGCGAACCGTCTGCGGTTGCACGGGGACGACGTACAGCAATCCGTACCGACCGCGAGCGGAAGGGGTGGGATTTGAACGCCACGAGGCTGAACGCCGCCGCGGGCCTGACGGCACCGCGGTGCTCTACCGCTGAGCGACCCTTCCGCACGTCGAGTCGACGGCGGAGTTCGTATTTGTAATCAGTCGATTACCCGCGGGTAGCCGGCACCTATACCCCGACCGTCGTTAGCCCGTTTGCCGTCCATCGTTCTCGATCGACGACGCGTTGACCCTAGAGCGAACGTCAAAGTCGAGCGACGACGAGCCGGATCGACCGCGGAACCGGCGACGCGTTCACAGTGCAAGCGACGGTTCGTAGCCTTTAGGACGCGTCCGGTCGGTGACTCGAACGGTGAACCCCGAGCGGATCTTCGAGGAGTTTCCCGCGCCGAGCTACCGCGGGAACCAGGAGCGAGCCCTCCGCGACATTCGAGACGCCTTCGCGGCCGGCAACGACGTCGTGCTCGTGCGCGCGCCGACGGGAAGCGGTAAGTCCCTGCTGGCTCGAGCCGTCGCAGGCTGTGCGCGCACCGTCGAGGAGGCCGAACCGAGCGAGGCGTCGGGCGCGTACTACACGACGCCGCAGGTGTCGCAACTGGACGACGTCGCGACCGACGACCTGCTCTCGGATCTCAACGTCATCCGCGGGAAGTCGAACTACACCTGCATCCTCCCCGACGAGCGAAACACGCCCGTCAACCAGGCCCCCTGCGTTCGCGAGCGCGGCTACGACTGCTCCGTCCAGCACCGCTGTCCGTACTTTTCGGACCGCGCGATCGCGTCGAACAGGGAGATCGCCGCGATGACGCTCGCGTACTTCATGCAGACGGCCGGCAGCGAGGTCTTTCGCAAGCGCGACGTCGTCGTCGTCGACGAGGCCCACGGTCTCGCGGAGTGGGCCGAGATGTACGCGACGATCCAGCTGGGGCCGCGGACTGTGCCGTTCTGGGACGAGCTTCGCGTCCCCGAGATCGATCGGACCGAGCGGGCCGTTCGGTACGCGGAGAACCTCGCCGGGACGTGCAGCCGCCGCAAGGACGAACTGCTCGCACAGGAGTCGCTGACGCCCGGCGAAGTCCGCGAGCGCGACCGGCTCCAGGAGCTGATCGGCGAACTCGAGTGGTTCGTCTCGGATTACCGCGATCCGGAGAGTCCGACGACGTGGCTGGTCGATCAGTCCGAGCCGTCGAGCGCCCGCGGCGACGATCGAAGCGACGCGGACGGAGCCGGCGGCCAGGGCGGCCCGTTGACGATCAAGCCGATGAACCCCGAGAAGTACCTCGCACACACCGTCTGGGGCCGGGGGAACAGGTTCGCGTTACTATCCGCGACCATCCTGAACAAGGAGGCGTTCTGTCGGCAGGTCGGGCTGGAACCCGAAACCGTCGCGCTCGTCGACGTCGGCCACACCTTCCCCGTCGAAAACCGGCCGCTGTACGACGTCACGCAGGGGAAGATGACCTACGAGCGCCGCGACGAGACGACGCCGAAGATCGCCCGCGCGATCGTTCGGATCATGCAACGCCACCCCGACGAGAAGGGGCTCGTCCACGCCCACTCCTACGACATCCAGGAGCGACTGGCGACGCTCCTTCGGGATTTCGGCGTCGGCGACCGGATCCGGACCCACGACCGCGACGACCGCGACGCCGACCTCGAGGCCTGGAAGGCGAGCGACGATCCGGACGTCTTCCTCTCGGTGAAGATGGAAGAAGCGCTCGACCTGAAGGGCGATCTCTGTCGGTTCCAGGTGCTGTGTAAAGCGCCCTTCCTCAACACCGGCGACTCGCGGGTGGCACACCGACTCGAGGAGGGCCAGTGGGCGTGGTACTACCGGTCGGCGCTCCGGACGGTCATCCAGGCCTGCGGACGGGTCGTCCGCGCGCCCGACGACTACGGCGCGACCTACCTCGCGGACTCGAGCCTGCTCGACCTCTTCGAGCGGGCACGGACGGACATGCCCGACTGGTTCGAAGCCCAGGTCGATCGGACCGGCCGACCGGAGCTTCCGGCGTTCGATCCGCAAGCGGCGCTCGACGGGACGTCGACGGACTCAGCGGACGGTTCGACGGCCGGCTCCGGCCAGCGGTCTCGTGGCCGGAGCCGCGGGCGTTCGAGGCGGTCGTCCCGCTCGAGTCCGCTCGCCGACGTGTGGGAGACGGACGGCTGAGCGGCAAAACGGATCGTCGATCGAATCGCCGACGTTCCACCGGCGCTCGACGAACGAGCGAGACGAGGGGTTCTGAGAGGAAAGAGCGGTTAGAACGCCGCCAGCGCGCCCCAGGCGATCATCGAAGTCACCATGAGCAACGCGAAGACGAGCGCGATGAGCTGATTTCGATCCATACGCGAGTGCACACACTGCGAGGGCATGAATGTCACGACCGCCGGCAGTCGGGAGGTCGTCGTCACTCGAACCGAGCGTCGACGACGACGTGTGCGACGCCCGCGCTGTGGCTCTTGACGCGTCGGGTGTCGAGCACCGCGAGTTCCCGGTCGGCGTCGGCCGCCGCGCGTTCGAGTCGCTCGAGCGGGCGATCCCAGAGGAGCGGTTCCGGCGTCGCCTCGTGGTAGTGGACCACGCCGCCGGGAACCAACGCATCGAGCGCTGCCGGAAGGAACTCGTAGGCTTCGTCGGTTCGCGGTTCGTCCGACTCGGTACCGGAATCGGTCGCCGCCGTCGCCTTCCCGTAGTAGCCCATCACCACCCTGTCGGCGTCGACCTCGCCCGCGAGTTCTCGACAGTCGGTCATGTAGGCGTCGACGCGTTCCTCGACGCCGTTCAGCACCGCGTTCTCGAGCAGGTACCGGAAGGCGGTCGGGTTCAGTTCCGCCGCGGTCACCCGCGCGCCGGTGCGGGCCAGCGGCAGCGTGAAGTAGCCGACGCCGGCGAACATATCGAAGACGCGTTCGTTCGCCGTCTCGAGGTCGCCCATCCGGGCGCGCTCGGCCTGGTTTCCGGGAGAGAACATCACCGCCGCGGGGTCGAGCGCGTAGCGCGTACCGTGTTCGGTGTGGATCGTCTCGGTGTCGGACGCGCCGGCGAGCAGCCGGGTCCGGGGTTCGCGGTACGTCCCCGCCTCTCCCTCGTTTGCGATCCCCTCGTCCGCGAGGACGCTGTCCGCCTCGCCGTGGAGTTCGAGCAGCGCCTCGGCCAGTTCCATCTCGTCGGGACAGCCGTCGGGAACAGAAACCAAGACGACGGAGCCGATCACCGCCCACGACCCCGGCGCGGCGGCGAGGGCGTCCTCGTCCCACCCGCGCTCGGCGAGCAGATCTTCCAGATCCGTACTCCGCGGTTCGGGGTCGACCTGTCGAACGACCTCGAGCACGTCGGTCTCCGACGGCGGTTCCGTAACCGGCAACGCCACCCGGTCTGGACCGTCCTCGCGTATCCGCCTCGAGTCGTCGTAGACGCCCTCGGCGCGAAGCGACTCGATGGTCGTCTCCGTACGCGGTTTGTCGACGATCACCGCGAGCGGGGCGTCGGGAGCCGCTTCGATCGGAGTCGACTCGAGCGTGGTCTCGTCCCCGTCCGATTCCTCACGCATCGGTCTCGTCGTCCTCAGGCTGGTTCGCGTACGGATCGTACGGCTCGCTCGCGGCGACGTCGGTACCGGCGTCCGGTTCCGGATCGGGGAGAACGTGGAGGCCGGCACGGCTCTTCAGAACGGGAACCGTCTCCGCGTCGGGGTCGAAGTAATCCGGGCGGGAGACCGTCTTCGCCCGATAGGTCTCGGGATCGAGTACCTGGACGGCGTTGTCGTCTTCGACGGCGACGACGGTCGCCTCGACGGCGTCTTCGCGCTCACCGAGCTTTCGAGCCTCGGGGGAGTTTCCCTCCTCGTAGCTCGCCTCGTATCGCTCGCCGGTGCGCACTCGGGTGCCCTTGAGGTTGCCCCGGGCGCTTCGGACGAGAACCGGCCCCTCGTCGTCGTCCGCGAGGTCGATGACGTCGCCAGGCCTGTACGGCGGGAGCCGAACGGCGAACGTGACCCGGTACACCTCGTTACCGTCCTCGTCTTCGGTGACGAGCGTCTCCGCGTCGTTGACCGTGCCGCCGAACTCCTGAACCATCTTGTTGGCGATCTTCTTTCCGATCTTGTTGGTCGAGACCCGAATATTGAGGCCGTCGTCGGTCTCGGTCATCTCGGTGACGAACGCGTTTCGGTCGCCGGTCGCCTCCATCTCGGCGACGGTCGCGTTCGCGATCTCTTTCGCTCGCTCGACCTCCTCGGTCGTGGGCGTCCGCCGTTCCGCCCGGATCTGGACGATGCTGGCGTAGTAGTCGCCGGCGATGCGGCCACAGCGGGTACAGGTCTGGCGTGCGATCCTGACCGGGACCGTCACTCGCTCTTCGACCGGCGTGTCGCGAGCCACACCCGTAAAGGAACAGTGCATCCGGATGGTGTTCTGGTCGACCTGTTCGGGTTCGACCTGCCAGGCGACGTCCTCGACGTCGACGTGGACACCGAGCGCCTCGCTGACTTCCTCGATCGCGACGTCGGTGTAATCGTCCGCGCCGACGTCGACCCACCGGTTCCCCCGATAGACGGCCCCACACTGGGCGCAGACGCGGACGTCGATGCGGTCCGGCACGTCCACGAACTCGAAGTCGTCGAAGTAACACGAATCGCAGAGATCGACCTCCGTACCCGGTCGGAGCGGGTCGGCTGCGTCGCTCTCCGACCGGTCGGGCACCGGATCCCCACACCGGGGACAGAACGCACGCGACTCACTCATGGTATCCCCGGTTGGGGATTGGGGGAGTTAAACCGACCGTTCTCCCCGGTCGGGCGTCGTCGACGAACCGGCGACGGCCCGCACCGCGAGGATCGCCCCGGGATCGATTTTCAGAAACTGACAACTCCAGGCGAAACAGGGGGGTTCGATTCGACCGACGCCAATCCGATCGTGTTCGGTTCGAGATTTCGACCCGGATCTCGTCGGTCGATTTTCACCGCCCACCTTCGATCACGAAGTCCGTCAGCCCTGCGCTTCGGGTGCGGGGCCCGGGATCGCGAGCCAGTGTCAGACGCTCGTCAGACAGTTCGGGAGTGGGGCGTGTCAGACGTCGCCACGTCGCAAGGTCTCCATGCGAAACGAAGGGGTTCGGCGGCGCGGCTCGGAAAACGATCAGTCAGCGGAGAGTTCCGGCGGTCGCCGCCTCGAGTCGCCGCCGACTCGTCAGGGCGCTTATTTGACTGGGGTGCGTACGCCTCGAGTATGAACTGGCAGGCGGACTGGGGGCTCCGGTTTCGAATGTTCTTGACGATGTTTCTGCTGTTCGTGCTGTACATCGTCTTCGCGGGGGCGATCACCCTCTACACCGGTGGCGGACCGTTCTTTTTCGCGCTGCTGTTCGGCGGCTTCTCGCTCGTGCAGTACTACTTCAGCGACACGCTCACGCTCCGGAGTATGGGGGCGAAGACGGTGTCGGCCGACGAGTACCCGCAGCTACACGGTTCGATCGAGCGACTCTCCCAGCAGGCCGACCTCCCGAAACCGAAGGTGGCGGTGATCGATTCGCAGGTTCCCAACGCGTTCGCGACCGGACGCAACCAGCGAAACGCGGCCGTCGCGGTGACGACGGGGTTGATGAACACGCTCGACCGGGACGAACTCGACGGCGTGCTCGCCCACGAGCTCGCCCACGTCAAAAACCGCGACATGATGGTGATGACCATCGCCTCGTTCCTCTCGACGATCGCGTTCATGATGGTCCGCTGGGGCGCGTTCTTCGGCGGCGGTCGCGGCCGGGGACGCGGCGGCGGCGGAATCGTCGTCGCCATCCTGGTCTCGCTCGTCGTCTGGATAATCAGCTATCTGTTGATCCGGGCGCTCTCGCGGTACCGCGAGTACGCGGCCGACCGGGGCGCTGCGGCGATCACCGGCAACCCCGCCGCGCTCGCCTCGGCGCTGATGAAGATCTCCGGGCGGATGGATCAGGTTCCGAAAGACGACATGCGCGAGGAGGCGGAGATGAACGCCTTCTTCATCATCCCGATCAAGTCCGGCGTCGTCGGTCGAGTGTTCAGCACCCACCCGCCGACGGAACGGCGCATCGAACAGCTTCGCGAACTCGAGCGCGAGATGGCCGCCGCGTAGCCGCGACGCCAAATCGACAGGTGCCGTCTCGCGGCGGCGGTCCACTCGTCGCGAGCCGACGATCGTCGCGGCGCGAGCCCTTCGAAGCGCTTTTGATCCGGCCGGAGAAATCGCAATCCATGCTCGACCGTGAGCAACTCATCGAAATCGTCGTCGCCGTCTCCGCCATCTTCCTGATGCTCGGAGTCATGTTCCACATCGGATCGACCTACGGCGGCGACAACGGGGTCCTGACGCCGGACGGCGCGGAGCTTCTCGTCGGAGCCATCGTCGGCTTCGTCTTCCTGCTCACCGCCGTCGGCATCGGGCTCGCGTTCCTGCTGAACGAACCCGGCGCGGGCCTCGAGGACGACGAGGACGCCGACGCGCAAAGTCCGGCCTGAGCGGTCGGTATCGTTTTTCGTCGCCACGACGAAGGCACCGTATGAATTCTTCCACGAGCGATCCGAGCGCCGGCTCCCCCGGTCGGCGCCTCGGCCTCGGGTTCGCGGTCGTACTGATCGGGTCGTCGCTGTTCGCGCGATCCGTCGGCCTCGTTTCGCTGCCCGCGCTGGTCGGTCTCGCGGTCCTTCTCGGGGTCGTCGTCCTGTGGCGACGCGCGACGAGAGGGAGCGATTCGACGAACGAAGACGACTCGAGCGTCTGGAACGCGATCCCGAACCGACAGTATCAGGGACGACACGTCGAATCCGGCGGACTCGCTCGAAGCGAGCAAGAAGCGGCACTCGCGGACGTCCAGCAGCGGGCCGACGAGCTCTCCGACGACCCGTCGCGGGAGTGACCGACCGGCCAAGCAAGAAGACGCGTCGGTTCCACCGAATCGCACGGATCGAACGAACCGACGGAAGCCGGTACCGGTGAACCGCAGAACAGTCGCGGTCGCGCCAGGGACGCCAGCCCGATCAGTCGCCCGCCGACTCCGTTTCGCCGGCGGTGCTCTCGCGCCAGTCCTCGAGTTCGTCGTCGTCGGCGTCGTCGATCCGCTGTTCGTAGTAGGCCATCGGGTGCGGAATGCGCTCACAGAGGTCGTCTTTGTTCACGCAGTCGCCGTACGACTGCATCGTCGCACACGAGGGCGGCGAGTACTCCGTCGGGGACGTCTCGCCGCGGATGTGGTCGGTTTGGTACCGGGTCATCTCCTCGCCGAACGAGGAGTTCACGCGGTAGAGGTCGACGATCTCGTCCGTTTCCATGCCGATGCTCGCCAGGAAAGCGGTGATGGCGAACCGGGAGTGGTGAGGGAGGTGCTCGCCCTTCTGAACGTCGTCGAGCAGCGCCTTCATACACGGCGGGAACAGGTCCGGGACGACGGTGTCGATCTCGCGGGTCAGGTCCAAATCAGCGAGCACCGCCCGGATCTCCTCGACGTCGGACGAGAGCGCGCCGGCGATCGATTCGGGGACCTCGAAGGGGAGGCCGTCTTCGATGCGGTCGCGAATCGCCTCCCGAACGAGTTCAAGCAGTTCGGTCTCGCCGACGGGAACGTTCCCTCGGCGAAGCGGCCGATTGACCAGCCGCCACTCGTCGCCCCACAGGTCCGCCGCAAGCGGCAGATACGCGCCGACGTCGACCAGATATCCGCCGTCCGGATCGGATCGGATCGCGTCCGTCAGGTCGAACTCAGCGAGCAGTTCCTCGAGGTCGATCCCGGTCGACTCGACGCTTTTCAGTTCGGTCGTTCGCTCGCGGTCGGCCGCGAACCGCTCGAACGCGGTTTCGGCCTCCGCCCGCGCGTACCGGCGAACGAGCACGCGCTCGTCGACCATCGAGACGAGTACCCGCGCGACCGGATAGGAGAGCAGCTCGACGCGGGTATCCCTGTGCGGTTCGCCGGTCTCGCCGTCCTCGATGGCGGTAATAACCCGTTGACGGGCGCGGTCGACGACCTCGTCCTCGCGCTCGACGATCGTGGCGAGATCGACCGCCTCCGTCGCCACGGTCTCCCGCGCCGCCTCGAGGAACGGGTACCGGGCGTGCAGTCGCTGCATCGGTAATCCGATGTTACTCCGTCGGGATAAACGCGCTGGTTGCTCCGCGGGGCTCGTCCGACGTCTCCGGACGATCCCACGAGGCGAGAATTGGTCGACGCGAGCCGATCGAACGCGCTGGGGCCGGTAACAACTCGTTACGCCGGAGCCGACGGTCGGCGAGCGGCCACGCGGACGAACCCGCCTCGAGGATCGATTTCAAGGGGATCCGACACGTCGCCTCGAGTATGCCACGGGCGACGCGGGACGGCGTGTCGATCTGTTACGAGTACGACGAGTGCGACGGCGATCCGGCGGGCGATCCGATCGTCTTCGTCCAGGGACTCGGCTTCGGGCGGTGGATGTGGCGCTGGCAGCGCGAGGCCGTCGCGGCCGAGCGCGACGTGATCGCCCCCGACACGCGCGGAACCGGTCGATCGGACGCCGGTCTCCCACCGCTCGTTTCCCGACTCCCTCGACGGCTCCGCGCGCCCGTCGTATCGAAACTGGCGGGGTATTCGGTCGACGGCCTCGCGGCCGACCTCGAGGCCGTGCTCGAAGACGCCGGCGTGCGACGCGCCCACCTCGTCGGCGCGGATCTCGGCGGGATGATCGTCCAGCGCCACGCCCTCGAGTACTCCCGGGCGAAGACGCTGACGCTCGTCGGGACGAGCCACGGCGGGCCGGACGCGGTTTCGGTCCCCGAGGAAACGACCGCCCAACTGTTCGGAACGCCCGACGGAGCGAGCGAGCGAGAGACGCTCCGTTACCGGATGCGACCCGCGTTCGGCGAGCGGTTCACGAACCGAAACCCGCACCTGATGGATCGGATCCTCGAGTGGCGACTCGAACAGGATGCAAGCGGTGCGGCCCTCGACGCGCAGTTCGCCGCGATGTCGGGGTTCGACGCCTCCGGGGAGCTGGGCGGAATCCGGGTTCCGGCGCTCGTCGTCCACGGCACGGACGACCGCGTCGTCCCCGCCGGCAACGCCAGGCTGCTCGCGGAGGCGATTCCGGACGCGCGGCTCGAACTCGTCGAGGGCGGTTCCCACTGCGTCTTTCTCGAGGGGGCAGACCGCGTCAACGAGGCGGTGCGGTCGTTTCTCGCGGACCACGAGTGAGTCGGTAGTCGGCGGCGATCGCCGCACCTGGCCGTCGGCGGTCGAAACCGGACGAGCGCGCGCCGAGAAACGGGCGTTGAAGGAGCAAAGCGGCGAGGCGCGTGGCGAAAACGAACGGAAACGGACGTCGATCAGGCGCTCGAGTTCGCGACCGACGTCCCATCGCGGATGCGGACCTCGCCGTCGCTGCGAACGCCGACGTCGAATCCCTCGTAGGTGAACCACACCTGGTGGGTTCCGGCACCGTCGGCTTCCTGGGCGTGTTCGACCAGCGTATCGAGCGCGTCCGGTTCGACCGCCTCGTACAGCGGCGTCAGTTCGATCGGATCTCGTTCGACGAGCGAGGCGACAGCCGAGACGACCGCGTCGCTCGGCTGATCGTCGAGCGTCGGATCGAAGGTCGTCACGTAGCTGTCCCGGGAATCGGGGGCATCAGCGGAGTCGTCGACCGAGGGCATACCCTCACTACTGGTCCTGTACCGGTAGGTCCTATCCTTACTATGTAGCATCATTAAGTATCGACCGTTCCGGGACGGAGGAATCGGGCTAATCGTTGATTGACGACGGCGCGCTCTCGAGCGTTTGCCCGCCGTGGTCGAAGACGCCGGCGAGCAGGTTCCGGTGGCCGCGCCGGAGCCGACCCGCGAGCGACTGTCGCGTGATGTGGAGCTCCGACGCGAGTTCGGCAAGCGTCGCCCGGCGCGGGTCGTCGAAGTAGCCGCGCTGGAACGCGAGTTCGAGCGCCTCGAACTGGGCCGGCGTGATGGACTCGTCCGCGTCGGTGTACGCGAGCGGCTGCAAGCGCGCGACAGAGATGCGAACGCCGTGGTCGCGACACCGCTGTTGGAACGCGCCGAGTTCGGCGTGATCGTCGACCCGAAGGCCGAAGGTCCACTGATCTCGTTTGCCGGTCCCGGACAGCAACGTCGCGTTCGAGTCGGCGATCGCGCCGACGAGTCCGTCGAGTTCGGGGTCCCACTGCGCCCTGTACAACAGCCCTCGATCGCGCAGGTCGTCGACGAGCGTGAACTCGCTCGTCGCGCCGGACGTCTCGAGGATCGACTCCACGTCGGCGCGGTCGGCCCCGCGAATCCAGACGTACGGAAACAGCGATTCGTCGGTCGGGACGATTCGCTCGAGTTCGACCGAAACGCCCGGAAGCGCCGCGAACAGTTCGCCAAGAGGAAACTCGTCCGCCGAAACGGTGAACTCGACGAGCGTAGCCATGCAATTCCGTGACGGGAACGGACGGTATAAATCCGGGGGTACAGGTCACGAGTCGTGACGATCACGAAGTAACAACGTACTTCCCGATCGAAGCGGCCGCACAATCCGGTACTACCAGCCGTTGGACGCGCTCGCAGAGAGTAGTGGACGGGTTCGATCCGATGGCATCCGAAACGCTGCGTGGAACGCGGGAGTCGACCGGCGGAACTCGAGTCGGAAAACGCGATCCGGACGAACTCGGAGCCGGACGCTGCGAGCGACGATTCAGACGGTTTACTGTAAGTCAGTACCGGCGCACCCGCCGCCCGGGTCGCAGGTGCGCCGGTAAATCGGTACAGCAATCCGTATCAGACGGTCAACCGGCGCGGAAATCCGTCTCAGTCGCTCTGGATGCGCGGCGCGAGCATGTACGTGACCTGGCCGTTACCCTCCGCGAAACCGAAGTAAATCTTGACCGGGAACTCCTCGCCGAGGTCGAGGGTGACCTCGGTGTTCGAGGGGATCGCCTTGTTCATGTCCTTGAGATAATCGAGCGAGAACAGCGAGTGTGCGGGACCGACCTGGAGGTCGATCAGGTCGTCGTGGGTCAACTCGAGGTGGACGTCGTCGGTGTCGCCCTCCGCATCGACGTAGAAGTACTCCTCGCCCTCCTCGACGCCGAGTGCGATGTGGTCGGAGACCATGTCGGCGGCGGTCACCGAGCGGTTGACGTCCTTTCCCTCGAGGACGACTTCGGCGGGGAGATCGAGGTCCGGAATGTCCGGCTCCTGGCGGATCGAGTCGGGATCGATCAGCGCGAGCGTGTACTCGAGCCCGTCGATCTGGATGTGCAGCTTTCGGGTCTCCTCGTCGAGTTCGAGCTGGATGAGCTGGCCGGATTCGGCCATGCCGGCGATGTCCTCGAGTCGGGAGAGGTCGACGCCGATCAGCCCGCCGTCGGCTTCGTAGGATTCGAACGCAGCCGCGTCGAGCGAGAGATCGACCATCCCGACGTTGGCGGGATCGACGGCACGGATCTCCAGCCCGCCTTCCTCGAGGTGGATCTTGCACTCGTCGACCAGCACGCTCACCGAGTCGAGCGCGCTGGTGAGCGTTTCCGCGCTCACGATGGCCTTGAACATATGCGTCGGGGTACGGACGGTTGCCATAAAAAGGCACCCTTTACGCGCGAGCGGGAGGGGCGTCTCACCGCGGCTGCGACGGCGATCCGATCCACCCCCCGCCGACTGCGTCGGTCACTCGATCCCGTCGACGACGGCCCTCGCGACCCGCGCCTTCGTCCGGCGCTCGATCGACAGGGTTTCGAACACCGCTCGAGCGCGCTCGGTCGCCTCCCGATCGATCGTGAACTCGAGGTCGGGGTAGACGACGTCGGTCAGCACGAGCGGCTCCGGCGGCGCGGGCTGGATACCCTCGTGGCCCGGCAGCGGCTCGGACTCGAGCACCCGATCGACCTTCTCGAGAGGGGCCGTCCCGGTGCCGACCGCGCGGGCGAGCGAGACGAGCCGTCGAACCAGTTCGCGGGCGAAGCCGCCGGCCGTTACGGTGACGACGAGGTAGTCGCCGTCGCGGGTCGCCTCGATCGTCGGCGATCGGACGGTGTGTCGATCGTCGGGCGTGAGATTGTGGAAGTCGTGCTCGCCCGACAGCGCCGCGCAGGCGGCCGCGAACCGATCGTCGGCGACGGCCGGCGCGTGGAGGTGGTAGGCGTACTCGCGACGAGTCGCGTCGTGGGTCGCGTGAAAGTCGGCGGGAGCGTCGGCGGACGCCCACGCGCGGACGTCGGCGGGAAGCTCGCCGTTCAGCGCCCGCGGCGCGAGCCAGTCCGGTCCGTCGAGCGCGATCGTCTGAGCGAGCGCGGAGACGCCGGCGTCCGTTCGACCGGCCGCGGCGTACCCCGCCGGTTTTCCGGCCCCGGACTCGAGGACGCCGAGCGAGCGGAGGGCGTCGAAGATCGCGTCCTCCACGGTCTCGACGTCGGGCTGGCGCTGGAAGCCGCGGTAATCGGTACCGTCGTAGGCGATCCGGAACGCGCGCGTAGGCATCGGTTCACTCGATCCGAGGACGCCGATCGTGTTAGCGTCGTCGACCGAGATCGGAGACGGCGCTGGATCGAGCCGCCGAGTCGGTCTCGAACGGAAATGCCGTCAATTCCCTGCATTCTCCGGGCCGGGGGCCTTCCCCGAGTGAAGTGGAGTACTGCGTCGATGGACGAATCTAGTGGACGTGATTCAGAGTCACACGAAACCGTTCGGAACGTCGTTCTGGTCGTTCTCGACACCGCGCGGGCGCGGAGCGTCGACCTGCCCGGGGGCTCGAGCGAGCGAGACGGAACGCGTTCCGGCAGGATCGATCGATCGACGACCCCGACGGTACACCGCCTGGCTGCGGAGGGGACGACGTTCGAACGCGCCTTCTCGACGGCTCCGTGGACGGTCCCGTCCCACGCGTCGCTGTTCACGGGGTGTTACCCCTCCGAACACGGCACGCACGGCGGAAACACGTTTCTCGATCCCGACCTCCGAACGCTGGCGGAGGCGTTCTCCGACGCGGGGTTTCGGACGGTCGGCGTCTCGAACAACACCTGGCTCACCGAGGAGTTCGGCTTCGACCGCGGCTTCGACGAACTGCGAAAGGGCTGGCAGTACATCCAGTCCGACGCCGACATGGGCGCGGTCGTCCGCGGCGAGGACCTCCGCGAGAAGCTCGAGGCGACGCGAAACCGACTGTTCGACGGCAATCCGGCGGTCAACGCGGCCAACATCCTCTACAGCGAGGTCTTCCAGCCGGCGGGCGACGACGGCGCGGATCGGTCGACGGCGTGGATCGAAAACTGGCTCGAAACCCGCGACGACGACCGGCCGTTTTTCCTGTTCTGTAACTTCATCGAACCGCACGTCGAGTACGACCCGCCGCGGCGGTACGCGGAGCGCTTTCTCCCCGACGGCGCGAGTTACGAGGAGGCAACGGCGATCCGCCAGGATCCGCGGGCGTACGACTGCGAGGACTACGACATCTCCGACCGCGAGTTCGCGATGCTTCGCGGACTGTACCGCGCGGAGCTAGCGTACGTCGACGATCAGCTCGGCGAGATTCGACGCGCGCTCGAGGAACGCGACGAGTGGGACGATACCCTGTTCGTCGTCTGTGGCGACCACGGCGAACACATCGGCGAACACGGCTTTTTCGGCCACCAGTACAACCTCTACGACACGCTGGTTCACGTTCCGCTGGTCCTCCACGGCGGGCCGTTCACCGGCGGCGACCGCCGCGAGGAGTTCGTCCAGTTGCTCGACCTCCCCGCCACGCTCCTCGAGGCGGTCGGCGTCGACGATCCGGCGCTTCGCGAGCAGTGGTCGGCCCGCTCGGCCCACCCCGAATCGAGCGACGCCTCCCGGAACGCGGTGTTCGCCGAGTACGTTACGCCCCAGCCGTCGATCGAGCGCCTCGAGGCCCGATTCGGCGAGATCCCGAATCGCGTTCGGAAGTTCGACCGGCGACTGCGGGCCGTGCGCACTGCCGAGTACAAGTACGTTCGGGGTGACGACGGCTCCGAACGGCTCCACCACTTGCCCACCGATCCGTTCGAGCGGACCGACGTCAGCGACGACGAGCCCGAACGCGCACGGTCGCTTCGACGGCGACTCGAGGAGCGGTTCGATCCGCTCGAGTCGGCGGAGTCGGGCGAAGCGGTCGCGATGCGGGAGGGGACGAAAGAGCGGCTGGCGGACCTCGGCTACCTCTAGTACCGTTCCAAGCGTCGACTGATGAGCGAAATCGGACCCCACCGCATGATTTCGCTCATCAGTTCAGACTTGGACCGCCACTAGGCGTCGCGGATCGTTCGATAGCGTCGTTCTCCGGCATCCCTCGCAAGCGGAGGCCGCGTCCACGTCAAGCGAACAACTGTGCACGGACAGGGGTTTCCGGATCCCGTCGGAACGTGGGGCCGTGTCACCCTCCACGTTCGCCCGCACCGGAGCGTTTCGAACGCGGATCGTTCACGATCGCGACGGCGACCGCGTCGCGTTCGTCGTCGACGCCATCCCGGCGACCGCAGACGACGTCCGCGTCGAGGCCGGCTCGAGTCGCGTCCGAATCAGGATCCGAACCGACGCGCGCGAGTACGACCGAACGTTCCCCTCCCCGTCCGGGCAGTATTTCACCGACGAGCGCAGCGCCGTCCTCACCAATGGGATTCTCACCGTAACCGTCGGGACGGCCGGACGACCGAGGCCGTAACGCAGGAGACGGCCGTTCGCCCTCGAGCGGACGCGATCGCCTGCAGCAGTCTTTTGCTCGCCCGTCGGGTACGACCGACGACTCGTCAGCGACGCTCCCCGGTCGGCACTCACCGCCGCAATGTCCACTCGCTCCGCCCGCCGTTCTGACGACGGGTTCGTTCCGTTCTTCCGCCGGTACACGAAGACCTGGGTCCACGCCGTCGCGACGGCCGGACTGACCGCGTTCGGAACGCTGACGATCGTCCACCGCTGGTTCGTCGTGCTCGCGCTCGCCTCGTACGTCGTTCCGCCGCTGGCGCTCTACGTCGGCGGTGCCGGAACGCCGTCCGGCGACGTTCCGGCGGACGAAGGCGGCGAATCACGTCGAAAGCGAGACGAGGGAGAGCGCGGGCGCGAAGCCGAACGGAACCGTAGCCAAACGGCCGCGCGCGAGGACAGCCGAAACGAACTCGAGCGGACGACGGACCGGGACGCGACCGAACGCGAGGGTGCTCGAGAACGCGGTCGATCGGCCGCCCGCGAACCGAACGGAGTGGGGAACGTCACCGGGGGAGACGGAGCGGACGACGGCGGCGGCGAGAGCGCGTCTCCGACGGACGGTGGCGGTTTTTCGTCCGAAGACGGCAGTTCGGCGGACGAAGGCGGCGAAGCGCCGACTGACGACGACGCCGCAGTCACCGAAGGCGACGACTCCGTGAACTGGGAGCCGATCGACGCGCCGGTCGAGACGACGTTGACCGGCGCCGTCGTCACGGAGTCCGGCGCGGCCTACGCGGTCGGAGGCGGAGGCGTCGTCGTCTCCGACGACGGAACGGACTCCTGGTCCGTCGTCCTCGAAGACGGACCGGCGGCCGCGGGAGACGACCTTCGCGGCGCGGACGCGACCGACGACGGCGCAATCGTCTGGGTCGCCGGGGACGGCGGCGCGCTCGGACGACTCGACGTCGACTCTGGCCGCCACGTCGATTACACGGCACCCCGCGATCGCACCGACAACCTGCTGGGCGTCGCCGTCGGCGGACCGGCCGGAGACGAGACGGTGTTGCTGATCAACGGCTCCGGCGAGGTGCTCCGGGGACGCTACCGGGACGGCGACCTCGAGTGGAACGAGCCTGTGAAACCGGGCGGCGGCTCCAGCCTGAGCGGCGTGGTCCTCGCCGGCGGCTCGACCGGCTACTGCTGTGACACCAACGACGGCGCGTTCCGAACGGACGACGGCGGGGAGTCGTTCGAACGGATCGGCCTCGAGGGTGCGAACGGGACGCTCACCGGCGTCGCGACGGACGACGAGGGGACACCGCTTCTGTGTGCCGACGACGGCGTCGTCCACCGCTTCGACGGCGCGACGTGGACGCCCGAGCGCGTCGCCGACGCGGAACCGTCGGGAATCTCGAGCGCGCCGGACCGAATCGCGGTCTGCGGAACGGACGGCGCGGTTCACGAGCGCCCGTCGGACGGAACGGAGTGGGAACGCGTCGACGCGGCCGGGGGCGTCTCGCTCCGGGCCGTTTCGCTCGGACGGGAACGGGGAGTCGCCGTCGGCGAAGCGGGGGCCATCCTCGAGCGACGACGCCGGTAAGTGCTCGCATCGACGGCAGTACACGAAGGCGGGTTCCGATCCACCGCCGTCGCGATCGATCGCCACCGCGGATAATAACGCACTTATGACACCTCAACGAAGTTTCAAACATGGTCTCCCGCCGACAGCTTCTGGCAGCCGGCACCCTCGTCGTCGGAACAGCCGGCTGCCTCGACGCGCTGGATACGAGCCGAGCGGACGGGTCGGACGCGGACGGACAACGGTCCGACGGGGCCGCTGGCGGTCCGAACGGGGGCGACGCGACCGACGACGCGAGCCGCCGTCTCGATCCGGACGCTCCCGACGATCCCGACGCGCCGCTCGTGACGATCGTCGAGGAGGATGGTGACGACGAACTGACCCTCGCCACGTACGGCGACGTCGACGAGATCGGTTCGCCCGCGTTCGACGAACGACGGGGAACCCACTACGTCCCCCTCGTCTTCGCCGAATCGGCTGCCGACGACTTCGTCGCCACGCTCGAGTCGGTCGGGGCGCTCGAGTCGCCCGCGGAACGGGAACTCGTCACCTACGCCGGCGACGACCCGATCGGGACCTACGGGATCGGCGAGTCGCTCGCGAACGCGATGCGAGAAGGCGAGTGGGACGGCTCCTTTCGGATCGTCGCCGAGAACGAGGAGGAACTGGAGGCGTTCGTCGCCGAGTTCGAAGCGGACTGGGACCGGCTCTCGTAACAGCTACCGGCGATCCCGGAAACGGTCACCGGTGCGTCGGTACCGACGGACGACAGACCGTATGCGCGTCACTCGAGCGCCAGCGTCCCGTCGCAGACCGGACACTCGAGCGGCGCGTCCGGATCGGTCGGGACGCGCATGCTGTCGTGGCCGCAGTCGGGACACGAGACGTCGCGGTCGTCGAGAACCGGAATTCGCGAGATGCGGACGTCGTCGGTCGCCCGAGGTGCACCCAGCACGAGCGCGATGAGGCGCTCGTCGCCGGCGTTTCGTCCGGACTGAAACTCGCCGGGAGCGAACCGGATCGCCTCGTGTTCCGAGACGACAATCTCGCCGGCGTCGCCGTCGGTTCGCCGGACGTCGAACGTCGCCTCCCCCTCGAGGACGACGAACACTTCCTCCTGGTCCGCGTGGGCGTGGACCGACCCGCTGAAGCGCTCGCCCGGCTCGAGGACGTAGCGCGTGATCGCGACGTGATCGGTGTCGAGCGGGTCCGAGAGCGGGCGGCGGTCGGCGTGCAGGCTCTCCTCGTACGGCTCGGGATCGACGTCCTCGATCGAAACGCGGCGCATGCGGGTCGATTCGGCGGTCACGACCAAAATCGTTCGGCCGTCGTCACCCCTCGCGCTCGGGATTTCGCCTCGCCGGCGGCGTCTTCGAGAGGACCCGTCCCAGCAGGTCGCGATTGTTCGTGACCCAACGGTACCCCTGCTCGCGCAGGCGCTCGTAATCCTCGAAGTTACGAAGGAAACTCGCGACTTCCGGGAGCGGAGCAGCGACGCCGGTGCGAACGAGCGCCTCCTCGATCGACGCGCCACAGGAGTAGACGCCGTCGGCGGCGACCAGGTGCGAACAGGAGTCGTACTCCTCGGGAAGCCGTTCGCGCAACTCCGGCGTGAGGTCGCGGTAGCCGACGATGCGCACGTCCGTCCGCTCGTCGAAGTACTCGGCCCACCAGGTGCAAAAGCCGCAGTCGTCGTCGTAGACGAGCGTGAGCTCGGCCATGGGGGACCGTACGAGGCGCGGATACAAACCACTGGCCCCGGCGGCTCGACGGCTCCGCCGGGGTCGTCGTTCGGCTCCACTGATCCAGACAGGACGACGCTCCGTCGCGCCGGAAGATTATTGATCGGCCTGTTCGAGACGAAACCATGAGCAGCGCGGCCGGGTCGCTCTCGGAACCGCACGTGCTCGCCCACACCAAACGGCGGCTGTTTCCCGACGCGACGGACGACGCGACGCGAGACGCTCCCGCGTACGCCGTCGCGGACACGCAGTTCGCTCAGGAGGAGTGGCGACCCGGGCGGCCGATCGATCCAGACGTCCGCGACCGTCTCGCCCCGTTCAACCACGTGCGCGTGGGCGGCGGGTATCCGGACCTCGTCGGCGTCGGACGACTCGAGTCCGATCTGCTCGCCGTCGACCGCGTCGGCGACGAGCCGCCGCTGGTCGCCGTCGAGGCCAAGGGGTACGCGAGCGACGGCGTCGACACCCACCGCGGCATCGTCCAGGCCTACGACCGGCTCCACGAGGCCAACGCCGTCTACCTCGCCGCGCCGGCGGAGGCCATCTCCGCGACCGACCGGACGCTCGCGCGGCAGTTGAACGTCGGCGTCCTCGGCGTCGATCCGGGAGGTGACGTCTCGGTCCTCGAGGTACCGCGGGCGGTCGGCAATCGGACCACCTCCGAGACGACGGCGATTCGGTTCCAGGCCGGCGCACAGGGCGTCGCGGACCGATCGTTCGGGCTCAACCACCCGAAAAACTACCTCGGCTACCCGCTCGCACACTACGCCGACGGCGACACCGCGTCGCTGCTCGCTTCGTACGACGTGGTCAACGCGGTCGACGACGCCCGGCGCGGGGCCGCCTTCCTGGGGCTACTCGAGGACGGCCCCGCCGTCGAACTGACGTCGCTCGGCCGGGAGGTCGTCCGGTTCGCGCTCGCCCGCTGTGGCTCCGTCGAGGCCGCACTCGAGGAGTTCCAGGAGTGGTACCGCTCGCGCACCCGGTTCGTCGAGCAAGCGCCGGAGTGGGGACAGCTGGCCCGCCGGGTCGTCTTCGCCTACCCGGCGACCGAACTGCTCGTCGCCGAACTCCAGACGATGCACGACGACTGGCAGCCCGAGCCGTCGCTCGTCGACCTCGTCGAACACCTCCACGAACTCCACCCGACGTTTACCGTCGAGCTGTTCGTCCGCGGCGACGACGGCGTGCGCAGCCGCGTCCTGACTCGGGACGGCAACCTCCGTCCGTCGGCGCTCGAGGACGGCTCCGTCTATCACTCGCCCACGGTCTTCCAGCTCAAGACGATGCTGTATCACACCGGCATCCTCACGGAGCGCGGCCGCGAACCCCACCGCCTCGAGCCGCTCGAGGACGCGTGGGCGCTTCGCGAACCGGTGTGAGGCATCGACTCGAGCGCGAGTCGAGATTCATCGAACGCGAACGGGATAATCGAAGCTCGTCCGTTCCGCGGGTCGCTCGCTTCCCGCTTCACCTCGAGGCCTCGTTCGCGTTGCTCACGGCTGCGCCGCTCGCATTTCTGCGGTTCTCACTCCCTGCGGTCGTTCCGAACCGCGCTCCGCTCACTCGGCCTCGCCTTTCTCCACGGGTCGGCTTCGCCTCCCCGTTCCGCTACGAGGCTTCGTTCACTGCGTTCACTCAGCCTCGCCTTTCTCCACCGGGGCGTTCACCAGATTACCCCACTCGGTCCAGGACCCGTCGTAGTTGACGGCGTCCTCGTAGCCGAGCAGTTCGTGGAGGGCGAACCAGGCGACCGACGAGCGCTCGCCGATGCGGCAGTAGGCGACGGTCGTCTCCTCGCCGGTGATTCCCTCCTCGGCGTACAGCTCCTCGAGTTCATCGCGGTCTTTGAAGGTGCCGTCGTCGTTGGTGACCGCGGCCCACGAGATGTTCTTCGCGCCGGGGATGTGGCCGCCGCGCTGGGCGGTCTCCTGCAGTCCCGGCGGGGCGAGGATCTCGCCGCTGAACTCCTCGGGCGAGCGGACGTCGACGAGGGGGACGCCGCGTTCGATCGCGTTCTCGACGTCCTCGCGGTAGGCGCGGACGTTCTCGCGCGGGCCGGCGGCGTCGTACTCGACCGCCGAGAAATCGGGTTCCTCGTCGGTCGTCGGGTAGTCGTTCTCGAGCCAGAACTCGCGGCCGCCGTCCAACAGGTAGGCGTCCTCGTGACCGTAGTATTTGAGCTGCCAGTAGGTGTAGGCGGCGAACCAGTTCGAGTTGTCGCCGTAGAGGACGACCGTCGAGTCCTCGCTGATGCCGTGACTGCCCAGCAGGTCCTCGAAGTCCTCCTTCGAGAGGACGTCGCGTCGCGTCTGGTCTTGCAGTTGCGTCTCCCAGTTGAAGCCGATCGCGCCGGGGGCGTGTGCCTCCTCGTAGGCTTCCGTGTCGACGTCGACCTCGACGAGGCGGAGGTCGGCGTCGTCGCTCTGGAACTCTTCGAGTCGGTCCTCGACCCAGTCGGCGGTGACGAGTACGTCGTTGGCGTATTCTGTTGCCATACTCGACCGGACGGGCGGAACGGTCATAGTGGCTCTCGATGCGGACAATTCGGACGCCGCTCGACCGTCACGGAGATGGTTGCCGCTACCTCGGACGGCGGTCCGACGGCCGAGATCACCCTCCGTCCACGTCCAGTGTTTTATACCCACCACCGTCACGCGTGTGTTTCGAAACGCCAACATATTCGGGCGGCGGGGGCAAGTATTGCCACCAGCTCGGTACCCAGGGGAGACGTGCCGGGAACGGTGCGTTATCGGCGGTCCGGAGCCACGAATCGATCGATGGACGAATCCGTCGTCGTCTCGCCCGACTGGCTGGCAGCGCGACTCGAGGAACCGGGAGTTCGCATCGTCGACGTCAGAGACCCCTGGGAGTACGAGGGGATCGGCCACGTTCCGGGTGCCGTCAGCGTGCCGTTCGACAGCTACCGCGACGAGAGCGACGTCGACCGCGGCACGCTGCCAGGCGCGAAGGCGTTCGCCGAACTGCTGTCGGGGGTCGGTATCGCACCCGAAGACGCGATCGTCGCCTACGACGACACCCACGGCGTCTTCGCCGCCCGGTTCGTACTCACCGCGCTCGAGTACGGCCACGACGACGTTCGCCTGCTCGACGGCGACTACAGCGCCTGGAACCGCACCTACGAGACGACGACCGACGAACCCGACCTCGAGCCGACGGCGTACGAGGCCGATCCCCTCTCGCGCGAGGAGAGTCCGCTGGTGGGACTCGTGGCTGTCGAGGACGCCCTCGAGCGCGGCGCGCTCTTCGTCGACACGCGCGAAGACCACGAGTTCGAGGAGGCGCATCTCCCGGGTGCCGTGCGCTTCGACTGGCGCGAAGTCGTCGACGACGAGACGCGGCGGCTGAAAGCCGAGGACGAACTCGAGGACGTACTCGGCGAGTACGGAATCACACCCGACCGAGAGATCGTCCTCTACTGCAACACCGCACGCCGGATCAGCCACACGTACGTCGTCCTCCGGGCGCTCGGCTACGACGACGTCGCCTTCTACGAGGGGAGTCTGACGGAGTGGCTGGCGAACGACGGCGAGATCGAGACGGGACCCGCCTGACTCGACGCGAACGACCGGCTGACGGGTCGTTCGCGTCGAATTCCGTCGGACACGGTTCGTTTGCGTCGTCGAAACCCTCGAGTTCGATCTTTTCAGGCCGTATGGTACGTATTCACCGTCCGATCCAGGGTAGTGTGGGTGCACACTCGGATTTATGAGTGGTGATCTCGTACCCCCGAGCATGAGTAGCGAGAGTGTCGACTCCGAGAGCAAGGTGTCGGGGAATCAGGCGAACATTCCCGCTCGCATCCGCCGGGAGCTCGACATCGACGACGGCGACAAACTCCGCTGGCACATCGAGGACGACGGCACGCTCCGCGTCCAGGTCGTCCAGCAGCGCCGCGGTACGTTCAGCGACTTCGACGGCTACGACGGCGATCAGCCGACAGAGGCCGAGACCCATCACGACACGTGGGGTATCGACATCGAATAGATGCCGCGCGCACTCGTCGATACGACTGTTCTCTTTGCGGCGGCGTACCGCCGTGATACTGCACACTCCGATGCCCTCCCTATTCTCGGGGGAATCGACACCGCTGATCTCCCGGAAGCAGTGATTCTCGATTACGTCCTCGCGGAGACGCTAAACGGGCTGACGACACACGCAGGTCACGACGCCGCTGTTGACTTTCTCGATCGGGTGGAAGAGAATACGCGGTTCCACATCGACTCCCTGACAGCGGACGAGGTTGCTGCGGCAAAAGCGCTTTTCCGGCAGTACGAGTGCTTTTCGTTCGTCGATGCCGCTATCGTCGCGTACATGCAGGCAGAAGGGCTCGGTTACCTTTACGCGTTTGACGACGATTTCGACGCTGCAGAGGACGTCTATCGTCTCGACGTCGCAACTAACCCATATCAACCAGAGTGACTGATACGCGCCCCGTATTCAGTGGGCCGTTTGTATCAGCTTCTGTTGGTTTCAGCGAAGGGGGGGTCGTCGACTCGTCGATTCGCTCGAGCTCGCAGGAAATCGGCCGATCCAGAACGGCCGATCGGATGCGGGGACGCTCATCACCAGAAATGAAACGACGTACATCGGTGTTCGAATAGTCCGGGCGTGTCACGGCTCCGCGACCGGCAGCGTGAACGAGACCGTCGCACCCTCGCCGGGTTCGGAGTCGATCCGAATCTCGCCGCCGTGGCGCTCGACGATCCGTTTGCAAAGCGCCAGGCCGATACCCGTTCCCGCGTGTTCCTCGCGGGCGTGAAACCGCTGGAACATCTCGAACGCCCGATCGGCGTCGGCGGGGTCGATCCCGACGCCGTCGTCGCGGACCGAAATCCGCCACGTCGACCCCGTCCGGTCGGCCGAGACGTCGATCCGCGGCGATCCTTCGCCGCTGTAGGCGATCGCGTTTTCCAGCAGGTTCTGGAACACCTGTCGGATCTGTCCGCCGTCGCAACGAACCCGCGGAAGCGGCTCCGCCGCGAGTTCTGCGCCGGACTCGTCGATCCGAAACTGAAGGTCGCGGCAGGCGTCGGCGAGTACGGCGTCCAGATCGACCGATTCGAACGGCTCGCCCTGCGTGTCGACGCGGGAGTACGCGAGGAGGCCGTCGATCATCTCGCGCATGCGGTCGGCACCGTCGACCGCGTACGCGAGAAACTCCTCGCCGTCGTCGTCGAAGGCGTCGCCGTAGCGCCGTTCGAGCAACTGGAGGTAGCTGGTGATCATCCGCAACGGCTCCTGGAGGTCGTGGGAGGCCGCGTAGGCGAACTGCTCCAGGCGCTCGTTCGAGGCCTCGAGTTTTCGCTCGTACTCGCGGCGTTCGGTGACGTCCCTGACGACGCCCACGGTGCCGTGGAACGAGCCGTCGGGGCTGGGAAGCGGCGTAAACCGGCTCTCGGCGGGCAGTCGGTCCCCGTCGGCCCGGCGAATGTCGGCCTCGATCGTCGCCGCGTCGTCCGCGGGCTCGCAGGCGAGTTCCCGCGACGCCGACGCGGCTCGCGAGGAGACGTCGTCGTCGACGACGAGCGAGCAGTGCGCGCCGAGCAGCTCCGAGCGCGGATAGCCGGTCATCTCGGTGTACGCCTCGTTGACGGAGACGAACCGGTACTCCTCGTCGAGGACGTAGACGCCGTCCCGGATCGTCTCGACGATCGTCTCGTAGCGCTCGAGCTCCCGACGTCGGTCGGTTACGTCCCGGACGACGCCAACCGAGCCGCGAAACGTTCCGTCGGAGACGAGCAGCGTGATGCGCAGGTCACAGGTGATGACGTCGCCGTCGGCGGTTTCGACCGTGATCTCGTGCGCCCGGACGGGGTCGTCGTGATCGCCCGCCGCGAGCCGCCGCCGGAAGTCGCGTTCGATGCGTTCGACGGACTCGTCGTCGAGGACGGCCGAGACGTGCGCGCCGAGGAGGTCCGCGCGCTCGTACCCGGTCGTCTCGAGAACGGTTTCGTTCACGCCGACGAAGTGGCCGAGTGCGTCGAGTCGATACAATCCGTCGCCGACCGCGTCGACGAGTGCCTCGAACCTCTCGAGTGCGTCGCCGTCGTCGACGTCACCCCAGAAGGAATCGCCGTCGGATCGTTCCCGGTCGCTCATCGGAACAGTACTGCTCGCCGACCGAGATAAGGATTCGTGCCGGCGATCCGAACGATCGGTCCGGTGACGGTGGAGCGGTCTCGAGTCGCGACGGTCCGCGTCGGTATCCCGCGACGGGCTGGTGCGGGGAGCGAAACTGACGACCGAGTCGAGCGTCAGTTCGGCGCTCGAGTGCTACCCGGTCACCGGCCGCGGAACGTCCCGTCCCCGGAGCGATCTCGGAACCCCAACCGCCGACTCGAGTCTCGTCCCTCGTCGACGATCCCCCCGTACGCTCCGCGCGGGGAGGGACGTCAGTCAACTGGGAAAGGGGGGGTCGTCGGATCGATCCGGTACCGTCGAATCGACGACGGTTACCGTTCGGGCTCGGCGGTTCGTTCCGCATCCCGCGAGTCGGTTCGATCGACGTGCTCCGCGAGGGCGACGAACGCGACCGCCCAGACGATGACGGCGACCGCGGCGACGGGCCCGAGGCTCGAGCCCTGCTCGAGGCCCGGAAACGCGAGCGAGCCCGCGGCGAAGAGGACGGCCACTACGCCGCCGGCGTACGCGAGCGCGCGCCAGCCGATCGGTCGGAGGGCCGAAAGGAGCGCGAAGAGGGCGACCGACGCCAGCGCGAACGTCATGAACTCGTAGTGGCCGAACAGCACGTGCTCGTCGCCGAGGGTCGCGTGGCTCGCGTACTCGCCGGCGGCGACGACCGCGAACCCGATCGCGCCGACGGTCGCGAGCCCGAGCAATCGGGCGTCCGCTCGCTCGAGGCTCGGGACGAGGTGGCCGCGGGCGGGATGCAAGGCGGCGATGACGAGCACCGGAACGAGGAACACCAGTAGTCCGCCGGCCGCCGCGGGACCGGACGCGACGAGCGTGACGGCGAACGCGGCGACGGCGAACGCGATCGCGGCCTGAAGCGCTCCGACCCGCTTCGTCGGGCGGTACAGCTGGATCGCGATCGTCGCGGCGAAGACGGTCAACGTTCCGCCGATAACCGCGTGGTGGACGCGGTGAGCCGGGAACGCGTACTCGGATCCCCACGCGGTGGCGACCATCGCCATCGATTCGCCGAGCGCGACGGCGAGAAACGCGAGGAACCCGGCGGTGACGAGGTAGAACGCGGGCGTTCGGACGCGGCCGGCACCGTGCCTGGTCGATCGTCCGATACGGGTGCCGACGTCGGTTGCCGACGACGCGAGGCTCACGCGACACCCCCACCGAGTGAGAATGCTGCTGTCGGTACTGCCTGCTGAGAGATCGTTCTCGGGATCATTGCGATCGAAGCTAGTACGCTTTGTCACATGATAAACATATCTCAGGAAACTACGATTGTCCGGAATTCATCCGAACGGGTCGTCCCGATCGTCGTCGCGAGCGTCAGTCGTCGGGTTCGATCGATTACATCGTGAGTCTGCCATCTATTCAGCGCCGACCCGTGCCAGCGCCGGTCGCGCCTCCGGAGTGACGAGCGAGTTCCGACCGGATGTAGTGCTCGGCGATCGTACCGGAACGCCAGACGGTCGGTCGCGTGGGGCTCACCGGTAGGCTTCGAACTCCCGGCCGTAGATCGCGAAGTAGACGACCCCGACCAGGCCGACGATCGAGGCGATCGTGAACGAAACTTCGGGATCGACGAACTCCCAGAGGAAGCCGCCGAGGACGCCGCTCGGGATCACGATCGCGCCGCGGACGAAGTAGTACGACCCCGTCACCCGGCCCCCGGCACCCCGCTCGGCGGGGCCGACGATCAGGGCCTTGTGCGCCGGGAGTCCGGCGAACCGCAGTCCGGAAAAGGCAAACAGCGCGACCATGAGCCACGTCTGGTCGGCGGCTGCGACGAACTGCGGCGTGAAGATAAACAGGATCGGAAAGGCGGCGTAGACGAAAAAACCGAGCCCGACGACCGGTTTGAGGCCGACTCGCTCGGCGAGCTTGGCCGCGGGCGCCATCGTGAGCAGTGCGACCAGCATCTCGATGCTCAGGAGGACGGCGAAGAAGGCGGCGGGAGAGAGGTCGATCGTGCCGACGACGGGGAGCGTCGCGGTCAGTCCGATCTCGAACACCTGCGTGATCACCAGGATGAAAAAGGCGTACACCATCCCGTTTGCGAACCTGATGAACGTGTCCGCGACCAAAAGCGGACGGAGCGCGGCGGGAAGCGCCTGCAGATCGTCGACGATCTGTCCGAAGCCCTGGAACTCCTTTCCGACGGTGTCCTCGTCGGCCTCGTACAGCCAGTGCTGGACGACCGTGCCGAAGAGGGCGAAGCCGATCCCGAGGACGAGCACCCACAGGAACCCGGGCATGAGCTGATCGGCGACGAGGACGGCGACGATCAGCGGGGCTATGAGGAACGCGGTCCGGCGGAACGTCTCCGTGCTGGCGAACCCTCGAGCCAGCCGATCCGGCTCGGTGGCCTGCTTGACGATCGCGTAGTGGCCGCCGATGCCGAAGGACTTCCAGCACTGGGCCAACAGCAAGCCGACGAAGATCCAGATCCACGGCTCGAGGACGATCACGCCGAGATCGATCGCGGGGACGTAGTTGGCGGTCAGCCAGATGCCGAAGCCGAACGTCGAGAGGAAGCCGAAGACGGTCAGTGCGTACCGCGAGCCGACGCGGTCGGAGACGACGCCGCCGTAGTAGGGGTAGATCGCGCCGATGACGTTGCCGAGCGTCGCGAACACGCCCACGACGAATCCGGTCGCGCCGAGGTAGAACAGGTACTCCGGGAGAAACCGGTTCGTCATCTGGAAGCCGAGGCTGAACGCGAACATCGCGAGCGAGAGCACCAGGACGTCCCGCTGGAGGGAGAAAAACTGCCGGAACGCGTCGAGCGGGCCCGCGACTTCGGCTCGCTTCTGTGACATACGCTATCTCAATTCATATGCGGTAAAAACCCAGCGAAAGCGGCGACGGACGGCGTCTCTCGAGCGGGTTCGGTATCGCTCGTCCCCTCGACGGCGCGCCACCGCAGATCGGGGCGGCGTTCTCGGGGGACGTCGGTACGGAGTCGTCTCAGCGGACGAACGAGGCGGGATCCTTCTCGTACAGCTCCCACATCGTCACCTCGGCGTTTCGAACCGCTCGAGCGCGGTCGTGGTCGCCGACGAGGTAGACGAGCGCGTCGTGGAGCCAGCCGCCGGGGTCGGGTTGGTCCCACCGGAATCGGAAATAGATGCGCCGATCGTCGTAGGCGATCTGCGTCCGGAGTCGTTTGAGCGGCTCTCTGGGACGCCAGTCGGATCTCACGGTGGAGCAATTTCCGCGCGGTCTCTTGTACGCTCGGCTAGCGGAGAGCGTTGACGGGGTGGCCGCCGCGAATCGCGACACACGGCCGTCGATCGATGGATCGGTTCGCGGCCGTCCGGACGCGCCGTCGCAACGGTGTGCCGGTCCGACCGGGGAACGCCCGCGGTTACCGGCACCGACGGACGCCGATCGGCCTCAATCTTCCTCCCAGTAGTACAGCTCCTCGCGCGAGGCGGCGCACGCGGGACACGACTCGGGCAGCGTCTCCTCGAGTCGCCCCATCTCGCCGCACTCCCAGCACCGCCACATGGAGGAGCCGCGGTCCGCCGATTCCTGGGGCTCGCCGATGGGAACTTCGGTCTCGTCTTTGTTCCTGAGTTCGCTGCGACCTCGACGGCGCTCGCGTTCGTAGCGCATAGCCATTTCAGTACGACCCGAGGCGTGTTAAAACGTGCCAATGGTTCGGCGGCGAGAGTGACGCGGTTCCATCGACCGCGGAGAGCGGATCGACACGCGGTGGCGTCCCCACCGATCGACGATCCGGCGGTGCGAATTACGCGGTTCCAGAGCCGGACGGGTGAAAAACACAGCGTTATTGAGACGTGGCCGAAACGCCTCCGTAGTGTTTCAGTTCGGCGACCGCTTGCTTGCACTCTGGCGGCGCTCGTTCTCGCTGGGATGGCCGATCGCCGTCCAGCAGACGCTCAACACGCTGATGCGAACCGTCGACGTCGTCGTCACCGGGCTCTTCTCGCCGGCGGCCGTCGCCGCGATCGGACTCGGAGATCTCTACGCCCGAATCCCCCTTCGAATCGGGATGGGGCTCGGCAGCGGCGCGATCGCCCTCTCGAGCCAGGAGACGGGGCGAGGGTCGGACGACGTTCGCGACCGCGCGATCACGCAGGCGCTTCTCGTCGGGGCGCTCTGTGGGGTTCCCCTCGCGCTCGCCGGCTTGCTGTTCGGGCACGCGCTGATCGCAGCGCTGGGGGCCGAATCCGAGGTCGTTCGACTGGGCGGAACGTACCTGATGATCGTCTTCGCGGCAGCGCCGATGCGGATCGTCGGCCTCGTCGGGGCCCGATCGCTGCAGGGGACCGGCGACACGCGCACGCCGATGGTCGTCAACGCGAGCGCGAACGGACTCAACATCCTGCTGTCGGTCGGGCTCGGGCTGGGCGTCTGGCTCGCGCCGACGCTGAGTGTCGTCGGCGTCGGCATCGCTACCGCGGTCAGCCGAACGGTCGAAGCGCTCCTGCTCGTGGGCGCGATCGGCAGCGACCGAACGGGACCGTCGCTCGCTCGGCCGACGGATCTCACGATCACCCGCCAGCTGTTCGCGATCAGCGCGCCGAGCATCGCGGGCGGGGTGAGCAACTCGCTGGCGAACTTTCCGTTCAACGCCCTCGTCCTCCTGTTCGGCACCGAGGCGAACGCCGCCTACCACATCGCCAACAGGATGTACCAGCAGCTGTCGGGGCCGCTTTACCGGGCGTTCCGAACGGTCTCGAGCATCGTCGTCGGCCAGGAGCTGGGTGCCGGACGTCCGACGGACGCGCGGTACTCCGCGAAGGCGATCGCCGCGCTGAGCGTCGCGACGCTCGGCTTTTCGGGCGTCGTTACGTTTCTGGGAGCCGAGCAGCTTGCGTTACTTTTCAGCCGGGACGCGACGACGGTCGAATACGCGACCGAGTTCATCCGAGCGTTCGCCGTCTCGATGGTGTTCATCGGCGTCTACTTTCCGCTCTCCGGCTCCCTCACCGGCGCGGGGGACACCCGGACGCCCCTCTACGCTCAGCTCGTCGGCTCGTACGCGTTCATGCTCGCCGGTTCGTACCTGCTCGCCGTGACGCTGGGATACGGACTGGTCGGCGTGTACGCCGGGATCGTCCTCTCGTACGCCGCTCGCGCCGCGATCGTCGCCGCGGGCTTTCAGTGGGGAGGGTGGGAAGCGCTGGCGGCGCGGATGCTCTCGGAACGGGAGAAAGAGCACCGCCGTTCGGAGTGAGCCCGGTGGCGGACTCGAGTCGCGATTCGGCCCGGCTCGGCCACTCGGGGGAACGTCGCGACCGTCGAAACCGTTCCCTTTCTCGGGAGCGATCCGACTATACTTCTGAAGTCAAAGTTACTTTGAAAAGCAAAGTAATACGGCTCGAGCAGAGCGGGCTGAAAACGGGGTGTCCCTCGATCCGGTCGTGATTGGTTCGTCCTTCTCACCCGGTCACCGTGGGACGTCGACCGAAAGAACGCGATCGGTACGCGAACGCCGGTACGACTGTTTCGTTCCTGCAACCCACCCTTCGAGGGATATCCCGGTCTTGACCGCGAGCGAGCAGGGGCGGGCGACGTAAACCGGCTCATACTGAAGCCGATCCGGGTGTTCCACGTCGACGAACGGATCCTATCATGGTATCACCAGGCAAGCTCCGTGCGGTGAGCGAACTCCGGGACGGAACCAACGACGCGTTCGACCCCGAGATCGACGAAGCCGGAGACGTCACCTACCCCTCCGTCGAGCGTCACCTCGACGAGCGGGACGGACCGGCGATCGACTTCCTGCGGGCGATGGCGGATCGCGGGCTACTGTCGGCGGAGTTCGAGTACAAGGTGTACGTCTGTCCGAACTGTTCCGCGGAAGGGATGCAGTACACCACCGGCTGTCCGCACTGTGCGTCGGTTCACGCGACGCGGGAGACCGCGGTCGTCCACCCGGTCTGTGGCGAACCGCTCGGCGTCGATCCGCGCTCCGACGGGGAGACCGCGGAGGACGATCAGGACGAGGATCGAGAAGACCGCCAGGAGTCGCTGTACTGCCAGAACTGCGACGAGGAGGTCGCCCCGGACGAGCGAAAGCGCGACCGCCGATATCGGTGTCACGCGTGCGATGCGAGGTTCGACTCACCGGCGCACCGACTCTGGTGTCGGGACTGTCTGCACACGTCTCCGCCGGCGGACGTCCGCGAGCAGCCGCTCTATCGATACCGTCTGTCCACCGCCGGAGACCAGTGGGTCGCCGAGCAGGTGGACGGGCGTCGATCGCTCGCGGAGACGCTGGAGGCTCGCGGATACGAAACGGACGTCGATACGACCGTCACGACGTCGTCGGACGACGAACTGCCGGTGCACGTGTACGCGGACGACGACCTCCTCGACGATCGGATCGTCGTCGGCGTCCACAGTTCGCCGACGCCCGCCGACGTAGAGCACCTCCTCGAGGCGGCGCGCGAAACCGACGCCCGACCGGTCATCCTCTCGACCGACGGATCGATGGACGACAGCGCGGCCGAACTGGTCGACGCGGAGAACGTAACGGTCGTGAGTTCGGTCGACGGCACGCTCTCCAGAGTGCGCGGGATCAGCGAGCACTCGCGCGAGGACAACCGGGTGCTCGAGTGGCTCGCCTCCATCGTTTCGTCGTCCGCCTCGAAGCGGTGATCCGCCACGCGGACCGCCGTCAGTCGTCGGTTCGATCGCGAACGACCCGTGGTCGCATCGGTGTACGGTGATAGCGGGCACGAATGCAGTCCCAATCGACGCAGTCGAGCGGGTCGAACGAATTACCGATCGGTGGCGTCGACCGCGGGAAGTGTAAACGCAAACGTCGAACCCTCGCCCGGTTCCGAGTCGACCCAAATTTCGCCGTCGTGACGCTCGACGATACGTTTACAGAGCGCCAGGCCGATTCCCGTTCCGTCAATTTCCTCGCGGCTGTGGAGGCGCTGGAACACCTCGAACACCCGGTCGGGGTCGTCGGAATCGATGCCGACCCCTTCGTCACGAACCGAGATGCGCCATTTCGATCCTTCGCGCACCGCCGAGACGTGAATACGAGGCGGCTTCTCCCCGCTGTATTCGATCGCGTTGCTCAACAGGTTCTGAAACACCTGTCGGAGCTGTCCGTCGTCGCCGTGAACGCGCGGGAGCGAGTCCCTCGTAATCGTTGCGTCGGAGCTCTCGATTCGAATCCGGAGATCCGCACGGACGTCTTCGAACACCTCATCGAGATCGGTCGGCTCGAACGGCTCACCCTGCGATTCGATGCGGGAGTACGCGAGCAGTCCGTCGATCATCTCGCGCATGCGTTCGGCACCGTCGACGGCGAATTCGAGGAACTCCTCGCCGTCGTCGTCCAGCGTATCGCCGTGTTTGCGCTCGATCAGGGAGAGGTAGCTCGTGACCATTCGCAGCGGTTCCTGGAGGTCGTGGGAGGCGGCGTAGGCGAACTGTTCGAGGCGTTCGTTGGACTCCTTGAGCTTCCGTTCGTACTCTTTTCGTTCGGTGATATCGGTCTGGACGACGACCCCACGAACGACCTCGCCTCGGTCGTTTCTGATCGGCATCCCGTGAACCATGACGATCCGACGCTCGCCGTCGAACGTTTCGATCTCGAACACGTCCGGTTCCACGACCGATTCCCCGTCGAGGACCCTGGCCATCGTCCACTCCTCGGACGTAACCGGTTCGCCCGTATCCGCCCACCAGCCCGTGTATCGTTCGTACTCCTCGATCGAGTCCGCGTCGTAGACGGTCCCACCCCAGATTTCGTTCGCGGCGTCGTTCACTTTGCGTAGCGATCCCTCAGCGTCTGCGACCATCACGCCGATCGGAAGTACCCGAAACAGCGTTTCGAGTTGCTCGTTGCTTCGCTCGAGTTCGCGTTCGCGCTCTTTGCGCTCGGTAACGTCCTGGAAGTAGACCGAGACGCCAGTTTCAGACGGATAGACGGTAGCTTCAACCCAGAATTCGAGCGGATCGTAGTAGAGGTCGTAACTCCGGGGTTCCTGGGTCTCCATCGCGGTGTGGAACGCGTCCCAGACGTCGTCGATATCGGCGGCCTCCGGATACAACTCCCACAACGTCTCGCCCAGTAGCTCCTCCTCGGACGCACGGAGCAGCTCTTCGGCGCGCTCGTTGACGTGGGTGAATCGGAACTCGTCGTCGAGGGCGTAGAACGCGTCGGTCACGCGCCCGAGTATCTCGTCGAGTTCGGCCTCGAGTTCGTGCTTTTCGGAAACGTCCTCGAACGCGAAGACGGCCCGTTTCAGTTCGCCGTCATCGTTCCACTGTGGGGAGCCGTTGACCGACACCCAAACGCGCTCCCCGGAGGGGCGACGGAGCCCGATGATCTGATCGTAGATCGCCTCCTCTTCGGAGACCACTCGGTTGAAGGGGGCTTCACCCGACGCGAGCGGTTCGCCGTCCTCGTTGACGAGATCCCAGCGAGAATCGTCGTGGGTGTACTCGTTGAGCTCCTCGCGGGAGCGTCCGTAAATCTCCTCGGCGTGCTCGTTGGCGAACGTCACCGTTCCGGTGGCATCGACGACCGCGATCCCGATCGGGCTGGTTTCGACGACCTCTTCGACGAGGTCGCGCTCCGCCCAGATTCGTTCTCCCGTCGGTTCCCCCTGATCGCTCATACGAGAAGTGACGACCTGCGAGAGGATAAGGTCGTGGCGCTCACAAACACGCACGCCCGGAACTCCCTTTCACACCGTTTCGAGACCGTGTTCTTCGTGGGGAGTAGCAACCTCTTTTCCCGGAGGGCATCTGCTGGCGTCGCAGACGCCAGCCTCAACCCCCGGCAAAACCCGTTGATGCCAAACGGCCGCCGTCTCGGGGTTTCACCCCGATCCGGCGGTGAATCGCTCACTCTGTTCGCGAATGCGAGAGCGAGTTCGACCGTTCCATTCAGGCGAAGGATGTAACCCAATAGAGTATAACCTATACGTCAACTGGTAAAATCAGCGTGCAACATGCAGAGGGGAAATCTACCACCTCGTACCACCTCGAACTCCCGATTCACCGCGGAAGAAAATACTGACCGGCGAGTCATGTTACTCTCCGGGCGGTTCGATGGCGCCGAGTTGAGCCATGGCGCCCATCATGTCGCTTTGGGACCACGTCTCGGCGATCTGTCCGTCTTCGATCCGGTGAATATGAACCCCTTGGATCTCGATCTCCTTGCCCGTTGGTTCAATTCCCATGAACTCGCCTTCGTGAGTGCAGGTGGCCCTGTCTCGTCGGACTACCATGTCACCGTCAGCGATCAAATCCTGAACCACACATTCGGTGTCCGGAAACGCCTCCCGAAGCATTGAAACGTTTTCCTTTACCTCCTCCGGACCGTGAAGAGTCTCGGATACTGCAGAGGTGTGCTGGACGTGCTCGTCTGCGATGATCTCGTCGATGATGTCAAGGTGGCCCTCAGTTACGACCTCTTCGGCGTATTTTTGGGCGAGTTCCTTGTTTTCGGCTTCCATTGTTGACATGCGGTATCTGCCTCCATAGCATTCGTTCGAAAAATCTTCGCTCCCTACACACTCTCAAAACGAACGCTGTTCGGGAACTACGATGTGGTGTGTGTTAACCTTTATCATAATAGTAGGCTAACGATACTATGAGAGGGATCATGTTTTGCTGAATGCGCGCTCTGGATTCATCACGACTTTCGGAGAGATATGCTTATTGATAGGAATCCCAGCGCTCAATATGCAGGTGTAGTGTACGCTCATTGTCCGACTGTCCTCCACTAGCGGACTGCTGATTTGTCGATCAGTACAGGCGGAGAACTGTGCACTCACCGCGAGCGAACGCAGTGAGCGAGCGGGCCGACGACCGACCCGGAGGGGAGGGAGGAGTGCTTTTCATCAACGTTTTGCCGAGTGCGGTCGCTCTGCGACCGCACGCAGAGCAAAAGGTTGGCAGGTGTAGTACGCGGATGGTTCGGCGCTTTGGAAGTGCAACAACGGAAGTCGACGTCCGACTGTACCTCGTCGGTGAGGTCGCGAGACTTGACGTAGGAGCCTCGAGTCGGGTGCTCGAGGGACGCCCGTTTCGGGCGGGATCTGACGACCTCGTCGGTGGACTCGAGGCCGAACCCTCGCAGCACGTCCGGAACGGTACAGGTCTGTTCTGTACCCGCTCTCGGTTCGCATCGAACGCTCGTCGGTCCGGCGATCGCACGCCGTGGCGCTTCGAAGGAACGCCGGCGACGGTTACGGGACGCTGAAAACGAGCAAAAAGCCGCCGGCGAGCACGATTCCCAGCCAGACGACGAAGATGGCCGCCGCTTGGTTTCCGGTGAGCGATTCCCCGTTGAGGAACTCGTTGACCCTCATCAGTCGTCCGGAAGGGGCGGTCGGTATTGGGGCCGCGGCCGATTCTCAGTCGCCGGGAAACGGCTCGACGCGCGTCTCGTCCCGACGGCGTCCGAATCGAGAGCCGGCGAGTCGCGCTTTCGGACGGGGTCGTCAACCGAGCGGATGCACGCCACCCAATCGCGCCTCCGGACTCGAGCCTGCCGAGGTGGTCGGGACGCCCGCCGTACGACCACTTCCTTCAACACACACCAGTAATTATATTATTACTCGGTTCGACTGTCAGGATGGAAGCCATCGCGCTCCAAAATGCGGACGCGGGGGCATGCGTACGAAATGCCCCGGGTGCGGCAACACCCGAGACGGTGGCTTCCACTGCGACTCGCAACGGACGCCATGTTTACGTTCCTGCCACCGAGACAAAAAGGTCTCGCACGACGGCGGAGTATCGCCATCGAACAGCCCCCGGTTTCGGGGGACGGCCGTCCCTCGACTCGAGCGCCTCGACGCGACTCGAGCCGCCACCGGAGCCGAAGACCGTGGAACCGCCGGCCGCGGGGGTGCCGATTGCAGCGTCGACCACAGCAGCGACGGCCGCGGAGGCGGCGATCGCAGTGTCGAGCGCAGCGCCGACAGTTGCCGAATCGACGACGGTGGCGGCGAACCGGGAGGCGAATCCGATGAGTTCCGGCCGGGAGACCGCAGGCGCGACCGGTCCCGACGCCGCCGAACTCGTCTGCGATCGCTGCGGCGATCCGGTCCCGCCCGAGCGGGTGATCCGCCTCTCGAGCGAGCCCTGCTCGGAACTCGCCAACCGCTATGCGGCCGTGAGCCGAGCGTACTGCCCCGACTGCGTCGCCGGGATCGGGATGCTCGGGTTCGCGGTCGAGACGCGAGCGCGCTCGTCGGCGAGGTCCGACTGACGGGCGCTCGAGGCGGGTTTCGTCGGTCCGCGTCCCGGCCGACCGGGCGGCGGTGGGCAATCGATCGATTCGGTCACGGGGCTACCGAAACCAGCCACCGACGGGATCGTTCCGGGCGGCCGCCGCGCCGGATCACCCGTCGGGACGGATCGCGTTCTCGATGGGGGTGTCGCCGCCGAAGAGCCGGATCGTTTCGCCGATCGTCCCGTCGTTTTCGAGACACGCCACGACCGCCTGAGCGACGTCCGCGCGCGGGATCGCGTCGCCGCCCTCGTCGCGGAATTCGAAGCGCGCCGAAACTCGGCCGGTCGCCTCGTCGTCGGTGAGCCTCGTCGGACGAAGGATCGTCGCGTCGAGCGAAGACCGTTCGAGGTAGTCGTCGGCGCACCGCTTTGCCACCCAGTACGGGCGGAGCGATTCGGGCTCGGACAGCGGCTCGCTCGCGTTGTACGCGCTGATCGCGACGAACCTGTCGACGCCGTACTCGGCGCAGGCGTCGACGCACCGCCGCGCGCCCCAGAGGTCGATCAGCAGCGTCTTCTCCCAGCCGGTGTCCCCGCCGGATCCGGCCGTGAACACGGCCGCGTCGGCACCCTCGAGCGCCGGCGCGAACTCCCCCTCGAGGTCGCCCAGCCGCGGTTCCCCGCCGCGGTCTCGGACGGCGTCGAACTGGGACTCGTCTCGCACGATCCCGATCGGATCGTGTCCGGCGTCCGCGAGTCGGGACACCAGTTCGCGACCGATTCCGCCGTTCGCACCGATTACTGCGACTCGCATGGTGTTCCGTACCGACGCGGGCCGCATCATTAGGTGCTGTGGACGCCGAAGCCGTCTCGGCGATCCGACCGCCCTCGAGAGCGAAGACCGACTCGAGACGAACGGGAGACTCGCGTTCGCGACGGCGCGGCCCTCGCCGCGTCGGTCTCGTCTGCGCCCCGACGGACGGCGAGCGCGGGTAATACGCTGTTGGGAACGGACTGGGCCGACGCGGCCGGACGGATGCGCCTTTGCGACGCGAATTCGACGACCCATCGGGTGGCGGCGTCGGAGCCCTCGCTCGGATCCACGACGGACAGGCCGCCTCGGGACCTCGTCCGTAACGACGGACTAGCGGTCGAACCGTCCCGGTCGCCTATAGACCCGGCCGCCGGGAACCCGGATATGGATTCGAACGTTCGCCGGCGGTCGTTCCTGGCGAAAGGCGGCGCGTCCGTCGCCGGACTGGCCGGGATCGGCGGAGCCGCTGGACGCACCGGTGCGGGCGCGACGGCGCAACGGGACGAGGACCGCGTCGCTGCGGTCGTCTCGCAGCATCACCGCGCGACCGAGGCGGGGCTCGAAGTGCTCGAGGCGGGCGGGACGGCGGCCGACGCTGCCGTCGCGGTCGCCTGCGCGCTGAGCGTGGTGGAGCCGTGGTTCTCCTCGGCGCTGGGCGGCGGGACCTGGGCGCTGTACTACGACGCCGAGACGGACGAGGTGACGAGCCTCGACGGCGTGGGACCCGTCGGCTCCGACGCGACGCGGGCGGACTACGAGGAGCGCGCGGACGAGGCCGGCATCCACCAGGCCGTCGTCCCCGGCGCGTGGGACGGGTGGATGCTGTGGCTCGAGCGGTACGGCGGTCTGGAGCTCGAGGACGTGCTGTCCCCGGCGATCGATATCGCTCGTGGGGGCTACGAAGTTAGCCCTGGGATGGCGAGGTGGCTCGAGAACGAGTCGTCCGAGATCGACGACCGCCCCGACGCGGCGGCGATCTACGAACGCGACGGCGACCTCCTCGAGGAGGGCGAGACGGCGTACCAGGAGGAGATGGCGGGGACGTTCGAGGCGCTGGCCGAGGCGTACGCGGATCGCCGGGACGAGGGGCGGACGGAGGCGATCCAGGCCGCGAGGGACTCCTTCTACCGCGGGCCGATCGCCGAGGAGATCGTGGCGTACTCGGACGAGCACGGCGGCTACCTCACGAGGTCGGACTTCGCCGAGTTCGAAGCCGAGATCGTCGACCCGCTCTCGATCGAGTACGACGACGACGCCCGAGTCTACCAGAATCCGCCGAACAGTCAGGGAATCACGCAACTGCTGGCGCTCGACGTGTTGAAGGAGTACGACCTTTCCGGGCTGGAGCCGGACGGGGCGGACGCCGTCCACCTGCAGGTCGAGGCGATCAAACTCGCGTTCGCCGACCGGTACCACCACGTCGGCGATCCGGACCGGGTCGAGGTGCCCGTCGACGAACTGCTCGCCGACGAGTACGCCGCGAGCCAGCGCGACCGGATCGATACGGAACGGGCGATGGAGTGGCCCCTCGAGAGCGGCCTCGACGAGCAGGGAGGTGACGAGACCACCGTCACCGAAGCGGGCGACGCGGACCACACGACGACCTTCCACGTCGTCGACGGGGAGGGGAACGCGGCGGCGGTGACGACCAGCCTCGGCGCGCAGTTTCTCGTGATCGGCGACACCGGCGTTCACGTCAACAACCGGATGCGGATGCTCGCGCTCGAGGAGGACGATCCGAACCGGCTCACGCCCGGCTACAAAGTGCGCCACACCTCCAATCCGTACCTGGCGACCCGCGACGGCCGCCCGTCCGTCCTCGGCGGAACCACCGGCGTCGACACCCAGCCACAGGGCCAGACCCAGCAGTTCCTCCACGCCGTCGAGTTCGGCCTCGAGGCCGAGGAGACGGTGGCCCACCCGCGGTTCGTGAGCACCGCGTTCCCGTCGACGCAGTACCCCTACGACGTCGACAACGCGCTCCAGCTGGAGTCGGCGTTCCCGGAGGAGACCGTTCGGGAACTCGAGGAGCGAGGTCACGACGTCGAGGTGGGAACCGGAACGGTCGGCACCGCGACGATGCTCCTGCTCGAGGACGACGGCGGCGTACAGGTGGGGGCCGAACCCCGCGTGGAGACGGCCGAGGGCGACGTGTTGTGGGAGGACGAGTCGTAGCTACGAGTCGGCGCTCTCGTCCCTGTTTCGAACGTCGGCCACCACGTACTCCGCGTCGCCGCCGTCGTCCTCGATTTCCGCGGTCAGTTCCTCCAGTTCGTCCTCGCTACGGGCGGCGAGCACCAGCTTCGCGCCTCGAGCTGCGGCCATGCGCGCGGTCGTCAACCCGATCCCCGACGACGCGCCGGTGACGACGATCACTTGCTCCTCGAGCGGCGTCGTTTCGTTGTCATGATCCGTTCTCCGTTCCGGTACCGCACCGACCGGACGCCCGACGCCTGGGGACGGACGATCTTTTCGCCGTTGCCTGTCTGTGCGCGGCGGCGGTCGAAAGGCGGCGAACGGATCGAAATCGATCGGAACGGTCTCTAGACGCCGGTCTCCGCCTCGAGGACCCCGTCGAGCCAGTCGAACGTCCGCTGGTGGAACACCGCCTGTCCAGCGCCCTCGCAGTGGCCGCCGGCCCCGTCGGCGTCTGCGAACTCGACGTACCGCGTCGGTGCCGGAATCGACTCCGCCAGGTCGCGAGCCTGGACGGCGAGCCGATCGGATTCGTTGCCGGCGACGAGCGTCGGACACTCGATCGACTCGAGGCGATCCCCGAGCGCGTACGACTGCAGTTCGCGGACGTACTCGCCGAGGGAGTCGACGCCGTGGGCGGCCATTCGCGAGCCGAAAAACTCCATCGCGTGGGGGTCCGAGAGGCGGTCCTCGAGCGCCGCGTCGGCCTCGGAATCGCCCTCGAGCACGGCCGAGATCAGCTCCTCGGGGACCACGTTGCGGGCGAGCGAGCCGAGGTCGACGATTCCGGGATCGGCGACGAGCGCGGCGAGCCGCGGTTTTCCGGTGGCCGCACGCGCCGCGAGGTAGCCCCCGAAGCTTCGACCGACCAGTGCGAGCCGGGACGGATCGACGTCCGATCGATCGACGGCGTAGTCGACGACAGGGGCGACGACGGTCTCGTAGTCCGGTCGGAAGAACCGTCGCTGCTCGTACAGCGTTCCGCCCTGCCCGGGCCCCTCGAACAGCAGACAGCCGTAGCCGCGGGAGACGGCGGCCGCCGCGAGCATGGGGTAGGACTCCCCGACGGGCGAGTCGTAGCCGGGAAACCCGATCACGGTCGGGCGCGGGCGCTTCGACGCGTCCGGCGCGAAGAAGTAGCCCGGGAGCGTCGTCCCGTCGAACGGGACGTCGACGACCTCGCCGCGGTGCTCGAACAGCGGGATCGCCTCCCGGAAGCACTCCCGCTGGCGACGCCAGGCCCGGAGCAAATCCGGGTCGTCGAGGTCGCGTCTCCGAAAGAAGTACGCCGACCGGTAGTACTCGGCCGCCCGGAGGAACGCTTCTCGAGCGCTGACGGCGTGGCCGCCCTCGCGCGCCCCGCGAGCGACGGCCGCGACCGACTCGGCCGTCGCGAACCACTCGTCGTACCAGCTGTCGTAGTCGCCGTCCTCGATCCGGTCGGCCGTCGCGAGACACTCGCCGACCTCCGCACAGCCGTAGTACACTTTCGCGAGCGCTCGCTCGAACTGGGCTGCGAACTCGTCGTCGTCGAAACGAACGGGTGCCATAGCCGTCGAACCACGTCGGCGACGATATAATCGACGCGCCGTCGACGGCGCGCGAGGTCCCGAAACGGCGGACGCGCCGAACCCGGCGAGGGTGCAACGGTCTCGTTCACGCTCCCTTCGGCTCCTCGAGCGCACCCACTCGTGCGATCCGGTGTACGTCAGTACCGGCGCAACCGCGAACCGTCGGCGGCTGGACGGTGAATCGTTCCAGCAGCCCGTCTCAGCCGCCGACGTCGCGCCAGTCCGGCGCCGTCGAGTACCGGTTCGAAGACAGTTCGTCGAACGCGGCGTAGACGACCTCCGAGAGCGCCGGGTGGACGTGGACCGGTTCCGAAACGTCCTCGACCGTGCCGTCTCCGCGCTCCATCGCCACCACGACCTCCTGGATCAGGATCGACGCCTGCGGTCCGACGACGTGACAGCCTAGAATCTCGCCGTCGGGCGCTGCGAGGACCTTCACGAACCCGTCGGCCCCGAGGACGACCCCGAGCGGCGCGACGTCGAACGGGACCGTCGTCGACTCGTACTCGCGGTCGGCGTCCGCGAGTTCCGTCTCCGTCGCCCCGACGCTCGCGACCTGCGGCGAGGTGAAGATCGCGTGGGGCATCGCGTCGGAGTCGACCTCGCGACCGGCATCGTCGAGGACGTTCGCCGCGACGACGCGGGCCTCGTAATCCGCCGCGTGTTTGAACGGCTGCTCGCCCAGCACGTCCCCGAGCGCCCAGACGCCGTCGCAGGTCGTCTCGAGCGTCGAATCCGTTTCGACGTATCCCCGATCGTCGGTTTCGACGCCCGTCTGCTCGAGGTCGAGCGTATCGGTGTTCGGCCGTCTCCCGGTCGCGAGCAGGAGGCGATCCGCCTCGAGGTCGATCGATCCGTCTCGGCCTGCTCCGTCTACCGGCTCGTCCCCGCCGTCTCCGTTTTCCGTCCGCTCGGCGGTCACGACGACTCCGCCGTCGGCCGCTTCGACCGACGACGCCTCGCGGCCCGCGTAGACGTCGCAGTGGCGCTCGAGCGACTCGGTGACGAACTCGCTGATCGCGCCGTCCTCGCGCGGGACCAGGACGTCGCTTCGTCCGATCAGCGACACGTCGGCACCCAACGCGCCGAAGAAGTAGCCCAGTTCGGCCCCGATGTAACCGCCGCCGACGATCGCGAGCGAGTCGGGGCGCTCGTCCAGGAAAAGCGCGTCGTCGCTGGTCAGGAAATCGACGTCCTCGAGCCCCTCGATCGGCGGGATCAGCGGGCGACTCCCGACCGCGACGACGACCCGATCGCCCCGGATCGGGTCGGGAGGGGCGTCGCCGTCGACGGGATCGACCTCGAGCGTCCGCTCGTCGACGAACCGTCCCTCGCCGCGGTACAGCGCCACGGCGTCTGCCTCCTCGAGGCCGCGCTCCTGGCGGGCCGCCTTTTCGTACACCCAGTCGCGGATCGAGGACGTGATCTCGGCGTACTCGACGCCCTCCAGCGTGGCGTCGAGTCCAATCTCCGGAGATCGACGGATTTCCTCGACCGCGTCCGCGCGGTGGATCAACGCCTTCGACGGGACGCACCCCCTCGTGATGCAGGCCCCGCCGAGCGGTCCGCGCTCGATCACGGCCGCCTCGAGGCCGCGGTCGGCGGCCGCGGTGGCGATCTGACTTCCAGATCCGCCACCCACGACGACGACATCGTACTCGTTCATACGCGGACGGACCACGGACGGGACCGTAAAACGCGGCCGCGCTGTGGCCGGCCCGATTCCCGACGCCGCCGCCGAAGCGGGCGGTGTGAGACGATCGTCGGAACGGGTCACCGGCTCGGCCGCCCTGCGGTTTCGCAGGCACCGACGGACAGCAGTCCGTTTCAGCGCTCGAGCCATCGTCGGGATCGGTCGACCGCTCGGGCCGTCGGTGGACGCTACAGCCAGTCGTCGCCCGTCGCGTCCTCGGTCGCTTCCGCGTACGATTCGACGGCCGCCGCGAGGTTTGCCAGCGCCGCCTCCGGCGTCTGGCCCTGACTCGAGACGCCCGTTACCTCGTCGTCCGCGATGTGGAGGCCGTGGTCGTTCCGACGCATCACGACGTCCGCGTCCGCGAGCGCGTCGTGCTCGTCGATCAGCGCCTCGAGGTCCTCGTCCCGAATCTCGTCTTCGCTCACGTCACGGTCTCGTCGCTCGAGCGCAATATACCGTTCGCCCCGCGGAGCGTGTCCGCCCACGGCCGATCCGCTGTTCGCGTGCACCGTCCACATTTATCCCTCCCGTTCGCGTCAGTCGTCGCATGTCGTTCGATCCCGAGCGGGTGCGCACGGTCACCTTCGACTCCTACGGGACGCTGGTCGACGTCGACGCCGCAGAACGGGCGCTCGCCGACGCGGTCGACGATCCCGTGTCGGTCTCGCGGCTGTGGCGAACCCGATCGCTCGAGTACACGTTCGTCGCGAACCAGATCAACGCCTACCAGCCGTTCTACGAGGTGAATCGGGACGCACTCGAGTACGCGCTGGCCGCCCACGACGCCGATCTCTCGGCGGAGACGCGCGACGAGATTCTCGCCGTCTACCACGAACTCGACGTCTTCGACGACGTCCGGGACGGCCTCGCGGAACTTCGGGACGCGGGATACGAGTGCTACGTCGTCTCGAACGGCGACCCCGAGATGCTCGCGTCGATGGTCGATCACGCCGGAATCGAGGGAGCAATCGAGGGGACGATCAGCGCCCACGAGGTGCGGACGTTCAAGCCCGACGCCGAACTCTATCGCCACGCGGCCGCCCGAACCGGAACGCCGATCGACGAGATCGCACACGTGGCGGCAGGCTGGTTCGACGTCCTGGGTGCGATCCACGCCGGAATGCAGGGCGTGTGGCTCGACCGCGCGGGTTCGCCCTGGGAGCCGTTCGGCGCCGAACCCGACCTCGAGATCGCGTCGATCCGCGAGCTGGTCGACGCGCTGGCGTGAGCCGGGCGAGCGGACCGTCTCGAATCCGGCGTAGAAAAAGCCTTTAACGCCGTCGCCTCGTACACCGAGCAAATGGTACTCGACGATCTCGGGAGTTCTCTGCGGGGCACCCTCGACAAACTCCGCGGCAAGTCACGAATCAGCGAGGAGGACGTCGAGGAGATCGTCAAGGAGATCCAGCGGTCGCTGCTCTCCGCCGACGTCGACGTCTCGCTCGTGATGGAGCTGTCGGACAACATCAAACAGCGCGCCCTCGAGGAGGAGCCGCCCGCCGGCACTCCCGCGCGCGATTTCGTCCTCCGCATCGTCTACGAGGAGCTGGTCGACCTCATCGGCGAGTCGACCGAGTTACCCCTCGAGGAGCAGACGATCCTGCTCGCCGGCCTCCAGGGGTCGGGGAAGACGACCTCCGCGGCGAAGATGGCCTGGTGGTTCTCGACGAAGGGGCTCCGCCCCGCGGTGATCCAGACCGACACCTTCCGGCCCGGCGCGTACGACCAGGCCAAGGAGATGACCGAGCGAGCCGAGGTCGACTTCTACGGCGATCCCGACGGCGAGGACCCGGTCGAAATCGCCCGGCAGGGCCTCGAGGAGACCGGCGAGGCGGACGTCCACATCGTGGACACCGCCGGTCGGCACGCGCTCGAGGATGACCTGATCGACGAAATCGAAGAGATCGAGGCGGTCGTCGACCCGGACACCTCGCTGCTCGTCCTCGACGCGGCGATCGGCCAGGGGGCCAAAGAGCAGGCCCAGCAGTTCGACGAGTCGGTCGGCATCGACGGCGTCGTCATCACCAAACTCGACGGAACGGCGAAAGGTGGCGGCGCGCTGACGGCGGTCGATCAAACCGACTCGTCGATCGCCTTCCTCGGAACCGGTGAGGAGGTCCAGGACGTCGAGCGCTTCGAGCCCGACGGCTTCATCTCGCGACTGCTCGGGATGGGCGACCTCGGCCAGCTCGCAGAGCGCGTCGAGCGCGCCATGCAACAGACCGAGATCGAGGAGGACGACTGGGACCCCGAGGACATGCTGAAGGGGCAGTTCACCCTGAACGACATGCAAAAGCAGATGGAGGCGATGAACAACATGGGGCCGCTCGATCAGGTGCTCGATATGATCCCCGGCTTCGGCGGCGGCATCAAAGATCAGCTGCCCGACGACGCGATGGACGTCACACAGGACCGCATGCACACGTTCAGCGTCATCATGGACTCGATGACCGACGCCGAAAAGGAGTACCCGAAGGCCATCGGCGCGAGCCAGATCGAGCGCATCGCCCGCGGCTCGGGCACGAGCGAAGAGGAGGTCCGCGAGTTGCTCCAGCAGTACAAGATGATGGAGCGGACGATCAAGCAGTTCCAGGGCATGGGCTCGGACCAGGAGATGCAACGGATGATGAAGCAGATGCAACAGCAGGGCGGCGGTGGCGGCGGGATGGGCGGCATGGGACCGTTCTGAGCCGGCGCTCGGACGCCGCCGGTTCGTTTCTCGTCGAAGCAGTTCGCGTCCCGCCTTTTCCACGGCCGCTTCGATACCGCTCGAGCGCGGTCCGACGCCACGGCTCCTCGATCTCGCCGAATCGAGGATCACCGACTTCGAGAGAGCAAGTAGGTTGAAGCTCCTCGAGTCGCATCCTCCGGTCGAATGCAACGGCGACAGTACCTCGTCGGTGGGTGCGTCGCGCTGGCGGCGCTCGCGGGGTGTCTCGACGACGGCGGGGACGCGAGCGGCGGTGGACGCGTCGAGGATCGAACCGGGGAACGCGCGTTCAGCCGGACGATCGGCGGGTTGAACAACGCCGCGATCGCGCTGCGAGAAGCCGACGGTTTCGACGACCCCGAGTCGGTCGAGTTCGATCCGGACGAGCCGCGCGATCACCTCGAGAGCGCACGGGACCACCTCGAGACGGCCGAGGCGGAACTCGGCGACGAGCGCGACGCCGACCTCGAGGAGCTACGGACGTACGCAACCGTCCTCGAGGCCGCGGTCGACGTGGCGGCGACGGTCGCGGACGAGACCCTGGTCGACGACGTGGAGGCGGTCGAGCGCGCGCTGGACGGCGACGGCGACCGGTCGGACGCGGCGGCGGTCGTCGGCGAGCGCACGGGCGAACTCGAGACCGCCGACGGGCGCCTCGACGACGGGAAATCGGCGCTCTCGGAGATCGATCCGGACCGGTTCGACGACCTCGCGACGGTCGACCTCGCGGACCTCGAGGCGGGCGTCTCGACGCTCGCGAACGTGCTCCGGGCGCAGACGGCGCTCGCCGCCGGCTACGACGCGACGCTCGAGGGCGACGAACGCCTCGAACGGGGGCGAGAGCGCGCGGACGCCGGCGCTCACGACGAGGCGGAGGCGGAGTTTTCTGCGGCGAAAACGGCGTTCGAGGAGGCGACCCGAGCCTTCGACGACGGGAACGAAGACGCACCGGGAGGCCTCGCCGAGTATCTCGAGACGGGCCGGTGTCGTAGCGAGAACCTGCACGACGGGGCGAGACACCTGGCCGCGGCGTCGGCCGCCGCGGCGGATGGCGACGTTCGTACCGCGCGGGACCGCCGGGCCGACGCCGAGTCGGCTCTCGCGTCCGCCGACGCCTGTGGCGACTAGCGGAAGTGGTATCTGACGGGCGTCTCGACCGGAAGCTGAACGTATACGGTCTGCTGTCAGTCACTACGGTGCAGCCGCTGCGTATGCGCTTGCGCCGATAGATCGGGACAGCAGTCCGCGTCAGCCCTCGATCGGCCGACCGTCCTCGGTCGGCGGCGCGACGTGGTCGACGTACTCCTCGAGGCTCGGCTCGTCGACGCGGACGCGAACGCTGATCTCGCCGAGTTCGTCGGGTTCGCCGACCGAGAAGTTGACGCGATCCTCGAACGCCGCCTGCTTTTTCAACGCGAACGAGAAGGCGTTCCCCTCGCGGTTCGAAAAGAACTCGCCGCGGGCGGTGTCGAGGATCTCCTGGCGGTGAAGCAGCTCGGAGAAGTGATCCAGCGAGTGGGCCTCGGCCCGAATCTCGCCGAAGCCTTCGTCGAGGTCGGCGCTCGGAAAGATGTTGACGACGGCGTCCGCCACGCGGCTCGTCACCTCGGTGTCGTACACCGGCGCGGTGACCTCGACGTCGACGCGGTAGACGGCGGTCACTGGCGCACCTCCCCGTCGACTCCCTCGCCGGCGTCGAGGTCGCCGGGACCCTCCCGGACGATGGTCCGAATCTGTTCGTGAAACGCCTCGAGCGAGCGGGTGTTCTCGACGACGACGTCGGCGCGGTCCATCGCGTCGTCCATCCCGAACCCGCGCTCGCGCTCGTCGCGGGCGGCCAGCCCCTCGCCGCCGTCGGCCTCGCTGGCGTCGCGCCCGCGGGCGTCGATCCGCTCTGCGCGGACCTCGAACGGCGCTTCGATGCTGACCAGCGTGAACGCGTCGCCGAATCGCTCCTCGAAGACGTCGACTTCGACGCCCGATCGGAGCCCGTCGACCAGCACCGCGTCGTGATTCTCGAGTCGATCTTCGATCATCGGCAGCGACCGCTCGGCGATCGCCGTCGGTCCGTTCTCGTCGCGAAGCGCCTGTGCGACCTTGCCGTGGTCCTTCGTGGGGTCGAGCCCCCGATCCGTCGTCTCCTGGCGGACGACGTCACCCATCGTCACCACCGGGATTCCCTCCTCGCGTGCGACGGTGGCGGCTTCGCCCTTGCCGCTGCCGGGCAGGCCCACCGTTCCGATGACGTGCATCGATCCAACGTACCGGCGAGACGGTCATAAGGGCTGTGTTCGACGCCCACGCGCTCGCGGTCCGGGATCGTTCGGATCTGCGGAGGGAACGATCGAGACGGGGGTACGGTCGGCCTCGAAGACCGTTCGGACCCCACGGGAACCGGTCCGTTCACCGGTCGCTCGCGGACGTGGCAGTTCGGGCCGCGGAGATCGATGACCGAAATCCGCCGGTGACGAATCGACTCACCGGCGTCGCTCGATGGGTCGTGTCTCGACCCGATCAAATTCCTTCGATACAGTCGTAAACATAATCGAATATCGAACCAATTATTTACCCACTTCCCATCGGGACGAACGCCGCCCATGACGAAAGAAGCCCTCACCCGCCGACGATTCGCGACGTTCGTCGGCGCGGGCACGATCGCTGTACTGGCTGGTTGTTCGGACGACGAAACCGATGCGGACGACCCCGGCGACGACGCCGGAGACGACGAGCCAGCGGACGACGAACAGACCGACTCGAGCGACGAGAACGGAGACGAGACGGACGACGACGACAGTGACGAAGATGCGGACGATAGCGACGCCGACGGTGACGAAGACGCGGACGGCGAAGATACCGACGGCGAAGATGCAAACGATGACGACGACGAAGACGCAGACGACGGAGACGCAGACGACGAAGACGCAGACGATGACGACGTGAGCTAATCGGCGCTACTCGTCGTTCACACACCCACCGTTGCGCCGCCCTCGAGCCGACGGACGCCCACGCAACCGGATCGGCTCGAGCGACGCGTTTTTCTCGACTGGATCGATTCCGACGACTCCGTTCGCGACGCGAGTTCGCCGTCGCGGCCGGTACCGGCGTAAAATCCACACCGCTTATACCGATCCATCGTCGATTCCTACTCGAGGGCACGTAGCTCAGTCTGGATAGAGCGTCGGACTTCTAATCCGACGGTCGTGGGTTCGAATCCCATCGTGCCCGTGCGAAAATTATCGGATCAGTACCTCTCGCGCATCTGTAGCGTTGGATGGGTCACTGGCCGAAATTCGGCCGATCTTCGACTCGAATCTCATCCTGAGAATCCGGATCCCGTTCAACAGTTGAACGCCCCCCTTCGCCGCCCGGTGGTTTTCGTTGTCGTGTTTTCGTCGAGGTGGTCGGCGTGAGCACCACACCGTGGACGCCGGTCGGCCGCACGACATGTCTTCACTGTGGAGCCCACGTCACCAACCGATTCGGTCGCGTCTTTGGTGACGATCGCGACCGTGCCCATCGTTGCGGAAAGTGTGACAGCTACGCTCGATTGAGCCGTGGGTCCGCAGCCGGGCTCGAGCCCCGACGAACTCGAGGTGACGGTTCGAGCGGTCGACTCGGGCCGTCGCGTCCATCCCACAAACCCAACCGCTCGAGCGATCCACTCACGGCCAGGGGATCAACCAGCCGAACCCGCCGGCACACAGCGTCGAACTGCCCAGTCCGGCATCGGTGGGACTGAGCGTGTGCTCCTGACCGCGACTGCCGCAGGTGATCGTCCGGGTCCCGGTGTGCGTTCTGTTTTCCCCCGTCTCGACGACGTACACCGTCACGTCGCCGCGGCTCCAGTCTTCGACCGAGGTGGTGACGTTCTCGCCTGGACCGACGGTGATCTCCTGAGCGTGGACGTCGTCGACCGGCGTCACGTTCCGGTACTCGCCCGGCCAGACGAGGTCGTCGAGGGTCGCCAGCCGCCGGTCGCCGTCGGCCGTGGTGACTTCGAAATTGAGATAGCCCGCCTCGTCGAGGTCGGCGACGGTGTAGACGGTCACGTGCTGTTCGTCGTCGACGTCGTTTTCGATCGTTACGACCGGCCGGTCGCTCCCCGTCGCGACGGCGACGGCGAACAGCGACGCGACGAGGAGGACGCCGACGAGGAGGATCGCGAATCCGCGGGAGACCATGCGAGCGACTCGTTTTCGACGGGTTAAAATACGTTCGCTTCGGGCGAAAGATACTCGAGAACTCGAGACAGCGGCGTGTTCCGCAGGGACGGACCGGTGGAACCAATTGGCGGGAGTCGAAAGGACGAGCCGATGCCCTCCAGACGTCAGCTACTCGCCGGCTCGGCGACGGCTGCGGCCGGCGCGCTCGCCGCCGCAGCCCTCGTGACGCCGTCCGCGTCGGCGAGCGAATCGCCGCTCGACTGGCCGATGTCGCGGTACGATCCCGCGGGAACCGGCTACAACCCCGAGGCGTCGGGACCGACCGACGACGTCCGGGTCGCCTGGTCGCACGAATCGACCGGCTGGTTTCGCGGCGCTGCAGCACCGATCCGCCTCGGAAACACGCTCTACGCCGTCGGCGACGGGCTACTCGCCCTCGAGGTTGCCGACGGCGAGCGGTTGTTCGCCCGCCGCGGACCGTACACCTCGAGTCCGGCCCGCGCCCGGTCGGCGTCCTACCGGACCGACGCGCTCGCGGTGGCCGGCACGGGCGGCGTCGACGGTCTGAACGCCGGCGGCGGGATCGACGTCCCGGGAGTCGATCGAGCGATCGGTCAGCGTCGCTGGCGCGGGCCCGAACGCGGATCGCCGCGTCCGACGATCGAACACGATCCGACGGTGAGCCCGGTCGCGGCCGACGACGCGGTGTACGCGCCGATCTACGGGACGAACTCGATCGTCGCGCTGGACGCCGATAGCGGAGCCCAACGGTGGCGCGCCACCCACCACGAAGACGACGTCGTGAGCGTGAGCTTCGGTCGTCCGGCCGTCCGCGACGGGACGCTGTACGTCGCCAACTGGCCCCACCAGGTGACGGCCTACGCTCGCGAGGACGGCACGCAGCGCTGGCAACGCGAATTCGACGCGCAGATGCAACTGAGCACGACCGCGACCGACGCAGGCGTCGTCGTCACCACCCGCCACGGCGTCGCGCTACTGGACCCCGACGACGGCGGGCCGATCTGGCGGCGCGACCTCGAGGGCAACGCGACCGACGGCGACGCGGCCGTCGCAGAGGGGACGATCTTCCTGAGCGACGGGCTGGAGACGTTCTACGCGCTCGACCTCGAGACGGGCGACGAGCTGTGGTCGGCACCGTTCGAGGGCGAGACGGAGCCGGTCGTCGCCGGCGGAATGGTGTACGCCGTCGAGGACGACCTGTTTCTCGTCGGCTTCGATGCGGAGACGGGGACCGAGCGGTTTCGGTACCAGCCGACGGAAGCGCCGCTGTCGCCGCCGATCGTCGGCGACGGACGGCTGTACCACGTCAACCGCGGGCGGGTCATCGCCCTGGAGGAAGGGGAATGACGGACGACCGCGAGGACGAAACGGACGTCGCACCGAACGACGGGCCGGCGGACGAGAGAGCGTCGAACTCGAGCGGATTCGAGGCCGTCGTCGCGAACGCGATCGGGCGACTCCGGAGCGATCCCGTCCTGTGGCTGCCGTTTTTGCTCGCCGGGCTGCTCTCGTTCGCGATCGATCGACGACGCGCCGCCGACGCCCTCCCCGTCGAGGCGGGAGTCGACGACGCGACGGTGAGCGTCGCGTATGCGATCTACCCCTCCGGCGTGACGGAGACGGTTCGGCCGCTGGGCGCGCTGGTGGACCTTCGGCTGCCGTCGCTCGCCTACGCCCTCGGGCTCGAGGCGCTCGCGGTGCTCGCCGTCGCCGGCGCGGGCTGGCTGACCATCGCGCGGGCTCGTGGCGATCCGCTTCGCCCGGAGCGCTTCGGTCGGTACCTCCTCCTGGTGGTCGGCGTCGGAGCCGGCTACCGGCTGCTCGAGGCGGTCGGCGTCGGGTACGGCGGCGGGAGCCTGCTGTCGGGACTGGCGGTGCTCGCGCTCGCGTTCGCCGTCCTCGTTCGACTGTTTCTGTGGCCGGCGCTGGTGTTGCGTGGCGAGGGCGTCGCGGCCTCGCTGGCGAAAAGCTGGCGGGACGCTCGAGGGCAGGGGTGGACGATCCTGGGACTGATCCTGCTGATCGGGCTGGGAGCATGGGCGCTGGCGCACGCGCCGGTCGTCGGAACGGTTCTCAGCGTCTGGCTCGTCGGCACGATCCACGCCGTCTCGCTGGTCGCCCTGCTCGAGCGCACGTAAGGTCGCCACGCCGGAGCCGTACGTCCAGCGTTCTCTCGCTCTGAATACGCTAGAAGCGTTTAACCCACCGGAGTACCGATACCGAGGTGAACGGGGGCAGGAGGATGGAAGAAGCGACCCAAAAAGAGGTAAACGAAGCGATCCTGAAGCTCGAGCGGGACGACGACTCGGAGGAAATCATTATCGCAGACGAGTAGCGGTCTCGAGGCGGGAGCGTGACGAGACAGCCATAGCGGTGCAAAACCGAGTTCGATTTCCGAGGAGAGCGTCGACGGCGACAGCGAAACGTACGGAGCGCGACGCGATAACGGCCGTTCTCCCGGAAAATTCATTATTTTTGAGTGCTCTTCTGGAAAGGATAGATGGGGGAGTGTGAGTATCCTGGATGTTCCGGCGATGGGACGATCCAGAATTCGTGCTCGTACTGCGAGTTCGATTACTGCTCGACCCATCGACTCCCGGAGCGACACAACTGCCCTGCGCTCTCGAACGCGAGTACGCTCGGTCCCGATTTCAGGACGGAGTTTGCGGTTACGACGGCTACGCCGGACGAAAAAACGCTCTGCTCGGATTGTCAGGCCGCGCCCGTCGTCTTCGGAGAAGAGTTCTGCGAGGACTGTTTGCGTCAACTGACCGGGAGCCGCGAAAACAAACAGTGTGAGCGGTGCTCGAATTACACCACGCCGGAACGCGATCGGTGTCTCGATTGCCGGCGTCGGGAGCGGGTGATGGATTCGAAAAGCCCCGACGTCGCGCCCGACGGATCGCTGGTGACGGAATCGGTTGACCCAGAGGACGGCACGTCCCAGAAGTCGACGGGGCTCATTTCTCTGCTGAAATCGGTATTTCGTCGCGGGTAACTCACCACTGGGCGAGTATCGCATACGGGATCGAAGGCGGGAGAATCAGCAGCAGGGACTCGTACACGCGATTATTTCCTAAGCCAACGACCGCCTTTCGCGAAGCGATTCACTGATCTCGAGTCGTGGAACGAGACGACCGAAACACGACGTTGAGCACGGGCGAGGTAAAATGCTACTATACTTCGATAGATATAAGTTTTTTCGAGCGATAAATTATCACGAAAGCCACGCAACTAGCGATACGCGTTGGGCGAACGCGAAATGCCCCGGGTGCTGGAACCACCCGAAGCGTGGCTTCTAACCCCTATCGAGGGTTTCCACCATGATTACGCTCGTTCTGACGGGATATAAACGTCCCGCACGACGGACGAACCGCCCTCACGAGCGACCGACGACCGAATCGAACGTGATTCCGACCGAACCACGCGTGATCCGAATCGAATCGAACGCAACCCCCGCCGAATCCGATCCGACACCGACGTCGGTCGCACCAGCTGACGCAACATGGCCCGCAAGGAGAGTTCGATGAGCGGCGAGCCCGCATCCGACGCCGAGTCGCCATCGGACTCGAGGCGCACCTCCGACTCGAGCCCGTCGACGGACTGTCCGCACTGTGGCCGCCCGGTCGCGCGGGTGTCGGTCGTCGGTCCGCTGGAGGCCGTCGCCGGCCCCTGCGGCTGTCGAGTCGCACCCGACCTGCTGATGGATTAGCGCTGTGACTGAACGGGTGTCGACTACGGTTCGACGGTCGACCGCCCGAAACGCGCGGTCCTCGAGTCGATCCGCGCGGTCGTTTCACTCACTCAAACATATCCAATAACCGGAACGTATTTGACGCCCGGGCGACAGATCTCGGGGTATGCCCACGCCCTCCAGGCGACGCGTTCTGACGGGAAGTGCCGTCTCGCTCGCGGCGCTGGCCGGCTGCGTCGCGACGGCGGTCGAATCGACCGAACCCGAAACCGGCTCCGACGCCGACCTCCCGGACGACCTCGAGGCCGTCCTTGGGGCGATCCCCGACGAGGACGACGTCGACGGCTCGTACGAGGGAGTCATCCTCGCGGCCGTCGGAGACGACGCCGAGGATCTCGATCCCGAATCCCGACGACTGCTCGAGGAACTCGAGGCGGTCGACCGGAGCCGAATCTCGCAGGTCGGGACGGTGATCTTCGAGAACTACCGGCCACGGATCGGGATCGCGGCCGGCTCGTTCGACCGGCCGGAGCCGGGAAGTTCGGTCGACGACGACGGCGAGTGGCGGCTCGCCGAGGACCGGGAATCGGCGTACGCGACCGCCGACGGACGGGCCGCAATCGTCGGCGGCGAGGACGCGACCGACCTCGCGGGCGCGCTCGTCGAGGCCGCAACCGGGGAAGCGACGGGGTTGTTCGACGAGCGCGAGTACCTCGCGACGGCCGTCTCCCGACTCGCCTCCTTCCCGCACGTCTACGTCATCACCGATCCCGACGACGCCCTCTCGACGAGCGAGAGCGATCGACTCCGGGCGTTCGTCGCCGCCGCCGATCAGCCGCCGGGACGGATCGAGGGCGTCGCCGACAACGAGTTCGTGCTCTATCCGAGCGCCGACGGCGCGCTGTCGGACGACGAGATCGTCGAGGGGTTCGTCCGCGAGCTCGGACACGGAACCGTCCTCGAGACCGAGATCCACCGCGAGGAACGCGCGGTCCGCGTCGAAGCCGTCGTCGAACAGCCCCTCGAGCGCGACATCGACGCCGCGCCGAACGCGCGGTTCCGGGCCGACGTCGAAGGAGGTGGCGTCGAACTCGAACACGAGGACGGCGAAACGATCGACGGGGACGACCTCGAGCTGTGGGTCGACGGCGAGCTCGCGTCGAGCCAGCCCGCCGAATCGGTCGACGAGGTGGCCGTCGGTGACGTCCTCGCGGTCGAGACGAAGGCGCTCGCGACGGTCACGCTCCGGTGGGTCGACGAAGACGAGTACGTCTACCACGACTACGTGACGGTCGTCGTCGGCGAGGGTGCGTTCGAGACAGCCTCCGACGTCGACGACGGTCGCATCGAACTGACCTACACCGGCGAGCGCGAGGCGAATCCCGACCGACTCGCGTTCGAGCATCGGCGGGCCGACGGCGAGACGGTGACGCCCGCGGTCGACGGTGCGGACGGGACGCTCGCGTCCGGCGACTCGCTCGTCGTCTCCGACGTCGAACTGGACGATACGGTCTCGGTCGAACTCGACGTCCCGCCGGAGCCGTCCGGCCGGCCGGCGAGGCTCGTCCGCGTTCGCGCCCGTCCGCCGCAGGTCCACACGTTCCGAGACGACGACGCGGTCGTCGTCGCGTACGCGGACGACGAAGCGCGCGACGCCGCCGAGTTCCGGGTGCGCGTCGACGACGAGCCGGTGGCCGACCAGCCGGCCGATCGGACGGACGTCCTCGACACGGGCGACGAGCTCGCCTTCGAACTCCCGGCGCTCGGCGAGGAACTCGTCGTCGAGTGGACCGCGCCCGACGACCCGGTGGACGTCGCGAGCTACGCGAACACGCCGCGGATTGCGACGGCGTTCGAGTACGACGACGGAGACGGAACGCTGACGGTCGTTCACGACGACGGCGACGCCGTGCCCGCCGGCCAGCTCGAGTTGCTGGTCGACGGGGAGCCGGCCGACCGCCAGCCGGCCGACGAGTACGAGACGTTCGAACCCGACGACTCGCTCTCGCTCGCGGTCGAGCCGTTCGCTCCCGTCGAGCACCGCTGGGCGGCCGGAGAGCACGATCGTCCCCTCGGGCGGACGATCACCGGCGAGGAGTCGATCGACGCCTCGTACGATCCCAACGAGCGCGCGGCCCGGTTCGTCTACACCGGCGGCCGCGACGCGGACGCCGGCCGCCTCGGCGTGTACCGCGACGGCATCCGCGGGAACGAAGAGCCGGAACCGCTGTTCGCCGACGAGGGGACGCTTACGGAGGGCGACGCGGCAACCGTTTCCGACGTCGAGCCGTACGATCGGCTGGCGATCGTCCTCGTCGACGACGAGCCGCGCGCGAGCCGAGCGCTCCTGCGGTTCGATCCGACGCCGCGGCGCGCGTTCGCACTCGAGGACCGCGACGGCGAGGTGGTCGCCGTCTACCGCGACCGCGTCGAGCGCGACGCGGCGGCGTTTCGGGTGCGCGCCGACGGGGAGGAGACGAACGCGCAGCCGGACGACGCACTCGAGACTCTGAGCGCCGGCAACGAGATCGAACTGGGCTCGTTCTCGCCCGGAACCGAACTCGTCGTCGAGTGGACCGCGCCCGCCGATCCGATCGAGGTCGACGATCACGTCGTCGTGCCCTCACCCGAGTTCGAGACGTCGGCCGACGACGGCGAGGTCACGATCGAACACGTCGGCGGGGACGAGGTGGCCGCCACAGACGTCGACGTGATGATCCATCCCTCGCACGGCGACCTCGTCGGCTGGGACGGCGAGGGAACGATCTCGAGCGGCGAGACGGCGAGCTACGCCGTCGACGAGTCCCCCGAGATCGTGTCCGTCGTCTACCGCGAGCGCGAACTGCTTGCGGAGACGCGATTGGACGACTGAGCGGGAGCTAGCTGAACGGTCACCGACGACGCGGACAATTCAGGCCGGCGGTACAACTGCGGGGCGTCCGTCACCCCTGCATGGACGAGCCGGCCGACCGAGCGGCGACCGCGGACGCGATCGCGGGGATCGACACGTTCGCCGAGCAGGCGCGCCGGCGAGCGAGAATCGAACGCGAGGCCGTCGAGTGGGCGATCGACGAACTCGAGACGTTGGTCGACGAGCGGAACGTCGACCTCGAGGGGCTGCTCGAGTACGGCCGACGGAGCCGCGAGAGTCTGCCGAATCGCCACCGTCGGGCGTTCGAAGCGATGGCCGACGAGTTCGCGGTGGACGACGAACTGTACGAGGCGTACGTCTTCGCGTTCTCGGAGCTTTGCGAGGAACTGGCCGAGGACGGGTCGTGCTCGGAGAAGAACCCGAAGGGGTGTACGAACGCGCTCGTTTCGGATCCGATGGTCGATATAGACGGCGACGCCGACGGGCCGCTCGTGCTCAAAAACCGGGACATCGCGGGCCGGGGCGTGCGCCCGAAGTCGATCGTCGAGCAGCCGCCGATCGACGATTACCACGGCTTCCTGACGATCGACACCTGCGGCACGATCTCGATCTTCAAAGGCGTCAACGACCGCGGGCTGGTCGCCGCGAACACGTACATCGACAGCGAGCGCGACGACGTCGACCCGGAAGAACAGCTGCGCAACGGGACCGTGATCCGCATCCTGCTCGAGGAGTGCGCCTCCGTCGGGGAGGCGAGGACCGCCCTCGAGTCGTACCCGGTTCGGCGGCTGATGGGCCAGACGCTGTTTCTGGCCGACGGAACCGACGCCGTCCTGCTCGAGATCGACCCGGTCGAGGAACGAATCGACGTCGACGACGAGCCCGTCGTGATCAGAACGAACCACTTCGTGAACGCGCACTCGACCGAGACGGAGAGTTCGACGCTGCGTCGCGACCGGGCGATCGACGTGCTCGAGGAGTCGGACCGACTCGACCGGGAGGACCTGTGGGCGCTCGCACGCGACCACGAGAACGGCCCCGGCGACGACTCGATCTGTCGTCATCCCGAACCCGAGACGGAGCAACCGCACGCGTTCGGTCAGCTGACGACCGCCAGCGCGGCCGTCTTCGAGGGCGGGTCGCCGACGGTCGAGGTCGCGATCGGGAATCCCTGCGAGGGCGGGCGAACGCGCTGTGGCTTCGGCGAAGCGGTGCCGACGGACCTCCGGACGGGAAAGCGGTGGTTAGAGCGGCTGCATTGAGACGGCGCTCGAGCGAGCCGATCAGGCCCGAACGCGGTGCTGTCGTTCCAGGTCGGCCTCGAGCCACGACGCGGCCTCGAGACGCAGTTCCTTCGCGCGTCGCTTCGTGATCCGCGAGTCGGGGAGGCGATCCGCGAGCGGATCGTACGCCGACGGCGTGAACCCCTGATCCGACAGGTACCGCCGAACGTCCGGATTCTCGAGACCGTCGTGGATCGCGGCGTCGGTGACGCGTTCGACGGCGTCGAACGGCGGGAGGGTGACCGCTTCGGCGTCGTCAGTCACCGAATCGACGTCCTCGACGACCGTGCCGCGGGCGTCGGCGTCGGCGACGATCGACCGGAGCTCCGTCGTCAGTTGCAACACCTGCGTCGGCAGGGCTGCGTCGGGCGAACGCCACTCGACCGTCGGAAACGCGTCGCGGAGCCGGATCGGCGTCCACACCGCGTCGTACGGGCTGAACTCGTCGTCGAAGGCGTCCGGGTCGACGCCGCGGGCGAGCGCGCGGTCGCGAAAGCCGTCGTAGGCCGACTCGAGACGATCCTCCCACTCTGCCACGCTGTCGACGTACGGCCAGAGCTGGCCCTGGTCGGGACAGGATCCGTAACACGAGCGGCGGTAGAGGTACGGCCGGGCGCAGGCGAGGATTCGTTCGCCGCGGTAGTGCGACGAGCTGTTGACGAGCGCGAACGCGGGATCGAACGCGGTCAGTGCGTTGAGCTGATCGACCGGGTTCGACTGCTCGAAGTGGACGTGCGTGCCGGCGCAGACGCGGGCGTCGTCGAACGTCGGGCCCACGATCCGTCGCTGGAGGTCGGTGCCGCGCTTGTCGCGGTAGGGAATCTCCGACGGCGCGGCGAAAAGCGGCGTCGAAAGCGGGACGAGTCGCTTGTCCCGGTCGCGGGCCGCGGCGACGGCGGCGCCGACGCGGCCGAGAAACTCCTCGCGGAGTTCGGCGAGCGACGGACAGGGCGATGTTTTGATCTCGAGCATCGGCTCGACGAACTCGGGGTCGGTCCACTCGAACTCGTCGAGCAGTGAGTCGGGGGCGACCAGGTCGCCGTCGTCGTCGACGACCCAGTACTCCACCTCGAGGCTGGTTTTCATGGATATCTCTGTGAGTGTGCCGTTGTCGGCGACCCTCGAGCAAGCCGTCACCGGGTCGCTCGTATCTATCGGACGCCGGCGTCGAGAGACGTCCGAGAGAGTCGATCAGGATCGTGAGATAGGGGGGTTTCGCGTGAAGCCGTTGAGCCTGCGTACGCAGGGACTACGCCCCCTGTATGCTCACCATACCGCCGTAAACGGGAAGGGAAAACGGCCCGCTGGGGGATTCGACGGTGAGTCACGGACGGTCGCAGACGGGCGAATCGCCGCAGCTACGGTCGTCGTCAGCGGCCTGGCGTCGCTACTAACATCGATGTCACGTGGTTGCGCTAACGTACCTGGCAGCTACTTGACCGTGCAGTAACAAAATGTAACTGCGAAACCGACGAAGCGGTCGACGCTGCCGACGGACGCCGTCGATGACCGACCGTCGCGGAGCCGCTCGCTCGAGCGGGGCCGAACCCGACGGCGCGAATCCGCGCAGCGTCGATCGCGGAGATTTCCCACCATGTCCAACGATTCACGCAATCCGGTGACCGCGGAACTGCCAGACAGCCCGTTTCACACGACTGGGACCGACCACGTCACGATCTGGGGCAGCAACGAAGAGGAGACCGTCGCGTTCTACCGCGACCTGCTCGGAATGCCCCTCGTGTTGCGCCAGCCGAATCTCGACGATCCCTCCCAGACGCACCTGTTCTTCGACACGGGCGACGGCCGCATCCTGACGTTCTTCGTCAGCGACGACCGACCGTCCGCCCGCGGCCAGCGCGGCGGCGTCGGTGCCGTCCACCACCTCTGTTTCAGCGTCGATCCCGAGGAGTACGAGGACGTGATGCAATCGCTCGAGGACGCGGGCCACCAGTACAACGTCTTCGATCGGGGGATCTTCCACTCGATCTACACCAGCGACAACAACGGCCTCGTGATCGAACTCAGCACGGACAAATACGAGATTCCGGACGAGCGACGCGGCGAGGTGCTCGCGAAGGCACAGCAACTCCGCGAGGAGGACGGCGCGGAGTACGCCAAGGACGAGCACCTCCGGAACGCGATCGAAGCGGTCGGCCTCGAGGTCGTCGCCCACGACCTCCCCGAGGCCAGCGCCGGCGTCGGTGGTGTCGAATGAGTCCGGCAACGGACGGTGGCGGCGAATGAGTTCGGAACCGGGCTCGAGTCCCGACGAAAGCGGCCCCCACCAGGGTCAGCCGCTCGTCACGGGCGGAACGCCGCTCGAGGAGGCCGACGCGGCGACGGTGCTCGTCCACGGACGCGGCGCGACGGCCCGCAGCATTCTCGGGATCGGAACCGAGGTCCACCGGGAGGGCGTCGCCCTGCTGGCCCCGCAGGCCGCGGGCAACGAGTGGTATCCCAACTCGTTTCTCGCGCCGGTCGAGTCGAACGAACCCGGCCGGACCTCCGGACTGCGGGCGGTCGCCGACGCGATCGAGGCGGCCGGAGATGCGGGCGTTCCGTCCGAGCGCGTGCTGATCCTCGGCTTCTCGCAGGGGGGCTGTCTCGCGAGCGAGTTCGTCGCGCGCACCCCGCGGCGGTACGGCGGGATCGTCGCGCTGAGCGGCGGGCTCATCGGCGAGTCGGCCGATCTCGAGGAGTACGCGTCGGACGCGGGTGCCGATACCGATGGGAGCGGAGACGCCGGTCTCGAGGGGACGCTCGCGTTCCTCGGCTGCAGCGACGTCGATCCGCACATCCCCCTCGAGCGGGTTCACGAGACGACGCGGGTGCTCGAGGCCCTCGGCGCGGACGTCACCGAACGCATCTACGAGGGGATGGGTCACGGCGTCAACGAGGACGAGCTCGCGTTCGTCGCGGGGATGGTCGAGCGGCTGGTCGATTAGTGGAGTTCGGACGCCATCCCGGTTCGGCCGCCCTCGAGAGCGCGGCGTCTCCGTCCCGACTCGAGCGGCAGACCGCTTCGCGTTTGGCCCGTCGCTTATCTCCGTCGACGGCGTAGATTCGAACGAGACGATGTCCTCGAGCCGATCCACCAGACGGGCGTTACTCGCGGGTGCCGCGGCGACGGTCGCGGCGGGCGTAGCCGGCTGTCTGGACCGGTCGACGGAAGGGCCGGCGGACGACGAGGACGACGAGCCGATCGTCGAGGTGGCCGAGGCGACGGCGAGCGAGGGCGAAACCGACCCGGAGGCGTGGGCCGACGTCGAGGAGGTCCGCCTCGAGGCCTACGTCGGCGGCTGGGTCGGCGTCGAGCCCGATCTCATCGACCGGATCGAGAATCCGACGCTGGTGCTCGTCGAGGGCCGCGAGTACGAGATAACCTGGGAGAACGGGGACGCCGTCAAGCACAACCTGGCGCTGCACGACGGGGACGGCGAGGTCGTCGGGGAGTACGCCACCGGCGTCGTCGAGGATCTCGGCGCGACCGAGACCCTCGAGTTCGTCGCCCGGCCCGAGATCGAGACCTACATCTGCGAACACCAGCCGGCGATCCAGTACGGTGCCGTCGACGTCGTCGACGGCTAGTGGCGTTTCAACCCGGTGGGGAACACCGATGGGATGCGTCCGGTTTCATCCGTCGGTCGGCGCTCGGACGGGCACGAGCCAGACCGGTCAGCGAACGACCGTGACCGGAACCGGAGAGCGCCGGGCAACCGTTTCGGCGACGCTGCCCAGCAACACCCTCGAGACGCCCGTCCGACCGTGACTGCCGACGACGACGTGGTCCACGTCGTTCTCCGCCGCGAAGTCGACGATCGCACGCGCGGGCTGGCCGACCGCCACCTCGGTTCGGTACTCGACGTCCGCCGCGTTCTCGAGGTCCGGAATCTCGTCGAACCCCTCCTCCTCGAGTTCGTTCTGTCGATCCCGGAAGTACTCCTTGAGGAGGTCGATCCCCGCGCTCGTCGATCCGCCCGCCGCTTCGACGACGCGCAACAGGACGATCTCCTCGTCCGGATACGTGGCGAACGCGTGTTCGACCGCTTGCTGTGCCGGGGTGGAGCCGTCGTACGCGACGAGGATGGCCATGGTGTCGATAGCGAGCCTCGAGTCTTAAAAGGCACCGACCGTGGCGAATTCGCGGGACTCGAGTCGGGGGCTCGCTGCGGTCCTCGGTCGTCGGCCTGCGATCCGTGCGTCGCTCGCCGTCCTCGATCGAACCGGCTCGTTTCAGTCCCGCCGGGCCTCCCCAGCCGACTCGGTCGCTCGAGCGTGCCACCGTTCAGTTCTCGTCGTCTTCGAAGACGAACGTCCCGTTCTCCTGGATCCGCTCGCCGTCGACTTCGATGAACGAATCAGTCCGAACTTTTTCCCGGGCCCTCGCTCACGTCGTTCGCTCGGACCCGGCCAAAAACTTCGATGAAAAAGACCGCAACGTCCGTTCGGTCGTCGCGAGCTACTCTTCGAAGACGAACGTCCCGTTCTCCTGGATCCGCTCGCCGTCGACTTCGATGAACGAATCGTCGCTCATGTCGACGATCATGTCCACGTGAACGGCGGAGTCGTTGGCCTCGTTGCCCTCGCCGACGGTGTCGTCGTAGGCCCGGCCGACGGCCATGTGAACGGTGTCGCCCATCTTCTCGTCGAACAGCATGTTGTACGTAAAGCGATCGATGTCGCGGTTCATCCCGATGCCGAGTTCGCCCAGTCGACGCGCGCCGTCGTCCGTGTCGAGCACCTCGGTGAGGACGTCCTCGTTTTTCGCCGCCGAGTGCGAGACGACCTCGCCGCCCTCGAACTCGAGGAAGACGTCCGTGATTTCCCGGCCCTGATGGTACAGCGGCATGTCGAACAGCACCTCGCCCTCGACGCTGTCGGGACGGGGTGCAGTAAAGACCTCGCCGCCGGGCAAGTTGTGCTCGCCGTGGTCGTTCAGCGTGGGGTTGCCGTCGACCGACATCGTCACGTCCGTTGTGTCGCCGCTTTTGATCCGGACCTCGTCCGCAGGGTCGAGAATCTCCACCATGTTCTCCTGGTGAGCGCGCTGGTCGTCCCAGTCCTTGTTGACGGCGTCCCAGACGAAGTTCTCGTAGGCCTCCGTACTCATCTCCGCGAGCTGGGCGTTGGCCGCCGCGGGGTACTGCGTGAGACACCAGCGCTTCGAGAGCCGTTCCTCGAGGATCGGCCGCTGGGCCTGGTTGTAGGCGGCGCTCACCTCGGGCGAGACGTCGGCGGTCTGGGTGACGTTGTCGCTGCCCCGGATCGCGACGTAGACGTCCGTCTCCTCGATGAGCGCTCGCTCGTGGGCGGGCGTCTCGAACTCCACGTCCGCGTCGTCCCCACCGGCCGCCCGGAGGTACGCCCGCTGCTGGCGCTTGCCGGTTCGCTGGCTGGTCGTCACCGGGTTCGCGCCGCGATCGCCGATCACCTCGTGGAGGGCAACGACGAGGTCCTCGGCGACCGGGTGGGCGTCGATCACGACGTTGTCGCCTTCCTGAAGGTCGACCGAGTGGTTCGCGACGATCTCGGCGTGCTCGCGAATGCGCGGATCCATGTGCCACACGTACCCCAAGCGCCGGGATACCGTTTTCGAATCGAGAGCGAGAGAGCCGGGTTTCCGCGTCGTCGGCCGTGTGCTGTCGATGATCCGGACCCGCTCGAGCAACGGAGGGACGGACGCGCCGAGAGCGAAGACGCCGTCGATCGTGTGACGGTCAACGGTATCGGCCGTTGCGCCGGCTCGAACGTGACGTCAAAGGCGTTGTCGTCCCGCTCGTTCTCGGGGAATTCCAGCACTGACAGCGCACTCTCGACCCGGAATACCCTATTCCCCGGTTATCGACTGCTGGTCCGCCGGTAGGTACAGGTGTAGGACGTATCTACAACCGTTTTAAAGAAGGTAACTCGGGGCACCACACCAAATTTGTTTGGTGGAAATCTGAAATGGCTACAACCCATTATAAGATTGTATGAATTTTCAAAACAAACATAAGATAGTCGCGGATGGCGGGTCGACGACCGTAATCGAAGAACAACCGAGTGAATCCACAGCCCAGGCTGTAATACGGGGAGTTTCTGCCGTACAGGGAACTCCGAAATGTGACCTCGATCCGCTATACAATAGTATCGAACCAGAGGCGCTGAACGAACTGACGCGACATTCACAGCGTACCACAGGAGAGACGTCCGTCGAATTCACTTACGAAGGATTTACTGTTGAGGTGCAAGACGAGGGGTCGGTACAGATCACAGATTCTCCGCCCGATTGAAATGATGGTGAACCACGTACTATCGTCAAGACGGAAAAGCCCCTTCTGTGCGCTCACAGGCCGGAATTCCCCGTTACCGAACTACTGATCCGCAAATAAGTACGGACGGAGGTGTTACGTTCGCCTCCGCGAGCGAACGCAGTGAGCGAGCGGCCGAGAAATCCTCGAAGCCCCAGTTCCGCCGTTCCGGGAAACGGGCCGCTCTCTGTCACTCGCCGCCGTCGGCCAGAAAGATCCCAAGGTAGATCGACGCGAACGCGCAGACGACGCCCGCGCCGAAGACGATCGTAAACGGCGACTCGAGGACGACCTCGCCGCCGTCGTCGATTAGCCAGCCGCTGAAGCCGACGATCACCAGCGAGATGGCCGCCAGCCGCAGGACGGAGACGAGGTGATGGCCGAGGGTACTCGAGGACGGCTCCGGCGGAACCGGGGCGTCCTCCGATCGGGAGTCGTCGACCATCGACTCACCCGTCCACCGTCGCTCGCTCGCGGTCGGCCCCACGGTCGGCGCTGTACTGTACGCTCATACGATCGTACTGGACGGGAGCGGGCAAAAGTGCGAGGGACGGAGTCGCCAAGCGGCCGCTCGAGTCGTCCCGGCCGCCGGCTCGGTCAGAACCGGTGAACCGTTCGTCCCGACGGTCGGGACGGTCCGAATCGGCGGACCGACCGTCACGGGAGCCGATTCGTTCTCGGGTGGGCCGTTCTCGAGCCGTCAGCTCGCGACTCGAGTCGGACGGCGGGTCGCGAGTCGGCTCGACTCCGTCGCCGTCGGCGAGTTCCTGGACGAACGAGACCGTCGCCGCCGTCAGCGCGAGCGCGATCGGCGCGACGAGTGCGAGCGCCAGGAGGAAGCCGCTCGGGCCGGCGCTGACGAGGATCGACAGGACGAACGACGACAGGACGGCGGTGAGGACGTGTCCGAGACAGAACCGGAGGTACGGGCCGCCCTCGAGCGCGTACCGGTACGATCGCCGAAATCCCTCGAGAAAGCCAGCGTCGTCGACGACGAACACGCGGCGTAAAAGAGGTACCCGAGGACGACGACGGCGGGAAACGCGAAAACAAGCAGTTCGGGTGCGACGACGAGTAGCGCCACGGCGACGAGCAACGCGGCGAAAACGGCGAGATTGTACAGAATGAGCCGCGCGGCGTACCGGGCCACGAACTCGAAGATCGAGGCGGGTTCGCCGCGGAGTCGACGGTCGATCCCGCCGAGGTAGCCCGCGGCGACGACGCCCAGGATCGCCGCGTAGACGATCGCGGCGGTTCCGATCACGAACGCGAACGTGGGTTCGATGGCCTCGAGGGGGAGCACGACCGTCTCGAACGGTACCTCGACGGTGACGTCGACGCCGCCCGACGAGCCGGACGGGTCCGGCGGATCGACGAACCGCCACAGGTCGAGCAGCGGGCTGGGGAACGCGAACTCGAAATTCACCGAAGTCCAACCCGGCGGCTGGTCGACGGTGCGACGCACGCTGTCGAACTCGAGCACCGAGAGGAGAACCGGCACCAACGCGAACGGCAGGAGGTCGTCGAACCGGTCGGCAACGCGCGAGACGTGTCTCGAGAAGGGGCCGCGACCGCTCGAGTCGGCGGACGGCGAGGTGGCGTCTTCGGGAGGGGATGCGGGGTCGGGAACCATGCGCGAACGCAGACGCGGTTCCCGGTTGAACGTTTCGTCTCGCCGACTCGTGACGATCGCTCGGTGGAGCGTGGATCGGCCGTTCGGTCTATTACTTCGAAAATCGAAGTATAGTCACATCGGTCGTCACCGGTCGAGAAACGGCGACCCGCTCAGTCGCCTTCGTCGGCCGTTTTCCGACACAGCGCGGTGTACGCGACGCCGAGAAGGGCGTCGTCGACGACCTCGCACTCGTCGTAGACGCTCGAGAGGGTCTCGAGGACGTCCGCCTCGGGTCGCCAGTTCGCGTACCACCGGAAGAACCGCACGACGAACGGGTTCGCGATCCGCGCCGGCCCCTCGGGGATCGCCCGCAGACCGATGACGACGAACGGGCGTCCCGGAGCCAGCGAGTCGTGGACGTTCTCGACGGCCCGGCGGACGTCGGGCATGATACCGAGCGAGAGCGTCGCGACCGCGGCGTCGAACTCCCCCTCGAGGTCGACCGTCGTCGCGTCGGCGAGACGAACCTCGACGTTCTCCCAGCCGTGCTCGTCGATCCGGTCGCGCGCCTTCGAGACCATCGCGGGGCTGTAGTCGACGGCGACGATCGATCCCGATTCGCCGACGGCGGCCCGGAGCGCCTCGAAGTTGACGCCGGGGCCGCAGCCGATCTCGAGGACGCGATCGCCGGGCTCGAGGCCCAGGCGGTCGATCGCCGCCTCGCGCATGGGTTCGAAGTCGCGCTCGCTCATCGCGTAGTAGTCGCTCCAGCGGTCCCACACCTTCCGGCTGCGCTCGAGGTGGGCCGCCGCTGCGGGGTCGTCCGTTCGGTCCCCGTCGGTCGAACCGCCGTCCGATCGCCGTGTTGCGGTCGCGTGTGTGCCCTCCGCCGGCGTTTCGGCCGAACGCGTTCCGTCCTCCGGTTCCGTGTGCATGATCTACTAGCTACTCGAGTCCCGACCGTGGAGGGGGTTCGGGCGAAGCGTATCGGCACTTTATAAGAGTCGACCTCGTCGCGGGAACTCCACCCACGAGCGCCGAGTATTTGCCCCTCGCGCGGATACGCCGAGTATGATCGACCTGCGCTCGGACACGGTGACGAAACCCGACGAACGGATGCGCGAGGCGGCGCGAACCGCCGAGGTCGGCGACGACGTCTACGGCGAGGATCCGACGGTGAGCGAACTCGAGGCCCGTGCGGCCGACGCCGTGGGCACGGAGGCCGCGCTGTTCGTTCCGACGGGGACGATGGGCAACCAGATCGCCGCACGGGTCCACACCGAACCCGGCCGGGAGATCCTCGCCGAGCGCGAGAGCCACGTCGTGAAGTACGAACTCGGCGGATTCGCCCAGCACTCGAGCGCACAGGTGCGGATGCTCGACGGCGGCGAGCGGGGGATTCCGACGCCCGCACAGGTCGAGGACGCGATCGTCGAAGAGAGCCTCCACCGGCCGGGAACCGGCTTGCTCTGTCTCGAGAACACGCACAACGCGAAGGGGGGCGTCGCGATCGCGCCCGACGAGATCGCCGCGGTCGCGGACGTCGCCCGAGAGCGCGACGTTCCGGTTCACCTCGACGGCGCGCGGGTGTTCAACGCGGCCGTCGCGCTCGACGTTCCCGTCACCGACCTCACCGAACCCGTCGACTCGGTGATGTTCTGTCTCTCGAAAGGGCTCGGCGCGCCGGTCGGTTCGATGCTCGCGGGCAGCGAGGGGTTCGTCGGGGCGGCCCGCCGCGTCCGCAAGCTCTTCGGCGGCGGAATGCGACAGGCGGGCGTGATCGCCGCGCCCGGCCGCCGCGCCCTCGAGAACGTCGACGACCTCGAGCGAGACCACGAGAACGCCCGTCGGCTCGCGGCGGGCCTGGCCGACGTCGACGGGTTCGACGTGCGCGAACCCGAGACGAACATCCTGCGCGTCGACGTCGCCGGGACGGGCCTCGAGCCGGCGGCCGTCCTCGATCGACTCCGCGAGCGCGGCGTGCTGGCCTCGGAGATGGGGGCGACGGCGATTCGGTTCTGCACCCACCGGGACGTCACAGACGCGGAGATCGAGCGGGCGCTCGAGGAGATCGACGCCGCGATGGCGGGCTAGACCGCAGTTTTCGGGGCGGCGTCGAGGTTTGCAGTCGGCGGTGTCCGCCGGTCGACTCCGACCGGCGGGCGCGTTTCGCCGGCGAGATGAGAGATCCGCTACCGGCCGCCGCGCATCCCCTCGCGGAACTCGAGGATGGTTCGCCGGAGCAACAGGTACGAGAAAAACACCAGCGAGAGCAGGATCAAGACGATCGCGATGATGACGGGATCGTCGGGGATCAGGTCGAACATTGGTTTCGCATAGCGCGTCGGCGTGCAAAATCGTTTCGACGCGTCGCGACGCGAGTGAAATCCGCCCGCTTCGTGCGACCGAATCGCAGTTCAGGGCCTCTCGAGTCGTTCGACGGCGGTTCGGTCGTCTGCATCGACCGTCGGATCGGGATTCGTGACCGACGGACCGCGAGTCGGCTATCGCTCAGAACTCGGTCTCGACGTCGCCGTCCTCGTCGAGGTCGATGATCGCGTCGAAGCGATCGCGGAACTGCTCGACGACCGCGTCGTCGTGGGGGTCCTCGGAGAGGTGAAAGAGGCCGATCGCGTCGTAGGCATCGAGAAGTTCGAGGATGCGATCGACGGCGTCCAGCGCGTCGTCGTCGCCGGCGTAGTAGGCGAGTTCGGTGACCGAATCGAAGCTGAGCCGGAGCTTGCCGTCGTGGGCCTCGAGGAAGCCGTCGATGTGGTCGACGATGCCGTCGACGTCGTCGGGGGCGGCGACGTAATGGACCGTGTCGCTCTGGCGTCGCGAGTAGCCGCGTTCGATGCTCAGCGTGTCCAGGATCTCGGCTCGCTCCTCGTCGACGTCGTAGTACTCGAGTTTCTGATTGACTTCTCGAGCGGTGGTTCGCGTGGAGATGACGAGAAAGTGGTCGGTGTCGGTCTTCAGGAAGTCGGTGTCGATGCGGTCCGTTTCGCCGGTGCTCGGGTGGAGCAAGAGAACGCCGGTCCCGCCGGGAACGGTTTCCGGCGTGCCGTCGATTTCCAGGCGATAGTCCATACTGGCGTGAACAACTTGCGGCACCGACTTAATTGTGCGGATGTTCGTTCTGGCCGGCGAGGATCGACCTGGTCGGGGCTAGCCGCTCGTCGCCACAGACTGCGTTCGTGCGACTCGAAGCGAGGCCGGCTCGAACGAAGTTGCGACCCGAAGGCGACCGCGGCCATCGCGGGTCGACACAATTCTGGATGGAGCCTTCGGGCTCGAGTCGGAGCAAAGCGAGTAGGTCGGAAGAGGAAACCGACGAAGAACGACGCAACCCACGACGGATGCGTGGTGGACGGTGAACGACGGGAGTCACCAGCCCGTCGACGGTGACTGATCGCCGGGAGCCCACGTCGAAGCCTTCCGTTCAACGAACGAACCCCGTCTGTAGTGAACGAAGCGTGGTAGAATGGGTTACATGTCTTCCTGACGGAGGATGATCACCATCGAGAGCCCGGAGATCACGATGAGAATCAGCGCGGGAATGGCAGCGTAGCCGTACAACCCAGCGCTTTCAGCGGCCCAGATCCGAGTGACGAGGGTCTCGAAGCCGGTCGGGCGCAACATCAGCGTCGCGGGCAGTTCCTTCATAGTCGTCAGGAAGACGAGCGCAGCGCCGGCGACGAGTCCGGGCGCGATGAGTGGGAGTGTGATCTTCCGGAACGTCTCGAGGCGACCGTGGCCGAGCGTTCGCGCGGCCTCGTCGAGGCGCGGATTGACCTGCAACACCGAGGTTCGCGTCGAGCCGACCGACTGCGGAATGAACCGGACGACGTAGGCGAACACGAGGATCGGAATCGAGTGTTGAATGCTGATCGAGACGGGACCGAGATCGAGGGTGCCGTAGTTCGCGCCGAAGTAGACCAGCGCGAGCCCGATGACGATGCCGGGAATCGCGAATCCGACGTATGTCAGACGCTCGAACACGTGGCCGAGCAGGGTGTCGTAGCGGGCCGAGAGATAGGCGACGGGGAGTGCGAGCACCGCGGCGACGCCAGCCGCGAGCGCGGCGACGTACACCGAGTTGAGAACGAACGACCACTGGAACTGGAAGCTGGCCGGAACGTCGGCCTGGCTCGTCGCCAGCCACGAGAGGTAGATCAGGACGGGAACGGCGAGCGTGACGAATCCGACGAGCGCGCAGACGGCCATCGCCGGGTACTTGAGCCGACCGAGCCGGATCAGATCCTCGGATCCCGCGCCGATGGAGTCAGTGTGGATCGTGTCGTCCCCGCGAACGCGCGACTCGACGGCGAGGATGAACAGCGTCACGACGATCAACTGAATCGAGAGAAACGCAGCGTAGTCGGCTCCGCCGAAGCTCCGGTGTTCGAGAAATATCTGTCTGGTGTACACTTCGGCCTGCAGAAACGCCGGCGTCCCGAAATCGGAGACGGCGTACAGCGCGACGAGCAACGCGCCGGCGACGACGGCCGGTCGGATCTGTGGGAGCGTCACCCGCCGGAACGTCGTGATCCGATCGTGATTGAGGGTCCGCGCGGCATCGACGAGGGAGGTGTCCATACGCAACAACGCGGCACGCGTCGTGATGTACACGTACGGATAGGTGTACATCGTGATCACGATCGTCGCGCCGTGTAACCCGTAGATGCTCGGTAGTTCGGTCACGCCGAAGGGCTCGAGCCAGCTCTGGACGATCCCCCGGGGGCGGAAAACGGAGACGAACGCGAACGCACCGATGTAGCTGGGGATCGCCAGCGGTAGCGAGACGACGATCGTCCAGAATCGGCGGTACGGGAGGTCGGTCCTCACGGTCAAAACGGCGAGCGGAACCGCGACGAGAACCGAGAGGATCGTTACGCCGACCATCAGCAACAGGCTGTTCGCGAGAATTTCGAACGTTCGCGGGCGGACGACGATCCCGTACGCTCGCTGCGGATCCACCTCGCTCGCGCGGAAGAACAGCCACGTGAGCGGGAACACCATCGCCGCGGCGACCGCGCCGCTCAGGAGCGTCAGTCCGAGAGGTCTTGCATCGCGGGTCGACGGCGACGCATCCGCCCCGTCCGCCGGCGTGGGTGCTGTCGGGGTTGGCGCGGATGGGGAAGACGCAGCGTCCGTCTCGTCGGTCATTGTGGTGGGACACGCGGGCGCGTCCGAAATCGAACGTCGCCGCGGGTATCGTGGTCGACCTAGCTCCAGGGTGCTGTAAAGGATTTCGAACCGGATCGCCTCGAGTCAGCGGCGTAACGGAAGGGCCGGCGTCGGGCGGGGTCAACCGGACGACCCGAGTCGTCCGATCGGAGCGAGCCGGGACGCGATCGATTAGCGAATGCCGACGTCACGCAGGAGGTCGACGGCCGGTTCGACGTCGGCGAGCTGGTTGAGGTCGAAGTCGGGGTAGGAGATCTCCTCGAGTCGGGGGACCTCCTCGTGATCGTACTCGACGCCGGGGATGACGGCGTACTCGCGGTTCGTTTCGACGAAAAAGCGCTGTCCCTCGGCGCCGAGGAGGTGACGGACGAAGTCGGCGGCGAGGTCCTGCTCGTCGCTGCTGTCGAGAACCGCGGTTCCCGAAACGTTGAACAGGGAACCGAGATCGCCGTCAGTGTAGGTGACGTTGATGGGGGCGTCGGGCTGATCGTCCATCACCCGACCGACGTAGTAGTGGTTGACGAAGCCGATGCTGACCTCCCTGTTGGCCACCGCGTCGGGCGTCGTCGAGCCGCCCTCGTAGTGCGTGACGCCGGCGTCTTCCATGTCCGTGAGGTACTCGCGGGTGAACTCCTCGCCGTGTTCGACCATGAGTGCGCGGACCCACGAGAGGAACGAACCGGAGTCGACGCGCCAGCCCATGTCGTCCTGGAACCGGTCGTCGTCGGCGTAGGCGAAAATGTCGTCCGGAAGCTCCTCGGGGTCCCACGCGTCGGTGTTGTACGCGATACACCTGACGCGACCGGAGACGCCGGTCCACGTTCCGTTCGGATCGCTCCACGCGTCGGGGACGGTCTCGATGACGTCGTCGGGAAGCGAGACGGTCCGTCCCTCGTTTGCGAGCGCGCCGAGCGTTCCCGAATCCTGCGTGTAGAAGATGTCCGCCTCGCTGTTCTGTCCCTCCTCGAGGATCGTGCTCAGGTGCGCTTCGTTATCGTCGTAGCGGATCAACACCTCCAGGTCGTCGTAGTAGTCCTCGACGTCTCGAAGGACCGGCTCGATCTGAGCTTCCCGACGACCGGAGTAGATCGTCAGCGTCCCTTCGAGATCGGGAAGGTCCTCCCAGGCGGTTCCCTCCTCGGAGACGCCCTCGAAACCGACGTCCTCCGGATCGGAGCCGACGGGATCGTTGGCCTCCCCGTCGTCACTTCCGTTGCCACCGTTGCCGTCGTCCGATCCGCTGCCGATACAGCCGGCGAGTCCGGTTATCCCCACCACAGTCGCCGTCGATCCGGCGAGAAACCGTCGGCGATCGATCGTCGGTCCGGCACCGTCGAATTCGTCCGTCTGCTTCACCATACCTAGTTTTAGGTCGACCTAAAACACATATACGTTGCGATTTTCTGCGCGAGAAGTGGTGAGAGGGTGGGACAGCGAAGGCTGCTCGGACGGCCGAGACCGATGCCCACGGTATTTCGGCCGGCCTAAACCTCTCCACGGTAAACAATTTAGGGCAGCCTAAAGAATCTGTCGGTCATCCTCTGGCGACGGTCACGTGCAGTCGATCCGCCGCGTCGTCGCCGCGAGCCGTCGCCTCCTCGAGCGGAGTGAATCGAACTCCCACGCGCTCGAGTCGAAGGCGAACCGATTTTGCCGAGGAGGACCGATCGTCGCGTATGAGCGTCCGCGAGGAGTTCGACGAGTGGGCGGCGAGCGGCCGCGACCGAGGGATGGAAGAGCGCCACTGGCACACCGCAAAGCACGCGCTGGCGCGGATGCCAATCGAGCGCGGCGAGACGGTGCTCGATCTGGGCTGTGGCAGCGGCTACGCGGGCCGGGCGCTGCGGGAGACGAAAGGGGCCGGCCGGGCGTACGGACTCGACGGCGCGCCGGAGATGGCCCGGAACGCGGCGGACTACACCGACGATCCCGACGTCGGATACGTCGTCGGCGACTTCGGCTCGCTGCCGTTCGCCGACGGGAGCGTCGACCACGTCTGGTCGATGGAGGCATTCTACTACGCGGACGACCCCCACGCGACGCTCGCGGAGATCGCCCGCGTGCTCCGCCCGGGCGGTACGTTCTACTGTGCGGTCAACTACTACGAAGAGAGCGTCCACACCCACGAGTGGCAGGAGTTCATCTCCGTCGAGATGACCCGCTGGGATCGAACGCAGTACCGCGAGGCCTTCCGCGACGCCGGCCTCGTCGTCGCCGAACAGGACGCCATTCCCGACCGTGAGATCGAGATACCCGACGAGTCGGCGTTCCCCACCGAGGACTGGGACAGTCGCGCCGACATGGTCGAGCGCTACCGCGAACACGGGACGCTGCTGACCGTCGGCGTCGCTCGCTGATCGGTATCGTCTCCGTCGCTGAGCGTTCGGTTGTTGTCGACGCTCTCCCTGTGTCTTCTCGACTCCTTCCCACGTCCGACCCCCTCGCTTCGACTCGAGTCGGGCCGTTGATCGACGGACGTTCGACCTCCGGCACGAACGAGTCTCGTCGAGACCGGTCGACGCCGTCCGATCTCGGTGATTCCGCCCAAGTTGTAAATCAGCGCGAACGACGCCAGGATTTCGAGCCGAAACTCCACGGCTTCAGCCGCGAGAGGAAGTCAAAATCCACCGAGGAAGAGCCGGAAGCCGAGCCCGATCAGCACGAGTCCAGTAATCCACTGAATGCCATTGGCTATCGTCGGCCGGGTGACGAGCACGCTCCGGAGCGCGCCCGCAGCAACCGCCACTGTGCCGAGATAGAGCATGGTGAGTGCGGCGTAGATACCACCCAGAAGCGTTAGCTGTGCCTCGATCCAGTCGCCGCTCACAAACTGCGGAAGGAACGCGAGGAAGAAGATCGCAACCTGGGGGTTCAACACGTTGACCGTAATCGCCTCGAGAAACGGGTTCGATGTCTCCGTCGGTTCCCCGATCACGTCGGCGTCGCTCGCCGGAGACTTTCCGTCGCTCGAGTCGATCTCGACGTCGTCACGAATCGTTCGGATACCGAGGAAGACAAGGTAAGCCGCGCCGAGATACGTGACGGCCGTGAACGCAACCAGCGACGCCTGAAAGAGCGCCGCAAGGCCGAGGACGGCGGCGACAGTGTGGACGACCACGCCGACGCTGATCCCGGCGGCGGACGCGATTCCGACGCTACGTCCCTCCGCGATACTGCGGGTCAGGACGTAGATCGAATCTGGTCCCGGCGACAGGATCATCGCACCGGCAGCGACGAGATAGAGCGCGAACAGCGACGGATCGATCATCGCATCACGACTCTCACGTTACGTCCTGTCCTCCGACACGGGTTCTGATTTCCGGTTTCCGTCCGCGACCGGTGGCGGGCGCGAGCGATCAGTTCGTTTCGGTTCGGACGCGTTCAGTTGCTCGAACGCCGTTTATTCGAATCGTTCGCCGGCTGGAATCGCGGCCTCGAGCCAGTTCTCTTCGGGCGGGAGCGGACAGTCGAACGTCTCGCTGTAGGCGCAAAACGGCGTGTACGCGAGGTTGAAATCGACGACGATCTCGTCGCCGTCCTCGAGGTCCCGATCCGGAGACAGCTCCATGTACCGTCCGCCCCGGTAGCTCTGTTGACCGGTCGTCTTGTCGCGAAACGGGACGAACAGCGACTGCTCGTTCGGGCTCTCGAGGCGGTAGGCCGCGAGTTCGAACGGGCCGTCCGCGAGGTCTGCGTCCGGACGCTCGAGGTCGAACGCGAGCGTCGCGACGCGGAGGTAGCGCATCTCGCCGCCCGCGGTCGTCTCCATTCTGACGACCTCCGGATCGTCGGGGACGTCGACGGTCGCGCGGACTCGGTACGTCGGATCGGGGTCGAAGTACGACAGTCCGTCGAACTCGTCGCGCTCGTCGGGCGGGATCGGCGACTGCGGGTGGGTCGCGAAAAAGTCGTCTTTCTCCGCTCGTTTTTCCTCGAGTTCGGTCCGCCACCGGTCGACGTCGACGCCCTCGGACGAATCGCTCATACCGGTCCTACCGGTCGCGAACGGGAATCGGTTGTGCTTCGGATGCGCTGGAACGAAGCCTCCGGCGCGGGTACGAACGAATGTGTCGAATAACCGGTAGGAGGGGGTCGGGGCGGGTCACTCGGAGACCGTCAACACGCCGTTTCGGGCCGAGACGGCGGTCGCGCCCGCCGGTAGTTCGAACTCGAACTGCCGATCGTCGGCGACGACGATCACCGTCGAGCCGACGACGTCGCTCGAGACCGCGGCGTCGGGCCCGAAGTCGACGACGATGGCGCTCTCGCCGCCGTGGTCGAGGGTTCGGACGACCGCGCCGTGGCGGTCGGCGTTTCGGAGTGAGTCGGGGACGTTCATGCCCGAAGTACGGTCGCAACACGGTTAAGCGTCGTGCCGACGGTACACTTTTTCCGCCTCGCGAAAACCGATTCGACATGTTACAGAACGACGACGGGGCGGATCGGATCGACCGACGGCCGCTGTCGGTCTTTCTCGTGTCGTTGATCGCGCTCTCGAGCGGTTTCGTCGCCGTCTCGTGGCTGCTCGAGGTGAGCATGATCGTCCTCGCGCCGGCGTACATGTTCACGCCGTTTTTCGCCGGCGTCGTCACCTGCGTCGTCGGCCCGCCGTCGTTCGAGCGGGCCGGATTGCGCGTTCCCTGGAGCCGCCTTCGCTGGCTCGCGGTCGCCGCCGCGGCCCCGATCGTCCTGTTGCTCGCCGGCACCGCGCTCGCGCTCGCGGTCCCCGGCGTCGAGTTCGTCCCCGACGCCAATCCGCTTACCGGCGAGGGAACCGAGTTCGCACCCGCCGACGAGCCCGCGGGCCCGTCGTTACCCGACTGGCCGCTGAACCTCCTCGTCGCGATCGTCGCGGCGCTGATCTTCGGGGTCACGATCAACGCGATCTTCGCGCTCGGCGAGGAGTTCGGATGGCGGGGCGTCCTCCTGACGGAACTCGCACCGCTGGGCTTCTGGAAGGCGTCGGCGGTCATCGGCGTGCTCTGGGGCGTCTGGCACGCACCGGTCATCCTCGAGGGGTATAACTACCCGAACTATCCGATCGTCGGCGTCGCCGTCATGACCGCGGCCTGTCTGGCGATGTCGCCGGTCTACACCTACCTCACGGTGAACGCGCGATCCGTCCTCGCACCGACGCTCTTTCATGGGACGTTCAACGCCTTCGCCGCGGTCATGTTCGTTTTCGCTCAGGGCGGCTCCGAGCTCGTGGTCAACCCCGTCGGTGCGATCGGCATCGCCGTCTTCGGACTCGCGGCGGCGGCGATCGCGATCCGCGGCGCGCCGCCGCTGTCGTCCGACTGGGCGCTCGAGGACGACGACAAAGACGTCGTCGAGGACGTCGACGCCAGCGCCCTCGAGGGGTGAGACGGGCCGCTGTCGGTCAGCGCCGGCGCAACCGCAGATGCATTGCGGTTGCGGGGAAATCGGGACGGGATCCGTCCGAAAAATCGCTGCGTCGTCTCGACGCCGTTACTCCGGCTTCAGTCCGCCGTCCTGGACGCGCATGACGGCCTCGCCGTCCGCGAGGTTCGGCGCGTCGACCAACCGGACGATCCGTTTGTCACCCTTGGACTTTCGGAGGTAGATCCGGAACGTCGACTTGTGGCCCAGGATGTTGCCACCGATGGGCTGGGTCGGGTCGCCGAAGAACGAGTCGGGGTTCGAGGCGACCTGGTTCGTGACGATGACCGCCGCGTTGTAGAGGTTGCCGACCTTGTCGAGGTCGTGGAGGTGCTTGTTGAGCTTCTGCTGGCGGTTCGCGAGCTCGCCGCGGCCGACGTACTCCGCGCGGAAGTGGGCGGTCAGCGAGTCGACCGCGAGCAGACGGACGGGGTACTCGCTGTCTTCGTGCTCGCTCGCGAGTTCTTTCGCCTTCTCTGCCAGCAGCATCTGGTGGTTCGAGTTGAACGCCTTCGCGACGTGGATCTTCTCGAGGATGTCCTCGATGAGCGCGTCCATCGCGTCCTCGTCGCCGGGCGAGCCCTCGATCTCGCGGTCCTCGAGCGTCGCCGCGATAGCCTCGTCCGGGAGGCCCCGGACCATGTCGTCGATCCGCTCGGGACGGAACGTGTCCTCGCTGTCGACGAAGATGGCGCTGCCGTGAAGGCCGCCGACCTCCTTGGGAAGCTGGACGTTGACGGCCATCTGGTGCGTGACCTGGGACTTGCCGGATCCGAACTCGCCGTAGACCTCCGTGATCGACTGGGTCTCGATGCCGCCGCCCAGCAGGTCGTCGACCTCGTCGATGTGCCAGGTGAGCTTGCCGATCTCGTTTCGTCGCTCGAGTACCGTCGAACCGGTCTCGAAGCCGCCGACGTCGGCGGCGTCGCGGGCGGCGCGAACGATGTCCGCGGCGGTGGAGTCGCCGACGTCCGCCGTGTTCGACAGTTCGGCCGGCGAGGCGACCGCCAGACTCTGGAAGGAGTCGAAGCCTGCGTCCGCGAGTTTGTCAGCCGTTGCCGGTCCCACGCCGGGGAGTTCCTCGAGATCAACTTCGGGCATACTCCGTCGTTGTCCCGGCCACCCCATAAAGCCTCGTTAACAGGAGAGTGAAAGTGAAAGTGACGGGCTGCGGCGGGGTGCTCGAGATCGGAGCCGAGAGTTTAGGTACGAAGGGGAAGACGCGTGGCCGGATGGGTATCACTATCAGTGGATAGTGACACGGGCTGTACGGTGGCGCGGTTCTGTGTGTGGAATGCGCGCGGACGGCTCGAGAAACACCTGACCACTGCCGCCCATCGCCCAGCGTCCCAACAGTTAGTATCCTAACGCTTTTTACGATTGGTTTCGAACCTAATAAACGCGCACGAAAGTGCGCAGAGCCGGAGTGATCACCACCAAGCAAGCACTCCGGCTCATACACGACCCCCGCGTAGCGGGAGCAATCCACCATTGACGCCCCCGAAATAAAGACCTGCCGACGTGTCGTCGACCCAAGGCCTCCCGTCGGTTCGCCGGGTCAGCCACAGACGATACTGGCGTTTCGGGTGGGTTGTGCTCCGCTACGTCGGGTCAGACGGAGCGACACATGGTCACGAAACTCACCATCCACTGCGACTGTGGTACCGACGTCCGAACCGAGACGACCGACGGAACGATTGCCTGTCCCGACTGCGAGTCGGCGTTCGAAATGACGATCGTCGAGTTCGTTCTCGAACGCGAGAGGTCCAGCCGCCGCTCCGGCACTCGCTCCTGTCGCGGTCCGTGAGGAACGCCACGAAACGGCGCTTTCGCCGCGTCAGGGCTTCGGTTCGCCCGGCGTCCACTCGAGACAGTAGAGTCGTTCGTCGTCGCTGCCGACGAAGAGACGGTTCGTCCCCACCGCGGGCGTGCTCGCGATCGCGCCGTCGGTCGAGAAGTACCAGAGGTGATCGTACTCGTCGGCGTCGATTCCGTAGATCGAGCCCGTCGAGTCGCCGACGCAGACGACGTCGCCGACGACGACCGGACTCGAATTGATTTCGCCGTCGAGGGCGATCCCCTTCTTGGCGAACAGCCAGCCGCGAACCTTTCGGCGGCCGAACGTGGTGTCGGTGACGTGGAGGTAGCCGTCGTCCGCGCCGACGAACGTGGTGCCGTCGGGCTCGCCGTCGTGGGTCTCCTCCGTCGGGGACGCGTCGTCGGACTCGCCGGGAACCACCGTCGCGGAGGAGGTGAACGCGTCGCGGATCTCGTAGGTGAACCACGACTGGCCGGTCTCGCCGTCGAGCGCGAGCAGGGTTCCGTCGTCGTCGGCGACGTAGACGCGGCCGTCGAGACACGTCGGGCCGTCGGCGGCGACGCCGTCCGTGGGCGCGTCCCAGCACTCCTCGCCGGTTTCGCCCTCGAGCGCGCGGATCGTCTCGTCGTCCGTGCCGAGGAAGACGCGCTCGCCGCTCCACTCCCGGCGGTCGTCGACGGCCGGGGAGCCGACGGCCGCTCCGTCGGTCTCGGTCGTCCACTCGAGGTCGCCCGCCTCGATCTCGAGCGCGGAGACGCCGGCCTCGTGGCCGGCGTAGAGTCGGCCGTTCGAGTGCGAAAGCGACGTCGTGAGCGCGCCCGGCAGTTCGGTCCGCCAGCGCTCCTCGCCGGTTCCGGGATCGAGCGCGACGATCGTTCCGTCGTCGGTCCCGAGCCAGAGGTGATCGCGCGTGACGATCGGCGTCGCGTCGGTGCCGACCGTCGTCTCGAAGACCCACCGGCGTCGACCGGTCTCGCGCTCGAACGCGTACAGGTTTCCGCGGCTCGTTCCGACGTAGACGGTGTCGCGATCGAGAACCGGGGAGCCAACCGGCCCAACGAGGTCGGCCGTCCACGCCTCCCGGACGCGGTGGGGTCCCTCGAGGTCGCGTCGGACGCCGCCGTTCCGTCGGTCGCCTTTGAACTGGTTCCAGTCGGTCACTGCGTCGGTGTACCGATCGAATCGACAAAAGGATGCGACATTCGCGACGCGGTCCGCTCTCGGTTCGCGCGAGGTCGAGGCGCGATTTCGGGTGAGGAACGGGTCGGTTCGGAATCGGAGACGGCGGGTTCGGTACGGCGGATGCCTCTACAGTTTCGAGCGGAACGGAGAGGGGAAGGGGGAACGACAGGACGCTGAACGGTGGTGGCACTGGGTGGTGATGACGTCGCGTCCTGTCGTACTCCCAAATAGCGGGCGGACGGTGATACCGGTGTTCCCAACGTGGTTAGGGGCGGCCGGCATCGGCCGGCACCGCCTCATTCCCAGGGATGCGTTCCGTTCGCGCTCGGCCACAGCGGGTACCAGTACTCCTTCTCGCGCTCGATCTCGAGTTCGCCGTCGAGCGCCGCCTCGAGTTTGAACTCGACGCTCGAGTCGCGTTCGCGACCGGAGCGGGGCGCGAAGGGGTAGAACGCGCCGCGGCGAAAGGAGTAGATCCAGTACACCGGCTCTCCGCTACGGTGTTCCTCGTAGGCGAAGACGGCCGCGAGCAGTCTGGAGCCGTAGCTGTGTTCGACGAACGTGTCGGCCGCGAAGTGCATGCTCGTGATCAGGTCCTCGGGGTCGTCGTCCGAGAGAATTACCCACTGGTAGCCGTGGTCGTCCTCGGCGACGGCGAAGTCGGTTCCGGTCTCCTCGCGGCCCGCCTCGAGGATGGCCTCGACCTCGTCGACGGCCTCGCGAAAGCTGCTCGAGTCGACGCCGGAGAAACACAGCGCGCCAACGTCGAGCGACTCGTAGCCCAGTTCGGCCTCCATCGTGAGGTAGGCGGTGCTCATCCCGAAGAGGTCGTCGGGGTCGGCGTCGCGTCCGGCGTCGACTTCCGCGCGCAGTCCGAGGGCGGCCCGGAGTCCGTCCAGCAGTCCCATGGTGGTGATATCGAGCGCGGACGTTTAGAAGGCACCTGTTGACCGACGGCTCGAGAACGATCGGAAGCCCGGGAACGAGTTCCGGAACGAACTCGAGGAACTGAACTCGCGCGATTCGACCCCTCGAGGGACGAGCGTCGGGCTCGATCGACCCCTTCGATCCGTATCAGGTAACCTGACACTCGTCGAGAGCGTCGAGAGCGGCGGTGGCGTTATACGACTCGAGACCCTACAATACTCGAATAGCCAGCCGACCAAATACGTATCCACTATCCGACGCATCCATGAAAACACTCGCGTCACCGAAAGCCCCGCTTTCCGTACCGAAACCCGACCACCTCGCCGAGCGGTCGCGCCGCGCGCGCGCCGAGGCGATGTCCGTCCTCCCGCTGGGAGACGGCCTCTACGAGGTCGAATCGGCCAGCGGCCACACCTACCTCGTCGACCTCGAGGCGGGTCGGTGCACCTGTCCGGATCACGTCTTTCGCGACGTTCGGTGCAAGCACGTCCGCCGGGTCGCGATCGAGATCACCGAAGGACGGACGCCCCCGCCGGGCGAACTCGCCGTCGAGTGTCGCGACTGCGGCGGGACGACGTTCGTCGACGAGGACGCCGTCGAACCGTTCTACTGCGACGACCACGCGATCGAGCCGGGCGACACCGTCGTCGACCGCGAAACCGGAAGCCGCCTCACCGTCGTCGACGTCTCGGATCTCCGGGCCGACGCCGTTCGGATCCGGGAAGCCGACTGCACCGTCGCGGAGTACGGCACGAACGACGAGTACGGTCCCGACGTTCCCGTCGTCGGGGCGATCTACCACCACGCGACCGTGAAGCGAAACGGCGTCGTCCCCTCGACGCTGAAGGTCTACACGTTCCCCCGCACCAGACTCGAGGGCGGGGCTCCCGGCGCGGAGTAAGGCGAATGCAGTGGCGATTTTCCGAAACAACCGCAGCCCGTTCGCGGACGCGGCCGGGAACTCGCGACGGGTTGTCCCGAAACGGAGAACAGAAGCCGGACGACCGAACGGAACGAAACGAGCGATCGAAACCACGTCGGATATCGAGTCACGCGAGCGAGCGTCGCGAGCGCGACGGTGGGTGCGTGAGACGAAACGCGTTCACTCGAGGATCTCGGCCGCCTCCTCGACGTCCATCACGCCCTGTTCGACGGCGTTCAGGACGCGGAGGATCTCCTCGTCCGGGCCGTCGTCGCCACCGTCGGCGACCTCCTCGAGGGTCACTTTCTCGGAGCGGCCGACGAACTCCGGGAAGTCGGTTCCCTCCGCGATCGCGGTCTCCTTTTTCACCCGGTAGTTGCCGCCGTCCGTGACGTGCAAGTCCCCGGGGTGAAAGAAGTACCACTCCTCGCGGTCGAATCGGACGCCGATTCTGGGTTTGGCCCCGAAGTTTTGCGCGAAGTAGATGAGCGCCTCGACCTCCTCGCCGGTGAGATAGATCGGATCGCCCGCGCTCGATTTCGCTTCGATCGCGTAGAAGACCTTGCCGTCGCCGGCCAGCACGTCGGGAAGTTCGCGGTCGGTCGCGGCCCCGCTCGCGGGCGCTCGCATCACCGCGAAGCCGGCCTCGTCGAGCGCGTTGACGAGTTCGCGTTCGCGGCGGTCGCCCTTCGCCTGAGACATACCCGTTCCTCGCAGGCGGGCGCTAATAAAGGAACGGACCCGGTTCGGTCGGCGAGAACGCCGACAAACGGCGCGAGAACGGATCGATCAACAGAGCGCAAGGACGACGTCGATCGCGTGCGACGGCGCGGGCTGGGCCTCCTCGATGTCGTACTCCAGAGCGACGTAGAGCAGTCCGAACTGGAAGGCGTTGAACGCCGCGTGGGCGACCGTCGGAACCACGAGGTTGTCCGTCTTCGCATAGAGGTAGCCGAAGATGATCGAGCCGCCGAAGACGACCGACAGCGAGATCGCGGTCGCGCCGAGCGAGTCGGCGTAGGCGGTGTAGACGGGAAAGTGAACGAGCGCGAAGACGGCGCTCGCGGCGACGACGGCCTGCATTCGGGAGAACGCCGAATAGAGGCGCTTTTGGATCACGTTCCGAAAGAGGAACTCCTCGGCCGGCGCGTTGAAAAAGAAGACGATGAGAATCATCACCAGCACCATCGTCTGGTCGTCGCCGACGAAGTCCATGACCTGACTCTCGGCGGTGGGAAGCGACAGGAGCTGGACGAGCGCGCTGACGGCGACGAAAAACACGACGCTTCCGACGACGCCGGCGGCGACGTAGAGCCACCCCCGCCTCGTCGGCATCCGGAGGTCGACGTACGACCAGCCGCGATCGGTCGCGGAGAGGTAGATCCCTCCCGCGAGCACGAATCCGAGGAAATTCAGAATCAACAGCATCGTCCGCGCTTCGATCGAGGCGTCGGTCGGCGTTCCCTGCAACGCCGGCTCGAGCAAGAACGCGGGAAGGGTGGTGAACTGGGTCGCGGCGATTCCGAAGACGGCGAGGCCGATCGCGACGAGGGTCGCTCGGAGCGGGCCGTCCTCTCGGAGCCGTGCTGGCGCTCTCATGGACCGACGTACGATCAGGCCGCCCTTGTGCGTAACGAGATGCGTCGGGAACGGAGAGTCACGAGCCGTCGGCGTCCCAGCGACCGAAGACGACTACCGATCCTCCACTGAGGACGAGAGACGACGGACGTCGGTTCACCGATCGCAGCTGAACGACGCGTCGCTCGAGTGGCCGCGTTCGTTCCGGCGTCAGTACGGGTCCTCGAACGGAATGCCGGCGTCGGCGAGCGCCGAGACAGCGGACCCGACGTCCGTACCGAGAACGTGCGGGACGATCAGCACGACCAGCACCGCGGCGACGACGGCGACCGTCCCGAACGGCTCGAGCGCGGAGTCGATCGCGACGGCCACGGAGGGTCCGAGAGCGACGGCGACGGCCACGGAGGGTCTGAGAGTAACAGAGACGACCGCGGTCGTGATCGAGATCTTCCGTCGACCGGAGCCGAAATAGGGAGTCGTATCGCTCACAGCACCGCGTGAAAATACGTCGTTTTCGACGGTCGTATCCGATTCTCGCGAACTCACTCGAGGCGGATCGTCGTCGAATCGCTCGGCCGGTACCGGCGTTCGTGGGTGGCGACGAACGCTCGGATCTCGTACTCGCCGGGAACGGGGACGACCGACTCGCGTCGATCGCGGGTGCGCTCGAACCGGCCGGACCAGGTGAACCGGACCCGTTTTCGCTCCCCCTGGCGGAACGTAAACGACGACGGCCGGTCCCTGACGTACAGTCGTTCGTCGCTGGCCTCGAGGTCGCCGTCGACGCTCCACCCCCAGCGGCGCTGTCGGGGCGTCGGCACCTCGACGGGCACCGGGAGCCGGTTTTTGAAGTCGACGGTGATCTCGACCGGTTCGTCGAGCGCGTAGACGTCGCGGTCGGTCTCGACGGAGACGGCGATCGCCCGGCGCGCGAGCGGGACCGGCACGAGCGCGGAGAGGAATCTGGCGATCGCCGATCGCGACTCGTCGTCCTCGATCCGACTCGCATCGGATCTGCGCGGGCGTGGACCGACCATGGCCGAAAAACGGGAGTCGTCGGTACTAAACGTGTGGTTCGGTCGACGACGGTTCGGTTCGACCGTCGTCGAAACCGCGAAGATCCCCAATCACCCCCGGTTCAATCGTCGGTTATCGCCATGCCGTAAGCGTCGGCGCGGCTTCGGCCTGCATCGAGAGCCACGCGCCGTCCGCCGAGATGTCCGCGATGACGTACTCGTCGCTGTTGCTCGAATCGCTCGAATCGATCGAGCCGACGATCGTGTCGTTCTCCGTCATGGCGTGGGGGTTCGTCGCCATGTATGTGAGTGACAACCACTCGCATATAAACTCGTCGAATCTGACTGTCCGGCCAACGAACCGGTCACGGCGACGACCGATCGCGGGCGCACGAAACACTGGGTTTATACACATTTTCGCCGTACCGAGTGGACATGAACGTAGCCGACGCGATGACGCCCCGGGACGACGTGGTGACCGCCGAACTACCGGGCACTCGCGCCGACGTCCTCGAGTACCTGCAAGAGCGGTCGTTCTCGTCCGTTCCGGTCGTCAACCCGACGGACGACGGTCCGGAGTACCGCGGTCTGATCTCCCGGGACGTCCTGATCGAACAGCCGGACGAAGACCAGCTCGTCATGCTGATGGACGAGGTGCCGACGACCACGAGCGAAACTTCGCTCGAAGCGGCCGCGCGGACGATGGTCGAGGAGAACGCGCGTCGACTTCCGGTCGTCGACGGGGAGTTCGAGGGAATCGTCACCGTCACCGACGTCGTCCACGCGATCGCGACGGGCGACCAGGAGACCGACGACGCGGTCGAATCCTACGCGAGCGCCGACGTGAACACTACCTACGAGGAGACGCCGCTGACGGTCGCCGAGCGCGAACTCTACTACGCGAACGTGCCGTACACCGTCGCGCTGGACGACGAGGGCCGGATGAGTGGCGTCCTGACGGAGGTCGACATCATCGACGTCGCCCGGATCGTCGAGGGCGAAGAGGAGACGGGGAACAACTTTCCGGACCAGGACTCCCAGTGGTCCTGGGAGGGAATCAAGGGCGTCGGGAGTCGCTACCTCCCGACGCGGGACATCGAGATTCCGAACGGGCCGGTCAGCGAGTTCATGTCCGACGAGGTGGTGACCGCCTCCGTCGAGACCACGCTGCAGGAGGCGGCCCAGCGGATGATCAGCAACGACATCGAACAGCTCCCGATGGTGACGGGCGAACAGCTCGTCGGCATCGTCTGCGACGTCGACCTGCTCGAGGCACTGTATGAGTGAGACAGCGAACGCGACCGAGACGGAGGGCGAGCCCACGAGCGAGAAGCTCGTCGAACTGGCCAAACGTCGGGGCTACTTCTTTCAGTCCTCCGGCTCGTACGGCGGGGTCGGGGGCTTCTACACCTTCGGTCCGCAGGGCGCGGCGCTGAAGGGGAACGTCGAGGACGCCTGGCGCGACCGGTTCGCCGTCGCGGAGGGGAACATGGAGATCGACGCGCCGACGATCATGCCCGAACCCGTCTTCGAGGCGTCGGGCCACCTCGAGGGGTTCGACGACATGCTCGTCGAGTGTCCAGACTGTGGCGAGAGCCACCGCGCGGATCACGTCGTCGAGGACGACACCGAGTACGAGGACGCGGAAAGCCTCCCGATCCCCGAAGTCGAGGAGGTCATCGCCGAGTACGAACTCGTCTGTCCCTCCTGTGGCGCCGGCCTCGCCGGCCAGGCCGTCGAGGCGTTCAACCTCATGTTCGCGACGAACATCGGCCCCGGCGACTCCCAGCCGGGCTACCTGCGTCCGGAGACGGCACAGGGTATCTTCGTCGAGTTCCCCCGCCTGAAAGAGTACGCCCGCAACCAGCTTCCGTTCGGCGTCACCCAGATCGGCCGCGCCTACCGCAACGAGATCAGCCCGCGCCGATCCATTATTCGGACTCGCGAGTTCACCCAGGCCGAACTCGAGTACTTCGTCGACCCCGAAACGGACGAACCGGACCTCGAGCGCGTCGAAAACGTCGAGGTGGCGCTCTATCCGGCCAGCGAACAGCAGACAGACGACGGCGAGGTGATCGAGACGACCGTCGGCGCGGCCGTCGAGGAAGGCGTCATCGGCGATCCGTGGGTCGCGTACTTCCTCGGCGTCGCCAAACCGTGGTACGAGTCGGTCGGCGTCGACATGGATCGGTTCCGGTTTCGCCAGCACCTCTCAGGCGAGCGTGCCCACTACGCGGCCGACTGCTGGGACGCCGAAAGCGAAATAGACGGGAACTGGATCGAACTGGCCGGCTTCGCCTACCGGAGCGACTACGACCTCTCGAAACACGCCGAGCACTCCGGCGACCGCTTTACCGTCTTCAGACAGTACGACGAGCCCAAAACCGTCGAGCGAGCGACCGTCGATCCCGACATGAGCTACCTCGGACCCGAGTTCGGCGGCGACGCACAGACCGTCGTCTCCGAGCTCGAGGCGCTCGCCGGACGGGACCGCGCCGCGTTCGAGGGAGACGCCGTCGAGATCGACCTCGAGGGCGAAACGCGCGAAATCCCGGTCGAGAAGACCGGCTTCGCGGTCGAAGAGGAGACGATCGCCGGCGAACACGTCACGCCCCACGTCGTCGAACCCTCCTTCGGCGTCGACCGGCTCGTCTACACCGTGCTCCACCACGCCTACCGCGAGGACGAGGTCGACGGCGAGGAGCGAACGTACCTCGAGCTCCCGCCCGAGGTCGCACCGACCTTCGTCGGCGTCTTCCCACTGCAAAACGACGCCGACCTCGAGGCACAGGCCGACGAGATCGTCGACGATCTTCGAGAAGCGGGACTCTCCGTGAGCTACGACGACTCGGGCAACATCGGCCGACGATACCGCCGTCAGGACGAGGTCGGCACGCCGTTTTGCGTGACCGTAGACTACGAGACGATCGAAGAAGACCAGACGACCGTCACAGTCCGTGAACGCGATACCACCGCCCAGAAGCGCCTGTCCGTCGACGAACTCGCGGAGACGCTCACGGCGATTCGGGAAGGCGATCTCGCGTTCGACGAGCTGTAATCGCGGTCGAAAGGGACACGTTCCCCAGACGTGTGGGTAACTGAGGGAGCCGGTTCGGAACGTACTGTCGGCTCGGGAGCGAAAATCGACCCGAGCACGGCGACGTACCCCGCGGAGTGACGGAACCGACGGACTGAAGGTCCCCTCATCCGAGGCTTGTGGTGATGGCCGACGAACTCAAGCGGCGACTCGTCCACGCGAGCGGCTCCGGACTCGTCGCGCTCTATCTTCTGGCTGACTATCTCGCGATCGGTCTCACCTGGCAGTACTTTCGGTACCTGATGATCGTCCTCTCGGTCGGCGTGATCGTCCTCGAGATCCTGCGATTGCGCGTCGGCCTCGAGTGGTGGCTCTACGAGAAGCTGACGCGGGAGTACGAGCAGGATCAGTTCGCCGGCTACGGCTACTACATGCTGAGCATGACGGCGGTGGTGCTCGTCTTCCGGCCCGAGATCGCCCTGCCGGCGATGTTGATGCTCGCACTCGGCGATCCGATCAGCGGCGCCGTCTCGGACGACTCACTGAAACGGGTCAAGGGACCGAAAGTGCTCGTCACGATGTTCGTCGTCTCCGCGGCGCTCGCGGCCCCGTTTCTGTCGCACGCGCCGCTTGCGATCCTCGCCGCGGCGCTCGGCGCGACGGTCGCCGACGGCGTGACGATCCGGATTCGGGAGTTCGTCGTCGACGACAACCTGACGATCCCCATCTACGCGGCCGTCCTGGCCTGGCTCGTTCTCGAGTTCGTGCCGATCTGATGCGAGTTGGGTTCGCGCCGATCAGAGTGGACCCCGGAAGGAGCATCGTTCACAGACGGGCTGTCGTCCGTCGGCTCCGGTGGGATCGCCGGACGGTCGCGGTCCACCGGTACGTCGATACGTCAGACCGTCTCACGCGTTGAGCCGCCAGAGTTCGGCGTTGAGCACCGCGGCGAACGTCACCCACGCGAGGTAGGGGACGAGCAATCCGGCGGCCCGACGGTCGACCCGGTCGAACGCCGCAATCGTCGCGACGACGAGCACCCAGAGGACGAGGATGACGCCCAGCGCGACCAGCGGTGCCTCGAGCGAGAAGAACGCGGGCGTCCAGGCGACGTTAAACGCCATCTGGACGGCGAACAGCCCGATCGCCAGCCGGCGACCGTCCGCGTCGGCGCGCCAGATCAGCCAGAGGGCGATTCCTAACAGCGTGAACAGCGCGGTCCAGACGACCGGAAACGCGATCTCCGGTGGATAAAACCACGGCTTCTCGAGGGCGCGAAACCACGGCGTGTCGGGACTCGAGAGGACGCCGGGGACGCTGCCGACGACGTTGACCAGAACGACGAATCCGGCCGCTCGAAGGATCGATCCGCGGTCGGGAACTCGCGACGCGTTCGCTCGAGTCGCCATACCGTCCGGACGACGTGAGGGGACTTGGAGTTGTTCCCGTCGGCGATTCGGCGTGACCTCGACGCGATCACGGGGTTCGCTCGAGTCGCGGTGTTTCGATCGGAATCACGGACGGCTGGCTGCCTGCTCCGTCAGTCGGGCAACCACTCCGTCGGTAGCGACGCCTGCGCGATCAGCGGCGTCGAAGACCGCCCCGCCAGCGGGAAGCATCGCCGGCGACGGTCCGGACGATCGGTTTTTCGTCGCCGTTCCGGACGTCGTCCGGAAGTCGTCTCGCACTACCGTGGCGTACTCGCGAGCTAGACGGCTACCCGACGGGTCGAGTGAGCTATACAGCTACCCGACGGATCGAGCGAGAAGACGTTGCTTTCTTCGGACTGTGCGAACTGCTGTGAGTCAGTTCGTGCGAACGCATACCGGTCGCGGTTTCGCCGGAAAACGGGGACGGCAGTCCGTCCGAACGCCGACCGACTCGAGCTACCGCTCGTCGCCGAGGGGTGGATGCGGGACGTCGTTCGCCCTCGTGAGCGTCTTCGGTCCCCAGATCACGACGAGGAGAGTCGCCAGTAGAATCCACGATCCGTAGTAAAAGACGTCCGCAACCTCGATCGTTTCGGCGGTGAAATTAATCCAGCCGTGTAACAGGATGACGACGAGGATGCTGCGCGCCGTGTGATTGTAGACCCACGTAAACACCGGAGAGAGTGCGACGATTCCGACCGTGAACAGCCAGAATCCTGCCGTCCCGAATCCGATCGAATCGTGCTGAAACGATCCCTCGATGAAAAACAGTGGAAGGTGCCAGACCGACCAGACTACCCCCAGTATCAGGCTGGCGGTCAACGCGGACCAGTTCAGCTGTAGCCGATCAAGCGCGTACCCTCGCCATCCCAGCTCCTCGAGGAGGGGCGGAAGCGTCGCGAAGAAGACGGCAGGGAGGATCGCAAGCGGAGTGGTGGCGAATTCCTGCACGCTGGTGCCCCACGTCATTCCCGACCTCCCGAACAGCAGACCGGCGACACCGGCCGCGATGGTTACCGTTACCGGGAGCGCAAAAATAACGAGCACCCATCGCAGACCGATTCGACGGAATCCCGTGACTCGCGCCCAGAAATCCGCTCTTCCGCGTTCGTCGTAGACGAGGTAGACGAATCCGATGCCAGCAATTCCGGGCCCGGCAAGACCGGCCAGTAGCAACCCGAGCCCGGCAGCGCTAGTAAACGGAACGTCGAGAACGACGACCGATAGCCAGCACGACCACGTTATTCCGAACGTAACGGCGAAGAACAGCCACGGATTTCCCGTGAAAAGAGCGGATTCACCGTTGGACGTCGTCCGACCTATTTTCGCGCTCACACGTTTCACGATACGGTACCGTTGCTCGGCGCCGTATTAAGAACGTCGAGGGTTTGAAATGTGTGTGAACGGCGTTCTCCGATCCTCGGTTGACGGGAGTGAGCCGCTCGACGTCGGAGAATCGACGGTTCTCGACGGGAATCCGCGACGAGACGCTATCTCCCTCCCCGGCCGAACGCGCTCGCAGTGGGCAGCGACGGACATGTACAACGTTTTTGTCGCCGCCGCCCGCGCGTGCAACCATGAAGACGGAGGGCGGCTCCGAGGAGGCGAAGCGTCGGGCCGGCGAGCGCGCGGCTCGAGCGGTCGAGGACGGGACCGTCGTCGGCCTCGGGACCGGGTCGACGACCGCCTACGCGATTCGAGCGATCGGGCGGGCCGTCGACGAGGGTCTCGAGGTGCGGGGAGTTCCGACCTCGTTTCAGTCGCGGCAGTTGGCCCTCGAGGTCGGGATTCCGGTGACGGAACTCGACGCGGTCGAGGGGATCGACCTCGCGATCGACGGCGCAGACCAGATCGCAAACGGCGACGGAGCCGGCCGGGGAACACTGGTCAAAGGCGGCGGCGGGGCACACGCGCGCGAGAAGCTAGTTGGCGCGACCGCCGACCGGTTCGTCGTCGTCGCTGACCCCTCCAAGTTCGCGGATCAGCTCGAGCATCCGGTTCCGCTCGAGGTCCTCCCGGACGCACACACCGTCGTCGCAGACGACGTCCGGGAGCTATCGGGGGAGCCGACGCTCCGAGACGCCGCCGCGAAGGACGGCCCCGTCGTCACCGACAACGGAAATCTGGTGCTCGACTGTGACTTCGGCCCGATATCGGATCCCGAGGAGCTCGCCGCGGATCTCGCGCTGATTCCCGGCGTCGTCGAGCACGGACTGTTCGTCGGACTGGTCGATGCGGTCTACGTCGGAACGGACGACGACGTCGAGGTTCGCGAGTACTGATACGGATTGCTGTGACGATTTACCGGCGCAACCGCCGCACGGATCGCGGTTGCGCCGGAAATGACTTACAGTAAACCGTATGAAACGGTCCGGTGTGCGTCAGTACCGGTTGGACCGCGACCCGTCTGCGGTCCCCCGGGAAACTGCGACAACAATCCGTCCGGGACGCCGATCAGATCGGCTCGTCCGCCGGCGCGTCCGCTCGCCCCGCGAGGAGCGCGACGGTCACGTACAGCGCGCCCAGCAGGCTCGTGGCCGGCACGACCCAGGATCGAAGTTCGAGGTCGTCGGCGTTCTCGTAGGCAGCCTCGAGCGCGGTAGCCACGGTCCGCTGCGGTGCTAGCGCCATGACGAGTCCGACGCCTGCGAGCGGTATCCGGAGCCCCCTCGGGTTCGTTCCGCGGACGAGAACGAGGGTGAACGCGATTCCTTCGAGTCGGGCGATGGGAATCGTCCACGGCCGGAGTCGCCCGTCCGCCGGGTTCGCGAACGCGAGCGGCTCACAGGCCTCGACGATCCGACGAGGGGCGACCGTCTCGAGGACGCAGAATCCGATCAACAGTGTGCGCAGCATGTCGTTTCGTCTTCGATAGCTGACGAGAAAAGCGTTCGAGTCGAGACGCGCTCGAGGGCACGATCGGTCCGAACGCGGCGAAGCGGAACGGACCGCTTTTGACTCCCCTCGCGAGAGTGTCAGTAGAGACGATCCGATGCCCGAAACATCCGACAGGAAAGACGATCACATTCGAATCATCGAAGAGGAGGACGTCGAAACGGGAGGAACCGGATTCGGCGACGTCGAACTCGTCCACGAAGCGCTACCCGAGATCCACCGCGACGAAATCGATACGTCGACGAGCCTGATGGGCCACGAGCTTGCTCTTCCGATCGTCATCGAGAGCATGACCGGCGGCCACCCGAACACGACGAAGATCAACCGTGCACTCGCCGAGGCCGCCCAGCGGACGAACGTCGCGATGGGCGTCGGGAGCCAGCGCGCCGGTCTCGAGATCGACGATCCGGCGCTGCTCGAGTCGTACACAGTCGTTCGCGACGTCGCCCCGGACGCGTTCCTGTACGGAAACGTCGGCGCAGCCCAGCTACTCGAGTACGACGTCGCAGACGTCGAACAGGCCGTCGAGATGATCGACGCGGACGCGATGGCGATCCACCTCAACTTCCTGCAGGAGGCGGTTCAGCCCGAAGGCGACGTCGACGCCCGGGGTTGTCTCGCGGAGATCGAACGCGTCGCGAGCGAACTGTCGGTTCCGGTAGTCGTCAAAGAGACCGGAAACGGAATCTCGCGTGAGACCGCGGTCCGACTGCGCGACGCCGGCGTCGATGCGATCGACGTGGCCGGAAAGGGCGGTACGACGTGGTCGGGGATCGAATCCTACCGGGCAGCCGCAGTAGGCGCGACGCGTCAGGAAGGGGTCGGCCGGCTGTACCGGGCCTGGGGCGTTCCGACGGCAGTGAGCACGCTCGAGGCGACCGACGTTCACGACTGCGTCGTCGCCAGCGGTGGCGTCCGATCCGGACTCGACGTGGCGAAGGCGGTCGCCCTCGGTGCGCAGGCCGGCGGCCTCGCGAAGCCGTTTCTCGGGCCCGCCGGCCAGGGAACCGACGCGGTCGTGGATCTGATCGAGACGCTCGCACTCGAGTTGCGGACCGCGATGTTCGTCACCGGATCGGCGTCGGTCGACGAACTTCGATCGACGGAGTACGTGGTGCTCGGGAGGACGAAGGAATATCTGAACCAGCGAACGCGCTGACCGCTTTCGGGCGTCTTGCCGGTGGTTCTACGCGCCCGACCGCACGCTGGAGCCGTCCAACCGCTGTTTCGTAGTTGTTCGGCGTGGTTCGTCGCAGTCTAACCGCTGTTTCGTAGCTGCCTGGCTCTGATAACGCGATCTACGACCGCTGGAACGAGTCCGAGCCGAACGCGTCGCTAGCCGAGGACGTCACCGATCGATCGGAACGGACCCGCGGCTAGTCGGTACAGCGTCGATAAAATGTGTTCGAGTGGCGTCCCTTACAGGTCGCGCGGCTGGACCGTCTTCCGGTCGTTCGCCTCTGCACGGCGGGCAGCGTCTGCGAGCAGCTCGTCGACTTCCTCGTCGAGTGCATCGTAGAAGTCCGAGGCGACGTTCTTGTCATCGAGCGCTTCTTTCACGGCGGCTTTGACGATAAGGTCTGCCATACGATGTATCGATTTCCCCTTCCGTAGTATAAACGTTTTGGTTGTTAGTGGAAATACACTGCTTGCAGCGGTTGATTCGCCCGTTTGGATAGGGGCCACCACCGGAAAGTATATGTCTGATGAATCTCTGACGGGACGTTCCGCCCTTCGAGCCGAGGGAAACGACCTCGCGCGCGGCGTCACGACCGCTCGCGCGCGATCCGAGATCCAGCGGTCGACGCACAGCTCGTGGACGGAACGATCCCTGGTTCGACGGCGGCGACGTGCGAGTAGGTCCCGTCTACCCGAACCCCTGACTCACTCGAGTTCCGCGTCGACGGCGGCCCTATTCCACATGCCCGCGCGTTCTCCCCGAACACCGACGAGGAAGAGACGATATCTGTTTTCCGATATCAAAAACAAACCTTGCTGATCCCCACTATTAGACAGTGTTTGGCAAAGGATTTTTAAATGGTTAGCCGCTATCTTCGAGCACCGGCCCCGGCCGGTGTAACCAATGCCCACGTGTAACCACTGTGACGCGCACGTCTCCGAGCGCTTCGCGCGGGTTTTCGCCGACGAGAACGGCGAAATTCGCGCTTGCATCAGCTGCTCGGCTAACGCGGGTATCGCGGAAGTCGCGAAAGAGCGCGCTCGCGGTACCTGAACCCGCCCGAGATCCGAACGCGATCGTCGCCTCCCCGCGAACGGGACGTTTTTCGACCACGGCTACCTACCGGTCTTCGATGGCCGACGGATCGCACGTCGTCTACGTACTCGAGTGTGCCGACGGCAGCCTCTACACTGGCTACACGACCGACCTCGAGCGGCGAGTCGCCGAACACGACGCCGGAGACGGCGCGAAGTACACGCGCGGACGGACGCCCGTCGAACTCCGCTACCACGAGCGATACGAGTCTCGATCGGCGGCTATGTCTCGCGAGTACGAGATCAAACAGTTCAGCCGAACCGAAAAGGAGCGACTGATCGGACTCGAGTAACGGCTCGAGCCGCGGACGTTCACGTTCCCGTCGATCTGATCGTGGATAGACTGCTCGAGGGGACGTCGATCCGGGGACCAGTTTCGACCGCGATCCTCGCAGGTCGAGCGATGGCGTCGCTTTTTTCGCACCGGGCGACGAGAAACGAGTATGGAAGCTATCACGTTCGGCACCGACGGCTGGCGGGCGACGCTCGAGGAGTTTACGACACCGCGAGTCCGGATGGTCGGCCAGGCGGTCGCCTCGTATCTCGCAGACGAAGGACGCGAGGGACCGGTCGTCGTCGGGTACGACGCTCGAGAGACCTCCCGCGGGTTCGCGGAGGAACTCGCGCGGGTGCTGTGTGCGAACGGGTTCGACGTGTTGCTCCCCGAGCGTGATCGGCCGACGCCGCTGATCGCCTCCGCCATCGTCGATCGCGACCTCGCCGGTGGGCTCGTCGTCACCGCCTCGCACAATCCGCCGGAGTACAACGGCGTGAAGTACATCCCCGACGACGGCGCGCCCGCGCTCCCCGAGGTGACCGACGCGATCGCGGATCGACTCGCCGAGCCCGATCCGCTCCCCGAGGACGAACACGGCGTCGTCCGGGACGTCGACCTCGTTGCCCCTCACGCGGACGCCGCCGTCGCCCTCGTCGAGTCGATCACCGGCGACGTCGACCTCGGCGGTCTCGCCGTGGCGTACGACGCGATGCACGGCAGCGGTCGCGACACCACCGACGCACTGCTCGAGCGCGCCGGCGCGTCGGTCGAGTGCCTGCGCTGTGAGCGTGACTCCGAGTTCGGCGGCAGCGCACCCGAGCCGGCCGCCGATCACCTCGAGGAGCTGATCAAACTCGTCACGGACGAGGGGAGCGATCCGGAGCTCGGAATCGCCAACGACGGCGACGCCGATCGAATCGCGGTCGTCACCCCCGAACGCGGCTTTCTCGACGAGAACCTGCTGTTCGCCGCGCTGTACGAGTACCTCCTCGAGGACGATACCGGGTCGGCGGTTCGCTCGGTGTCGACGACGTTCCTCGTCGATCGGATCGCGGCGGCCCACGGCGAGACGGTCGAGGAGGTGCCGGTCGGCTTCAAGTGGGTGGCCGACGCGATGGCCGACGGCGACGCCCTGATCGGCGGCGAGGAGTCCGGCGGTTTCACGGTTCGCGGCCACGTCCGCGAGAAAGACGGCGTCCTCGTGGCGCTCCTCGTCGCAGCGATGCACGCCGACGAGCCCATCGACGAGCGCATCGACAGGCTGCTTGCAGAACACGGAACCGTGGTCCAGGACAAGCGAAGCGTCGCCTGTCCGGATCACGAGAAGGCGCGCGTGCTCGCCGACCTCGAGGAAGAGATTCCCGATTCGGTCGCCGGAACGCCCGTCGAAGGCGTGAACACGGCCGACGGATTCAAGCTACAGCTAGGGGACGGTTCGTGGCTACTGATCCGTCCCAGCGGCACCGAACCCGTCATTCGAATCTACGCCGAGGCGAGCGACGACGAACGCATTGCGGAGTTGCTCGAGGCCGGGACGGAGCTGGTCGAACCGCTCGTCTAACGGCTTCGTCACACAGTCCGTCGTACTGGGACCGATCCCCGAGGAAGTCGGATCGGGTCGGGTCGGATCACGTCGACCGGCGCGGCGGCCGGATCGACTCTCGGCTTCGACGTGTACTCGAACCGACCGGGAGCGTCGACGATCGAATCCGGAGAGGTCCGCTACAGTCGAAAGGAACGTCCGGCGTGCGGACGAACTGTCCGTATGCTCGCGATCTTCTCCGATACGCACAGCACCGGGGGCCACCAACTCGAGGACGACGCGCTCGCGGCGGCCCGCGAGGCCGACGTCGTGATCCACGCCGGGGATTTCACCAGCGCGTCGGCGCTCGAGGCGTTCCAGTCGGAGTGTGATCGACTGTTCGCGGTTTGCGGGAACGCTGACAGCGCGGCCGTCCGGGATCGACTGCCGAGCGCTCGCGTAGTCGAGACGGTCTGTTGTCACGATCTACCGGCGCAACCGCAGGACGATCGCGGATTCACCGCCACTGACGGACAGCAAACCGGAGAGTCCGAGCGCGCTCGCATCGCGGTGACTCACCGACGCGATGGCGGACAGACCGGACTCTCGCTGTTCGGCCGCTCGCGGGACGCGGACGTCGTCGTCTCGGGACACACCCATCGGCCGACCGTGGTCGACACCGATGACTGTCTCCTCCTGAACCCGGGGAGCCACGCGCAGCCGCGGGGAAATCGACCGGGATTCGCCGTGCTCGAGGCGACCGACGGCGCGCTCGCGGGCGAGGTGCTCGAGCCGGACGGGACGCGAATCGAGACGTTCGAGGTCGAACTCGGATGAGCGGGGGACGAACGGTGGTGAAGTGAAGGTACCCGGACGGAGAGAAACGGCGCGGCTGCTCGCGGAACGAGTGAGTCGGCTGTAAAGCGCCAGCGGGGGATCGAACGGGCGGAATCGGGCGGTCGGACCGGTGGAGGGCGGTCGGACCGATGGAGGACGGTCGAGCCGCCGGACCGGTGGAGGGCGGTCGAACGAGCGGATGGATGATCCAGCGGGGTCAGGACGGTTCCAGCGTCCGGATGGAGGGGGACGACGTCCGCGTCGCCTGGCACCCGACGGCGTGGGTCGTTCGTCGGGACCCACTCTCGAGTAGGAGGGGATCGTCAATATAAGCGCGGTAAGCTGAAAAAGCGGTTTTACCTATGGAGCGGGCGTCGTTCGACGCGCGCTGGGAGCTTCGATTCCGGTTGAAACGACGACGGGTGAGACGTCGACCGACCGACGAACGCTACTCCGCGAGCGCGTCGAACGTCTTTCGCGCCCACGTGATCGCGTACTCCGGGCCGTGGTCCCGGTAAGCGTCAGTCGCGAGGGCGTCGAACGGAGCCGGTAGCTCGAGATCGTGTTTGATCGCCGCACACGCGAGTTCGGCCGCGTCCGCGAAGTCCGTCTCGCCGCGGGCGACGGCACGCGGGAGCCCGGAGACGCGTTCCTCGAGCCGCGTGCCGGCGTCAGCCCACGCGTCGGCGAGGTCCGGATTGGTCTCGGTCCACGACGCGAACACCTCGCGGGTCTGGAGACCGAGCCAGCCGTCGAAAAGCGCCGCGGCCACCTGGTAGGTTCCGCCCGGGTCGAGGTCGACCGCTCGATCCAGGTCGGGGTAGTCGTCCTCGAAAAAGCCGAGGAAGTGTTCGGGAACGTCGAGGCCCAGTTCGACGAACGCCTCGGTGAGTAAAAAATCGACGAACGACTCGGGCGATCCCTCGACGCGTGCTTTGACCAGAACGATCGGCGGATCGGTCTGGCGGGTCCAGACGATGCTGCCGTCGCCCGGCATGCCGATCGTGAGGTCCGATCCCGCGTATTTCGAGAGTAACGCGGGAGCGTCCGCCGGAAGCCACTCCGCGGGATAGCTCGCCGGCTCGAGGGAGTCGACGACGAGACCGAGATCCGACGCGACCGATGGCGAAAGCGTCTCGAAGTCGCGCTCGCAGTCGAAGACCAGGGCGGTCGGCGCGTGCTCGTCACGAACTCGCTCGACCGGACTCGAGAGGTCGCGGGAGTCGAACATCAGACGAAGACGGTCTGGAAGACGAGCAGAACCGACAGCACCGCCGATGCGACGACCGTACCGAGAACGATCTTGGTTGCAGTACTCATACTCGAGAGCTATCACCCGCCTCGCTTAAATCCATCCTTCTCCCGTCGACGAATCGCCGTTCGACGGCGGAATTAGCGTCGCACGTCGCCTGCTGCGGTGGTGGATGTGATCCGTCGCGGTGAAGGGTGTGATCCGTCGCGGTGGTAACCGGGTGGTCTTTCGCCTCGCTACCGCTGTAACCGTCGAATATCGACCGCGAGAACCCCTTGGTTTCCGGTGGAAACGAACCGACTCGATCGGAAGAAGTGCCGGCGAATTACCCGTCGCCGTCGCGCCAGGAGTCCGGCACGTCGATGACGTAGCGTCCGTCCTCTTGCAGTGAGATGATGTACTCCTCGCGGTTGTACAGCTCCATCAGGTTGAGTTCGTACTGACCGGGGCTGACGATCTTGATGCTCTCGAACTGCTCGTTCAGCTCCTCGCGAAGTTCGTCGATCGATGGCTTTTCTCCGGACGGCTCGCTGACGACGCGACCGTGTTCCGGATCGTGGTCGTCGCGTTCGGGGGCTGGATCGGTCCCGGTGTCGACGGTTGGTTCGGACTCTCCGCCGGAACTCGTATCGGTACTCGAGTCGGTATCGAACTCGGACTCCGCGTCGGAACGAGCGTGAGGGGTGTCGTCGACCTTCGAACTCGACCCGGATACCGGCGGGAGCTCGTCGTTCGAGATCATCTCGCTTCTGGCGTCGGCCTGTGCGGATTCTTCGGTCTCGGCGAGCGTCGACCGATCGACGGAGTCGTCGTCCGAACTCGAGTTCCCCGTCCCCGAAATCCAGGACGAGTCCGACGCGGGCGGACGTGATCCCGACGAAGTCGACGTCGGAGCGTTCCGTGAAGACGACGGTGATCCGGACTCCGCGTCGTCGGTCGCGGACGACCGATCCTCGGGTCGGCGCGCCGTCTCGGGCCACTCTCGAGTCGAAACGTCGGACTTCTCGAGGCGGTTGGCGGCGTCAGATCGGCCTCGGGGCGAGCCGGATCGGGAGGCGCGGTCGGACGCGGCGGTGTCGTCGGTGGCGAACGACGGATCGGTCGACGTCGCGTCGTCGCCGGCGGTCGGTCGGTCCGGCGAGGGAGATTCGCTGCCGACGCCCGACGACGGCGAAGCCGGCGTGAACTGGAACTTGTTTCCGCCACAGTCCGGACAACCAGACAGCATCTCCTTGGAGCCGTCCGGAAACGTCCGACCGCAGTTCGTACATTCGTGTGGCATTAGTCTCGGGACACGAGCGCGCTGATGAGCGTTTCGTCCTTGTGGAGCGTCTCGATCTGGTTGGCCGGACCGATCACCGTCAGTTTCGCTTCCGACTCGTCTGCCCCCATGATGCGACCGAGTAACGACGAATCGCGAGTTTCGGATTTGGGATAGGTCTCGATCTCGATGCCGTTGAACTCGTCCGGGTTAATCTCGGCCATCGTCGTCTCGATGAGTCGACTCTCTTCGTCCGGCGTGAGTCCTTCCTCGAGGATCACGATGTTGCCGTCGTGGACGCCGTCCAGGATCATCCTGATCTTCTCCATGGTCGCCATACTGTCCATCCGCTCGCCGCTGATCAGGTCGATCTGAACGCCGTCCGAGTCGTCCGCGTTAGTTGCCTTCGGCATGGAAACTCACCCGAAGTACTCCGCGATGTTTTCGTAAACCTCGTCCATATTTTCGCCTTCTTTCGCCGAGAGCGGGACGGTCTTGTGCTGTGGGAAGGCGTCCTCGATCCGTTTGACGCTCGAGTCGTCCAGGTCGATCTTGTTCGCGAAGATGAGTACGGGGAGATCTCGAGATTCGATGATGCCGATCAGCATCGTATTGACCTGCGTGATCGGATCCTCTGCGCTGTCGAGGACGTAGATGACGCCGTCGACGTCTTCGCGAAGCCAGTGCATCGCTTCCGCGACGCCTTCGGTCGCCTCTCGAGAGCGGCGAATGGCGTCGTCTTCGTCCATCTCGTCGGTGAACTCCTCGTAATCGACTTTCGTCGTCACGCCCGGCGTGTCGACGATGTCGATCGTCACCGTCTTTCCGTTTCGCTCGATCTCGACGTTTTCTTTCCTGCGCGCGCGTCGCGTTTCGTGTGGAATGTGACTTTCCGTCCCGATCGCGTCGCCCGTCCAGTCCCGAGCGATTCGGTTCGCGAGCGTCGTCTTTCCGGCGTTCGGTGGACCATAGATACCGATTCGTTTGGGTTCCTGTTCGGAGAACAGGCGGTCCGTAACCCGAGAGATACTATCTTTGAGTTCTGTGAACAGTCCCATCTATAGGGCCTCCAGCACACGGGGTGTGTCTGCGCGTACTACTGAACCGAACTCACTTAAGCCTACGTCAAACGAGTTGAGTGTCAAACAGGTTTGAGAGTCGTGCGAATATGTCACTCACCTACGCTGTTCGGTACTCCGTGCGCGACGATCCCGAACGGTGACTCGAAGGAATCGTCCCGGGTGATCGACTCTCGAACACCCCCACCCCTTCGTTTCGACTGGAGATCGCCCAATCCGGAGGTGGTATCGAGCAATGTTGTGGACCGTTTTTCGATCGATACCCATCGACCGAGCCGTCTCGAGCCACCAGAGTCGTGATTTCGGATAGTTCGGAGCATCGAGAGGCCTCTAGTAACTTGACGGGATAACGAGGTCAAATCTAGTTCTCTCTAGTAACTAATCTAAACCGACCTAGTAACTATTCTATTCTGCTAGTGGCACGGACCTTATTCTCAACCCACTCGAATAAAGATTCCCATTCTAGAATCCTTCCCTCCCCCTCCCTCCTTCTCGTCTCTCTCCAGTTGAAACGAAGGGGTGGGGGGTTCTGGTCGAGTCGATCCGTCGGAACTCTACCAAAAGTCACCACTCTACACTGCACTCACTATGCCACTCCTACTACGCCACTCCCACTACGCTACTCTCACTACGCCACTCCCCCACTATATCTCTCTTCTCGGAGTCTCGAGACGCTATTACGACGCTATTACGCGTGTACGTAATCTACTATTATCCAGTTTCGGTAGCTCCGCTCGAGGGTCGAAACCGGTGTTCGTGTCCACGAGTCAGGAGAAACTCGTCGCGTATTGGCTGCGAGTCGGGAGAAACTCGCCGCGTGCTGGAAGTCAACGCGTGCCGGAATTCGCCTCGCTTTACCGCGTTCGAACCCGGTTTATCTCCCGAAATCGGTGGTCTCTCATCATCGCAGCTGAATTAAAGGGAAGAATTTATTACAGAGGTGTTCCTCTGTTTCGTTTGCATCAACTGGATCCGGACTGGGCTATCACGCTCGTAGATCGGCCGAGTTGGCCCATCTACTCTCGCACGTACCTGGTTTCGGGCTCGGGTCTCCACACGAAATGAGGGGGTGATCGTACGACGCATGTCTGACGACGAGACGAATACACCGAACGCAAACGGAATCGACGGGACGCACGGACTTTCGAGAAACCTCGGTCGAGCGGAGCTCACCGACGACGAGTCCAACCAGGGCCTGTTCGACGATCTCCTCAGCGGCGAGCCTATCTTCGAGAACAAGGAAGTCCTTCGCCCCTCGTACACGCCGCACGAACTTCCACACCGAAGCGATCAGATCAACAAGATGGCGACGATTCTCGTCGCCGCCCTTCGCGGCGAGACGCCGTCGAACATTCTCATCTACGGGAAGACCGGAACCGGAAAGACCGCCAGCGCGAAGTTCGTCAGCAAAGAACTCGAGAGCACGTCCCAGAAGTACAGCGTTCCCTGCGACGTCGAGTACATCAACTGCGAAGTGACCGACACACAGTATCGCGTGCTCGCGCAACTCGCGAACAAGTTCATCGAGAAGAACGAGGCGAGGATCGACGATCGGATCGACTCGCTGGAGGAGTTGCTCGACGCCGTCGACGAGTACGAAAGCGAGTCCGACTTCGAACCCGACGATTCTCCGTCGGCCGAATCCGCGGATCTGTTCGAGTATCCCGCCGCCGACGATCCGGACGAGTCGAGGCCGGGTGCTCGGAGCGGGAGTTCCCGTTCACAACACGGTTCGGGCGACCAGCACCGTTTGGCTTCGAGTGGAAACGAAAACTCGTCGCATGCTGGCGGTTCTCCAGGTGAAACGAAGGGGTCGTCCTCCGGCCCAGTCGAAACGGGGGCACCTCGAGACGGAGGGGTGAACGGATCTGGCGGTGAAGCCGAAACGGACGCCAAAGGCGGCGGCAACCAGAACGAGTCCGCGACCGACCGACGTTCGTCGGGACGTCCCGCCGACCATCCCCTCGAGTCCACCGGATTCGACTCCCGCGAGGCGATCGACCGGCGGATCGAGGAACTCGAGGACGATCGGGAGTCGTTCGAGGAGGTACCGATGACCGGATGGCCGACCGACCGCGTTTACAGTGTCTTTTTCGACGCCGTCGACTACGACGAGCGGGTCGTCGTCATCATGCTCGACGAGATCGACAAGCTCGTCGAGAAAAGCGGCGACGACACCCTCTACAATCTCTCGCGGATGAACTCCGAACTCGAGAACTCCAGAGTCTCGATCATCGGCATCTCCAACGATCTGAAGTTTACCGACTTCCTCGATCCGCGCGTCAAATCCAGCCTCGGCGAGGAGGAGATCGTCTTTCCGCCGTACGACGCGAATCAGCTGCGCGATATCCTCCAGCACCGTTCCGAAGTCGCGTTCAAATCGGGCGCCCTCTCGGACGACGTGATTCCGCTCTGTGCGGCGTTTGCGGCCCAGGAACACGGCGACGCCCGTCGAGCGCTCGATTTACTTCGGACCGCGGGGGAACTCGCCGAGCGCGCCCAGGCCGAAACGATCGTCGAAGAACACGTCAGACAGGCCCAGGACAAGATCGAACTCGATCGCGTCGTCGAGGTCGTCCGGACGCTTCCGACCCAGAGCAAGCTCGTCCTCTTTTCGATCATCATGCTCGAGAAAAACGGCGTCCACAGCATCAACACCGGCGAGGTGTTCAACATCTACAAACGGCTCTGCGAGGAGATCGACGCGGACGTCCTCACCCAGCGGCGCGTGACGGATCTCATCAGCGAACTCGACATGCTCGGTATCGTCAACGCCGTCGTCGTCTCGAAGGGACGTTACGGTCGAACGAAGGAGATCAGTCTCTCAGTTCCGCTCGAGGAGACAGAGGCGGTGTTGCTCTCGGATTCCCGTCTCAGCGATATCGACGACGTCCAGCCGTTCGTCCAGGCCCGTTTCGAGAATTGAACCACACAGGCCCGAGGACCTCGATTTTCTCCGTTTCCGCTGACTCGTATCGAAGCGTCAATAGGGGTTCGGCCCCGCCGATCACGTATGGAACGACGGAGGTTACTGCTCGCGACCGCCGGTCTCGCCGCGACCGCCGGCTGTCTGTTCGACGACGGACTCGCCGGGAACGGGAGCGACGACGGGGAGCTCGATGGACACGAACGCGGCGAGCTCGAGATCGTCATCGACGGTACGCCGGTCGACCTCTCGGCGGATCGATTCCAGGCCGAACACGCTGACGACTACTCGATCGACTTTCACCTCCACGAGTTCGACGACTACTGGTACATGGAGGGCGACGAACGGGTGACGTTCGCCGAAGCGATCGACTTTCTCCCGCACTTCTCGTACGATCGCGACGACGGCAATCACGTCGTCACGTATGACGATACGACGTACGACGGCGCCGACGGAACGGAGCTGACGTTCGTCCGCAACGGTGACGTCGTCGATCCCACCGACCACGAACTGTACGACGGAGACGACCTTCGTCTCGAAATCACGACCGACGCGTGATTCGAGGTGTGCCGTTCCGTGAGCCGTCGTTCGCGTGAATCGTCCGGAGTCCTGCCTGAACGATCGACTCCGGCGGAACGGATCGCGACGACCAGCGGAAAACATCCGGGCTGTCGAAAGGCGATCCGTTTTCACGGTTCGCGTCGTATCGGTTCGACAGTCGTGATACCGTACCGTTTCGAGTGGAACCGTCGGCGGTTCACGCTGGCCGACGGCGGCGATGCTCCCGTCCGGGGTGGCGGACCACCGGCGATCGATCGATCCTCGCGTCACTCCTCGGGCTCGCCCGACTGATCCGCCGATGGAGGTCTACGTTCGCACCGCGACCGACGACGACGTACTCGAGGTTCGGCGCATCCTCGACGCGGCGATGCTCGAGCCGGGAAACGTCGAGACGCGCATCGACGAGTGCGACGTCCTGGTCGCCGGCGATTACGCGAGACGGTCGACGGTCGACGGTCGCAGTCGGCGGGCCGACGAAGCGGCGACGAGTGAACGGCTCCTCGGCGCGCTCGTTCTCGAGCCCTACGACGGCGATCGGGGCGCGCACGTCTCCGCCGTCGGCGTTCGCCGCCGTCACCGGGGCCGCGGCATCGGCCGCGCCCTGATCGAACGCGCGCTCGAGCGCGAACGACGGCTGACGGTCCGGTTCGACGAGCGGGTCCGTCCGTTCTACGAGAGGCTCGGCTTCGCGATCGAACCGATCGACGGGAAACGACACCGGGGCGTCGCGACGGCCCGCGAGCTGAACGGGCGGTCCGGATGAACCGCCCGTCTAGCCGAACGAACTGCTCTCGGTAGACGATCACTCGCCGTCGCCCGAAACCGGTTCGAGCCGTGATCGAAACCGTTCCAGTCCGAGTTCGAGCATGTCGGGACTGACCGGCTGAAACTCGCCGTCGTCGGGGAGGTACGGTCGAACGGAGTCCCAGCTGTCGCGGGCGTATCGCTCGTCGAGTAACACCCGAACGCCGACGTCTTCGGGCGAGCGGATCACGCGCCCGATCGCCTGTCGCGCCTTGCGGACGGCTGGAATCGTCAGCGCGTACGTGAACCCGTCGCCGAACTCGTCGTCGTAGGCCCGTCGGACCGCCTTCGTCCGCGGGCTCGCGGTGTTGACGATCGGCACGCCACAGACGACCGCCGCCGAGAGCCGGTCGCCGCTGTAGTCGACGCCCTCCGTCAGCGTTCCCCGCAGACTCGTCACCAGCACCTTTCCGTCGCCGGCGAAGAACTCGGTTTTGAGCGACTCGGTCGCCTCGTCGTCGCTCGAGGCGTCGAGCAGGACTGGCTTTTCGAGTCGATCCTCGAGCACGCCGGCGATCCACTCGGCTTCCGCGTAGCTCGGCATCCCGACGAGGACGTTTCCGGGGACCCGACAGACGTCGGCAACCGCGTCGGCGTAGTGGCGACGAGTCGAGTGTTGCCGCCGATCGTCTGCCCCCTGTGCCGGCGTTTCTCCCGCCGCGTCGTCCGCGACGCTCGCGTTCCCCGGCCGTCCGCGATTGTCGTACGTGAACTTCGGGGCGGCGACGGCGAAGCTCTCGCGGTTCTCTTCGGGAAAGTGAAGGCCGTACCGTCGCTCGACGACCGGTCGATCCTCCTCGCGTGCGAGATACTGCAACCCGGTGACTTCGGTGAACGCTTCCATCGGCTCGAGCGTCGCGCTCATCAGGACGCCGCCGCCGAACGAGGCGAGGCGTTCCCCGATGGCGTCGCTCGGAACGCAGTTGTGGATGGCGAGTCTGGCGGTGTATGCGCGTCGCCAGGAGTCCCCGGGCTCGGTCTCGTTCCAGGTGCGCTCGAGTTCGATCTCCCGGAAGTAGTTCGTGTGATCCCGACGGTACCACTCGCCCAGCACGCGTCCGACGGCCGGCGCGGAGCGGGTTCGGTCCTCGTCTTCGGCTTCGTTCAGGATGCGCGCGACGACGGCTCCGACCGCCTCGGCGCGGACCCAGTCGACGTCGCCGTAGCCCGCCTCTCGCGCCCACGTCGTCAACTCGTCTTCGCCGGGTTCGGCGGGATCTCTGAGCGGAATCTCGTCGTCCGCGAGGTCGGTCAGGTTCGATTGCCACCCCCTCCGTTTCCGGTCGAGATGGGCGGTCACCCGGCGGTCGAGTTCGCCTCGGAGGTCCCGGACGAACTCGAGCGTTCGGTTGAGTTCCTCGAAGCTGACGTCGGTGTCGTTCAGCTCGGCCCGGACGAGGTCGGCGTCGGCGGTCTTCGATCCCCCTTCGGCACGCCGACCCTCGCGCTCGAATGTGATCGGCTGGATGACCCGCGAGAGCTCGGTTTCCGCGTCCCGCAGCGTCGCGTCGGCGACGCCATCGCTGACGAGGTCGCGAACTCGCGGCTCGAGCATGTGTGCTTCGTCGCAGACGACGAACGTCGACTCGTCGAGAAGCGCGCCGGTGAACGAGCCGACCGTTCGCGGATCGAACGCGTGGTAGTAGTTACCGACGACGACCTCGACCTGATCCAGGACGGCTCCCATGACCGAGTGGGGGCACGTGCCGTGACGGGCCGCCCGGGCGACGAGGTCTTCGGGCGTGACCATCCCCGCTGCGGTGACGTCGTACGGGACCGCTTCGACCGGGCTGCCGTCGCCGTCGTCCGGCAAGTCCTCGAGGTACCGCGCGTAGAACGGGCAGTACTCCGTCTCGACGCCGGCCGGCCCGCCGTCCGCGTACGTGGGGAGCTCCCGCGGGTAGGGCGTCGGCTCGCCCGCGGTCTCGAGGAACGTCCCGTCGCGGCCGCGCTCGCCGCTGTCGGCCAGCCCGATCTGTTGGCTGCGAGCGCGGTCGGCCAGCGCGCCGGCCGTCGTCTGTCCGCCCTCGCCGGAGAGGTCGCGGGTGCGGTCCCGAAGCGTCTCACAGCGGTCGTAGACGTTTCCGTCGTCGATCCCGGCCGTCCGCTCGCGGTTGTACGGACAGACGTCGGCCTTCCCGACGAGCGTGAGCCCCGAGACCGGCCGCCAGTCCTCGGGGAGATTCTCGTTGATCGTCTCGAGGTCGGCCTCGAACTGGCGCAGCTGCTGTTTGACGCTCGTGAGGACGAACACGCGCTCGTAGTCGGTCTCCGGATCGCGCACGAGGTCGATGCCGGCGGTGAGGGCGATCATCGTCTTGCCGGTGCCACAGGCACCCTCGACGACGGTGTATCCGCCCGATCGAGCGGTTTCGATGGCGGTTTCGATGCCGTCGACTTGCTCGTCGTACGGCTGGTCGTGGCCGAAGATCGAGCGCCAGGTCGACATTCGGTTCGAACTCATCGTCGGTCGTCCATAGCCTTGCCGGACTCGTTGCCGCGGCTTCCGTTATATACCGTCGGACGCAGTCGCGTCGGTCGGTCTCGACGCTCGAGCGGTATCGACGTCCAATCCGTCCGGCGGCTCCACTGGTAAAATTGAGATGTCCGGCGGTTTCACCGGTACAGCGGGCCAGCAGACCGTCTCAGTCTTCGGTGGTCGTCTTGTTTTTCTCGAGTTTGCCCCGGTAGATCTCCGCGCCGTCCTGGGCGACTTTTTCCGCCAGCACCGCGCACTTGATCCGCATCGGCGAGATGTCGACGCCGAGCATGTCGACGACGTCGTCGCGGTCCATCTCGAGCAGTTCGTCGACGGTCTTTCCCGTGAGGTCGCTCGAGAGCATGCTCGCGGAGGCCTGACTGATCGCACAGCCGTCCCCGGAGAAGGCGACGCGCTCGATACGCTCTCGACCGTCCTCGTCGGTGTCGAGTTTGACGTCCATCCGAATCTCGTCGCCGCACATCGGGTTCTCCCCGACGTGGGTGAACGTCGGATCCTCGAGTTCCCCGTAGTTGCGGGGGTTCTTGTAGTGGTCGAGGATCTGCTGTCTGTACATATCCGAGCCCAGTCCCATCGTTGTCCACGAATAGATCGGTGAGTTGTAAAAGGGTTCCGGGGCTCGCGTACCCACGATACCGAAATCCGTTATCTGAGTAACTCTGGCGAGTGTCTCGGTACCGATCGCCGACCACACCGTATTTGACGCTGCGAACGCGAGTATCAGTCGTGTTCGAGTCGACTCCACGAATTGGGTTCGCTCGAGACGCCGCCCCCTCCGTATGAAACCGATCTACTTCTGTCGCCGGTGTGACGAGGAACTCCCGCGGACGGCCGAGGAGTGTCCACACTGCGGCTACAATCCGGCGTCGATCGCGTGGCGCTTCGGCGCTGGCGCGCTGATCTTCGGTGGGGGACTGGCGCTCGTCTCGCCGCCGATCGGACTCTTCGGCATCTTCGTCGGAATCGTCGCGATCGGCGGCAGCTACCTCCTTTCACCGGCGGGCTGATCCGCCGTCGGTTCCGATCCCGTCAGTGCTTTACCCGCATCGGTCCAACGGTCGGCCATGCGAGTGGAATTCGACGAGGACACCTGTATCGGGATGTACCAGTGCGTCGCGGAGTGGGACGCCTTCTCGAAGGACAAAGCGAGGGGGAAGGCGATCCTCGAGGAGAGCGAGGAGAGCGAAGACGCCGTCTTCGCTCGCGAGGTCCCGGAAGACGCGGAACTGGACGCGAAGTTCGCCGCGCGGACGTGTCCCGTCGACGCGATCACGATCTACGACGACGACGGCGAACAGCTCATTCCCTGACGGCCGATCAGCTTTCGTTCTCACCGCCGTAACGCGGCGTCGACGAGTTCCGACTCGACCGTCCGGAGCAGCGTCGACGCCGCGCTCTCGGAACACTCGAGGTCGGCCGCGACGTCGGCGAGTGATCCGCTCCGAGGGACGTCGTAGTAGCCGACCTCCCGTGCGACCTCCATCGCTTCGAACTGTCGGGCGGTCAACCGCCCCGCCAGCGTCTCGGCGCGGCGCTGGTGGTCGCTCACGCGCTCGACCTCGACGCCGACGTCTTCGGGGAACGCCTCGAGCACGCCCGCCAGCGCGTCCGGTTCGCCGAGGACGGTGACGTGGACCGTCTCCCGTCCGGTGTAGACGATCGGCGGAACGATCACGAGTCCCGGCACGTCGAACGATCCCATGAACGTCGCGTCGGCCTCGCGGAGCTCCATCTCGACGTAGCCGTAGAAGGTGTCCTCGTCGACCCGCGTGACGTCGTATCGGCGGACCATCTCGAGATCCGCTGCGATCTCGTCGAGCGCCGCCTGGTCGCCGACGACGAGCGAGAGAAACCGCATCGTCTCCGCCTCCGGATCGATCTCCCAGGAGAGCACTTCCTCCCGAAACGTCGGTTCGACGGGGACGTTCGGCACCGGCATCTGCATCGACGGCGGGAGTCGAAGCGTGAGGTCAGCAGACCGCATACTCGTTCTTATCGTTTAAAGACGTTCAGTGCTTCGGGACAATGACGACGGTATTCGCCACCCTCCGTTCGAGTATGAGCGATCCACGACCGACCTCGAGCGCGCCGGCATCCGGGCCTCGCGGCCTCCCGCTGATCGGGAGTACGCTCTCGTTCGCCCACGATCCCGTTTCGCTCCTCGAGTCGAACGCCGAGTACGGCGACGTCGTTCGGTACGAGGCGTTCGGACGCGACCTCGTCGCGTTCTACGATCCCGGCCACGTCGAGCAGGTTCTCGTCTCCCGGAGCGACGAGTTCTGGCGCGGCGAGTTCGAACACGAGTTCAGCGACGTGATCGACATCGAGGGAGTGCTGTTCGCGGAGGGCGACGAGTGGAAACGCCAGCGGCTCATGCTGCAGTCGGCGTTCACGCCGGACATGATCCGAACCTACGCCGACGCGATGGTCGACGAAACCGTTCGGGCGATCGACGGCTGGGCGGATGGCGAGGTCGTCGACCTCGAGGAGGAACTGTCGGCGCTCACGCTCGCGGTGCTCGCGCGGTCGCTGTTCGACCTGGAACTCGACGAGGATCGCGGCGATCGGGTCCGGCGATGGGTCCACGCGATGAGCGAGTACACGGCTCGCGAGGTGTTCGGCGCTGGCGCGTTGTTGCCGGCGTGGGTGCCGAGTCGGACCGCTCGCGAGTTCGATCGTGCGACGGCCGACGTCCGCTCGCTCGTCGAGGAGCTGGTGGCCGAGCGCCGCGCGTCGGGTGCCGACGGCAACGACCTGCTGACGCTGCTTTCGACCGGGGAGTACCCCGACGGAACCAGCCCCTCGTCGGAGGAGATCGGCGATCAGCTTATGACCTTCCTGCTGGCCGGCCACGAGACGACCGCGACCGCGCTCACGTACGCCTGCTGGCTGCTCGCAGGTGACGACGGGACGCGGGAGCGCCTCGAGTCCGAACTCGAGACCGTCTGTGGCGATCGTGATCCGACGTTTGCGGACCTCCCCGACCTCGCGGTCACGGAGGCGATCGGCCGCGAAGCGATGCGCTTGTATCCGCCGTTGCCGTTTCTCCACCGCGAACCGCACGAGGTGACGTCGGTCGGCGGTCACCGAATCTCGCCGGGAACGACCGTCCAGCTTCCGATGTACGCCATCCACCGCGACGAGCGGTGGTGGGACGACTCCGACGAGTTTCGACCCGGCCGGTGGCTCGAGGGCGACGGATCGGACGCGACGGTCGTCGCCGATCCCGACGACAGACCCGAGTACGCCTATTTTCCCTTCGGCGGCGGGCCGCGCCACTGCATCGGCATGCGCTTTGCGATGACGGAGCTGCAACTGACGCTCGCGACGCTCGCCCGACGCGTCGACCTCGAGCGAGTCACCGAGTCGGTCGAGACGGACGTCGGAATCACGCTCGATCCCGGACTGGTCGAGATGCGGGTTCGAAAGCGGTAGTCGGCTCCGCTGAATTGTACTTCATCTAATGAAATACGCCTGCCAAGTAGAGAGAGAACTCACGTCTCGTCACCGCTTGCAGCGGGGAGCGTAACCGAGAACGTCGCGCCCTCGCCCGGTTCAGACTCGACCCAGATGTCGCCGCCGTGGCGCTCAACGATGCGCTTACAGAGCGCGAGGCCGATTCCCGTTCCCGAATGCTCGTCCTGCGCGTGTAGTCTCTGGAACACCTCGAAGACACGCTCTCTGTCGTCCGGCTTGATCCCGATTCCCTCGTCGGTGACCGAGACGATTACCCGCGAACCGTTTCGGACAGCCGAAATATCCACCTGTGGCGGCTCGTCGCCGCTGTATTCGATCGCGTTAGAAAGCAGGTTCTGGAATACCTGGCGTAACTGCCCTGGGTCACCCTCGACACGAGGCAGCGATTCGACCGTGATTTCGGCATCGCTCTCTTCGATTCTCATCCGGAGGTCCTGGCGAACGTCCGCGATAACGGCGTCCAGATCGATCGGCTCGAAGGGATCGCCGCGCGTTTCGATCCGCGAATACTCGAGCAGCCCCTCGATCATGTCGCGCATCCGGTCGGCACCGTCGATGGCGAACTCGATGAACTCCTCACCGTCCTCGTCGAACTCGTCCGCGTAGCGGCGCTCGATCAACTGGAGGTAGCTCGTGACCATCCGCAGGGGCTCTTGTAAGTCGTGTGAGGCGGCGTAGGCAAACTGTTCGAGACGCCTGTTGGATTCCTCGAGTCGCCGCTCGAACTGCTTGCGCTCGGTGATATCGGCCAGAGCGCCGGGGAACGTCGTCGGATTCCCGTCGTCGTCGTACTCGACGTGACCGCGCGCGACGACCCACCGGAGTTCGTCGTCCCAGACGCGGTACTCTTCTTCGTACTCCTCTCCCGATTCGATTGCGTCCTCAATCTTTCGTTCGACCCGCTCGCGGTCGTCGTCGTGAATGGCCGAGGTGAACTCGTCGAGCGGTACGCCCTCGCTGGCCGCGTCTGGATCGATCCCGAACTTCTTGGCGAAGGAAACGCTCGTGACCATTCGGTCGTCGGGAATATGCCACTCCCAGGTCCCGACAGCGCCGGCTTCGGTCGCCGCCTCCAGTCGCTCCTTTGCATCCTCGAGATAGCGCTCGCGTTCGACCCGCTCGGTTACGTCGTTTGCCGCACCCAGCCACCGAGTAATTTCGCCATTCTCATCCAGAAGCGGTGTAGCACGCGAGACGATCCAGGCTACTGTGCCATCATTACGAACGACCCGGTGTTCCAACTCGAAGCTGCTTTTCGTACGAACGGCTTCGTCGATGGTTTTCTGAACGCGCGGCTGGTCTTCTGGCGGAACGGCTTTTTCGATCCACGGCGGCCCTTGCTCGTCGGTGTCAGCGAGGAAATCCGCCCCCTCTAACCCGTGCATCTCGCTCCAGTCCGCGTTCGCACTGAACACCGCATCCGACGTGGTGGTGACCAACGCGCGAAAGCGCTCTTCGCTCTCACGCAGTTGTTCGTACGCCTCTCGTTTTGCCTCTTGGAGCAACTCCTGTCCGCGCAGTACGATGTCCGATGCGAGCTGTGATTCCTCCGATTCGAGCTGTGACTCCGACGTGTCTGAATCCTGTAACAGCTGCTGGTCGCCGTCTGCCTGGAGTTCCTGAACGATCGGAGTGATGTCCTCGACGCTGTGGACGATGTAGTCGAGTTTGCCAGCCGCGTCAAACACTGGCGAATTGATCGGATTCCACCAGCGTTCCTCGAATTCGTCACCATCGAACTCGCTGCGCTCGTCCGATGAGGATCGCCTCGCTTCGCTCGGCTCACCGCTGTCGGACTCGCGATCGGGGATCGGATAGTGTGTTACCGACATGGTGTCCGCTTCCCCGGTCTCCGCTACCCTCTCGAGCGACTCGCGTAGGTTCTCGACGCCCTCGGCTGGATCGTCGGGATTGTTCGGAAAGATCTCGAACAACGTCTTGCCCAGAATCTCCGCCCGGTCGGTCATCGTCGCATCCAGATACGCATCGCTCACGGCTACGATTTCGTAGTCCCCTGGCTGTACGATGAGATAGTTGCCGGGAACGTTCTCGAACAGTCGACGAAAGGTCGCTTCGGTGGCTTCCGTTTCCACCTGTTTGCGTGTGCCGGTTTCGCGAACGATTCCGATCGCTCCCTGTACGGTATCGCCCGCGTCGAGCACGTTTACCCGCACTTCACAGCGAACCCGTTTCCCCTCGGCGGTCTCCATGGTGAGTTCGAGTGGCTCGCTTTGGTCGGAGGCGTTCGCTCGAAGACGGTCGATCTCACGTTCGATCGACGCGCTGTCGCCGCCGAAGAGCGTGGACACGTGCTCGCCGAGCAGTTCCTCACGCGTGTACCCGGTTATCTCGACGATGACGTCGTTGACCGAGACGAGGCGGTCTTCGGCGTCGAGTCGATAGATCCCATCGTCGATCGTATTGACGAGCGTACGATAGTGCTGGAGGGCCTCGGTGTCGTCCGCCTCTCCCCATATCGTCACTTCAGAAGACCCGGCCCGTTCGCTCATATACCTGCTAGAGACCCCCGACTCGGATAAGTTCCTTGCTCAGACCTCTCCCTGTATTATTCGGCAAAGTGTGCATCGTTTCAGTCGTTACTATATACATTTAATTCACACCATTTTCTAAATACACCAAAGAAACTCATATCAATAAACCTAATATATCAGGCGCGTCGCCGTCCATCGCCGCGAACGAGATCCGCGACGTCGTGGAGATCTTCGAGGTCGTAGGTCGGCGTGGCCTCGAGTTCCGTCCCCCGACAGTGCGGCCGGCGGACGAACGCCGACTCGAGGCCCGCGCGCGTTGCGGCGACGACGTCGCTCTCGCTGTCGCCCACGTACAGCACCGATTCGGCCGACAGGTCGGCTATCGCCCGCTCGAGGTAGTGCGCGTTCGGCTTTTTCAGCTCGAGGCTCTCGATCGTCATCTCGCGGCCGTAGTACGTCTCGAACGCCCGCTCGAGGTCGAAGTACGCCAGGACGAACTCGATCGTGCTGTGGTGGTTGTTGCTGACGACGCCGCAGTCCACCGGGAGATCGACGATCGCGCTCACGTCGTCGTACCGGCCGCGGACGCCGCGTTCGAACTCCTCGAGCTGGGAGCGCTCGTCGTGGCGCTCGCGGGCCTCCCAGAACGTCTCGGGCTCGAGGTCGTAGGCCGTACAGATCTCCTCGAGTTCGCCGACGGTGACGCCGTCGACGATCGCCTGGACGTGAGTCCGTGCCGGCTCGTCGATGCCAACTTCGTGAAACGCGGCCCGCGTGGCCGTTGACTGCGTCTCGGCCGGCGGGGGCTCGACGAGGATGCCGTCGCTATCGAACAGAACCGCGTCGTACTCGCTCACGTCGAACCGGTTCGCAAAAATATCAGTTTACCGTTTCGATCGCGATCGTCCGGTCGATCCGCGTCCGAAGCTCCCTGAGCTCGTCCCGAATCTCCTCGCGACGGCCGGCCCGGCTCAGGCGATCTTGTCGTACTGCTCGGAGAGCTTCTCGGCGGCCTCGCCGAGCTGGTTGCGCTCGAACTCGGTGAGGTCCCACTCGACGATCTCCTCGACGCCGTTCGAGCCGAGCTTGACGGGGACGCCGAAGGCGGTGTCCTCGTGGCCGAACTCGCCCTCGAGTGTGACGCTTGCGGGCAACACCTCGCCCGTGTCGCGGAGAATCGCTTCGACCATGTGGCCAACGCCGGTCGCCGGCCCCCACTCGGTCGCGCCTTTCTTCTCGATGACGTTCATCGCCGAGGTCAGGAGTTCCTCGAGCAGTTCCGCTTTCTCGTCGTCGGTGAACTCGAGGTCGCGGCCGTCGACGCGGACCTTCGAGAAGACGGGCACCTGCGCGTCGCCGTGCTCGCCGAGGATCGTCGCCTCGACGTTCTGGACGGGCGCGTCGTAGCGCTGGGAGATGACGTACCGGAATCGTGCGGAGTCGAGGCGACCGCCGAAGCCGATCACCTGCTCGCGGGCGCGGTCGCCCGCCTCGTAGAGGTGGCGGTTGAGCAGGTCGACGGGGTTCGACGTGGTGACGGTGATGAAGTCGTCGTTGTACTCCGCGAGCGAGGAGCCGATGTCCTCCATGATGGGTGCGTTGTCGCCCGCGAGGTCGATTCGGGTCTGGCCGGGCTGGCGGGGGATGCCGGCGGTGATGACGACGACGTCCGACCCCTCGGTTTCCTCGTAGCCGCCCTGTCTGATCGTCGTGTTCGAATCGTAGGCCGCTCCGTGGTTCGCGTCCGCGGCCTGTCCGATCGTGTCGTCTTTTTTGTCCGGAATGTCCACGAAGACGAGCTCGTCCGCGACGTCACGAAGCGCGATGTTGTAGCCTGCGGCGGCCCCGACCGTTCCGGCCGCGCCGACCACGCTAACTTTCGTCATACCACGTACGAATCCACCTCCCCTCGCGTTAAATCCGTCGAAACGGAGTCTCTCTCACGATTCGACGAGTTTCATACCGACGATCGTCGAAACCCCCACGGTGGATCGGAGCCCTCAAATTGGGAACAGGAAAACAAATAATTTATAATCTATCGGAGACAGCCGATGTGGTATGCGTTACCACGTGGGGATTGCCGCTATCGTACTCGCGGTCGTGTTGGTGGGGTGCGTCGGCGGAACCGCACAGGACGCCGGTCCGCTGGGGGACGATTCGCCCGAGCCGACGACCGACGACTACGGCTTCGAGGAGGTCGCACTCGAGGCCGGCTTCGAGTACGAGTCGATCAATATCGGGGCCGTGAACGGAAACGACGGCGTTTACGCCGTCGACTACACGAACGACCTCCGGACCGATCTACTGGCGATCGGCGGCGGTGAACCCGTGCTGTTTCGAAACACCGGCGGTGCGTTCGAACGCTCCGACGATCTCCCGCCGGTCGAAGGAACGATCCAGGGAGCCCTCTTTTTCGACCACGACAACGACGGCTGGGAGGATTTGCTCCTGTTACGTCGGGGGGAGACGCCGGTCTTTTTCGAGAACGACGAGGGGACGTTCCGCGAGCGCGACGTCGGTTTCGACGACGAGTTCGTCGTTCCCGTCTCGGCCAGCGCCGCGGACGCGACCGGCGACGGCTGCCCCGACGTCTTCGTCGCCGATTACGGCGACTGGCTCGACGAGCATCCGAGAGGCTGGCACTATCAGCTCGCGTTCCCCGCCGAAGAGGACAACGGACAATCCAACGCCCTCTACACCGGCGACTGCGGCGAGTTCGAGCGCGTCGACGACGCGGGAATCGAAGGCGACCACTGGAGCATGGCGACGAGTTTCGTCGACCTGACGGGCAACGGCCACCCGGACGTTCACGTCGCCAACGACTACTTCGCGGACGAGATCCACTACAATCGAGGCGGCGGCACGTTCGACCGGGAGTACCTCGGAAACGAGACGAACCGCAACGGCATGTCCTCGAGCGTCGCCGACGTCACCGGTGACGGCCAACTCGAGATCTTCGTGACGAACATCTACTTCCCCCGCGACCGGTGGGGCGAGCTCCCCGACACCCAGCGACAGCTGTTCGCCGACTTCATGACCGCGCGAATCGGCGACCGCAATCAGGGGAACAACCTGCTCGTCCGTACCGACGACGGCTTCGTCGATCAGGGCGAGGAGCGGGGGCTGGCCGAAGGTGGCTGGGGCTGGGGCGCTGCCGTCGAGGACTTCGACGGAGACGGCCAGGTCGACGTCTTCCACGCGACGCAGTTTCAGGCGCGCTTCGACGAGGGTGAGCCGACGTTCGTCCGGCCGATGCTGTTCGCCCAGAACGACGGCCAGTTCCACCGTCTCGACGCGAGCGAACTCGGCCTGCAGGAGGTCGACGAACGCGGCGTCGCCGCTCTCGATTTCGACTCGAGCGGCTCGATGGACGTCGCCGTCGCGGGGAACGTGGCCAGCTACCGCCTCTACAGCAACGAGGCCGAACAGGGCGACAGCCTCCAGGTCGTCGTCGCCGGCGCGGACGACCTCGATCACACCGTCCTCGGCACGACGGCCAAAGCGACCGTCGACGGCAACAGCCAGCTTCGAGTGCGAAACGCCAGGGCTGACTACCAGTCCCAGGAGACCCGGACGCTGCACTTCGGCTTCGGCGAGGCGGACGCCGTCGACGAACTCCGCGTGACCTGGCCCGACGGAACCGAACTGACGGTCGAGGACGTCGAGACCGGACAGCGAATACTGGTAACGCCCGACGGAATCGCCGACCGTCACTCATACTCGTAACCGATGCCATCCCGAACACCACCACGTGACGCCGACCCGAATCGATTCGGGACCGACGTTTCGCTCCGGCGAAGTCGCCGATCGTTTCTCGTCGCCGCCGGGACGACGGGACTCGTCGTCCTCGCGGGCTGTGCCGACGTGTACGGTGCCGATCGGGACGCCGTCGACGATCCGCTGTGTCTGTGGAACGAACGGTTCGTCGAGGAGATCCAGCACTTCCGGGGCGGAAACGTCGCGCCCACTCGACGGGGTGCGTTGCTCAACGTCGCGACGTTCGACGCGATCAACGGCGTCGCCGCGGCCGCGGGGGACGACCACTTCGAGCCGTATCTGGCCGATCCGTCGGCTGCACCCGCCGACGGGTCGCCAGTTGCCGCGCTCGCCGGGGCCGCCCACGAGACGATGACGTCGCTGTACGGTGGGGAGTTCGAACCCGCGCTCGAGGCGACGCTCGCGGCGGCCGGCGGGGGAGACGTCGACGCGGGCGAGCGATGGGGGCGCGCCGTCGCGACGGACCTCCTGGCCCACCGCGACGACGAGTACGCGACGAGCATCTACGTCCCCTGCGACGACGCGACGGAGCCGGGGTGTTTTCGCGGTGACTGGAACCCAGTCCACGCCGCTATCGACCCGTGGACGCTGACGACGGCCGACCAGTTCGGTCCCGACGGGCCGCCGCCGCTCGAGAGCGAAGCCTACGCGGACGCCTGGTGGGAGGTGTACGAGCGGGGCAACGACGCAGACGATCGGCCACGGGAACACGTCGACGTCGCGTCGTTCTGGCGCGGCGCGCCGGGATCGCCCCGACCGCCGAACATGTGGAACGTCGTCACCCAGCGCCTCGTCGTCGACGAAGATCTCCCCTTGCTCGAGGAAGCTCGGCTGTTCGCGCTGTTGAGTCTGGCGCTGGTCGACGCCGGCATCGCGGGCTCGCGAGCGAAGTACGACTACGGCTTCTGGCGGCCCCGAACCGCGATTCACGAGGCCGACCGCGACGGAAATCAGGAGACGCACGCCGACCGGACGTGGAGACCACGGGCCGTCGGTGGCTCGCCCGAGTACACCTCGACGCTGGCCGCCTACGGCGGCGCGGCCTGTCACGTCCTCGAGGGGGTCCTCGCCAGCGGCGACTACTCCTTCGAACTCGGCGGCGACATCCGAACCGGCACCGCCGGCGAGGACGAGGGCGTGGTTCGATCGTTCGACAGCCTCGAGGACGCGCTTTCCGAGTCGCTCGACAGCCGAATCTACGTCGGGAACCACTTCCGATTCGCGCTCGAGGACGGCCGCGAACAGGGCGAGCGAATCGGCGAGTGGGTTCTCGACTCCGTCCTCCGACCGGTCGGGTGAGCCACAGGATCGCGTCGCTGAACGCCTTGCACGCCGGCTCGCGAATGGACGACAACGGTGGCCGTTCCGACGGTTCGAGTCCGGCCGATCGTGAACAGCGCTGTCCAGCAGTATCAAGTGCGTAGTCCCGAAACGAGCGGTATGCGCGCAAGCGTCGTTGGCGGCGGAACGATCACGGACAGCGAGCGGGACCTCGCCGAAGCGGTCGGCCGGGAGCTCGCCGCCCGCGGCCACACGGTGGTCTGTGGCGGCCTCGGCGGCACGATGGCGGCCGTCTGTCGCGGTGCCAAACGCGAGGGTGGGACGACGATCGGCATTCTTCCCGGCGACCGAACGGCGGCGGCCAACGAGCACGTCGACGTGCCGATCGCGACCGGACTCGGCCACGCCAGGAACGCCCTCGTCCCACTGAACGGCGACGGGGTCGTCGCGCTCGCCGGCAGCGCCGGCACGCTCTCCGAGATCGGGTTCGCGGCGGTCTACGACAGACCGATCGTCGGTCTCGGCACCCACGAGATCGACGCCCTCGAGATCGAAGTCGTCGAAACGCCCGCGGCGGCGGTCGACGCGCTCGAGGCAGCCCGACTCGAGTAGCGACGCCGAAACTCACCTCGTCACCGATCGGCGGGCAGTCTGTCGCAGCTTTTTCGACATTCCGGCACATCTAGATGGGTATGAGCGACTTCGACAAGGAAGCCGAGCGCGAGAAGCTTCGGGAGAAGTACGAACGCGACAAGAAAGAGCGCGAGGCCACCCAGCGGATGAGCGACCTCCTGCTCAAGGGGGCGACGATGACGAACACGCACTGCGGGACCTGCGGCGATCCCCTGTTCTCCCAGAGCGGAACGACGTTCTGTCCGAGCTGTCACGGCGGCCCCGACGCCGTCGAGGGACAGCCGCCGGCCGATGCGGACCGAACGGCAGACGACGTCCCGACCGAGGGGGCCGACGCGGATGCGACGGACGCGGGAGCGACGACGGACCGTCCGGAGACCGACGAACCGACGACGATCGAACTCGACGACCGCGACGCCGAAACGGGAGGAACTTCCCGGCCGACGGAGAAAACAGCGTCCGACGCCCGCGTGGACGACCGATCCACGCCGGGTAGCGGCGACGAGGCGGTCCGCCCGTCGGAACCGGAGTCGAATTCCGACCGTTCTTCGCCGTCCTCGAGCGAGAGACCACCCCGCCGTTCGCCGTCGCCGCCGTCGGCGGTCGAGGGCGACCTCGAGTCCGCTCGCGACTCGCTGGTCAGGGCCCTCGAGAAGTTCGCCCGCGAAGCCGCCGCTACCGACGATCCCCGGTACGCGACCGAGTGCCTCGAGGCCGCTCGGGAGGCGAGCGAGACGCTGAACGCGTTGCGATAATTCTTCACGCGGACGCGGTTCCCCGTTCGATCGTCGTTCGCGTCGTTCGTTTCCGCGACGAGCGTTTCCAGCGTCGTCTCGCTGATCGTCCCACTGACGATACGCTCACACCGGTCGACGGGAGAATCCATCGTGACCTAGGATCGATCCGGCAGAGATATTTCCACAACCAAATAGGCAAATTATTTATATTCTCCGTTGACACGTTAGTCCGCCCTTGACACGATGAAACCGCTAGATTGCCGCTTCACACTGGTCCTCGTAGTGGTCGTACTGCTCGCCGGTATCGTCCCCGCCGTCGCGGCCGCGGGTGACGCCGGATCGGATACCGACGTCACGTTCGACCGAAACGTCTGGGCGGCGTGGGACGGAGAGACGGTCCCCGTCGAGATGGAGATCGACGGCGACGATCGAATTACGCTGGTCGTCGCAGAAGACCACGCCCCCGAAAACGAAGCGTTCGAAGCCGAGGTGACCGTCGAAGACGCGAACGAGAACGGGACGGCGACCGTCCTGCTCGATACGGGCGCACTCGGCGTCGACTCCGTCGACGACGCCATCCGGCCGGGTCCGGGAACGGAGCTTTCGGATCGGTCTCAGACCGATCTCGACGACTCGCTCGCGGTCGGCGTCTACGACGTCACAGCGTTCGTCGACGGCGAGCAAGCCGCCCTCTCCACGCTCGACGTCGTCGAATCCGAAACTCCGGACGAACCGGAAGACGAGGACGAACCGACGAACGATTCCGTTCTCGAGCACTCGCTCTGGGAAGTCGATCGCGGCGAGTCGGTGACGATCGATATTCCCCTCGCCGACGCCGATTCGGCCGCGATCCTGCTCACCGGACGGACGGTCGGCACCTACTACGACGCGAAGGCGACCGCGAAGGACGCGAACGGAAACGGAACGGCGACCGTCGTCGTCGAGACTGCGGGACTCGGGGACGATCCGATCGACGACGTTCTCGAGGCGGGCGACGGGACAGAGCTGACGGAGACGGAACAGCTCGTGCTCGACCGCGATTATCCACCCGGATACGACGACTGGTTCTACCAGTTCGAGGTACGTGACCCGGACGATGAGCCGGTAGACGACGTCTCCCTCGTTCTTTGGGAGGATGGCGACGAATCGACTGACGGAACGGACGACGGTGCCGGCGACGCGGAGAACAACGACGACACCAAATCCGGCGGAGACGGCGATGGCACCCGGTCCGACGCGGCCGACGCCGACGGATCGGAGACCGACGGCGACGCCGACACCGAAGACGACGCTGGCGGAAACGTCGCCGACGACCTTCCCGGATTCGGCGCGATCGTCACGCTCGTCGGAATCGCGGCGCTGGCGCTCGGATTCGCCGGACGAGCTGGCGCGTCGCAACACTGAACGCCCGCCGTCGGGTTTTGCTCGGCGAGCGGATCGACGCCCATCGATCTCGAGTCGACCCGACGCGTTCGCTCGCGCCGATCACCAGACACTCGCGCGTTCGCTCGCGCCGTTCAGTCCAGAAACCGCGAGCGAACGTCCTCGCTCGGCATCATGCACTGATCTTTCTTCCCCCAGATCCGATACCGGTTCGCCGCGACGACGTCGTACCCCCAGTCGCGGAGCCGACGCGGGAGAACGCCGAGCGGCCGCGCGAGCGCGTAGACGCCGCCGAGGAGGGAAGCGATGCGGATCACCGCGGACGATTTCACGTAGGCGTCGTCGCCGTCGATCAACACGATCGAGTCCAGTTCGTCGCTCGAGAGGCCGTGCTCCTCGCGGAGGCGCTCGCCGACGTCCGACTGGAGCGAGGCGAAGTAGAACGTCCCCTCCGGATCGCGGGGGATGAGAAACTGCACGAACCCGGTACAGAGGTTACAGACGCCGTCGAAGAGGACGACCGCTCCGTCTTCGGGGATCTCCGTCTCGGTCTCTTCGGCCATCGATACTCGCGTTTGGCGGGGTGGACAGTTCAGGATTCCGGTCACCGGACGTCCTCCGGCGGCGGTGCGATCTCCTCGGGTTCGTGATCGCCGCAGGCGTTTCGCTGTATCAGGTGGACGTCCGTCTTCCGCTCGCTCGGCGTATCGATCGTCTCCAGCGTGATGTCTTCGTTCACGTAGTACATGTCGATGTGAGTGAGCTCGATGCCGTACTCCTCCTCCCAGGTTTCACACAGGTGCTCTGCGAGCACGTCGGGTGCGTCGTTGCCGGCGCTCGAGCCGCCTCGACGGACGCTGTTCATGTAGAATCGCTCCCGATACGTTCCGTACTGTTGCTGTAGCTCGTCGTGGGGGCGATCGTACGAGAGCGGCCGCTCGTTGTAGACGTCGATCAGGTCGCCGTCGGCGGTTCTGGCCGGGAAGACGTAGTACCGATCGGTCGTCCGTGGATGCGGGGCGAAGATGGTCCAGGTCGGCTGGTCGACCGAAACCGTCGAGGCGACGTCGTCGACGTGTCGATCGGGTCTCACGTCGTCGCCGACCACCGCCCCCACCGGCGCGTACGAAAAGAGCAGGACGACGATCAGCGACGCGGCGACGACCGCGAGGCTGACGTCGTAGACCGCCGATTTGACCTCCCGCCATCCCTCGGAGTCGATCCGGAGTTCGGGGACGGACGCCGCCACCCGCTCCAGTCGGGAGAGCCGGTCGGCGATGCGCGCCGGCTCGAGGCCGGCGTACCGCAACAGCGTCTTTCCGTCCTCCCACACTTGGCCCTGGAAGAACAGGAGCAGGCCCGCCCACGCGACGTACGCGAACGCGCCGATTCGGACCGTCACGGCGAACGTGGCGTGACCGCCGACGAACATCAGCGCAAAGAGCATCCGCTGTCGGCCGACGAGCAACAACAGGAGCCACGAGAAAAGCAGCATGTAGTACCACGTCAGCCCGCCGAACTGGAGCAGCGTCGGGAACGTGCGGACGGTTTCGCCGAGCAGGAACGTCATGTCGTCGAGTCCCAGGATCAGCGGCGTGGCCTCCCCGCCGGTCCACAGCTCGGATTCGCGCTTGTGGATGCCGTTGATGAAGTACATCAGGACCATCTGGGTGAGGATCAGCGCCGGCGCGATTCCCGTGACGCTCGCACGCGGCGTCCGGTCCGCGTGTACGGCGTCGATCGACCACCGCTCGCCCAGCGGGAGGAAGATCGCCCAGAACAGCAGCAGTCGGAACAGCACGTCGGCGTAGCTCGTCACCAGCGGGTTGTGGTGATCGAGCGAGATGACGAGCAGGAACGAGAGGATCGTGGCGATCCGGGTCTTGTAGCCGACGATCAGCTGAATCGCGATCAGAATCTGGACGACGAACAGCGCGGCGATCACCGTCGGATCGGACGTGTAGTGGTAGACCGAGAACACGCCGTCGGACGAAAGGTCCTGGGCGAGCCACTGCGGGACGACGCCGGTGTCGGTGTAGAAGTACGAGAAGTTGCGACTCCGGAGCACGATATCCGCGACGATGAGCAGGCCAACGAACACCCGGAAGACGGCGAGCGTTCGCGTATCGATCCGGGTGCGATCGGCGATTCCGCGCCGAACGCGCTCGAGGTACTCCGAGCCGGAAGACGACAACTCCGGAGTCATAGGTTCGCTGTTGCTGGACGGGTAAGCGGGTGCTCTGTTCGGGCGTTTCGAATCCGTTCGTTCGTGATCCGAGGTCCTGTCTCGAGTGTCATCGTGGCGAGATCCGGTCGCACTCGAACGCCACGGTCGGCGCTCGAGCGAGTTCCCGATCGGGATGAGTCGGCAGGCCGACTCTGGAGGGCGGATCGGGTGTCTCTCGCAGTATCGAGAGTAGGAGTATATATATCTTTTCGTTCACAGGATCCCGAACGAAGGTCGCTCGTCACCGGGGGATCGTAGTGGCGATCGCATCGCGGTACTGACCGCCCGGGCTCGATCCGATCGAGCCTCTCCCCGTCGGTGTCGAGGACTCTTCCTGGTGGGGATCAGTTTCCGCCCGCGTACTCGCTGCCGATGACCTCGCGAATCCGTTCGGCCGTCACCCGGCCGACGCCGTCGGCCTCCTGAAGTTCGTCCTCGGTCGCGATCATCACCGCCTCGACGGTGCCGAACTCCTCGAGTAACGACCGCGCGGTGACGGGACCGATCTCGGCGATCGAGGAGACAACGTACTCCTGTTGTTCCGCGAGCGTCTTGGTCCCTTTCTCGCCGTGGACCGACACCTCGCGGTCTGCCATCGTCTGCTCGCGGCTCGCGATCACCGCGAGCAGCTCCGTCGTCTCGTCTTCGTCGTCGGTTCGCAGGACGCTCGCGCCGAAGTCGACGGCCAGACTCGAGAGCGCGCCCCGGATCGCGTTCGGGTGGACGTCCCGCTGGTCGTACAGGTTCGCCCCCTCGACGACGACGACGGGTCGCGAGTAGTGGCGGGCCATCGCGCCGACCTGCTCGAAGACGGATCGGTCGCCGCCGACCAGCGAGTCGACGAAGTCGGCCGCCGACTTGCGCTCGACGACCACGCGGTCCGAGCAGACGTAGTCGCCCACCTCGAGCGTCTCGAGGCGAATTTCTATCTCCTCGCGCCTCGAGAGATCGCGGGCGATGTTGGCGTCCATCTCGCGTTGGTCGGCGACGATCTCGACCGCCTCGCCGTCGGCGGATGGCTCGCGCGGTTCGACCTCGTCGCCCGTCTCTTTCCCGCCGCTTTCGGTACTCGGATCCGAGTTCTCGTCGGCGAACTCCTGGAGTCCTGGCTGAGTCACAGCCCCCTGGCTTCCACTGGAATCACCACCGCCCGCATCGGGTTTTCCGGCCTCGTCGTTCACTTTCACTTCGCCCTCTCCGTCGAACTCGCCGAGCGACAGCTGGGGAGCCTCGAGTTCGTCGGCCAGGTCGGCGGCCATCCCCTTGAGGTCGCGCAGTTCGCTTTCCATCTCCTTTTCGCGACGCCGGGAGATCCAGAAGTAGGCCTCGTCGCGCGTGTCTTCGGCCATCAGCACGACGACCCGTCCTTCGGATTGGCGACCGGTTCGGCCCTTGCGCTGGATCGACCGGATCGCCGTCGGCACTGGCTCGTAAAAGAGGACGAGGTCGACCTCGGGGACGTCCAGCCCTTCTTCGGCGACGGACGTCGAGACGAGCACCTCGAACTCGCCGGCCCGGAAGTCGTCGAGCACTTCCTGTTGCTGGTTCTGGGTCATCCCGTCCGACCCCTCGCGGTCGCCCTGTCCGACGAACCGCTTTGCGTCGAAGCTCTCCGAGAGGAAGTCGGTCAGCGCTTCGGCCGTATCGCGCGACTCGGTGAAGACGATGACGCGCTCGCCGCCCTCGAGTCCCAGCGTCTCGGCGAGCAGCATCCGCGCCTTCCGGTATTTGGGGTGGAGTTCGTCGAAGCTCTCGGCCCGACGCATCGCTTCGCGAACCCGCGGATCGGAGACCATCCGCTGGCTGGCCTTCGAGGCACCCGAGGAGCGAGCCTGGTTGCGCTGGCGCTCGAAGTATCGCCGGAGTGCCTCGACGCTCTGGGTTTCGACCAGCGTGACCGCCTGGCGGAGCTTCATCACCTCGGCGTGGACGGACATTCCCTCGAACCCTTCCGACTGGTCGTTGTCGATCAGCTGCTGGAGCTGTGCCCGCATCCGATTGAGGTCCGTCTGGGACTGGTCGGGCTGGGTCGAGCGCGCAACGCCGAGTTCCTTCAGCTTCTCGAGGCGGTCCGTGATCACTTCGTTCAGCGCGTCCCGGATCTCCAGTACTTCCTCGGGGAGGTCGATACGCTCCCACTCGACGTCGGTCTCGTGGGTGAACTGGGCGACGTCGGCGTCCTCTTCGGTCATCACCTCGACCTCGCGGATGCCGAGATTTTCGCACACCTCGAGGATCGCTTCCTCGTCGCCGCCGGGCGAGGCGGACATCCCCGTAACGAGCGGCCGCTCGGCGTCAGCGTGGTAGCGTTCTGCGATGTAGTTGTACGCGTAGTCGCCGGTCGCGCGGTGACACTCGTCGAAGGTGAGGTGGGTCACGTCCGACAGCGAGATCCGCGAGCCGACGAGGTCGTTTTCGATCACCTGCGGCGTCGCCATCACGACGGTCGCCTCTTCCCACGTCGTCGCGCGATCCTCGGGGCTGACGTCGCCGGTGAAGACGACGATCTCTTCGTCCGGAATCTGCAGCGCCTCGCGATAGAACTCCGCGTGTTGCTGGACGAGCGGTTTGGTCGGAGCGAGCATCAACGACGTGCCGCCGACCTCCTCGAGCCGGCGAGCCGTCACCAGCAGGCTCACCGTCGTCTTCCCCAGCCCGGTGGGCAGGCAGACGAGCGTGTGATCGTTCGCCGCGGTTCCCGCGAGTTTCAGCTGGTAGAGTCGCCGCTCGAGAAAGTCGGGCTCGAGAAGCGGGTGATCGATCGTGGGAGGCTCCCCGCTCTCGTCCGTGGTCGCCATTACCGGAGCTTCTCCCTCGTCGCGAATAAGGGTTCCCGTACCGCGGTGAAAGTAGAGTCGACGCGTGGGGCCGGCGGTCGGCCGCGGGGCGAGCATCCGCGACCCGTTTTCCGTCCCGGCGAAGCGCCGACGAACCTTTTTACCGGCCTCCGTGGTCGGATGGGTATGGCGCGTTCGGGAACCGCTGTCGTGCTCGAGGACGTTCGCAAGACGTACGAACTGGCCGAACCGGTCCACGCCCTCGACGGCGTCACTCTCGAAGTGTCACGCGGCTCGTACACGGCGATCATGGGACCCAGCGGCTCGGGAAAGTCGACGCTGATGAACCTCGTCGGGTGTCTGGACACGCCGACGGAGGGCCGGGTGGTCGTCGACGGCCAGGACGTGACGACGCTCGACGGGCGCGAGCGAACCGACCTCCGCGGTACGCAGGTCGGGTTCGTCTTCCAGACGTTCAACCTGATGCCGCGGCTCACCGCGCTCGAGAACGTCGCGCTTCCACAGTTGTTTCAGGGAGTCGGCCGCGGGGAGCGCCGCGAGCGCGCGCGAGAACTGCTCGAGCGGGTCGGGCTCGCGGACCGGGCCGACCACCTGCCCAGCGAGCTCTCCGGCGGCCAGCGCCAGCGGGTGGCGCTGGCGCGGGCGCTCGTGAACGAACCCGCGATCGTGCTGGCAGACGAGCCGTCCGGAAACCTCGACACGGAGACCGAAGCCGACGTGCTCGACCTCTTCGCCGAGTTTCACGACGCCGGGACGACGCTGGTCGTCGTCACCCACGAGCGCCACGTCGCCGAGCGCGCAGAGCGAATCGTCCACCTGCTGGACGGAACGATCGAACGCATCGAGAAACTCGAGTCGACCGGCGAGCCGACCTCCCCGCCGGGACCGGGAGTCGGTCCTCGGTCGTCTCGAGACGCCGACGCGGGAGCCGACGGTGAAACTCCCGGCGGCGACGGAGGCGATCGAGGTGGTGACGACCCGACGTCCGACGCGGACGGGCCCGGAACCGCGTCCGACGACCGCGACGCCGATTCGTCGACGACCGACCGCGACGACGACGGCGGGAACTGATCGTCGATGAACCCGCTCGAGCACCTCCGTCTCTCCTGGCGCTCGATCCGGGGGCACAAGCTTCGATCGGCGCTGACGACGCTTGGAATCGTCATCGGGATCGCGGCGGTGATCGCGTTCGTCACGCTCGGCGCGAGCCTGCAGGCCGGCATCATCGGCGACATCAGTCCGGACGACCAGCGAAACCTGTACGGATGGGCGGCCGATCCCGACGCCGAAGGCGGCCCCCTCGCGGGCGCTCAGCCGGTCGTGAGCCAGGACGATCTCGCGGAACTCGAGCGGTTCGACGAGGTGGCGGCGGCCTACGGCTACGCGACGATCCAGACGCAGGCGGTCTCGGACGGTGACGAGCGGGTCGCCCAGGGCGACGGGCTGATCGCGTCGGGACCGTCGTACGTCCGCGAGGAGAGCCTCGCGGAGGGTAGACAGTTCGAGATGGGCGAACGTGAGGCGGTGCTCAACCCCGCCGCCGCGGAGCAGTTCGAGTCGAACGTCACGGTCGGCGACGAGTTGACGATCGTCGCCCTCGGCGGACAGCAGTTGTCGGTCGAGGTGGTCGGTATCACCGACACCGCCGAGGGACTGAGCCCGTTCGAAGGGTTCGAGGCCGCGCCCCGGATCTACGTCCCGACGGATCCCTACTACGTCGAAGGTGCCGCGAGCGCCGGTCTCGCTGGCGGTGACGGGGAGACAGACGATCCGGGTCAGTCGGCCGACGACGACCCGTCGGACGACGTACGCTATCTCGCCGTCGTGATCGAAGCGCAGTCGGCAACCGAGTCGGACGTCGACGCCGCTCGCGACCGATCGATCGCGTACCTCGAGAGCGACGACGCCGACGCCAACGAGTTCGTAGACGACGAGGACCTCGAGGTGACGCTCCAGACGAGCACCGAACTCCTCCAGCAGCTCCAGGACGTCCTCGACCTCCTGCAGAACTTTATCGTCGGCATCGCGGCCATCTCGTTGCTGGTCGGGTCGATCGGCATCGCGAACATCATGCTCGTCAGCGTCACCGAGCGGACTCGCGAGATCGGGATCATGAAGGCGGTCGGCGCGCAAAACCGCGACGTCCTCGGGCTGTTTCTCGCGGAGGCGATCGTTCTCGGCGTCGTCGGCGCGATACTCGGGACGGCCCTCGGTCTCGCCGCGGGCTACGTCGGCGCGCTGTACGTCGACCTCCCGCTCGTCTACCCCTACGAGTACGTCGCGCTTGCGATCGCCGTCGGCATCGTCGTCGGCGTGCTCTCCGGGCTGTATCCGGCCTGGCGCGCGGCCAGGACGGACCCGATCGACGCGCTGCGATACGAGTGATCGACCGGCGACGGTCAGCGCTCCGATCCGTCCTCCCGATCCTCGCGCCAGCGCGTCGGCTCCGTCCGCTCGTCTCGACCCGCTCCCGTCCCCGACCCGTTCGTGCTCGAGTCCGCGTCCCCCGGCGGATCGTCCCGGTCCGGATCGCGGTCGTCGGCCGACCTCGGTCGATCCCGATCCCGGGTCCTCCGCGCTCGGCTCCGGTCCCGCCCGCGCCGCTTCGGCGCGTCCGTCTCGAGCGCCTCGTCTTCGCTCATCCCGATCGTTCGACGCGCGTTCGTCCGTTTCTCGGGGTACTCTCGCGCGAGGTAGGCACCGAGGTAGCCACCCAGCAGCGCGAGGCCCACGGTGTACAGCAGCACGAACGTCGAGCCGACGGCGATAACGAACAGGACGAACGCGAACCCGCCCATCGGGACGGCCGCGACGCCGAACCCGAACCCGAGGAAGCTGATCGCGAACAGCGCGAAGAACGCGAAGGGGACGAACGTGATCAGCCCGGCCAGCGCGCCGACGACCGCCCCGTCTCGCCCGTCCGGCCCCTCGAGAAAGCCCGCGACCGCGCCGCCGATCGCGGTCGAGAGGGGCACGAACGAGAGCACGACGCCGACGACGGCGCCGATGACCGCGTGAATTACGGTTCGTCCGGTGACCATACCGATCCGGACGACGGGCAACGGGAAAAGTATCCGTGGTCCAACCGGCCTTCCGGCGAGCGGGACGTTCCGGCGCACTCGAGTGGGTCGTTCAGACGTCCGTTGGCCGTCGGTACCGACGCAACCGCGACCGTCCGGGTTACACCGGTAGATCGGTGCACCAGTCCGTCTCAGTCGTCGGCCGTCCGGGAACTCGACTCCTCGAACGCCGTCTCGGCGTCCATCGAGACCTCCTCGCCCGGGCCGTCGGTCTCTGCGTCCATCTCGAGGAGCTCCGAGACTTCGGGGTCTCCGTTCACCTCGTCCGCGAGGAGGTCGACGGCTTCGACGAAGACGGCGACGATCAGCGGTCCGACGACGATCCCGATCGCTCCGAGCGTGAACAGGCCGCCGGTGAACCCGACGAAGTAGAGGCTTCCCGGGAGTCCGGCCGACCGCCGCGCGAGTCGCGGGCGGACGGCGATGTCGGGCAGCCAGGCGACGAGCGCGACGCCGAGGACGCCCACCAGGAGCGCGGCCGCCAGTTCGCCTGCGGTGACGTGATAGATCGCGATCGGGACGATCAGCAGGCTGGGTCCGATGATCGGAACGAACTGGAGGATCGCGGCGACGATCGCGAGCGTGAACGCCATGTCGTAGCCGAGCGCAAGAAACAGCGGGTAGCCGATGAGAAGCGTCGCGACCGAGGTGGCGAGCTGCAGGACGTAGATCGCGTACAGCGTCTCGCGCACTCGCTTTGCCAGTGCGTCGACGACGTCCCGGTACTCGACCGGAACCGGTGCGATCGCCGCTCGAGCCGCGTCGTCGCCTTTGAGCACCAGCGCGAACAGCAGAATAACGAACAGTGCGAACTTGATCGCGAGCACCGGCAGCGCCGACGCGAACGAGATGGCGACGTCCGTGAGGAAGTCGATCGCCATCGACTGGACGACCGCGACTTCGACCGTGTACGTCACGTCGAACGCGGTGATCGGAATCTCGGCCGGGAGCTCCTCGACGACCGTGACGATCTCGTCGATCCGGAAGTACAGCGTCAACGCGATCGGCGAGAACACCGCGACGGCTCCGACGAATCCGAGGACGGTCGCGACGGCGGCACCGGTCCACTCGGAGAGTCCGCGCCTGACGAGCCACTTCTGCAACGGGACCAGCACGTACGCGACCGTCAGCGCGAAGAGGATCGTTCCGAGGACCTCGAGCAGGATCGCGCCGGTGAGCACGCCGAGCGCGACCACGACGCCGCCGAGGACGTACCGACGAGACCGGTTCGATTGTGCGTTCGATACCACGATCGCGACTCACACCGAACGGTGAAAGTCTTTCTCACTGGTGAGCGAACGCCACGATCCTTAAGCCTCCGCGGCGTGACACGTAACCAATGAGACGACGGGCCTTCGTCCGCGGTGCCGGCGGCGCGACGCTCGCGAGCCTCGCCGGTGCCGGCTGTCTCGAGCGCGAGAACGACGACGACCCTCCGGAGGAAGACCTCGACGAAGAGGACGACGGAACGCTCCGCGTGGCGACGTACTCGTCGATGGTCCGCGGCGAGGAGTCCGCCGGCCGGTGGATCGCGGAGGCGTTCCAGACCGAGTTTCCAGACGCCGAAATCGTCTGGACCGTCCCCGATGCGGGCATCGACCACTTCGTCCAGCGCGCGCGCCTCGACGCCGACCTCGGCGCGGACGTCTACCTGGGGTTGACCGCCGCCCAACTCGTTCGCGTCGACGAGGCGCTCGAGGGACGGCTGTTCGAATCGCTCGAGCGCGATCGCCTCGAGCGCGACGGGCGCATCCGGGACGACCTCGAGTTCGACGATCCGTTCGAACGCGTCGTTCCGTTCGACACGGGCTACGTCAGCGTCGTCTACGACGAAACCGAACTCGACGGCCCGGAGTCGTTCGACGACCTGCTCGATCCGGCGTTCGAGGACGGACTGCTCGTCCAGGATCCGCGACGTTCCGATCCCGGACGCGCGTTTCTCCTGTGGACCGTCGCGGAGTACGGCGACGGGTTCGTCGACTACTGGCGTGCGCTCCGGGACAACGGCGCGGCCGTCTCCGACCGGTGGACGGAGTCGTACGTCGACGGCTACCTCGAGGGCGAGCGACCGATGGTCGTCTCCTACTCGACCGATCGGGTCGGTGCGGTCGCCGCCGACAGGAGCCTCGAGCGTCATCAGGTCGCGATGCTCGACGGCCGGGGCTACGAGAGCCGCGAAGGAGTTGCCGTCTTCGAGGGGACCGAACGACCCGGGCTCGCCTACCAGTTCGTCGACTTTCTGCTCTCGAGCGACGTGCAAGTCGAGATCGCGGTGCGAAACGCCCAGTTTCCTGCGGTCGAGCGCGACTACCTCGAACTGGGGGCCGAGTTTACGACGTACGCTCGCGAACCCGAGGAGACGGTCCGGTTCACGTACGACGAGCTCCGGGGCAACCTGGACGACGTGATGGCGGCCTGGGTCGACGTCTGGGAGGAAGAACTCGAGGACGACGACGTCGAACTCGACGACGTCGTGACCGACGAGGGCGACGATCCGGGAGCGAACGGGTCCGACGACACCGAAACGAACGAGTCCGCCGATCCCGACGCGACCGACGCCGGGGACGATTCCGGAACCGGTGGCGCCACGGCGACGGACGACGCCGACGACGAGCCGTGAACGGGACGCCGATGAGCCGTGAACGGGCGACGCCAACGAGCCGTAACGGGACGCCGACGACGGGTCGCAATCAGACGGCGCAACCGACGGCGGGTCGCGACCAGACCACCCAACCGACGACGGGTCGCGACCAGACCGCCCAACCGACGACGGGTCGCGAACGGGCCGCGATATCGCGGCCTCGAGTCGAGGTGACCGATCGGAACACCGACCGGCTCGTTCCCGCCGCGTAGGGAGCGGCTAACTCGAGTCGAACTGGCGGGCGGAGCGCAGTTTTATCACCGGGAACGTGGTACGTCGTCAAGCATGGCGCTCCAACGGCTACTCAGCGGCGATCCGTCGAAGAGCTCGAAGCTCTACCTCGCGATCGGCGTCCTCTCGCTCGCGAAGGCGATCGCGGTACGAAACGATCAGGAACGGTTTCGGCGCGAATTGCTCGACGCCGGACTCTTCATCGGCGTCGGCATCGCACTCCGAAAGTACAGCCAGCTCAAAGCGGAGAAACGCGCGGAACTCGAGTCCCAGCTGCCGGGCTGGGTCGGCGGCTCGGAAGGCGGAACCGAGTCCCCCGCGGCCGGACTCCAGTCCTTCGCGAAACGACGGCTGCAGGACCAGTCCGAGACGGAACCGACCATCCGAGATCGGGCCCGGGGAATCGTTCCGTCGCTGTAGGATCGAACGGACGGACGAACCGACGCCGGCAAGCGGACGAATCCTCTCCTCTGTTCGTCGGTCCCGACCGTCCGTCTCGGGACGTGCGTCGCGGCTCGCGTCGCCCGTCGCGGCTCGTCACGACGGAATCGGCTCGAGGCCCGCCGTGAAGTGACGAAGCTCCGCGATCTCGGGCTCGGAAGTGATCTCGAGGCCCGAAACTCGCTCTCGCTTCTCGAGGACGCGCTCTGCGGTCTCGGCGACGTGTTCGAAGTGCTCGCGGTGGTAGGTTCGACGCGGGACCGCGAGTCTGACGAGTTCCGGCCGGTCGGTGTCGGGAAAGGCGAAGCTCCCGAGTTCGACGCCGCGGACGCCCCCCTCTCGGTACAGTTCGCAGACGAACGCCTGGCCGGGAAAGACCTCACACGGAAGGTGCGAGAGCGCGGTTCCCGCGTCGAGGTAGACCGCGTGGCCGCCGACCGGCTCGTACACCGGTACGCCGACGTCCGCGAGCATCGAGCCGAACTCGTCGACGGCGTCGATCCTGTCGAAGACGTACGACTCCTCGACGGCCTCCCGAAGCCCGACGGCCATGGCCGCGATATCCCGGCCGGCCATCCCGCCGTAGGTCGGGAACCCCTCGTAGAGGATCGCGCGCTCTTTGCACCGCTCGTAGAGGTCGGGATCGTCCGTCGCGACGAAGCCGCCGGCGTTCACCAGCCCGTCTTTTTTGCCGCTCATCACGACCGCGTCCGCGTAGCTAAGCTGTTCGCGCGCGATGGCCCCGACGTCCTCGCCGACGAACTCCGCTTCGCGACGGCTGACGAAGGCGGCGTTTTCCGCGAACCGGCAGGCGTCGACGACGAACGTCGCGTCGATCTCGTCGGCGAACTCCCGAACCCGGCGGGTGTTTTCGACGCTAACGGGCTGGCCCGCCGTGGAGTTGTTCGTGATCGTCTGGACGATCAGCGGGACGCGTTCGGTTCCGACGTCGTCGACCACCTCGCGCAGGCGAGCGAGCGAGGTGTTTCCCTTGAAGGGGTCGTCGGCGTCCGGATCGAACGCGACCTCGACCGGGCAGTCGACCGGCTCGCCACCCTGGTTCGCGACGTGCGCTCGCGTCGTGTCGAAGTGGGTGTTGTTCGGGACGACGTCGCCCGACGAAAGCAGCGTGCCGTACAGGACGTTCTCCGCTCCTCGTCCCTGGTGTGCCGGAATCACGTGCGAGAACCCCATCACGTCCGCGACGGCCGACTCGAGCCGGTCGAAACTCCGCGATCCGGCGTAGGACTCGTCGCCGCGGATCAGCGCAGCCCACTGGGCGTCGCTCATCGCGCCGGTTCCGCTGTCGGTCAACAGATCGATGAACACCTCGTCCGCGTCGAGATTGAAGACGTTGTAGCCGGCGGCCTCGAGGTTTCGCTCGCGGCGGTCTCGAGAGGGGAGCGAGATCGACTCGACCATCTTCGATTTGAACGCGACCATGGACGCCGTTGAACGCCGAAACAGTTCAAATCGAGTGTCTGTACCTGGTTGTCGACGATCCGACGGGTCGAGCGACGGACGAGTGTGGACAGCGATGGCGACTTTCGTCCGCCGACGAACGATCGCACTCACCGCGCCGTCTCGAGTTCGCCTCCCGACCACAGAAACTCCGTCTCGGTTCCCGGTGCGGTGTTCGCCTCGACGCCGCCGAACGCATCGTCGGGAACGCGGTCGGGAACCGGGTCGGGGCCGACGAGCGTCGGTTCGCCGTCGGCTCGTCTCTCCGCCGATCCGTCCCCGGCTCGGTCGTTCGCCGGTTCGTCGCCCGGTCGGCCGCTCGTCGCCGACGCGCTCGGCGGGTGCGCGATCGCCTCGTCGTCCGACCGGATCGTTACGGTCGGCGCGCCGACGAGCACCGCCGTCGCGTCGAGGGCGTCCCGTGCGGGACCGTCGGTCGGTCGTCCCTCCTCCGGGGGAGACGCGTCCGCTTCGCCACTCGAGCGCGTCGATTCGGCACCGGTTCGTTCCAATCGCTCGGCATCGACCTCGACCGATTCGAGTTCCGCGGCGAGGGCCTCGAGGTCCGCGTCGACCGCGTCGATGACCTCGTCGTCGTCGGGGTCGTGAGCGCCACCCGCCTCGAGGAGGTCGTCCGGCGAGTCGATACCCGCCGCTTCGAGAACCGCGTCTGGATCGGGCTCGACGTCGGTGAACACGTCGGTTACTGTGGGTTCGGTGGGCATACCTCCGTATCCCACAGTCCGCCTCTTGGTTACGGCCCGATTTCTGCAGAATAATGTCGTACTAACCGTTCGAAACGGTATCGGTCGAGAACGACGACCCCCGTCTCACTACCGCTCTAGTCGGTTCGTACCGACGGTTCGAACCGTCGACCTCGAGACCGACGAAGCCGACCGGCGCTCAGAACAGATCCTGGGTCAACTCGAGGGTCTCCTCGCGATCCTCCCAGTTAACGAACAGCGCGACGCTGGTCGCGCTCGTGATGACGTCCTGGAGGTGGATCCGCGCGTCGGCCAGCGGGCTGATGATGTCGCTGACGATGCCCGGCTGGTTGGGGAGTTCGCCGCCGGTCACCCGGACGACCGCGATGGGCGAGTCGACGGTGACGCTCGAGAGCTCGTCGCGGGCGATGACCTCGCGGTGGAGGATGTTCTCGGCGCGCTCGGCCTCGTCCTCGTCGATGTAGAAGGTGATCGTGTCCATCCCGCTCGCGACGGCGTCGATGTTGACGTCGCTTTCCGACAGGGCGGCCGAGAGGTGGTGGAAGACGCCCGGCTGGTTGCGAATCGCTCGGCCGGCGACGGTGATGCAGGCCAGCGGGCGCTCGCGGAGGTCGACGAGGCTCTTGAACTCGCCTTCGATGCTCGTCCCGCCCGAGAGGAGGTCGCCGTGTTGGTAGTGGACGACGCGGACGTTGAGTCTGCCGTCTTTGTACGACAGCGCCGACGGAGCGACGACTTCGGCTCCCCGGAACGAGAGGTTCCGAAGTTCGTCGACCGAGATCTCGCCCACGTTTCGCGCGCCTTCGACGACGCGCGGGTCGCCGGTCATGACCCCTTCGACGTCGGTCACGATGACGACCTCGTCGGCTTCCATGTACTTGCCCATCATGACGGCGGTCGTATCGCTGCCGCCGCGGCCGAGCGTGGTGATCGAGCCCTCGGGCCCTTCCGCGAGAAATCCGGTGAGAACCGGCACCTGTTCGTCCATCGTCTCCGCGACCTCGAGGGCCCGACGCTGGGTTTCCTCGACGTCGACCTCGCCGTACTCGTCGGTGACGACCGGCCAGCCCTCGGATCCGGGCTCGAAGAACTGGGCGTCGATGCCGCGGGACGACAGCGCCGCCTTGAGCATCCGGACGGACGTGCGTTCGCCCATGCTGACGATCTGGGCGCGGTCGGCTTCGTCGGTCTCGAAGGTGATGTCCTCGAGTAGGTCGTCCGTCGTCGACCCCATCGCGCTCGCGACGACGGCGATCTCGTGACCGTCCTCGACGGCGGCGGCGACCGAGTCGGCGGCGCGATCGATCCGCTCGCCGCTGCCGAGGCTCGTTCCGCCGAACTTGGCTACGACGCGCATGCTGGCACCTCACAGCGCACTCGTGGTTGGCTACCGGTGGCGTGGCTCATACACCGCCGTTACCAGAGCGGGCAGATAACTGTGTCCCATTGGTCCCGTTTTTGTCGTCTCCCGTCCGGCGGGACCGTCGTCCCCGAGACTCGCTCCGAAGCGAGCGGGGTAACATTCACGTTCGTGCGTAGCATTACCACACGACGATGAACGTACGGGACGCACTCGAGGCCGACGCGGACGCGCTCGCCGCGATCGCGGACTCGCCGACCGACGTGATGCGCAATCTCGTCCACGATCGGACGGTGCGCGTGGCCGAAGACGGGAGCCACGATCCGAACGCCGACGTCTCGACCTCCCAGTACGGCGGCTCGGACCCGGAGGATCTGCTCGGATTCATCAGCTTCGACGCCAGAGAAGACACCGTTCACGTCACCCAGCTCGACGGGACGGGCGAGGCCTGCAAGCGTCTGCTGGCGGAGCCCGTGCGCTTTGCCGAACGGGAGTCGATGGCCGTCGAACTGCTGGCGTCGACCGACACGGGCGTGGTTCGAACCGCCGCGGAGGAACTCGGCTTCGAGCGGACGGGCACCGGCCCGCGGTTCGACGGTGCGCGCACCGTGCGCTTTCGACTGGAACCGGCGTGAACGGCTACGATCGCGGCGACGTCTCCGGACGCTCGAGTGACGACCCGGCTCCGCGAGCGTCGGTTCCGTCGGGGCTAGCTGAACTTCTGAACCGTGACGTCGAGCGTGTCGAGGTCGACGATCGGCGCGTAGCCCGAGTCGGGATCGATGTTGACGCTCTTCTGGAAGTCGGTCTGGGCCTGCCAGCAGCCGGAGTTGATCGCGAGAACGTTGTGGTACTTGCCGAAGCCGAGCTTGTGGACGTGGCCCGTATGAAAGATATCGGGCACCTCGTCGATAACGAGGTAATCCTTCTCTTCGGGTGCCAGCCGGGTGTGGCCCCCGAACTGCGGGGCGACGTGGCGTTTCTTCAGAAGCTGGTACATCGCCTTGTGAGGCTCGTCGTAGCTCGCTTTCTCCTCGGGGAGCTCCGCGATGACCTCGTCCAGCGAGACGCCGTGATACAGCAGCACGGAGACGCCCTCGAGCGTGACCGTCGAGGGGTTGCTCACGATGCGGGCGTCGTGTGCGGACATGATCTCCCGGAGGTCCTCGTCGAAGCCGGGCTGGGGTTCGGCCAGCCGGACGGCGTCGTGGTTTCCCGGGATCATCACGATCTCGACGTCTCCCGGAACCTCCTTGAGGTACTCGTTGAACGCCTCGTACTGCTCGTAGATGTCGACGATCTCGAGTTCCTCGTCCTGGTCCGGGTAGATGCCGACGCCCTCGACCATGTCGCCGGCGATCAGCAGGTACTCGACGTGCTGGGCCTCGGCCGTGGACAGCCAGTCCGCGAACCGACTCCAGGCGTCGGCCATGAACTCCTCGCTGCCGACGTGGACGTCGCTGATCAACGCCGCCTGTACGTGGCGGTCCGCCGTCGACGGCTGGTGCGTGCGCGGCACGTCCGGAAAGTGCATCGAGTCGACGAAGGCGATGCCCGCGTCGTCCGAGAGCGTCCCCTCCATCGCCAGCACCTCGTCGCGGAGCAACTCGTCGACCAGGTCGACGTACTCGCGGTCTTTCATCACCAGCCACGGGAACGTCCCCGTCGCGTCCTCGAGTTCGATCAGCCAGTGACCGCTCGCGGTCGACCGGACGTCGTTGACCAGCCCGACCATTCCGACCTCGCTCCCGCCGGGCATGCTCTGGATGGCGGTCGCCGGTCGGTGGTTGATCCGGCTCCGAAGCGACGAGCCGAGGCGTTCGAGCCGATCCCGAAACACCGCGACGAAATCCTCGTACGCGCCCGTCCCCGTGCTCTCGCCGGTCATGTCGCCGTCGATCTCGAGCGAGCGCAGGTCGGGGTCGACGGAGCGACCCGCTCCGTTCCCAGACCCCTCCGTTTCAACTGGAGATCGGTCGCTCGATTCGCCGGCCGTCGGTGCCTCGGTTCCAGTTGAAACGGAGGGGTGTGATCGCGCGCCGGCGTCGTGGTCGTCACCCTCGCCGCTCCCTCCGCCGGCTCCGTCGTCGCGACCCGTCGTCGCACCGCCGGACGCTGTTGCACCGACCCGGTCGTCGCTTCCGTCTCCCGCGTCGTCGTCTCCACCGCCGACCGGGCCGGTGCGCTCGAGCGCCGAATCGACGTGATCCGTCCGCACCACGAGCGCGTCCGCCGGGAGCTCCTCGACGACGCGCTCGAGCAGCGCCTCGGGGTTCTCCGCGGCGGCGATTCGCGTCACGGCCTCGCGCTCGGCGTTGTAGCCGCGGCTCGTGAGTTCGCTGACGATCCGCGCCGGCCCCTCGAGTGGCACACGCCTCGCATTCGCGACCGTGCAGAAAAGGGTAGCGAAAGGTCGGTTCCCCGACGCCATCGCGGCGACTCGATCGTCGAATCGCGCCCGGAGCGGACGGGAACTCGAGCGCGACTCGGGTTCGGCGATTCGCGACGTGCACTCGATGCGAAACGCGGCGAGGAGGGTTCCCCGTCGACGCTCTTTCACCGACCGAGGAGTGAAGATCGAGACCGCCGACCGATCACGACCCGCGGGTCGACGCCGGCGAGGGGAAAGTTGATTGCTCACCCCCGTAAAAACCAGTCCAATGAGTCCCCCCAGTTCCGGCGATTCCGGATCTGACGGCTCCGACGCCGCAGATGACCCCTCCGACGGAACCGGTTTCGGATCCGGCGATTCCGACGGTGGCGCGTCCCGGACGGCCGATTCGTCCGCCGCTGACGCGTCCGACTCGAGCCCAGCGGGTGGCTCGAGCGACGGTGGCACCCCGTCGAGTTCGCGAGACGGCGGTCGGTCCCGCTCGGACGACGTAACCATCGAAGACGACGGCGTCGTCAGGTGGTTCCTCGGAACCGACGACGGGACGGTCGTCGTCGTCCGCGACGTCCTGAGTAGCGTCGCCCTCGTGGCGGTCATCGGGCTGATACTGTTCGCAGCCAGCGGCATCTGGCCGCCGCTGGTCGCCGTCGAGAGCGGCAGCATGGAGCCGAACATGGAACGCGGCGATCTCATCTTCGTCGTCGACGACGACCGCTACGCGGGCGACGGGGCGGTCGACGGCACCGGTATCGTCACCCACGAGAACGGCGACGATCACGAGAAGTTCGGCCAGCCCGGCGACGTCATCATCTTCAAACCCGACGGCAGCGAGTATCGGACGCCCATCATCCACCGGGCGCATTTCTGGGTCGAGGAAGGCGAAAACTGGGTCGACTCCAGTGCGAACGAGGAGTACCTCGGCGGAGCGACCTGCGACGAGGTTCCGACCTGTCCCGCGACTCACGACGGCTTCGTCACCAAAGGCGACGACAACAGCGGCTACGACCAGTACGGCGGAGCCGCGACGGACGTCGTGAAACCCGAGTGGGTGACCGGCAAGGCGATGATCCGCGTTCCGTGGCTCGGCCACGTCAGGCTGTTGTTCGACTCGCTGCTCGGCGGACTGCTCGTCCCCCAACCGACGATCGACGGCGTCGTCCTGTCACCGACCCAGCCGGGCGTTTCGCCGTCCCCAGCTTCCTAGCGCCCGTCCTTCGGAATCTGGACCGATTCGATTCTCGACTCGTCGTGTCACCGTGGCCCACAGCGCGTCTCGTCGGAGACACTTGCCGGTACCGATGACGCGTCGGCGACGACGGCGAGAGAGACGACCCGCTCGAGCCCTCGAGCGACGTTTCGCCTCGTTCCGGACGATCGACCGGTGATATTCGAGGCAATACTTTCCTGATCGGGCGACCGACGTCAGGTATCGCCACATTACGGAGAGGTATACCTGCGGGGCGTTTTTACCCGCCAAACGATGGCTCTTGAGTACCTCGTTGTGGCCCTGTCCGCGGATCGACGCTCGAGCGGACGGTGGTTCGCGTGAACACCGTCGAACAGCACAAACAGGAGAAACACCCCCTCGACGTGATCGAGGACGTCTACGAGTACGCCGAGGAGGGTCTCACGTTCGAGGAAATCGAAGACCGCGCCGGCGGCGGCGAGTGGGAGCGCCTGAAGTGGGCCGGCATGTACGCCCAGAAGCAGGAGGGGTACTTCATGATCCGGACGAAAGTCCCCGGCGGGAAGCTCACGCCCGAGCAGGCCGAAGTGATCGGCGAGGTCACCGACGACCTCGCGGTCGCTCCCGAGGAGTACGGCGGCGAGGAGCAAAACGAGTTGTGGGGCGACGCCTACCTCGACATCACGACGCGCCAGGACATCCAGAAACACTGGATCCGGGTCGAGGACGTCCCCGAGATGTGGGACCGCTACGACGAGGTCGGCCTCACGACGGTCCAGGGCTGTGGCGACTCCGCCCGGAACGTACTCGGCTGTCCCGCCGCCGGGATCAGCGACCACGAGTGTTTCAACGCACAGCCGGTCGTCGACGCCGTCTCCGATTACTTCACCGGCAATCGCGAGTACGCCAACCTCCCGCGGAAGTTCAAGCTCACGATCACCGGCTGCGCCCACGACTGCGCGCAGTCCCAGATCAACGACGTCGGCCTGGTGCCGGCGAAAAAGGAACTCGAGGGAGAGTACTACTACGGCTTCCACGCCCGCGTCGGCGGCGGCCTCTCGGACGGGCCGCGGATGGCCTCGGAACTCGACGTCTTCATCCCGCCGGAAGACGCCGTCGAGTTCGTCCGCGCCGTCGCCCAGACGTTCAAGGAACTCGGCGACCGCAACAACCGCGGCGTCTGCCGCATGCGCTATCTCGTCGAGCAGATGGGGCCCGAGAAATTCGAGGAGGCGGTTCGCGACCGCTGTACCGTCGACCTGCCGACCGGCGGCGAGAACCTGACCGTCGGCTACCAGGGCGACCACGTCGGCGTCCACGACCAGAAACAGGACGGCCTCAAATACGTCGGCTTCAACGTCATCGCCGGCCGCATGGGCGGCGACGAGTTCGCCCAGGCGGCCCGAGCCGCGAAGAAGTACGGCACCGAGGACGCCTCGGTCCGCCTCGCGACCGATCAGAACTTTCTCATCTCTCACATTCCCGAGGAGAACGTCGACGACCTCCTCGCCGAGCCGTTCGCCCGAGAGTACCAGCCCGATCCCGGCCCGTTCTCCCGCGGTGCCGTCGGCTGTACGGGCAACGAGTTCTGCAACTACGCCATCATCGAGACGAAAAAGCGCACCAAACGCTGGGCGCGCGAACTCGACGACCGCATCGACGTTCCGGACGACATCGAGGCGATCCGGATGCACATGTCCGGCTGCTCGGCGTCGTGTGCACAGCCACAGATCGCGGACATCGGCTTCCGCGGCGAGACCGTCAAACTCGAGGACGAAAACTCGCCCAACGACGAGGGCGACAACATCGTCGAGGGAATGGACTTCGGTCTCGGCGGTTCGCTCGGCGCGGACAACGAGTTCCTGGACTGGGTCGAAAACGCCGTGCCCGCCCACGCCGTGATCCCGGCGCTCGAGCAGCTGTTCGACGCCTACGCGGCGGACCGACGCGACGGCGAGGCGTTCTACGCCTGGTGTCGCCGCGTCGACAACGAGCGGCTCCGGACCATCATGCAGGGGGCCGACGCCCCGGTCGCCGGAGGTGTCGCACATGGGGACTGACGAAAACGGCGACGACCGCTCGAACCGTCACTTCCCCGGCGTTCCCGACTCGAGCACGGACGACGACGCCGTCGTCGTTCCCGACGCTGGAAGCACACCGCCGCGCTCGCGCGAGGGAACCGACCACGCTCGAGACGGCGCGATTCGGACGGACGGTGCGGACGCGAGCGCCGAGACCGGCGACGGCTGTGCGCCCGACGCCTGTACCTGCGGCGAGAAGACGCCCGCCGGGAGCGGATCGAAGCCCGTCGCCACGGACGGCGCGGGCGTCGCGAACGTCGACGAGGGCGGCGAACTCGGCGACCTCGAGTTCACCGAACCCGCCGAGAACGTGAGCCAGGACGTCTACGACGACGCGCCCGACACCCGCGTCGGCATCCCCGAGGGGGTCGACCTCGAGACGCCCGAGTACTCCATCAGGTCGGAGATGAACGACATCGAGACGCCCGACGAGAAGACCTGGTTCCACGAACTCGACGAGGCGGTCATCGACGACGGTCGCTGTATCCAGTGTGGGACCTGCGTCGCCGCCTGCCCGTCGGACTCGATCGGCGTCGGCGACGACGACCTGCCCAAGCTCGTGAAGATGTGCACCGGCTGTTCGATGTGCTGGGACTTCTGTCCCCGCGGCGGTCTGCGCTACGAGCGCCAGTGGAAGATCACCGGCGGCGAGGACAACGTCAAGGGCGCGGGCGACCCGATCACGGAGTTCTCCGCGAAGGTCGACGACGACTGGACCGACGGCGCACAGGACGGCGGCGTCGTCACCGGCATCCTCGCGACGCTGCTCGAGGAGGGCGAGATCGACGGCGCACTCATCGCCACCGAGAGCGAGGACGAGCCCTGGAAGGCCGAGAGCTTCCTCGCGACGACCGAGGAGGAGCTCATCGAGAACGCCGGCACCGTCTACAACCAGACGCTCGCGCTCGGCAACCTCGACCTGAAACGGTGGGAGCACAAGCTCCCCGACAAGGACTGGGACGACATCAGCCTCGCGCTCGTCGGCACGCCCTGTGAGATCGAAGGCATCCGCGCGCTCCAGGACTTTGACTGGGACTACCAGGCCCAGAACGAGGGCATCCGCGCCGTCGAGTACACCATCGCGTTGATGTGTACGAAGAACTTCAACTACTACAGCCTCATCGGCGAGCAACTCGAGGAGAAACGCGACATCTCGCCGGCGGAGATCGGCAAGATGGACGTCCTCCACGGCAAGATGATGGTCTACGACCACGACGGCGAGATGATCCTGGAAGAAGACGTCGAGAACTTCCACGACGCCGCGCTCAAAGGCTGTGACGAGTGTGCCGACTTCACCGGCTTCTGTTCTGACGTCACCGTCGGCTCCGTCGGCTCCTCCGACGAGTACTCGAGCGTCATCCTCCGGACCGAGCAGGGCGTCAAAGCCTGGGAGCTCACCGAGCCGAAACTCGACTACCACGACCTGGAGGACCGCTCGGCCGTCGGCAAGCTCCAGGGCTGGGACAAGAAGAAGGCCTTCGAGAGCTTAGAGCGGCCGTTCGATCCCGACGCGCCCCGGTTCATCGACTACACCGACCACGCGGAGAACTACGGGACGGCGATGAACCCGCACGACCAGGCCCACTAGGGTCGATTTCGGATCTCTCGATCCGTCTCGACTGTTCTACCGACCCGGTTCGTCTCGACGATTTTGCCGACCCGGTTTCTCCCCATCCAGTTCGTCCCGACGGTTTTACCGATCCAGTTCGTCCCGACGGTTCTACCGACCGGTACGGGGCAGTCTGGCGTCGAAGCCCTTATCGTTCCCTTCGCGATCGACCGGTCGGCAGCCACCGCGGAACCCGCTCGCGATACCGCTCGTATGCGTCGCCGTGTTTCTCGGCCAGGTGCGGCTCTTCGTACCGGATCACCCGGTTGTGAAAGCCGAGCCAGCAGCCGACCGCCCACCAGAGGACGGATACGGACCGCCGGCGGAGCGCCTGGCCGAGGACGACCAGGACCACGCTCACGTACATCGGATTTCGCGTGTACGAGTACGCTCCGGTTGTCACGAGCGCTCCGGGTTCGTCGGTCGGCGACGGCGTTCCGTCGCCCTCCACTCCGAACCGCTCTGCGGTGTGTGCGTACAGGAGCGCCCCCAGCGCGATCGACAGCGTCCCGACCGCGTTCGCCGCGTAGGAATCGACCGGAAGCCGCGGATGGGGCCGCCACCGAGCCAGCAGTTGCGGAACGGCCACGGCGACCGTCCCGGGGATCAGGATCGTAAACAGCACCGTTTTCGAACGGACGCGAAGGGAGGTCACGAGCCCCCGTACGGCTCGCTCGCGCATCAAACTACGGACGCGATGGTCACGCACGACGCTGGATCACCGCCGCTCGAGCGTTTCCGTGCCCGCAACGAGACGTCTCCGTCCGCCCTCTCCCTCCAGCTCACGGCCCGTATCTTTCGTCGCGCGTTCGCGCTTCGGGCCGGCAGCCTCCGACTCGATCGAGACGGTCGTTCGAGTCCCGATCGCTTCGCCCCGGCCGCCGGCGTCCGATGGCCGCGCGAGACCGGAGACGAACGGCGTTCCGTCACGAGCCGCCGGAGCCGTTCGTTCGAAACTCGAGCCGCAAATAATTCGAATATAGAAGTAACTTCGACTCTCGAAGTAATAGTAGAGAGGAGCTCACTCGATACCCGGCCCGGTTTCGCTGATGCGACTCCTGGGGTGTCGAACGAAGCCGCCCCGGCCGAGCGCGAACGGCGGACGCTCGGTCCGTTCGTTCGGGCCCGGAACGCGCGGCCGTCGATCCGGCGATCTCTTCGACAGTGCTGGCGACGCGAGGCCGACGGCGGGATCGAGTCGTCGATTTCGCGAACGCGCTGCGTGCTGTTCGAAACTGGATCTAGCTCAAACGGACGTTTCACCCAGTGGAACGAATTTATCGTTCCACCTCGATTACCGAACGTGAAACGACGGACCCTCCTCGGAAGCGTTTCGGTGTCGGTGGCCCCGTTCGCCGGCTGCTTGAGCGCTATCGGGACCGAAAACGGGGAGTCGGACGACGGAGACGACGATTCGGCCGACGAACCCGCCGGTGACGACGATTCGGCCGACGAACCCGACGGAGAATCGACCGCCGACGTGGATTACGAGCGGTGCGAAAACCGCATCGTCAGCGTCTCGAACGTGCCCGAACCCGCGGCGGACGAGGCGACGACGGCCGTCGACGACGGCGAGTACGAGACCGACGGCGAACTCCTCCTCCCGGAGGTGATCGCCGTAGACGATGCGTACCTCAGCCGCGACGACGAGTACTATCGGGCCGAGATCGCGGAGAACGCCGACGCGACGATCCTCCGGCTTACGGAGGCGGTTCCCGTCTTCGCGGAGCCCGTGACGCTGGAAAACGTGACCGACGAGACGGTCTCGGTAACCCTCACCGTTACGCGCGAGGAGTCGGACGAGGTCGTCCTCGAGGAGGCGGACGACCTCGAACCGGCCGATCGCATCGTGCTCAACGAGGACGTCGAGTTCCACTACGGAACCTACCGGATGGAGGTCGACGGCGACGACCTCTCGGAGGACGGGACGTGGGATCTCACGTGGGAGCTGGACCAGCGGTTCGAATCCGGATACGAGTATCCGATCGAACTCGACGACCACGGCGTCTTCGAAGATCCCGTCGACAGGGACAGTACGCACGGCCCCTGCTCGTGGACCGACGACGGCGAGGTTAGAACGGGGTAGATCACCGTCCGCCGGGGACACCGTCCCGAACGCACACCGGAGCGAGCCGACCTAGTTCGCGTCGACGGCCTCGACGCCGCGGAACGCGAACGCGGTACCGTCGTCGTCTTCCGCCACGCCGACGTCCCAGCCGTGGGCGTCCGCGATCCGCTCGAGGAGGCCGAGCTGGACGTCCGTCGGATCGTCGTCGAACCGGCCCGAGTCCGGATCCGTGTCCCGGCTCGCTCCGTCGCTTCCCGACGGCCTGTCGCCGGCCACGTAGAATCCGTCGTCGGTCGTGCCGACGGTGACGGTGATCGACTCGTCGGCCGGCTCGTCCTCGCGTTCGACCTCGATCACCGCCTGCAGGGCGTACTCGAACAGCTCCCGGAGTCCGTCGCGGTTCGCCTCGATGATCACGTCGCCCTCGGTGGCGAGCGTCGCGTCGCGGGTGTCGACGTCGATCCAGGCCAGTTGCGCGACCTCCTGGACGGTGACCGGCTCGGTGGCGTCGCCGTCACCGCTTGCGACCTCGTTCAGCGTCTCGAGGTGAGCCGACAGCCGATCGTGCGCCGCTTCGACGGTCTCGAAGTGCTCGCGGTCGCCGGTCTTCTCCGCGAGTTCGAGGTAGCCGTCGGCGGCGTTCAGCGAGGGCCGCCCCTCCTCGTCGATCAGCTCGACGATCGTCTCGAGACGGCTCGCGGCGGCCGCGAGCGTCCGCTTTCGTCGCCGCGACTCGGTGACGTCGTCGTAGACGACGAGTCCGTCCGCGGAGGTGGGCGCTTCCTGGCCGCTCGCTCCTGTCTCGAGCGGGACGACGGTGATCACGAACTCCCGGACGCCCTCGACGGTGTCGCGACGACACGACAGCTGACGCTGCTCGCCGGCCCGAACCGCGTCGACGAGCGTCGCGGCCGCCTCCGCCAGACCGTTCGGGACGGCGTACTCCGCGAGCGGGGTTCCCGCGACCGCCTCGGCCTCGTCGCCGAAGACCACCTCGAGGGGCTCGTTGACGTCGGCGACGACTGGCCGCCCGTCGACGAGTTCGTACCGGATCGTCGGCTCCGAGACGTTCGCGAGCAGCGAGACGAGCGCGTTTCGCTCCTCGACGATCCTCTCTCGCTCGTCGGTCAGGCGATCGTACTCCTCGGTCAGCCGCTGGCGGTCGCGGCGCAACCGGTCTCGCTCGTTGTCGATTCCCGTCTCGATCCAGTTGCGCTCGAGGATCGCCGCCGCCGTCCCACAGAGCCCCTCGAGCAGTTCGAGATCCGTCGCGTCGAAGGCGTCCGGTAACTCCGACGCCACGTAGAGGACGCCGACGTCGCCGACCGGAACGCTACACAGCGATCGGACGTGTTCGAACGGCGGCGCGACCGCCTCGAGCGGTTCGAGGTCGGCGATGCGAATCGGCTGGCGCGCTCGAAACGAGACGCTGAGCGGATCCTCGAGGGGGATCGGTCCCAGCTGATCGTCGGGAACCGCAGCCGCGGTCGCCCGCGGGACCAGCGTCCCGAAGTTGATCGTCGCGACCCAGCAGTACTCGAACTCGAGGATGTCGACCACGCCGCCCACGAGCCGATCGAACAGTCGGTCGCGATCGCGACAGGTCGCGACGTCGGTGGCGACTTCGAGTACGGCCGCGTCCGTCCGAGCGCGAGCGCCACCATCCGGAGACTCGTCCGTCGACCGATCGGCTCCGCGTTCGCACAGCCAGACGATCTCGTCGAGGAGGTGAACCGCGGCGTCGTCGGCGTCTCGGCGGACGAAGCCGTCGAACACCTCGCTCGAGGGGACCGCCGGCGATCCCTCCGAAAACAGCACGAGCGGCGTCGACCCCGAGGCGTCGACGGCCTCGAGCAGGTGCGAGTCGCTGTCGTCGGCGAGCGGCTCCGCGAAGACGACGCAGTCCGCGTCGGCCGCCGCGTCCCGTATCTCCTCGACCGACGCCGCGGGGTGGACCGCCCGATCGGGGCCGTCGCTGATGGCCTCGAGCGCGTCCGCCCCGTCGCCCGCGCGCTCCTCCGTCGCGGCTACGTAGAGAATCTGGAGGGGGTGCGACTTCGGTGTCGAATGTGCCATCGATGTCATCGAATCCACTTGTTCGCTATACGTAGTGTCCGTCTGACCACGATAAAATTCTGCTGGGCGTTTCGATCGGTGAGCCGTCGTCCTTGCCGGTATATTTCGACAGACATCGAATCATAGGGCGACGATTGACGATTCGCCGACCGAACGACCCACGACGAACGACCCACGACGGACGTCGACGCCCGACGCACGGTTCGTTTCGGTCGATCCTCAGCGGATGAACGTTGCGGAACTGTTTTAGGCGCTCGCTGGCCAACACACCTATAATGAGCGAACTGGCGGACGAGTACCGCCTCGAGTACTTCGAGGAGGAAGGGTTCGTGCGAACGGAGTGCTCCGAGTGCGGAGCGCACTTCTGGACGCGCGACGAGAGCCGGGAGACCTGTGGCGAACCGCCGTGTGCGGAGTACGATTTCATCGACAACCCCGGCTTCGAAGCGGAGTACAGTCTCGAGGAGATGCGCGAGGCGTTTCTCTCCTTTTTCGAAGAGCGCGATCACGAACGAATCGATCCCTATCCCGTCGCCGCCAATCGCTGGCGCGACGACGTCCTGTTGACCCAGGCGTCGATCTACGACTTCCAGCCGCTGGTCACCTCCGGCGAGACGCCGCCGCCGGCGAATCCGTTGACGGTCTCCCAGCCGTGCATTCGGATGCAGGACATCGACAACGTCGGCAAGACGGGTCGTCACACGATGGCGTTCGAGATGATGGCCCACCACGCGTTCAACGCGCGCGAAGCGGCCGGTAATCGGTACGCCTACCAGGGCGAGGTGTACTGGAAGGATCGGACCGTCGAACTCTGTGACGAGCTGCTCGATTCGCTCGGTGCCGACGTCACCGACGTCACCTACATCGAGGATCCGTGGGTCGGCGGCGGGAACGCCGGTCCCGCGATCGAGGTCATCTACCGTGGACTCGAGCTGGCGACGCTCGTCTTCATGTGCATGGAGCAGGATCCGGACGGCGAGTACGAGCTCAAAGACGGCAACCGTTACTCCTACATGGACACGTACATCGTCGACACCGGCTACGGCCTCGAACGCTGGACCTGGATGAGCCAGGGAACGCCGACCGTCTACGAGGCGATCTACCCGGAGATGATCTCCTTTTTGAAGGAAAACGCCGGCATCTCCCACACCGACGAGGAGGCCGCCCTCGTCAACCGCGCCGCCCACCTCTCCGGCCAGCTCGACATCGACGACGTCGACGACGTCGAGGCCGCCCGCGACGACCTCGCCGCACAGCTCGACGTCTCGACCGACGAGCTTCGAACGCTGCTCGAACCGCTCGAGGACATCTACGCGATCGCGGATCACTGCCGGACGCTCGCGTACATGCTCGGGGACGGCATCGTCCCCTCGAACGTCGGCACCGGCTACCTCGCCCGAATGGTGCTCCGGCGAACCAAGCGCCTCTGTGACACCGTCGGCGTCGACGCGCCGCTCGACGAACTCGTCGACATGCAGGCCGACCGACTCGGCTACGAAAACCGCGACACGATCCGCGATATCGTCCGCACCGAGGTCGAGAAGTACCGCGAGACGCTCGAGCGCGGCGGTCGTCGGGTCGAGTCGCTCTCCGAGGAGTACGCGGCCAAAGGCGAGCCGATCCCGACCGACGAACTGATCGAACTCTACGACTCCCACGGCATCCAGCCCGACATGGTCGCCGAGATCGCAGACGACGTCGGCGCGGACGTCGACGTCCCCGACGACTTCTACAGCCTCGTCGCACAGCGCCACGACAGCTCCGGGGCGCTCGAGTCGACGACCGAGGAGGAGGACGAACGGTTCGAGGACCTTCCGAAGACGGAGAAGCTCTACTACGACGACCAGCAGCGAACCCAGTTCGAGGCCGTCGTCCTCGACGTCTTCGAGCGCGATGAGGGCTACGACGTCGTCCTCGACCAGACGATGTTCTACCCCGAAGGCGGCGGCCAGCCCGCCGACACGGGGACGCTCTCGACCGACGACGTCACCGTCGACGTCACCGACGTCCAGATCGAAGACGGCGTCGTCCTCCACCGAACCGACGACACCCCCGGCAAGGGCGAATTCGTCAACGGGCAGGTCGACACCGGACGGCGTCGCCAGCTCATGCGCCACCACACCGCCACGCACGTCGTCATCCACTCGGCGCGCGAGGTCCTCGGCGAGCACGTCCGCCAGGCCGGCGCACAGAAAGGCGTCGACTCTTCGCGCATCGACCTGCGCCACTACGACCGGATCGACCGCGACGACGTCAAGGAGATCGAACGCATCGCCAACGAACTCGTGATGGACAACACGGCCGTCACCCAGGAGTGGCCGGATCGCCACGAGGCCGAGGCCGAACACGGCTTCGACCTCTACCAGGGCGGCATCCCGCCGGGCGAGCAGATCCGCCTCATCCACGTCGCGGAGGACGTCCAGGCCTGCGGGGGGACCCACGTCGCCCGCACCGGCGACATCGGCGCGATCAAGATTCGCTCGACCGAACGCGTCCAGGACGGCGTCGAGCGCATCACGTTCGCGGCCGGCGAGGCCGCCCTCGAGGCGACCCAGGCGACGGAAGATGCCCTCTACGAGGCGGCCGAGGTGCTCGACGTCTCGCCCGCGGACGTCCCCGAGACCGCGGCGCGGTTTTTCGAGGAGTGGAAAGACCGCGGCAAGCAGATCGAGGAGCTGACAGAACAGCTCGCCGAGGCTCGCGCGGGCGGCGGCGACGGCGCGGACGAGGTCGACGTCGGCGAGACGACCGCGGTCGTCGACCGGATCGACACCGACGTGGACGAACTCCGGGCGACCGCGAACGCCATCGCAGAGGAAGGGACGATCGCCGTCCTCGGCAGCGGGGAAGACAGCGCGCAGTTCGTGGTCGCGGTTCCCGACGGCGTCGGCGTCAACGCCGGCGAGGTCGTCGGCGAACTCGCCGCGAAGGTCGGCGGCGGCGGCGGCGGTCCGCCCGACTTCGCACAGGGCGGCGGCCCCGACGTCGACGCCTTAGACGAGGCGCTCGAGGACGCGCCCGACGTGTTGCGTCAGATCCAGGACGCCTGATCCGGATCTCGGTACTCGATAGTAGTTTTTCACACACGGAAGCCTGGTGGTAGCGATTTCTCCGTCGGCTGACCCCACAGATTTTGAGGCTAGCTGTCGTTTTATAACGGGTGTTTGGGACGGAAAACCTTTCACTCGTCATTGGGACGGAAAACCTTTCACTCGTCATTGGGACGGAAAACCTTTCACTCGTCAGATGGTGGTAGTAGACATGGGAGTTCAACCCCGGCGTGACAACAACAGCGATACTATCACTGTTACCCGTAGTGGTGACTGGTACGTCGCTAAAGACGAAGCGACCGGGGTTGCGAGTCAAGGTGAGACGAAAATTGAAGCAATCGAGAACCTTGCTGAAGCACTCGAGTTGCACACTCGCCCCGAACCAGAAGATTCTGACGGAGAAATCGAAGAATCCACGGCTCCGTGGTTCTAAGCACGAGTTTCACTTTCGGTCCCGTGCGGGAACCCTTATTCACTTCCGCGAGAAATAGTGAAATATCGTGACACGAGGGACGTACTCCGGCCACGACATCATCAAAGCTCTCGGGAACTGGGGCTTCCACAAGGTCGATCAGACCGGGAGTCACGTGAAGCTGAAATACGTCCATCCGGACACAGGCAAGACGAGATACGTCACTGTTCCGCTGCACGATGAACTCGCTCCTGGTACGCTTCGATCAATCGCAGATCAGGCCGGTGCTGAGGATTCCCAGGCGTTCCTCGACGAGATGGACAAAATGGTCTGACCTAAACCACGGCAGAGCCGTGAACGAGTAGGGTGGGGAGGAAGTCACTGCCAGAGTCCGACCGCTACCGCGTAGAACCGAAACCGTCGCCTTCCTCCGGGTACTTCCAGTCGGTATGCCCACCGCCACGAACGGCGACGTCTCGCTGTACTACGAGCGCGACGGCGATCCCGACGCGGAGTCGATCGTCTTCGTCCCCGAGGCCGGCCTCGGAGGTTGGCTCTGGGGCTGGCAACACGCCGGACTCGCCGGCCCGTTCGAGACCGTCGTCTGGGACCTCCGGGGAACCGGCCGCTCCGACGCGCCGCCCGGTCCGTACGCTCTCGAGGACCTCGTCGCCGACCTCGAGGCGGTGCTTTCGGACTGCGAGATCCGAAACGCCCACCTGGTCGGCTGCGGCCTCGGCGGCGCGGTCGCGCTCGGTGTTGCCCGCGCGACGAACCGGGTCGAGACGCTGACGCTGCTCGCCACCGCGGCCCGCGGGGACGAGTACGACCTCGAGTCGCTGTTCGCCCCGCCGGACGACCGCGAGGCGCTTCGTCGGTCGCTCGAGACGGCGCTCTCGGGCGACTTTCGCGAGGCACAGCCCGACGTCGTCTCGGGGATCGTCGACTGGCGCGCCGACGGCGACGCCGACCGCAACGGGTGGGAGGCCCAGGTCGCCGCGCTCGAGGACTTCGACGCGACCGACTGGCTGCTCGAGGTGACACGGCCGACGCTGGTCTTTCACGGAACCGACGACGAACTCGTTCCGCCCGCGGCGGGCCGCGATCTCGCCGACGGCCTCCCCCGCGGCGAGTTCGTCCCGCTCGAGGGCGCGGGACACCTCGCGCTCGTCGAACGATCGCGGACGGTCAACGATCGGATCGCGGGGCTGTTCGAGGAGCGGACGGACGGCAACCGCACTGGCCGTTGAACGGGTTACTCACCGTTCGCCCTCGAGGGGCCGCCGCTTGCGAGTGTCCGCTCGCCTACTACGGGGGTGTGCGCCGTACGGTCCGTCGTGACCCTCTCGGTGGCCCAGCGGGCGCGGCGGTTTCCCGACCGAACGGCGGTCGTCGACGTCTCCGAGGAGCGGCTGTACGCGCCGGCCGAGACCGTCCACGAGGACCGCGTCACCTACGCCGAGCTATCGGAACTGGCCGACGACGTGGCCGCCCGACTCGCGGCGCTCACGGTCGACGCCGGCGACACCGTCGCACTCGTCACCCGAAACCGGGTCGCCTCGCTCGCGCTGTTTTTCGCCTGTCGTCGCCTCGGCGCGACGTTCGCGCCGATCTCCCACCGACTCACGCCGGTCACCGTCGAGCGACCGTTCGACGCCATCTCGCCCGAGATCGTCGTCTTCGAGGCCGCACAGCGCGACCTCGTTCGGTCGATCCCCCACGACCGGTCGATCACGCTCGAGAAGCTGGCGACCGTCGCCCTCGACGCCCGGATCGGCGCGGAGCGAACCGCCGGACTCACCGAACTCGACGACGACGTCGGCTCCGATTCCACGGCGGGAGACGACGACCGACCGCTGCTCGTTCTCCACGGCGAGGGCGGACGCCCGGCGGCCGCGTTTTCGGAGCGCTCGCTCGAGCGAACCTGCGCCTCCGCACTCGTGACCTGGGGGCTGTCGGCCGACGACGTCGCGCCGGTCGTCACGCCGCTTTCGGCCGCTGACGGGTTCGTTCGCGTCGCGCTCCCGTTGCTGTACGTCGGCGGTCGGCTGCTGCTCGACCGCGCGTTCGACCCCGGCGATACGCTGGCCGCGATCGAGACCGAGGGGGCGACGTTTCTCGCCGGTCGAACGATCACGTTTCGCGAGTTGGCAACGGAATCCGGGTTCGACGACGCCGTCGGCTCGCTCGAGCGGGCGGTCCCCGATCACTCCGTTCCGGCGACGTTCCTCGAGCCCTACCGCGAGCGGGACGTGACGGTCACCCGCGCCTACGGGAGACTCGAGTGTCCGACGGCGCTGTGCGAGACGGACGACGCGGTCGGTTCCGGGTCCGACGGTGTCGCCGACTGCGACGACGCCGTCGGGTCTACGGGAACCGCCGTCGGCGTCCCCGTCCCCGACTGTCGCGTCAGGCTGGTCGACGAGGACGGAACGGCTCTCGCAGGGTCGGGAACCGGCCGACTGCAGCTCTCGGGGCCGGTCGTCGCGGACGGCTACGTAAACGCTGCCGCTTCCACCGACGCGGATGGGTCCGACGAGTGGGACGCCGTCGACCGGACCACCGAACGCGAGGCGGGCGACTCCGCCGGGGAATTCGTCGACGGCTGGTTCGACGCCGGCGACCGCGTTCGCCGGGACGACCGCGGCGTCTACGTTCTCGAGTAGCTCCGTCCTCGTGCGCTCACACCGAGGAACGCGGCCTCGAGTCATCGATCCGTACCCGACGTCGGGCCGTAACGCTCTCTCGTCCGAGACAGTACGGTCGTCCGATCGATCGTCGCCGGTCGCGGCAACGTCGACGCCGGACAGAAGGTCTATCCGTCCGGAGGGGCCACTGTGGAACGATGAGTCACCTCCGTATCGCCGTCCTGGACGCCACCCACCGGGACGAAAACGCGAGGCGAAACTTCCGGCGCGAACTCGCCGGCTCGCTCGCTGAGTTCGACGTCACCGACGGATCGGTTCCGGACGACTTCGCGTTCGACGCCGCGGTCGTCACCGGCTCGCGGTCGTCGGTCTACTGGGACGAGGCGTGGATCGAGTCCACCAAAGCGTGGGTTTCCGAGGCGATCGACCGCGACATTCCGTTTCTCGGCGTCTGTTGGGGACACCAGCTGCTCGCGGACGTCCTCGGCGGCACCGTCGAGGACATGGGTGCCTACGAGGTCGGCTACAGCGAGATCGAGCGGACGGCCGATTCGCGGCTGTTCGACGGCATCTCCGAGACGTTCACCGCCTTCACCAGCCACTCCGACGCGGTGTCGGAACTGCCGCTGGGGGCCGACGCGCTCGCGAGGAACCACTACTCGAATCACGGCTTCCGAAAGGACCGGGTCTTCGGCGTCCAGTTCCACCCCGAGTACGACACGAAGACCGCTCGCGATCTCGTCCACACCAAGGAGCTCTCGGACGAGCGCCTCGAGTCCGTCCTCGCGGAGATCAACCGGGAGAACTATCGCGCAGCCTGCGAGGCGAAACTCGTCTTCGGGAACTTCCTCGAGTTCGTCCGGGAGACGACCGAGACGGTCGCGGTCGAAGCCGGCGACGCGACGGCGGTCGGTGCCGGCAGCGACGTAGCGACCGACGGGTCCGGCGACGATTCGGCCGCGACGGGGCGCTCGGACTGACGAGCTACCGGACGAGTCTCCGTAGCCGCTCGAGCGGACCCGACGCCGCTCTCTCAGCGGTGCCGTCTGTTTGTTCGGACGTTCGGTCCTCGAGCACCTGTTCGTACCGGACGACGACGTCGCGGTGGCGGCGTTCGCGCGCCGCGAGTTCCCGCTCGAGCGCGGCGACGCGAGCGCGTAGCTGCGTTCGTTCGATGCGGGACGGAAGCGACGCTCCGGAGCGATCGTCGGACGAGGAGTGATCGTCCGAGCACACCGGGGAGACGTCGGACCGAAACTCGAGTTCGAGTCCTCGGCTCGGATCCGTCGTCCGCTCGTCTTCGGCGGGGGTGGAGTCGACTGACCGTTGTTCGACGGACATGCTACCCACTGCCACGGACGTGGGGAAAAAGCTCAGTCAGTCGGGCGTCAGACGGGTCTGACGGGGGTCGTGCGTCCGTCGTTCACTCCCCCTGCAGGTGTGCGAGCACGCCCTCCGTGTCCGCGGGCACCGGCTCGGGGTCGCGACCCGCGGCGGCGGCAGCGTCGGGGTCTTTGAGTAGGTGGCCGGTCGTCAGGCAGGCGACGCGCTCGTCGTCCGAGACGACGCCGTCGGCCCGCAGCTTTCGCAGGCCGGCGACCGACGCCGCGGACGCCGGTTCGACGCCGATCCCCTCGCCCGCCAGGTCGCGCTGGGCCGCGGTGATCTCCTCGTCGGTGACCGAAATCGCGGTGCCGCCGGTCTCGCGGATGCCGGGAAGCGCCTTCGGCGCGTTGACCGGGTTGCCGATCCGGATGGCCGTCGCCCGCGTTTCGACGTCGTCCCAGCGGCGCACCTCGTCGGCTCCGTTCTCGATCGCTTCGACCATCGGGGCCGCGCCTTCGGCCTGGACGCCGACCAGTTTGGGCACCTCGCCCTCCTCGAGTTCGCCCGCCTGAACGAGTTCGCGGAAGGCCTTGTACAGCGCCGACGTGTTCCCCGCGTTACCCACCGGCAGCACGATCCGGTCCGGCACCGCGTCGTAGTCCGCGAGAAAGCCCTCGAGGATCTCGAGGCCGATCGTCTTCTGGCCCTCGAGCCGGAAGGGGTTCAGCGAGTTCAGCAGGTAGGCCTCGCCCTTCGCGGCGAGCTCCTGGACGACGTCGAGGCAGGCGTCGAAGTTGCCGTCGACCTCGAGGATGCGCGCGCCGTGGAGGCTCGCCTGGGCGACCTTACCGGCGGCGACCTTGCCCGCCGGCAGGAGCACGAGGGTCTCCATCCCGCCGCGGGAGCCGTAGGCCGCGAGCGCGGCGCTCGTGTTTCCGGTCGAGGCACACGCCAGCCGGTCGACGCCGAGTTCCTTCGCGACGGCGACGCCGACGGTCATGCCCCGGTCTTTGAACGAGCCCGTCGGGTTCATCCCCTCGTGTTTGATCCGCAACGCCTCGACGCCGACCGACTCCTCGAGCCGGGGCACCTCGTACAGCGGCGTCGCCCCTTCCCGGATCGTCACTCCTTCCTCGAGGGGCAGGGAAGCGCCGTAGCGCCAGACGCCCCGGCCCTCGAAGTCCGCGAACGTCGGGAGGTCGGCGTACCGTACCTCGAGCAATCCGTCGCACTCGTCGCAGGTGTACCGGACGTCCTCGAAGGGCGCGAACGTTTCGCCGCACTCGATGCACTCGAGCCAGACGCCGTCGTCGGCGTCGGCCGGCACCGCCGGTTGATCGGCGGAGAGACTGAGACTCATTGTCGCTCGAGAGGGCGGGCACGGGCAAAAAGAACGTGGATTCGTCCGTCGAATCGGTGGTGACAGTCACGGAGATGCAAGGAGGATTCCCTCGATGTCAGTCGGGTAAATGACTCGAGCAGCCAGCTCAAAAGTGCCCTGACTGCCACCTTTTTTCGCTCGGGTTCGGTCCCCTCACCCTCACGAAAAAATCTGTCTGGCGAGCGCGTCGCTCTCGCCGACCGTCGCCTCACTTCGTTCGGCGAGAGACGGAAAAACCGCTCGCTTCGTTCGCGGGACACTCACTCGAGCAGCCAACTCAAAAGCGCCTTCTGTGCGTGCAGACGGTTCTCGGCCTGGTCGAAGACGATCGAGCGATCGCCCTCGACGACGTCGTCGGTGATCTCCTCGCCGCGGTGGGCGGGCAGACAGTGCATCACCGACGCGTCGGGCGCGTGGTCGAGCAGGTCGGCGTTGACCTGGAACCCCTCGAAGTCGTTCATGCGGACGTCGCGTTCGTCCTCCTGGCCCATGCTGATCCAGACGTCGGTGTAGATGACGTCGGCGTCGGTTGCCGCCTCGACGGGATCGTTCGTGAGCGTCGGCTCGCCGCCGAGCGCTCGAGCGCGTTCGTTGACGTCGTCGTCGATGCCGTAGCCCGCCGGCGTCGCGATCGTGAGGTCGATGCCGGCCAGCGCAGCGCCGACGGCGAACGACTGGGCGACGTTGTTGCCGTCGCCGATCCAGGCCACCGACACGCCGTCAAACCCGCCTTCGTGCTCGCGGATCGTCAACAGGTCCGCGAGCGTCTGGCAGGGGTGGGCGTCGTCGGTCAGTCCGTTGACGACCGGCACCGAGGCGTACTCCGCGAGCACCTCGATGTTGTCGTGTTTGAACACGCGGCCCATCACGGCGTCGACGTACCGCGAGAGGGTCCTCGAGGTGTCTTTCAACGGCTCGCCGTGACCGAGTTGAATGTCGTCCTCGCCGAGAAAGACCGCGTGCCCGCCGAGCTGGGTCATGCCCGTCTCGAAGGAGACGCGCGTTCGCGTACTCGGCTTCTGGAAGATCATCCCAAGCGTCTGGCCGTCGAGATCTTCGTGGTCTTCGCCCTCGTTCTGGGCGTGTTTGTACGCCGTTGCACGATCGAGGATCGACTCGAGTTCATCGTTCGTGACGTCGTCGATCTCGAGAAAGTGTCTCGGCCGCGTCTCGTCCGTATCTGGTGTCATTGTCTGTAAACTCGTGTGAATATCTGCGTTCAGTTCTCGGTGAGCGTCCGCGCGACGCGCTCGAGGATGGCGATCGACCGATCGAACTCCGACAGCGAGAGCCGCTCGTCGGGTGCGTGATCGAGATCGGAGTTGCCCGGGCCGTACGTCACCATCGGGCAGTCCCACGCTCCGGCAAAGATGTTCATGTCGCTGGTTCCGGTCTTTCGGACCAGACGTGGATCTTCGCCTTCCGCCCGGATGGCGACGCGAAACGCCCGTGCGACCTCCGTTCGGGGACTCATCATCACGGGCGCAACCTTGTCCTTCCAGGTCACCGTTCCGACCTCGAGTTCGCCTTCCGCGGCCTCCCGGACGGTCTCGACGGTGAGCGCCGGCGGGACGCGAAGTTGGACGTCCATCGTCGTCTCGACGGAGAGGCCGTCGTCGCTGACGCCGCCCTCGATGGCGACCGGCTTGGTCGTCACCTGCTCGAAGACGGGTTCGTACTCGTCGCCTTCGAAGTACTCCTCGACCGAGGACCACCAGCGGACGGCGTGTTGGATCGCGTTCGGATCCGGACGGGACGTGTGTCCGGATTCGCTGGTCGCGACGTAGGTGCCGGCGAGCAGCCCACGATAACCCAGCGTGATCCCGTCAGTCCCGGATGGCTCGCCGTTGACGACGGCGTCGGGGGCGACGTCCCGGTTGTCGACCAGATAGCGCGAGCCGCGCGAGTCGATCTCCTCGCCGACGACGCCCGCGAACGAGACGCCCGTGCTGACGGCGGCGGCCGCCATCGCGGCGAGCGGTCCCGTCGCGTCGACGCTGCCGCGACCCCAGAGGATCTCGTCGTCACCGGTTTCCTCGGTTTCGACCGGGATATCCCCCGGCACGGTGTCGATGTGTGAGGTCAACAGGACGGAATCGTCGGCGGGCGCACGGACGTTGCCGACCGCGTCGAGCCACACCTCCCGGTTGTGTGCCTCGAAGAAGTCGACGAGCCGTTTGGCTGCTTCGCGTTCCTCGCCCGTCGGCGAGGGAATCGAGACGAGGTCGACCAACAGCTCCCGCGCGTCAGCCTGCGGTACGTCCGTCGGTTCGCTCGTCCTCGCGTTCATGAGTCGGTGTCGGGTTCGATGATCGCGCCCAGCGCGTCCACGAGTCGATCCGCCTCTTCCTCCCCGATCACGAGCGGCGGCAGCAGGCGGAGGACGGTCCGACCCGCCGGAAGCGCGAGAATCTCGTGTTCGAGCGCCAGGTCGCGGGCGACGCGATTCGCCCCGCGTTTCAACTCGATGCCGACGAGCAGCCCCTCGCCGCGGACCTCGCGAACCTCGTCGCCGAGGGCCGCCTCGAGTTCGTCGACGAGGTAGTCGCCGACCTCGGCGGCGTGGGCGGGCCACTCCTCTTCGACCAGCGTCGAGATCGTGGCGTGGACCGCCGCGGTGACGACGGGGCCGCCGCTGAACGTGGCGTTGTGCGAGGCCGCGCCGTCGGCGATCCAGTCCCGGACCGCGACCGCGCCGACGGGCAGACCGTTGCCCAGTCCCTTTGCGGTCGTGAGGATATCGGGCGTGACGCCCGCACCTTCGCAGGCCCACATCTCGCCGGTTCGTCCCATGCCGGTCTGGACCTCGTCGAAGACGAGCGCAGCGCCGGCCTCGTCGGTCAGTTCGCGGGCGGTCTCGAGGTAGCCCGCGGGCGGAACGTTGATTCCCCCTTCGCCCTGGATCGGCTCCAAGATCACGGCCGCGGTCTCGTCGTCGACGGCGTCGGCGAGTTCGTCTCCGTCGCCGTAGGGGACGAACGCCACGTCGCCGGCCAGCGGCTCGAACGGTTTCTTGTACTTGTCCTTCCAGGTCGCCGCGAGCGATCCCATCGTCCGGCCGTGGAACGAGCGGGTCGCGGCGACGATCGTCGACTCGCCGGTCGCCGACCGGGCGAACTTCAGCGCGGCCTCGTTGGCCTCGGTCCCGGAGTTACAGAACCAGGCCCCATCCAGGCCGTCGGGCGTCGACGTGACGAGCGCCGCGTAGGCGTCCTCGCGCGATTGGACGGGATACGAGGAGTCGACGAAGGTCAACTCGCCGACCTGCGTCTGTACCGCGTCGACGACCGCCGGATGGCTGTGTCCCAGCGGCGTACACGCGTAACTCGCGCCCGCGTCGAGGTACTCGGTGCCGTCGGTCGCGTAGAGGTACGGTCCCTCGCCGCGCTCGATGCCGATCGGCTTACCGCCGGAGACGAAGTCGTGATCGCTCATTTCGTGGCCTCCTGTGCGGTTTCGTTCGCGTCCTCGTCCGCGAGCGCGCCGGGCTCGAGCGTCGTGCCCGCGCCGGAGAGCGCGTTCGTGATCGGTTCGTCGACGTTCGCACTGGCGACGGTGACCGACGCCGCGCCGCCCTCGAGGGCCTCCTCCGCGGCCATGACCTTCTTCGTCATGAACCCTTCCGCGGCGTCTTTGACCGCGTCGAACGCCGCGGGCGTCGAGGCGGAGTCGAACTTCGTGGACTCGTCGTCGGGATCGGCGTAGATGCCCGAGACGTCCGTCAGCACGACGAGGTCGGCCTCGATCGCACCCGCGATCGCGGCGGCGGCGCGGTCGGCGTCGGCGTTGACCGCGGTGTAGCCGCCCTCGCGCTCGCGGCCCAACACGGGCACCGAGACGACGGGCGTGTAGCCGGCCGACAGTAACGTCTCGAGTAAGTCCGCGTTGACGGACTCGATCGTGCCCGAGTGGTCGCCGCGTTTGATCTTCTTCTTGCCGTCCTCTTTGACGCGGACGGCGGACTTGCGCTTGCCCTCGAGTACCTTGCCGTCCGTCCCGGAGAGGCCGACTGCGTTCACGCCCTCGTTGTGCAGGCTCTCGACCAGGTCGGTGTTGAGCTTGCCCGGCATCACCATCTTGAAGACGTCCATCGTCTCCTCGTCGGTAAACCGTCCCACCACTCCGCCGGGGGTCTCGACGTAGGTCGGTTCCCGACCCAGTGCCTCGAGCGTTTCGTCGACGGCTGTCGAGCCGCCGTGGGTGAGAACCACGTCCTCCCCGTCGGCAACGAGGGAGGCGACGTCGGCGAGCGCCCCTTCGGGGTCGACGGCGCGCGCGCCGCCGATTTTGACCACTACCGTCATTTACGGTGCCCCCACGGGGTGTAGCCCCGCGAACTCGAGTCCGGCCGTCTCCTCTAAGCCGAGCGCGATATTGGCGGCGTGGACCGCCTGTCCGGCCGATCCCTTCATCATGTTGTCGATGGCCGAGAAGACGACGATCCGCTCGTTCGACGGATCGAGTTCGAAGCCGACTTCGGCGTAGTTCGTTCCGGCGACGGCCTTCGGCTCGGGGTAGCGGTAGACGCCGGAGCCGCCGGCGGCCATGCGGACGAACGGCTCGTCTTCGTAACAGCCCCTGTAGGCTTTCCAGAGCTCCCCCTTCGAGACCGGTCCCGAGGGGAAGACGTGGCTCGTCGCGCTCGCGCCGCGGATCATGTCCACGGCGTGGCAGGTAAAGGCGACCGAGGTGCCGAGGAACTGCTCGATCTCGGCCTCGTGGCGGTGGCCCGTCGGCGCGTAGGGGCGAACGACGCCCGAGCGCTCGGGGTGGCTCGAGGCCTCGCCGCCGCCCGCGCCGCCTTCCGAGGAGCCGACCTTGACGTCGACGACGATCTGCTCTCCACCGTCGAGGATTCCGTGTTCGAACAGCGGATAGAGTCCGAGGATCGACGCGGTGGCGTTGCAGCCGCCGCCCGCGATGAGTTCGGCTCCCGCGAGGTTCTCGCGGTTGATCTCGGGCAGCGCGTACTCCGCCTTCTCCAGGTACTCGGGTGCGTCGTGGCCGTCGTACCACTCGTCGTACTGCGCTTCGGTCTCGAGGCGGAAGTCGGCCGAGAGGTCGACGACGGTGTCCGCGACGTCGAAGAAGTCGTCGATCTGCCCCATCGAGACGCCGTGTGGCGTCGCCGCGAACAGCACGTCGACGGACTCGAGGTCGTCGGGTTCCGTAAAGCGAAGGTCCGCCCCGCGAAGCGGCGGGTGGACGGAGCCGACGCTCTTGCCGGCTTTCGACCGGCTGGTCACTTCTGCGATCTCGAGGGTCGGATGGGAAGCGAGCAGGCGAAGCAGTTCGCCGCCCGTGAAGCCGGAGCCGCCGACGACGCTCGCGGTGATGCCCTCCGCTCCGTCGTCGGCGTCGGCCTCGGCTTCGACCGCCATCAGTGGGTCACCTCGAGTCCCTCGTCGGCCGCGTCGACCGCCTTCGTCTCGAGCCAGTCGACGACGGTGGCGGCGACGTCGGTGTCGACCGCGCCGTCGAGGGCCTTGAACTCGACGGTGTGGTTGACTTCGTGGACGGTGTACCGCTGGCCAGACTCCGTCTGGCTGCCCTCCGAGTGTGACTCGGAGACGTCTTCAGTTTCCATCAGGTCGATCCCGAGCAGCCCGCCGCCGACGGCGTCGCTCGCCTGTGCGACGAGCTTTCTGGCCTCGTCGTCGGGTTCGAAGACGTCCGTCTCGGCACCTTTGGCCGCGTTCGTGATCCAGTGGTCCGACGAGCGAACCATGCCGGCGATCGGCTCGCCGTCGGCCGCGAGCACGCGAATGTCGCGACCGGGTTTCTCGACGAACTCCTGGACGTAGAACACCTTGTGCTCGTAGTGGCCGAGCGTCGCCTTGTGCTCTAAGATCGCCTCGGCGGCGTCCGGCGAGTCGATCTTGGCCATCAGCCGACCCCAGGAGCCGACGACGGGTTTGAGCACGCAGGGGTAGCCGAAGCTCTCGATGGCGTCCATCGCGGTCTCTTTCGTGAACGCGACTTTCGTCGCGGGCGTCGGCACGCCCGCCTCCTCGAGCGCGAGGCTGTTTTTCACCTTGTCCGCGCAGATCTCGGCCGTCTCGTGGCTGTTGATCACGGGCACGCCGTACGCCTCGAGGAACTTCGTGGCGTACAGGCTGCGGCTCGTGGCGAGACAGCGATCGACGACGACGTCGACCTCCGAGAACTCCTCGGGAACCTCGCCGACGTCGAACTCCTGTTTGCGGACGTCGATCTTCTCGACCTCGTGGTCGCGCTCGCGAAGCTCGTTGAGCAGCAGCTTCTCGTCCTTGCGGATTCGGGAGTAGAGTATTCCTACCTTCACTCGAACCACCCCTGACGGGGATCAGCCAAACGCGGCTGTGTCGCGACCGTCTGCAAGGTCACTCACCCCAGTCCTCTTCGAGCTCGGGGGCTCGCTCGAGGACTGGCGGCTCGGTGTCGACGACTTCCAGTTCGGCTCCGCAGGTGGTACAGTCAACGATCTCTCCAACCTCCAGATCGTCGTGAAGGGACACCTCGGCCCCACACTCGACGCATTCGGTCATTGTACTCGCAACTGCGCGCCGATCACCCTTAAAGCCTTCGAACTTAACAGCAAAATTATACTATCTGCACCGTCCTCTATCCGACCGCTGACGCCATTTCACCGCAATTTCAGTTTGACATATCATGTAGTGATTATTTCGTCCCCTCGCGGGGACCGCCGCCGCGGCGTCGGACGTGAAACGACGTCAGACATAGTCGTTCACCTCCGTCCGAAGCGCCTCGTGAGCCGCCTCGAGCGCGTCCGTCGCAGCGTCCGTCGCCTCCCGATCGGCCGAGCGCGCCGCGCGCGCGGATTCGAGTTGCGTCGCGACCTCCTCGGGGGCGGGTCCACCGCGGGAGTTCCGACTCGCGACGCTCTCGGCCGGTTCGAGGGCGTCCTCGACGGCCTCGCGGTCGACGTAGGACTCGAGTGGCTCCTCGAGGACGGCCTCGGCTGCGGCCGCTATGTCGGCGTACTCGTCGCCTCGTTCGGCGGCGACGGCGACGACCTCGTGGGCCGTCCGGAACGGCAGCCCGTTCGCGGCGAGCAGGTCGGCGACGCCGGTCGCCGTCGAAAAGCCCGCGCCGGCTTCGTCGGCCAGGGCGTCCCCGTTCCAGTCGGCCGTCGCGACCGCGCCGGCGGCGACCTCGCTCGCCTCGGTGACCGCGTCGGCGGTCTCCCAGGCGTGGGTCGTCGCCCGCTGGAGGTCGCGGTTGTACGCGCGGGGCAGCCCCTTGAGCGTCGTCGTCAGCCCCTGGACGCCGCCCGCCGCGTTGCCCGCGACCGCGCGGACGAGTTCGAGCGTGTCCGGGTTCTTCTTCTGGGGCATGATCGACGACGTCGAGGAGTAGTCGTCCGCGAGGTCTACGAAGCCGCGGTTCGCGAAGACGACCAGGTCCTCCGCGAGCCCCGACAGCGTCGTCGCGTGCGTCGACAGCGCCTGGGTCGTCTCGAGCAGGAAGTCCCGGCTCGAGGCGGCGTCCATCGAGTTCTCGACGAGGCCGTCGAACCCGAGCAGTTCGGCGGTGCGCTCGCGGTCGACGTCGAACGTCGTTCCGGCGAAGGCGGCCGCGCCCAGCGGCGACTCGTTGATCCGGTCGTACGCCTCGAGCAACCGCGCGGTGTCGCGACGGACCGCTCCCTCGTAGGAGAGCGCCCAGTGTGCGACGGTGGTCGGCTGGGCCGGCTGGAGGTGGGTGTAGCCGGGCATGATCGTCTCGCCGTGCTCGGCCGCGACCGCACACAGCGACTCGCGGAGCGCGAGCGTCGTCTCGACCGCGTCGAGAACGTCCTCGCGCAGTCGGTAGCGGATGCAGGTCGCGACCTCGTCGTTGCGCGAGCGCGCGGTGTGCATCCGGCCACCCTCCTCGCCGACGCGCTGGATGACGGCCGTCTCGATCGCCTCGTGGACGTCCTCGCCGTCGGGCAGCGAGCCGTGGCCGTCGACTTCGATCGCGTCGAGCGCGGTGAGGACGTCGCCGGCCACGCCGTCCTCGACGATTCCCCGCTCGGCCAGCATGACGACGTGCGCGCGGTCGACCTCGAGGTCGGCCTCGAAGATCCGCTCGTCGGCTGCAAGCGAGGAGAGGAAGCTCCGGGCGGGGCCGCCGCTGAAGCGGTCCCGGCGGACGACGCCCGACCCGTCGTCCCGGCGATCCGAAGACGGCTCGCCGCCGTCGGTCGCGACCGCGGGCTCGAGTTCGGAGCGGCCGTCGTCGTCGCGAGCGCTCTCCTCGGTCATGACTAGTCGTCCTCGTCGATCACGCTGTTCGCGAGGCGGCGCTGGAAGCCGTGGTACTTCGCGACGCCGGTCGCGTCCTCCTGGTCGATCTTGCCGACCGACTCGGTGTCGAAGGAGGCGTGCTCGGCCGAGTAGGCGGCGTACTCGCTGTCGCGTGCGACCGCGCGGGCCTGCCCGCCCTCGAAGCGGATCGTCACCGTTCCCGTGACGCGCTTTTGGGTCTCGTCGATGAAGCCCTCGAGCGCGCTCACGAGCGGCGCGTCGATCAGCCCCTCGTAGCCCTTCTTCGCCCAGCGCTGATCGATCAGCTGTTTGAACTCGCGTTCTTCCTGCGTGAGCACGAGCCCCTCGAGCGCTTCGTGGGCGTTGAGCAGCGTCGTCGCCGCCGGGTGTTCGTAGTTCTCTCGGACCTTCAGCCCGAGCATGCGGTCTTCCATCGAGTCCGTGCGACCGACGCCGTAGGTGCCGGCGACCTCGTTCAGGTGCTCGATCAGCGAGACGGGATCCATCTCCTCGCCGTCGATGGCGGTCGGATACCCGTTCTCGAACGTAATCTCGATCTCTTCGGTGTCGCCCGAGGGATCGTCCGTCCAGTCGTAGATCTCCTTCGGCGGGACGTAGTTCGGGTCCTCGAGTTCGTCGCCCTCGACGGAGCGGCTCCAGAGGTTGGTGTCGATCGACCAGTCGCCGCCGCTGCCGCCCTCGACGGGGAGGTCCTTCTCGTCGGCGTACTCCTGTTCCCACTCGCGGGTGAGCCCCAGTTCGCGCACCGGCGCGATGACCTCGAGGTCGGAGTCGCGCCAGACGGCCTCGAATCGCAGCTGATCGTTTCCTTTCCCGGTGCAGCCGTGGGCGATGCCGGTACAGCCCTGTTCCTCGGCGACCTCGAGGATCGCCGACGCGATCACGGGGCGAGCGAGCGCCGTTCCCAGCGGGTACCCCTGGTAGGTCGCGTTCGCGCGAACGCTGTCGAAACAGAGGTCCGCGAACTCGGCTTTCGCGTCCACGACGTAGTGTTCCAGGTTGAGCGCTTCGGCGGTTTCCTCGGCTTCCTCGAACTCCTCGGCCGGCTGACCGACGTCGACGGTCACGCCGATTACCTCGTCGTATCCGTACTCCTCCTCGAGCAGCGGGACACAGACGGTCGTGTCGAGCCCGCCTGAGAACGCAAGTGCAACGCGTGTCATGTCGTACTCGAGTACAGCGTGAGGACGGACTTAAATTCACTGATTTAGATTAAGAATTTTAATTGTAGAGCGGGTGCTGCGTGAGAAACAGGCATTCTCGGGAACTGGAACGTTCGATCGATCGACGGCGGTGGTGGAGTAGAGTACGGGCTCAGCGAGCCCGTCGCCGGGGTCGTCGCGATCGCGGCGGAGAAACGGTCCCGTCGGTACCGATCGCGGCGGATACGGACCCGACGGAGCGACTCATTGGGGTGCGATAGTGAGCGGTCAGTATTAAGTCCTGCTACTCGTCCGCCCGCGGCGAGGGGCCGTTCGCGCTACTCGTCGTCCGGTAGCGAAAGCACGTTCTCGCGGCCGATCCGGAACACCTCGATCTCGCCGTCCTCGCGCAGGCCGCTTACGACCTGGCTCGTCTTCGCTTCGGTCCACTCGAGTTCGGAGACGACCTCCTGCTGTTTGATCCGCCCGCCGTGCTCCTCGAGCAGCCGAAGGACGCGCTCTTCGTTGCTCAACAGCTCTGCCGGCGGGCCGTTCGGTTGGCCCGCGTCGTCCGTCGACCCGTTCGGGGCTGGCGGCGTCTCGGCGGGTGGTGTGGCGGTCGGTGTCCCGCCATCGCCCGCACGGTGTCTGATGAGCCAGCCGACGGTGCCGGCGAGCGCGAGCAGCGCGAGCGCACCGCCGACGGCGAGCCAGGGCATCGACGGGCTCTGTTCCGGTTCGACGGGTTCGTCGGCCGGGCTGCCGTTTTCGATCAGGACGATCCACGGCTGTTCGTCGGTGAACTCGGTTCCGTCGCCGTCCCAGAAGATCGAGTTGTCCGGCGGATCGTCGGGGGAGGGATCCACCTCGCGGACGGCGTACGATTCGGGCCAGAACAGCTGCAGGGTCGTATCGTCGACGAGCGTAAAACCGGCGAGCGCGTCGCCCGCTTCGATCCGGTTCAACTCGACGTGGGCGAACGACGACCACTGGAACGTAAACTCGACGTGGCCGAGGTTCCGCGGCGCGGAACTCGTGTCCGTCTCCACCCCGACGTTCGAAATCTCCATCTCACGGCCGGTTTTGTTCTCCCCTTCGACCAGAATCTCGTTCCAGTCCGATCGTTCGCGGTCCGCGTACTCGTCGGGATTCGCCTCGACGTCGTCTCGCAACGTCTCCCAGTTTCCGGCCGAATCGTTGTCGAACCGATAGTCGACGACGAACGTCGCGGATCCGTTCTCGTGCAGGAATACGTCGATGTGTACCTCCTTGGCATCGTCGAGCCGAGCGCTCTCGTCCGGCTCTTCGTCCTCGTCTTGGCCGTCATCGGGATCGTCTTCGTCGGCTTGTTCGCTCTCGTTTAGCGCCCCGTCGTCCTGGTCGCTCTCGGCTGGTTCCTCCTGGAGCACGGGACTTCCCGTGCCGGCGTCTGCCACCACAGCAGCCGAAACCGACGGAACGAGCGCGATCGAGCACCCAAGCACCACGAGCACACAGACGAGGGCCCGTAGCCCCCTCGCATCCATTATGAAGACATGTCGTAGCCGACTAAATAGGTCTTTCCGACCGCGACGACGGTGCGTTTTTCACACAGTCACGCGAAGCTGAACGTATGGACCGTACTCGCGGATCGATCGAGGTCGAAACGCTGCTGAAGATCGTTCTCGCGCTGGTCGCCGTTCTCCTCGTGATAGAGGTTCTGAGCGCGCTGATCAGCGGACTGCTCGGGCTCGTCAGACCGCTGCTGATGGTCGCAATTTTGCTGGTCATCGTTCTCTGGTTGTTCGACCGCCTCTAACCCTCGAGCCACCGCGTTGTCGCCTCGAGCCACCGAAGCTGTCGTCTCGAAACGCCACACTCATAGGTCGACGGCCCGTACCTCCGTCGAAGTGTACAGCGTCAACGTTCCGGTTCCCGGACGCGTTCGGACCCTCGCGAACGACCTCTATCCGGAACTCGTCGGATTCGATAGCGTCCGCGAGGACCACTCCTGTCTCCTCAAGCGCCTCGGCGACGCCGATCACGTCTCACAGCTCCAACACCGCGCCCACCGGGCGCTCGAGGGTACGCCGGCGGTCGAAGCGCGAATCGACGGCATCGACTACTTCGCCGACCCGCCGCTTGGAGCCGCCCCCGTCGTCTACCTCGCCGTCGAGAGCCCCGGACTCGAGTCGATCCACGCGGACCTCACCGAGACGTTCGACGCGGTCGACGGACTCGAGGGAAGCGATTACGTACCCCACGTAACGCTGGCCCGCGGCGGCGACGCCGCCGACGCCAGACGGCTGGCCGGCCGCGAGATCGAGCCGATCACCTGGACCGTCAGCGAACTCGAGTTCTGGGACGGCGCGTACCGGCTCCCGGTCAGTCGGGTGTCGCTGCCCGCCTGATCGATCTGATCCTCCTGGAGGATCGGCCGGAAGCTATTACGTCACGGTGTTGCTATCTCCACTCAGTATGCGCCGACGTGCATTTATTGCACTTTCGACAGCGACCGCGCTCGCAGGGTGTAGCGGCCTACTCGGCGGCGGTGTCGACGCCGAAATCGGACAGAACGAACGGGTGGAGTTCTCCGCCGACGAGGGCGCGGAGCTTTCGGTCTCGGTCGAAGTGACGGAGATCATCCAGCCCGACGAGGACGAGAGCGACCAGGAGCGCGACGCGCTGACCTTCCGTCTCGACCACGCGGACGAGGGCGTCGTCGACGTCTGGAGCGTCGAAGACTCGAAGACGTTCGACGTCACGATCGAAACCGGCGGAACCCACTACGCGATGATCGTCAACGGCGTCGCCGACGTCACCATCGAGTAGCCGGCTCGTCGCAGCTCCCGTCGTCGATCACGGAGACGGCGGATCGCCGTCGTACCGGCCGTGGTCGGCGTAGAAGTTCAACATCGCGAACTTGAGCTTCTCGGGATCGATGTCGAGCAGCTCCTCGCGCTCTTCGTGGGGAAAGCTTCCGTTGACGCTGTACTTGCCGAGATCCGATTTCGCCTCCCTCGAGTAACGCGCGTCGAGCAACGCGCGCACGCCGACGTCCTCGGGCGAACGGATCACGCGGCCGAGGGCCTGTCTCGTCTTTCGGACGGTCGGAATCTCGACGGCGTACCGCCAGCCGGTGTCGGTCCCGTCGAACGCGACGTCGTAGGCCTCCTGAACCGCTTCGGCCCGGTCGTCGAGGTGCGGATAGGGAACCCCGACGACGAGCACCGTCCGCGCGTCGTCGCCGTCGAAACTCACGCCCTCAGCGAGCGTTCCCCACAGCGACGTACAGAGGATTCCGCCGTCGTCGTCGACGAACTCCCGGCGCAGTTCCTCGACGGCGGTGCCGGGTTCGTCCAGGTACACCGTTTCGCCCCGTCGCTCGAGGCGATCCGCGTACCGGCTGGCCTCGCCGTAGTTGGGAAAGAACGCGAGCGCGTTTCCGGGTGTCATCCGGACGGCGTCGTGGATGGCCTCGGCGACCGTCTCCTGGACCGCCGGATCGTCCCGGTCCGAGGAGAAAAGCGGCGGCGTCTCGACGGCGTACGTCCGGCGGTTCTCCGCAGGGAACTGCAATCCGTAGGCCATCGTCACCGCATCCTCGAGGCCGAGGACGTCCTCGGTGACGTCGAACGGCTGGAGGGTCGCGCTCATCAGGACGGTCGCGTACACCTCGTCGAACAGCCGGCCCGTCACCTGCCGCGGGAGACACGTGTACAGTTCGGCCCGGCCGTAGACCTCGTCGGTGCCGGCGTCGCGGGTGACCGAGACGACCGGATACAGCCCCTCTTTCGACCCCTCGTTCAGCCACGCGCTGACGAACGCCGCGGCCTGCAGGGTCTGACACTCCGTCCGCGTCGCCGTCTCCCCCTCGCGATAGGCCTCTTCGTACCCCTCGTCGAGTTCCTGGCCGAGCTTCATCGCGGCCTCGAGATCGTCGTCGATTCCCCGCCCGGAGTACCGCTGCAAGAACTCGAGAGTGAGATCGTCGCGCCGGTCTTCGTTGGCGATGGGGACGTCCTCCCAGTTCTCGTCGATCCGCTCTCGCTGGCCGAAGCCGAACGACTCCTCGTAGGTCTCGACCAGCGCGCGGTGAAACGCCGAGAGGACGTTCGTGGCGTCCTCCGATCGTGGATCGCCGGTCTCGGCGAGTTCGTCGATCGCCGACTCGAACGTCCGTTCGGAACAGGTTCGAGTCGCGTGCTCTCGCGCGGCGTCCTCGACGTTGTGGGCCTCGTCGAAGACGGCGATCACGTCCTCGGGATCGCGCCCGAGCCACCGGAAGAACTGCTCGCGGATGGTCGAATCGAGCAGGTGGTGGTAGTTACAGACGACCAGATCGACGCCCTCGATCCCCTCCTTCAGCAGTTCGTAGCCGCAGAACTCCTCGCGCTCGGCGCGCTCGTAGATCTCCTCGGGCGTGCGGACGTCCTCGAACAGCCAGGCGAAGAAGTCGTCCGTTTCTTCGGTCAGGTTGTTCCGGTAGTACTCACAGACGTTCTGCGCTTCGAGATCCTCGAGGCGCTCCTCGATCGTCTCGAGTTCGTCCATGACGGCGCTTCGGGCGTCGGCCGCCCCGCCGTCTCCCTCCTGGCTCTCCGCGAGCAACTCCCGCTGACGGCGCTCGAGCTGGTGCCGATCGCGTTCGGCGTCGACCAGCGCCCGCGTGTTGTCCCGCAGCGCCTGACACTCCTCGTAACCGACGTCGATGTGACACATCGATGACTTCCCCTTGAAGACGATCGCCTGGATCGACTCTTCGCGGGTGATGGCGCGGGCTTCGGCCACGAACTGGCGCATCTGCTGGTGGACGTCCGTCGTGATGACGACCGTCTTGTCCTGCTCGCGGGCGACCTCGAGTGCGGGTGCGAGCGACGAGAGGGTCTTTCCCGTGCCACAGGCCCCCTCGAAGAGGACGTTCTGGCCGCGAACCAGCGTGTTGTAGATGCGGTCCATCGCCTCGCGCTGGTTCTCGTAGGGCTCGTCGTACGGGAAAAACCGCATGTAGCCACTCGTCTCGGACACGGTACGTGATTGGTTCCCGCTTCGATAAAAGCGTTCGTCTCGTTCCGACGTCGAAGCTCCCGGCTCGTCTCGAGCGATCCCCCGCGCCGCCGGCGCTAGCCGGAATCGGACGCGCTCAGCGCGTAGCCGGCGGCCGCGAGGCCGAACCCGACGATGACCCCGATCCCGACCGCGCCGAGGGTACCGATCGGCTCGAGGCTGGCCCCGCCGAAGGCCCCGCCGACGAAGCCGACGCCGAAGCCCACGACCACGCCGGCGGTTCGGCGCTGGCGTGGCGGTACGCCCTCCTCGAGGCCGATCGTCGCCACGATCGTCACGGCGAGCCCGGCTACGGTTCCGGCCATCAGCCCGAGCACGAGCGGAAAGTCGATCCAGTGGACGGTGACGGCGGTCACGCCCATTCCGACGGCGAAAAACGCCGCGAGGCCCGCGACGAGCGCGACGATTCCGGTCTTGAGCGACATCGTTCGTCCGCGCCTTCGACCGGACGCACAAGAATACTGTCGCTTCCGGTACTCGGTCGAAGACCGGATCCGTCCTCGGCTGGACCGCCGTTCGCCGTCCGGTTCGGCCGACGCGATCGTTCCCCTCGACGACCGGGAGGGCCGGCTACTGCGCGGTGTACCGCCTTGCCCCTCGAGTGCTTTCCCTCGGATATGCCAATCCCCGGGTACGATTCCGGCACCGTCGCGGAGTTTTCCCACGACCCCGTCGGCGCTCGATTCGACGTGGTCGCGGGCGTCGTCCCCGACGACGTCGCCCTCGAACGAAGCGTCTCCGATCCGCCGGTCGACGTGCTGTCGGAGCCGGTCGATCTGGTCGGTCTCGACGGGCTGAAAGCGGTCGAGGCGATCCGCATCGAACTGGCGTACGCGCCGTCGCGGTTGCCGCCCGGTGCGAGCCCGACCGACGTCGCGGTCGTCGTCGACGCCGACGGCCGCTGGACTCCCCTCGAGTCGACCGTCGACCTCGAGGAGACGACGGTCACCGCGGTGTTGAACGATCGGCCGCCGGGATCGACCGTCGTCGCGGCCTACGACGACGACTCGAGCGTCGTCTGAGGGTTGCGCACTCCGGGCTCGCGTTTACCGGGCTCGCCGTCTACCGTCCGGGTATGAGCGAACGAAACCCGGACGCCGCGTACACCGAGCTCACGCCCGACGCCTGGCACCAGGACGACGAGGGAAACTACACCCTCGACTGTCCCGAGTGCGGCTCCGCCGCGACGCTGATGAACGTCGTCCAACACGGCCGGTGTAACGGCTACCTCGACCGACGGGAAGCTGAGACGGCGGTCGACGAGGAGCGAATGGAGTGTACGGCCAAACTCTGGCTCGAGCTGGGATACGTCTCCGATCCCGGCGACGACTCGAGCGAGGGGGCGGGTGGCGAATCGATCGAGGACGGCTCCGAAAACGTGGAGTCGGACGACGTCGATCCGGACGAGGGTGTCCGCGGCGAAGGACAGCCGCCGGGCGCCGACGGCGCGGTCGACGACGCCCAGCACTAACTCTCGGTCCGCCGGGTCACTCTCGCCCGTCGATGCGTCGTGCGGGAACCCCCGCGACGGTCGTCCCGGCCTCCACGTCGTCGGTGACGACCGATCCGGCGCCGACGGCGGCGTCCGCACCGACCGTGATGGCTCCCAGCAGCGTCGCGTTCGCGCCGATCGTGACGCCGTCTTCGATCGTCGGATGACGCTTGACTCGCTCGTTCGTATCGCCGCCGAGGGTGACGCCGTGGTACATGTGAACGTCGTCGCCGACCTCGGCCGTCTCGCCGACGACGACGCCCATGCCGTGGTCGATGGTCACCCGACGACCGATCCGCGCCGCCGGGTGGATTTCCACGCCGGTCAGCAGCCGCACGACGTGTGCGAACAGCCGCGCGACGAGTCGAAACCCCCTGTTCCAGAGCCGGTGTGCGATCCGATGTCCCCAGATCGCGTGCACGCCGGGATAACAGAGCGCGACCTCGAGACACCCCGTCGCGGCGGGGTCGCGTTCGCACATCGCTCGCGTGTCTTCGCGGAGCCGTCCGAACATCCATCGTCGCGTACCGACGCGGGTCGCATAAAACGGTTGTTTTCCGCCGAGGGCTCGTCTCGGTCCACCTCCTCGCCCTCGGCTCCACGCATTTCCGTCTCACATTCGTCCCGGCGCACTTCCGTCTCGCTCACTTCCCGCGCGCGAGCCGTCGGCCGATCCGTACCGGCAGTCCCGCTTCGTTCACCGCCTCCCGGACCGCGTCGACGTCGTACTCGACGCGGTGGGTTTCGACGGCCATCGCCTCGAGGTCGACGACGGCGTACCCCGCCCGCGGATCGCCGTCGCGCGGCTGACCGACGCTCCCCGGGTTGACTACGATTCCCTCCGCGTACTGCGAGGCCCCCTGGACGTGGGTGTGTCCGAGCACCAGCACGTCCTCGTCCGCGAGCAGCCGCGGCGAGAACTCCTTCGGGTACGTATACCGCGTGTAGCGGTCCGGATCGTCGGGGTGACCGTGGACCAGCTTCACCCTGCCGTCGCACTCGAGGCGTTCGGTCGGGAGGGACGCGAGCCACCGGCGTTGCTCGTCGGTGAGTTCCTCCCGGGCGTGTTCGACGCCCGCTCGAGCCATCCCGTTGAACCGAAACGGTGCGTCCCCGACGACCGCGGCGTCGTGGTTCCCCATCACCGTCGGCACGCCCCGGGCCCGAAGCTCGTCGACGCACTCGCCCGGCCAGGGGTTGTAGCCGACGACGTCGCCCGCACAGCACAGTTCGTCGACCGGCGGCATGTCCGCCAGTACGGCCTCGAGCGCCACGAGATTCCCGTGGACGTCCGAGATGAGCCCGACTTTCATAGCCGAAACTAACCGGCTCGAGCGGTATGTAGATTGTCCACCGATCCGACGTGCCCGGGGACGGCAGACGCTTCGTCGGTTCCAGAACCGTGACGGACGTCCTGATCCGGCGGCTCTCGCGGCGATCAGTCGCCGTTTTCGATCGCCGTCTCGAACCCGGCGTCGGTCCGGGCGACGCCGGCCGCACAGACCGCGTGTTCGAACTCGAGATCGTACGCGTCGCTCGCCGCGTCGCCGGCCGCCTCGGCCGCGAAGTCGATCGACTCCGGTGCGTTCTTCTCGTAGGTCGCGACCAGCGTCGGCTCGTCGACGGTCTCGACGAGCAACGCGTCCCTCCTGACGGTGCCGATCAGCGCCTCGTCGTCGCCGATCGTCGCGGCGATACGCGGCGTGTCGTAGTCGTCTTTCTCGTAATCCAGCGCGAGCAGGCTCTCCGCCAGCGCGTCGCGGGCCGGGTAACCCAGTTCGAGTTTCTCCGCGATCGGATCGACGTGCGAGCCGTTGCCGAAGGCGGCCGTCTCGCCGGTCGGCGTCTCGACCACCCGCAGGCAGTTGTACGAGACGTACGGGTTATCCGTCTCCGGGGCGTCCTCGGTGGGGCCGACGGTGAGCGCGTCGTCTCGAGCGACGATCTGGCGGTTGGGAAACGATCGCGAGGAGACGCGGTAGGCACCGACGTCCGGGCCGACGACGACGAATCGTCCGACGTACATATTCGTACGTGGGCAAGAGGCGGGAAAAGGGATATCGATTCGTCCTCGAGTTTATATCCGATGGGGCGGCCAACCCGGCCGTGACGACCGAGGACGAGTGCCTCAAGGCCTTGCGGCGAGCGGCCGACGAACTCGGCGAGTCGCCGACGAAAGCACAGTACGAGGAACTGGGATTGACGCCGGCGTCCGCGACGATCATCCGGACAGTCGGGGGATGGAACGCTGCAAAAGAAAATGCGGGGCTGGAAACCAGCTACTCGAGGGGGTCTCGCGTCGGTCCGAAACCGGACGATGTCGACCTTCCGCAGGGTACGTCGTGGACGGCCCTCTCCGTCGATCAACGATGGCATTACAGAAATACCGAGTGGAACAGTGAGCGAACGTTACAGCGTCGATCTCGACTTCGGTCGTGGCTCAACGACCGAAAGCGCGACCGTGGTTGTTCACGGTGTGGCGTCGATGCCGCGGCCTGTTTGGACTTTCACCATACCGATGAACACACGAAGGAAATGGCGGTTAGCCGGATGGTCACCTTCGGTTACGGAAAAGATGCACTTCGTGAAGAGATCAAAAATTGCAAGGTCCTGTGTGCCAACTGCCACCGACGACTTCACTATTCCTCGCCGGAGCGCGAACTACGCCGATGGGTTCACGACCGAAAACGTGACGCGGGCTGTCGCCGGTGTGCAGAATCGGATCCAGAGTGTTTAGATTTCCATCACCCTGGTGATACCAAGGAGGCGACCGTCTCGGAACTCGTCTCGGAGTCGAAGCCAAAACAGCGGGTTTCCCTCGAGACCGAACGCTGTCTGGTTCTCTGTGCGAATTGCCATCGGAAGGAACATCACGATGCTCCGCGTTCCTAACGCTCACAGTGACATCCTCCCCGCCGTGAACGGCGGGGCTTCCCTACAAAGGGAATCCAATCTGGCAGGTTTCAGTCCGAGTACGCCGCGAGCGTCATCTCCGAGGATTTCTCGCTCGTCTCGCGGTGGACTGTGGCGCTGTCACCGGCGCTCCCGTTCCGAGGCGAGTCATTGCGTTCCGGTTCCCAAGGAACGCTCTCTCCCCACGGATCTACGCGACCGGCGATATTTGCGGCCGCGTTGATATCTGCTTGGAACTCTGTTACGTGGCAGTCGTCGTTCGTACACGTGAACTCGGCTTGCGACTCACGGTGACCGAGGTGGCCGCACGCGTGGCACGTCTGCGAGGTGTACGCCGCGTTGACGTACTCGACGCGAATCCCTGCTTCGGAGGCCTTGTCTTCGATTCGGCCCTGAAGACGGCCAAACGCCCACGCGTGTAAGCGTCGGTTCATGAACTTGCCGTAGTCGAGTTGTTCGCGGATGTACGACAAGTCTTCGAGTACGATTACCGGGTCCTCGAAAGACCCGACATATTCGATAGCACGCCGGGACACCTTCTCAACGATATCCGTCAGTGCGTTCTGGTAGTGGTCGAAACGTTCGTCCACACGCCAGTCGGCGGCGTCACGCTCTTGGAGCCGCCGGAGCGTCGTGAACATCTCTTTGCGGAGGTGTCGAGCTCGACTGCCACTTTCGAGCATCGGTTTCCGTGGTACGTCGCGCTTGAGGGCACAGCCCGTGATCAGCGCGCTCTCACCTACGTCAAACCCGATGTACGTCGGATCGTCCGGTTCGGTTGGTTCGCCGACGGAAAACTCGACAGTGACATGTAACTCCCACGACGTTCGGTGACGCTGCAAGCGGAGCTCGCCCGCTTTCGCGTCGTCGTTCAGCAGGTCGAACCAGAGTGATTCCTGTTCGGGGTTGATTCGAAGTGGAATCCAGAAGTTCGTCCCTCGGCCGGGTTGCGGGGTCTGCCAGACAAAGCCGTATTCGCGCTCATCAGAGTAGTCGAACTTCGCGGCTCGGTTGACGAGTCGAAGCGGGTGCTCGTCATCAATCTCACGAGCGTTGTACGTATCTCGAAGCTTCGGGACGTAGGACTTGAGCGCGTCTTTGGCCTGATACGGCAGGTCGTAGGGCGTCACAATGTCGTTGACGGCAGACATCGTGCCTGCTTCAGCATCGAAGGCGTCGTGGAGTGCTTCGCGGTAGGTGTCCAAGAGCCGCTGTAGGCGTTGCTCTTTGCCTGCTGTGGGCGTGGCGAGCGTGGCCTGAAGCGTTTTCGTCACCGTCTTGGACACACCAATCACTACAACACCACCACACTTAAACGTAACTTTAGTGTAACACCATGTATGAAGTACGTCAAGATAGAGTTCGACGACGAATCGCAGTACGAAAGCCTGAAAGAGACGAAAGAGCACCACGGGCTGACATGGAAAGGGATGTTACTTCACGCTCAGCGGGAGTTGGATTCCGAGAGTGCCGATTGATCGGTGGACAGTGTAGTCAAGTGACGCGATGGGACGTTATCGTGTTCCTCCTGTTACAGTAGCCACTGTGCCCACTGTGCATCATCCACATCTGATCACCAGAGAGATCGCCGATCAGTATGCAAATCGTTGCAGTCGGTACTATAGACTGTTTTTCGACCGAGTTCGCAACACTCTAATACTGCGATCAACTACAGACTGATACGTCGGAGTTACACGCCGACCGATCGTGTCAAGTCCATTAGGGTAGTGGCCAATCCTGTCAGCTTCTGGGGCTGACGACGCTGGTTCGAATCCAGCATGGACTACTTCTTCGACTCGAGCGCACTCCCCAGCCCCGCCTATCGGTTTCCACCTGAAACGAAGGGGTCGGCTCGCTCGATCACCGCCACCAGAATCCCTATTTGCACGCCGTTCCTACTCGCACCCAATGAATCGACGGCAGTATCTCATCGCGGGAATGGCCGCCACGGTGACGGCCGTCGCCGGCTGTCTCGGCGGGAACAACAGTACCGACGGCTACGGTCCAGAGCCGGAGGAAGTCCCCGAAGAGCGGTCGATCGACACGGACGAGTACGAAACGAAGTCGTTCGGCGGAATCGACGTCCCGCTCGCGCCGCTTGAGGACGTCCACTACTGGTACCAGCGCCAGGAGGCGCGGATGGTCGACACGCGGGGCCGCGACCAGTACGACGCGGTTCGAATCACCGGTGCCGTCCTGAGTAGCGCGCCGGACGGCGTTTCGAACGATCCGGTCGCCACCTGGCCGGAGGAAGACCGGGTCGTCACCTACTGCGTCTGTCCGCACACGCTCGCCGGCCAGCGGGCGGCGACGTTGATCGCGGACGGATACGAGAACGTCTACGCGCTCGACGAGGGCCTTCAGGCCTGGTTCGAATCGGGATACCGAATCGAGGGGAGCGAAGCGACACAGAGTCTCACCGCGTACACCGTCCGCGGTCGGTCAGATCCCGCCTACGCCGGCGAGTTCGTCACCGTGCGAACGCTCGAGAGCGATCAAAGCGAGATGAGCGCGGTCGAGTCGGACGGAAGTTACGAACTGACGCTTCATTTCACCGACGTCGACGACGATACGGTGCTCGAGGTCGACGCGCCGTCGTACACGCGAGAGATGACCCTCGCGGAGGCGACGAGCGACGTCATCTCGGCCTGACTTCCGTCAGGTAACGCTCACCCTCGGTCGTACGCCCCCTTCCGCTCGAGTTCGCCGCGTCGGCGCAGGACGCCCGGCGTTCGACAGATGCCCGGCGCGCCGGTCACCTGCGGGACGGTGCAGTTGTTACAGCTCTCGCAGATGACGCGTGCGTCGGGCTCTTCCGGCTCGAGCAGTCGCGCACCCAGTCTGGGTTCGGCGTAGAACGGCCGGGCCATCCCGACCATGTCGCAGGCGGGGCCGGAAGCGTTCGCTCCGTCGGTTTCGTTCGGATCGAGCAGTCGATCGATCGTCTCGCGCTCGCGGACGCCGCCCTCCGCGAGGACGGGGATCGAGACGCGCTCGCGGACCCGCCGACAGAACTCCTGGTTCCACGCCGGCTCGAAGTCGTACGCGACCGACTCGAGGCGGTTGCCGAGCGCGACCAGCCGCCGCCGCAGCGGTCCGCCGAAGGCGGCGTCGTACCCCTCGCGAAGCGCTTCGTTCTCCCAGGCCCGGTCGGGATACTCGCCGCGGACGATGCTCATGTCCCAGACCACCGACGCCAGAACCGGGACGACCGCGTCGTAGCCGATCCGCTCGAGCCGACGCGCCATCTCGACGCCGTCCTCGAGCGAGAGCGTTCGATTCACGAGCGGCGGGGGCGGTGCCGGCGTCTCGGCCGGCACCTTGGTCGTCAGCGCGACGTCGCCCGCCCGGTCGCGGATCTCGTCGTGGACGAGCGCGAGAAACTCGAGGCGCGCCTCGGGCGAGCCGCCGAACTCGTCGTCGCGCCGGTTGTAAAACGGCGAGCAGAACTGCTGGACGATCCCCATGTTCGCCCCCGAGAGGTGAACGCCGTCGTAGCCCGCCTCGACCGCGTACGCCGCCGAGCGGCCGAAATCGGCGGCGAGGTCGTACACCTCGTCGGTCGAGAGGACGTGCGGATCGTACGAGAGCGCCCCGATCCGGTCCAGAACCCGCAGCTGCCACGGCGGCCTCGAGACGGCGAGTTGCTCGAGGTCCGGATTCTCGCGGCGGTGTTCGGCGTGCCAGGTTTCCATGCTCCGGAGCCCGCCGTGTTCGAGCTGGACGAAGATCCGGCCGCCGTGGTCGTGAATTCGGTCGGTGAGTCGGGAGAGCCGCGAGACGAACGCCGGGTCGTGGACGCGCGTCATCCCCGGTGCCGCACAGCCGCCGTCGGCGCGGACGATCGTCGCTCCCTGAAAGATCAGCCCCACGCCGGAGGCCGCGGCGGGCTCGAGGTCGTCGATCAGCGTCTCGACCGCGTCCGGCCCGTTGCCGGCGCACTCGAGCAGCGGTGCCCGATAGAGTCGGTTCGGAATCCGGACGCCGCCGATCTCGATCGGTTCCTCGAGGGTCGCCATACCCCGCCTATCACGGGATCGTACAAGAGCGTGCCGCACGGGGTGAGCGGACGGCCGCGACCTCGAAGTTCGGGTTGTCGGCAACCCTAACCCTTTCCGTTTCCCGGTCGTTCGACCGCGCATGGCACCCGTCACCCGGCTCGTACTCGACGTACTGAAACCGCACGACCCGGGCGTCGTCTCCTTTGCGACCCAACTGGGCGACCTCGAGGACGTCGACGCGACCACCGCGACCGTCGTCGAGGTCGACGAGACAGTCAAGACGCTCCGCGTGACCATCGAGGGGGACGACCTCGACCTCGAGTCGATACGCGCCGAGATCGAGGATCTGAGCGCGTCGATCCACTCGATCGATCAGGTCGCCTGCGGCTCGCGCGCCGTTGACGATCCCTGGCTCTGACGATGCGTGCACGCATCGCTCGTCTCCGGCGGGTCCTCGAGAAGGAAGACGTCCGTTCGATCTCCCGGCGGTACTTCATCGCCAACGGCTTCGACGGCACGCTCACCAGCATCGGTGTCGTCGTCGGCGCCTACCTCTCGGGCATCGACGACGGCCTCACCGCGGTCGCGATCGGCGTCGGCGCGGCCGTCGGCCTCGGCACGTCGGGGGTCTGGAGCGTCTGGGAGATCGAACGCGCGGAAGCGCGGGCCGAGCGCCACCGCCTCGAGCGGGCGATGCTCACCGAACTCGAGGACACGAGAGTCCAGCGCGAGGGCCGGGCCGCCCAGATCGTCCACGCCGTCGCGAGCGCGTCCGGACCGCTGCTGGCGATCACGCTCACGCTCGTCCCGCTGGCGCTCGAGGGGATCGTCTTCACGATGCTCGAGGCGGTGATCGCCTCGATCGTCGTCGGTATCCTGATCCTCTCGACGTTCGGCGTCTACCTCGCGTCGATCTCGCGCCAACGCTGGTACGTCGCCGCCGTCCGGATGGGACTCGCGGGGCTCGTCGTCGCGGGGATCAACGTCCTGTTGCCGGGGTGATCTCCGCTCGAGCGCGAGACGCGTTCGATCGCGGATCGCTTCCGCTCTGTCCTCGAGGGAGAGGCCCGTCGAACGAGTCGGTCACTTCTCGACTTCGAGCAGCGCCACCCGCTCGCGGACCAGCGCCGACAGCGGGGCGTCGGTCGCCGCCCGCTCGGCGTCGGTGACCTCGAAGAAGTCACACAGCGTCTCCTCGTCCGACTCCGGGAGCGTCGACTCCCGCGAAGCGACCGCCTCGAGTTCCGCCACCTCCTCGAGCGCAGCCGCTTCGCGGTCGTCGTTCCCGTCGTCGCGCCCCGGTTCGGCGTCGATCAGGATCGCGGCCCGGTTCTCGCCCTCGCCGACGCCCATCTCGAGCGCCCGGTCGATCTGTCGCCGCCCGGCGGCGTACAGCAGGATCTCGACGGCTCGGTCGCGAGCCACGTTCTCCCCTCGCTCGATCGACCGGTCGGCCAGTTCGACCGCGCGCTCGAGATGACGGCGATCGGCGACGTACCGGGTGTCGAACGCTTGGACCGTCACGCCGTGACCGTCGCCGATCTCGCCCAGCCGCGAGACGAACGCGTCGAGGTCGTCGACCGACAGCCGGCACTCGAGCAGTTTCACGAGAAGTCACCCAGGCTGGACTGATCGTCGGTCGCCGCCGCGTCCTCGCCCGTCGTTCCGGCCGCCCCGGTCCCGCCGTCGCCGGAACCACCGTCCGTCCCGCCGGCCGCCTCACCCGTCGGCTCGACGCCGTCCATCGACGGATCCTTCCGTCCCGCGTTCTCGAGGATCGTCTCGGCGGTCTTCTTCCCCTTGAGAACCCGGAGAACGACGCCTTTGTCCGCCGTCCGGAGGTCCGCGGGCTCCTCGATGCCCGCCTCGTAGAGTCGGCGGGCGCGCTTGCGGCCGACGCCGCCGACCGAGACCAGCTCGAGCAGCTCCTCGCCGACGCCGTGCTCGACGCGGACGCGCGCCTCGCGAACCGCGACGGTCCACTCGCTGTCGATCTCGCGAGCCAACGACTCCGCAGCGCCGAGCAACCACTCCGCGGTGTCGACCTTCCCGCGGAGGTCGCCGGGACCGATCTTGTAGCGCTCGGTGATCCGCTCCTCGTCGACCTCGTCGGCCCAGTCCTCGAGCAACCTGCCCGTCTTCAGGGCCGCGAGCCAGTCCTCGAAGCGGTTCTCCTCGAACTCGCTCGGGGCGTCCCCGAGCAGTTCGGTTTCGCGTTCGTAGTACAGCTCGCCGAATTTCTCGTCTTCGCCCGAACGGAGGTAGAGTTCGTACATGTCCGGTGTTCGGGAGACGAGCTGGTAGAGCCCGAGCGCGGTCGACCGCTCGTCGGCGCTCTCGAGGCCGTGGACGATTTCGGCGGCGCTCATCGGGTCGAGGTAGAGTCGGGAGACGGTGTGACCGAGGCTGGTGGCCTCGAGTTCCACCTCGGCGTCCCCGCGCTCGGCGAGGTCGGCGGCGGAGGTGAACGCGTCCGCGTCGGGTTCGTCCGCCCCTCCACCGCCCGAGCGCTCGACGAAGTCGTTGCGTTCGAGGTAGGCGAGCACGTCGTCGGTCACCGCCTCGAGTCGCCCGGGCTCGCTCGATTGGCTCGCGTACAGCGTCGCCTCGAGGAACTCGAGCAGTCCCTCGCGGGTCCGGGCGAACCCGGAGGCGATCGTCGCGAGGACGTGCGTCCGCAGGGCGGGCTCGGCCGCGAGCTTCGAGCGGACGGGCTCCGGGTCGGCCCAGACGTAGCGGTCGAACAGCTCCTGGCTCTCGTCGTGGCTCGACGCGAGCAGGACGGCCTCGCCGTAGGGATCGAGTCCCGGTCGACCCGCCCGCCCCATCATCTGGTGGACCTCGAGCACGTCGAGCGGGGCCATCCCGCCGGCGCTGGGGTCGAAGCGTCGCCAGTCGCGGACGACGACGCGTCGGGCGGGCGTGTTGACGCCCGCAGCGAGCGTCGGCGTCGCCGAGATCACCTTCAACAGTCGGTCGCGGAAGGCGTCCTCGACGAGGCTCCGCTGGGTGCTCGAGAGGCCGGCGTGGTGAAACGCCGACCCGCGCTCGACGCAGTCGGCGAGATCGCGACTCGTTTCGGTGTCGCTGTCGTCGCGGATCTCCGCCGCCAGCTCCGTCAGCTCCGTTCGCTCCTCGTCGGCGAGTTCGGGTTCGGCGACGCCGCCGAGTCTGCGGGCGGCGGCCTCGGCGTTCCGACGGGAGTTGACGAACACGAGCGAGGAACCGCCCTCCCGTAGGATGTCGCGGACGAGCGCGGCTTCCTGTCTCTCGCTCCCCTGTACCGCCACCTCGCGCGTCGTGCCGTCGTCGAAGTTGAGCGCGTTGCCGTAGTGGACGCCCATCCGGAGGTCGATCGGCCGCCAGTCCGTCTCGACGAGCGCGGCGTCGAGCCAGTCGGCGATCTCGTTCGCGTTGCCGACGGTCGCCGAGAGCGCGACGACCTGCAGCCGCGGGGTGAGCCGTCGCAGCTTCGCGAGCGTCACCTCGAGCGTCGGCCCCCGATTCCGATCGTCGATGAGGTGGACCTCGTCGCTGACGACGCAGGTGAGATCCGAGAGCCAGTCCGCGCCGTTTCGCACGAGCGAGTCGACCTTCTCGCTCGTGGCGACGATCAGATCCTTCGTGGCGAGCCAGTCGCTGGTCGACTCGTAGTTGCCGGTCGCGACGCCCGTCGTCACGCCGAACGACTCGTAGGCGTCGAACTCGGCCTTTTTCTCGCTGGCGAGCGCCCGAAGCGGCACGATGTACAGCGCCTTCCCGCCGCGTTCGACCGCCGACAGCATCGCGAGCGCGGCGATCATCGTCTTGCCGCTCGCGGTCGGGACGGCCGCGACGAGGCTCTCCCCGTCGGTCGCGCCGGCCTCGACCGCCTCGGCCTGGGGCGGGTACAGCTTTTCGATCCCCTCCCGCTGGAAGTGTTCGATCGCGCCGGGCGGGAGCCGCGACAGCTCCTCGACGTTCATCACGCCCATTTGGCTCGTCCCGCGGTTTAAAGTATCGTCTCGAGGCGGTTTCGTCGCTCGCTCGATCTAGCGGGAGGCGGTCGGTCAGGAACGGCGAGTACGGTCGGCTTTCGAACGAACTTCGACGAGACACGAGCGCAGCCGCGTCCGAACGGTTGGTGGTCGGTTCACCGTCGAGGACGAATCGACGGCGTGTTGCTACGTCGAATCCTGGTCGATCGGCGGATTGAGGTAGCAGGCGTCGACGATCGCGAGCGCGCCGACGACCGACGCCGCGAGTACCGCCCCCGTCGTCGACAGGCCCGTCACGTTCGACGCGACCAGTGCAACCGCGAACGCGACCGGAACGACGCCGAGTACGAAGTCGTACCGGTCCACCGCGGCGAGAACGTCGACCAGGACGTCGAACGGATCCCGTTCGGGTCGGCCGATGGTTTTCTCGTACATTCGTTCTCACCTCGGCACCCGTTCGTAGACGAGCGAGTCCTAAAAGCCCTTTGCGGAACGCTCGGACGCCCGTTCGAGATTTCGGCGTTCGCACTCTCTCAGTCCGTTCTGTGATGAGCAGGCGCACGACCCGCGGTGGACGTCCCGTAGGCGGCTCGTTTTATCGCTCCAGAGACCGTCGCTCGCGGCCCGTGTATCGCTTCCAGCGCATCAAGACCGCCTCGAGACGCGACGGTGGAAAACGGAGTCGAACCCGACCGTCTCGGCGCTGTTCGTACGGCCGTCGTATTCGCTCGAGACGTCTCGACGGGCGGCTCGTAACCCCGTCGAAGGCGAACTCACGAGCTGCGATCGTGAGGCTCGTCGACGCTCGACGGACCGATAGATTGGTACCGTCACACCCGCGAATCGATACTAATGCAGCAGACGGGCCACTACGGCGCAGCGCTCGTGGCGTACGCGCCGGTCGGATTCGTCGTTGCGGTCCTTCTCTCACTCGAGTTGGCGGCGATCGGCGGAGTCGTCGCGGTCGTACTTTCGGTTCTCCCCGACGCCGATATGAAGACCGCGCGAATCGCCCACCGCGGCGTGACGCACACGGTCCATTTCGCTGTGCTGGTCGGCGGCATACTCGGTCTGGCCGGGGTGGTCGCAGGTGTACGAACTAACTTCGGCGTCCCGTTCGTACTCGGATCGCTGGGGTTCGTCATCGGAACGACCGCCATCGCGTCGCACATCGTCGTCGATGCGCTTACGCCCATGGGAGTCGACCCGTTTCTCACCGGTAACCGATACTCCCTTTCCGTGACGCCGGCCGCCAATCCGGTCGCAAACTACGCGTTGCTCTGTCTCGGAATCGTCGCGGTCGTCCTCGCAGTCGGACTGGCGAGCGTGGTGGTCGCATAAGATGTTGCGCACTGCTCGGACGGTTGCAAACACGCTGGATTCACCGGGCAATCGCGACGGCCCGACGTCCGCTTCGATCGGGTAACTCATCGGACCATGGACATCAAAAAACGACTGACTCACGGCTTCTTTTACATCTTCACCGGTCGCGTGGGCGCTGGCGTGTTGACGGTACTCACCACTCCACTCGTCGTCCGCGTGCTGGGAAGCGGCGGCTACGGTGATTACGCGTTTGCGATGGCGGTCTACAGCGCGCTACGTACGCTCGCTGGCGGCGGCGTGTACGAAGGTGCGCGAAAGTACATCGCGGAGTATCCGGATCGCGAGGACAAAGCGGCGGTGTTCTCCTTTTATGTCACGATTTCGTTTTTGTCCGGTGCGGCGATCGCGCTTGGACTGGTACTGTTTACGTACGCCGCGATCGGCACCGTACTGCTGGAGTACCGCTTGCGCAACTACCTGTACATCGTCGCCGTGATGGTGTTCTTCCACGCCTTTTACCACCTCGTTCGAAGTTCGTTGATGGGGTTCAAACTGGAGGAGTACTCGGAGACGATGTACGTTCTCAACAGGGTGTTCTTCCCGATCATCGGGCTTCCTCTCGCCGTGATCGGATTCCACGTTTCGGGCGTACTGATCGGACACGCGGCGTCGACGTTTCTGATCGTGGTCATCGGCTACGCGGCCCTGAAACGTCACACGAGCGTTCGCCTCCGCGGAATACGATCGCTCGTCCCGAATCCGGTAGAACTCTTTCACTCCCCCATGTTCCGGTACGGGTTGCTGAACGTCGTGTTCGTGCTACTAACCAAATCGCTCTACATCGCCGATATTCTCTTGTTGCAGCCGTTCGTGGCGAGCGAACGAGTGGGATTTTACAACGCATCGCTCGTCGTTGCGGAATTCCTGTGGTTCGTACCGCTCGCCTTACAGATCGTCCTGCTCCACTCCGCCTCACAATTGTGGGCCGAAGGCCGGACCGCAGAGATAACGGAGATGGCGAGCAACATTACGCGGTACACGTTGTTGCTCACCGGCGGCGTCGGCGTCGTGCTCGCGATCGTCGGTGACTCGTTTTTGCCGATCTACTTCGGCGGCGAGTTCACCGCGTCGTACGTACCGATGCTGTTGCTGTTACCGGGTGTCGTCGGATTCGCAGTCGCTCGTCCGATATACGCGATCGGACAGGGCCACGGGAACATGCGGGTACTGATCTACGGAACCGGGGCCGCTGCGATACTAAACGTGCTTTTGAATCTCGCGTTGATTCCGCGGTACGGCGTCGCCGGGGCGGCGGTCGCGACCAGCATCGGATACGGATCGATGCTGTTGTTCCACGTCTGGGCGGCGAAACGGCTGGGCTTCGATCCGCTCAGAAACGTTCGGCTCGGCCGGGTGATCGTCTCCTGTCTCGGGCCGCTTCCGATTCTCTGGCTGATCGATCGGTTCGTCGAGTCGAACGTGCTCTCGATCGTCGTCGTGACGCTGGTTGGGTTGACGACGCTCTTTTTGCTCGCCTGGACAACGAGAGCGCTCTCCCGGACGGAAGTCACGGAGGTGCTCGAGGCTGTGCCTCGAGTCCGTCAACTGACGTCCCGGTAGAAGGCGACCGTTCTCGTTCCGAGAATATCGGTCGAGGACGAACAGGGTCCTCGTTCCAGTCGTTTAGACGTCTTGAACCGGACCGGAGAGGCTCGCGTGTTGCCACACTTTGTTCATCACGTATCGCTTGAACCGGTTCGATTTGTCCCGGTTTTCCGTCTTGTACGTCCTGATGCGTTCGCGGACGAACTCGGTGGCGAACGGTGGGACGACGATTATCTCGTCCACGTAGATCAGGACGTGGTAGTCCTCGTTGACCTCTTCGACGGCGTGGATGATCTCCTGGATGCCCGGCCAGTCGTCCATGTCGAACGGTTCCCGTCGCGGAGAGGTGAACACTCGGGCGTCGTCGATGAAGACGAAATGGTCGTGGTCGGACAGCGACAACGCTTCCAGTTCCTCCAGCACCGGACACTCCGTGAACTCGGCGTTGGCCGACGTATCACCCGCCGACTCCAACCACTTTCCGCCGCAGTGGGCGTCGAGGTGAAAGACGGCTGAGTCCTCCAGCTCCTGGACGATTTTCGGCAGTTCGTCCTGAGATTTCCCCTTGACGAACTCGATATTGTCGAGGTGTCCCCTCTCGTTCGTCGCCCGCGCGTGCAGTTCGTCGTCCATCTCGATCGTCGTGACCCGATCGAAGTATTCGCTCGCCCACTCGGCCGTCTCTCCGACGTTCGTTCCCGTTTCGATGAAGCGGTCGACGTCGAACTCGTACCGAATGTCCGTTATCAGGCGAGCGGTATCCGTGTGGAAATTGGCTTGCATGAGTGGGTGGTTCGATCTATGCTACAAAAAGATTCTCAAAACCCGACAAATTGGGAAAAACTCGTCTAAATCCTAGTAAAGTAGGTATAAATCGTCGCCTGTTTTGGATATCTCGACAACGGACTGACAGCTCCACCGTCCCTCTGAATCGGATTGGTGACGGGACCGTTCCCACCCGGCACGGACGGTGCGTTAACCGTGCTGGAATCGTCACGTCACGCCGGTAGGAGTAAGTGGAAGACAAAAGTCCACGAGACCCGTGAGTGACTGACATGGTCGTCGTCGCCGTCGTGAGCGGAACGACCAGGCCGGACAGCGTGGTCGTCGAAGCAGCGCGACGGGCGGACGACCTCGAGACGGCCGTTCACGTCCTGTACGTGCAAGGTCTGGGGTGGTACGCGAACCTGGAGGTCGTTTTGAGCGAGCGGCTCGGAGTTCCGACGGGCATCGAAACGGTTCGAAAAACCTGCGAACGGCGGGCGGAACGGATCGCGGAGCCCGTCCTCGAGGAGTACCGGGCGGTGGGCCGCATCGGCCGACCGATCGACGAAATCGTCGAGTACACCCGGAACGTCGACGGCGACTGCGTCGTCATCGACGCCGCGGTGGACTGGGGGGCCGGCTTCGGGAGTCTGTTCTCCGATCCCCTGACGAGATTGCGCGCGGAGAACGTCCTCGTCGTTCCGGTGTACTGACGCGACGTCGGTGGACGGCGAGCGCGACGCCACGGGCACCCGCCACAGCGTTGCGTTCGAACCGCGTTCGACACGCCACTCGAGGCGCTCGCGAGGGTCGACCGGATCGCGCGTCCACTCACCGCTGGTCCGCACCGTCCGCGTCCAACCGCGTCGCTCACTCGGACGCGAACCGTTCGAGAGTGGCCGTTATCCCGACTCCACCGGTGCGTGCGCTCGAGTTTCGGCTGCGAACGCGAGCATGCCAACGGCGGCGACGCAGTCGGGACAGTGCGGTCGGGTGACGGCCGCGTACCGATCGGCGAGTTCCGAACAGGGCTCGCTCGAGAGCCGGATCACCCGATCGGGCGGTACGGGATCGTCGCACCGATCGCAGACGAGTTCGGAACCGTCGGCGCTCCCCGCGTCGGCGGCCCCGTGGCTGGTACTCATCGGGAGCGGCCTCCGAGCCCGTTTCGGGCCAGTCGACGGCGACGGCGCAGACGCCGCGGTCGTCGACTCCGCACCCGCTGGTCGATGGGAGAGCGATTCTCCCGAACCGCCGCGGAGGGGCCGGTGTCCGAAGCCGCGGGCTGTTCGCTGGCGATACCGAGTCGTCGTGCGAGACCTTTTTGTCTCGGTGGCAGTAACGAAAGCATGGCAACCGAACGTAAGCGTTTGGAAGCCACCCGCCTCGGGTGCTCTGACCACCCGGGGCATTTCGATACGCATGCCCCCGCGTCCGGTTCTGGGGCGAGTGCCTTCCATCGTGACGATCGAACTGAGTGATAATATAATTACTGGTGTCGGTTGAAGGAAGGCGGTCAGCGGACGCTGCTCGAGGACCTCGAACGCGCGATCGGTGCGCCCGCGCCTCCACCCGAGCGGGTTCACGGCCCGGTCCGCGTTCGGCGCGCTCGAGTCCGTCCCTAATACGAAAATAAGCGTTCCGCGCACGCGTTCACACGGTATCGGACGTCATTGCCGGTGGGACCGCGGTCAGTCCGCGGTCCCGCCGATAAATCGGCACGATGGACCGTCTCATACGGTTTACTGTAAGTCAGTACCGGCGCACCCGCCGCCCGGTTCGCAGGTGCGCCGGTACATCGGTACAGCAATCCGTCTCAGTCGTCCGCCGGTGCGGCCTCCTGTTGTTGGATGTAGTCGACGATTTCGTCCGTTTCGGCGACGAACTCGTCGTGGTCGACCTCGTTTCCGTGCAGTATCGTCGAGAAGTACCGCGTGTTGCTCGCGACGTTGATCGTCTCCTCGAGTTCCGCGTCGGACGCGTCGGCCAGCCGCGCTTCTTGCTTGTGGAAGTAGGTGCAGTAGGGACAGCCGATCGCAGCGGCGACGCCGAGTCCGACGAGCCCTTTCTCCCGCTGGGACAGTTCGGTCTCTCCGAGGACGAGATCTCGAAAGAGCCCCCAGCTGTGGTCGCTCGCCGGCTCCGCGATGGTCTCCATCCAGCTCGGTACCTGTCCGAGATACTCCTCGATCTCCTGGTGTGCTTGCTCTGATGTCATGCTTCTCTCCCCCGTTCTTCGTGGAGAACGGTACGTGGCGCTCAATATTGTTCAATGATACCAAGCACCATTCGACCTACTTCGATCCACCACTTATTTCTTTTTCACGAACGGCTTTCGTAACTATCCCGCAGTGTCCGCCGGACGATCCAGTTGATCGGGCGAGGACACTCGCCGTTCGGTTCGCACGCGGTGTAATTTTCGCGTTTCCATTGCGCGTCCCCGCTCGCACCTGCGCCGTCGCTTCGCTCACCGTTCGCCCGCGATTTCCGACTCGAGTCGATCCGCGAACTCGCGGACGAACCGCGTCCGCTCGTGTGCGAGTTCCCGGCCGGGATCGGTGTACATCCGCTCGGGGAGGGCGAGGATCTTCTCGTGGAGGTGTTCGTACCCGGTCTGTTCGGCCGGCGACTCGTCCGCAGCCGGCGAAACCGACGGATCGTGGATCGCGTTCCCGTTCTCGCCTCCGTAGGAGAACACCCGAGCGACTCCAACCGCGCCGAGCGCGTCGAGGTTGTCCGCGTCGCTGAGGAGCTTTGCCTCGAGCGTCTTCGGCTCGACGTCGTTCGAGTACCGGTGGGATCGAACGCAGTGTCGGACGCGCTCGATGGTCTCCGCCTCCGCACCGACGTCCGCGAGGATGCGTTCCGCCTCGAGCGCGCCCCAGTGGGCGTGGTCGTCGATCTCGCCGCGGTCCTCGCGCGCCCGTCCGACGTCGTGGAGGAAGACGGCGAGCGTCACGACGCGCTCGTCCGCCGATTCGGGATTGCGCTCGAGGAGCGTCTCCGAAAGCGCTTCGACCCGCTCGACGTGGTTCCAGTCGTGGGCGGGCGAGGCGTCGGCGAAGTACGGCCGGGCGCGGCTGCGAACCGTCTCGAGCATGATTGCCGCGTTCTCTCGATGAAAGAATAAGCACACCGCTTCGCCTCCCGTCTCGAGGCACGCTCCGACCGGCAGGTGGCTACGGACGAACGACGTCCGCCGGCAGTTCGAACGCCTGTGGATGGCACAGCGCCGCGAGGCGCTCGACGGCGTCGACCAGCCGCGGCGTCCACCGGGTCAGGTAGGCGCTGCCGTCGAGGACGAACACCCGGTCGTCGCGGACCGCCGCGATCTCGTCCCAGCCGGGGCGATCCGACAGTTCGTGAAACTGCTCGAGCGTCCGATCGGCGTCGAACCCGCAGGGAGCGACGACCAGCACCTCGGGGTCGTACTCGAGGAACGCGTCCCACTCGAGGGGCCGGGACCGCTCGCCGGGCTCGCCGATGCCGTACTCCCCGCCGGCCGCGTCGACGACGTCCGGCACCCAGCTTCCGGCGGGTCGAATCGGGTCCATCCACTCGAGAACCGCCGTCCGCGGGCGGGGCTCGTCGGGAACGCGCTCCTCGACGGCGGCGATCCGCTCGCGGAGGTCGTCGACCAGCGCCGCGGCTCGCTCTTCGGTCCCGGTCGCTCGCCCGACGTCCTCGACGCACTCGAGGACGTCCGCGAGACGATTCGCCTGCAGGGCGAGCACGTCGGGATCGGCTTCGAGGTCCGCGAGCGTCTCCTCGACGAGTACGTCGTCGACCGCACAGACGCCACAGACGCCCTGCGTGACGATCAGGTCCGGCTCGAGGGCGTCGATTCTCGCGCCGTCCATCCGGTAGAGGTGACCGTTGGCCGTCGCGGCGCGAACCTGTTCGTGTCGATCGGCGCTTGCGGTCGCGTCGACCTTCGAGACGTCGATCGCCGGTAACTCCGCAGCCGCCGGCGGGTGGTCGCAGGCGTGTGAAACCGCGACCGGTTCCACGCCGAGTTCGTACAGGATCTCCGTCGACGACGGCGAGGTGGAGACGACGTTCATACCGGAACGTGTTTACCGACGAGTATGACGGTACCGACTCGAGCCGACCACGGCGAGCGCCGCGACGATCGCGACGAGGGCGGCCGCGACGCCGAAGCCGGGCTGGTCGTCGGCGTCGTCGGTTCCGTCGGTGCCGGACGGATCGTCGGCTCCGTCGTCGGCCGTGGCTCCATCTGCGTCGTCGCTCACCTCCGCCGTCTCGTCCGCATCGTCGTCCACTGCGTCGGCGGTTGCGGCGGCGTACGCCTCGGGGTGGAACGTCTCGGCGAACTCCGTGATGGCGTGGATCACCCGCGGTCCGGGTCGGTTCAGGTGGTTGACTTCGACCACGAGCACCTGATCGTTCTCGACGGCGGTCGTGGACTCGTAGGCTGCACCGTCGGGAACGTCGGGCGAGTTCGTGTTGAGGACGATCCACTCCGGATCGGCGTCGACGACGGTCTCCTCGCTGAGTTGCTGGTACTCCTCGACGCCGGCTTCGGCCGCGACGTTCGTTCCCCCGCCCGCTTCGATGAGGTCGTGGACGAACGTCTCCGAGCCGGCGGTGAACCCGAAGAACGTGTACAGCACGTCGGGTCGCTCTTCGCCCTCTAGCGCGTCTTCGACGATCGCGAGTTCCTCGTCCATCCAGTCGACGGTCTCCTGGGCTCCGTCGCACTCGCCGACGAGCGAGCCGACGAGCAGCGTTCGATCGCGGACCTCGTCGATCGACTCCGCAGACTGGAAGTAAAAGACGGTCACGCCGGCTTCCCGAAGCGTCTCGACCGTCTCCTCGGAGACGAAGTTCGAACTCGGCGCGAGCACGAGGTCCGGATCGAGGTCGACGACGATCTCCGGCTCGATCGTCTCGGCGTCGGTCGAGATGTTCGTCCGCTCCTCGGCTCCCTCGAGGTTCTCTGCGTGTTTGGTCGTGCCGATCACGTTCTCCTCGGCACCGATCTCCCACATCGTCTGGGCGGCGCTCGGATTCAGCGTAACGACCGTCTCGGGTTCTTCCTCGAGCGTGATCTCGGCTCCCGTGTCGTCGGTCTCGGTGATCGGGAACGAACACTCCGCCGACGCGTCGGCCGTGACGCTCGAGTGCAGCGACGCTCCGCCAGCGTCGGCGACGGCAGCGACCGGACTCACCGCGACGGCCGCGACGAGCAACGCGACGAAACAGATCCGTGCTGTAGACATACCAGTACCGTGGCCAGCACCACAATAAATACGTGACTATTGCAACTCGAGTTGTGAAACTCCGATGGGACGGTGGCACTCGAGATCGGCGTGGCTCGGGCCCGTTCCGTGACACCCGCGGCGCTCACTCACCGCTCGCGAAAAATCTGGACCAAAAACGTCCCGTCCCTGCTCGCCGTCTCTACGCGAACAGCTGGCGGGCGTCCTCGAGGGCGTCGACCAGCTTGTCGACCTCCTCTCGCGTGTCGCGAGACCACCTTTTTCGCTCGCGTTCGTTCGCGGCGCTCACTCACCGCTCGCGAAAAATCTGGACCAAAAACGTCCCGTCCCTGCCCGCCGTCTCTACGCGAACAGCTGGCGGGCGTCCTCGAGGGCGTCGACCAGCTTGTCGACCTCCTCTCGCGTGTTGTAGACGTAAAACGACGCTCGAGTCGACGCGGGAACGCCGAGTCTGTCGTGAAGCGGCTGCGTACAGTGGTCGCCGGCGCGGACGGCGATCGTGTGATCGTTCATGATCGAGGTGAGGTCGTGGGCGTGGACGCCCTCGAGGTTGAAGCTGACGAGGCCGCCGCGGTCGGGGCCGGGTTCGGGACCGTAGATTTCGACGTCCTCCTCGGCTTCGAGCCGTTCGTAGGCGTAGCGGGCGATCTCCTCCTCGTGAGCCTGGATGCGCTCCATGCCGATCTCCTCGAGCCAGTCGACCGCCGCGTGCAATCCGACGGCTTCCGCGATCGGGGGCGTACCCGGCTCGAACTTCCAGGGCAGGTCGCCCCACGTCGACTCTTCGAAGGTGACCTTGCGGATCATGCCGCCGCCGTAGAGAAACGGCTCCATCTCCTCGAGCAGCTCGCGCTTGCCGTAGAGGACGCCGATTCCGGTCGGGCCGGCCATCTTGTGGCCCGAGAAGGCGTAGAAGTCGGCGTCGATCTCCGCGACGTCGACCGGCCGGTTCGGGACGGCCTGTGCGCCGTCGACGAACGCGAGCGCGTCGTGCTCGTGGGCCAGTTCCGCGAGCTCCGCGACGGGGTTGACCGTTCCCAGCGTGTTCGAGACGTGGACCGCCGAGACGATCGCGGCGTCGTCGTCGATCAGCTCGCGGGCGTGGTCCAGGTCGAGTCGCCCGTCGTCGTCGACCCGGACGTACTCCACGTCGGCTCCCGTGCGTTCGCCGATCTGTTGCCAGGTGACCAGCGAGGCGTGGTGTTCCATCTCGGTGAGGACGATCTTCTCGCCCGGATCGAGTTCGTTCAGTCCCCACGCGTAGGCGACGAGGTTCTCGCTTTCTGTCGTGTTCTTGGTGAAGACGATCTCCTCGCGGCCGTCCGCGCCGATGAACTCCGCGACGCGATCGTGGGCCTCCTCGTAGGCGATCGACGCCTCCTGGCTCAGGTGGTGGATGCCGCGGTGGATGTTCGCGTTCGACTCGCGGTAGTAGTCGCTCATCGCGTCGACGACCGCGTCCGGCGTCTGCGTCGTCGCCGCGTTGTCGAGGTAGACGACCTGCTGGCCGTCGAACTCCCGCTGGAGGACGGGAAACTCCTCGCGAATCGCCCCGACGTCGAGGGGCTCGAGATTCCGTTGGCTCATTGGCGACTAGCAGGTGCCCCAGACAAAACACTCCTTCGGTCCGGCGGCGACGGCGTCGCTACGGCGGCGCGAGTCGAGATCGAATAGCCGTTCCGACGGGTGCGACGAGGCGTCCCCGTGGCTGCTCGAAGAGCTGTCCGGAGGTTCGTCCGTCGCGGACCACCGGGGCCGCGACTGGCGGCTTGCCGGATCGCCGAACCGTCACACCGACCGCCGTCAGTCGTTTTCGGAACGACCGCGAGGCCGTCCGACGGTCGCTCCGAGACACTGGTGCAGTGGGCCGTCTCAGAAGTTTCGCGCGAGGACGCTTCCGTCCGGAATATCCAGATCGATCGGCTTCGTTCCGCCGGCGTTGACGGTCGACTCGCCCGAGCAGGCGGCGATGCCGACGATCGCGTCCATCTCGGCCTCGAAGACCACCGTATCACCCGGCTCCGATTCGGGTTCGGCGATTCGCACCTCGTAGTCGTCGATCTCCGATTTCATGAAGACGTTGAGCGTCTCCTGGATCTCCGCTTCCGAGATTCCCTCCCCCTCCAGCACTTCGGCGAGGTTCTCCCGACAGCCGCCTTCCCCGGTCTGTCCGTAGTAATCCCCCACGACCCAGTGATTACACGGCGCGTACAGCAGGTCGTGAACTCCGCAATCGTCGTCGACGAACGTGAGGATGGGCTCGCCCTCGGTGGTATACAGTCGGTCGCCAGTGGTCGGTCGCAGTTTGTTCTCGCGCCGATACGTGTACTTCGGCGAGAACCGCTCGGTGGTGTCCGATCGATCGAACGCGACCAGATCTGCCACCTGGCTTCCCTTCGGGTCGATCACTTCGAACCGCTCGCCGCGGTCGACCTCGAACGCGATTCCGTGTTTCTCTGGCACTCGTTCGCGCACCATGGTACGTTGCTAACGCAACTCACAGTGAAATAACTGCGGTCACCGGAAATTCGTCCGAGCGCAAAGCGCTCCGCGTGAGACTGTCGTCGTTGTCGAGAGACGACGCTACCGCGAGCTACTGCGGGACCTCGAGAATGCGCGCGTCGCAGTCCTCGCAGGTGATCGCGTACACGTCGCGGGAGCGACAGCAAGATTCGACGGTCTCTTCGTCCAGCGAGATGTCGCCGTCGCAGGTCGGACACCGGTCGACGAACGTCCGAAGGCCGTTCGTTAGCTGGCTGCGAGTTTCGATCGGCAATCGGTCCCAGTCGGGAAGTCGCTCTTCGAGCACCGCTGCGCCGGCGAGGTCGGCGACGAGCGCCGCGTCGGACTCCCAGCGGGCGGCGAGTCTCCCGTCGATGCGGGCTCTGACCCCCTCGCCGCGGCTCGGGTTCTCGACCGAGACCAGTTCGGGATCGGTCTCGAGAAACGCACCCACTTGGGCGTCCCGGTCGCCGTCGCGAAGCGTCTCGATCTCGTCTCGCCACGCACGTTCGACCGCCCGGGTGAGACAGAGGTCGTCGTCGGGAAGGTCCGCGTCGGGCGCGGGGAGATCACGACAGGGAACGACGACCTCGTGGGCGAGAAACGTCGACTCGGGATCGAGCGGATCGACCGTGGCTTCGTCGGTCGCCCCCGCCGGCCGTCCGTCGGCGCGTGCACCCTCCGTTTTCGTCGCGGCGTCCCCCTCGAGGGCACCGCCGCCCGGCGCTGGCTGTTTGTCGAACTTCGCGAGCAGCCGGTCGGGAAAGTACCGCTTGGTCAGCGTCGGCGTCCCGGGAACCAGGTAGCCGCGGAAGTAGATGGCCGCGAGCGAGACGGCGAGTACGGGCGGCGCGGCGAGCGGTGCGACGACGGCGACCGCGCCGGCCAGCGCTACCGCGATAACGAAATTAACCGCCGTACACGGGATGCAGCGGTTCTCACCCGTGTACTCGGGCTGTCGAAGCCGCTCGAGGACCGATCGCTGTTCCGAACCCATATTTGATACGTTACTGCCCCGGAATAAAAACGTTCTCCCGGAGGAGGTCGGTCGCGTTCGCCGGGGTCAGTGCATGCGCAACAGCTGGGCGTGGTGGGTTCCGTCGACCTCGAGGACGTTCGCCTCGTCGACGAACCCCTCTTCGATCGCGAGTTCGACGGCTCGCGTTCCGACGATGTTCGCGACGGTCGCCCGCGCCAGGCTGTCGATCACGGCGCTTTCGTCGACCTCGTCGCCGCCGTAGAACTCCTCGGTGACGGTTAACGAGAGCTCACCCTCCTCGAACGTCCGCCCGAGAACGTCGTCGTCGCAGACCGCCACGAGCAGCCCCTCCGGCGTCTCCCGTTCGTTTACGATCATCGTCACTCGAGTTGCCACTCGCGGTCGCGGTCGGCCTCGCGGACGGGATCGGTCACGTCGACGTCTGGCTCACGCGGTCCGTCTCGCTCTCGCTCGGGCGTCCGCCCCTGTCCTTCCATTCGGTCCTGCATCAGTTCCTGTTCGGCACGTTCGCGCAGTTCGTTCGCCTCCTCGGCGATCTCTTCGGCCTCGTCGTACTCGCCGAGCGCCTCCAGGATCTGGGCTTTCTCCTCGAGCACCTTCGCGTTGCGCATGCCCAGCCGAATCGCGTTGTCGATACACTGCAACGCCTCTTCGGCCAGACCGCGCTCGGAGAGGAAAAACGCCCGGTTGAACCAGCCTTCGGCGAACCGCTCGTCGATCTCGACGGCCCGCTCGGCGTGCTCGAGCGCCTGGGCGGTCTCGCCGAACTCCCACAGCGCGTACGCGAGGTTGGTCTCGGCCGTGGCGGCGTGCTCGCTCTCGTCGTCGATCGACAGCGCCTCGCGGTGTGCGCCGACGGCTTCGTCCCACTCCTCGAGTTCGGCGTGGGCGACGCCCTTGTTGATCCACGCCTCCTGTGCGAGTCGTTCGTCGCCGGCGAAGCGTGCGGCTCGTTCGAACGCTTCGGTCGCTTGCTCGTACCGGTTGATCCCCACGTAGTTCAATCCGACGTCGAGCAGCTCCTCGGCGTCGACGTCGTCGTTCGCGACGTGCTGGTCGTCGAGCGTGTCGGTGACGACCCGCGAGTCGACGGGATCGACTTTCGACGGATCGACGGCCAGCTCCGGCGGATCCAGATCGAACTCGTCGTAGGACTCGTCGAACCCTTCCCCGTCGGAGAAGCGGTGGTCGCGGTCGTCCTCTCGGTCGGTCATTACTGGAACCTCGAGTCGACGACTGTTAAGGCCTGCGGCGTCGTCCGGCCGGTTTCCGGTGGCGACGACCGGGACGACCGCCCGGTCGAGACCCGTCAGTCTCCTCGGCCGATCCCGAGGAGCGATCGCAACGTTCGCGTCCGAACGCCACACCGCCCGGCGTACTCGCAGCCGTCGCACTTGGACCGATTGTGAATTCGCGAGGGAGGTCCGTCGACGTTTCGCACCGTTCGGAGCGCACGCCGGTACCGCGCCTTCCGTCGCGTCGTGAGGTCGATCGACCGGATCACGCCGTAGGCGGGGTACTCGAGCCAGGCCCGTTCGATCGCCGTCTCCTCCTCGTAGCCGAGCGCCTTCGCGGCGGCGACGGCGTGGACGGACTGGGACTCCCAGACGCCGCGTTCGGGCGGCTCACCGGTCGAGAGGAGAACCGGCTCGAGCGGCTCGGCGAGCACCTTGTGGACGACGCCGCGGCAGTCTCGGCCCGTCGCGAGAACGTCTCGGTCGCGCGGATCGCGCAGCCGCTGCCACTCGCCCGCCTCGACGAGCCGGTCTCTGGTCCCGGTCAGCGTCTCGCGGTAGTGCACCGACGGGACGGCGATCGGTTCGTTCGTGAGCGCACCCGGGGACGCCTCGAGCAGATCTTCGTAGCGGCGCTCGAGTCCGCGAACCGCCTCGACCCGCGGCGGCGGCTCACGGTCGCCATCCCCGGCACGCCGGTAGTACAGCTTCCGCGGACAGTACGCGGCGGTTCGGAGATCGCTGAACGTGACGTATTCGTCCGACACGCACCGATTGGCCGCTCCTTCGTATATAATGGCTCGTCCGGACCGACGGTGGTGGTCGATTGCTCGAGCAGATGTACCGAGCGCTCGCGACGCTCGGTCTCTTTCATCGAAGTTTTTGGCTGGGGTTCGACTGAGCGCAGCGAAGGAGGATCCAGCCAAAAAGTTCGTCGTTAGAAGTCGACGTCGGTCTCCATTCCTTCCGTGGCGTCCTCGAGGCCGTCCTCGCGGACGTCGGTCGTCATGCGGACGGAGAGTTCGGCGTCGGCGAGGATGCTGTCGAACTCGTCGCGGTAGCGGTCGTTCGCCGCGCGCGATTCGTCCTCGACCGCGGCGACGCGTCGGTAGCGCCGAATTCGATCCTCGTCGACGCCGTACTCCTCGGCCAGTGCGGCGTCGTCCTCGTCGCGTTCGCGGATCGCGACCAGGTCCACCTCGTCCGCGTCGTCCTCGCCGACGAGGTGCAACGACATTCGCGCCTCGAACACCGCCGTCGACCCCACCCCCACCCGATCGGCGATCTGTTCGTCGGACTCTCCGTCGTAAAAGCCCGTCGCGACCTCCACGAGTTCGTCGTCCGACAGCGCCGTCTCGAACTCGTAGCGATCGCGCATCTGCGCGACGACGTTTCGAACCCGCTCTTCGTCGGTTCGCTCGTCCTTCTCGAGCGATCCCCGCGTGTTCTCTTGCGATTCGGTGACGGTCGCTTCACCGTCGGTGACGTCAGTGAAGATGTTCCTGAGCTCTTCGGTTTTTTCGTTCATGGGTGGACACTCCCGACGGGTGGCTATTTAAGCCTGTTGCCAGATAGCGTCGAGCGCAATCGATAATGGACGACTATTATGAACTTTACCACTAAGGAAAAATTTTCGCAAGACGGCACTGACCCCTCCTCCGGACGGCGTGACAAGAATTAAGTCACACCCCCGCCCCTGGTTCTACAATGACAGTCGTAGCACAGACGGAGGTGACGAGGGAGACGTACTGGGGAATCAGCGCCACGGAGTACGCGATGTTCTACCTTCTCGCGGCGATCACCATCTTCGTCTTCCTCTACGGCGTTTACCGACGCTTCGATCGGTACGCCGGCGGCGACGACGACCCGTTCGCACGTCTCGACGACCTCTCGACCCGCGTCGTCGAGGCGGCTCGAATCGCGCTCTCGAACGAGAAGAACTTCAACCGCGATCTCTACGGCGGCCTGATGCACTCGTTTATTCTCTGGGGCTTTCTGACGCTGCTGATCGCGACGCTGATCATCGGTTTCGAGCAGTACGCCACGGAGATGCTGTTCGACGTGGCCTTCTGGCACGGCGACTTCTACCTCGCCTACCAGTTCATCGTCGACGCGATGGGTCTGTTGTTCGTCGTCGGGATCGGCATGGCGATCT
>NZ_REFZ01000006.1 GCF_003841465.1 Natrarchaeobius oligotrophus
GAATGGAACGGGCAAACTCGCTCTCGCATTCGCGAACAGAGTGAGCGATTCACCGCCGGAGCGGGGTGAAACCCCGCGACGGCGGCCTTTTGGCATCAACGGGTTTTGCCGGGGGTTGAGGCTGGCGTCGCAGACGCCAGCCGATGCCTCCGGTAAAAGAGGTTGCTGTATTCATCGCCGCATATCTATCAGTCTCTGAGGAGTACTGGAGAAAAACTACGGATAGTTCCGGTAATCCCTATCAGTCGCTTCCGAGCCCGACAGATCGCGAGGGCTCCGCGGCGACCGCGCCGTCGAACTGGCGGACGGACTCGAGGTCGTCGACGCGGCCGTCGGCGGTGGCGACGTCGACGATCACCTCGGTCAGGTTCGCCTTGTCGGAGAGGAACTCGTCCCGTCGTCGACGCCACGTCTCGTCGACGTCGTCCCGTGCGAGCACCGACGTCGATCGCTCGACGATCTCGTCGGTCGAGGCGACGTTGTGGATCAGTCCCTGATTCTCGAGTTCGACGAAGTTCCCCATGTCGTCGTCGCCGACGAACGAGTTCGAGCGGATCGCCGGCGTCCCCAACATCGCCGCCTCGGTGACCATCGTCTGCGTGTCCGCGACCAGGAGCCTGGCCTGGGAGAGCGCGTCGTGCATCAGCGCGGGGTGGAGGTCGAACGGGCGGGCGGGAAGCCCCTCGAGGTCGGTCTCGCCGCTCTCGTCGGAGACGAGGACGGTCGCGTGGTCTGCGAGTCGCTCGACGATTCGGCGGCGGTCGGCCTCGCCGATGCCGCGCTTGCCGACGTCGTGCTGTGAGCCGAAGGCGTTGAGCCGGAGGATGGCGTAGGGCTCGTCCGAGCCGACGCCCAGCCGATCCCGAATCGACGGATTCGGCTCGTACACGTCCGGGTGGAGGTAGGCGCACTCCTTGACGCCGGGGAAGACGTAGTGGCGCTCGCCGAGATCCTTCCGGAACGTATTCGGCGTGAGTACGGCGCGAGCGAACGGCGTGGAGACCGTGTGATCGAACGAGGCCGGCTCGGAGTCGATGAGCAACACCGTCGGCGTCGCGATCACCGCGCCGGTGTGGGCGGCGTAGCCGCCCATTCCGAAGACGAGGTCCGGATCGAACCGGTGGGCGGACCGGATCGCGCGGACGTAGTGGGCGGGGAGGCGACTCAACAGCGACCCCTTCGTCGTTCCACAGCGACCGTACACCTCGTAGGGGAGGTCGTACCACTCGAGAAGATCGACCGTGCACGTGTAATCCCGAGCGAGAACGAGCACGTCGTGTCCCCGTTCGTCGAGCCGTCGGACGGCGTGTTTGTACAGATGGACGTGGGCTGGCGTGTTGGTAAAAAACAGGTATCTCATTCTGGAGGTCACCGTATCCTGACCGAACTGTGTCAGGCGGACTCGGTTTGTTATCTAGCTCATACCCGGCGGAACGCACGCCCAGAACTGACTCAGCGCGCCGATAACGGATTCGCGGCGACGGACGGTCGACGCTCGGCGATCCGACGAGAACGATCGATCCGTTCGCGAGGGGCCGACGACGCACGGATTTGCCGTCGTTCCGTCCGCCGGCGAGTAGCGAGCGTATAATAATGTGGATATATTCCCTGCTCTCGGTCGGATGCAGTCACACGACGTTCCAGCTGCCGACGCGGCGACCGCGACGTCAGTACCGTACGGGGAGATCGATCGGTATCACTCGGTCCTCGACTCGACGCTCGAGTACGCCCGTCGTCGCGAGTACGCCGGCCCGGACTACGGCGACGGAATGAGCAGTCAGCTCCTCCAGTCGTTACCGTTCGAACACAGGCTCGTCAACCTCGTCGTCCAGGAAGTCGTCAAGCGTGCGCCGGTGGACGTCAGGCCGCTGTTCCGGGTCGAACACCGGCGAAACTACAAGGGGGCGGCGCTGTTTTCGATGGCCAACCTCAACTACCACGAACTGGCCTGTCGACGGGGCGAGCGGGGGAACCTCGCGTTCGATCCGGTCGCGGAGGCGACCGGCCTCGCGGACTGGCTGCTCGAGGAACGGCTCACGGCCTACAGTGGCTTCTGTGGCGGTCACCGCCACGAGATACAGCACCTGCACACGAAGGGCGAGCCGAGCGATCCGGACATCGTCTCGACGGCGTACGCGGTCAGAGCCCTCCTCCGGGCGGCGGAGTTCGACGAGCGTTACGCCGAAATCGCCAGGACCGCGTCCGACTTCCTGATCGAGGACCTGAACTACCGCGAAGTGCCGGAGGGTGCGAAGGTCGACTACCACCTGAACCATCCAGACGACTCGTACACGCTCAACGCCGCCGCGCTCGGAGCCGGCATGCTCGTCGACCTCTACGAGCACGCCGGCGACGACGACCTCGTCGAGCGCGCGACGAAGATCCTCGATCACGTCGCCGCCCACCAGACCGACGTCGGCGGCTGGCCGTATCGAATTCCCGCCTCCGCCTCCCACCTCTCGATGGACAGCCACCACAACGGATTCATCATCGAGGCCTTCCAGCGATACCGCGACGTCGTCGACGAGGATCGCTACGCCGACACGCTCGAGACCGCCCTCGAGTTCTACCGGGACGAACTGTTCGAACTCGACGGCGCGCCGAACTTCGACGAGGCGAACGCTTACCCCCGCGACATTCACGCGAGCACCCAGGGAATACTCGTGTTTACCCGCGAGGGCGACCTCGAGTTCGCGGACCGAATCCTCCGGTGGGTGCTCGCGAACCTCCAGGTCGAGGAGGGACGGTTCTACTACCGGAAGTACCGACACCACACCAAACGGGTGACGTTGATGCGCTGGTGTCAGGGATGGATGTCGTACGCGATGTCGGAGTTTCTCCTCGCGGTCGACGACGCGAACTCGCGCGTGCCGTCGCCGGTACCGACCCGTTGAGAGCAACCTGTGCGATTCTGTGACTCTCTTCGCTCGTTTACCGACCGGATAACAAGGTCCGTCGCGGTTCCATCACGGGCTAGATCTCAATGGACGTCACTCGAATCGACCTCGCGGACTGGCGCGACGCCCTCCCGGCGACCGGCTACGAACTCTTTCACGATCCCGACGCCCTCTCCGTCCTCGACGATCACACGGACGCCGAACTCCGGCTGTACGGCGCGTACAAGGGACAGCAGTCCGTTGGCCTCGTTCCCGTTTTCGTCGGTCGGCGATCGATCGGCAAAACCGCGTTTTCGCCGCCGGTTTCTCTCGGCGTGCCGCGGCTCGGACCGATTCTCGACCCGAACAGTCCGAAGCCCCGAAAGGCCGAACGGATCAACCGCGAACTGATCGGCGGCGTCGTCGACGACCTCGAGGTGGGGAGTCGATCGACGCTGTTTCGAATGACCTGTCCGATCGCCTACGACGATCCGCGGCCGTTCGTCTGGAACGACCTCGCGGTCGAACCGCAGTTTACGTACGTCGTCGACCTCGAGGGCTGCGACGACCTCGAGGACGTCATGGCGGGCTTCAGCAAGAGCCTGCGAAACGAGATGCGACGGTACGACGACCTCGACCTCTCGATCGAGACCGAGGGGATCGACGCCGCGCTCCGGATCTACGACGACGTCGTCGCCCAGTACGAGGAGTACGGCGACACCGCGCCCATGTCGCGGTCGTTCCTGCGCGACCTGCTCTCGAGGCTCGACGAGGACCGGTGGCGGGTCTACGTGGCCAGGACGCCCGACGGCCAGTACAAAAGCGGCATCATCTCGCTGTTCTCGCCGGATCTCGCCTACTACTGGCAGGGCGGCGTCACCGCCACCTACGAACACGTCAGCGTGAACAACCTCCTCCATCGACGCATCCTCGAGGACCTCGTCGCCGATCCCGCCCTCGAGTCGGTGGAGGGCTACGACCTCGTCGGCGCGAACACCGAACGGCTCTGTGAGTACAAGGGCAAGTTCAACGGCGAACTCAGGCCCTACTACGTGGCCGAGTCGTCGGGATTCGAGATGTCGATCGCAAAGTCGGCCTACCAGAAGTTCACGGGCATGAAGTGATCGACGGCCCGGCAAACCGAACGACGCGGACGATCCCCTTCGGGCGTTTAGTCGGGTTGTAACAAAGTCAGTCTTCGAGAAGATACGGGTATGTCGAACAGTCCCGACGTTCTGTTCCTGGTGCTCGATTCGCTCAGGAAAGACCGCGTCTCGACCTACGAGCACGACCGCGAGACGACGCCCGCACTCTCTACGCTCGCGACGTACGCCACGACGTACGAGAACGCCTTCACCCCGGCTCCGTGGACGCTCCCCTCCCACGCGTCGATGTTCACCGGGTCGTTTCCCTCCGAGCACGGGGTGACTAACGGCTTTTCCGACGGGATGGGCCAGCTTTCGGCGTCGCAGTCGACGCTCGCCGAAGAGCTCTCCGACGAGGGGTATCGCACCGCCGGCTTCTCGAACAACCCGTGGGTCGGCCGGCTATCCGGCCTGGATCGAGGATTCGACGAGTTCGTCGAGTGGGATCTCGAGATTTCGACCGAGACGGACGAGCGCTTGCACACTTCCCGAGAGGAGCTGTACTCGCGGTGTCACTCGATTCTGGGAAAGGGCGCTCGCCAGCCGGTGTTCGCGCTGAAGCGGCGCTTTTTCACCGACAGCCTCGTCGATCGAACGAAGCGATGGATCGAACGCGGAGTCGACTCCTCGGAGCCGACGTTCACGTTCGTGAACCTGATGGAAGCTCACAGTCCCTACTTCCCGCCCAGGGAGGCCTTGGAGGAGCTGGGACTCGAGGCCCCCGGGCCGCTCGAGCCCCGGATCCTCAACACGAAGCTGCTCGCGTACGTGATGGGAAAGGCGGACCTCGACGCAGACACCAGGCGGCGGGTCATGGAGTACTACGACGCGAGCGCCCGCTACCAGGATCGGAAAGTCGAGGAGGTGTTCGGGCTGTTACAGCGCGAGGGATGGTTCGAAGACACGCTCGTGATCGTCTGTGCCGACCACGGGAAGACGCTCGGGGACTACCCACGGGACGAGCACCCGCCGCATTACCTCCGGGACATCAACCTGAACGTTCCGCTGTGGATCAAGCGGCCGGGCCAGCGCGAGGGCGAAACGGTCGAAGAGCCGTTCGAACTGACGTCGCTGTTCGACGTCGTCCGCGACGGCGATGCTCCCTCCGATCGATACACGCGCGAGACGGCGATCGCAGAGGACTTCGTCCCCCACGCTGGGCGGAGCACGCCCGACGAAGTCGTTCGCTGGCGGATCGCCGCCGACCGGGAGTACAAGTACGTCCGAAACGACGCCGGATCCGAGTTCCTCTACGACCGCTCGAGCGATCGGCTGCTGTCGTCCGACGCCGATCGCTGCGACGAGTACGCCGACCGCCTCTCCGAGCGCGTTCGGCGATTCGGGGTCGATTCCGACGAGGACGAGGCCGGATCGCCGACGAATCGCGAGATCGATTCGGACGTCGAAGCTCAGCTGAAAGACCTCGGCTACATGTAGCACCGTCGCCGACGATCGTCCTCGATCGGCTCCCGGCTGCGACCGGGCGTAGCGAGTGGTTGCGACCGCCCACCCATCCCGTCGGTGCCGTCGCTCACTCTTCACTCTTCGATCGGTGTGAGAATCAGTCCTGGTTCGGTCGGTGCAGAATCAGTCCTCGGTCCGCGCTGTTCGGGGTTCTCGCCGAGTCCGCGTCGTTCGGGGTACTCGCTGAGTGCGTCCCCGATCCGCGAATCGCCGGGTCAGTCTCCGCGGTTCGCCCGACCGTCACTCGAGGCAGTCTCGACGTCCCGCTGACGTCTCCCGGTGTCGTTCCGATGGGAATCTGCGCCACCCCGGAGCGTCTCGAGCATCCGTCGCCAGTCGTCGCGCGCCGCCGCGTAGGAGTACTCGTCGCCGACGGCCGTCGCGTTACCCGCGAGTCGCTCCCGGAGCCGATCGTCGGTCACGAGTTCCTCGAGGGCGTCGGCGAACGCGGCGGGCGTTCGCCCTTCGACGACGAGCGCCGTCTCGCGGTGGCGAGCGACGTCGGGGACGGAGCCGACTCGCGAAACGACGCAGGCCGACCCCGTCGCCATCGCCTCGAGCAGCGTCAACGGGAGGGCGTCGCGCGAGGACGTCAGGACGAACGCGTCGGACTCGTAGTAGTACTCTCTCGGATCGTCGACCCAGCCGGGGAGGTCGACGCAGTCTGCGAGACCGGACGACGCGAGCGCTCGTTCGACCGCGTCGCGTTCGTCGCCGCTCCCGAGCATCGCCGCCCGAAACTCGAGTCCCCGGTCGGCGAGCACCGCGAGCGCAGCGACGAACAGCAGCGGATCTTTCTCTTCGCTGAACCGGCCGATCCAGAGGAAGTCGTACCGGCTTTCGACGGACCGTTCCGGCGGCGCGTACCGTTCCGTATCGATCGCGTTCGAGAGGATGCCGATCCGGTCGCCGTCGACCCCCATCTCGCGCAGCTGACGGCGGTGGACCGTGCCGGGGACGGACAGCGAGTCGAACCGTCGGAAGGCGACCCGGACCAGCGGGCCGTACCAGGCGACCGCGTGGACGTCGAGGTCCGCGCCGATGATCCCGAGGTGGGCTCGCGCACCGACGAACGGTCGCAACAGCAACGCGTAACAGCCGTAGGGGATCAGCGAGATGGAGACGATCGCGTCGTACTCGTTGCGGACACCCTCGACGAGTGCCGCGACGAACAGTAGCAGAATGCCGAGCGGCCGCCACCCGAGCGTCGGGACGGTCCGGTAGGCGATCGAGTCGACCGATTCGTTCGGCGTGAGACAGACCATCGTCGTCTCGCTCGCGACGTCCGCCAGCGGCCCGTAGTGGCGTTCGATCTTCGAAGGGTTGGGGTGATCCGCGACGATCAGCACCGACTCCGGTTCGGTCGCCTCCGGTCGCTCGTCGGACGACGAGACAGTCGACGTCGGTTGCGCTCGGTGTGCGGTCGCCCCCTTCGTGCCCGCGTTCATCGTTTGCGAACCGTCACCGCCGACTCGTTTTGTTAATCCGCTTCTATTTCGTCCGGTCGTCACGGTCCGACCGGGAACCGATCTCGAGACCGGACCGATCGTCGCCGCCTGCTGCCGTCGACGGAACCGACGCCGGCGGTTCGGGTCCGGAGAACGCACAGCGGAGCCCGACGAGCCTGCGATCGACGTCGGTCGGATCGGGTTCGACTCGAGAACGTCCGACGCCCGGTTTCGTTTTACTTCGTCGTCTGCCCGTCCTCGTCTCGACGGTCGCGTAAGGGTCCCGCTACCCGACGCACGTTCGGCCGTCCGATTCAGTGTCGAGAAGTAACAGGTCCAAAACTAATACTGTCACCGGTAACGGTGGAGCCACATGGTCGTTCAAACTGCAGTGGTCGGTGCGGGCACAGTCTCTCGCACCCACCTCTCCGGGATCAGAAAGAATCCGCGAGCGGAACTGATCGGCATCTGCGACACGAACGAAAGCGCCGCGAACGAACGGGCGAGGGAGTACGGAACCGTGGCCGTGACGGATCTCGATCGGCTCCTCGAGATGGAGCCCGACGCCGTCCACGTTTGCACGCCCGTCCAGACGCACTTTGACATCGCGAGCCAGGCGATCGAGAACGGCGTGGCCACGATCCTCGAGAAGCCGGCGACGGTAACCGTCGAGGAACTCGAAGGGCTCGAAGAGCTGGCCGAGTCCAACGACGTCCCGCTGACGGTCGTCCACAACCACCTCTTTTACCCGTCCGTCCGGCGGGCCCGCGAGCTGATCGACGCCGGCGAGCTCGGCGAGCTTCGGGGCGTGGACACGATCTTCGCGGGCATCACGCGACCCGACAGCGTCAAGCGCGGCTCGTGGGTGTTCGAGCTACCGGGCGGCGAGTTCGAGGAGGCGCTTCCCCACCCGATCTACTCGGCGCTCGGCATCAGCGGCTTCCCCGAGAGCAGAGACGACATCTCGGCACAGACGTCGTGCTCGCGGGAGTACGAGGGCGGGTTCAGCTACGATCAGGCCCAGGTTCAGTACACGACCGCGGACGGGACCCTGTGTACCGTGAAGATGCTTTCGGAGACGAAACCGCAGCGACTGCACATCGTCAACGGCTCGGAGCAGTCGCTGATCGTCGACGAGATCAACCAGTCGGTGTACCGCATCGAGGACGACTACACCGCCTCGCCCATCGCACGCTCGAAGAAGGGTCTCGACCTCTCGCTGTCGCAGCTCTCGAGCACCGTCGAGAACGCGACGATGATGCTCAGCTCGCGGATCGACGACGGCTGGGAGCGTGAGACGAAGCTGAACTCCCACTACGCCATCTTCGACCAGTTCGCGGCCGCGGTCGAGACCGGCTCCGACGTGCCGGTTCCGGTCCAACAGTCGAAGTGGACGATTTGCGCGATGGAAGAGATTCGCGACGCAGCCAGCCGCAACGCGTCCGACCGGGAAGACGTAATCACGATCGGTCACTGATACGGATTGCTGTGACGAGTTACCGGCGCACCCGCGACCCGGACGGCGGGTGTGCTGGTAATGACTCACAGTAAACCGTATGATACGGTCCGCTTTCGGTCACCGCCGGCGCGACCGAGACCCGTCCCCGACCGCGTCGGAACCCGCTGGGGCGGGCCGGACGAGCAAACGCGATGAATCGGGCCGGAACCGCCGTCCACTACTCTCACTCGAATGTCAATAGCAGATCGAATCGCGCGTGGAGTCAAAGCGACCCTGGGCGCGGACGTCGCGCGACTCGCCGCGAAGGGGGCGATCATCCTCTTGCTCACGCGCGTGTTCCTCGATCCGGACGAGTACGGGCTGGTATTCCTTGCGATCGCGGTGTTCTCGATCGCGGCGGTCGTCGGCTCGCTCGGGATTCCGAAATCGACGGGCAAGTTCCTCGCCGAGTACCGGGAGAAAGACGACGCCCAGGTACGCCACGTCGTTCGCATCTCTGCTCTCTCACTCGCGGTCGTCGTCGGCGTCGTCTGCGTCGCGTTTTTCCTCCTCAGCGACTGGATCGCGAACGTCTACGACGAGCCGGCGCTCGCGCCGCTTCTGGCCATCGGAACGGCGTTCGTTCTCGCGAAGGTCGCCTACGTCTACGTCCGAATCTCCTTTCAGGGGTTCGGACGGGTACCGCTGTCCGCCGCGACGACGGCCGTCTCGAGCGTCGGACAGCTCGGATTCATCGTCCTCTTTCTCTCGCTCGGGTTCGGGACGGTCGGCGCGGTCGGCGGCTACGTCGCCGGCTACGCTCTCGGCGTCGCGTTCGGAGCGGTCTTCATCGGCCGACTCCTCCGTGAGTATCCCGCCGCGGAATCCGCCGAACCCGGTCTCGCCCGCAGAATTCTCGAGTACAGCGTTCCGCTGACGGCCTCACAGGGTGGAAACTTGCTGTACAAGCGAATCGACACGCTGTTGATCGGCTTCTTTCTCACCCCGCTCGCGGTGGGGTTCTACGAACTGGCAAAGCAGATCTCGGAGTTCGTCATCGCGCCGGCGAACTCGCTCGGGTTCACGGTCGCGCCGACGTTCGGCGAGCACAAATCCGGCGCGCAGTTAGAGCGGGCCGCCCGCGTCTACGAACAGTCGTTCGAGTACATCCTGTTGCTGTACCTGCCGGCGGTGGCCGGAATCGTCCTGCTCGCACGGCCGGGGGTCGTGTTCGTCTTCGGCGAGGCGTACGGTGGCGCCGTGCCGATCCTTCAGGTCTTTTCGGCGTTCGTCCTCTTTCAGGCGCTCGATAAGATCACGAACGACAGTCTCGACTACCTCGGACGCGCCAAAGAGCGCGCGATCGGAAAAGGCGTAACCGGGACGTTGAACTTCGGTCTAAACCTCGCGTTGATCCCGACGATCGGGGCCGTCGGAGCCGCGATCTCGACGGCCGTCTGTTTCGGGCTCATGGTGACGTACAACGTCTACCTGATCGACCGCGAGTTACCGCTCGACCGGCTGCGAATGCTGAAGTCGATCGTCGCCGTGTCGGCCGTGACGGGCGGCATGACGGCCGCGGTCTACGTGACCGAGCCGTTCGTCGACGGACTCGTCACGCTGATCGGTGCCGTCGTCGTCGGCGTCCTCGTCTGGGCGGCGCTTTCGATCGCCGGCGGGCTGCTCGACGTCGACGAGGTTCGATCGCACATCTGATGGGAGCTCGCCGTGCGCGGCTCGCTTCCTCGAGCCGGCGTTCGACCGGAACGTCGGATCGAGTGCGAGGGGTGGCTGGACTCGTCGATCAGAGCGACAGTCGGCTCGGATCGACGGAGACGCCGTTGACGTGGACGGTCGCGCTCTCGTCGACTTCGAGTTCCGTCAGGCGACCGGAGAATCGGAAGCCGTCCTTGCCGCCGCGGACCCAGCCTTCGATCACGTCGTCGTCGACGAACTCGCCGCCGGTGCCGTACTCGGAGTGGTACTCGCTGCGTTCGATCTCGCCGGTGACGGCGAAGCGGTACTCCGAGATCTCTCGACCGCCCTCGCCGTCGAAGACGACCGAGTTCAGGAGCGGTTCGTCGGACCCGCTTTCGTCGTCATCGTCGCTCCCGTTCTGGCCGTCGTCGCCGACGTCGTCCGGATCGATCCGCTCGCCGTCGAGGTAGACCGCCGCGTCGCCGTCGACCTCGAGTTCGAGCAGATCGCCCTCGATGCGGAAGCCGTCGACGCCCCCGCGGACCCAGCCTTCGATCACGTCGTCGTCGACGAACTCGCCGCCGGTGCCGTACTCGGAGAGCTCCTCGCTGCGTTCGATCTCGCCGTCGGCGACGAATCGGTACTCCGAAATCTCCTGGCCGCCCTCGCCGTCGAAGACGAGGTCCGACGGCGAATCGTTCTCATTTCCCTCTTCGTCCTCGTTACCGTACTCGTCGGGATCGACTTCGATTCCGTTCACGCGAACGATCGCGTCGCCGTCGAGTTCGACGTCCGCCAGCTCGCCCTCGAAGCGGAAGCCGTCGACGCCCCCGCGGACCCAGCCTTCGACCACGTCGTCGTCGACGAACTCGCCGCCGGTGCCGTACTCGGAGTGGTACTCGCTGCGTTCGATCTCGCCGTCGACGGCGAAGCGGTACTCCGATATCTCCTGGCTTCCGTCGCCGTCGAAGACGATCGTGTTCGGGAGTTCGTTCTCGTCTTCGTCCTCGTCGTCTTCCGACTGTCCGTCGTCGTCGCTGTCGTCGAACGAGGGGTTCGGATAGTCGTGGGCTCGGTCCCAGTCGAACTCGAGGTCGTCGCGGTCGGCCGACGCCGCGCCGTTCGAGAGGCCGGGACTGACCGAGATGTTGCGGACGGTGCCGTAGTTACTCGAACTGCCGCCGAGCGCGGACGCACCCGAGTCGTTCTCCGTATCGAAGATGCAGTCGCTGACGTCGACCGTGGTGCGTCGTTGGATGCCGACGCCGGGGACGTTCGACTGATCGAGCAGGAACTGACAGTTTTCGACCGTCAGGCGTCGGTTATCGAACATCCTGACCGCGCCGGTCGCGTTCGAGACGTCGCGGTAGATGAACGAACAGTCCTCGACGGTCCCGCCGTCCGACGCGCGCTCGCGACGGTCGGCCATGATCCCGGACGCGTTCGTCACCCCCCGACCGGGGTAGCTCGAGGTGGTTCCGTCGAGCGAGAAGTCGCCGTAGAAGGTGCAGTTGCGGACGACCTCGTTGTCGCCGCCGAGGCGGATGCTCGAGGGGCTGTTGTTCGCGAAGACGCAGTTTTCGACGAGCATCTCGCCGGGCATTCGCGTGTAGATGGCGTTGTTCGGGAATCCGGAGAACACCGAGTTGCGGACCGTGAGCCGGCCGGACCGGGAACACCAGACGCCGACGCGGCTGTGGCCGCCGTTGTACTGCGCGATGTTGCCGTTGTTGTGGATCGTGATCCCGTCGAGTTCGACGTGACCGTTCGACGACCCCGCGCCGACGGCGAACGCGCGCGTGTGTGCGACGTCCCACGTGCGCGGTCCGTCGTTAGCGATGTGAATGTCACGGATCGACGCCACGGTGTCGACGATACACCGCATTCCGACTCCCGGTCGGCCGTCGGAGTCGAACGTCAGGTTCTCGACGAGGACGTTGTCGCCGGTCACGTTCAACAGGAACTCCTGGCGACCGTTCGTTCCCCAGCTGCTGGGGATCATGATCGTCACGTCGCCGTCGCCGCGGATTCCCCAGTTTCGTCGCGAGAACGAGACGCGGGAGTTCCACTTGTACGTCCCTTCCGGAACGACGAGAAGTTCGCCGTTGCTCGAGTTCGAAACGTGCGAGGAGAGGTCGTCGCCGTCGGAGACGTCGAGGGTTCGCTCGGACATCGCGCTCGGGTCGGCCGCCTCGGGTTCCGACCGCGAACTCTGGGCCGTGGCGACGCCGGTCGTCGCCAGTGCCGCAGCGGCCGTCGTCCCGGTCCACTTCAGGAGGGATCGTCGGTCGAGTAGGCGGTCGTTACCGTGCTGTCCGTCGTCATCGGGTACCGATTGGTCGCGTGCCATGCCATCGAGTAATTCAAGCATACCGGTATAAACTTTCTGTTAAAAGAGTGCTAATTTTTCCTGAATGTAATTGGTACGTGAAGAGAAACCACGAAAGTTTATACTATTACTACTGAAAAATGAACGTTCTCAAAATTGTGATTGTCGGAATGGTCGCCGCCGTCTCGTGATTTTCGACCGTCGAGAGAACCGTCACGTCGAATGATATCGATTTGCAGTACGTATCGGTCGGTGACCGATCAGCAATCCGGACGAAGGAGATTTATTACAATGATTTCATTAACCGTCAGTGAATGCTGATTCTACGACTTCTCTGACGCTCAGGCGATGGATTACAAAGCGCCAATCGAGCGTCGAAACCGCACGAACTGAAACCCGCTTTCTCGACCAATGAAACTACAGACGATTCACGACGGGCGAGTGCTCGCGACGTCGGGGCGATCGATCCGTCTCGAGTTCGACCGCGTTCGCGAACCGACCGACGACCGACGAGCCGACGGCGGCCTCGAGATCGAGCGCACGCTCGGGCCCGGGACCGACGGCGGATCCGACGACGGCCCGCCGGCCGACTGGATCGCTGCGACCGGACCGCTCCGCGAGGAGCGGAGTCGGCGGCTTCCCGTTCCGGCGTCCGCGGGGATCGGCTACCGACTGAAAACGACGCCGCCGTTTCGGTCGCTGGTGACCGCGGCCACCGGTCGGTTTCCGGCCGTGAACGTCTGGTCGATCGACGACGACGCGCTGCTCGCGAGCGCGGACCGATGGCTGTTCCACTCGGACGACGGCGGCCGTCGCTGGGACATCGTCGAGACGCTCCCGGATTCGTCGGCACCGATGGGCGTCCTCCCGAGTGCCGTCTGTCCGAACGACGGGTCGGTCTACCTCGGCGAGTACCCCCTCGACGGCGACGCGACGCCGCGAGTGCTCGAGTCCGCCGACGGTCGAACCTGGTCGACCGCCGTCGAACTCGAGGGCGTTCGCCACGTTCACTCCGTTCGGACGGACCCCTACACTGGCGAGCTGTGGGTGACGACCGGCGACGCGGACTCGGAGTGTGCGATCGGACGACTGCGCGACGGGACGTTCTCGGTCGTCGGCGGCGGCGACCAGTCCTGGCGGGCGGTCGAGCTCGCGTTCACACCGGACGCGGTCCTCTGGGGCGTCGACAGCGTCTACACCGAGCGAAAGGCGATCCGAAAGCTCCCGCGCGACCGATTCGGCGACGCCGATCCGACACCCGAGACCGTCCACGACGTCTCGAGTTCGGTGTACTACGCCGAGACGATCACGGTCGACGGGGAGCTGTGGGTGCTCTTTTCGACGGCGATGGAAGCGGGCGCGGACAGCACCGGTCCGGAGAGCCAGTCGGTTCACTCGGATCGGGCGGCCGTCGTCGCGGCCTCGTCCGCGTCCAACTTCACCGACTGGCACGAACTCCTCGCGTACCGGAAGCGAACTGTGCCGGCCGATCGGCTGAACCCTCGGGGGCTCGTTCCGAAGGCGAACGCCTACGTCTACCTCGAGAGCGATCCGTCCAGGGGCGTGTTCGTAAACCCCTACAACACGGACCGAGACGACGGCGCGATCCGATTCATTCCGAAGCGCGCGTTCGCGTCTTTCTCCTGAGTTCGTTCATCCACTCTTCGACAACCGGATCGTCCCGACCGTCCGCGAAAAGATCGGTTCACCGCGTTCCGACCGTCGTTCGAAACCCGACCAGCTCTTTCACCCGTCGGTCGACCGGGGTGCGGTCACGCCCGGACGCGGTAGGTCGTCACTTCTCCGTTGGCGTGGACGCGATCGACGTCCGAGTGCGATTCGATCGAGTCGAAGTCGCCCTCGCTGTAGTGGAGTCCCTGGTACGCACCCACCTCGCGGTCGTAATCGAGCTGGGAGACGACGAGGTATCGATCGGTTCCGTAGAACTCCGCCGGTCCCTCGTCGAACGTTTCGGGAGTAATTGTCGCGTGCGCACCCGTACGCGTCTCCGCGGCGTAGATCGCGTCCGCGTACCGGTTCGGCGCAGCGCCGAAGCCGGCGAAGTCGACGCCGTCCTCTGCCGACTCGAACGACGTCTCGTAGCCGTGCATCTGGGCCTGCGAGACGTGCTGTGACTGGCTGTAGACGTACGGCGACGCGAACACGGTTGCGAGCGACAGTACGAGCAACACGGCGAGGACGGCGACGGCGACGGTCCGAACCGACCTCGACGACAGCCGCGCGGAAAGCGACAGGATCGCCTCGTGGAGCGCGAGCGAGCCGAGGATCACACCGAAGACCATCATCAGCCCGAACACCCGGAAGTACATCTCGTTGGTGACGCTCACGAAGTAGACGACGAACAGCGCGCCGAGGCCGAAGAGACCGGCGGCCAGATACAGCGTCACGGCCGGAACGTCGGGGTATCGATGCGGACGCCCCGTCAACAGGACGGCGAGAACGAGGACGGTCGCGAGCGCCGTGACGACGAGGTGCGGGAAAAAGAGCTTGAAGAAGATTTCGCCCAGGCTCGCTCCGATCGCCGCCAGGGAGCCGCCCTGTGCCGTGATCGACGCGCCGGCCTCGCCACTGCCGGTCAACAGGTACGCGAGCGCGGACGAGAACGCCCGTTCGACGAACCCCGAAAAGAAGCCGTGGTTGGCCGACCAGAACGCGAACGCACCGATCAGAAACGCGGTCATCCCGTACAGGCGGCGGTGGCCGGCCATCCGTCGAACGACGGCCGTCCTCGAGACGAACGGTATTCGGGGAAACAGAAACTGCATGGCACAGATCGCGAGACAGACGACCAGGACGTGCGCCACGTACTGCGGATGGTAGACGACCGCGGCCGCGGCCGTGAGCGCGAACGCGAACGCGAGTGCGCCCGACGCGTCGTCGGCGGTGACGTACTTCACCAGCAGGTAGACGAACAGCGCGAACAGCAGGATCGTCTGCGTCATCGCGTGTGGTTGCATGAACGTCGCGATGGTCGTCACCGGCAGGAGCAAGAACGCGCCGAAAGCCGCGATTACCACGGCCAGCGGATCGGGTGCGATCGTTCCGACGGTCAGCGGAACGAAGATCACGAACGCGACCGTCGAGAGCAACACGACGAGCAACAGCGCGTGTGAGATCGGAATTCCCACGACCGCGGTGATGAACGTCGATACCGTGTGTATCCCCGGATACAACAAACTGAACGGGGAGATCGATCCGTCGGCGATTCCTCGCGCCCAGCCGAAATGCGTCAGGGCGTCGTGGTGGCCGAAGAAGTGATAGCCGCGAACGATCGGGAGTCCGGCGACGATGGTGACGACCAGCCCGCCGAGAACTAGGGCGAACGGCCGGTTCCCCCAGCCGTCGATCGACGACGGCGCGAGAGCGACGGCGAGCGAAACGAACAGCGCCACGCCGAGTGCCGCCCAGACCGGAGACGGCGTCATCGAGTAAATCGACAGTTCGTAGCCTGTCGCGGGCGTGGAGTGGGCGACGAAAACGCCCACGGCGAGCGCGACGAATCCCATCGAGAGGGCTAGCTTCCGAAACGGCTCGGCGGCCGCGGCGTGATGAAATGACATTCGAAGCTGCTGCGTCCGTTTTCGGATAACGGACCTTGTTATTCACCGATTGCTGATGGTAAGCAACGAGATACCGTCTTCACCGACGACAATCTCGCCGATCACGTCGGTCACAGAATCGTCCGACAGCGTCGCGGATCGCGCGATCCGAGCGGAAAACGCGGCGAAAACACGAACCAGTTCCCCCCCGGGTCGCCGTCGGTCACTCCTCGACGTCCGCGTCGTCGACGACTTCGGTCCAGAAGTAGCCGTATCGGTAGGCGTTATCGGTCGTCGGCGTGTCGGGGACGTCGTCACCCTCGTACAGCAACACCGCGATCCGGACGTCGCCGTCCTCGGCGACCGGTTCGACGTCGTGGTCGCCGTGGGCGGTCTCGCCGGCGCTCACCGCGTACTCACCCCGATCGAGTTCGGTTCGCTCGATGACGTCGCCGTCGCTCAGCCACTGTTCCTGGACGACGACGGTGTACTCGGCGTCCGTGCCCTCGTGGTTTCCGACGGCGGCCGTGAGCGGGATCGACGCGCCGGACTCGATTTCGTCCGGATGGGCGGTGACGAGCTCGCCCGCGTCGTCTTCCGTGAGAATCTCGAGGCTCGTGTACTGTTCGCCCTGCTGTGGTGCGACCAGGGCGTAGCCGACGGACGTCAGCGCGATCAGCATGCTCGCCACGAGGAGGACGTTGACCGCGGTGTGAACCGTCGTCCGAGCGCCGACGATCGACGCGTATGCGGTGTCGAGGCTTCGAAGCAGGCTGAACCGGTACCGATCTTCGACGGGGACGCGCGACCGCCTGATCGCCGCGATCCAGACCGCGACGAGAGCGTATCCGGCGATCACCGCGACGACGACGGACGTGGAGAACCCCCACGACGCGGCGGCGATGGCCAGCCCGAGAAGCGGCAGGACCGCGAAACTCAGCCCGAACGCGAGCGCGACGCGTTCGATCGGGCTCACGCCGCCGCCTCTCAGCGGGAGCGTCGTGACGGATTCGCGGTGGGCGTGAGCGCGGGGAAACAGCGCTGCGACCGTCGCGTAGCCGGGAACCAGAAAGAGAAACGGGAATCCGATCCCGGCCCGAATCAGCGGGTTCGAGACGTCGACGATGGTCAGCAGGACGACTGCGAGGGTGACGAATCCGATGACGCCGACCAGGTCGGTCGGCAGCTGTGCGGCGAGGTGTTTACTTCCCTGTCGGACGGTCGTGTACGGCCGAAACGTTGAGGTCGAGCGGTCTTTCATCTATTCGGTAGGTATCGGCTGCTCGAGGGGTCCGGGCATAGTTACTCGTCGCATAACCGACGTTTCGGCGAACTCGAGGCGGTTTCCGCCGAAACGACCGAGGCCGTACGATCGACGAGCCCACGCACGCGGCGTTCTATGCGGCGATTTTTGACGCGGCGTCGCGTTCGCCGGCGATTCTCGAGACACCTCGATGTCTTCTCCCGCGATTCTCGAGCCACTTCGGCGTTTTCACCCGCGATTCCCGAACCGCGTTGGCAGGTGCTCGAGCCGGTCGTTTCGCCGGCCGACGAACCGAGCGTCGGCTGACGGACCGTTCCGTCCGACGAAACGGCTCCCGTCCCGCCGGAGCGGCGTGAACCGTCCGAATCGGGCCACCGACGGGCGGAAACAGGGGCCTTACAAAGTGCTCGTGAGTCGACCCGTCGGGTATGGGATACCGAGCGATCGATATCGTCGAGCGCCCGATCACTGTCGCCGACCGGCCGAACATCTGGGGTGTGTCACCGTGAGCGTCGACGTACGCGTCGCGACGGCGGACGACCTCGAGCGCTGGAACGAGTACGTCGGACGCTCTCCGCAGGGGACGCTGTGTCACGAACTCGAGGCGCTTCGCGTCCAGGCGGAACACGCCGACGCGACGCTCCACCCGCTGATCGGGTTCAAGGGCCAGGAGGTCGTGGGGCTGTTTCCCGTCTTCGAGATCAGAAAGCAGTTCGTCACGACGGCGTTTTCCCCGCCGCCGCACCTCCGGGTGCCGTACCTCGGTCCCGCGTTGTTGAACCTCGAGAAACTGAAACAGCGAAAGCGCGAGCGACGTCGGCAGCGATTCATGGACGGCTGTTTCGAGTGGATCAGCTCGGAGCTGAGTCCGAAGTACGGCCACGTCCGGACGTCGACGGCGTTCGACGACGCGCGGCCGTTCAAGTGGAGCGGTTACGAGTCGACGCCGGAGTACACGTACGCGGTCGATCTGACCGTACCGGCGGACGACCTGCTGATGTCGTTCAGCAGCGACGCCCGGAGCAACGTCCGAAACACGGACGACGACGCCTACGAGGTAACCGTCGGCGGAACCGAGGAGATCCGACTGATCCACGAGCAGGTACAGAATCGCTACGAGTCCCAGGGAATCGGGTTCGACGTCCCCGTGGAGTTCGTCCTCGAGCTCGCGGACCGATCGGAGAACGGGCACGTTCGTCCGTACGCGCTCCGCGTCGACGGCGAGTTCGTCGGCGGTATCCTCGCTCTCGAGTACGGGGGCACAACCGGCCGCTGGATGGGGGGCGTTCGGACCGACGCCGACGTCGACGTGCCGACGAACGACCTGCTCGACTGGGCGATCATGAAAGACGGACTCGAGGCCGGGCTCGAGACGTACGACCTCGTCGGGGCCGACACCCGGCGAATCAACCGGTACAAGGCGAAGTTCAACCCCGAACTCCGGACCTACTACAGCCTCGAGTACGGCTCGTGGGGAATGCGGACGGTCGCGTCGCTGTACGACAACGTGAAGTGAGGCGCCAGCAGTCCGTTCTTCCGGTCAGTTCGTCACGGCCTGCGGGCGCGAAGGCGTCGGTGGCCGATCCGAAGGCGTCGGATTCCACGAATTAACACGACGCATAACCAAGGGACGAGCCGGTGGAGTCGTCGACGATGAACGACGGATCCTCCCTTCGGACCCTGCTCGTCGGCATCGACGCCGCCTGCGATCGGGTGCTCGCACCGCTTTTCGAGGACGACGCGGTTCCCACGCTCGAGTCGATCTACCGCGACGGGACCTCCGGCTCGCTCGAGTCCCAGATCCCGCCCTGGACGGCAAGCGCCTGGCCGTCGCTGTACACCGGGATGAATCCCGGCAAACACGGCGTGTTCGGCTTCCTCTCGTTCGACGGCTACGACTGGGACGTGGTGAACGCGACGGACGTCCGCGAGCGGACGCTGTGGGAGCTGCTCGACCGACACGGCATCACGAGCGTCGTCGTCAACGTTCCCGTCACCCACCCGCCGCGCGCGTTCGACGGCGCGTTGATTCCCGGCTATACGGCCCCCGAGAATCCGGACTGTCACCCCGACGGACTGCTCGCGGACGTCCGCGATGCGATCGGCGAGTACCGCGTCTACCCCGACGAGGACGCGGCCGACCTCGGCGCGGCCTACAGCGATTGCGTCCGCATGCGGGGCGAAGCGTTTCGATACCTCGCGGACCGCTACGATCCGGAGTTTGGCTTCCTCGAGTTTCAGGCGACCGACTCGATCTTCCACGAGGAACCCGAAAACGAGGGGGCGATCCGGTCGATCTACCGGGAACTCGACAGCCAGCTCGAGGCGATTCTCGAGGAACACGAGCCGGACAACGTCGTCGTCGCGAGCGACCACGGCATGGGGCCGTACGGGGGAACCGAGTTTCGCGTCAACGAGTTCCTCCGGGACGAGGGGTTCGTCGAGATCAGACGCGGCGGCGACGGGATGCCGACGTGGGCGACGGTCAGAGACGGCGCGCTCAAAGACGGCGTCGACGCCGGAGAGTACGAACCAGGATTCGGCGAGCGGGCGATGGCCGGTGCGGCGGCGGTCGGACTGACGAGCCAGCGGATCGCCGGGGTACTCGAGCGACTCGGCCTCGACGGCGTCGTCGCCAAACGCGCCCCGTCGAGACTCGTCAGCGCCGGCGCGACGCAGGTCGACTTCCCGGCGTCGGCGGCCTACGTCAGGTCGCGGATCGAACTCGGCGTTCGGATCAACCTCGAGGGACGCGAGCCGAACGGCGTCGTTCCGGCCGAAGAGTACGAGGTCGTCCGTACGCAGCTCATCGACGCGCTTCGGTCGGTCACGACGCCGGAGGGAGAACCGCTGTTCGAGTCGGTGCGCCCGCGCGAGGAATACTTCCACGGACCGGAGAGCGAGAACGCGGTCGACGTCGTCACCGTCCCCACAGAGTTCGAACACTTTCTGTCGGCGTCCCTCCGGGGCGAACGGTTCGGTCCGCCGACCGAGCCCTGGAACCACAAGCTCCAGGGGACGTTCGCCGCCCGCGGTCGGGACGTCGACCACGCGGCCGGCGTGGGGGATCCACACCTCTTCGACGTCGCGCCGACGGTCCTCGCGACCCTCGGCGTGCCGTTCGACGAACGGATGGACGGCCGTCCGCTCCCGTGCGTCGACGCGCCGAACTCCCGATCGTACCCGCGCTTCGACGGAGCGTCCTCGGTCTCGACGGACGACGAAGCCGTCGAGCGGCGGCTGGCCGATCTCGGCTACCTCGAGTGAGGAGCGCTCGAGCGCTTCACCACCGACCGAAACACAGATTTAGCGCCGTGAAACAGTATCGAACGAACGGATGTACCTTCGTGTCGATCGCGGGACCGCCGTCGCCCGGTTCGTCACGCACCGTTGGTCGCTCCCGCGGGCGGCCCGCCGAGGCCCGTCGCGCGGCTCTCGAGTCGACCGCGAGGTGGACGTACCGTGAGCGACGTCGCGATCGCGGACGCCGTCGACGCCTACCTCCAGCGAAAGGCCGTCGGCGACCCCGACGGGCCCGGCGCGGGAAGCTACGCCTCCAACGCCGAATCGATCCTCAGACGGTTCGCGACGTGGGCACAGCGCGAACACGGCGTCGAATCCCTGCGCTCTCTCGAGGCCGATCACGCGCGCTCGTACGCCCTCGACCTTCGAGAGCGGGCGGACCGCGGCGAGTACACCGCGTCGACGGCCCGCACCTACTTCGCCGTCGTCCGCGCGTTCCTCTCGTGGTGCGTCCGCGGCGGGATCATCCCGGAGAACCCAGCGGCGACCGAGACGGCGGAGTCGGCTCTCCCGAGTGCCCCGGCGGAGTCGGCCGACGACGGCTGGACCGACGACCGTCGGCGTCGGCTCGAGGCGTACGTCCGCGATCGGGCGCTCGAGTCGACGGCCGACGGCGTCGATCCGGACGAGCGACGAAATAGGCTGCGCGAGTACGCGCTCGTCGCCGTGCTCGCCCACTCCGGCGCCCGCGGCTCGGAACTGTTTCGCGTTCCCGAAGACGACAGGCGAAGCGGGGCGACGTGGGCCGACGTCGACTTTTACACCGGCACGATACGAGTGCTCGGTCGCTCACAGCGGACGGAGGAGGTGAGCCTGCTCGCTCGAGCCCGGACGCCGCTGCGGCGTTATCGCGTCGTGCTCGACCCGCCGACGAACGACTGGCCGCTGTTTCCGACCCGCCACGCGCCGTCGATCGCCGGCCACGTGAGAGAACGGCTTCGCGAGCGCGGCCACGCGGACGACGAAATCGAGGCGATGTTCGAGGACCGGACGGCGACCGAACTCGCTCGAGAGCGGGCGATCGCGCCCCCGGCGATCACGACGGAGGGCGCGCGCTCGGTGCTCAAACGCCTCTGTTCGGACGCGAACGTCGACGTCGACGGGGACTACCTCACGCCCCGGAGCGTCCAGGGCGATTCCGACGACGAGGTGACCAGAGACGAGGCGAGCGGTTCGAAGCCGGCGCTGCGAACGTCGGTCCGCGAGCGTTCGATCGCGGTTCCGGTCGATCTCCGGTCCGGAACCGACTCGAGCGCACCCGAGGAAACCGGGGCGGAATCCGAAACGAACTGAGCAGCGGCTGACGGGTCGTGCGAAGCGCGAACGGTCGAGCGCGATCGAAGCGCCTCCTCGTCCGGACCCTCGCGAGTCATTACTACCTGATTGCACCGTAAATCGTCACACCTGATCGGATCAGACGACGAGCAGCCAGAGAATCACCGTCAGCACGATCGTCAACAGCAGGACGGTGGTGCCGATGCTCATCCGCAGGTGGATCCTCGAGGGACGGCCGCCGTCGGCGGGCTGACGCTCTTCGACGTCGACGATCGGGAGCCGTCGTGCGGCTTCGTCGGCCGCCAGCGCCGGGTTGTTCCCGACCCAGTAGCAACGTGTGACAAAGCCGACGACGGCGGCGTCGACGGCGGCGTACAGTTCGGTGACCGACAGCATCGAGATGCGACCGACGTAGTACGACGCCGGGTTGACGATCAGCGCGGGGTCGGAGTAGTCGATCTTCGAGAGCGGTTTGCGGATGAGTTTGAAGCCGACGGCGGAGACGGCGATCAAGATCGCGGCGTCGGTCAGGTGGCCGGCGCTGTAGGGGGTAAGCGCCGTGTCCATCTCCGTCACCGTGACGCCGTCGACCAGCGGCAGCAGGTCGGCGAACACCGGCCAGCCGACCGCCGGCAGGCCGAGGACGACGCAGGCTCCGCCGACGGAGAACATCGCGACCGTCTGTCCGGTCGTCGCGTCCGTGACGGTGTACTCGGCTGGTCCGTGCAGGAACACGTAGTAGCCGAGCTTGATGAACGAGAGGAAGGTTCCGATCGCGCCGATGAACAGCAACCAGTACAGCGCCTGGTACTCGGGCGCGCCGTAGTAGTGGGGGTCGGCAGCGTCGAGCACCATCCCCTTGCTGATGAAGCCGCTGAAGCCGGGGACGGCGGTGATCGAGAGCGCGCCGATCGCGAACGCGATCGCCGTCAGCGGCATCTCGCGCCAGAGCCCGCCGAGCTTGTAGAGGTCGTTCTCGCCGGTGCGGTAGATGACGACCCCGACGGCCATGAACAGCAGGCTCTTGTACAGGATATTGTTGAACAGGTGTCCCATCGCGCCGGCGACCCCGATCGCCGTGCCGATCCCGATCCCGGCGACCATGTAGCCGAGCTGGGCCTGGATGTGATACGACAGCAGCGCGCGCATATCGTGCTGGAGCAGCGCGAAGACGACGCCGTAGACGGCCATCGCGCCGCCCATGTACGCCAGATACAGGTGGCCGTCCGGGATCGCCCGGAAGAGCACGTACGCGCTCGTCTTCGTCGTAAAGGCCGCGAGGAACACCGACGCGGCGAAGTGCGGCCGCGGGTAGGTGTCGGGCAGCCAGGTGTGGAAGCCGACGAACGCGACGTTGACGCCGATGCCGAGGACGGCGAGCAACAGCGGCAGGCCGTCGGCCATGCCGACCGTTTCCCCGGCGTCCGTGACCATCGCGAACGAGCCGGTGACGGCGTACTGGGCGATCACCGCGAACAGCACCAGACTGCCGCCGATGCCGTGGGCGATGGCGTACCGGTAGCCCGCCCGGACCGCGTCGCCGCCGTGGTGCCAGACGAGCAGCGTGCTCGTCAGCGCCATGATCTCCCACATGAACACGAGGACGAGCCAGTCGCCCGCGAACGCCGCGCCGAGGGCCGACGCGACGTACGCAAGCGCGAACGCGGCCATCACCCGCGGCGCGTCGCTCGAGTAGGCGTAGATCACGCCGAAGGTACCGAGGAACGCCAGCCCGCCGCCGACCATCCGGGTGAACTCGTCGACGTAGAACGGCTGAACGTCGGCAAAGCCGAGGAACGTCGTCGTCAGGTGCGCGCCCTCCGGTGCGAACAGTGCAACGGCGACGACGGACGCGAGCGAGAGCGCCCCGGCCGCAAAGCCGAGCGCTCTCGGCAACACGAGCACGAGCAGCGCCGCCGCGAAGACGAGTAGCGGCGGGTAGGCGTACGTTAGCAGCTCGGGTTCGATCATTCGTCGATCACCTCCACGGCCTCGGCCAGCGAGAGGCCGCCCAGTTCGTCGAAGGAGTCGACGTCGAAGACTCCCTCGACGATGTAGATCGCGAGCTCGAGGAAGACGGCGTAGTCGGGGACGACGCCGAGGGTGACCGCGCCCGTCGCGATGACGGCGATCGGGGCGATCATGAGCCAGGTACTCTCCGCGAACGGCGACCGGCGCTCCCAGCCGCCGGCCGGCGGCCCACCGTGGTGGTCGCCGTGGTCGTGGTGGTCGTCGGCGTGGTCCTCGTGGTCGCCGCGACCGCCCGGAACGTCCGCGTCGCTCGGATACTGATCGACGGCGTACTCGTAGTCGTCGTCTTCGTCGTCCTCGAGGGGCGTGCCCGCTCCCTTCGCTTCCGTGTCTCCCTCGGCGTCGTCGACGGGCCGAGGCTGGCCGCCGGGAGCGCGTTCGTCGTCATCGTCGTCAACTCGCTCGCCGCCGTCCGTCGCGACCGCGTCGTAGGACTCCCGCTTGCCGCCCGGCGGGAACTCGAGCAGCGGTTTGGCGTCGTGGCGCTGTTCGCTCTCGAAGAACGCGGTGTAGACGACCGGCCAGAGGTAGGCGACGTTGAGAACGCCGGAGACGATCAACGCGGCGGCGAAGAGCCAGTAGCCGCCGCCGACGGTGCCGGAGCCGATCAGCATGTAGAACTTGCTGACGAAGCCGGCGATCAGCGGCATGCCCGCCATTCCGGCCGCGCCGATGGCGAACGCCGACATCGTCAGCGGCATCCGCTTGCCGATGCCGGCCATCTCGCTGACGTAGTCGGTGTGGGTCTCGACGTGGACGGCCCCCGCACAGAAGAACAGGGTGAGTTTGCCGAACGCGTGCGCGGGGATGTGAAAGAGCGCCCCGAGGACGGCGTAGGGGTGAAGCAGCGAGAGCCCGAGCACGATGTACGACAGCTGTGCCGTCGTCGAGAACGCGAGCCGGCGCTTCAAGTGATCCTTTCGAAGCGCGATGATGCTCGCCGCGGTGAGGGTAAACGCCGCGAGTATCGCCACCGGAACGTTCAGCCCGACCTCGCCGACGCCCGGCACGGAAAGCGGCAGGTCGTGGATGAGTCCGGGTCCGAACACCTCGAGTATCACCCGCGCGACGCCGAACGCGCCGGACTTGACGACGGCCACGGCGTGGAGCAGCCCGGAGACGGGCGTCGGCGCGACCATCGCGTCGGCAAGCCAGGAGTGAAGCGGCATCACGGCGGCTTTGACGCCGAAGCCGGCGATCAGGAGGAAGAAGGCGGCCTGCGCGAAGACGGGTTCGGCCGCGGCCGCCTCCGCGAGCAGTTCGATGCCGCCGGTTTCGAACGCGAGGGTTCCCTCGCCGGCGGGATCGACGCCGCTCGTGAGCCAGTAGACGAGGACGGTGCCTGCGAGCAAGAAGACCCCGCCGCCGAAGAACGTGTAGGCGAGATACTTCCGGCCAGCGATGCGGGCCTCGTCGTCCTCGTTGTGGGCGACCAGCGGGTAGGTGACCAGCGACAGCAGTTCGTAGAAGATGAAGATCGTCACCAGGTTACCCGCGAACGCGATCCCCAGCGCCGTCGAGAGGCTGGCGGCGAACGAGGCGAAAAATCGGGTCTGGGCGTGTTCGTCCAGCCCGCGCATGTAGCCCGCGGCGTAAAACGACGTGAAGATCCAGAGGAAGCTCGCGAGCATCGCAAAGAGCATTCCGAGCGGATCGGCACGCAGGACGAAGTCGATTCCCGCGAGGAACTCGACGCCGAGCGAGTCGGCGAGGCTCCACTCGTAGACGGTACCGTCCATGACGCCCGGGAGCATGCTCGCGACGATTCCGAACTTGACCAGCGCGGCAAGCACCGACCAGCCTTCGCGAACGTTCGGGTAGCGATACGACGCGACGATCAGAAATACCGCGACGGCCGAGACGAGAACGGCGGCCAGCGGCAGGACGGATTCTTCTGCCATCAGTTGAACACCTCCGAGACGAACGGCTCGAGCAGGTCACCGAACGCACCGCCCGCGAAGCCGAGGACGACTGCGGTCACCGTGACGGTGACGAGAACCGCGAGCATTCCGAACGAAACCGCACCGGGCGAACCCCGACGCGCCGACTCCCTCAGCAGTCCGCCGTCTCCGGCGACCGCCGGTGCTTCGTCGGCGTCGACGTCGCCGCCGTCGGTCGCGACCGCCTCGGGCGCGTGGGGCGACTCGAGCGTCGACGCCGGCGTGAAGTACATCTTCTCGAGCAGTCTGGCGGCGTACGCCAGCGTGAGCATGGTGCTGAGGAAGATGACGCCGGCGACGAGCCAGGATTCGGCCTGGACGGCTCCGACGGCGATGTACCACTTGCCGATGAAGCCGATCGACGGCGGGATGCCGACCAGCGCGATCAGGAGGACGGCCATTCCGGCGGCGGTGACCGGGCGCTCGTCAGCGAGGCCGGCGTACTGGTCGACGGTTCGTGCGCCGTAGCCGAGCGCGACGATACCGACCGCGACGAATAGGCCGGCTTTCATCATCCCGTGGCCGATCAGGTGAACGATCGCGCCGAGGAGCGCGGTCTCCGTGACGAGGCCGTAAGCGGCGACGACGAGGCCGAACTGCGACACTGACGAGTACGCGAGCATGCGTTTGACGTCGAGTTGGACCACTGCGAGCGTGCTGCCCGCGACGACGCTGACGGCACCGACCGTCACGACGATCTCGGTCAGGTACGGCGTGGCCGTCAGGAACTCCGGTCCGAAGACGGTGAACATCACGCGCCCGAGCGCGTACGCGGAGACGGTCGAAACGAGCGCGGCGATCAGCGGCGTCACGCCGTCGGGTGCGTGCTGGTAGGCGTCGGGCTGCCAGGTGTGCAGCGGCCACTGGGCGACCTTCAGCGCGAAGCCGACGAACATGAACGCGAAGGCGGCTCGAAGCAGCGTCGGCTCGCCCTCGGCGGCCATCAGCTCCGGGACGAGGTCGCCGAGAACGACCATGTTCAACGCGCCGGTCGCCATGAACAGGAAGCCGACGCCGATCAGGTACAGCGACGCGCCGACGGTGCCCAGGATGAGATACTTCAGGGCTGCGACCGCGGACTCGGGGCCGTCGCCGCTCGAGATCATCGCGTACGTTCCCAGCCCGACGATCTCGAGGAAGACGAACATGTTGAAGACGTCGCCGGTCATCGTGAGCCCGAGCAACCCGCCGGTCAACAGCAGGTAGCCGGCGTAGAACGTGTTTCCGCGGGGGCCGCCGGCGCGCGTGTACGCGAGCAACCCGGCCGTAGTGGCGGCGACGAGCAGCGCGATCAGCGCGGAGAACTCGTCGGCGACGAGTTCGATGCCGATCCCCTGCGGTTCGTCCCAGCCGCCGAGGACGTGAACGACCGGGCCAGTCGCGTAGACGTCGGCCGCGAGGTACGCAGTCGCCGCGAACACGCCGGCGGTCGTGATCGCCGTGACGGACCAGCCCGTCCGGTCGAATCGGAGTCCGAGGACGATCGGAACAGTCGCCATGAGGATCGGCACGGCGACCAGCAGCGCCGGCAGCAACTCGACGCTACTCATCGGCACGCACCTCGCGGAGGGTGTCCTCGCGGAGGGTTCCGTACTCCGCGTAGATGCGGACGATGAGCGCGAGGCCGACGGCGGTCAGCGCGATCCCGACGACGATGGCGGTCAGCACGATGACGTGTGGTAGCGGGCTGGCCATCGCGAGCTCACCGGGGTTCGGATCGGCCGGGACGATCGGCGCGGAGCCGCCCTCGACGTAGGCGACCGCGACGAAAAACAGGAAGATCGCGGTCTGAAAGAGGTTGACGCCGATCAGCTTCTTCACGAGGTTCTCGTTGGCGATCATCATGTACAGCCCGACCCCGAGCAGGACGAACATGAGCGCGTACGCGTACCGGGACGCCAGCAGTTCAATCATCGTCGGTCACCTCCGCCTGGTAACTCTCCTCGCCGCGACCGTCGGGCGTAAAGCCAGCGGCCGTGGCGAAAAAGAGCGTGATGACGACGCCGGCGACGATCAGGGCGACGCCGCCGACCTCGATCGCCTCCATCCCCCAGTAGTGGGCGATGCCGAACGTCTCGACGAACGCGTCGTACTCGAGGAAGTTCCCGCCGAGTGCGATCGTCGCGAGACCGGTTCCGATGAAGATCGCGACGCCGGCGGTGACGAGGCCGACGACGAACGAGTTCTTCAGCCAGCGGCGGGTGGGTTCGATGCCGAACGCGAACGCGAGCATCAACACGGTGACGCCGATGATCGCGCCGCCCTGGAAGCTTCCGCCGGGAGTGTCGGCACCGTGGAGACTCATGAACATGCCGTAGGTGAGCGTAAACGGTGCGATGATCCTGACCGACGTCATGATCACCTGACTCTCGGTGTAGGTATCGTCGTAGGTATCGGTGCGAGACATTACGTGAACACCTCCCGTTTCAACACGAGCAAAACGGCGACGCCGGCGGCGAAGACCACGACCGCCTCGCCGAAGGTGTCGAACCCTCGGTAGGACGCCAGCACGGCCGAGACGGCGTTCTGCGCGCCGGTATCAGCGAACGTTTCCTGGACGTAGTAGACCGACGGCGTCGTCTCGAGCGCCTCCCAGCCCCAGACCGGCGCGTCCGAATCGCCGACGGCGTACATGTCCCCGAGCAGGGTAAAGAGGACGAGTACGAACGCGCCGACGGCGACGACCGCCGGCAGGTGGATCCGCTCGAAGAGCCGGTCGGTCGGCGGCCGGGACGTGCGCGCGATGGTCAACAGCAACAGGATGGTCGTGACGCCGGCCCCGATGGCCGCCTCGGTCATCGCCACGTCCGGCGCGAGCAAGAAGGTATAGAGGATCGCCATCCCCAGGCTGTACGCGCCGAAGACGACGATCGCCGAGAGGACGTCCCTGAACAACGCCGTCGCCAGCGCCGCGAGCAGGATGAACACCACGAGCGTGTAGGCGATCGCGCTCACGCGGTCTCACCTCCGTCGACGTCGGAGCCGGCGTCGGGTTCGCTCGAGTTCCGGTCCGGCGCTCCGGTACCCGAGTCCGGGCTCCCGTCGTCGGTCGCCGAATCGGCGGTCACCGGTTCGATCCCGGTTTCGGCTGCCGAGCGGGCGATCGCGTGGGCCGCGGTCGGGTTCGTGATGAACACGAAAAAGAGCAACAGGACGGTGTAGACCGACGCTTGCTGCCAGCCGAGCGCCAGCGCGACGGCCGCGAGCGCGAGGCCGGCACCCAGCGTGTCCGTCTGGGAGGCGGTGTGAGCGCGGGCGTAGATGTCGGGCAGGCGGATCACGCCGACCGCCGAGACGAACGTGAAGAACAGCCCGGCGACGACGAGGACGACGATCGCCCAGAAGCGCGCGGCCTCGATCACAGCACACCACCCCGTTCGACGGTGAACTTCGAGATGGCGACGGCCATCAGGAAGTTCAACAGGGCGTAGATCAACGCGATGTCGAGGAACCACGGCTCGTCGAGTCCAGCCGCGAGCAACGCGAGGATGACGACCGTGTTCGTTCCGAGCACGTTAACCGCGAGCAGCCGATCCTGGGTCGTCGGCCCGGCGACCGCCCGGTAGAACATCACGATCGCGAGGACGACGAACAGCGCGGCCGCCAGCAGGAAGATCTCCTCGATCGAGACGCCCGCGGGGATCACAGTTCGTCACCTCCGATAATCTCGGCGTCGCCGCGTTCGCGCGGCGACGGAATTCTGGCCGACTCGCGTCCGTTGAAGACGAACCGGACGGCGCGCTCGAGCGAGCCGTCGAAGAGATCCTCCCGGGCCGACGGGATCAGCGTGTGGACGATCAGGCGCTGGTCGTTTGCCCTCACGGTGAGCGTCCCCGGCGTGAGCGTGATGCTGTTCGCAAGCGCGAGCAGCGGGAGTCCGCTCCTGACCCGGGTGTTCACCCGCGTTATCGTGGGCGCGATCGGCATCGACGGACGCAGGATGACGACCGAGATCGCGACGTTCGCCTTGACGATCTCCCAGATGAGGTAGGGAACGTAGAACGCGAAGCGAACGGTTCGAATCGGCGACTCGATTCGGTCCAGCGGAAAGGAAAACGTCACGTTCGCGAGCGAGGCGGAGACGATGCCGGCGACCGCGACGCCGGTCACGAGATCGAACCAGTAGGTCGGATCGCCCAGTACGAGGTAGAAGCCGAAGGAGATCCAGAACAGCGCGAAGTAGCGATCGAAGCGTTCGGTGCCTTCGCCGACCAGCCGCTCGTGGCGGGCCGGTCGTTCGACCGCAGCCTCGTCGTAGGAGAGTCCGGCCGCGTCGAGTTCGCGCTCGAGGGGCTGGAGAATAGACGACGTGACGCCGGGCTTGTACTCGGGATCGATGACGACGAGGTCAACGCCGTGTTCGTCGGCGTACTCCTCGAACGCGTCGGCGTAGTCGCGGGGGCCGAACAGGTACTCGTCGTCGCCCAGCACCGCGGACTCGACGGTCACGTCCGCGTCGCCGGCGTCCTCCGCGAGCCAGCGTCTGGCCCGCGCGAGGAGCTGGTTCGCCTCCTCGCGTTGCTCGTCCCCTTCCGGTACTTCGGTGTCGTGCGGGAGCGCGACCACCAGGTGGACCTCGAGGGAATCGGCGTCCTCGAGTCCGGACCGGACGGCGTAGCTCACGGTCTGTCGGACGGTCACCGTGTCCGACAGCGGCACGAGCACGCGGTTACCCGCCACGGTTCTTTCCTCCTGGCGACCGTCGTTGATTACTCATGGCTCCGGCTGTTAGTCGACTCAAGCGGCACCCGCAGGAAAACGATTTCGTTATCCGCTGGCTCTCACCCGGTTTCGGCGTCTTTTGCCGGATGTTCACGACAGCTAACCGGAAACGATCGACGGATCGGAGTGCTCTCGAGTCGGGCGAGGAAGCCGATCCGTCGAGTGTGCCATCACGTACCCAGGTTCCCGCCGGTCTTCGAGACGTTTACGTACCGTCCCTGCACAGTACCGTCAACCACAATGACGCTGTACTCGCGAGTTCGGCCACTCGCGTTCAAACTTCCGCCCGAGCGAGCCCACAACGTCGGCAAGCGGACGCTCCGGGCGGCCCAGTCGACGATGCCGACGCGGGCGGCGCTGTCGTACGCCTACCAGTACGAACACCCCGCTCTCGAGGTGGAGCGCTTCGGGACGACGTTTCCGAACCCTGTCGGCATGGCCGCGGGGTTCGACAAGAACGCCGAAGTGACGCACGCGCTGGAGGCGCTCGGCTTCGGCTTCGTCGAGATCGGCACCGTCACGCCGTATCCCCAGTCCGGAAACGAACGACCCCGCCTCTTCAGGCTGCGAGAGGACCGCGCGATGGTCAACCGGATGGGGTTCAACGGCCACGGGATGGAACGGGTCCGATCCCGCATCGAGCGCGACGGACTGCCGGAGATCCCTCTCGGAGTGAACGTCGGGAAGATGAACACCTCGAGCGAGAGTGAGGCGATCGAGGACTACCGGCGGGTCTTCGATCGGCTCTCGCCGTACGCCTCCTACGTCGTCGTCAACGTCTCCTGTCCGAACACGCCCGACGAGTTTCGGGAGTCCTCCCCCGAGCATCTCAGACGAATCTTCGAGACGCTCGAGGCGGAAAACGACGAGGGGAAGCCGATCCTGGTGAAGATCGGTCCGGACTCGACGATCGACTCCATCCTCGAACTCGTCGACATCGCACGGGAGTACGGCGTCGACGGAATCGTCGCGACGAACACGACGATCGAGCGCGAGAACCTCACGTCCGACGGCTGCGATGAGTGGGGTGGTCTGAGCGGCGACCCGCTCGCGGATCCGTCGACGCGCGTGATCCGTTCGATCGCCGAACACACCGACGGCGACGTGCCGATCGTCGGCGTCGGCGGCGTCGACTCGGCCGAACGTGCCTACGAAAAGATTCGAGCCGGCGCGTCGCTCGTTCAGCTGTACACCGGATTCGTGTACGAAGGCCCGTCGACCGCGAAGCGAATCAATCGAACGCTCGTCGAGATGCTCGAGCGCGACGGCTTCTCCTCGGTCGAGGACGCCGTCGGCGCGGATCTCGAGTGACGCGTCCGGGAACGCACGCTCGGCGAGTCCACGGAGACGTCGGCGTCGTCGGAGTCCGCGGCCGGTGTGGAACCCCGGCCCGCGATTCAGTCGAAGTGAAACCGCTCTATCGAGCGGATCGCGTGCCGGGCCGAAAGCAGGCCGACGGTGGCCGCGAGAAACCCCGTTCCAGCCGTGCCGAGCACAGCCACGAGCACTCGGGACGTGTCGAACGCAGACGCGATCGCGCCCCCGACCAGCGCGCTGTGGGCGGCGAGCGTCGGGGCGGCGACGAGAAGGACGACCACGGAGTAGACGCCGAAGGCGATCGTGCTCGGAACGATCGCCTTCGTGCTTCGGGAGACGCTAACCGCGTCGAACCGGGGGAAAACGGTGCCGATTCCGGACGCGATTGGACCCGCACAGGCCACCAGAACCGCAGCGCTCGCCGTGAGCGTCCCCGCGGTTTCGATCGGATGCGGACTCAGGATCGCGAGCGCAGCCGTCGTCACCACGACGACCGGGCCGGCCAGAAGCGCCCCCGCGAGCACGTGTCCCCCCACGAGCGTTCGTCCGGGATCGACGCCTAACAGGGTGGCGGGAAGGACGGCCCCCTCGTTCCCGACGACGTTGAGCGTGAACAGCGCACCGGCGATCCAGACCCCACAGAGGACGATCCACAGCGGAAACGAGCGCCCGATCGTTCCCGTCTGTATCACCGTAATGACGGGATTGATCAACACGATGAGCGGGTAGAGGACGAACGAGAGCGTAATCGGTGAACGGCGCGCTCGCGTCCAGTCGGTCTGGACGACGCCGGCGATCGGTCGCGAAACGTACCGGTCGAGTCGCGATTCGGCGGTCGACCCCGCGTCGGTCGTCGCGTTCGTCTCCGACTCGACGTGAACGCCGTCGGCGTACCAGAGCCAGGCTGCGAGGCGAGCCAGCACCGGCATGCTCGCGAGCAGTATCGCGGCGCTCGCGACCACCGCGCCGACTCCACGGCCGATCGAGGCCTGCGGCGCAGTTCCGAGCAGCGCCAGATCGCCGTACCAGCCGACCGGCGTCGGCTCGAGCAGCCAGAACACCGGTTCGAGGACGGCCGCGAAGTTTTGCGTGTAGATGAGCCCGAGGTACGCGATCGCCAACCCGACGAAAAAGAGCGTTCGCAACCGCGTGAGCAGCTGCGATCGAATGCCGGCGTTTCTGATCGCGAGCGCGATGAGAAAACCGACCGACAGCGCGGTCGACAGCGACAGACAGACGGCGAGAAACGAAAGCGGTGCCGCGATCGGCGACCGCGCGCCGGCGGCGAACGCGAGCGACGCCGCCGCGGCGTACGTCGTGGCCGGCACCCCCCACAGGAGGACCTCCGAGAGCGTGATCCCGCCGAGCAGCTCGCGATGCGAGATCGTCGTCAGGAGCCCGTCGAGACGGTCGGGGCGCAACGCCGTCGCGTAGGCGCGGTAGCCGCCGAAGGCGACGACGACGATCCAGGCGTAGCCGAAGACGATCGTCCCCCACTCGAGGGGCGTCTCGAGCGTTCCGGACGCGATCGCCGCGCCGAAGACGTACGCGCCGACGATCCCGCCGAGCGAGAACGGGACGAAAAACAGCGCCACGAACGCGATCGCGATCAACTGACCGGCGTTTTCTCGCGTGGCGCGCCACTTCCGCCGAAGCTCGACGTGCGCGATCGCTCGCACGTGCGTCCACGCGGTCATCGCCCTTCGGCCGCCGCCGCTCCGTGATCGGTCGTCACCGCGAGGAAGACGTCCTCGAGCGTCGAGTCGGTCTCGCTTTCTACCTGCGCGGTCAACTCGCCGGGCTCGCCCTCGGCGACGATGCGGCCACCGGAGAGAACGCCGACGGCGTCGGCCAGTTCCTCCACGACGGGAAGGATGTGCGTCGAGAGAAACACCGTGTGGCCGTCGTCGGCCAGCTCCGCGATCGAGTTCATCACCGTCCGGGCGGCCCGGGGATCGAGGCCGCTGGTCGGCTCGTCGAGGAAGACGACCTCGGGTTCGTGCAACAGCGCCTGCACGAGGCCGACCTTCTGGCGCATCCCCTTCGAGTAGTCGTCCATCCGTTTGCCGGCGTCGTCGGTCAGCCCGAAGCGCTCGAGCCAGCGGTCGATCCGGCGTTCGGCCCGCTCGGCGGGGACGTCGCGGAGCCGGGCCGCGTACTCGAGTTGTTCCCGGCCCGTGAGTTCGTCGAAGACGGGCGGCTCCTCGGGGAGATAGCCGATCGAGTCGCGAACGGCGTCTCGGTCGGTGACGGGGTCGCCGGCGATCCGGGCCTCGCCGGTCGTCGGTCGCGTGAGCGTCGTCAGCATCCGCATCGTCGTGGTCTTTCCGGCCCCGTTCGGTCCCAGAAAGCCGTACACCGTCCCGGGTTCGACCGACAGGTCGACGCCGTCGACCGCGGTCGCGGACCCGAACCGCTTCGTCAATCCGTTCGCGTCGATCGCGAGTGGTACAGAGGGCATGGCAGGCTACTCCCCGGTTCGGGATCGATCGTCACTAAACTTTGGTTGTCCGACACGGACGGGCTGTAATGAAACTCGACGAACGGCGCGATCCCAGGTCGAACGTCCGGACAGCGATCGTCTGCGGCCAGTAGCCAACTCAGCGGTGAACCATCCCGATCGCTTCTCGGTCGATCTCGATCGCACGACGTGAGTAAGTCGGCCGAAACCCGCTCCGGCGACCTGAAAAACTCACGTTACGCTCCCTCTGAAATTCTGCGCGCTCTATAGCTACTCTCTGTTTCAACATTCGCTTCGATCGATGGGTGGATTCGCCATACGGCACGGACGGAGTTGTACCGTTCCGACAGGTATCAGACGTAACGCGACGATGGAAGGCGACGTCGATGCGGATCGACTGCAACGGGTGGTTCGATGACGACCGTGACTCGCGCTCGAGCGCGGCGCTCGGCTCATCCGGTCCGACGAAACGGTTTTCCGGTCCAGCCGCGACCGTCCTGGGGTTGCAGGTATCAGCTGACAAGAGTCCGTCTCATACGGTTAACTGCAAGTCATTTCCGGTGCACCCGCGACGCGGGCGACGGGTGCACCGGTACATCGGTACAGTAATCCGTCTCACTCGTCGACGTCGACGCGAGTTCCGTACCCCGAGTCGCCGACGACGTCGCCGTTCTCGTAGACGACCTCGCCGCGGACGATCGTTGCGACCGTTTTGCCGGTGAACGACTCGCCCTCGAACGGCGTCACGCAGTGTTTCGAGTGGAGGTCGCGTCGGTCCTCGAGCGTCCACTCGGCGTCGGGATCGACGATCGTCAGATCCGCGTCCGTGCCGATCTGCAACGATCCCTTCCTCGGGTACATTCCCCAGACCTGGGCCGGACGGGTCGAGTGGCGACGGACCCACTCTTCTATGGTGAGTCGTCCCCGGTCGACGAACGTGAGCATCGCCGGCACCTCGGTCTCGAGGCCGACGAAGCCGGAGATCGACTCCCAGGTGTCCGCGAAGGGGTCGTCGACGCCTTTTTCCTCGGGAGTGTGAGGAGCGTGGTCGGTCGCGATACAGTCGATCGCGCCGTCGTCGATTCCGATCGCCCAGAGGCGCTCTCGCTCGTCGGCGTCGCGAATCGGCGGCTGAACGCGAGCGACGTTACCCTTCTCGCGGAGCACGTCCTCCGTGAACCAGAGGTAGTGGGGGGTCGTCTCGGCGGTGACGTCGACGCCGCGCGCTTTGCCGCGGGCGACGGCCTCGGCGGCGGCACCCGAGGAGACGTGGAACATGTGGATCTTCGTGCCCGTCTCCGCAGCGAAGGTGATCGTCCGCTCGACGGCTTCACGCTCGGCGATCACTGGCCTCGAGTGGGCGTGATCGATCGGCCGATTGCGTCCCTCCGTTTTGAATCGCTCCGTGTAGTGGTCGACGATCTCGCCGTTTTCCTCGTGAAACCCGAGCCGTTTGCCGGTTTCGCGAATACGCTCCATCGCCTCGAGCACCTCGCCGTCGTTCGGCGGCGGAACGTCTCCGACCGTCGATCCGAGAAAGATCTTGAACCCCAGCGCGCCGGCTTCGTCGAGATCCGGAATCAGATCGAGGTTTTCGGAGGTGACGACCGCGTAACTCTGGAAGTCGACGTGAGCCGACGCCTCACCCCGATCGAACTTCAACTCCAGGTGTTCGGGTCGGTCGATCACGGGATCGGTGTTGGGCATCCCGACGACCGTGGTCACGCCGCCCGCGGCGGCCGCCCGCGTCGCGGACCTCCAGTCTTCCTTGTATTCGAGACCGGGTTCGCGGTTGTGGATGTGGCAGTCGACGATACCGGGAACCAGCACGTTCCCCGCCGCGTCGACGACGCGGTCGCCGTCCGGCAGTCGATTGCTCCTGCCGACGGCGACGATCGTTCCGTCTTCGACCGCGACGCCGGAGTCGGGCGAGCGCCCGTTCGGGGTAACGACGGTACAGTTGCGAACGACGAGATCGACGCTCATTGGCGTGGCGTTGCCGAGGGCCGTGCATATAGCTTCTGTTGACCGACGAGCGCGACGGTCCGGCTTGCGCGAGACCAACGACGCATCGGACCGATCCGATCGGCTCCGGCAGCCGGTCGCCGTTCGCGTTCCGCACGATTGGCGGAGACCGTCGCCGTTCACACCCGTCGACCGGCGACCGGGACGGCCGTCGCCGTCGAACGGGATCGAAACTGAGCGGTAAAACGTAATTACGGACGATAGGATCGGGATACGGGCCGGTACGACTGTCATACTAAACGGACCCGGTGTCCTCGCGCAAACAATGGACTCGCCAGCGATTCGCGACAGGACGGTGCTCGTGACCGGCGGCGGCGGCTTCATCGGAAGCCATCTCGTCGAGGCGCTCGCCCCGCACAACGACGTTCGAGTGCTGGACGACTTCTCGACCGGCACCCGGGCGCACCTCCCCGAAGACGTTACGGTGGTCGCCGGCGACGTCGGCGATCCGATCGCGCTCCAGCGGGCGGCTCGCGGCGTCGACGTCATCTTTCACCACGCGGCGGTCGTCAGCGTCGACCGGAGCGTCGACGATCCGCGGGCGACCAACCGAACGAACCTCGAGGCGAGCCTGCTCGTCCTGGAGCAAGCGCGCCAGGAGGACGCCCGCGTCGTCGTCGCCTCGAGCGCCGCGGTGTACGGCCACCCGGACGAACTTCCGGTCAGCGAAACCGCGTCGCGGAACCCGACGTCGCCGTACGGCGTCCAGAAGCTCGCACTCGATCAGTACGCGCGCCTCTACGCGGAGCTGTACGATCTGCCAACGATCGCGTTGCGGTATTTCAACGTCTACGGTCCCCGACAGCGCGGCCCGTACAGCGGCGTCATCTCCACGTTTCTCGAGCAAGCGCGGGCGGACGATCCGATCACGATCGAGGGCGACGGAAGACAGACGCGCGACTTCGTTCACGTCAGCGACGTCGTTCGGGCGAACGTCCGGGCGGCGACGACGGAGTCGGTCGGATCGGCGTTCAACGTCGGAACGGGCGAGCGGCTGTCGATCCGAGAACTCGCAGAGACGATCCGAACGGCGACGGATTCGTCTTCGCCTATCGTTCACCGCGATCCGCGACCGGGCGACATCAGACACAGCGGTGCCGACGTCTCCAGGGCGAAACGCGAACTCGACTTCGAGGCTCGCGTGACTCTCGAGTCCGGCATCCGAGCACTGGTCGACGGAACGGAACTCGCGAGCCAGGTCGCCTGATCGTCGGATACGTCGATCGAGTGATCGACGAGGGCACCCACATAATCCTTTGGGAGGTACTAGCGTATTTCGTCCGAGTAACCGCGGTTGTGCGTCCCAGCGGTCGGGATCGGTCGTATCGTCGTCCGGGACTGATTCGTGTAGGTGAAAGATAACTAACGGTATCGCCCCTCTCAGAAAGTAGTATGATCGACAGCCTCATTGTGTTCGCCGTCAGCCTGCTGATCGGTGCACTCGGCATCTACGCGGGCGCGAAAGTGATCGTTGACGCAGAAGACTACACGTACGCGATCATCACCGCACTGATCGGCGCGATCGTCTGGGGTCTCGTCGGGTTCTTTTTCGGGTGGATCCCGCTTCTCGGACCGCTGCTGGTCTTCGTCGCCTACCTCGCCGTGATCAACGCACGCTACCCCGGCGGATGGGTGGACGCGGCCGCGATCACGATCGTCGCATGGCTGTCGGTGCTCGTCGTCCTGTACGTGCTCGCGTTCCTCGGTGTGACCGGGTTCGACGCCGTCGGCGTTCCCGGCGTCTGATACGGACCGTTACACGTCATTATCGGTGTCGCCGCTGGTTAGCCGTGGTTGCACCGCTCGTCGGTACAACAGACCGCACGAGGGCGATTCGAGCCGACAACGTGTTTTCCCGACCGCGTTCGACCCACACGCCGACACGGCGGCGACGATCCTCCCCAGCGTCTTTCGGCGCGTCGGCGTTCGACTGTCTCATCCTAACGTCAGCAGCCGCTTTCCAGACGTCTCAGTACTACAGACTGTCTGTGAAAAATATTATTACTAGATAAACCGGGCGAGAATCGGTGTAAAGCGTTTCGAACGTCCTGCCTAGTTTATGCGGGTCGTCGAAGAATCGTTTCTCGAACGAACACATGACTTTCGCCAGACGCAGCTCCGTCGGTGATCGGTTCGCCGGCGACTATCTCGAACCCGTGGCCGAACGGAATCCTCCAGACGCGGTCTCACGATCTCCCGACCGAATTAGCTCGTCGGAACGTTCAGTTCCAGTGACTTACAGACAGATAATACCAATTCGTGATCTATGAAAAATACTTTGGTGAGCGGCGTCGACTGTACGACGAGTAACTGAAACACGAGCTCTCCATCGCTATGAATATTCAGTTTCGACCCACGATCGCCAGCCTGGTTACGGGAACGGCCACCGGAACGGTCGTCGCCACGGCTGACGGATCGCGGGTATTCGAACTCGCACCGACGTCCCCGCTGGCGATCAGGAACGATCCGCATCTGGTGGCACTGGCAAGTATCGTCGCACTCGTTTTACTCGGCGGCGTCCTCGTTATACGAAACCGACTCGAGGGACGAGATTCGCTCGCGACCTCCCAGGAGACACGGATCAATGAGTTCAAGACCGATCGCGAGCGGGTGCACGAACTCGTCAAAGAAAACGGCGGACGGATGAAGCAATCGAAGATCGTCGACTCCGTCGACTGGTCGAAAGCCAAAGTTAGTCGATTGCTTGCCGACCTTGAAGACGACGGCCAGATAACGAAGCTCCGTCTCGGACGCGAGAACCTGGTCTGTTTGCCCGGAAACGAGCCGACGGCCTCGAAGTCGCCCGAACACCCGAACAACGAGTAACGCGGCCGAACAATCGCGTTTTTCTCGAGGTGAATGCTCTGCCTAACGTCGGCTGGCGGTCGTATGCTCCTGTTTCCACCCGAAATGGTTGCCTCGGTTTATGCGTCGAAACCACGTTGAGCCGTTGCCTTCACGGCACAACATGAACGCACGCAATCAGCTACTCGTAGTACTCACCGCGCTGATGATGGTGTGCTCGAGCGGGGCGATGGTCGCCGGGGCTGCACCCGCGACCGTCGACGAGCACGACGCTGACGCCGGTGACGAGGAGCTAGTCGATGACGTGGAATCGCACTCAGTAACGATAGAACAGGCGGACATCTACGTGGTCACTGACTTCGATCAGGTCACGGACGAGGTAGATGACGAACTCGACGACGAAGGAGTAGACGACGATGAACTCGACGACGAGGGGGTTAACGACGACGAACTCGACGACGATGACGCCCTCGACGACGAGGCCAACGACGATGACGAGTACGTCGAGATTAGCGACGCCGAACTCGACGTCACCATCGAACAGGCGACCGTTACAGAGTTCCTCGACGACGAGGACGACGAGGTCGACGAAGTAGATGACGACGACGGTCTCGACGATGAGGCCAACGACGATAACGACCTCGAGAACGACGTCGACGACGACCTCGAGAACGACGTTGATGACGACCTCGACGAGAACGACGAGGTCCACGAAGTTACGGTCGGCCAGGCAACGATCTTCGTCGTGATCGAGGATGTCGACTGGGACGACGAGGCTAACGACGACGGTCTCGACGACGAGGCTAACGACGATAACGACCTCGAAAACGACGTTGATGACGACCTCGACGAGAACGACGAAGACGCGGACGTCACCGTCGAACAGGCGACTATCTTCGTCGTCGCGGAAGACGTCGACACCGGACCCGTCATGGATGACGACGAGGTCGACGACTTCGAGAACGACGATGACGACCTCGACGACGAGGTCAACGACGACGGTCTCGACGACGAGGCCAACGACGATACCGACCTCGAGAACGACGTCGATGACGACCTCGAGGACGACGACGCACACAGCGTCACGATCGAGCAAGCGACGATCGTCGTCGTCGCCGACCTCGAGGAATTGCCGCACGAGGAGATGAACGACGATGACGCCCTCGACGACGAGGTCAACGACGACGGTCTCGACGACGAGGCCAACGACGACGGTCTCGACGACGAAGCTAACGACGACGATCTCGAAGCTAACGACGATGACGACTTCGAGAACGACGGTGACGGTCTGACCGCGGAGCAGACGCTCACCGACGAGCGACTCGACGTCACGATCGAACAGGCGGACATCTTCGTGTTCATCGACGTCGAGGAGGTGCCGATCGAAGAAGAGCCGGTTGAGGAAGAACCAGTTGAGGAAGAACCCGAAGAAGAGCCAGTTGAAGAAGAACCGGTTGAGGAAGAACCAGTTGAGGAAGAACCCGAAGAAGAGCCAGTTGAAGAAGAACCGGTTGAGGAACCGGTCGAGGAGGAGCCTGAAGAGCCGGTCGAGGAGCCGACCGAGTCGTTCACCGTTGACACGCTCGAGGCACCCGAGTCGGCCGAGGTCGGTGAGACGATCACCGTCACGGCGACCGTCTCGAACCCCGGCGAGGAACAGGCCACCCAGGACGTCCAGTTCCGAATCGACGGTGACCTGATCCTGTCGCAGGAAGTGTCCCTCGATGCGGACGAGACCGCTGAGGTCGTCTTCGAGATCGAAACCGACGAACTCGAGGCTGGCGATTACGTCCACATGGTCTTGACCGACGAGTTCGGTGAGGTCGCCTTCCTCGAGCTAACGGAGCCTGTCGAGGAGGAACCTGAAGAAGAGCCGGTTGAGGAAGAGCCGGTTGAGGAAGAGCCGGTTGAGGAAGAACCGGTTGAGGAAGAGCCAGTTGAGGAAGAACCGGTTGAGGAAGAGCCAGTTGAGGAACCCGAGGAAGAGCCGGCTGAGGAACCCGAGGAGGAGCCACAACCCGCGCACGTGACCTTCGAGGATCAGGCCACTGACGGAGAGACCGTGGTGGTCGACGAGGTGACGATGGCCAGCGGCGGCTTCGTGGTGATCCACGACAGCAGCCTGCTCGTCGGTGACGTGTTCGGTAGCGTCATCGGCGTCTCCGAGTATCTCGAGGAAGGCACTCACGAGAACGTCGAGGTGACGCTCGAAGAGCCACTCGAGGAGGACGAGACGCTGATCGCGATGCCCCACCGCGACACGAACGATAACCAGGAGTACGACTTCGTCGAAACTGAAGGCCTCGAGGACGTGCCGTACGAGTTCGCCGGAGAGCCGGTGACCGACGATGCGGTCGTCACGCTCGAGGACGCGACGGAACCCGAGGAGGATCCCGTCGATCCTGACGACGACGCGGTCGAGAACGGCGACGCCGAGGAGAACGGAGCGACCGAGGCCGAGCCGTTGATCAACGCACCGAACTAACGTCCCTGTCCAACGGACGGAGCTCTTTTGCGGTCACCGCTGATCGATCCCATCGATCGTCGGATCCGGACGCCGATCGATCGGCTGCGAACAGTATAATTCGCTGGAAATCGTACCGGTGGGCGTGACCGATTACGACGCCGTCGTCTACGACCTGGATGGAACGCTCGTCGAACTCGACGTGAACTGGAGTGCCGTCGCCACCGACGTGCTCGCCGTCTACGAGTCCGCGGACGTCGAACCGCCGAGTTCGGATCTCTGGACGCTGCTCGAGGAGGCTGGCGAGTTCGGATTGCGAGCGCCCGTCGAGTCGACGATCGCGGAGTACGAACGGGACGGCGCGAGGACCGCGCCGCGACTCGACCGAGCGGACGAACTCCTCGACCGCAGGGTTCCCGTCGGCGTCTGTTCGCTCAACTGCGAGCGAGCCTGTCGGATCGCGCTGACCGAACACGACCTGGCCACCGCGGTCGAGACGGTCGTCGGACGCGATACGGTCGCGACGCAGAAACCGGACCCGGAACCGCTGTTGACCGCCGTCGACGAACTCGACGCCTCGCCGGGTCGAACCCTGTTCGTTGGCGACTCCCGAACCGACGAAATAACGGCCGATCGCGCGGGAACCGCCTTCGAGTACGTCGCGTGAGACGGAGTCACGGACGGCGAACTGGACCGGCGCGGACGGACGACGTTTCCAACCTCGGGCCGTCTTACTCCTCCTGCGTCCGTTTCGCGTAGGCGAAGACCGCGAGCGCCGTGACGAACCAGACCGGAGCACCGACGCGGACCGCAAACTCCGCTCGAGCCCCCCAGGTCGGAAGGTCGACGGCCGTCGACAGGACGGCAACGAGTGGCGCGCCGACGACGATCGTGATGACGAAGGTGGTCTGCATCACCCAGCCGAAGTCGACGCCGTCGGGATCCGTCGTTTCGACGCGTTCTGGCACGTCCGACACTCCCGACCCGGTCCTCTTAAGCCTCGCGGGTCACCGGTTCGAGGCGGCCGGGCGGAGAGCGATGACGTTTAACGATCGAAGCCGAATCTGGAGCTATGCCAACGGTACGGGACATCAGGGCACAGGCGGGGGACGAACCGATCACGATGCTGACGGCGTACGACGCACCGACGGCCGAAATCGTCGACGAAGCCGGCGTCGACGTCGTTCTCGTCGGAGACAGCCTCGGCAACGCGAGCCTCGGTTACGAGACGACCCTGCCGGTCACCGTCGACGACGTGGCTCGTCACGTCGGTGCCGTGGTGCGCGCGACGGACGACGCCCTGGTCGTCGCCGACATGCCGTTTCTCTCGTTCGGCGTCGACGAGGCCGACAGCATCGAAAACGCCGGCCGGATGCTCAAAGAGGAGGGTGCTCAGGCGGTCAAACTCGAAACCGGTCCACACACCGTCTCGCTCACGGAGCGGATGGTCCAACTCGGTATTCCGGTGATGGCCCATCTCGGACTGACGCCACAGCACGTCAACCAGTACGGCGGCTACCCGCGACAGGGCACCGACCAGGACGGTGCAGAGCGTATTCTCGACCTCGCGAGGGCGCACGAAGACGCCGGCGCGTTCGCGCTCGTCCTCGAGCACGTTCCCTCGAACCTCGCCGCCGACGTGACCGACGCCCTCGAGATTCCGACGATCGGAATCGGTGCCGGACCCGACTGCGACGGGCAGGTGCTGGTCGTCGACGACGCCGTCGGGTTGAGTTCGTGGTCGCCCTCGTTCTCGAAGCAGTTCGGGTCGGTCCGCGAGGAGATGTCGTCCGCCGTCGAGGAATACGTCTCGGCCGTCGAATCCGGCGAGTTCCCCGGCGAGGAACACAGCCACGAGGAGGGTGACCTCGAGGACGTCTACTGATTACGCGTCGATCGCCGTCAGAAAGTCGCGAACGACGTCGTTGAACGCGTCGGGTTGCTCGAGCATCACCAGGTGGGCGGCGTCCTCGACCGCGACGGCGTCGCAGTCGGGGAGTTCGTCGGCGAGATACTCGTGGAACCAGGGAGGGGTGAGCCTGTCGCGTTCGCCGTAGATCGCGAGCGCGGGAACGTCGATCTCGGAGAGGTGGTCTCGAGTGTCGAACGCGTGACAGGTTTCGAAGTCCCGCCGAACGACGCGCTGTCCGACGCCGCGCATGGTTTCGATCGATCGATCGCGCAGCTCCGGATCGGGATCGAGAAAGAGGTGTCCCGGTTCGTGCAGGAACTCGAGCGCACGGTCGAAATCGGCCTCGAGCCAGACGCGAAGATCGTCGAGAACGCCGAGTCGGGCGCCGGTACCCACCAGGACGATTCCGTCGGGTTCGAGCTCGCGCTCGAGGAGGAGGTGTATGATGACGGCTCCGCCGAGCGAGCTCCCGACGAGCACTCGCGCGTCGGTCGCTCGCACGACCGCCAGAACGTCGTCGGCGTACGCCGATAGCGTCGAGTAGCCCGCCGCGGCGTCGACGTCGTCGGAGTCGCCGCGGCCGCTCAAGTCGAGCGTGACGACGGGATTGCTCGCGGCGAGGTCGTGCTGTGCTCGCCACCGAACGCGCGAGCTTCCGGTTCCGTGGACGAAACAGATCGGCGGACCGACGCCGCCGCGATTGGCGACGTCGTAGGCCGTCGATCGGCCGTGATGAGTTACCGTGGACATACCTGTTCGAACGAGCGGAAGCTGTATAAAGACTCGATCGACGGATCGGAATGGGGACGCCACGGCGATCGGATTCGGGTACCCGGGGGCACCCGAGCGAGTCCATCTGACGAATCCGCTGGTGTGAACTGCGAACAGTCATTTTCGCACCCGTCGTGTCGCCGTCTTCGAATTCACCTACGAAAGATTTATATATTAGTACCACTTACCTGTAGTTAGTCATAGCATGAACATCGATCAATTCACCCGCAACGCGGGACAGCCCGTCCGCCGGTTCGAGTACGACGATCGCTCGCTGCTGGCGGTCGATTTCGGTCCCGAGACCGACGCATCGGTCGATCTGGTCGACGACACCGTCATCGTCGTTCTCGCGGACGATCAGTACGAGTTCGATCTCCCCGAGTGGGCAGATGACGCGCACACGTTTATGAAAAACGGCGTGCTCACTGTCGAACTGGAGGCCGAAGCATGAAACTCACCGTCAAACCCCTCAAACAGAAGGACGCGGGGCGCGGACTCGCCGCGGTCGACCGCGTTTCGATGCGCGAGCTCGATCTCGAGAACGGGGACTACATCGTTCTCTCCGGCAGCGGCGACGGCCAGGCCGTCGCTCGCGTCTGGCCGGGCTACCCCGAGGACGAGGGCCGAGGAATCGTCCGGATCGACGGACGGCTCCGCCAGGAGGCCGACGTCGGGATCGACGACAGCGTGACCGTCGAACCCGCCGACGTCAAACCGGCCAACTCCGTCACGGTCGCGCTCCCCCAGAACCTTCGCATTCGAGGGGACATCGGGCCGCTCGTCCGCGACAAACTCTCCGGCCAGGCCGTCACCGAAGGACAGACGGTGCCGTTTTCGCTGTCGTTCGGTCCGATGGCGAGTTCGGGACAGTCGGTGCCCCTGAAGATCGCGAACACGTCGCCCGGCGGCACCGTGGTCATCACCGACTCGACGAGCATCGAGATCTCGGAGACGCCAGCCGAACAGGTGAGCGCCGGCGGCGGTCCGTCGGCCGAAGGCGTTCCGAACGTCACCTACGAGGACATCGGCGGCCTGGACGACGAGCTCGATCAGGTTCGCGAGATGATCGAGCTGCCGATGCGCCACCCCGAACTGTTCCAGCAACTCGGCATCGAACCGCCGAAGGGCGTCCTGTTGCACGGCCCGCCCGGCACCGGGAAGACCCTGATGGCGAAGGCCGTCGCCAACGAGATCGACGCCTACTTCGAGACGATCTCCGGGCCGGAGATCATGTCGAAGTACTACGGCGAGAGCGAAGAGCAGCTGCGCGAGGTCTTCGAGGAGGCAGAGGAGAACGCGCCGGCGATCATCTTCATCGACGAGCTCGACTCGATCGCCGCAAAGCGCGAGGAGGCCGGCGGCGACGTCGAACGCCGCGTCGTCGCCCAGCTGCTCTCCCTGATGGACGGGCTAGAAGAGCGCGGGCGCGTCACCGTCATCGCCGCGACCAACCGCGTCGACGACATCGACCCCGCGTTGCGACGCGGCGGGCGCTTCGACCGCGAGATCGAAATCGGCGTCCCCGACAAGGACGGCCGCAAGGAGATCCTGCAGGTCCACACACGGGGCATGCCGCTTTCGGACTCGATCGACCTCGATCGCTACGCCGAGAACACTCACGGCTTCGTCGGCGCGGACCTCGAGTCGCTGACCCGTGAGAGCGCGATGAACGCGCTCCGGCGTATCCGCCCCGAACTCGACCTGGAAGAAGACGAGATCGACGCGGACGTCCTCGAGTCGCTGCACGTCACCGAAGGCGACCTGAAGGAGGCGCTCAAGGGCATCCAGCCCTCGGCGATGCGCGAGGTGTTCGTCGAGGTGCCGGACGTCACCTGGAACGACGTCGGCGGCCTCGAAGACACCAAAGAGCGCCTGCGCGAGACGATCCAGTGGCCGCTCGACTACCCCGAAGTGTTCGAGGCCATGGACATGAAAGCCGCAAAGGGCGTCATGATGTACGGTCCGCCGGGGACCGGCAAGACGCTGCTCGCGAAGGCCGTCGCCAACGAGGCCCAGTCGAACTTCATCTCGATCAAGGGGCCCGAGCTGCTGAACAAGTACGTCGGCGAATCCGAGAAGGGCGTCCGGGAGATCTTCGAGAAGGCGCGATCCAACGCGCCGACCGTGATCTTCTTCGACGAGATCGACTCGATCGCGGGCGAGCGCGGCCAGCGTCAGAGCGACTCCGGCGTCGGCGAGCGCGTCGTCTCGCAGCTGCTGACCGAACTCGACGGCCTCGAGGAGCTCGAGGACGTCGTCGTCATCGCGACGACCAACCGGCCGGACCTGATCGACAAGGCGCTGCTCCGTCCGGGACGGCTCGACAGGCACGTCCACGTTCCCGTCCCGGACGAGGAGGCCCGCAAGAAGATCTTCGAGGTCCACACCCGAAACAAACCGCTCGCGGACGCGGTCGATCTCGACTGGCTCGCGGGCGAAACCGAAGGCTACGTCGGCGCCGACGTCGAGGCGGTCTGTCGCGAGGCGTCGATGGCGGCGAGTCGAGAGTTCATCAACTCCGTCGACCCCGAGGAAATGTCCGACACCATCGGTAACGTCCGCATCAGCAAGGAGCACTTCGAACACGCCCTCGGAGAGGTCCAGCCGAGCGTGACGCCGGAGACCCGAGAGCGATACGAAGAGATCGAAGAGGAGTTCGATCGGGCCGAACCTGCTCAGGAACAGGACCAGCTCGGTCGCACGTTCCAGTAGCCGCGTTTGTATCCGAAGCGCTCGCCGCTACTGATCGTCCGCGGGTGCGCCCTCGCGGACGTTGACCGCCATTCCGGTTTCGAAGTCGGTGATCGCGTCACCGTCGAGTTCCGCCCGTCCGACGGCGAGCAACTCCCCGCGCTCGTGGACGACGAGCACCTCGTCGCCGGGCCGAATGCCGGGATCGACCGCGAGAACGAACTTCGCGAACACGTTTTTTTCGTCACGGACGAACGGCTCGCTCTCGTCGTCGACGACGACGCGGTATGACGAATCCGCCAGTCCCTCGAGGAGGCGACGGCCACCCTCGAGTCCGAGGGTGAACCGGCCGTCGACGCCGAAGGAGACGACTCGTCCGTCGTCGGAGTGAACCTGCTGGGGGCGGCCGGACGACGTCCGTTTGATCGCGAGGGATTCCTCGGGCGGAAAGAGGGCGCTGCCCGCGCCGGCACCGAACTGGTAGTCGGCGATCGTCCGGAGGTTCGAGAGTCCCGCCCGCCCGTCGGTCGGCTCGACGTCGTCGGCTGATTCGCTCATGGCGTTTGCGTTCGGACGGCGTGTGCGAAAGCCCTTCGATCGACGGCGGCGACGAACCGACTCAGCCGCCGCTCGTAATCGCTCCCGTAATCAGGGCGGTTATATAGTGCGAGGGAGTATCCGCTAGACAGATGGATCTCACGCAGATCGGGCTCGGTATCGGGCTCCTCGTGGTGAGCGGCCTGACTTTTCTCGGACCGTCGGTGCTCGATTCCGGCGTGATCGCGGCGCTGGCGGGAACGGCGCTGCTGATCGGTGCGATCGCGGTGCTCACGAGCGTGGCACGTGACGCCCGGACGCCACAGGAACAGTAGGTACCTAGAGCAGGAATGTTTCGTGTCGTTCGCCCAGGTCCAGAAACGTGTCCGCTTCGTCGATGAGTTCTTCGGCGGTCGACGATTCGAAGGCCATCACCTCGACCCGGACGCCCTCGTGACGGAGGTGCGAGCACAGCCGCGAGAAGTCGCCGTCGCCGGTGCACAGGATCATCGTATCGACGTGGTTCGCGAGCGTGACCGCGTCGAGGCTCATGCCCACGTCCCAGTCGGCCTTTTTCGTCCCGTCCGAGAAGCGCTTGATGTCCTTGATCTTCGTCTCGAAACCGATGTCGACGAGCGCGTCGAAGAAGCTCTCCTCCTCGGGCGCTTCGGCCCGGATGACGTAGGCGATAGCGCGTGTCAGCCGGCGGTTCTGGACGGCCTTCTCGAGCAGCGCGGAGTAGTCGATGTTCCGGCTGTGGAGGCTCTGTGCCGTGTGATAGAGGTTCTGGGCGTCGACGAGGACGGCGACGCGCTGGTTGGGGTGGATTTCAGTCACGGTCGATACTGTGACGGGCTACCGTAAAAGTCGCGTCGGTCGAACGAGTCTCGTCGCTAGCTTCGTAGTTTCTGAATCCGCTTTTCGGTCGGCGGGTGGGTCGCGAACAGTTTCGCCAGGAGGCTCTTGTCCGCGTTGAAGATACAGAGCGCACTCACGCTGTCGTCGAGGGTGGACTCGCGGCCTTCCGACCCCTGCGAGATCTTCTCGAGGGCGCGCGCGAGCGGATCACCGCTGCCGATGTACTGGCGGGCGTCGTCGTCGGCGACGTACTCCCGGTAGCGCGAGATGGCGAGGACGAACACCATCACGAGCATCTGTGCGATGTTCGAGATGATCATCCCGACGATGATGCTGCCGAAGTTGCGCTCGTTGCCCATGATGTAGACGAGGTAGGCGACCCAGCCGACCATCATCCCGATGGATTGGCCGATGACCATCGTGACGACGTCGCGGTTTTTGATGTGGGCGAGTTCGTGGGCGATCACGCCCTCGAGTTCGTCGCGCTGGAGCAGCCGCATCAGCTCCGTCGAGACGACGACGACGCCGTTGCCCTTTCGACCGGTCGCGAAGGCGTTCGGGACGCCCATCTCCATGACCATCAGCTTCGGCTTCTTGATGCCCATGTCTCGAGACAGCGACTCGGTCATCCGGTGGATATCCTGGTACTGGCCCTCCTCGGGCATCGGCTCGGCCCGTCTCGTCGCGGACCACGTCCCGATCTTGTACTGGATTACGGGTAAGACGAGCAGGCCCGCCAGCACGAGTGGCCACGCGCCGAGACCGAACATCGCCAGTCCGAACGCGCCGACGAACATGTAGAACGCGAATAGGATCGATCCGACGATCGCCATCCGAACTTTCAATCCGAAATCGGTCATAGTCGCTTCTACGTACCGCTTCCCGTATAAATTACGCGAATTGTTCTGTCACGAGTTGGACGTTTCGATCGGAGTCGACGGGAGCGTCCGATGCTGACGAAAGACGTAACAGATAAGACCGTCCGCGTACGCGTTTGTCACATGCGCCACGTCGCTCACCGGATCGTCCGACCGGCCGCGAGCGACGCGTCCGTTCGTTTTCCGAAACGTAAACGCCCGTGAGAGTGCTCGAGGCGGGAGTGGCACCCCCGTCCCGGGCACGCCTGGGCGCGAGTTCGATCGATCAACGACTACAACCCGATCGGAAGTACACGACGACTGAACCCGATCTCACCGACACGCATCCACCGAATCCATGAGCACACCACTCGACCTCACGGGCGTCTTCCCGGCGATGTGCACGCCCTTCGACGACGACGAACGTATCGACTTCGAAACGCTTCAGACCGACGCACAGCGCCTCGAGGCCGCTGGCGTCGACGGCCTCGTCCCCGTCGGCTCGACCGGCGAATCCGCGACGCTGACCCACGACGAACACGTCCGGGTCGTCGAGGCCGTGATCGACGCCGTCGACGACGTACCCGTCATCGCGGGTACCGGCTCCAACAACACCCGCGAGGCGCTCGAACTCTCCGAGCGCGCGGCCGACGCGGGCGCCGACGGCTTGCTGTTGATCTCGCCGTACTACAACAAGCCCGAACAGCGCGGGCTCGTCGACCACTTCCGGACGATCGCCGACGCCGTCGACCTGCCCCAGATCGTCTACAACGTCCCCTCGCGGACCGGCCGGTCGATCCAGCCGGACACGGCCGTCGAACTGGCCGACCACGAGAACGTCGCGGGCTACAAGGCCGCGAGCGGCGACCTCGGGCTGATCGGCGAGATCGTCGAGCGAACGGCCGAGAAGGACTTTTCCGTGCTCTCGGGCGACGACGCCCTGACCGTGCCGGTCGTCTCCGTCGGCGGTGCGGGAACGATCAGCGTCGCGGCCAACGTCGAACCCGAGCGGACGTGTGCGATGGTCGGCGCGGCCCTCGACGGCGACTACGAGCGCGCCAGGGCGCTCCATCACGAGCTTGGACCGCTGTTCCGGCAGCTGTTCGTCGAGACCAACCCGATCCCCGTCAAGGAGGCGATGGCGATCCGCGGCTACGGCCCGGCTCGACTGCGGCCGCCGCTCACCCGCCTCTCCGAGGAACACCGCGGCGACCTCGAGGCGATCCTCGCCGACCTCGAGTCCGAGCCGGCTACCGAGAGCGAGGGCTCCGGAGCGGACGACGGCGACGCGACGGCGGAGCGCGATCGATGACGGTCCGGATCGGCGTCACCGGCGCGACCGGTCGCATGGGACGGGAAGTGATCGCCGCTGCGGACGCACACACGGACTGCGACGTCGTCTTCGCGGTCAACCGGAGTCCGGACGACGAGACGGTCGCCGGCCGCGAGGTCGAAGCCGCCTCGGCGTTCGACTCGCTGCTTTCGGCCCGCGAGCCGGCCGTCGTCGTCGACTTCACGGGACCGGCGTCGGCCCTCGAGTACGCACGCGGCTGCGCCGAGGCGGGCGTCGCCTTCGTCACGGGAACGACCGGCTTCGCGGACGACGACCTCGCAGTTCTCGACGCCGCGAGCGAGGACGCGCCGATTCTCCGGGCGCCGAACTTCGCCCGCGGCGTCCAGGCGCTCGTCAACGTCGTCGGCGAGGCCGTCCGGAACCTGCCGGGGTACGACGTCGAACTCGTCGAGACCCACCACAACGGCAAACGCGACGCGCCAAGCGGGACGGCAAAGCGCCTGCTCGAGGAGATCGAAGCCAACGGCGACTTCGCGGGACGGACGCACGGTCGCGAGGGCGAGACACCACGCGAAGCCGGCGAGATCGGCGTCCACGCGCTCCGAGCAGGCGACGTGACGGGCGAACACGAGATCGTCATCGCCGGCAACCACGAGGAGGTTCGACTGACCCACCGCGCCGAGGACCGCGGCGTCTTCGCCGCGGGCGCGGTCGACGCGGCCGTCTGGCTCGCGGGACGCGATCCCGGCCGGTACGAGTTCGCCGACGTCATCGCCGACTGAGACGGATCGCTGTACCGGTTCGTCGGTTTTTTCGCGATCGTTCGACGACCGAGCCGGCAGCGACGGATAGCAGTCCGACCGAGGGGACGATCGGGTCTACGCCGACCGCCGATCCGGCCTCGAGCCGGCTCGCGATCCGTGCGGACGGCTCGACTCGAGTCATGCGCGTCGGGAGGCCCGCGACGAGAACGGGTGGTATTTTAGCCCTGCACCCGCCATCTCCGGACGATCATGAGTACGCTCGAGACGGACGTGCTGGAGCTGTGGGAACGCAAACAGAGCGGCGACGTCGACGCGGAGTCGGCCGGCGAAGACGAACTCGCGACCCTCGACGAGTTCGTCGCCGCGCTCGAGGCCGGCGAGGTACGCGCGGCCGAGCCCGTCGACGGCACCTGGGAGGCCAACGAGTGGGTCAAACAGGGGATTCTGCTGAACTTCGGCCTGCGTGAAACCAGACCGCGGGAGTACGGCGGCGTCACGTACAACGACGTGTTGCCGCTCGCGGACACGAGCGACTACGCGGAGCGTGGCTCGCGGAACACGCCGGACGGCACCGTCGTCCGCCAGGGCGCTCACGTCGGCTCGGACTGCATCCTGATGAGTCCCGCGTTCGTCAACGTCGGCGCGTACGTCGGTGACGGCACCCTCGTCGACTCCTGTGACACCGTCGGGTCGTGCGCTCAGATCGGTTCGAACGTCAAACTCGGCGCGAACACCCTGATCGGGGGCGTCCTCGAACCCGTCGAGGACGCGCCGGTCGTGATCGAGGATAACGTCTCGCTGGGCGCGGGCTGTCGCGTCACCAGCGGATTCGTCGTCGGCGAACACAGCGTCGTCGGGGAGAACACCCTCCTGACGCCGCGCATCCCGGTGTACGACCTCGTCGAAGAGGAGGTCGTCTACGGCGAGTTGCCGGCGAACCGTCGCGCGTTCACGCGGTTCGTCGAGTCCTCGATCAGCGACCACGACCTCTTCGAGGGCGGCGCGTACAAGCCGGCGGTCGTCGCGACCGACCTCGAGGACGAAACGCTCGAGGCGACCGAACGCGAGGACGCGCTGCGAGAGTGACGGGCCCAAAGCCCATGTAGGCTGTAGATCGTAGTTTCGACCGGATGGACTCCGGGGAACGGGGCCGAGAGCGCGAACGCACGCAAGGACGGACAAGCGCCGCGTCCCGAACGCCGGCCGTCCTCAGATCGGAGTTCGCGACGGCCGACCTCTGTCGCCACCTCGCGCTGTTCTACGAATTTCGGGACGTCCAGCTGACGTCCGCCGCCGCGTTCGTCGATCACGGACTTCGAACCGGCCACCGGTGTCTGTACCTGGTCGACGACACGGACCGCGAGGAGATCGAGTCGGCGCTCCGACGGGCGGGCGTCGACGTCGACGATCGGATCGACGCTGGCGACCTCGTCGTTCGCGACGCGACCGACGTCTACCTCGAGTCGGGCTTCGATCCCGACCGCATGGTACAGACGGTGACCGACGCCTGCCACGAGAGCGTCTCCGAGGGGTACGAGGGACTGTTCGTGGCGGGCGAGAACACGTGGTGTTTCCGCGCGGAGGGGTCGTTCGACCACGTCCTCGAGTTCGAGGCGTCGTTCGACGCGGCCTGTCCGGAGCTTCCGGTCGTCGCGCTCTGTCAGTACGACCTCTCGCGGTTCAGCGGCCGCTCGGCGGCCAAGGCGCTCTGGACCCACGAGCAGGTCGTCTACCGGAACACGATCTGTGAGAATCCGTACTACGTCCCGCCCGAGGAGTACCGATCGGACGCGTCGCCGGAATCGAACGCGCGATTGCTGCTCGCACAGACCCACGATCTCACCCGCAACCGGCGACTCGTCGAGGAGCGAGAGCAGCGGCTGTCGGTCGTCAACCGGGTGCTCCGGCACAACATCCGAAACGACCTCAACACGATTATCGGAACCCTCGGGCTGCTCGCGGAGTCCGACCGGCTCGGCTCGGACGAACGCGAACACCTCGAGGTGGCCACGGAGTACACCGAGCGCGTCGTGCAGATGGCCGAGAAGGCACGCTACGTCCAGCGAACGGTCGAGAATCCGACGGTCGAGCCGACCGACCTCGAGTCGGTCGTCGAACGGGCGGTCAACCACGTCGAAGAGGCCTACCCCGACGCGCGGGTGACGGTGACGAACCGGCCGCGGGGAACCGTCCTCGCCGACACGAACCTGGACGTCGCGCTCGTCGAGGCGCTGACGAACGCCGTGATCCACCAGGACGATGAGCCCCCCTCGGCGACGCTCACCGCGTCGGAATCCGCGGACGTGATCGAACTCGAGGTGAGCAATCCGGGACCGCCGATTCCGGAGCCGGACCGACGGGCGCTCCGGCAGGGTCACGAGACGCCGCTCGAACACGGCAGCGGCCTCGGGCTCTGGCTCGTCAAGTGGGTCGTCGAGAACGGTCACGGAACGCTCTCGTTTCCCGAAGAGGAGACGTGCATCCTCCGACTCGAGTTGCTTCGCGCTTCGACCCGCGAACGCGACGAGGAGAACCCAAAGCCTTGAATCCTCGCGGTCACTCGGGGTGAGTAATGACCGATCCCGCGGATTCGCCGGCGGTTCGCCGGCTCGCCGACTGGGACGCACCGACGCTCGAGTCTCTCGCCGAGGAGTACGAGACGCCGCTGTACGTGATCGACCTCGACCGCGTCGCGGAGAACTACGCGCGATTTTCGGCCGCCTTTCCCGACGCCGACGTCATGTACGCCGCGAAAGCGCACACCGGCAACGCGGTACTCGAGACCATCCTCGCGACCGGCGGCGACATCGAGTGCGCCGCCTGGGGCGAACTACAGCGCTCGATCGACGCCGGTGCCGATCCGAACACGCTGCAGTACACCGCGGTGAACCCGCCGGACCGCGACCTCGACTACGCCACGGACCTCGCCGCCGACGCGCCGGGGCTGACGATCACGATCGGCGCGACCGACACCCTCGAGCGACTCGCAGAGCGGGGCTACGACGGTCGGATCGCCATCCGGATCAACCCCGGCATCGGGACGGGCCACCACGAGAAGGTCGCGACCGGCGCGGACGCGAAGTTCGGCATCCCCTACGAGCGGGTGCCCGCCGTCGCCGATCGGGTTCGCGAGGGGTTCGACCTCGTCGGCCTGCACGCCCACGTCGGAAGCGGCGTCCTGAGAGACGGCCTCGAGGAACACTGTCGAGCGCTCGCCCGCGTCGGCGAGATGGCACGCCGCGTCGGCGACGAGGAGCTCGAGTTCGTCGACGTCGGCGGCGGCTACGGCGTTCCCTACCGCGAGGACGAACCGCCGCTCGACCTCGCGGAGACGGCCGAGAAGATCCGCGAGGCCGTCGGCGAGATCGACGCGACGCTCAAACTCGAGCCCGGCCGGTACGTCGTCGCCGACGCGGGACTGATCCTCACGACGGTCAACACGATCAAGGAGGCCCCCGACACCACCGTCGTCGGCGTCGACGCCAGCCTCTCGACGCTGATCCGCCCCGCGATGTTCGGCTCCTACCACCCCATGCTGAACGTCTCCGCGCCCGACCGCGAGTCGATCGAGGCGACCGTCGGCGGCCCCGTCTGTACCAGCGCGGACGTCTTCGCCCACGATCGCCCGATCGCCGGCCCCGAACGCGGCGACGTTCTCGCCATCGGCAACGCCGGCTCCTACGGCTACGAACTGGCCAACCAGTTCCACTCCCAGCCCAGGCCCGCCGAGGTCGCCCTCGAGGACGGCGAGAGCCGCGTCGTCCGTCGTCGGGAGACGCTCGAGGACGTCACGCGACTCGAGCGGTAACGTGGTGAGCCGATGAGCTTCGATCCCGTCGAGTTCCACGCCGAGGCCGTTCGCACGCCGTCACACGAGGGCGTCGACGAGATGCGCGAGCTGTTGCTCGGGACGCTCCGGAGCGAAGGCGTCGAACCCGAGGTCGACGAGTTCGGAAACGTACTCGCGACCCGCGGGCCCGGGCCGGACGCGGACGGCGGGGGAGGCGGGACGCACGTCGTTCTCAACACCCACGTCGACACCGTCGCACCACACGTTCCCTACGAGCGCGACGGCGACGTCGTCCGCGGCCGGGGGGCCTGCGACGCGAAGGGGCCGCTCGCCGCCTTGCTCGCCGCGTTCTTCGAGGTCGATCCCACGGCGGGCGAACTGACGCTCGCGATCACGCCCGACGAGGAGACGCTGATGACCGGCGCTGCCGGGCTCCAAGACCGACTCGATGCGGACGGCTACGTCGTCGGCGAGCCGACCGGCCTCGACGTCTGTATCGCCGCCCGCGGGCAGTGCGAGGGGACGATCACCGTCGAGGGCGAGAGCGGCCACGCCGCGAGCGTTCCCGCCGAGCGAAACCCCGTCTTCGGCCTCGAGCGCGTCCTCGAGGCACTGCGGCGGTACGACGACGAGGCGGGTCCGGGCGGCGACGCCGTCCTCGGCGAGCCGAAACTGACGGCGACGGGCCTCGAGGCCGGCGGCGCGCCAAACCGCGTCCCCGGTCGCTGTCGGCTCACGTTCGACCGACGGAGCGTCCCCCCGGAGACGGGGGACTCGTTTCGCGCGGACCTCGAGCGCTACCTCGCGGCGCGGGTTCCGGAGCCGCTTTCGGTCTCCGTCGACCTGATCCGTCCCGACACCCCGTTCCCGCGGGCGTTCGTCACCGACGAGGACGCGACGCTGGTCCGCACGCTGCAGGAGGCAAGCGGCGGCGACGTCCGCCCCTTCGGGGCCGCGACCGAAGCCGGCTTCTTCGCAGCCGACGCGCCGACCGTCGTCTTCGGGCCGGGCGTCCTCGCCGACGACGAGGGTGCGGTCGCTCACGCCGAGCGCGAGTACGTCCGGCTGTCGGAACTCGAAGCGGCGGCCGACGCGCTCCGTGAGAGCCTCGAGGGGCTGCTCGAGTAGATTCGCAGCGTCTCACGTGGCCGGCGGTGGTCGACCGACCGTGCTCGGGAACTGCAACGGAAGGGCATTCGACTTCGTGTCACGCCGGCGGGGCCCTCGTCTGGCTTCGATCCCCGACGAGTTTCAGACTGTCGGACAGAAGTCAACGAGATGTCGATCGAGAACGCGTTATCACCTCGATCGAACCCAAGCGGGTGAGCGCGTTCGAGCGGCAATCGTCCGGTTCGAGGCGTTCCTGTCTTTACTTCGATTTCCGAAGTAACTTCTAAAGTCGAATTGAAAACTCGCCGAGGCAACGCAACCGCGTACGGAATCCGGATAGATCGGATCCAATGAGACGGTGACCGGCGCACAGTACGCGCACTGAGAGTAAATCCATACGGACGAACCCGCGCGTTCGATCGGACGGCCGTCGTCGCCGGGTTCACTGGCGACACAGCGCCCCTTCGATCACTCCAGCTCGTCGACCAGGTCGTCCGCGACGCCGGTGTACCCCGTCGGCGTCAGCTCGCGCAGCTCCTCGCGGACCGACTCGTCGACCGCGAGGTCGTCGAATAGTTCCCGGAAGTCCGCGAGCGTGACGTCCTTGCCCCGCGTGAGATCTTTGACCTGCTCGTAGGCGTCTTCTTGACCCTCTCGGCGAAGGATCGTCTGGACGGCCTCGCCGATGATTTCGGGGGTCGACTCGAGGTCTTCGCGCATGACGTTCTCGTTGGGGACGACCTTCTCGAGGCCGGCGGCGGTCTTGTCGTAGCCGATCAGACAGTGGGCGAAGGCGGCTCCGACGTTGCGTTTGACCGTCGAGTCCGAGAGGTCGCGCTGGAGCCTCGAGGTGGTGACGTAGTCGGCGAGGAAGGTGAGATCCGAGTTGGCCTTCGAGAGGTTGCCCTCGCTGTTTTCGAAGTCGATCGGGTTGACCTTATGGGGCATCGTCGACGAACCGGTCTCGCCGGAAACGGCCTCCTGGCCGAGGTATCGATCGGAGACGTAGAGCCAGACGTCCAGATCGAGGTCGAGCAGGACGTCGTTCGCGCCGCGGACGGCGTCGAACAGCGCCGCCAGGTCGTCACAGGGGTTGACCTGCGTCGTCAGCGGCTCGAACTCGAGGCCGAGGTCCGTGACGAACGCCTCGGCGAACGCCGGCCAGTCGACGTCCGGATAGGCCGCGTGGTGGGCGGCGTAGGTGCCCGAGGCACCGCCGAGTTTGCCGCGGAGGTCGTCCGTCGCCTCGCGAATCCGACCGGTGGCGCGACCCAGACGAGCGGCGTAGACGGCCATCTCCTTGCCGAAGGTGGTCGGCGTCGCGGGCTGGCCGTGGGTGCGTGCCAGCATCGGGAGGTCGCGGTGCTCGCGGGCCATCTCCGCGAGCGCGTCCCGCACGTCGTACAGCGAAGGGAGCAGGACCTCGTCGACGGCGTCCCGGACGAGCAGCCGGTGGGCGAGGTTGTTCACGTCCTCGCTCGTGAGTCCGAAGTGGATCCAGGGCGAGGCGTCGCCGTCCTCCGGCAGGCGGTGGCGCACGAAGTACTCGACGGCCTTGACGTCGTGGTTGGTCGCGTCGAACTCGGCGTAGCCCTCCGTCTCGAGGGTCTTGATCAGGCGCGCGTCCTCCTCCGCGAAGTGCTCGTAGAGCCCGCGAATCCGATTTCGGTCCTCGAGGTCGAACTCGAGGGGCGTGGCCTCGAGGTCGGCGAGCGCGATGAGGTACTCGGCTTCGACGCGAACGCGGGCGCGCATGAGCGCGGCCTCGCTCGCGTACGGCGAAAGCGGCGCGGTCCGGCCGCCGTATCGCCCGTCCAGCGGCGAGACGGCGTACAGCGCGTGGGTGTCGGTCATCGTGGGACACTTTCCAGCGCGGTCCAAAAGCGTGTCGAAACCCGTGCCGGAAGGAGCCACGTGCGTGCATATTCGGGCCCGCCGTTCGCGAAATACCGCTCGAGAGATACACGAACGTGAATATCGACGGCCTCGAGACCGCAACCACTTTGCCCCTCGCGGGCGGCGACGTATCCATGACGCGAATCGCCGGGATGGCCGGCAACCGAGGGCGCAACCTGTTGAACATCGCCGACCGAGCGCCGGGCGGTGCCGAACTCGCCGTGGTGCTCGCGACCGACGCGGACGCGCCGGTGCTCGAGGCCGCCGCAGACCGCGACGTCGCGACCGAGGTCGTCCCGCTCGAAGAGGGGATGAGCCGCCGCGAGCACGAGGAGGCGGTGCTCGAGGCGCTGTCGGACCACGAGTTCGACCTCGTCTGTCTCGACGGCTACATGCGCATCCTCTCGGATACCTTCCTCGAGCAGGCCCCGACCACGCTGAACGTCCACCCGTCGCTGTTGCCGTCGTTCCCCGGCATGGACGCCTGGGGCGACGCGCTCGAGGCTGGCGTTTCGGTGACGGGCTGTACGGTCCACGTCGTCACCGACGCGACCGACGACGACGGCGAGGTGATCGAGAGCGAGGTCGACGCCGGTCCGATCGTCACCCAGGAGCCGGTTCCGGTCTACGAGGGCGACGACGCCGACTCGCTAAAAGAGCGGGTCCTCTACGAGGGCGAGTTCCGCGCGTACCCCCGCGCGGTGAAGTGGTTCGCCGAGGGCGCACTCGAGGTGAACGCGGCCGACGGCGAGGTGACGGTCGATTCGGACCTTCCGAGCGTCGGCGACGCCGATCACGGCGGCCTCCCGACCCGCCGCCTCGTCTCGAGCGACCGCCTCGACGCGTTGCGCTACGGCGAGAACCCACACCAGGACGCCGCGGTGTACGCCGATTACACCTGCGACGAAGCCAGCGTCGTCCACGCAGACCAGCTGAACGAGGGTGCGAAGGCCCTCTCGTACAACAACTACAACGACGCCGACGGCGCGTTGAACCTCATCAAGGAGTTCGACGAGCCCGCTGCAGCCGTGATCAAGCACACGAATCCGGCCGGCTGTGCGACGGCGGATTCGCTCGAGACGGCCTACGAGAGGGCCCTGTCGACGGATCCCATGAGCGCCTTCGGCGGCATCGTCGCGCTCAACCGCGAGTGTGACGCCGAGACCGCCGAGTTGATCACGGACTCGTTCAAGGAGGTCGTCGTCGCGCCCGGCTACGACGACGACGCCCTCGGGGTGCTCTGTGAAAAGGAGAACCTGCGCGTGCTCGACGTCGGCGAACTGGGCGAGAGACGGACCGAACGGTTTACCGAGAAACCGCTCGTCGGCGGCCGGCTCGTCCAGGAGCGGGATCTCCAGTCGATATCGGTCGACGACCTCGAGGTCGTCACCGAACGCGAGCCGACCGAGGAGCAACTCGAGTCGATGGTCTTCGCCTGGCAGACGCTGAAACACGTCAAATCGAACGGCATCCTCTTTGCCGACGGCACCGAGACGGTCGGCATCGGGATGGGGCAGGTCTCGCGCGTGGACGCGGTTCGGCTCGCGGCGATGAAAGCCGACGAGCACGCCGAGGGCAAGGACGCCGAGGGCGCGGTGATGGCCTCCGACGCCTTCTTCCCGTTCCCCGACGGCATCGAGGAGGCCGCGAAGGCGGGCATCGAGGCCGTCGTCCAGCCCGGCGGCTCGGTCAACGACGACGACGTGATCGCGGCGGCCGAGGAACACGGGATGGCGATGGCGCTTACGGGCCAGCGGTCGTTCAGACACGATTAGACCCGCGAACGAACGGAGTGAGTGAGGGGCTTTTTGGTCGAGATTTTTCGAGGAGGGGTGAACGACGTGAACCCGACGAGAAAAAGGTCGATGCGCCGATGGCGCTTACGGGCCAGCGGTCGTTCAGACACGACTGATACGGTTTACTGTCCGTCAGTACCGGAGCGACCGTGGGACGGAACCCGGTCGCTCCGGCACACAGTTACGGTAATCCGTCTGACCTCGAGCGAATATCGCGACTCGAGTTGCCGAAACAATAGTTCACCCCCTCTACCTTGTCCGGTACGCGTGATGACCTGACGTGGAAGGAACTGCTCACGTGGGTGATTGGTGATGGTGAGATGTCGAGACGGCACGCTTTCTCAGTAGTGTCCCAGAGTGCCATGATCGCGTGTCCGTTCGACGAGCCGATCGAAAGCTGCGTATCCGATCACAAGGTACACACCGCTGTTGGCGAGCAGTACGATCAGTTCTGCAGCCGGAAACTGCCACAATCTAACCCCTTCGGTCATCGCACTCGTAATCATCCCACTGCCGAAACTGAGCGGTACCACGCCCAGCACGATACCGTCGAGAACACTGGGAAGTGCGATTAGTCCGATAAACACGAACTGCAGTAACTGCTGGACGTTTTCGATCCGTTTGTACAGCAGTGAGAGGCCTGCTATCACGTAACCGAGCCCGATGACGCTGAGCAGGGTCACGACAAGCAACGGGAAAACCGTGATGACATCGACGCTGAGCGATCGTCCAGTCGTCAACAGCATGAGACCGAGCAATACCAGCGAAACTCCCGAACTGAACAGAATATTGAACACCGTTCTGGCCGCAAGCACGCTTCCAAGTCCGAATCGGGACATGTACAGCTGTTCGAGGGTTCCCCACTGCGCCTCCTCCATTACGCTACGGGCGACATCGAAGTACGCCGCACTGGCTGCGATGAACAGAAAGAATCCGACGACAGTAACATCGAGCGTGCTTTCAAAGCCGTCCCCAGCGATTCTCTGGCCGCCGAAAAACACCATCGCGAACATGATGTACATGGCAACCAGTAACATCAGCGTATTGAACCAGTACCGCTTCAGGAGGATCGTCTGCTTCTCAAAGACCGCGGCGAAGAGCCTGCCGTACTCACTCATCGACACTCACCTCTCCCTCGTCGACGACGCGCAAGAACACGTCTTCGAGATCGGGCGTGAGCGTATCGACCTCAACGAGTGTCGGTTGTGCCGGTTCGATCAGATCGAACACCTCGTAGAAACCGTCTTCGTCGATTCCGACGACCTCGAGTTGGTGCCGGTTTCGCGTATCGGTCCCATGACGGACTTCGAACCGGGAGTCCAATACCGTTCGTAACTCCGGTGGTGGTGCAGCGTCGAGGGTGAGCCGGAGCGTCCGCGTACTGAACGATTGTAACAGGCTTTCGACGGTATCGTCGGCGATTATCTCCCCATCGGCCATGATAATGACCCGATCACACAGATCCTGAATAACCTCCATATCGTGACTCGAGACGAGGACAGTGCGTTCGTCGCGTCTGACGAGATCTTTGAGCGACTCGCGGAGTTCGATCGAACTCTCGACATCGAGACCGAGCGTTGGCTCGTCGAGAAAAACGGTTGGGGTGTTTCTGACGAGCGTACACGCGATCGATGCTTTCTGTTTCATGCCGCGTGAGAGGTCGTTAATCGGTTCGTCGGCCTTCTCTTCGAGTCCGACCTGTGCGATCAACCGTTCGATCCGATCGGGATTCGCTGGTTCGTTCCCGATGCGGGAAAAAAACCGAAGGTTCTCTCTTACTGTCAGCCGCCAATAAACGTTACGTGCCCCTTCTAGCATCCCCGAGACGTAATCGTATATTTCGCTGGATGCCGAATCGACGTCCACCCCGTGGATACTCGCAGTCCCGCTCGTCGGGCGCACCAGTCCGAGCAACATCTTGATCGTCGTCGTTTTTCCGGCACCGTTCGGGCCGAGCACCCCGACGACGGTGCCCTCGTCGATGGCAAACGAGACGTCATCGACCGCGACGATTTCGCCCGATTCGGTCGCAAACGATTTCGTCAACCCACGCGTTTGAATGACAGTCTCGGAAGCGGTTTGCGTCTGTCCGTTGTCACTGTGTGTCACGGCCGATTCAGTCTCCATAATTCCACCATTTATGCCTCACCATTTATTACTTCTGTGCTTATTTTTGGTTCAGTAGTAGGTGAACTAGTCAGCTGGCACCAAAGAGAGAGCAAAGTCGGAGAAGAACGTCAGCTTCGAGACCGAAACGGCACAACAGACACAATTGGATGTTATTTTCTAGACGGAACAGCGACAGAAATCCCACAGAACTGATCTAACCGGAAGAAACACACCCGCTTGCCCAACGTACGTTGTCAATCGGGCGAGAGAGCACGCAGGGATGTTTGACGAGACGTACTCGGCCTACACTCGACTCGCCGCACTCACGAAATCGATTTTGAAGTCGAGATACCTGATTGAAACCAGCTCGTTAGGGGTGGCCGTTAATCCGCTGGCTACCGTAGAACGCGGTAATGACCACGGTTCTCGTGATCGGCGGGGGAATCGGCGGCCTCACGGTCGCCCACGAACTCGCCGAGGACGGCGTCGACGTCACCGTCCTCGAGGCCACCGACCGTTTCGGCGGGAAGGCGCGCTCGATGCCGATCGACGACGGCCCAGCCCCGCTCCACGGCGAGCACGGCTTTCGGTTCTTCCCCGCGTTTTACCGCCACGTGGTGGAGACGATGGCGCGCATTCCCGACGGAAGCGGTACCGTCGCGGACAACCTCGTCGAGACCGAGGCGACGCTGCTCGCGAGCACCACCGGTCCGGATCGGATCGCGGAGACGCGGACGCCCGACTCCGTTCGGGGCTGGCTCGAGGCGCTCCGGCCGGCGTTTTCCGACGAGTTGCCGGCCCGCGACGTGCAGTTTCTGCTCGAGCGGCTGGCGTACCTGCTGACGTCCTGCGAGCGCCGGCGGGAGGAGGAACTCGACGACGTCACCTGGTGGGAGTTCGCCGACGCCGAGAACCGCTCGCGGGCGTTTCGGAACCGTCTCGCGTCGACGACTCAGTCGCTCGTCGCGCTCAGGCCCCAGGCCGCCAGCGCCCGCACGATGGGGACGATCTACCTCCAGTTGCTGTTCGGCCAGCTCGATCCGACGCGGCCGACCGAGCGGGTGTTGAACGCGCCGACGAACGAGGCCTGGATCGACCCCTGGCTTCGCCACCTCGAGGCCCTCGGCGTCGACCTCCGTCCGAACACCGCCGCCCGCTCGCTCTCGTTCGATGGCCGCCGAATCGACGGCGTCGACCTCGCGGACGGAGCGACGCTTTCGGCCGACGAGTACGTCCTCGCCGTTCCGGTCGACGTCGCACCGACGTTCGTCACCCCCGATCTGGCCCGCGCCGCCCCCGAACTCGGCCGGATCGAGCGACTCGAGACGGCCTGGATGAACGGCATTCAGTTTTACCTCTCCGTCGACCTCGAGTTGAGCCCCGGCCACCAGGTGTACACCGACTCGCCGTGGGCGCTGACGTCGATCTCCCAGCGCCAGTTCTGGACCGGCTACGATATCGACGAGCGGGGGCCGGACGACGTCGCCGGCGTCCTCTCGGTGATCGCCTCCGACTGGACCACGCCCGGGATCGTGTACGACAAACCGGCCCGAGAGTGCACCCGCGAGGAGATCGCCACGGAGATCTGGGCGCAGCTCCGGGCGCACCTCCGCGGCGCGGAACCGCGGCTCACCGACGACGCGCTCGTCGACTGGTTTCTCGATCCCGCGATCGTCGAGACCGACGACGGCGTCGAGAACCGATCGCCGCTTTTGATCAACACCGCCGGCTCGCTTCGCAACCGGCCGCCGGCCGACGTCGGCGTCGAGAACCTCACGCTTGCGGCCGACTACGTCCGCACGAACTCGGACCTCGCGTCGATGGAGTCCGCCAACGAAGCCGGCCGCCGCGCGGCGAACGCGATCCGACGACGCCACCGTATCCGTCCGAGCGCCAGGATCTGGAATCTCGAGGAGCCGGTCGTCTTCGAGCCGTTCAAGCGCGAGGACGGACTCCGTTACCGTCTCGGACTGCCCCACCCCGCGGAAGTGACCCAGTCGCTGCGCTCGATCACGGCTCGACTCGGCGGACGCCGATGAGGAGGGAGGGACCGACGCCGACGCGTGGCGGGATCGCCCGGACGAGTCGGCTCCTCGCTCTTTCCTCGAGCCGGCCGACCGACAGTTCGTCTCGTCTCGTACGACGCTGAAAGCGGCCGTCTCGAGCCAGGGCCGATGCTTCCGTTCGTGGAACCGTTCTGTCGAGCGGACGACGAACTTCACGACGTCGAACTCGGAAGTCGATACCAACTGACTTCGGATAATCCACACCCCCAAATCGATACCCACCGTACCGTCGACCGGTGATCCGTTCCGGATAGGAACCCGAATCGCCGGTGTGAACCACGCGGTGCCTTCGCGTCGCCGTTTTTTTGGACGGTCTACCGAACGAGCGATTCGATACGATCGCGGCTTCGTCGCCAGAGCGTCCTCGAGACGGGTTCGGTTCGCTTTACCATGACGACCCCGCCATCTGCCTCGCGGGCGATCGCCTCCGGAACGTCGCCGACGAGCGTTCGTCGAAAGAGGCCGCTCTCTGCGGCACCCAGAACCGTGGCGTCGTGACGTTCGGTCCGATCGACGATCGTGTCCACGATCGGCCCCTCGAGGACGGTCTCCTCGACGGAATCGACGGCTCCGAGTCGCGGAGACGTTCCCGTGAGCAGGTCTCGAGCGCCGGCCACCGTCTCCTCGTCTCGATCGGGAACGACCGTGAGGAGTTCGACGCTCGCGTCGTGAGCGCGCGCGATCGATCCGGCGATCGACGCGGCGAGTTCGGTGTGGGGGCCGCCGGCGACCGGAACCAGTACCGACGACACCGACCCCCGATCGCGGTCGATCCGTTCGACCAGCACGTCACACGGCGCGTCGTCGAGGACGGCGTCGATGTGGCTCCCGAGGACGACGTCCCGCCGCCGCGGACGACCGCGCCAGCCGAGCAGAATTGCCTCGACGTTCGCGTCCGCCGCGACGCTGCAGACGCCGTTTGCGACGCTCCGACCGAACCGGATCCGACCGGTCGCTTCCACCCCGTAACCGCGAATCCGATCGACCGCGTCGTAAACGAGGTCTTCGTCCGCCTCCGTCTCGAGCAACCGACTCGCCTGCGCGAGCGACAGTTGCATCGGCACCGTGATCACGGTGAGCACGACGATCTCGAGGTCGCGATCGTGGGCGAGGTCGACAGCGGTGTCGAGCAGCCGGTCGGCGGTCTCCGGGTTCGCGATCGGAACGAGGAGGCGATCGCCTGTCATCGACGTCGACTATCACGTCGCCCAATATAAGTTCGGGGCCGGCCGTCGAATCGGTGAAAGAGTCGTTTTAGCTTGGCCAACGGGTATGACGTCGTCGGTCGAACGTCGGTGTATGGATCGACGACAGTTCCTCGCCGCATCGACCGCCGGTCTCGTCGCGACGACGGCCGGCTGTATGGACACCGTTCTCGGAACCGACTCGAACCCGGATCCCGACGGTCGAATCACCGGTGCGGCGTCCGACGGCTCGACGGAGCGAACGATCGAGGTACGCGCAAACGGACAGGTCGAGACCGAACCCGACGAGGCGAGACTCAGAGTCGGCGTCGAAGCGACCGGCGACAGCCCCGACGAGGTCGAAACGGAACTCGCGGAACGAGCCGAGGACATCCGGAACGCACTCGACGAACTCGGGGTTCCGGACGACGACGTCGAATCCGGTCGGTACAGCATCCGGCCCGAACGAAACGGCAGTCGATACGAGGGCACGCACACCTTCCAGATCCGCCTGGAGGACGTCGACCGCGTCGGGGAGGTCGTCGACGCGGTCACCGAAGCCGGTGCCGACGACGTCGGTCGGATCAGCTTCGGATTGAGCGACGAAAAACGGGCCGAGTTCCGAAACGAAGCGCTCGACCACGCCCTCGAGAACGCCGACGAGGAAGCGAGACACATCGCGGACAACCGCGGCGTCTCGATCACCGGTACGAAATCGGTGTCGACGAGAAACGTCGACGTCGTGCCGGTCCGGGCGGAGACGAGCGACGTCGCCGCGGAAGCGGACGTGGACGTAGCGGACGACGCGGGACCGAGCACCGAGATCGACTCCGGACTCGTCACCGTGACCGCGTCCGTCGAGGTCGTCTACGGTTTCGAGGACACCGGGTGAGTTCGAACGCCGGACGTCCCGGTCGTTCGACGAGTCGGGAGAACCCGACCGAAGCGGCGGTCGACGCCGGCTCGATCAAAACGAGATCGTCGTCATTTCGTCGTCCGCCGACGGCCCCGCAAGCGAGAGCGTCGCCCGATCGGGTTCGGTTTCTTCGACGTCGATCCGCGCGCTGAACGACGTCTCCATCCCCGCGACCATACTGCGGACGTCGGTCTCGAGTTCCGCACTCGTATCGAGCGCACGGACGCCGATCCCGTCGTCGCGACGGAGCTGCGTCAGGAAGTTCGTGTTGAGAAATCGGTAGACCGAACGGGTGTCGTCCACCTCGCGACAGATCGACGAACAGAGGAAGATGCCGGCGCGGAACCGACGGGCCGACTGCTGGCTCGAGGCGAGGAGGCTCGAAAACTCCATTCCCAGACCCGTCAGGTCGCCGATGTCGTCGACGACCGTGATCTCGTCGCCGCCTTCGGGTCCCTCACAGGTGAGCACCCAGGAACGGTTTCCGGACTCCGATTTCTCACGCTCGAGCGACCGTTGAACGGTGCGTCCGTCGACATCCGTCGAGAGGACGATGCTGCGCCTTTCCGAATCCGCCGCCACCAACCGGGCGAACACCGTTCTGGGCGCCGTGGTGTCGTCTCCCGTCAACAGGATCGACGTGCCGTTTTCGACGTTCTCGATCGGTAGCGATTCGACGGCGAACCCCTCCGAGTCGGAGAGACTCATCTCCCCACCTCGGCAGTGGCGTTCTCGAGGACGGTCTGGTGAAGCTCGAGAATCTCCATCGCCGTCTCCGCGTACTGTTGGAGCAGTCGCCGTTCCTCGGCCGTGTACGTCCTCGGTTCGTGATCCAGTACGCAGACCTGGCCGATCACCTGCCCGTTCGGTGCGGTCATGTTCGCCCCCGCGTAGGAGACGATCGCCAGATTTTCTAGCTGTTCGTTCTCGCTGAACCGCTTGTCGTCCGCGATGTCCTCATTCGTCCCAGACGAGCGCCGCGTCTCTTACATACGATTTTCCCAATCACCAGATCGAATCTGATCGGTGTATGACTGGTCCGTTCACCGCAGCGACGTCGATCGGTGGTGAGAGCCGAACGCGAAAGAACGAACTGCGGCGGGAAACCGATCGTGAGAAGCGATGACGTTGGAACGGGACGAATCTGTCGAACCCGGATCGGGACGGTACCGACTAGTCGTCGGCCGGAACCGCGGTGGTTTTCTGTGCGGGAACCATCGCGAGGACGTCGTCGAAGAAGTCGAGGGTGTCCTCCGGACCCGGGTTGGCTTCGGGGTGGTACTGGCGCGTGATGACGTCGTACTCGAGGCCGTCGAGACCCTCCGGCGTATCGTCGTTGACGTTGATCTGAGTGACTTCGAGGTGGTCTCCCGGATCGTCGACGGTGTAGCCGTGATTCTGCGTCGTCATCACGACCCGGCCGGACTCGAGGTCGAGGACCGGCTGGTTGACCCCGCGGTGGCCGAAGGCCATCTTCTCGGTCGTGCCGCCGAGGGCCTCCGCGACGATCTGCTGGCCGAGACAGATACCCGCGACGGGGGTGTCCTCGACGAACGCCCGGACGAGCGAGATCGCTTCTTCGTAGTTGGCGGGGTCGCCGGGGCCGTTCGAGATGAACAGGACGTCCGGGTCGATCGCGTCGACGTCGGCTTCGCTCGCGTCGTACGGCAGGACGTGGACGGTCGCGTCGCGAGCCAGCAGCGAGTCGACGATCGATCCCTTCGCTCCGCAGTCGACGAGCGCGACGTCGGGGCCGGCGTTATCCGCACCGTGAACGACCGGCTCCTCGACGCTGACCTGCGCGCCGATGTCGGTGTGCTCGCTCATCGTCTTGCACTGTTCGAGTTGCTCGAGCGCGTCCTCCTCGGTGACGTCCTCGCCGACGGCGATACCGCACTTCATCGCGCCGCCGTCGCGGATGTCGGTGACGATCTCCCGGGTGTCGAGGTGATCGACGGCGGGAACCCCCTCGCTCTCGAGCCACGCGACGACTTCGTCGGTGAACTCCTTTGCAAGCGCCGCGCGGGGGTGGACGCGGTCGTCTTCGAACCGTTCTTCCCGGACGCCGTAGTTTCCGATCAACGGGTACGAGAACGTCAGCACCTGCTCCTCGTAAGAGGGGTCGGTCAGACTCTCCTCGTAGCCGGTGTAGGCCGTCGTGAAAACCAGTTCGCCACGAGCCGTCCCCGGTGAACGACCACGCCCCTCGATCACGTGGCCGCCCTCCAGTGCAACGTAGGCCGCTGTCATTACGATCTACGTATTGGTCACACCCTCATAAGTGTTGTCTTCGAAGCTGAGTTACGAAATTCGTAATCGGTAAGTGGACCGTCCGCGTACCCTCCGATCTCCATGGACGACCTGGACCGACAGATCCTCGATATCCTCCGGCGAGACGCCAGAACGCCCTACACCGAGATCGCAGACGAGGTCGGAACGAGCGAGGGTACCGTCCGCAACCGCGTCGAGCGGATGATGGACGACGAGATCATCGAACGGTTTACGATCTCGACGCGCACCGGGAACGTCAAGGCGATGGTCGAGATCGGCGTCGCCGTCGACGTCGACACGAAAGCGGTCTCCGAGCGAATGGCCGGCTGGGAGGAGGTCGACTTCGTCTGGATGGTCTCCGGCGAACAGGACATCGTCCTCGTCGTCGACGCCACGGACACCCGCGGCGTGAACGACCTCATCACGCAGGCTCGAGACCAGGAGGAGGTCGTCAGCACGAAGACGCGGCTGATCCTCGACGAAGAGCTCGGGTAAACGGAACAGCGGTCCCGACGCGACCGGACAATCGGCGTCGAGCACCCCGGACCTCGAGGATCGGACGGTCGGCCATCGGGCGTTCCCGGAGTCGATTCGATCGTTCTGGCGCGTGCTGGTTCGCGCCGAGTGACGAACGAGGTTCGAGTCGACGCTCTATCTCGCGGTGATCGACCCCGATCGCTTCGATCCCGCAGTTGGCCTCGTGGGAGTCGGCGCGCTGTCGTGGGGCGCAATCGTCGTCTCGAGTTTCGACCTCCTCTAGCGGGACGCCCCGAGGGGGTGATAGAACGGACGGGACAGTCGATACACCGGACCGTCAGCCCCCTCACGAGGAGCTAGACGGCTCACGACTCCTCGCCAGGGGGCGAGCCGACGCCGGGCGACGGCCGCTCGAGGGCGTCGATCACTCGCTTTCGGCGGTGGATCGTCCGGTAGCCGCGGCGAAGCAGTCGATCGACACCGGAACTGGCGACCCGCGCGCCCACCCTGCCGTCGCGGATCGCCTCGACGACCGCCGTGGGGGTGAGTCGGTCGGCGTCGACGACCGTGTACGCCCGGCCCACCTCGAACGGGTAGTGGGCGTCGCTGCCGCCGACGAGCGGAAGACCGCGGCTCTCCGCGAGCTCCTCGACGAGCGGCCTCGAGCGGGGGTGTTTGCCGTTGATCTCGATCGCGTCGAACGGCACGTCCTCGAGTTCTCTCACCGTGCTGTTGCGAAACGGGTGTGCGACGATCGCCGCACAGTCGCGGTCGTGGGCGAGCCCGACCGCCTCGTCGGGGGTGAGCGCGCCGGGTTTCGTGGCGGCGGGCGGGTCGGGTCCGACGACGAGGACGTGACCGCGATCGGTCGTGATCTCGATCCCCGGAAGCGTTTCGATCGGCCCCGGCGGCTCGAGGGGGGTGTAGTAATCGTGGTTGGTCGTCGCCACGCCGTCGAGGCCCCGCCGGTCGGCCGCCGCCGCGAGCAACCGAACGCCGAGGGGGTCGAATCGGTCTCCGAGTTCGTCGCGTCCGTGGAAGAAGCGCGTGTGCGCGTGGAGGTCGACGTTGTACACGGGAGTGCATACGCCGGGACGGTGCTTTTGCGCTGGGCCGGCGTATCCAGCGGTATGGGATCGGCCGGAGTGAACGACCCCCGTTCGGACGCCGATCGCGTTCTGATCCTCAATCCCGTCAGCGGCGACGGCACGCGCGTCGACGACGTCGTCGAACTGGCGGGCGATCACGATTTCGAAATTCGTCGAACCCGCCGGGTCGGGGACGCGACGCGACTTGCTCGAGAGGCGGCGTCCGACGCGGACCTCGTGGCCGCCGCCGGCGGCGACGGAACGGTGAACGAGGTCGTCAACGGCGTCGTCGCGGCGGAGGCCCTCGAATCGACGACCGTCGCCGTCGTCCCGACGGGGACGGGAAACAACTTCGCCGCGAACGTCGGCGTCGACGGCGTCGAGATCGCCTTCGAGGTGATCGAACGCGGTCGACGCCGAACGATCGACCTCGGAATCGCCGACGACCGGGCGTTCGTCAACTCCTGCGTCGGCGGCGTCACCGCCGAAGCCAGCAGCGAGACGTCCTCGGAGAGCAAACGCGAACTGGGCGTTCTCGCCTACGTGAAAACCACGTTCGAGACGTTCCGATCGTTCGAGTCGCTTCCGCTGGCGGTCGAGACGGTCGCGGAACCCGACGGGGTCCGCGAACGGACCTGGGAGGGCGACGCGCTGTTCGTCCTCGTCGGCAACTGCCGGCGGTTCACCGGATCGCGAACCGCTCAGGGCAACGTCGAGGACGGACTGCTCGAGGTGACGATCGTCGAAGACGCTCCGGCGACGGATCTCCTCGGCGACGCGGCCCTGGAGCGGTTGCTCGGTCGCGACAGCACCCACATCGTTCGCCGCCGGACCCCGTCGCTCACGATCGAGAGCCGCCGGAACGCCGTCGAGTACAGTCTCGACGGCGAGATACTCGAGACCGAACGGCTCACGCTCGAGATCGACCCTCGCGCGCTCGAGATTGCGGTGGGAGATCGGTATCGTCCAGAACCCGACGACGGGACGCGGTGATCGACCCCGAGTCAGCGTCACGCGCTCCCGGACGAGTCGCGTCGCTGATCGATCGTGCTCTCGCTTTCTCGTGAACGTATCGCCGGTCGAGAACGAACGCGATACACGGGATCGTCCTCGCCGCGCTCGCCGGGCGTCGTCGGTAGCGTCGGCCGTCCGCTCGAGGACGGCGACGGGGTCGACGCCGCGGAAAGACGATACTGGTTTCAAGAGCCGTTACGATTGTGGACGTATGACCTCATCGACCGAAGAGCCGGAGCACGAAAACGCGTCACAGGACGTGATCGCGGTCGACGAAGACGACGCCGAGCTCGAACTCGTCAACCGACTCGAGGCGCACACGGGAGACGGGATCCGCCACCGCGCGTTCACGTCGCTCGTGTTCGACCAGGACGACAACATCCTGCTGGCCCAGCGAGCCCCCGAAAAACGACTCTGGGGGAGCTACTGGGACGGCACCGTCGCTTCACATCCCGTCGAGGGCCAGAGCCAGGAGGACGCCACGCGACGGCGACTCGAGGAGGAACTCGGCATTACGCCCGACCAGTACGACGACTTGCGGCTCACCGATCGGTTCGAGTACAAACGCTACTTCGAGAACGAAGGGGTCGAACACGAGGTGTGTGCAGTCCTGAAGGTGACGCTGTCGGACCGCAGCCTCGAGCCGAACGAAGAGGAGGTCGCGGGACTGCTGTGGGTGCCGTACGAACGGCTGCACTCGAACCCGGAGTGGTACCGACAGCTCCGTCTCTGCCCCTGGTTCGAGATCGCGATGCGCCGCGACGTTCGGTGAGTGGCTTCTCCCGGCCGCCGTACTCCGTCTCGCCGAACGTCTGCCATCCCGTTTGACGGAATCGTCCCGCGGTCGCGTCGAGTCCCCGATCGAACGTTCGAGTCGATCGGAACGCTGGCGCGGCCGCGGGTCCGTCGCGTCGACGATTCAGCCGATCTGCCGTACCGAGTTTCCGGTGTTCCCGACTGTCGCGTCGTACGCTCTGCTATCGATTGACAAATGGTATCATGCAACAAGGCTTATTACGTCTCTCTCCGTAACGTTCCGTGCGGACCGACAGAACCGGTCCATGTGACGAAATGAGCTCCCCACCACCGGAAACCGAGACGCACGAAGTGACGCTCTCCAGAGAAGAGCAATGGGTCGTCCACCACGTGCTGGCCACCCTCGTCGACGACGCACTCGACGACGACGAGACGCCGCCAGCGTGGATACTCGAGGTGTTCGAGACGATCGAATCCGAGGACGAACCGGAGACGTTCACCAGCCGACAGGTTCGGCGGCTCTCCGAGGAGTTGTGCGAGTATCTCGAGGAGGAGGAGACGCCACAGCGAGATTACGTCCACGGATCGGCCGTCCTCGAGACCCTCGAGGACGAACTCGGTTCCCCGGCGTAGGGAACGGACGTTTTTAGGGCCGGGTGGTCGCCCAGACCGCCGTCAGCGCCAGTAACACCGCCGGAGCCAGCGGCAGGATCAACAGCGCGAACAGGTAGCCGACGTCCGGCGGCCAGAGGATGATCGACACCGGCGCGACGATGAACGCGAGCACGATCACGCCGACGAGCACCCAGCCTCGCCAGTCGAACTCCCGGTCGGCGCGTGCGGGATGGGTCGGCTCCTCGACCCACTCGCCGTCGTCCGACGTCTCCCCGTCGTCGCGCCGTCGACCGTCGTCGTCGAACGCCGATGGATCGTGAACGTAGCCGCCGTCGTCGCTCGAGGTCACGCGTGGTCGTAGCGTCCGGGCGATCAAAGCAGTCACGGTTCGTTCCGCAGTTCGTTTCGCGTTCGATCGGGCGTCGGTCGCTCGACCCGGCGGTTCGTCCGAACACTCGGCACGCCGCGATCGTCCGCGCACATCGAGGAGTCGCGCCGAATCAGCGGTCCGTTCGATCGCTCAGTACTCGCTGTCGGGACGGACGACGACCTTTCCGAATCCGTCTCGTCCCTCCACGATTTCGTGGGCGCGCGCCGTCTCGCTCATCGGCAGCACCTCCCGAGTCGCCGGTTCGAAGGTGCCGTCCCAGACGAGTTCCATCACGTCGTCGACCTGCCCGGGAGTCCCCATCGTCGAACCGATGATGTTGAGCTGATTCCAGAATATTCGCGGAATGTCCGTCTTCGGGTTGCCACCGGCGGTCCCTCCGCAGGTGACCAGCCGTCCGTTCTTCGCCAGGCTCTTGATCGAGTCCCGCCAAGTCCCCGCTCCGACGTAGTCGACGACGACGTCGACGCCCCGCTTCCCCGTCTTCTCGCGGACCCACTCCGCGAAGTCGCGTTGCTCGTAGTTGACCGCGTGATCCGCGCCGTACTCGCGGGCGTGTTCGAGTTTCTCCTCCGTGCTCCCGGTCGCGTACACCTCCGCACCTGCATAGTCGGCGATCTGTACCGCGGCGTGGCCGACGCCGCCGCTGGCTCCGAGCACCAGCACCGACTCGCCCGCCTCGAGGTCGGCGCGGTCGATCAACATCCGCCAGGCAGTCTGAAAGACGAGCGTGGACGATCCGGCGGTGATCCAGTCGACCCGTTCGGGTACCGGGATCAGGTTGTCCTCGGGGACGGCGGCGTACTCCGAGTGGACGCCGGTCACGTGCTCGCCGATGAGATGAAAGTTGACGCAGAGGGTGGGATCGCCGTGTCGACAGAACTCGCAGTCGCCACAGTTCACCCCCGCCGTGAGCGCGACCCGGTCGCCTGGTTCGAACCTGGAGACGTCCGGTCCGACGTCTTCGACGATCCCGGCGGCGTCGCTGCCCGGCACGTGGGGCATCTCGAGCGAGAGCGTCGGCAATCCACGACGGACCCAGACGTCGAGGTGGTTGAGGGCGCCGGCTTTGACGTCGACGAGCACCTCGTCGCGGCCGACCTCGGGGTCGGGGTACTCGCCGTACTCGATGACGTCGGTTCCGCCGTGTTCGGTTATCTTGACTGCCTGCATACGCGAACCAGACGACGACGCCGTCCAAAAAGGTGGGCGCTGTTGCGTGCGTAGCGTTATTCAAACCGGCGCTCGAACGCCTCTCCATGAACGAGACGGAGTCGGATCCGAAATCGAGCGCGACGGACCCGGACGCCGCGTCGTCGCCGCTTGGCGCGGGCGTCGTCACCATCGCTTCCACGCGGACGCTCGAGTCCGATGCGGCAGGGGAGGCGATCGGTACGGCGATCGAGCGAGCGGGTCACGACCTCGCGACGAGAGAACACGTCGGACCCGACCACGATCGGGTGCAGGCCATCGTCCTGCGGATCATCGAGCGCAAGGACGTCGACGTCGTCGTCACCGCCGGAGCGGCGGGGGTCGAGCCGAGTGACGTCGCCATCGAGGCGATCGAGCCGCTGCTCGAGAAGGAACTGTCCTCGTTTCGCGAGCTCTTCACCACCCTCGCCTACCAGGAGGTCGGCACGCGGGTCGTCGCCGCACGGACGCTGGCGGGGGTCGCCCAGGGAACGCTCGTCTTCTGTCTCCCCGGTAACGTCGACGCCGCGAGGTTGGGAATCGAGGAGATCATCGTCCCCGAAGCCGCACATCTCGTCGAACTGGTGCGCACGGACGGCACAGCTAGCGACGGTGACGAAACTGATTCAGCCGCCGAGACGGTATCGACGGACGACGATCGATGAGCCCCACCGGTACCACCGACAAGGAATCGATCCGACAGCGGATCTGGGACGACCTCGAGGAGAGCGGCCTCGCCCGGTTTCCGTTTCCGCCACACGGGCGAATTCCGAACTACGAGAACGCCGCCGCGGCGGCCGATCGGCTGGCCGACGAACCCGAGTGGACCGAAGCCGCAGCGATCAAAGCGAACCCCGACGCGCCACAGCTCCCGGTCCGGCGGCGCGCCCTGCGTGAGGGAAAGACCGTCTACATGGCCGTACCCCGCCTTCGGGACGAGCGATGTTTTCTGGAACTCGACCCGGCCGACCTCGAGAGTTACGACGAGGCGACGACCGTCTCCGGTTCGTCGAAACACGGACGCCCGGTCCTTCCCGACGAGGTCGAACGGATCGACCTGATCGTCACCGGGAGCGTCGCCGTCACCGACGGCGGCGGACGGATCGGCAAGGGCGAGGGCTACAGCGATCTCGAATACGCTATTCTGCGCGAACTCGATCTCGTCGACGCCGAGACGCCCGTCGCCACGACCGTTCACGAGCGACAGGTGATCGACGACGCCGCGGCACTCGACGACCACGACGTCCCGATGGACCTGATCGTCACGCCCGAACGGGTTCGTCGACCCGACGCACGCGAGCCCCCGACCGGAATCGACTGGGGCCGCCTCGAGGCCGAGCGACTCGATGAGATTCCGGTGCTCGAGCGGCTCCGGGAGGCTTAACGAGGACCGGTTTGCACGGGAGCGTCGCGTTCTCGCACGTTCGTTTACGTCGAACCGGAAGCGAGCGGACGCGTTGCGGTCGGTACTTCGCGACGTGTCTGACGCCTATACGCGCGTCTGACGCCTAGAGGACGCGTTTGACGCTCGGCGGGACCGACGGACGCACGTACCCGTGGTGCGTGCTCGAGAGCGGAAAGAAGTACCCCGGGAACGCGAACAGCGCGTTCCGGGTGCCAGAACCGCAGGGTGCGACGCGGGCCGGTGCAGCGGAACCCGCGTCGAAACGGTATGGCAATGGTGGGGGAAGGGTGCTGTGGTGGGATTGCTGGAAGTCACGGGAATAGGCGTGGGTGCCTCAGGTGGGGTCTGCCCGTCGACCTCCAACGATAGCTACCGGTGGGAACTACTTGAACGGGGTTGACGGTATACCGTTCTTACGCCGAATTCCCTCGGATTTAACCCGGATTTAATCACCCGTTATCGGCCCCGAGACCGTTCATATCTCCAGAACTCTGAAAAGTTGCTCCGCTGTCAATACCGGCGGACACGACGGCCGAGCGGTGAGCGTACTGAGTCGGTTCCGTACAACGCCGACCCGCCGCGGTTGCATCGGAAAATCGCGACAGCGACTCGTCTCAGTCGACCAGTTCCTCGGCGACCAACGAGGCGTCGACCAGCTGCGGGTCGACGGCGAGATCGAGCTGTCCGCGCACGAACTCCGGAATCGTATCGCGCGCGTAGACGACCGTCCGTAGCTCGTCGGTCAGATCGCGGACGATCGGAATCGTCGTCGCCTGGCCGACGTCCGTCAGGACGTACAACCCGGCGTCGACGATTCCCGCCTCCTCGAGCTGGGGGCGCGTGACGACGCCCTCGAGACGAACGACGTCGGCTCCTTCGGCCTCGAGGGCCGTCGTGATGTCGTCGTCGTCGGGACCGACGACGATTGCGCGTCCGGTCATTCGTACTCGATCGTCGCCGGAGGCTTGTGTGTCACGTCGTAGACGACGCGCGCGACGTTTTCGTTGGTTCCGGTGATCCGCGACTGGATCCGCTGGAGCGTCTCCCAGTCGATCTCCTGTGCGCGTGCGGTCATCCCGTCTCGCGAGTCGACCGAGCGGACGGAAACGACCCAGCCGTGGACGCGGTTGTCACCTTTGACGCCGGTCGCCTTGCCGATCACCGCGGCGAGGGCCTGCCAGGGCTCGTACTCCTCGAGTTCGTCTTCGACGACGTGACAGGCCTCGCGAGCCACCTCGAGTTTTTCCTCGGTCACCTCGCCGATGACGCGGACGGCGAGTCCGGGACCGGGGAAGGGCATTCGCTCGGCGACGACCTCCTCGAGGCCGAGGTGGCGAGCCACCTCCCGGACCTCGTCCTTGTAGAGGTCGCGGACGGGTTCGACGATGCCGTCGAAGTCGACCACGTCGGGGAGGCCGCCGACGTTGTGGTGGGACTTGATCCCGCCTTCGCTCTCGATGCGGTCGGGGTAGATGGTTCCCTGGACGAGGTAGTCCGCGCCGGCCTCGGTCGCCTCGCGTTCGAACTCGCGGATGAACTGCTCGCCGATCACGGCGCGTTTCTCCTCCGGGTCCGTGACGCCCGAGAGCGCCTCGAGGAACCGATCCGTGGCGTCGACGACCCGTAGCGACTCCATGTAGTCGAACGTCTCCTCGATCTGTGCGGTCTCGCCTTTCCGCATGAGGCCGGTGTCGACGTACACCGGCGTGAGGCGGTCGCCGATGGCCTCGTAGGCGAGTGCGGCGGCGACCGAGGAGTCGACGCCGCCCGAGAGGGCGATGACGGCGTTCGCGTCGCCGATTTCGGTTTCGATCTCTTCGACTGCGCTGGGGACGAACGTGTCGGTGTCTACCATCAGTACGTAACCTCCGTTTCCGCGTCAGCTTCCTGCGTCTCTGCGTCGTCGGTCCCGCCGTCGGTTCCGGCTTCCTCCAGGACGGCCTCGACCAGTCCGAGAAACGGCGGACTCGGCTGGCCCGGCCGGGACGTGTACTCCGGGTGGAACTGCGTTCCGAGGAAGTAGGGGTGGCCCTCGAGCTCGAGGATCTCCATCCGGTTGCCCGCCGTCCCGGAGAACGTCAGCGGCTCGTCCTCGAAGTGTTCGAAGTACTCGGGGTTGACCTCGTATCGGTGCCGGTGGCGCTCCGAACAGGACGTGTCGCCGTACAGTTCGTACGCGAGCGTCTCGGGTTCGATGACGGTCGTGTGCCCGCCGAGTCTCATGGTTCCGCCCATCTCTTCGACCTCGTATTGCTCCGGCAGGATGTCGATGACCGGGTGGGGCGTCTCCTCGTCCATCTCCGCCGAGTGTGCGCCCTCGAGACCCAGAACGTTTCGGGCGTACTCGACGACGGCCATCTGGAAACCGAGACAGAGTCCGAGGAAGGGAACGTCGTTCTCGCGGGCGTACTGGACCGCCCGGATCTTGCCCTCCGAGCCGCGCATCCCGAAGCCGCCGGGGACGATGATTCCGTCGACGTCCTCGAGCTGGTCGTCGTAGCCGTCGGCCATCCCGTCGGCGTGGATCCAGCGGACGTTCACGTCGATGCCGAGTTCGAAGCCGGCGTGTTTCAGCGACTCGTGGATCGACATGTAGGCGTCCTCTAAGTCGTACTTGCCGACCAGCGCGACGTCGACCGCGCCGTCTTTCTCGGTGGTGACGATCTCGCGCCAGTCGTTCGCCCGTTCGCCCTCCGGAAGCGCCTCCTCGGCCAGGCCGAACCGCTCCAGGACGTACTGGTCGAGCCCCTCGTCTTCGACCATCAGCGGGACGTGGTAGACGTCCTCGACGTCGGGGTTCGAGAACACCGCTTCGGTCGGAATGTCACAGAACAGCGCGATCTTCTCTTTCGTTTCCGGCTCTAAGCGATCCTCGCAGCGGCCGACGATCACGTCCGGCTGGAGGCCGATCGAGCGGACCTCCTTGACCGAGTGCTGGGTCGGCTTCGTCTTCTGCTCGCCGTTTTTCGAGTACGGAACCAGCGTCACGTGGACGAAGAGGATGTCCTCCTCGTCTTCCTCGTGGGCGAACTGTCGTAACGCCTCGAGGTAGGGCATTCCCTCGATGTCGCCGACCGTGCCGCCGACTTCGACGATGCAGACGTCGGTGCCGTCGGCCGCCTCCCGGATGCGCCGTTTGATGTCGTCCGTGACGTGCGGGATGATCTGGACCGTCTTGCCCAGGTAGTCGCCGGCGCGCTCTTTCTCGATGACGTGCTGGTACGTCTTGCCGGTGGTGACGTTGTGATCCGAGGTCATGTCGACGTCGAGGAACCGCTCGTAGTTCCCCAGGTCGAGGTCGACCTCGCCCCCGTCCTCCAGGACGTACACCTCCCCGTGCTGGTAGGGATTCATCGTCCCCGCGTCGACGTTCAGGTAGGGATCGATCTTGACCGCGGTGACGTCGAATCCGGCGTTTTTCAGGAGACGGCCGGTGCTCGCGGCCGTGATCCCCTTGCCGAGTCCCGACATCACCCCGCCGGTGACGAAGATGAACTTGTTCCCCAGTTCGGGGTCATAATGAGTGTCCGATTCCGTCGGCATACCGAGTGTGCGCGTGAGCAGTTGAAAACGATTTCGGGACCGGTTCGTCTCCGCCAACAGTTGGCACTCCCCGGGGGACTCGAGAGTCGTCGATTCCAGTCGCTCGACGCGACCGAGACGAACCGAAAACGTCCCCTCGCCGAGCAGGTGTCCCCGAATCGAAGGCGGACCGGGCTCCCAATCGTTGAAGTGGTGGCTCTCCGTTCGATCGCGTATGAGCGACCTTCGCGTCACCGTCGACGGGATCGAACTCGAGGCGTCCTGGACCGACGACGCGCCGGAGACGCGAGCCGCGCTGGCGGACGCGCTCCCGGTCGTCGGCGACGCCGTCCGCTGGGGCGACGAACTCTACTTCGACGTTCCCCTCGAGGTCTCGAGCGAGAACGCGCGCGAAGTCGTTCCCGAGGGGGCGATCGCCTACTGGCCGGCGGGCGGCAAGCTGTGTCTGTTCTGGGGGGAGACGCCCGCGAGCGTCGACGGCGAACCCCGCGCCGCCGCGCCCGTGAACGTCGTCGCGTGCGTGACGGAGATCGAGCCGCTCGAGGCCGTCGACGGCGGTGCGCGCGTGAGCCTCGAGCGCGACCATTGAGATCCCGATCGGCCGTCGTCCTCGACGCGTCGGGAGCGTACTTTTTTGCGACCGACCGCCGTACTGACTGGTATGTCCCTCCACCGGCGAGCGATCGTCGACGCCGAACCGCCGGACATCGGGTTCCAGGCCGCCTTCGGCTTCTACCTGGGACTTATCGCGGCCGGCCTCGTCGCGGTCGTGGGCCTGCTCGCGGACGTGACGACGGCGTCGCTGCTCGCTACCCTCCCGACGACGGTAACCGGCGTGATGATCGTCGGTCACGTCCTCGCAAAGCGGTTTCACGGGCTCCCCGAACTGATCGGCCGTCGGCTGCGGTGGCGACTCGCCTGCTACCTGCCTGCCGTTGGACTCGTGGCGGTCGCGCTCGCCCCCGGCGCGACGCCGCTCGCGTACACCGCCCGCTACCTCGCGATAACCGTCGCGATGGCGCTGCTCGTCGGCGTCACCGCGTTCGGGCTCGAGCGGCTGTGTCGCGCGCGCTTCGTCGAGGCGATCACGACGGACGAGCCGGTCGTGACGTGGAGCTACCGGCCGGCGGGACTGCTCTCTCGAAACGGTCTCTGGATGGTGCTGACGGTGTTCGTCGTGATGGCCGGTGTGATGAGCGTCGTCGGCGGAACCCTCTTCGGCCTCCTCTGGCTCGCCTACGGCGTCATCGTGGTCGCCTGGACGTGGTCCGGGACCGACGACGACTCGCGAGGAAAGAGCTACTACGGCAAGCGCTACTCGCTCGAGATGGCCCCCGAGCCGGACGAGTGGGGAGAACTTCGCGCACACGAGTACGGCGTCCGCCTCGATCTGGGTCGCTCGCGGAGGTTCGTTCCCTGGGAGCGAATCGAGGGGATCGAACTGACCGACGACGAACTCGTCCTGAAACGTCGGTTCCGGAACCTGCGGTGCGACCGCGACGCCATCGACGATCCCGAGGCCGAGGCGGTGCTCGAGGCGCTCGAGACGGCTCGCGACGCCGCTTCGCGTCGCTGATCGCCTCGAAACTGGTTCGGTCCGCCGGCCGCCGGATGTCCCGGTCAGGCGGCTTCTCGGCTATCCAGGTGGTTGTTCACGACCATCGGTGCGAGTACGCCGACGAAGATGAGTACCCCCATCAGGAGCTCCGACGGAAAATCGGTCAGCCAGAATCCTCCGTACGTGAGAACCAGCGCGAGGAGGACGAATCCGGTCACCACGTTGTTTTCACGGGATACCATACCGTCCGTTCTCACACGATACCGCAAAAGTGCGACGAAAATTCGCGTTTATTTTCCCCAGAACGGGTCGCGCTTGCGCTGTTTCTCGAGGTACATGTTCAGCGCCTCGAGTTCGTCGCCGGGAATCTCGCTCGCCAGTTCCTGCTCCAGAATCTTCGCGTGTTTTTCCGGGATTTCGATCCAGAGTTCGTCGTCCTCTTCGATCTGGCGGCCGACGGTCGGACCGTCGATGGCGATCGAGACGCGGTTTCCGGCGCGGACTTCGTCGATGTCCTCGCCCTGCTCTTGGATTCCCTTGACCTGGCCGACGCGATCGGGCTCGTTGCCGTCGAACGTGACGACGTTGGTGTTGTTGCGGATCGTCCCGGCGTTGACCTCGACGCCGACGACCGCGGGGTCGTTCTGGCGGAAGGTGTGATCCGGCAGGATGCGAAACCGGGCCGGACGGACGATGTTTTCGAGGATCGTGTCCTGCTGGGCGCGCTCGAGTTCTTCGACGAACTCCTCGTACTCCTCGATCAGCTGGTAGATCACCTCGTCCGTAAAGAGGGTGACGTCGTCGATCTCGGCTCGGCGATCGGCGTCACCGAGGACGTCGACGTTGAACCCGAGGATGACCCGCTGTTTCGGCTCCTCGGCCGTCGAGGCGACTGAAACGTCCCGCGGAGCGACGTCGCCGACCTCCGCGCGGACGATCGGCACCTCCGCTTCGTCCAGGGCGTCGGCCATCGCCTCGAGGCTCCCGAGGGTGTCGGCTTTGACGACGACGCCCTGTTCTTCGGTGTCGACGGCGATGTCGGCGAGTTCGGCTTCGACCTCGCGAACGACCTCCTCGAGGTCGCGGTCGCGGACGACGCGGACCGGCGCGCCGGCCATCGCGTCCTCAAGGTCGGGCGCGGCCACTTTGATCCCGGCCGCGGCCGAGACCTCCTCGACCTTTTCGAACCGGCTTTCGGTTCGAATCTCCGCGAGCGGGCGGGGCTGGAGCAGCGCGCGTACCTCGGTGACGATCGGATCGTTCTGTCCACCGATGACGATTTCGTCGTCGGCCCGGACCGTCCCGTCGTAGAGGACGGTGTCGATCGTCGTTCCGAAGCCCTTCTCCTCTTTGACCTCGAGGACGGTGCCGACGCCGGGTCCGGCGACGTCGATCTCCATCTCCGCTTTCATGTAGCGCTGGGAGAGTCCCATCATGACCGCGAGCAGGTCGGGAACGCCCTCGCCGGTCATCGCGGAGACGGGAACGACGCCGACGTTGCGCTGGAAGTTCTGGACCCGCCAGTAGAGGTCGGCCGAGAAGCCCTCGTCCGAGAGGTTGCCGATGATCTCGTAGAGGCTCTCGTCCAGCCGACCGGTGACGCGATCGCTCTGGGCGTCGTACGTCGCGTTGATCGGTGAGTCCTCGTTTGCGTTCCAGCCCGGAACGGTGTCGATCTTGTTCGCCGCGACGATGAACGGCGTCTGCGAGCGCTTGAGGATGTCGAGCGCCTCGAGCGTCTGGGGCTGGAAGCCGTCATTGACGTCGACGACGAGGATCGCGATGTCGGCCAGCGCGCCACCGCGCGAGCGAAGCGTGGTGAACGAGTGGTGTCCCGGCGTGTCGATGAACAACAACCCGGGCAGGTCGAAGTCGTCGGGATCGACCAGGTCGCCCGCGATCGTCGAGATGACGTCCAGGGGGACGGCCGTCGCGCCGATGTGCTGGGTGATCGCGCCTGCTTCGCCCTCGATGACCGCCGAGCCGCGGATCTTATCGAGGAGACTTGTCTTCCCGTGATCGACGTGTCCGAGGACGGCGACGATCGGGGTCCGAAGTGATGTAGGGTCGAGAGTGTCTGCGTCCGGTTCCGACATGGTGAACCACCAGAGAAGGTCTTGTCTAGAGCGTCCGCAGGGCGGTAGTTAAACCCATCGTCACGGCGCTCCCTCGTCGGCGTCCGTTCGAGGGCGGCCACGTGCCCGCGTTCGAGGGTCGACCGTCGAACTAACGGCGACCGTCGGCCGACATCACGTCGAGTGGTCGCTCCCCGTGGTATTTAATACCGATTAGTAAATACGAGTATGCATGAGCGATATACTCGCTGAGAACCTCTCGGGCAAATCCGTCATGGGCTCCGACGGAACCGAACTCGGATTGCTCTACAACATCACGATGGACCTCAAATCCGGCTCGCTCCACAACCTCATCGTCGAACCCGACGAAGAGCTTCCGAGCAACTCGGTCGACTTCGACGTCAACGACGCCGGTCGGTTTCTCGTTCCCGTCAGCCGCGTTCAAGCGGTGAAAGACTACATCGTCGTCAAGCGCTAACGGTATGTACGTTCTCGACTCCTCGGCTTTTATCCACGACTTTCACACCACAGAACAGACCGCAACCATCCCGCTCGTCCGCGACGAACTCGAGGACGAAAGCGCCTACCGGTACGACGCGATGGAGGGCTCGGGGATGCACATCCACATCCCCAACGAGGACACGACCGAGAAGGTCAGACGCGCCGCCAGGGAGTCCGGCGACCTCGAGGTGCTCTCCGACACCGACGTTCGACTCGTCGCCGCGAGTTTCGAACTCGACGGGACGCTCGTGACCGACGATTACGCGATGCAAAACGTCGCCGAGAAGTTGAACGTCGAAGTCGAGGCGATCGCTCGCGACGGTATCGACGAACAGCGCCACTGGCAGTTCCAGTGTCAGGGCTGTGGCCGCGAGTTCGACGAGGAGAAAGACCGCTGTCCGATCTGTGGCTCGGCGCTCGCGCGCAAGAATCCCAACTAGCCGTTCTCCGCCGTCGGTTCCCTCGAGCCGTTCTCCGTCGGTGGTTCACGTCGGTGAACCGCTACTGCGGAGATCGCTCGAGTGACTCTCCGCGACTCTCGAGGCGTTCGACAGCTACTGTCCGACGCTCGACTGCTCGAGCGTCGACGCAGCTCTTTCGAGCCATCGAAGGGATTGCCGACTGACGCGCGTCCGAGTCGCTGTGCATCGGGCCCGGTGCAATCGCGACTGGCCTTGAGTTGTGCGGTACATCGGTACACACACCGTATCAGGCGTACATCGCGTACAGATTCGCAAAGAGGATCGCGTTGTAGATGCCGTGGATGATCGCCGGCACGACCAGGTTCTCGGTCCGCTCGTAGATCGTTCCCAGCACGAGCGAGAGCCCGAAGATCACGCCGAGGCTCGCGATCACTTCGCCCGCGCCGGCGGTGCCGTACGCGAGGACGTGAACCGCGGCGAAGATGACGCTCCCGACGACGACGGCTCCGTAGCGCGAGAACGTTCCGTACAGCGCCTTCTGGATCACGTTTCGGTAGAGCAGTTCCTCGAACGGACCGATGATCAACAGCGAGGCCGGAATCAACACGAGGAGAATCTCCGGGTTCTCCTGGGCTTGCTGGGCGGTTCCGTGATCGGAGCTTTCGATCCCGGTCGTGTAGAACACCGCCGAGATCAGAAACAGTGCGCCGAACAGCACGAAGATTCCGGCGACGATCCAGAGGAGATCGCGTTTGGTCGGAACGTGGAGGTCGATGTACGAGAATCCGTACTCCCGAATCACGAGGTAGCCGATCGCAACCGCCCCCGTTCCGAGGGCCATTCCGATCTGGCTGACGACGACGAGTTGCACCAGCGAGAGCGACCCGAACGCCGCCATCGCGGGAAGCGCGACCGCAACCGTGGCGAACTGCGCGGCGATCAATCCGCCCAGTCCGAGAACCGACAGCGTTGCCGTCTGTACGCTGCGCTCTTTGAGCCCGTAGCCGTCGATTCCGAAGAAGTGAGCGACGCCGACGCTGACTGCGAGTCCCGCCGTACAGAACGCGACGAACACGAGCGAAATCGACCAGGGAACGGCGGGAAGGGCGATCGACGCCGCGACGCCCTGGTTGAGCGCGTAGCCGGCGAGCATCACGACGACGGCGCTCGAGGCGGCGGCCACCCCCGCGGCCAGCCGTCGCTCGAGGCCGAAGTGGCGGTCCGCCAGAAACGCCACCACGGCGACGACCGCGAACGCGGCGCCGACCCAGACGGCCGGGTCGTCGACGCCGCGGCGGATGGGAACGATCATCGCGGCCATCGTCGCGGCCGCGAATCCGATCCCGACGCCGGGAACGACGCCGGAGGAGACGGACCCGGCGTCGGTCCGTGCAATCTCGGTCATACGCGGTCTTTCGCGCGCGGCCACATAGGACCTCCGCAAGCGGACGGCGGTTGCCGATTCGGTCGGTCAGCGTTCGACGCGAAGCTCGGTTTTTTCCGTCACCGACTCGGCCTCCTCGAACGTCCCCTCCCCGAGCAGCCCCCGCGTGGCTCGCTTCGCCCACTCGACTGCGGGCTGGTTGAACGGATTCACGTCGTACAGCTCGCCCGCGAGCACGCACGCGGCTTCCATCCCGTACAGGAGGCCGCCGAGTTCGTACTCGTCGACCCGCTCGAGTTCGATCCGGACGTTCGGGCGGCCGGCGGCGGCGAGGCTCGCCTCCGTCGCCTCGAACTCGGCCGACAGCAACTCGCCGAGGGTCGCCTCCCCGAGGTACGCGAGGTCGTCGACGTCGGTCGCGGGGATCGATCGATCGTCGCGCTCGTCGGGGACGACGAAGCTGACGAGTTTGTCCCGCGGTCCCGCCCGGTAAAGCTGAATTTGTGAGTGCTGGTCCGTCGCGCCGAGTGCGCGCACCGGCGTCTGTCCGAGTCCGTCCTTTCCGAGGCTCTCGGCCCACAGCTGGGCGAACCACTCGGCGTAGGTGTCGAGCGATTCCGCGTACGGCATCATCGCGTTCGTTCCCGCACCCCGCGCGTCGAGAGCGTATGCCGTTGTTCCGTACGCGTAGGCCGGACACTCGAACAGCGATCCGGCCAGCGAGTCCGCCTCGGCGGCCGCGCCCGAAAGCAGCGCCTCCAGGTCGTGACCGCAGACGGCCGCGGCGACCATGCCGACCGCCGAGAGCGCTGAGAATCGTCCGGGGACGCCGTCCGGAACGCGAAGCGACGGGAGGTCGCGTCGATCCGAGAGGTCCCGAAGCGGACCCGACTCGCCCGTCGTCACGATCGTTCGTTCGGTCCAGTCGACGCCAGCGCGCTCGAACGCGTCCCGAACGACGAGAAAGTTCGCGAGCGTCTCGGCCGTCGTTCCCGATCGGGAGACGACGTTGATCGCCGTCCGCTCGAGCGGAAGCCGACCGAGCTGAGTCGAGATCCACGCGGGATCGACGTTGTCGAGGTAGACCGCCTCCACGTCGCTTTCGGCCGCCAGTGCGTTGGTAATCGTCGCTGCACCCAGCGCGCTGCCACCGATACCGACCGTGAGCAGGGCGTCGGCGTCGGCGACCGGTGCGACCGTCTCGCGGATCTCGTCCGGGTCCGTTCGCTCCGGGAGGTTCAACGCGGCGTAGCCGTGCTCGTCGTTCGCTCGGCCGGCCTCGATTCGTTCGTGTGCGTCGGCCACGCGTTCGTCGAGGCGCTCGAGTGAATCCCTCGACACGCCGGGAGACGCGACGGACGCGAGTGCGTTGCCGATGTCGACGTTCATACCCCTTCAGGCGGTCGCCGGAGCTAAAACCGTTCCGTCACGCCGCGATCGCGCCGTTCGAGTCGACCGGATCGCCTCGCGACGGAGCGACGTCACGCGCCCCCGGACGACGGCGGCCACTCGCCACCGTCGCGGGCGAAGACGAAACCTCGAAACCAGGCGCGTCCGTACGTACGCACGACATGAGCGAACAGCCGGAACAGACGGGAACGTTCGTCGTCACCCACGCCGACGCCGAGTCGGCCGTCGTCCGCGACGTCGACACCGCACAGGTCCTCACGCTCGCGTCCAATCCGGGCCTCGAGGTCGACGACGTCGTCGATGCGACCGTCGCGCCCGATCCGCCGCTCGAGGTGACCTGGCAGGTGATCGAGGTCGAGAGCCGACGGTCGATCGAACTGGTCGACAGCGACCTCGAGCCGACCCGGCGTTCGAAAGCGCTCGCGGCCGACGCCGATATCGGCGACCTCGTCACCGACGAGCGGGCCGGGACGGGTGAGATCCACGTCGTTCGCGTGCCGGCGGAGGAGGTCGACGATGCGGCTCGCGACGTCCTCGACGACGACGAGACGATCGCGCGGGCGGCGCGACTCGAGGCGGTCCGCGTCGAGGTGCGTCGATCGGCGGACGACGGGATGGTGAGCGTTCGGTACCTGCCCGACTGATGGGACGGTGGCTGAATGAACGCGACCGCGGGGACGGTAGCCGGACGAACGTCACGCTCGCCGCGGTCCACCGGCGCTCTGAACCCGCCAGCTGCCGTCGAGTCCGCAGGCGTCCCGTTCCTCGTACTCGATTTCGGTCCCGGCCGACAGCCGGGAACCGCCGTCGATGCGTTCGACGCGCAACGGCACGTCGAGGGTGTCGCCACAGCAGCCGACGCCGACGAACTCATTCCACTGGTCGCCCTCGCGGGCGGTCCGGCGGATCTTTCGCAGGAACGCGCGAAACGACGGTTTCTCCACCTGGAAGCGCCCCCACCGGGAGAGGTCGGCCGGAGACGAGACGACGACTCGCTCGGCCGAGGATCTCTCGACCCGGTCGGAACCGGCGGACTGCTCGCCCCCCGCGGATCGCTCGCTCGCGTTCGACGAGTCCGGGCTCACGTCGATTTCTACGGGCTCGAGCGCCTCGAGTCCGATTTCGTTCCAGCAATAATCTTTCGAAACATGCTGGAGAAATTGAGAAGGCTTACTTCGGCTGACTACCAGTGGTCCGATACATGGGGTATTTCGACGTACCGGAGGTAGAGTACACCCGGTACAGCAACCGCCAGCTCGCGGCGGTGCCGCTCGCGATTCTCGCGGTTGCACTGCTCGTCCTCAGTGGCTCGTTTCTCCTGACCGGAGCCCCGGTACAGCTGGGGATGGACTTCGCCGGTGGAGCGGAACTGACGATCCAGACGACGTCCTCCGAGGGGGAGATCCGAGACGCGTTCGACCGGGCACCCGACTCGATCCAGGCGATCCAGGCGCCGGGCGTCGACAACCAGTACACGGTGCAGTTCGCCGGAATCGACGACAGCGAGGCGATCCAGGCGTTGAGCACGCAGGCCGAGCAGAACCTCGAGGCCGACGGCGACGCCGCGATCGTCCAATCGGAGTCGACGGCGTCAGCGAGCTTCGCCGAACAGACCCAGCGGACCGCCTTGCTCGGAATCGCCGTGGCGTTTCTCGGGATGAGCGTCCTCGCGTTCCTGCTCTTTCGGACGTTCGTTCCCTCCGTCGCCATCGTCGTCTCGGCGTTTTCGGACATCATGATTCCGCTCGCGTTCATGGCGATCGCGGGCATTCAACTCTCGCTCGGCACCGTCGCCGCGCTGTTGATGTTGATCGGATACTCGGTCGACTCCGACATTCTGTTGAACAACCACGTCCTCAGACGGAGCGGTGACTTCTACGAGAGCACGCACAGAGCGATGCGAACCGGTATCACCATGACGGTGACGTCGATGATGGCGATGCTCGTAATGGGGATCGCCGCCTGGCTGTTCGGCGTCGAACTGCTCGCGTCGATCGGAATTATCCTCTTCGTCGGCCTGGCGGCCGACCTGATGAACACGTACATGTTGAACGTAAGTCTCCTTCGCTGGTACAAGTTCGAGGGGGTGAGATCGTAATGGGACCCATCGCATTCGCCAAAGAGTACTGGCGGATCCTCCTGCTCGTGACGTTCCTCGGCGTCGCGCTCGTCGCGCTGTTCATCCCCGGCGGCATCGTCGCCGACGACACCCTCGCCGCCGAAAACGAGAGCGTCGACGACAACCCCACCAACATCGAGTACGGGCTCGGACTCGACGGCGGAACGCGGGTGAGCGCGCCGCCGGTCGGGATGACCGTCGACCACCTCGATATCGAACACGACGAACAGCAACAGGTCGCCACGGCGCTGTACACGTACGACTACGAGAACGCCGATCTCGAGGTCAGAGATGCCACCGTCAGGTTCCACGAGAACGACAACCGCTTCAGCGCGGAGATCTTCTCCGACGAGGTGACGCCCGCCGAGTTCGCGGCGGCTCTCGAGTCCGCGGACGTCGGTCTCGAGGTCGACGAGGACGACGTCGAGCAGGGGGTCACCCAGCAGACTCGCGACGAGATCATCCAGACGATCGAGTTGCGCATCAACGAAGCCGGTCTTGACGGCGGATCCGCCTATCAGGAGGCGACGCTCGGCGGCCAGTACTACATCGTCACCGAGGTACCGGGAATGAGCCCCGAGGAGCTCCGGGAACTGCTGAGCGATCGCGGCGACGTGCGGATCGATGCGTACCATCCGGACGAGGACGGCGAGCAGACGAACGAAACCGTGCTGCTGGGCGAAGAGATTGCCGACTCCGGCGTCGCGTCGTACGACGACGAGCGCGGTCAGCACTACGTTCCGATCACCGTCGACAACACGGAAGGCGAAGACGGGAACAGTCCCGCCTCCGAGTACCAGGGGGCGATGAACGATCTCGGATTCACCGGCGAGGGACAGGGCCGATGTCACATTCAGGACCGCGAAGCCGGCGAGTTCGACTTCGATCCGGACGATCCGCAGTGGTGTCTGCTCACGATCGTCGACGGCGAGGTCATCGACGCTCACAGCATGGGCGCGGGTCTCGCGGAGAACATGCGCACCGGCACCTGGGAGAACGATCCCACGTTCCGGATGATCGTCCCGACCCAGCAGGACGCCCACCACCTCGCGGTCAACCTCCAGTCCGGCGCGCTGACCGCGCCGCTCGATTTCGACCGCGAGCAGACGTTCACGCTCCAGCCCGCCCTCGCCGACCAGTTCAAGCTCTACTCGCTGCTCATCGGTGGGCTCGCGGTGATGACCGTCTGCGGGATGATCTTCCTGCGCTACCGGGATCCGCGCGTCGCCGCGCCGATGTTCCTCACCGCGATGGCGGAGGTGGTCATCCTGCTCGGGTTCGCCGCGGCGATTCGCATGCCGCTCGACCTCTCGCACGTCGCCGGGTTCATCGCCGTTGTCGGTACCGGGGTCGACGACCTCGTCATCATCGCCGACGAGGTGATGGACGAAGGCGACGTCAACTCGAGGCGGGTGTTCGAATCCCGCTTCCGGAAGGCGTTCTGGATCATCGGGGCCGCGGCGGCGACGACGATCATCGCGCTGTCGCCGCTCGCGGTGTTGAGCCTCGGGGACCTCCGCGGGTTCGCGATCATCACGATCCTCGGCGTGCTCGTCGGGGTGCTCATCACCCGACCGGCCTACGGAGACATCCTCCAGCGCCTGCTGACGGACAAGTAACGGCGACCGGACGATCTCGTTTTGTCGATCTCCCGCTTGCGCGTGGTCGCGTTCCGCGCCTCGAGCGTCCGCTCTCGACGGTCAGGTCGGAACGACGTTCGTCGCGCCGACGCTCTCGAGCACCAGCCAGGCGACGAAGACGCCGTACAGCGCGAGCAGCGTCCAGGCTTCTCGCCTCGAGAGGAGCATGTCGGTTCGCACGATGGCGAAGAAGACGACCGTCGCGAGGATCAGAAAGGCCATCATCGGGACGACGTGGGCAAACGACACCGCCAGTGAGCCCGCGACGAGGACGCCCGCCGGGATCGCCACCAGCAGATCGAAGACGTTGCTCCCGAGGACGTTCGCGAGGCTCACGCTCGAGCGTCCCCTCCGCGCCGCCACGATGCTGACGAACGCGTCCGGCACGCTAGTGCCGGCGGCGACGACGATCATGCCCCAGAGGAACGCGGGCGTGGCGAACGCCTCGCCGAGTCCGATCGCGGAGACGACGAGTCCCTCGACGCCGGCGACGATGAGCACCAGCCCGAGTCCGAACCGGAGCCAGGTCCGTCGGCGAGGGACGTCGACGGGCTCGAGTCCGCGATCCGTCGCGTCCAGGTACTGCGTGAACAGGTAGAGTGCGTACAGTGCGAGCGGGAAGAGCGCGAGCGGGCGGGTCACCGTTCCCTCGAGGGGGATCCCGTTCGTCGGGTAGTAGATGACAGCCAGCGAGAACGTCAGCAAGAGCGCTGCAACAGCGAGCATGTAAAACAGCGCCTCCTTGTAGACGAGGTCGCGGTTGGTGTCCATCCGACCGCCGACGAGCACCGCCAGACCCGGGATGACCAGCAGGTTGAACACCGCGGAGCCGACGATCGCGCCGATACCCAGCTCGAACTCGCCGTGACGGAGCGTCGCCAGGAGGACGCTCGCCAGTTCCGGCGTGCTAGAGCCGACGGCCGCGATGACGGCTCCCTGGACGACCGCGGGCACGCCGTACGCGGCCGCGAGATCGTTCGCCGCCTCCTCGAGCCACGTACTCCCGTTCCAGACGACCGCCGTCGCGACCGCGGCGACCACGAGCAGCCAGGCGACCTCGAGCACGCTCACTCGTGCGACGGGCACGACCATGAAAGTTGGACGGGCTCTCGGACGGGAGCCGACGTCGAGTCTCGGTTTCGTGACCGAATCGCTCGCGTCTCCGTTCACCGCACCCCCTCGAATCCCGCACCGCCGTCAGAACTGCTCGAGTCCGGTCTGTTCGGCGGCGGCGAGCACGTCCGCGCAGGTCGACCACGACTCGCGCGCGAACGGCGGGAGGTCGCCGTGATCGTCGACGTAGGTCTCGAGGAACTGGCGAGTGGTCGGATCGCTCGGGTAGCCGCTGCCGAGGTCCCCGTACTCCGCGGCGAGGGCGGCGACGTGGGCGTCGCGTTCGACCTTCGCGATCACGCTCGCCGCGCCGACGAGTCGCGACTCGTCGTCCGCGCCGTGGCGCGCCTCGAGATCGACGAACTCGAGCGAGCACGCCTCGGCGACCCGGCGGGCGAACCGATTCGCGTCCGTGTCGCAGGCGTCACAGAGGCCTGCGATCGGCTCGCCCGCCGACGGATCGCCGTCACAGTCCGTGAGCGCGTCGTCGATCGCCGCGGCGTGAGCCTCGACGGCCAGCGAGTTCATGTCCGTCTCCGGGTGGTCGATCCGCGACGGCGTGACCTCGGCGACGCCGACGGCGACTCGGTCGTCGTCTCGCAGCGTCGCGGCGAGTTCGTTCCGTCGTGTCGCCGTCAGTCGCTTCGAGTCCGCGACGCCGTCGGGGAGGTGAGCGCGGTCCTCGAGGTAGACGGCCGCGGCGAACATCGATCCCAGGGCGGGTCCCTTTCCTGCCTCGTCGACGCCGAGTGGCATACGCTCACGGTGGGACGCCGGTCGGTAAATCGTTTTATCGTTCGGACGACTCGTCCGTCGCGACGGGCCTCACGTTTCGCGCGGTCCGTCCCGGAAGTACTCCTCGAGTTCGAACGGCTCGTCCTCTCCCTCGACGCCGATTACGTCGAGCGCGGTCACCTCGGCGTCGGTCTCCAGTAATCCGGCGAGGCTCGGCTCGGTGCGGCCATCGTCACCGCTGATGAGTTCCTTGACGTACAGACCGCCCGCGCCGTGGAGGCGGACGTCGGCCCGACTCGGCTCGAGCAGTTCCCCGTCGATTTCGTAGACGGACCGCTCGCGGGTGAGGTTCGCACGCCGGTGGTCGACTCGTTGGGGGGTGTACTGCTCGACCGTGGTGCCCGAGAGTTCCTCGAGCGCGGTCTCGAACGCCTCGCGATCGACGGGGTCGTCGAATGCGACGTCGGCGCGATAGCGCTTGCTCGCGTCGTGTTCTTTGACGCGCTCGACCATCTCGTACGTCGCGAGCCGGAGACCGTCGACTTCGACGGCTCCCCCGGCGGCGGCGTTGATCTCGCGTTCGAGTTCGGCCGGGTCCGGATCGCGAACGCGCGGGCGTTTCACCTCGAGGACGAACGGGCGACCGTCCTCGAGCATCCGGGCGTCGACGTCCTCCCGACCGGCCCCGTGAAACGTTCCCTCGTCGCCGTCCATCGCCTCGACGACGTGCGGTCGCACGACCTGTTCGACGCTCGTATCGTACATGTAGCCGGAGCCGTCGCAGTGGTCACAGGGCACTTCGCCATCGTCGCCGAGCTGGACGCCGCTGGCACCGCACTCCCGGCAGGGCCACTCGGTCTGTGGGACGTCGCGCTCGAGTTTGCGGTACCGACCGTAGACGAACGCCGGATTCACCTGGACGTCGACCGCGTGGCTGGTCACCCGGTCCGACTCGAGGGCGGAGAGCGGATCGAACCCGTCGAGATCGACGACGACCAGGACGTCGGGGCGGTCGAAGTCGACGTCGGTACCGGTTTTCGCTCCGATGCGGCGGCCGACCTCGCGGTTCACCTCGCGTTTCATCGCCTCGCCGACGTCCGGCTCGAGCCCCGCGTCCTCCCGGAGGAGTCGCTCGTTTTCCTCGACCAGCGGCGGCACCTGCGATCCGACCTGGTAGGTGGAGAACTCGACGCCCTCGAGGGCGTCGATCGCCGCGTTCGCGACGGCGTCGAAGGTTCCGCAGTAGCCCTCACAGACCCAGCAGTCGGCGGGTTCGTCGGGGTCGAAGTCCTCGTCGTCGGCCAGCGCTACCGTAGTTCGAAGCGCCCGACCGCGTTCGGCGTTCGTCAGCCCGAAACTCCTGTCGGCGAACGGACGGCCGAGACAGGAGTCACAGACCGGTCCCGTCGCCAGCAGCGCGCGGGCGTCTTCCGTGATCATGTCGCGAGAGTGGGTGGCCGCGGGTAACACGTTTTCCCTTCGACGGAGCGCCGTCGCCGGCGGCGAACTCGCCGGAGCGGACCGGGTCGTTCTCGCCGCGGGAATCCCACGAGGTTCAAATGGGTGGGGTCCTATCCGTGGGACATGAACGACCCCCTACTCAGCCGCCGTCGCCTTCTCGCGGCCGCGGGCGGCGGTCTCGCCGGCGGTCTCGCCGGCTGCGCCGAACCACGGCGCGACAGCGCAATCGAGGGGAGCACGTCCCACGAGATCGACCGAGGTGACGTCGCGGACGGATCGGCGTTTACCGCCGTCTACGAGGCGATCATCGACTCGGTGACCCAGGTTCGGGTCTTCGGCGTCGAGGATCCGATCACGGAAGGCGAGGGTCGCGGCCAAGGTTCCGGATTCGTCTACGACGACCGCCACGTCGTCACGAACGATCACGTCGTCGCGCGAGGTGAGGAAGTCGACCTCCAGTACATCAACGGCGACTGGACGAACACCAGACTCGTCGGAACGGATCCGTTCAGCGACCTGGCGGTCCTCGAGGCGGATCACGTACCGGAGTCCGCGTCGCCGCTCGCGGTGAGCACACAACGGCCCGCGGTTGGTCAACAGGTGCTCGCGATCGGCAACCCGTACGGTCTCGAGGGGTCGATGTCCTCGGGAATCGTCAGCGGCGTCGATCGGACGGTCGACGCGCCCGGTCGGCCGTTTTCGTTTGCGAACGTCGTCCAGACCGACGCGGCGGTCAATCCGGGAAACAGCGGCGGTCCGCTCGTCGATCTCGACGGCGACGTCGTCGGCGTCGTCAACGCCGGCGGCGGCGAGAACATCGGGTTCGCGATCTCGGCCGCGCTGACCGATCGCGTCGTCCCAGCGCTGATCGACGACGGCGAGTTCGAACACTCCTATATGGGAATCCAACTGGCCACGGTCGACCGACTCGTGGCCGAAGAAAACGACCTCCCGGAGGCGACCGGCATCGTCGTCACCGACGTTCTTCCGGACGGTCCCGCCGACGGCGTCCTTCAGGGTGCGGACCGAGTCGCCAGGCGCCGCGATGAACCGATTCCCGTCGGCGGCGACGTGATCTTCGAGATGAACGGCGAACCGATCCCCGACCGACACGCGCTCTCGACGTTTCTCGCACTCGAGACGAGTCCGGGAGAGACGCTCGAGCTACGTCTTCGACGGAACGGTGTCGAGACGACCGAGTCGATGACACTCGGTGCGCGGCCGACGCCGTGACGGCTGTGCGTCGAAATATCGCATTTCTCGGCCGTAAGACCGAATTACCGTCGCCGCGCTGGCGTACGGTCGCCGTACACGTTGGAATTCGTCGAACTCTTGATACCGGTCACCGGAACGTCGAATAAATCCCGATTCGAACGGTACCGGACCCGTACCGTCAGTTAGGACGATGATAACAATGGTATGGACGGCCATCGATATCACCGGTGCGAGTCTTCGCCCGGTATCACATGTCACATAACGTCGAACACCGAACACCCGATGCCGAAGAGCCGTTGATCGAACTCGATCACGTCACCGTGGAGAACGAAAACGCTCCGAACGAGTGCGCCATCTTCCCCCGCGGAGCGACGGAAGCGGAGCTCTTGACCACCTGGATTACAGCCCACGACGACGCGTTCGTCGCGCTCGAGGCGATGCGCTGAGGGCGATGGCGATGCGCGTGGACGATTCGGTCACCGCTGTCGGCTTCTGGATCGCGACGGTGTTGCCGCTCGCGTACTTTCCGGTCTTCCTCGCGGGGATCGATTCCGTAACCTCCCTCTCGTTGTTTCTCGGACTCCTGGCGATCAACGTCCTCGCGCTGATCGTCGGCCACGAGTATCCTGGCACTCGTTCGTAGTGACGCACACTCCGCTTTTCGGTGATCGGTCACCGGTGAAAGCGCTAAGGTGTGTCGGGTGGTACCTACAATCATGAAGTCCCGCTGTCCACTCTGCAACCGACTCGTTCCGGGCGACGCCCAGCACTGGTGTCGGTGCGGCCAGGTGATGGATCGGCGCTGTTTCGACGCTCACGGCTCCTGGTGTAGCGCGGGCGGTCGAGACGCCTGGATCGGCGCGCTCGAGCGGTAGTATCGAACGGAGCGCCCGAATCGAACTCGCGATCGTCGGATGCGCGATGGCAACCGAAGCGATTCGAACGCGGTGTTCTTTAAGTACCTCTGGTCACAAGGTGTAGATACGAAGCGCTTTTTCGCGAATCATAAACGCGCACAACCTCCCGGTCAGCGGCCGCTGAACGACGACCGGCCGCCGAGAACGTATCGAACCGACGGACTGTCGTGCGAAACGAGCGAGCCTTTTTCAGTCTCCCCCTCCGACCGACGAACGAGATGAGAGACGACGGTGGCGAACCCGGATCGAACCTCCAGCAATCGATCGCGGTCCAACGACGACGAGGCACGGACCGCGAGCGCCGTCTCGAGACGCGTCCCGGCTCCGGATCGCTCTCTCGAGCGGACGTCCAGCGGGACTCGACGGTCCGTCGGTGGGGCGTCGTCACGCCGAGTGCGACCGTCATCGGCCGTCCGGAGTCGCCCGACGCGGACCTCTCGGAGAGCGTCCGACGACTCCACGACGAACAGCACGCGGCGACGCCGGGCTACAGCGAGCGCGCACACCATCTCGATCGGCTGCGGACCACGCAGGCGCTGTGCAACGCGCTCGAACTGACGCCGTGGCAACGCGATCTCGCGCTCGGCGTGATGGATCACATCGACCTCAGGGAGTTCGGCAGCCAGCGGGCGATCCCGAAGGTCGCACTGGTCGTGATCAGACACGTCGTGGACGTCGACCGACAGGCGTACTTCGGCCTCGACGACGTCGACGCGCAGGCGCTGTCTGCCGAGCGGATGGACCAGCTGTTCGGTCAGTACCGAGCCCACGACATCACTGGCGAGCCGACGTTCAAACGGCTGGCGTCACAGTTCGGCCTCGACACGACGAGCCTGAACCGGCTTCGGCGGGTCCTCCGTTCGCAACTCGACGGCGAGTTGCCCGCGTACGGACGAAACCCGTACCGCGACCCCAATCTCCCGGACTCGAGCGCGACCGGACCGGAATCCGTGGGCGAGGCCGGCGACGAATCCGCCGAGGATCCGAACGCGGACGACGAACCCGCGTCCGATTCGACCGCGGGAGACCAAACGACGGACAGTTCGAATCCGAACGATTCGGGCTAAATCAACCCGAAACCGAACGGTCGGGGCGAATACGACTCGACGTCGAAGTGATCGGCGTCGCGGACGCTGTCCTCGACGGTGAGCTCGTCCGGTCGTTTCTCACTCGAGTTTCTCGAGTCCGCGAAAGAAGTTCGTCCGGGGACCGACCAGCGTGACGGGATCGTCGGCGAGCGAAACCGAAATCGTCACCGGTGGCTCGAGTTCGCGTCTGTTTCTGCCGTCGCTGATCACGAACGCCGTCTCGGCGTCGGAGACCGAAAGCGTGAGTTCGGTTTCGGGGGAGACGACCAGTGGCGGCATCGAGTCGCTCGCGGCCATCTGCGTGACCACGAGCGCGTCGGTCGTCGGGTGAACGAGCGGACCGCCCTCGCTCAGGTTGTACGCGGTCGATCCCGTCGGCGTCGAGACGAGTACCCCGTCGACGTGGCTTTCGGCATACCGGTTTCCGGCGACGCGAATCTCGATCGTCGCGCCGCCGCCGTGGCCTCGCCGCGGTCCGTGGACGACGATTTCGTTGAGCGCGGGTTCGAGGGACCAGCCGTCGTCGCCGGTCGCTCGCAATCGATCGAGCGCGCGACCCTCGAGCTCATCGCCACGTCGAAGCCGTTCGACGAGCGGGACGGCGACGGCGAGTGCGTTCTCGGGCGAAACGGCGTTGAGAAAGCCGACTTCTCCCAGGTTGACGCCGAGGATCGGCGTCGAGCCGACCTCGCGTGCGACGAACAGCAACGTCCCGTCGCCGCCGATGCTCACGACGAGATCGCGGCCGGCCATCGCGTCGACCGGGACGGCCGTTGCGTCGACCGCCCGCCCGGTCGCTTCGTCGACCACGAGGTCGACTCCGTCCCGCTCGTCCGCGAGTGCCCCGACCAGCGATTCGGTGAGTTCCTGTGCCCGCTCGTTGTCGCGCTGGGCGACGATTCCGACGGCGACGTCCATCGTCGCCGGATAGCCCTCCCGGGGTGAAAAAGCCACGCCTCCTGCGTTCGCGTGGCGGCAACAACATTCATCCCGCTGGACGCACTCGTAGGCGGTGAAGAATTTGCGACGTTCCGTCGCTGACGCTGCAATGGAGTACCCCCCGTCGAGTGCGTCCGTCCCACCGGACGAGCGGAACGCGACGCCGTCTCGAGCGACCGGTTCGCAGTCGGACAGCGGGTGGTGTCGACCGTGACCGACGAGCCCGACGACTGGTTCGAACGGGCGCTGGCCGAAGACGACGACGGAACGCAGTCGGAGGCGGACGACGCGTCCGGGTCCGACGACGACCGCGAGGGATCGGCCGACGAGATGCCCGAGCCGTCCGCGGGCGACGAACTCGTGGATTCGGCCAACGCGAGCGAGCCGAACGAGACAGAGACGGGAACCGACGGCTCCCTGTTCGACGAGGACTTCGGGACGGCGCTGGAAAACGCCGAACGCGTCTCGGTCGACGCCGAGCAGGACGACGATCGACCCGCCGGCTTTTCCGACGTTGACTTCGGATTTTCGGGCCTCGAGGACACGGATTTCGACGACGAACCGGACTCGGAGCTGCCGCGAACCGATCTCGGCATCGACGGACTCGATCGAATGATCCAGGGCGGTATTCCAGAGCGGTCGCTCCTCGTCGCGATCGGAAGCGCTGGGACCGGCAAGACGACCTTCGGACTCCAGTTTCTCAACCACGGCCTCGAGCAGGGCGAGAACGCGGTGTTCATCGCCCTCGAGGAGAGCCGAGAGCGCGTGATAAACACTGCAACCGAGAGAGGGTTCGCGTTCGACGAGTACGTCGCCGAAGGTCGCCTCGCGATCGTCGATCTCGACCCCGTCGAGATGGCGACGAGTCTCGCGTCGATTCGAAACGAACTGCCGGCGCTCGTTGCGGAGTTCGACGCGTCTCGCCTCGTGCTCGATTCGGTCTCGCTGCTCGAGATGATGTACGACGACCGGGCGAGTCGACGGAACGAGATCTACGATTTCACCCGGAGCCTGAAAGACGCCGGCGTGACGTCGCTGTTGACGAGCGAGGCGGCCGAAGGCAACCCGTACGCGTCCCGACACGGAATCGTCGAGTATCTCACGGACGCCGTCTTCGTCCTCCAGTACGTTCGCCCGGACGACTTTCGGGAGACGAGACTCGCGATCGAGATCCAGAAGATCCGCAACGCGAACCACTCCCGGGAGAAAAAGCCCTACGAACTCACGAGCGACGGAATCTCGGTCTACCAGCAGGGAAATCTTTTTTAAAGAAATCTCCCGTCCAGCAGCGCGCATTCGCGGCGATCACCGATCACGGAGGACGGTAAACGCCGATTAGATCCAATCGAATCGGTGTTCGCTGTCCATACTTTTCCCCGACGTGTGGCCAGTGGCGACATGGCACAACGAACGACGAGCGACGACACGCTCACGCGCGAAGAGCTCGCGACGTACTTCGAACACCTCGCGGAGGAGTTCGCCGGCGACGACGACGTACGCGTCGACGTCGGGAACAAGACCGTCCAGCTCTCGCCACCAGAAGCGGTCGATCTCTCGGTCGACGTCGTCGAGCGCTCGACCATGTTTCGCGGAGACCACGAGACGGTCGAGATCGAACTGAACTGGAAACCCTGACCGCCCCGAGGACGGATGGATATCGTCGAGCGAGCGACTCGAGACGAGACGTCGTCGAGAGGCCGCACCACGTTTCGATCCCCGCTCCCGCTCTCGAGGAACGATGACGAAGTTCTTGGTGTTTCGCACACGACCTTCGGACGAATGTACGAGACGATCCTCTTTCCCACCGACGGGAGTGAACACGCAGAGCGAGTCGCCGAGCACGCGGTCGACGTCGCGACGACCCGAGACGCGTCGCTGCACGTCCTCTCGGTCGTCGACGATCGCGCGTTTCTCGTTCTCGACGACGACCGCGTCGAGCGCGTCCGAGACGACCTTCGCTCGAGCGCGCTCTCTGCCACCGAGGACGCAGCCGCGGTCGCGACGAAGGTCGGCCTCGACGTGGAAACTGCGGTCGATACCGGCAACCCCGCGGAACGGATCGTCGACTACGCGGCCGAACACGGGGTCGACCTGATCGTGATGGGAACCAGCGGCGACGAGTACGAGACGAACGTCGTCGGAAGCGTCTCCCAGCGAGTCGTTCGAACGGCACCCGTTCCGGTGTTAACCGTCGGACCGGACGCTTAAGTGGGTTCGAATCCGACGTCGCCGACCCGAGAATCCTACCGAGGCGACCGATCCTGTCGATCGAACGACTCGAGTAAGTAAATTGATGTGGGGTGGCTCACTACTCCCGGTGAATGCGTCGCTCGCTCGTCGTCGCGATTACCCTGCTTGCGGTCGCCTTTCTGTTCGTCGGCGGTCCGTCGCTACTGTTTTCGCCGTCGGCGGACGACGTGGCGCCCGAAGAAGAGGAGCGTCCGGAGCCGAATATCGTCTCCGTCGAAGACAGCGAAAGCGGCTTCTGGCCGTACCTCAACGCTCGCGAGGCCCACGAGAAGCGAAGCCCGCTAAACGTCGTCGTTCGCGGCGAAACGGACCGAGTCGTCCACCTGCTGACGGCGTACGGCGACGGCGACTGGGAGGAAACCGACCACGACCACTTCGACGCCGAGGAACTCGTGGGTCTCGCGGACAACGAGACCGACGACGAACTCGCGAACGGAAACGAGAGCTCGGCCCCCTCCGACGAAACGCTCAATCCGGTGTCTCCGACCGACATCCCCTGGTCGCACGCCGACGGAACGACCCGCTTCGCCTATCTCGATCCCGGCCCCGACGAGGACGCCCACTGGACGACCGAAACGCTCCAGCTCGAGGACGGCGAGTACTACGGCTATCGCTACCACGTCCGCGTCTACGAGAGTCCCAATCCCGACGACAGGTGGCTCGTGATGCAGACCCACTCCGAGCACTTCGACTGGTTCACCCTTCGCCACCGGGTCGATGGCGTCGAGGCGGCCCAGTCGCGTCTTGAACGCGATCTGATGGCGATCCCCGGCATCGACGTCCAGGAGGACGTCCAGCGAATCTACCTCGACAATGCCGGCCCCTCGGACGCCGACGGCTGGGCGGCGAAGGTCGATCTCACCGCGATGGCGACCGCGTCCGTCGCGATCGGCCTCGCAGCGAGACGGACGCGGCGAACGGACGGTGCGAGTCAGCGCGTCGTCGAACGAGCGGACCGCGAAGTCGACGACCGACTGACCGACGTCGATCGCGAACGACTCGCCGCCGCTTCCGATCGACTCGAGGCCGGGCACCTGATCCTCGTCGCGACGATATTCGCGATCGTCCTCGGCGTCAGAATCACCGGCATCGCGCTCGATCGAACCGTCGACGCGCTCACGGCACACATGATCGCGGCGCTGCTGTATCCGTTCATCGCCGTCGGGCTACCGGTCGCCACGTACGCGATCGCGAACGGCCTCGAGCGACGGCTGGACGCCGCGATAATCGCGTCGGTCTCGCTCGCGGCGGCGATCTGGCTCGATTACTCGCTGTTGGGCGTCGACGTCCTTCCGATCGACGTCATCGTCCAGCGGGCGCTGGTGGTCGTCGCGCTCGGATTGATCGCCGGCGGTGCGGCGCGACGAGCCACCCGCGACTCGCGGCTGAACGACATGCTGGCCGCCGGTATCGTCCTCTGGGTGCTGGTACTGGGCGGAACGTTACTCGGCTACCTGTGAGCAGGACGCCCCGACCCAGAGCACCCACGAAACCGCGCTCGTGAGTCCGAACGCGCGAGCACCAGTCCGATCCACGAACCGGCCACGACTCTCGTGAGGCGATAGCGCCGTAGACTGCGGCGATCGCCACCACGACCGAGTCGGCAGCCGAGGTACTCGTTTCTCAGACGTACAGCGCACTCGCCTGGCGCGCCCGTTTCGGATCTCCGGTACGCGAACGTGCCGGTTCTGTCAGCGATCAGGAGGCCGTCGAGACGATCCTGATCACGTCGCCTTCCTCGAGTTCGTAGCTGTCGCTCACCTCGCGGCCCGACCTGGCGTCGACCGCGTGGAGGTAGCCATCACCGATGTCCGAGTGGACGGAGTACGCGAGGTCAACGGGTGTCGACCCCCTCGAGAGCAAGAACGCGTCCGGTAGAACGTTTCCGCTTCCGTCGGACCACTTCGAGGCGTCCTCCACCGGATACGCCGTGACCCGATCGAGCAGATCGTACACCGCGTAGTCGAGCGCGGACTGGACGCCCGTTCCGTCCCACTCGTCCATCGTCTCTGCGAGTCCCTCGAGCGCCTCGCGCTGGGCGTCGCTGACGTCGTCGCCGATCTCGACGGTTTCGTCGCCCGGGTCGTAGGCGACGAGGTCGCTTTCGGCCGCCCGGCGGAGCGCGAGCTCGCCCTCGGCCGTCGTCGGTATCACTGGCTTGTCGAGGTCGAGCAACCGCTCGACGTTCTCCTCGGGAGCCACGTCGATCTTGTTCGCCGCGACGACGATCGGCTTCGTTCGCCGACGGACGTCGCGGGCGAGCGCTTCGCGGTGATCGTCGTCCCACTGGATGGGGTCCTCGGGATACTCGAGGTCGCGCAACACGGCGGCGACGTCGGCGGGTGACGCTCCGAACCCGGTCAGCATCTCCGAGAGCGCCTCGTCGACGTCGAAGTCCGGAGAGCGGGACTTGCGCTCGATCGATTCCCAGTTTCGCTCGACGATGCCGGCCAGCCAGAGATCCATCTCCTCTTCGACGAAGTCGATGTCCTCGAGCGGGTCGTGGCTGCCGATATCGACCGGCTCGCCCTTCTCGGTGGTTCCTCCGGAGGCGTCGACGACGTTGACGATGACGTCCGCGTTCGTCAGCTCATCGAGAAACTGGTTTCCGAGTCCCTTCCCCTCGTGTGCGCCGGGAACCAGCCCCGCGACGTCCAGCAGTTCGATCGGGACGTATCGCTTTCCGTCCGCACAGTCGTCGGCGTTGCAGCGTTCGTCTCGCTCGAGACAGGGACACTCGGTCCTGACGTAGCTCACGCCCCGGTTGGCGTCGATCGTGGTAAACGGATAGTTGGCGACGTCGACGTCCGCCATCGTCGCCGCGGTGTAGAACGTGGACTTGCCGGCGTTCGGTTTTCCGGCAAGCGCGATCGAGAGCATGGGTTTCCGTAGCATCCTGCGTTCAAACTGTCTTTCGATTCCCGACGTGCGCGGCGGCGAGGCGAACGCGATCGATCGGCGAGCAACGGACGGCGGAGATCGTTCGGCGATCGACTCCCTTCGATCGGTCCGTCCGGGGTTTCTGGCGTCCAGCAGCCAGCTTTCTCCTGAAAGGTTCAGTCTGATACGATCGAATTGGAAAGGGACGTCCATGCAGTACGACGAACTCATCGGCGAAATCCAGCATCGAGCACGGCTCGATTCCCGCGAAGCCGCACTGAGCATCACCCGCGCGACCCTGACGACGCTTTCGGAGCGCATCCAGCCCGGCGAAGCCGAAAACCTGGCTGCGCAGCTCCCCGAGGAACTCGGTCGGTTCCTGGAGGAGGTCGACGACGTCGAGCGGTTCGGCTTCGACGACTTCGTCGACCGCGTCGCCGAACGCGAGGAGATCGGCGACGACGATCCGGCAGACGCCGCCTTTCACGCGCAGGTCGTCGTCGACGTGATCGAGGAAGCGGTCACCGAAGGGGCCCTCGAGGACGTCGAAGCTCAGGCTCCCGTCCGACGAAGGCTACGACGACCTTTTCGAGATCGCCGAGCACGACGGGAGTCCCGCGTAACCCGTCAATAGAACGTCCGATTTCGGAAATCTACATTTCTTTACGTCGCACAGTACAGAAGCCGATCAAGAGACGGAACAACCCCAGAATTGGCCGACGCTAAGTACGGATCGACCGTCTCCATGTCGAGAACGACGGCTCGAAACGCCTGCCACGTACGCGGTATAATCCGAATAATCGATCGGTTTCGGATTCGTCTCTTCTCGCCGAAACGACTGTTCAAATCGATATCGGTGCTCACGGTAGTCGGTGCGTTAGTGTTCGTTGCGGTGCTCGGTGTTCGTCCTCGGACAAGTTTGATGGTTTCCCAGGCTCGACCTGAATGTTGCAGCGTTCATATCTACTTACACACATGTTCGTGTGTTCACTCGAAACAGCAAGACGTGAGCAAGGTAGTAGTGCGCGGGACCGGATTCGAACCGGAGCAAGACATTCCGAGCGTGCGGCCCTTCGGGCCGTTCCGGGCTGTGACTTGCAGGATTCAAATCGATCCTGCTCTTCGTCGCTTCGCTCCTCAGTGCGCGGGACCGGATTTGAACCGGCGGACCCCTACGGGACAGCGTCCTAAGCGCTGCGCCGTTTCCTGGCTTGGCTACCCGCGCCCTGGGTGTCGCCTATTCACGAATCGAGTATGAAGCTGTCGATACTGACTACTCGTGTTTGACCGGTTCCTCGGGTGACCAGTCCGGTGGAACGATAAACGTGACGTGCTCGGGGTCACGAAGCTGGTGCAGTTCCGCGGCCTGCTCGGCCAGAGACCGATCTCGGTAGGGCATCTCGAGCCCGCAGCCGGTACAGACGAGTTTGCAGGTTGGTTCCTTCATGACGGACGCGGGCCCGACGGGAGCGGGCGAGCTATGCCCCCACCTTTCCCAAGCAACCGCTTTAGTAGTCGTCTCCTAGTGAAACCGCGGGAGAACGGCCAATCAACCTACTCGTTCGTAGCTGAACGTTGGGTTCAGTAGTACCGCATTGGACGTCTCGGTGGACGAGAGCCCGATTGATGGCTCTCCCCGGTTCAGAACCGCCGCGGACGGCGCGGGATTTATCCACCGCCGGACCGACACCCCGGATATGCACAGCGCTCGGGATCGGATCGAGTACGAACCCTGGCTCGAGGAACTCGAGGCGATCGCGGACCGTCTCGAGCTGTCGAGCGAGGCCCGATCGTGCGCGACCGATCTCTTTCTCGCGGACGTTCCGTCCGACGATCGATCGAAACGGGCAGTTCTCGCGGCGAGCGTCTACGCCGGCTCGCTCGTCGCCGGCGACGGCCGAACGCAGGGCGACGTCGCCGACGCGGCCGACGTCTCGCGGCTCTCGATTCAAACGCGATGGAAGACCATGCTCGAGGACGCCGGGCTCGAACCGCCCCGGTGGTAACGACCGGGCGGTAAGCGGTCGGAAACGAAACGCAAGCGGCGATAGAAGACGAGTAGCTGAAGACGACTCCACCCGACGGATCGTACGGACCGTCAGAACTCAGTTCCGGTACAACCGTGACTACCCGTGGTTCGTCAGCAAATCGTCAGAAGGGTCGTATCACTCGGCGTCGGAGTCGTCGAGGACGGTTCCGTGCTCGTCGATCTCTCCGCGGACGATTCGCGTACTCGAGATGATGTCGCCGTCGTCGGCGAGTTCGTGCGGAACGACGACCACCTCGAGCGGATCGTATCCCCGTTCGCGACGGATCTCGTTGATCAGTTCGCCGCCGTCTCGCGTTTCCGGCGAGACGACGAGGTACTCGAACTGTGGCTCGGTCGCGATACCGGTCGGCTCTTCGAGCGGCCTGATCTCGAACGCGCGGTCGTACTCCGCGGCGATCGAGTCGAGTTCCTCCTCGAGACTCTCCCGGCGCTCGTCGAACGACCTGACGTGTCGTTCGACGTGTCGCGTCTTCGGTGCGAGTTCGTCGCTGGTCAGCCCGATCGTCACGTCTCCGAGTTCGAACGCCCGTTGGAACAGCTTCCGGTGACCGTCGTGAACGGGGTCGAACGTCCCACCAAGCGCGACGTCCATACACACCTTCACTAGGGCGGTCCGTATAAAAGAGTCGAATCAGCGAATAAAGAATCGTGATGTTCGACAATCGACGAATACCCCTTTCGCATTGCTTTTAATGGTAGGCCACAGTGGGTTCTGTATGGGACTGGACGAGGACGCACTCGAGTACCATCGGACGGATCCGCCGGGAAAGATCGAGATTTCGACGACGAAACCGACGAATACACAGCGCGACCTCTCGCTCGCTTACTCCCCGGGCGTGGCCGCACCGTGTACGGAGATCGACGAAGACGAAACGGAGGCCTACACGTACACGGCGAAAGGAAATCTCGTAGGCGTCGTTTCGAACGGGTCCGCGGTGCTCGGACTCGGAGACATCGGAGCGCAGGCGTCGAAGCCCGTCATGGAGGGCAAGGGCGTGCTGTTCAAGCGCTTCGCGGATATCGACGTCTTCGACATCGAACTCGACGAGGCCGACCCGGAGAAACTCGTCGAGGCCGTCAAGATGATGCAGCCGACGTTCGGCGGCATCAACTTAGAGGACATCAAAGCGCCGGAGTGTTTCACGATCGAGGAGCGACTGCGCGAGGAGATCGGCATCCCTGTCTTCCACGACGACCAGCACGGGACAGCGATCATCTCCGGCGCGGCGCTTCTCAACGCTGCCGACATCGCGGGCAAGGAGCTCGACGATCTCGAGATCGTTTTCTCCGGAGCGGGCGCGAGTGCGATCGCGACGGCCCGGTTTTACGTCTCGCTCGGCTGTCGAAAGGAAAACGTCACGATGTGTGACTCCTCGGGAATCATCACCGAGGCCCGCGCGGACCGTGGCGACGTCAACGAGTACAAACAGGAGTTCGCGCGCGACGTGCCCGAGGGCGATCTCGCTGACGCGATGGAGGGCGCGGACGTCTTCGTCGGCCTCTCGATCGGCGGCCTCGTCTCACAGGAGATGGTCCAGTCGATGGCGGACGATCCGATCGTCTTCGCGATGGCCAATCCGGATCCGGAGATCGGCTACGAGGAGGCGAAGGCGGCGCGCGACGACACCGTCATCATGGCAACCGGCCGATCGGACTATCCGAACCAGGTCAACAACGTCCTCGGATTCCCCTTCATCTTCCGGGGCGCACTCGACGTGCGCGCGACCGAGATCAACGAGGAGATGAAAGTCGCCTGTGCCGAGGCCCTCGCCGACCTCGCCCGCCAGGACGTGCCCGACGCGGTCGTCAAAGCCTACGGCGACGATCCGATCCAGTACGGACCCGATTACATCATTCCGAAGCCCGTCGATCCGCGCGTTCTCTTCCGGGTCGCGCCGTCGATCGCGGAAGCGGCGATGGAGTCCGGAGCCGCCCGCGTGGAGATCGACCTCGACGAATACGAAGAGGAACTCGAGGCCAGACTCGGCAAGTCCCGCGAGATGATGCGGGTCGTGCTCAACAAGGCCAAGAGCGATCCGAAGACCGTCGCGCTCGCGGAGGGCGAAAACGAGAAGATGATCCGAGCCGCCTACCAGATCCAGGAACAGGGAATCGCGATGCCGATTCTCATCGGCGAAGAGAGCGAGATCCGTCGAACGGCGGCGAATCTCGGACTCGACTTCGAGCCGCAGGTGGCCGACCCCTCGGTCGGCGACTACGAGGAGTACGCAGATCGACTTCACGAGCTTCGCCAGCGCAAGGGGATCACCCGGACCGAAGCGGGCGAGCTCATCGAGCGCGACACCAACTACTTCGGGAGCGTGATGGTCGAACAGGGCGACGCCGACGCCCTCATGACCGGGCTCTCGCACCATTACCCGTCCGCGCTCCGGCCGCCGTTGCAGGTGATCGGAACCGCCGAGGACGTCGACTACGCCGCCGGGGTCTACCTGCTGACGTTCAAAAACCGCGTCATCTTCGTCGCCGACGCCACGGTCAACCAGTCGCCCGACGAGGACGTGCTCGCGGAGGTGACCAAACAGACGGGCAAACTCGCTCGCCGGTTTAACGTCGAACCGCGCGCCGCGTTGCTCTCGTACTCGAACTTCGGTAGCGTCGACAACGAGAACACTCGAAAGTCACGACGTGCCGCGAAGATGCTCCAGAACGATCCGGAAGTCGACTTCCCGGTCGACGGAGAGATGCAGGCCGACACCGCCGTCGTCGAGGACATCCTCGAGGGGACGTACGGCTTCTCTGAACTCGACGAGCCGGCAAACGTCCTCGTCTTCCCGAACCTCGAGTCGGGCAACATCGGCTACAAGCTGCTCCAGCGACTCGGCGGCGCGGACGCCATCGGACCGATGCTCGTCGGAATGGACGAGCCGGTCCACGTCCTCCAGCGCGGCGACGAGGTCAAGGACATCGTGAATCTGGCTGGCGTTGCGGTCGTCGACGCACAACAGGAGTAGCGCGGTTCGGAGCGAACGCGGTTCGGAGCGAACGCGGTTCGGAGCGAACGCGGTTCGGAGCGAACGAAGTGAGCGAGAACCGCGAAGAAGCGAGCGGGGAGGGACGACCCGCGAGCCAGACGAAGTGAGCGAGAACCGCGAAGAAGCGAGCGGGGAGGGACGACCCGCGAGCCAGACGAAGTGAGCGAGAACCGCGAAGAAGCGAGCGGGGAGGGACGACCCGCGAGCCAGACGAAGTGAGCGAGAACCGCGAAGAAGCGAGCGGGGAGGGACGACCCGTGAGGAGCGCGGTTCGCCACGATGCGGTCCGAAACCGGCAGGATTTTTCTACTCGACCCACCGTAGACGAACGAGAAGGGGCGTGAACGGGGAAAAAACCGGAGGCGAACGACCTCGAGCCGAATTCGAACGCCTCTCTAGGCGGGGATTGCTCGCGGGCGTCGGCGCGGCCGGGAGTCTTACGCTCGTCGGCTCGAGCGCGCGGGCCCGGCGAACGGTGCCCGACTGCGCGGGGGCGACGGCCGACGCGGGACCCGTACACGCGCCTAGACCCGTCGACGACGACGTCACGATGTTTCGACGCGGACTGCGCCGGTACGGCTTCTACCCGGAGGTGACGGTCCCGTCCGCCGTTCGCGTCGACTGGTCGGCTCCGATCAACCGCATCGGCCACACCGCGGCGAAGTCGACGCCCAGGCCGACGCCGGACGGCGAAACGATCCTTGTCGCGGGCGATACGGGCGTCGTCCACGCCTTTACGCCCGAGGGCGACGAGCGGTGGAGTCTCGAGACGGCGGCTGGACGGAGCCTCGGCTTTCACGGCACGCCGGCGGTCGTCGGCGACGTCGCGTACGTCGGCGGCTACGACGGCGCGCTGTACGCGGTGGACGTGGAGACGGGCGAACTGATCTGGCGAACCGGGATCCGCGAGTTCGACGGCTCGATTGCGATCGGTTCGAGCCCCGCTTACGTCGATGGGACGCTCTACCTCCTTGCGGAGTACAGCGATCCCGCGAGCGGCGCGCTCTGGGAGATCGACGCCGAAACCGGGACGCCGACCTGGAGCGACGACCGGATCTGGGGAATGCCCCACCCCTCGCCCGCGATCGACTGCGACGCCGGACGACTGGTCACCGGCTCGAACGACGGCGTCGTCTACTGCTGGGAGTTTCCGTCGCTCGAGTTCGCCTGGTCGTTCCAGGCTGGCGGCGAGGGCGGTCCCGACGGCGAGCCGATGGCCGGCGGACGCTTTCACCTCGGCGCGGAGATCAAGGGGACGACGCCCGTCTACGACGGCGCGGCGTTCGTCGGCTCCTGGGACGGCCGCTTTTACCGCCTGAACCTCGAGGACGGCAGCGAGGAGTGGTCCTTCGAGACGGGCCGGGTAATCATGTCAAATCCGGCGGTCGATCCCGAGGAAGGGATCGTCTACGTCGGCAGCGACGACCGCCGCGTCTACGCGCTCGACGCCGAGACGGGCGACGAGTTGTGGTCGACCCACGTGGGCGGCCACGTCATCGGCTCGGTGACCGCCACCGCCGAGACGATCCTCGTCGGCTCGTACGACACGCACCTGTACGCGCTGGACAGGGAAACCGGAGAGCGACGGTGGCGCGTCGAAAATCGTGGACACGTCACCAGCGGCGCGATCCCGCGCGACGGTCGAATCTACTACGCAGAACGGGGCGTCTTCTCGAACTACTGGGACGACGACGAGGAGACCGTATTCGAGGGACCCGGACACGTTTACTGTCTCGTTCCCGACGAGTGATCCGGTTTACTGTCCGTCAGTTCCGACGCAACCGCGACACGGGCGGCGGGTACACCGGGACATCGGGACAGCAATCCGTATGAGCGCCGGTCCGACCTCGGAGCGGAGAACGGTCGGTCGGCCCGTCACGGCGCGTTCTGTAGTCGGCGCGAAAGCGTGCATTCAAGTATTCGCCGGATCTTTTCCCGGGTATGCAAGATCAGGGACGCTCTACGCGAAAGCGGACCGGCGGTCGACTGAAGAACGTACGAAAGCGCCGAAAGGACGAACTCGGCCGACTTCCGACCGAGACGCAGGTCGGCGAGCCCCGCTACCGAACCGTCGACGTTCGCGGTAACGGAACGAAAACCCGCGCACTGGCGACGGACGTCGCCACCGTGAACAAAGGCGGCGAGACGATCTCCGCCGAGATCGAAGACGTCCTCGAAAACGACGCGAACCCCAACTACGTTCGCCGAAACATCATCACGAAGGGTGCGATCATCGCCACCTCCGAGGGCGACGCCCGCGTCACCTCCCGCCCCGGCCAGACCGGACAGGTCAACGCCGTGTTGCTCGAGAACTGATCGTCCGCTGACTGTCGATTCTGGCCGATGAGAAACGGTTTCGCGAGCGAATGCGACCGCGAGGTTTTCCGGAACGTCCGTCGCGAGAGGCGCAGATCAAGGACGCGGTGCCGCCTTCTGTAAGGCCGTCTCGGCGATGTTGCCGCCGTAGTCGGCGCTTCGAGATAACGAGTCGACGATCAACCCCAGTGATTGCGCCTGGACGGGCTCGAGGTCGCGGAGCATGTCGTCGATCGTTCGGGTGTGTTCGTCGATCTCGAGGACGGCCTCACGAGCCGCGTGCCCGAGCCGGTTCGCCTCGTCGGTTTCCTCGGCGAACAGCGCGTCCATCGACTTCTGCAGGACGTCCGACGCGTCCGTGTGGAGTTCGGTGAGCGCCTCGGCGACCGACTCCGGAATGTCGTCGAGTTTGAGCGCGAGGTTGCTGATCTTGGCGGCGTGGTCGGCGACGCGCTCGAGCTGGCGCGCGCTCGAGTGAAAGTCGAAACAGTCCTCGCGGGGAACGCCGAGTTCCTCCGCGGCTTTCGGCGACCGGAGCGTCGCTCGAAAGATGCGGGAGACGACCAGCCACAGTCGGTCGACGTCGTCGTCGCGCTCGATGACGTCGTAGGCGATGTCGTCGTCGTTCTCGATGAGTGCGGTGACCGCGTCCGCGAGCATCGACGTTGCAATGAGACGCATCCGCGAGACGGCGTTGACGATCGACAGCTCCGAGGAGTCGAGCAAGTCCTGGATGACGACGCTATCGGTCGTCTCCTCTAACACCTCGACGCCGACGAGGCTCTGGGTCGCGTCGCGGATCGCCCGACGCTGATCCGTCGTGATCCGGCCGGCCTCGAGACGGATGATGTCGAACCCGCTTACGTACATCGTCATCACGGCCCGGGTGAGCCGTTCGCCCTCGAGATCGGAGACGTCGAGCGTCCCCTCCTGTCGCTCGGTGTCACTCTGTGGTGTCAACAGCAGGGAGTCGTCTTCCGGATAGAATTCGACGGTCGTCCCGGCGCTCACGTCGTTGGCCGTCGCCCACCCTTTCGGAAGCGAGACGGTGTACGTCGAGCCGCCCGTCACCTGAACCTTGCGCGTCTCCATAGTTCGGTTTCGAATCACGGAGCCATAAATATGATTGAATCCGATTCCGGACGCAGATCTCCGGCTACTGAGGTTCGAGGTTCGTTACTTTTCTGGGTACAGTCCTAACGAGGTGTATCGGACCATGGTCAACGATTGTCCCACATAGAGATATATAGGGAACATAGTAGAGTATTTAGACAAAATGTCGCCACTACACAGTTGATGGCAAACGAGCCGACAGCAGGCCGGGCCGGTGGACTCTCACGCCGGCGCGTTCTCCTCGGCGTTGCCGGAACCACACTTTCTGCGTTGGCCGGGTGTATTGCACGCGGCCGGGAGACGGATCTCGAGGGGGAGATCCTGATGGACGGCAGCAATACGGTGTTGCCCCACGGGGCAGTCGTCTCCGAAGAGTTCCAGTGGCGCAACAATCGCGTTCAGATTCCGGTTCGGGGATCCGGAACGGGAGCGGGATTTCAGCGGTTCTGTGACGGCGAAACGGACGTCCAGAACGCGAGCCGTCGAATCTTCGACGACGGCGGCGACGACGAGGGTGCGCTGTGTGAGGCCAACGGGATCGAGTACGTCGAACTCCAGACGGCACTCGACGGGATCGCCGTCTACGTCAATCCCGAAAACGACTGGTGTGACTGTCTCACGACGGACGAACTCGAGCGAATCTGGGAGTCCGGTTCGGATATCGACACGTGGAGCGACGTTCGCGACGAGTGGCCGGACGAAGAACTGGAGCTGTACGGGCGCGATCCGGCGTCCGGGACGTTCGATTACTTTACCGAAGAGATCACCGGTGAGGTGGGTAACATCCGGTCGGACTACTCCGCGAGCGCGGATACGAACGTCATCGTTCGCGGCGTTCGCGGCGATCGATACGCGCTGGGGTTCGGCGGGGCGGGCTACTACTACGAGAACGAAGACGACCTCGAACTCGTCGCCGTTGACGACGGAGACGCCTGCATCGAGCCGACGAGATCGTCGATCGAGGACGGTTCGTACGAGCCACTGACCCGTCCGCTGTACACCTACTTCCGCGCCGACGCGCTGGAACGCGAGGAGGTTCGCGCCTTCGCGCAGTTTTACTTCGAGGAGATCGACGGACCGGCGACCGAGGCCGACGTCGTCGAATCCGGCGAAACGCTCTCGTGGACGCAGTGGGGGGCCCGCCGCGTCGGATTCTACGGAATCTCCGACGAACGACTCCAGGAGGAAGCGCAAACGCTCAGACACGCGATTGCAGAGGTGCTGGAATGAGTGACGACGACCCGATGAACATCACGGCCGGCAGTTCGGGAAGCATCGACGATCGAAAGAACGCGGCGATTCGATACGTGTTCTTTTCGTGTGCGTTCGTGACGGTGTTGACGACCCTCGGGATTATTCTCGTGCTGGTTCAGGGATCGATCGAGTTCTTCCAGCACGTCTCGATCGTCGAGTATCTTACCGAGACCGAGTGGTCGCCCGTCATCAGTCCCCACAGTTACGGCGTGTTGCCGCTGGTCTGGGGGACGCTCGTCATCACCATCGGATCGGCGCTGATCGCGATCCCCGTCGGGACGGCGACCGCGATCTACCTGAGCGAGTACGCAGACCCCCAGGTCAGAAAGACGGTCAAACCGACCCTCGAGATCCTCGCGGGGATCCCGACGATCGTCTACGGATTTTTCGCGCTGTCGTTCATCACGCCTCTGATCCAGCGATTCTACCCCGAAACCGGGACGTTCAACGCGGCCGCGGGTGCGATCGTCGTCGGAATCATGATCATCCCGATGGTCTCGAGTCTGAGCGAGGACGCGATGTCGGCGGTGCCAGACGATCTCCGTAACGCGGCGTACGGACTCGGAGCGACGAAGTTCGAGGTCTCGACGAGCGTCGTCGTCCCCGCGTCGCTGTCGGGCGTGATCGCTTCGTACATCCTCGCGCTCTCGCGGGCGATCGGCGAGACGATGGCGGTGACGCTCGCGGCGGGGATGCACCCACAGATCACGGTCGATCCGCTGGAGCCGATTCAGACGATGACCGCGTACATGGTCCAGATCGGAATCAGCGACGTATCGGTGGGATCGATCGGATACCAGAGCCTGTTTGCCGTCGGGTTGACGTTGTTCGTGATGACGCTCTCGATGAATCTGCTCAGCCTGTGGATCAAATCGCGCTACAGGGAGGAGTACCAATGAGCACGGGCAATCCCTTCGCGGAAGGCACCGAGGACATCGCGAGAAAGCGACTGATCGGTCGCGCGTTCGTCGCAATCTGTTTCGCCTCCACGCTGGTCGGTATCGTCGCGCTCGTCGCCCTGATCGCGGACGTCCTCGTCGAGTCGTGGGGGTGGGTCACCTGGGAGTTCCTGACGTATCCGCCGTCGCAGGTCATCGAGAACTTCCTGCCCGGCGGACGCGGAGCTGGAATCTATCCAGCCCTCGTCGGATCGATCTTCCTCATCGCGCTGACCGCCGTCTTCACGGTCTTTCTCGGCGTCGGTGCGGCGGTCTACCTCGAGGAGTACGCGTCGGAAAATCGGTTGACGTCGTTCATCGAGGCTAACATCGCGAATCTCGCCGGCGTTCCGTCGATCGTTTACGGGCTACTCGGACTCGCGATCTTCGTCAGGAGCGTGCAACTGGGCTCGAGTCTCATCGCCGGCGCGCTGACGCTGACGCTGTTGATCCTGCCGATCGTCATCGTCTCGACTCAGGAGGCGCTCCGGTCGGTTCCCGACAGCCAGCGCCAGGCGGCCTACGGCGTCGGTGCGACGCAGTGGCAGGTGATCCGCGACGTCGTCTTGCCGCGGGCGCTTCCGGGCATCATGACCGGAACCATTCTCTCGCTCTCGCGGGCGATCGGCGAGACTGCACCGATCCTGATGGTCGGTGCGGCCACGTCGCTGTTCGTAGCCCCGGACGGGTTGACGGCTCCGTTCAGCGCCATGCCGATGATGATTTTCGAGTGGGCGTCCCGTCCGGATCCCGAGTTCCAGCACGTCGCGGCTGCGGGGATCGTCGTCCTTCTGACGATACTGTTGCTGATGAACGCGGTTGCGATCCTGATCAGGAACCGGTACGATCCCCGGAGCTGATCGCCGCTCCACCGATTTTCCCTCTCAAGCAAAAATCTATATAGTCGGACGTAGACAACCTTCCCTGAACGTAGCCAACATAGTATCCTATTTACTCCGCGACGGCCGTAGATTTCGACGTGTCAGGTGAGTGTTTCGGCACGTCTGCGGGCGTCGCGCTCGAAATCGGGTGGATCGACGAACGAACGAATCCGAAACGAGCGCTCGACTATACCCGGCGAACACCCAACTAGATATGAATACGAACGGCGGTGGACCACGAACGGTATCGAAACCGAAAGTCAGCGACGACGAGACGAGTTCGGCAGTGGCCGGCGACGAACGCCGGAGCGGATCCCGCGTCGTCGACCCGGTCATCGAATCTCGGGATCTCGACGTCTACTACGGTGACGATCAGGCCCTCCACGGCATCGACATGGACATCCCGGAGCGACAGGTGACCGCGCTCATCGGTCCCTCCGGCTGTGGGAAGTCCACGTTTCTGCGTTCGATCAACCGAATGAACGACCTGATCGACATCGCCCGCGTCGAGGGGGACCTCCGGTTTCACGGCAAGAACGTCTACGACGACGACGTCGATCCCGTCGCCCTCCGACGCAAGATCGGCATGGTGTTTCAGAAACCGAACCCGTTCCCGAAGTCGATCTACGACAACGTCGCCTACGGCCTTCGGGTCCAGGGAAAAGACGTCGACGTCGACGAACAGGTCCACACCGCCCTCGAGCGCGCCGCCCTGTTAGACGAGGTCGAAGACCAACTCGACTCGAGCGGACTCGACCTCTCCGGCGGCCAACAGCAACGACTCTGCATCGCTCGCGCGATCGCACCCGATCCCGAGGTCATCCTGATGGACGAGCCGGCGTCCGCACTCGACCCCGTCGCGACCTCGAAGATCGAGGACCTCGTCGAGGAGCTTGCCGAATCCTACACGGTCGTCATCGTCACGCACAACATGCAACAGGCGGCTCGCATCTCGGACAAGACGGCGGTCTTTCTCACCGGCGGCCACCTCGTCGAGTTCGACGACACGAACAAGATCTTCGAAAATCCCGAGAGCGACCGCGTCGAGGACTACATCACCGGCAAGTTCGGCTAGCGGCTCTTCTCGTCGCCGCAGTGTCGTCGTTGCCTCGTTCGCATCGCGAACACCACTCGAGGCCATTGGTCTTTCGCTCTTCTGTACGTGATTGTTGCTACCGTTCGGTTCCTTGTTCGTTTGAACGGGACTAGCGTGTAGAACTACTCGTAGACGGCATCTCAGTTCGAAGCACTCACGGAAAATCGCAAGACTGCACTCTATCAACAATGTGCTACAGAAGAGTCTAGTGTTTATATCGCACTGTCCGGTGTGCCCGTTTATTCTGCTTTTCCCGCCTCATAAACTTGTAGAATCGAATATATAACTATGGCGGGTATGGCGAAAAAGAGTATAGCGTCGATCGGGTCTTCATCACCTATCGCATTAAAGAACACAGCAAATGTTAGTGCAACCAACACAGTATGAATTGCGCGTAGGTAGGAACCGCAAGGTTCCTTCGATTGATCCGTCATTTGTATTCAACCTCTACCGAACATTAATAAAACCACCGATTCCGATCTTGTGAAGAACATGTTTGCTGAGTCAGGTTCGTCTGAATGCCGCAAGCGTTCGGCTTCGCCCATCGCGAAGCCGAACGCGAACGACCAGACAAGCGGTGGAATCTGAAGCTTCCACTCGCACTCAACCACGCCGACATCCTAGACGTGGTCTTCGAGCGCTTCAGAGGGAAGGAGGTTAGTGAGCCGACGTTCAATATGACGTGAAGAGGGTTCTGTCTGCATAGCTGAAGCCTCCTCCTTCCTTCCAAAAAGATGTCGATAAGTCGCCGCAGTCACGCGATTCTTCGCTTAGCAAAAGACGGATGACGTCGAGGCAGTCGCGAACGTCCGGTCTCCGGTGGCCGTCGGTACGCTACAGCGAGGCCATTCCGGCCGAAAACAGCGCGAAGGCGACCGCGATCAGAATCGCCCAGCGAACGCCACGGTGGTTGCACAGAAATCGTAACGCCGTGTCGTCGATAAGTCGCTCGCGACGGGTTCGCGGCTCTCGACGGATCGCGACCTGGGACGGCGCGAACGCGCTCGGTCGAACTGGGGCGTCGGATTTGTGGCGGCCGAGTTCCGATCGTCCGAGGCGGCGGTTGCTCTCGAGCGCCTCCATCGTGCACCCTCGGTGCTCCTCGAGGAGGAGTCCCGCACAGGGCGTACAGACCGTGAGGTGGTTTCGGTTGCGCCGTGTTTCCCGCCGGGGAACGTCGGTCCAGGCGACGAGATTCGCGGGATCGACGCGTTCGGTTCCACAACGACTGCACAGCTGGTCGTCGGGTTCGCGCATTCGGGCGACCGGGTCGGGCGCGTCCGGTTTCGGAAACAACGGCGCGTCGTCTCGCACGTCGTCGAACGAACCGTTCGACTGGTGGATTACGCCGTGGCAGGGACGACAGAGCGTGAGCAAGTTCTCCAGCGCGTCGGGACCGCCTGCCGAGCGCGGAATCACGTGGTGTGCCTGCAGCGTTCGGTCGTCGCATCCACAGCGGGTACACGCGTATCCGTCCCGGCGAAGCGTCCGCTCTCTGAGTTTCGGCCAGCCGTCGCCGTAGCCTCGAGCGTCGGTGCGGTCGCCGCGAACGCCGTCGACGTCGCGATCACCACGGTCGCCGCCGTCGCGTTTCCCCATCGTTCGATTGTGCACTCTTCGATACCAAAGGTTCACCGGACGGTCCGTACTTCCGGTCACAACGAACGACGGTACCGACAGACTGGACAGGAGAGACTCCCGTCTTTGACGAGGAGATGGCTCCGTCCGCAGCGGCTGCACGGACAGCCGATCGAGACCCCGGCCTCGCGGGCGACGGCGCGGAGCGTGTTCTGGAGCTGGCGCAACTGTTCGTCCATCTCGTCGAGACGCTCGTCGATCGGATCGATCCGTCGGGTCCGACCCCGTGAACCTCGATCTCGGAAGCGAACCGGTGGTGTCATGTGAACCGATACGCGACCGAGGACGATAACGACGTACGTCTTTCGGTTGGAATCACCGGACGGCTAGACGGTCACGTCGGGGGACGAATCGGTTGACGACGGTTCGGGTCCGATCCGGCACAAAACCTACGCCGCGGGGGATCGAACGTGGCGACATGAACGAGGACATGCTCGACGACCAGCGCCGGCTCGTGGAGCTCATCGAAGCGGAAGGGTGGGAGGTCAGCGATCTCGAGCTGTCGGCCTACGACAGTCCGTGGTCCGACGAGGACGATCCCGAGGCGACGGTGACGGTGACGGCGCGAAAGCCCTACGAGCGGTCCGACGGCGACGAGGACGACGAGGACGAGAATCCGTTTCGCCTGAAGTGAGCCGGGGGCGTCGGCCGTTCCGGCGTACTCCCGCGATCGAGTACGTTTGAACGTATCGTGGCGTCACCCCTTGATGTTGCACACCGGGAACGTTCGCGCGACTTTGTCGCCGATGCCGAGCGCGTCGGAGACTCGTACGACTTCGTCGACGTCCTTGTAGACGCCCGGCGCTTCCTCCGCGACCGTCGCACCCGACTGGGCTTTCACGTAGATTCCCTGTTGTCCCTCGAGTTCGTCCTGGACGTCGCCGCCCCAGTACTCGTTTTTCGCCTGCGTTCGGCTCATGAGCCGGCCAGCGCCGTGGGCGGTAGAGCCGAACGTGAGATCCATCGAGCGCTCGCCGCCCCGAAGCACGTAGCTTCCGGCACCCATGCTGCCGGGGATGATCACCGGTTGGCCGACGGTTCGGTACGCTCTGGGCACCTCGGGGTGGCCCGCGGGAAACGCCCGCGTCGCACCCTTTCGGTGAACGTACAGCTCGCGTTGCTCGCCGTCGACGTCGTGGACTTCCTTTTTCGCGATGTTGTGTGCGACGTCGTACAGCAGCTCCATCTCCATCTCCTCCCAGGAGCGGTCGAACACGCGCTCGAAGACGCGTCGCGTGCGGTGCATGATGAGCTGGCGGTTGACCCACGCGAAGTTGATCGCGGCGTTCATCGCACCGTAGTACTCCCGGGCGAGCTGGGAACCGGCCGGTGCCGCGGCCAGTTCCTTGTCCGGAAGCCGGTCGAGCAGCCCCTTGTGCTGTCGTTCGATCTTTCGGAGGTAGTCGTTACACGTCTGGTGGCCGAGCCCGCGCGAGCCACAGTGGATCAACACGACGATCTGGTCTTCCTCGAGACCGAACGCCTCGCCGATCTCGTCGTCGAAGACGTCGGTCACGCGCTGGACCTCGAGGAAGTGGTTGCCCGACCCGAGCGAGCCGATCTGGTTCTTCCCGCGGTCTTTGGCCTTCTGGCTTACGGCGTCGGGATCGGCTTCCTCGCGCATTCCCTCGTCCTCGCAGTGGAGCAGGTCGTCCTCGACGGCGTGGCCGTTTTCGAGCGCCCAGTCGACGCCGCGGGCGAGAATCTCGTCGACGGTGTCTACGCCCGACTCGACGATTCCGCCGCCGCCCAGTCCCGACGGCACGTTGGCGAACAGGGAGTCGACGAGTTCGCGCTCGCGGCCGTTCAGGTCGTCGTAGGTCAGATTCGTCCGCATCATCCGGACGCCGCAATTGATATCGTAGCCGACGGACCCGGGGGAGATGCAGCCGTCCTCGGCGTCCATCGCGCCGACGCCGCCGACCGGGAAGCCGTACCCCTGGTGGCCATCGGGCATGCAGATGGCGTACTTCGTGATCCCCGGCAGGTGGGTCGTGTTTCTGATTTGCTCGAGGGTCTTGTCCTCTTTGATCTCCTCGAGGAGCGCCTCGCTCGCGAGAACGCGCGCGGGGACGCGCATCTCTCCCTCCCGTGGAATCTCCCAGACGAACTCGCTCACCCGCTCGAGGGTGACGTCGTCCGCGTCGAAGGTGACGTCGCTCATACGTATCAGTCCGGTCTCGACGGTGAAAGGTGTTCGTCTCCGCGACCGCTGTCGGGCAGTTTCGGTTGCCGTTCCAGCGTCCGCTGTCGGGGCTCTCGCGGGGCGGTTCAGGGCCCGTCGGTCGGCGTCGCGTCGAGTCGATCGGCGTCGGTCTCGATGCGCTCGAGGTGCTCGTCGAGCGCGTACGGTCCGCCGCCGGTGATGAGCAGGACGGACGCCATTCCGAACAGCCCGACGTGAGCGAGGACGGGATCGTCGGGCAGGGCGAACAGGGTGAGCGTGAAGACGGCGATAGCCGTGGCCGCGGTCGCGCGCGTGAAAAAGCCGGCGAGCAGCGCCAGCCCCAGACCGACCTCGGCCAGTCCGGCACCCAGCACCCACAGCTCCGGCGCAACCGGAACGGCCGCGGTGAGCTCGTACCGGTCGACGACGCCGAGTGCCAGCCCCGGTCGAAGGATCTTCTGGGTCAGCCCGAGATAGACGAACGTGACGCCGAGGCCGACTCTAACGACGGTTGGAAGATACCGCTCGGCGGAGTCGATCCGATCTCGAACCGATCGCGCGCGATCGTGGACCGGATCGAGCCGCCCGTAAAGCGTCCCCGGCGTACCCGCCAGCCGGCCGAGGACGTGATCCGCGCTGGGTCGACCGCCGCCGACCAGCGCGATCGCAGCGAGGCCGCCCACGAACTCGACCTGGAGGAGCAGCGTCGGCCAGACGGCGACGCCCGCGAGGTAGACCGAGAGCGCGACTAGGGCGACGACGCGGGTTCCCAGGCCGAACAACAGGAGGAATCCGAGCGCGACCTGGAGGAGTCTGAGGTCGACTTCGACCGCCGGACTGACGAAGTAGCCGCTGAATCCGGCACCGATCAGCGGAATGCCGAACGAGATTCGCAACAGCCACGGGACGTACTCGACGTACTCCCGCATCGCGAACCGAAACGCGGCGACGTCGCGCTGGACCGGTCGAACGACCAGATACGCCGCGAGCGTCGCGACGACGACGAGCGCGCCCGCGACCAGCGGTCCGACGACGAACGGATCGGCCAGCGCCTCGAGCAGAAACTCGCGGAGGCCGACGTCGCGTTCGTCCTCGACCACGTACTCCTCGTGGGCGCTCACGACGTCGATCGATACCGCGGCAAGCAACACGAGCCCCGCCGCGCCGATCGTCGAACGCGCCCGGATCGAACGGGTCACCGTCGACGGCTACCACGGCCGCGGTCAAATGCACTCGGGCGGAACTCACACGTCGAAGACGACGTACACTTCCCACCCGCCGCCGACGCGTTCGACTCGCATCTCCGAGTACGTGACGGCCTTGACGTCGCGGGCGACGATCTCCGAGAGCGGAATGCCGCGCGCGCTCGCCTCGAGCGTCCAGCGCTCGTCGCCGTCGTCGTCGCGACGAATGCGTTCAACCCGATTGTCGACCGGAAGCTCGGACCGGACGTCCCGAAGGTAGATCAGTTCGTCGAGATAATCGAACAGCAACGCCTCCCGCCCCTCCGCAGTCACGGAGACGGAGAACCGATCGCCGACGTCCGACGGCGGCTCGTCGTCCCGCGACGCGGCGGCCAGTCCGTCCGCGGTCGCGGCGAAGACCGCCTCGAGCGTGTCGCCGGTCGCCGCGACCGCGACGTCGGCGGTGTGGTCGCGAAGTTCGTACTCCATTGGACGAACGCTACGATCGTCGGCGTGGTATGTCCGTCGTTTCCGACGGACGGACCGATGCAATCGACGGCGGTCGCGGTGGCGACCGGACCGGAGGGCGAATCGTGTCGACGATTCGTCGAAAAGTGCGAGACGTGTCGGCGGCGTCTGACGTTCTCGATGGCCGACTGCCGGTGGAATTATATTGGCCACGATGTAATGGTGTGATAGTGAGCGTCAACATCGACAGTCGGGTCGTCACGCCGGGGAGTGACGACTTCGTCGACGAAGCCTGGCAGCTCAAAGAGGAGATCAAACGTCAGGAGGGTGTGCTCAAGCAGCGATACGACTTCTTCACCGACGCCTATCGCCGCTCGACGGTTCACTGCTACCTTCAGGAGAGTGAACTGGTCGGATTCGCCGCCGTCAGACGCGACGGCTACATTCTCTTTCTGGCGGTCGATTCCGACTGTCGGGGACTCGGAATCGGCAAACAACTCGTCGCACACGTCGCCGAAGACCACGACTCGATCACCTGCCACGCCCGGACGAGCAACGAAAACGCCCTCCAGTTCTACGAACATCTCGGCTTCGAGATCAAACGCCGGATCGACAACTACTACGAAGACGGCGGCGACGCCTACTACCTCAAACTCGGCTCGGACGTCGGAATCACGGACCGGATCTCGGAACTGGTTCGGCGCTGAGCCGTCCTAGCGCAGGCGCTGGGGCCTCGGACCTCGGCCGAGCGGGCTCGAACCGAGTCGACCATTCGGCAGAATTAAACCCCCCGTCCGACGACTACCCAGGCGAATGGAGGAGCGAACGAGGGCGTATCTTCGGGGGCGATTTCGGGATCACTACCGCCGCACGGAGATTACGCCGCCGCCTGCTGCCAACGAGCGTGAATGGGGCTTTATCCCCTGGACCGACGGTCCCGGAACGACGATGGTCCGACACCGCTCGCTGCTCGAGCTCGGCGACCTCTCGGAGTTCCTCGTCCGAAAACGGCCCCGTCACGTCTACTTCTCGGCGGGACGGTTTCGCGACCCCGGCGCGAGTTCGATGAGCGCGAAGGACTGGCAGTCGGCCGATCTCGTCTTCGACCTCGACGCCGACCACCTCCCGTCGGTGACGCTGGGCGAGGACAGTTACGCGGAGATGCTCGAAAAGTGCAAGGCGGCCCTGTTTCGGCTGCTCGATTTTCTCGAAAACGACTTCGCGTTCGAGGACGTCGAAGTCGTCTTCTCCGGCGGGCGCGGCTACCACGTCCACGTCCGCGACGAGAACGTGGTACACCTGGAACGGGAACACCGCCGCGAGATCGTCGACTACGTCCGGGGAATCGGCCTCGACTTCGAGGAGCTGATCGAGACCGAAACCGTCGCCGGAATGGGCAGAAAGACGCCGACGGAGCGACGCACCCTTCGAATCGACGGCGGATGGGGACGACGAACCCACGAGCGGTTCATGGGGTTCGTCGACGGGTTGCTCGAGCTCGACGACGAGGAGGCGAAAGCGCGGCTACAGGAGTTCGACGGAATCGGCGAGGGAAAAGCCGAGGCGACGCTTAACGCCGCCAGAAACAACCGCGAGGGCGTAGCGTCCGGTAACGTGACCGTCCACACCGCGGTCGCCCAGCTGGCCGAGCGGTTCGCAACCCGGACCGTCGAGGCCGACAACGCGCCGATCGACGAGCCCGTGACGACGGATACGAACCGCCTCATTCGGCTTCCCGGCAGCCTTCACGGCGGGAGCGGGCTCGAAACGGTTCGCCTCGAACGGGACGAACTCGACGCGTTCGATCCGCTCACGGACGCGGTTCCGGAGACGTTTCGCGGCCAGGAGATCGCCGTCGACGTCACCGACGGCGGCGACGTCGAACTCGGTGGCGATATCTTTACGGTCTCCGAGGGAGACCAGTCACTCCCGGAGTACGTCGGCGTGTTCCTCATGACACGCGGCAGGGCCGAAAAGGAAAAAGAATGAATCTCGACGAGTTGCGCTCGGTCCAGAGCAAGGAGCGGAAAAAAGACAGTCTCCAGCACCTGCGCCCTTCGTTTTACCGGGAGGTCGGCGACTACATCGCCGACCTCGAGGCCGAACGCGACCGTGCGGCCGAGCGGGCCGACGACCCGTTCTCCTCGCCCGAGGTGGGTCGGCTCACCGACGAGATCGAAACCGCCAAAGACGTCGTCGAAGCGGTTTACGAGCGACGGATGGGCAAACTCGTCAAACAGGCGAGTCTCGCGGCCGCCGGCATGCAGGCCGACGACGAGGGACTGACGGCCGAGGAAGCCGACCTGTTCGACGACCTCGTCGACCGGATCGAATCCAACAAGACCCGCGTTCTCGACGTTCTCGAGGGGATCGAGGAATCGGGAGAACCGGGTCCAGGCGGCGACAATCCGGTGGCGGCCGCTCGAGCGGACGAACGGCGGGCCGCCGGCGAGGCGAACGACGTCGCCGGAGCGTCGCCGGAGCGTACCGTCGAGCCGTCCGCCCCGGACGTCTCCGACGATCCGCCGCCACCGCCGCTGGAACCCGACGCGCCGGACCAGACCGCCTCGAACGAGCCGACGAAGTCGGACGGTTCGAGCGGTGTCTCCGCAGCGGACGTCATGGGCGGCGACCGCGACCCGACCGACGGGTCGAATCCGACTCCGCCCGACACGAACGACGGTGACGTCCGTCCGACGGAGCCAGCCGAGACGCTCGACGGATCGGACGGGAAAACGACGGCGGACGGATCCGCGGGCGACTCGGACGGCCCAGGCGCGGGCGAGTCTGACGGCGAACCCACGGGGGATTCCGACGGTGTGGCGGCTGCGGAATCGGACGTCGACCGCGTCACCGTCAAGATCACCAGAGACGTCGGTTCGATCCTCGGCGTCGACGACCGCGAGTACACGCTGTCGGCCGACGACGTCGTGACCCTCCCCGAGCAGAACGCGACGCCGCTTGTCGACCGCGAAGCGGCCGAGCAACTCGAGTGAGACCGGGTTTCGACGCCAGCGCTTCGCTCACGTACAGCTGTCGGTTCGGACAGATCGCCGTCGCCGCCCGTAACCACAACACATACAACGGTCGTCTCTAACAGACGGCTATGCTCGACGTTGGCGACGAGGCACCCGAGTTCGAACTGCCGAATCAGCACGGCGAATCGGTCCGACGGTCGGATTTCGACGGCCAGCGACTCGTCGTCTACTTCTATCCGCGCGCGAACACGGACGGCTGTACGACCGAGGCGTGCGAGTTCGACGCGGCGAAACCGCGATTCGACGACAACGACGCCGCGGTCGTCGGCATCAGCGACGATCCGGTCCCCGACCTCGAGTCCTTCGCCGCGGAGTACGAGCTGGGATTCGATCTGCTCTCGGACGAGCTGGGGGAAGTCGCGACGCTCTACGACTCCTACGGCGAAAAGCAGCTGTTCGGGAACACGTTCGACGGCGTCTTTCGAAACACGTACGTCGTCGGTCCCGACGGCAGAATCGAAGCCGTCTACGAGGGCGTCTCTCCCGAGGGTCACGCCGAGGAAGTGCTCGAGGGGATCGAGATCGAATCGCAGGAGGCGACGCCGTGATCGAACTGCTCCCGTTCCGGCCGTTCCGAAGTCAGTCCGAAAGCTCGTGACGCAGACGCGTTCGAGACGGCTCGCGTACTCAGTTTAACAGCTGGTAGAGACTGCTCGCCGCGACGACGAGCAACACGAGGACGGTCGAGAGAACGGGATCGAGATTCGCGATCACCGGAATCTGCAGTCCGGCCAGTGCGACGAGGAGGAGTCCGAGGACGCTGATCGCGAGGTGAATCGCGAGCACGCTCGAGTAGTCGTCGTCGTGGCCGTCGATGTAGGTGAGTACGTCGGCGAAGTTCGGTCCCGGTTCGATCGTTTTCGCGTCGGAATCGTACTCGATGACCGCGTCCTCCTCGAGTTGCGGGAGGTGCGTCTGCTGGAGGGAGACGTAAACGCTCTTGTAGAGGTTGTTCGGAACTGGCGTCGAGTCGGACTCGTTCGAGGCGATCTCGGTCGCCACGTCGGAGACGTCGACCTGTCCGGACTCACGTGCGAGTAACTGGACGATCGCACGCCGTCTGTCGTTGCCGAGTATGTGAAACACTTCGCTTTCAGCGAGCGAATCGGATCGGCTCGTCTGGACAGACATTGATCAAGAGGAAATCCCGGGGCCGTTATCGACCGTTAGTCCACCATCAACCTTCATTAACGTGTGTCGTTTCGTCGACCAGTGACTTTAAGCTGCGGTATTCGTTTCCCTCCACCTGGTGGGAAAAATAGCGACGCTGGTCGATGCGGCTGTCGCGGGAAAAACGAACGATTCAGCTCGTTTCGTCGTGCGGGAGGTGACCGCCGGACTGCATCTCTCGGTAGGTCGTACAGCCGGGGCAGCCGTGAACGACGTCACCGTTATCTCCGAAGACGCGGGCGAACTGCTGGGTGACGTGGGTGCCGCAGTTTCGACAGCGTGCGCCCGCCGTCGACGATTCCATGGGTCGCCAGTTTTGCTGTGTGGATCTCATGATTGGGATAGTGGGAAACGGTCTCGCTGGGAACGGTACGGTCGGTCGACGCCGGGAAGCGTCGTCCGCCGCCTGTCAAGCCCGGTGTATCGGTCTGACCGTAGCCACGCCTCGTCGGGACAACCGACGGCCGCAGCGACGATCTCCGTCCGGGCATCACTACGACGGAGGGGGTCAGACGTGAATAAAGGACGCAGACCGTTCACTCGGTGGTCAGGGCTAGAGGCGTAGAAACACACTGTTTCCGCCGGTAGACCGGTGGTAGCGGTCGTATCCTCCCGTTTTCCGAAAACGAGGTGGAGACGACCTCAACGTGAGTTCAGATTACTTGCTCCGCATTCGCCTCCCAAACCCGCGGTTGAGCGACGATATCCACCCTCGAAATCGGAGATTTCGACCCCGAAATGCGAAATTTCGCAGAAGAATGACTTGCCTTCGAAGTAGAAGGTCCATCGTTATAAAATACCGTTCTCGCTTACAAGTTGAACCGCTAGAACGTGATGAAGGACCACCCACAACGGCCCGGCGCTGACCCGCTTACCTCGTATGGTCGCCTCTCGGCGCAGAGAGTGAACCATTCTCCTCTGGCGGACCGGATCATCCACAATAATGTCAACTAAAGCGAGTAATACGCGATTGGAACAGACGGCTGACCCTGCAGCACAGCTCGACGTGCTTGGGGATACGTGTGCACGAACGATCCTCATCGCGACGAGTGACGGACCCAAGACGGCAAAGGAACTGACGGAGCGAACGGACAGCTCGTCGGCGACCGTCTACCGACGGATCAACAGCCTCCTCGAGAGCGATCTCCTGATAGAGTGCGTGCGCTTCGAGGAAGACGGGTCGCATACGACCGCCTACGAGGCGACGGTCGAACGACTCGACGTGCGGATCGATGCGAACGGAATCGACGTTTCGATCGCCCGTCCCGACGAGTGAGAGACGCTACCGACGAGCGAACCGAGGGGCAGCAACGCCCGCGAAGGAAGGCTTACCGCTTTCGGAAGGGTCACCTGCGATCAACTGGCGAGCGTCGCTGCAGATCGACCGTTCGTGAACCATCAACCGCGTTTCATGCGCCGGCGTTGGGACTGTCGTCTCCGGTACGCGGGGATCGAGCGGCCCGTGGAGTCGAACGTTCTCGAGCGAGCGTTTTTCACCGGAACGGTCAGTTTCGTAACTGAGACAATACTTGAAAGAAGCTCTAACAAGCCTGTATGATACGGATAACAAATATCTACTCAGTGGAACGGTCACTGTGATTGAGCAATGCACGATCTGACTGGCTTCCAGCGAGATCTGTTGTACGTGATCGCAGGTGCGGATCGACCGTCGGGTCAAACGGTGAAAGACGAGGTGGAAAAGTACTACAGCTCCGAGATCAACCACGGTCGTCTCTACCCGAACCTCGATACGCTCGTCAACAAGGAGCTGGTCGAGAAAGGCCAGCTAGACCGGCGAACGAATTACTACGCGATCACGGACGACGGTCGACAGCGGATCGAAGAGCGACGCGAGTGGGAGGGACAGTACGTCGATTTTTAACACGCTGAAGCCAGTCGTCGCGATCGGCGGAGCTACTGATTCGTTCGAGTCGTCGCGGTAGATTTGTGTGTGGCGATTCGTCCACGACCGAAGTCGTGGGTGTTCGGATCACTGTATACGGCTCGCGTTACCGCCGTCTCACTCGAACGACGGCGACGACGTGAGCCGGGAACCGATACTCCCGGTCGTCGGTTCGGCGCGTTCGCCGCCAACCACCGGACGTTCGGATTCGCCGCGGGCCCGTTTCGTCCGACGAGTAGCTGCTCGCGAACGGACGGTTCTCGAGTACCCAATTCGGTCGAGCCGATAGTTCCTGGTGTGTTGCCGTCTGTGCGGTCGGACAGTCGCGCCGTCGTCCCGCCGGCGACGAGCCACGACGTCCCCTCGCGGGGAATCGATCCGTGCGAGAGAACGGCGGTCCGGCCCGATCGAATAATTCGGGCATAACAAAGCGACCGACCGGGTAATACGAGAGCGACAATGGGATTCGAATCGTTCGTACGCGGTCGAATTGCTGGCCGACGAACCGGGGAACGGCGACGATGAGCTTTCGAGCGGAAACGCGAACCAGGTTGGAGTACGTCCTGTTGTATCCGGTCGATCTCGCAGTCGTCTCGCTCGCGACGGTGCTCGCGTATCTCGTCGTCACGTCGTTTCCCGACGGGAGCGTCGTCCGACTGGCGTTGACGGTCCCGCTCGCGCTGTTTCTCCCCGGCTACGCGTTGACGTCGGTGCTCTTTCCTGCGACGGTCCGTCGCGGGAAAGAGATCGCTTCGACCGATCGCGACCGGCGGATCGGTGGGATCGACGCCGCCGAGCGACTCGGGCTCTCGTTCGTGCTCTCGCTCGCGGTCGTCTCGCTCGTCGTCCTCGTGCTCTCGACGACCGACTGGGGGCTCGGAACGGACCAGACCGCGGCCGGTATCGGACTGCTTACCGTCGGGTTCGCTCAGCTGGGAGTCGTTCGCCGACTTCGACTCCCCGAGTCCGAACGGTTCTCCGTCTCGCCCGTCGCGGCCGCGGGCCGGTACCGACGGGAACACGGCACGCTCGTGACGGTCTCGTCTGCCGTGCTCGCCGTCGCGGTCGCGGCCGCCGTCGGCGCGTTACTCGTCGGCTTTTTCGCCCCGGCGTCCGCAGGCGGCTTTAGCGAGCTCGGACTCTACACGGAGGACGACGACGGCGACCTCGTCGCCGGCGAACTTCCCGACGAGGTGGTTCCCGGCGAATCGGTACCGATCACGATTTCGGTCGAGAACCACGAGGGCGAGCCGGCGAACTACACTGCCGTCGTCCAGCAACAGGTCGTCGACGACGGCACGGTCGAGGAACGAACGCACCTCCAGGACGTCGAACTCGAGTCCGAAGACGGCGAAACGGCGGCCGTAGAACGGGACGTGACGCCGATCGCGTCGGACGGAGAGACCGTCCGCATCAGCGTCCTCCTCTATGCCGACGACGTCCCCACCTCTCCGACGAACGAGAACGCCGACGAGGACGTCTACTTCTGGGTGACGGTCACGGACGAGCCGGAGACCGAGGACGCCTGACGCGACGACGGATCGTCCGTCGCCGTTCGGTGTCGGAACTCCGATTCTCGTTTCGATCGTCACCGTGACGACGCGTATCCGGATCACGCCGACGTCGTCTCGGTCAGCGGCGTCGACCGAGTGCGAATCGACGAGCCGGTGACTCGACGGTCCATCGAGCCGGAGGGACAGTGAGAACGTGGCTGTTATCGACTCGCACGGCCGAGCGGGAACTCGAGGTCGGGCCGTCGCGAGACGTGCTGTACGAGCGAGAGCGCGAGAACGACGAGACAGAGGATGAGCGCCACGACTGCTGCGGCGTCGACCGTCGTCAGACCAGGAACGAGCCAGACGACGCCGAGGGCGATCACGCCGATCGTCGTCACCGCCACGTACAGCCGGTGCCAGGGGCGCTCGCTCCCAAGGTTCCGATCGAGGTACGGTTCGAACACCTCCTCGCTGGGCAGGAGTTCGATCGTGTGCGCCTCGGGGTCCCAGTCGACGATGCCGTGGTCCTCGAGCATCGGCAAGTGCGTCTGGTACAGCGAGATGTACACCCGTCGACGCTGAGTTCGAGTCACCTCGTCCGGCGGCGTGTCGTTCTCCCAGGCGGCGACCTGCTCGACCAGCGGCGCGAGGTCGCAGGAGCCACCTCGCCGTTTCAGGTACTGGACCGTCCGTCGCCTCCGAGCGTTGCTGAACACGTCGAACAGCTCAGCCTGGGTGAACTCGTGTTCAACCATGGGTGCCCTCGCGTTCCCGTGTTGGGTTCCGATCGGATGTGTTCGGATACCTCACAGCACGGATTCCCACACCCCGACCCTTTACTATCGCACGGCTACCCCAACGAAAGCGATTTGTACCGGTTAGCACTCGTGACTGACGTCTAATCCGACGTTTCCGCTGGGCTGAACGACGCAAACCCTGAAATCGGACGGTACCGGGGCCAGGTGATCGGGGTGGGGTCACACCGTCACGGAGGCTGTAGTTCCCGGCTACGGACCCGTCAAGGCAGGGATAACAAAACCTCGTTACCGGCTGTATCAGGACGATTCCCTTCCGGGTATCGAGCAACGATGACACAGTACGACAACCGACGACGACTACGAGTTCGACCGCGGACGTCTCCGTTCCCGACTCGGTTCGGACGCGGTTACGGGGGTGTATCGTGATGGGAGAACTGGTCCACGGCGACGACTGTACCATCGACGACGACGTGACGATCGGCTACGGCGAGTTCGACGAGCCGACTCGGATCGGGCGGAACGCAACCATCCGGTCGGGCTCGATCGTTTACGCCGACGTGACGATCGGCGATCGGTTCTCGACCGGTCACGACGTGCTGATCCGCGAATCGACCACGATCGGCGACGACGTGCTCGTCGGAACCAAGACGGTCGTCGACGGCAAGACGACGATCGGATCGCGCGTCAGCCTCCAGACGAACGTCTACGTGCCGACCGAGACCACGATCGGCGACGACGTTTTCGTCGGTCCCGGTGCCGTCCTGACGAACGACGAGTATCCCGTCAGGACCGACGACGGTCTCGAGGGGCCGACGATCCAGGACGGCGCGTCGATCGGTGCGAACGCGACGTTACTGCCCGGCGTCACCGTGGGGGAGAACGCGTTCGTCGCGGCCGGCGCCGTCGTCGCGGACGACGTTCCGCCGAACCGCCTGGCACTCGGCGCGCCCGCGAGCCACGAGTCGCTTCCCGAACCGCTGGAGGGGACGAATCAGATCGCATGACCGATACGATCGACACCGAGACGGAAGCCGACGCCGAGACGAGAACCCCGACGGACGGCACGTCGACGGACGGCGGGACCGATGCCGTCGATTCGGACGAACGCGTCCAGCCGCGACGTGACGACGGCGGCGTCTCCATCGCCGATCCCGACGTGAGTACGTCCGCGCTGGGTCGGATCGAGTCGGTCCTCGAGAGCGGCGACCTCGCCGACGGCTCCGAAGTTCGGCGGTTCGAATCGGCGTTCGCGACGTACTGCGGGACCGACCACGCGGTGGCGACCTCGAACGGCACGACCGCGTTACACGCCGCACTCGAGGCGTTCGGCGTCGAGGAGGGCGACGCGGTCGTCACGTCGTCGTTCTCGTTCGTCGCGAGCGCGAACGCGATCAGACTCGCCGGGGCGACGCCGGTGTTCGCCGACGTCGATCCCGACACGTACACGATCGATCCGGCCGACGTCGAGCGAATCCTCGCGAACCGAGACGACGTCGTCGGCCTCCTTCCGGTTCACCTCTACGGGCTCGCTGCCGACATGAACGCGCTGTGCGATCTCGCGGACGACCGCGACCTGTTCGTCCTCGAGGACGCCTGTCAGGCCCACGGCGCGGAGATCGACGGCGATCGCGTCGGGGGCCTCGGCGACGCGGCGTGTTTCTCGTTCTATCCGACGAAGAACATGACGACCGGCGAGGGCGGAATCGTCACCACGGACCGCGACGACGTCGCCCGTCGGATCGCGAGCTACGTCAACCACGGCAGAGCGGAGACAGGGACCGGCGACTACGATCACGTCCGTCTCGGACACAACTACCGGATGACCAGTCTCGCCGCCGCGATCGGGCGCACGCAGCTCGAGCGTCTCCCCGAGTTCAACGCGAACCGTCGGGAGAACGCCGCGTACTACGACGAGCGGTTGCGCGATAGCCCGATCGAGACGCCCACCGTGCCGGACGGGTACCGACACGTCTACCACCAGTACACGATCGAAACCGACGATCGAGCGGGGCTCGCGGAGGCGCTCGAGGCGCGGAACGTGGACGCGGCGGTCTACTACGATACGCCGATTCACAGACAGCCGGCCTACGAGACGGTCAGCACCGCAGCGGCGACGCTCCCCCGGACCGAGCGGGCGACAGAGCGCGTCCTCTCGCTGCCCGTTCACCCGGGTCTCTCGGAACGCGACCTGGAGACGGTCGTCGACGCGGTTTTCGACGCACTCGATTCCCAATGAGTACGGAACGATCACCTTTCGGATCACGACCGGTGCGCGCCGGCGTCATCGGCGTCGGCGCGATGGGCGAAAATCACGCGCGAGTGTACAGCGAGCTTCGCGACGTCGACCTCGTCGGCGTCGCCGATCGGCAGACGGAGCTGGCAGAGCGCGTCGCGGACGAGTACGGAACGACGCGACTATCGATGGACGAGTTACTCGAGCGGTGTGACGCGGTGACGGTCGCCGTGCCGACCCACGCCCACTACGAGGTGGTCACGAGCTGTCTCGCGGCGGGCGTCCACGTGCTGGTCGAGAAGCCGATCGCCGAGACGATCGAGGAGGGCCGAACGATGGCGAAGCGTGCCGACGATGCCGGACTCGTCCTGCAGGTCGGTCACATCGAGCGGTTCAACCCCGCGGTCCGGACCGTGCACGAACTGATCGACGACCTGGACGTGATCAGCCTCGAGGCCGAGCGTCTCGGTCCGCCGACCGACCGATCGGCGCTGGGCAACGTCGTCTTCGACCTGATGGTCCACGACGTCGACATCGTCGGATCGGTGCTCGAGGAAGAGCCAGCGCCGATCACGGCGATGGGAGCCGACGACGGGCGGTACGCGACCGCGACGATGGGGTACGGCGACGTCGTCGCCACGCTGACCGCGAGTCGCGTGACCCAGAAGAAGGTTCGAAAGCTCACGGTCACCGCCCGCGAGTGTCTCCTCGAAGTCGACTACCTGGAGCAGTCGGTGTTGATCCACCGGGACTCGTACCCCGAGTACCTCGTCGACGACGGACAGCGTCGGTACCGACACGAGAGCGTCGTCGAACGGCCACGCGTCGACAACGGCGAGCCGCTTCGTCACGAACTCGAGTCGTTCGTCGAGGCGGTTCGGACCGGTTCGACGCCAGAGGTGACTGCCGAAGACGGCATCGACGCGCTCGAGACCGTCCAGCGGATCGACGCGATCGTCTCGGACGAAGCGCCGCCGCGAGAGCGCACCGGCGAGCGAGAGCGCGAGGTGGAAGCCTGATGGACGGTTCTGTCGCTCTCTACGGCTCGAGTCGCGCCGAGGATCGACAGCGCGAGCTGCTGACGAGCGGGCGAGTTCCCGTCGCCGTCTACGGACTCGGGAAGATGGGGCTTCCGCTTGCGGCCGTCTACGCGGAGACGACGGGGAACGTGACCGGCGTCGACGTCGATCCCGAAGTCGTCGAGACGGTCGACGACGGCCACTGCCACGTCGTCGGAGAGCCGGGACTCGATGACCTCGTGGCCGACCAGGTCGCCGCCGGTCGACTCGAGGCGACGACGGACGGGCCCGCCGCCGCCGAACGCGCGCGGATCCACGTCGTCATCGTTCCGACGCTGCTCGACGATCGGCGCGATCCCGACCTCTCGACCGTCGAGGCCGTGACCGACGACGTCGCCGCCGGTCTCGACCCGGGGGATCTGGTGATCGCCGAATCCACGCTGCCGCCGGGAACCTGTCGCGACGTGCTCCGCCCGCACCTCGCGAGCGAGAGCGGACTCGGTCCCGACGAGTTCGGCGTCGCGTTCTGTCCGGAACGCACCTCCTCGGGGACGGCGCTGCGCGACGTTCGTGGACACTATCCCAAGGTCGTCGGCGGCGTCGACGACGAGAGCACGCGCGCAGCCACCGTCGTCTACGACGCGCTCTCGAGCAACGACGTCCACCCCGTCTCCGACGCGACGACCGCCGAAGCGGTGAAGGTGTTCGAAGGTGTGTATCGCGACGTCAACATCGGCCTGGCGAACGAGCTCGCCCGGCTGGCGGACGAACTCGGCATCTCCGTCAGGGAGGCGATCGAGACGGCCAACGACCTGCCGATGTGTCAGCTCCACGATCCCGGCCCCGGCGTCGGCGGTCACTGCATCCCGTACTACCCGTACTTCCTGCTGTCGACGATGGACGAACCGATGCGGCTGACGCGGACGGCACGCGCCGTCAACGACGAGATGCCGGCGGTCGTCGTCGACCGGCTGGCGGACGCCCTCGCCGCCGTCGACGACGACGTTTCGGACGCGTCCGTGCTCGTTCTCGGGCTCACCTATCGGCCGGGCGTCGAGGAGACCAGGGCGTCTCCGGCGCTCGACGTCGTCGCTGAACTGTCGGAGCGGGGTGCGGACGTCGCCGGCGTGGACCCGCTCGTCGATCCCTCCGAGTACGGCGCTCGGCCGGTCGCGCTCGAGGAGATCGGCGAGGAATCGTTCGACGCCGCCGTGGTCGTGACCCCTCACGAGGAGTTCGACCGGATCGAGTGGGGCGCGCTCGAGTCGATGGTCGTCGTCGACGCGCGGGACGCGCTCGACCTCTCGGGGACGGACCACCGCGTCTACACGCTCGCCGGGTCGACCGACGGTCGACCGCCGTCCGACGGCAGCGATGCCGACGGACTCGATCGGATATCGTCGACGCCGTCTCCCGACCCGGCCGGTGCCCGGCGCACCGACGGAGGTGACGATGTATAAGGGGCGGACCGTCGCCGTCGTCGTCACGGCCTACGACGAGGCGGCGTTCGTCGGACAGGTGATCGAGACTGTGCCGGAGTTCGTCGATCGGATCTACGCCGTCGACGACGCCTCGCCCGACGACAGCTGGGACGTGATCCAGCAGACGGCCTCGCGGATCAACGCGGCCGTCGAGCCCGAGCGGGCGGTCGCGGACGGCGGCGACGGCCGGCGCGTGGTTCCGATCCGTCACGAGGAAAATCGAGGCTACGGCGCGGCCGTCAAGACCGGCTACGAGCGAGCCGCCGAGGACGGCATCGACGTCGTGGCGGTGATGAACGGCGACGGGCAGATGGATCCCGCCATTCTCGACCGGATCATCGACCCGGTCGTCTCGGGCGAAGCGGACTACGCCAAGGGGAACCGGCTGCTCCACCCCGACGACAGAGACGGCATGTCGGCGTTCCGGCTGCTCGGCAACGCGATGCTCACCGGCCTCTCGAAGTTCGCCTCGGGATACTGGACGATCGGCGACCCCCAGAACGGTTACACCGCTATCTCGCGCGAGACGATCGAGCAACTCGACCTCGAGTCGATCACCGACCAGTACGGCTTTCTCAACCACATCCTGACCCACCTCAACCTCAACGGCTGTCGCATCGCCGACGTCTCGATGTCGGCGATCTACGGGGACGAAGAGAGCAGCATCAGGTACGTGCCGTTCGTCCGGTACGTCTCGTTGCTGTTGCTTCAGAGCTTCCTGTGGCGGCTCAAACGCCGGTACGTCGTCGAGGGATTTCACCCCGCCGTCGTCTTCTACGGGACGGCCGCGTCCGGCCTCGCCGGCGGGGTCGTGGGGTTCGTCGGCGCGTTAGGGCGGACCGCCCGCGGCAAGGACGGCTTCTCGAGCGTCCTACTTTCGTTCGTCGCCGTCCTCCTCGGTCTCGTCGCGCTCGGGATCGCGATCTCGCTGGACGCCGAGGAGAGCGAGTCGCTCGAGGTGACCTACTACGAGCGAAGCGACGAACGGGAGGAAGGCGAGCGACCGACCGAGCCGCCGATCCGGACGCGCCAGTCGATGGACTGATCCGATCGCGGACTCGCTCGCCCGTTCGTCGAGCTTTTTACCGGCTCGAGCGGAGAATTCGCCTCGAGTGGGACCACGATTCTCCGACGCGCGACCGTGCAGGTCGTGGAGGCGAACGCTACGTCGACGCCGACCGCGGCCGGAGCGCTCGCCGCGTCGATCGGTCGACGGCTTCGAGCGATCCCTTCGCCTCCGCCACGTCGACGAGCAGGTCGGTGAGATCGACGAGGTCCCCGACGTACTCGCGTCGCCGTCGCTGCCACCGGTCGTCGGCCGACTCGTCGGTCAAGAGTTCGATCGCGCGCTCGCGGACTGCCGCGTACTCGTCGAACTGCTCGGCGAGCCCCACGCGCTCGAGTTCGGCGAACTCGCCGTACTCGTGGTCGTCGGTGCCGCGAAAGCGAAGCGCGGGCGTCCCCAGCAGCGCTGCCTCGTTGATCATCGTCCCGGTGTCGGCGACCAGCAGCGCCGCCTCGGCCATCGCGTCGTGGATCAGCGCCGGGTGGAGGTCGTACGGCCGGGCCGGTAGCTCGGCGAGGTCCATCCCGCCGCCCTCGTCGGAGACGAACACCGTCGCGTGCCGGCTCAGCCGCTCGATGAGGTCTCGCCGCTGCCGTCGGCCGAAGCCCTCGAGTCCGGCGTCGTGGAGCGCGTCGAGGGCGTTGAAGCGAACCAGCGCGTACCGCTCGTCCGATCCGACGCCGAGGTAGTCGCGGACGGCCCGATCCGGTTCGAACACCGCAGGGTGGAGGTAGGCGCACTCCTTGAATCCGTCGAAGGTGTAGTGGTCGTCGCCCAGGTCGCGGCGGGTGACCGCCGGCGAGAGGATGCAGGTCGCAAACGGCCGCGAGACCGTGTGGTTGAAGTCGCCTGGCTCGTCGTCGAGAACGAGCACGACCGGCGAGCGGGTGATCGTCCCCGCCAGCGCGGCGTACGGCCCCCGACCGAAGACGACGTCCGGCCGAAAGCGCGTCGCTTCGGCCGCGATCCGGCCGGCCTGTCCGGCGAACTCGCGCGCGAGTCGCACCTTCGACGACGCGGCGGTGTCGTGTGCGCCGTAGCGCCGGTAGGGAAGCCCGAAGAACTCGAGTAAGTCGGTCGTACAGGCGTACTCGCGGGTCAGGACGAGGACCTCGTGGCCCGCCTCCTCGAGTCTCGATACGGCGTGGCGATACAGATGGACGTGCGCGGGCGTGTTGGCGAAGACCAGAATCCGCATCGAGTCGACGTTGTCGACGAGCGCGCTTTGTAATCGTACACGTACACGCGAACGAGGGGACGGGGCCGAAACGACCGGCGTGAACCGTCGCTCGACGAACGACGCGTCACCGTGACGCGTCGGAAAAAGCGAGGAATAACAAAATCTCGGCGGACGATTCGACCGGATAGACCGAGATGCACGTCCTCACGCTGACGACGAACGCCGATGCGCCGTTCATGAACGAGCAGATGCGCGTGCTGGAGCGACGCGGCGTCTCCTTTTCGACGCTGTCGGTCTCGGGCGACGGACGTGCGGGACGCTCGCGGACGCCGGCGGACTACCTCCGATTTCTCCCGTCGGTGGTTCGCGAGTCGGCGAACGGCTACGACCTGATCCACGCTCACTACGGACTGACCGCGCCGATGGCGCTCGCACAGCTTCGCAAGCCGGTCGTCCTCTCGCTGTGGGGGTCGGACGTCTTCGGTCCCGTCGAACCGCTCAGTCGCGCTTGCGTCCCCTTCTGCGACGAGGTGATCGTCATGTCCGACGAGATGCGCCGGTACCTGGGACGCGACTGCGTCGTCATCCCCGACGGCATCGACCTCGAGAAGTTCCGCCCCGAGCCCGGGGATCGGGCTCGCCAGGAGGTCGGCTGGGCCGACGACGAACACCACGTCCTCTTTCCCTACACGCCCGAGCGAGAGGTGAAGAACTATCCGCGGGCCCGCCGCGTCGTCAACGCGGTCAACGGACTGATCGATCGCCCCGTTCGACTCCACACGGTGTACGGCGTCGATCACGACCTCGTGCCGACGTACATGAACGCCGCGGACGCGCTGCTTTTGACCTCCGACAGCGAGGGATCGCCCAACTCGGTCAAGGAAGCGCTGGCCTGTAACCTGCCCGTCGTCTCGACCGACGTCGGCGACGTCGCGTCGCGCCTCGGGGGGGTCGAACCGTCCCGCGTCGCGACCAGCGACGAGGAGTTGATCGAGGGGCTCAGGGCGATCCTCGAGTCCGGCGAACGATCGAACGGCCGGGAGAACGCCAGGGAGATCAGCATCGACCGCTCGGCCGAGCGAATGCTCGAGGTCTACGAGCGGGTCGTTTGAGACATCCGCTGAACCGATCTCCCGTCGGAGGATCGGTGATCGCTGGCGGAGGCCAGTACGCCGTCGATCGTCGACTGGTGAGCGAAATCGAACCCCGGAGCGTTATTTCGCCCACGGATTCAGGCCAAAAAGCCGCTAACGATACTGCTCGCGGTACCACGCCATCGTCTCCGGTAGGTGCGACTCGAGTGGCTCGTACTCGTAGCCGAGTTGCTCGTGGGCCTTTCTCGAGGTGTAAAACAGTCGCTGGGTCGCCAGCCTCGCCATCTTCCGATCGAAGGGGAACACCTGTCGGCCGGTCACGGTCCCGACCGCAGCGGCGACGGGTCCGGCGGCGCGGATCGCGGTCGACGGGACCGGAACGCGGGCCGGCGATCCGTCCGCGTGGTCCGCGATTCGTGCGACAGCCCGATCGTAGGTGAGGTTCTCGCCGCCGAGGATGTAGTGCTCGCCGCGACCGCCGCCGTCGTAGGCCGCGAGCAGTCCGTCGACGACGTCCGAGACGCCGACGATGCTCAGTCCGCCGGGGAGGTACGCCGGCATGGTCGGCTCGAGGCCCATCGCCAGCAGTTGCGGCGTGAAGGAGTCGTCTCCGGGACCGAAGATCGAGGTCGGGTGGACGGTGACGGCGTCGCCGCCCGTCTCCGCGTAGCGGTCGACGAGCTCCTCGGCCGCCGCCTTCGAAGACTGGTAAGCGCCGATCGGCTCGGCCACGTCGGATTCGTCCGCGACCACGGCGGAGCCGTTCGTTCGTCGAGTTCCCGCGGTGCTGGTGAACACCACGCGCCCCGCGTCGCACGCACGGCAGGCCTCGAGGACGTTTTCGGTTCCGTCTCGGTTGACTCGCTCGACGGTGTCCGGGTCGGCGCTCCAGAGACCGACGCCGGCGAGGTGAAAGATCGCGTCGGCCCCGTCGACGAGCGGTTCCAGCGTCCGGCGGTCGAAGAGGTCGCCGACGTACCAGTCGATTCCGTCGAGACCGTCGCGATCCGACGAGGGACGGCTGAGTCCGCGGACGTCCCAGCCGTCCTCGCGGAGGCGTTCGCAGAGGTGCCTCCCGAGAAATCCCGTCGCTCCCGTCACCGCCGCCGTCTGGCCCGTCGTCATCGTCCTCCCTCTAGCTGCGGCGGGACGGCGTCGCGACCGACGGCCGCGTAGAGGCGGTACGCCGCGGTGACGGCCGGGTGTGCGTCGCCGGTCGCCGGCAACCGTCCGCCGGAGAGACGATCTCGAATCGACTCGACGTCGACGGCACCGGAACCGATTCGTTCGATCTCGACCGGCGGTTCGGTTTCGAGCGTCGGTTTCAGGACGGGATCTTCGTCGATCGATCGGCCGAGCAGCGACGCCCCGACCGCGTCGACGGACGCCGCCGGTCCGGCGAAGACGGCGTTCGTCGCGTGCGGATCGTCGCCGTAGGCCGTCGTCGCGTCGAGCACCGCGAGCGCAGGCTCGATCGCGTCCGCCGCGGCGATCGTCGCCTCGGGCGAGCCGTCCGACCGGTCGTCGAAGCGCGAGAGCGTCCGCGTTACACCCGCGAACTGCCCCGTCCGGGTTGGCCGAAGCGTCGGGACGACGATCACCCGCTCGTCGAGCAGCCGCGTCGGGATGGACGTCGAGACCGACCGACCGCCGACGTCGCGAACGACGGTCGTCCGCGGTTCGTCCGCGGGATCGAACAGCGCCGCGTCGAATCGATCGACCAGTTCGGGGTAACCCAGGAACGCGGCCGTTCGATCGACGTCGACGTGCTCGCTTCCGGCGACGGCGACGGAGAGATCGGTCCCGGTACGATCCGTCAGAAACCGGCAGATCGCACCGACTACGGCGGGATCGGTCACCACGCCCGTCGACGGGTGGAACGGGTAGTGTGCGTCCGGGACGATGGTGACGCCGTCGTCGTCGGCGACGATCGAGTCCGCGGTTGCCTCGAGGACGGCTTCGACCGGTCGGGCGAACGCGGCCGTGCGCTCGCGAACGTCCGGCGTCCAGCCGCCGGATTCGTCCGCGGCCGCAACGCACACACGTCGATCCATTACAGCGTCACCTCCGACGACTCGAGTTCCTCGTCGTCGGTTCGAGTGGCACGCTCGTACGCCTCCTCGGTCAGCTCGAGCGTTCGTCGGCCGTCCTCGCCGTCGACCGGCGGCGACGATCCCGCTCGGACGCTCTCCAGAAAGTCGGCAAGGGCGTCGTAGTGCGCCCGGAGATAGAACGTCGGACCGAAGACGTCGGGTTCGTCGCCGGTCGCGCGGGTCGCGACGTTCGTGAGAGCCGATTTGGCCGCGCTCGCGTAGAAGTTCTCCGGCAGGTGGTCCTCGTTGCTGATCGTTCCCGCGATCCCCTCGAGTCGCAACTGCGTGTTGACCTCCGGCAGTTCCTCCCACTGGTAAGAGCCGCAGTGTAGCGAGATGATCGTCTCGGTCTCCGGTGCGCGAAGAAGGACGGTCGCCGCGTCCTCGACCGGGAGATCGAGCGTGCCGTCGATCGCCGCGCACTCTACCTCGAGATCGCCGAACAGCCACCTGAGAACGTCGAAACAGTGAATGCCGAGTTCGAGCAGCGATCCGCCGCCGGCCGCGTCAGGGTCGAGCGCCCACTCCGGCGGCGCGTCCCGGGCCGGAGGTCGACCCAGCGGCCCGTCGTTCAGGCGCGTGATCGAGGCGTAGGGGACGTGGCCGACGGTTCCGTCGTCGTAGTCCGTCTTCACGCCTTTCATATCGGGCTGGTAGCGCAGCGTGTGATCGACGCCGACGGCAATCCCGGCCGCGTCTGCGGCCTCGAGCAGCCGGTCCGCCTCAGCCGTCGAACGCGCCAGCGGCTTCTCAACGAAGACGTCGACGTCGTTCGCTGCGGCGACTTCGACCGCGTCGGCGTGAAGAAAGGGTGGGAGCGCGACGACCGCCGCATCCAGCTCTTCGGACTCGAGAAGCGTCGCGTAGTCCTCGTACGTCCGCGAGACCCCGGCCCGCTCCGCCCGGTTTCGGTTCTCCGGGGCGGCGTCCGCCACAGCGAGAACGTCGACGTTCGCCATCGCGAGCGCCGACTTCAGATGGACCATGCCGATGTTTCCAATCCCGAGAACGCCGATGTCGAGCGTCCCCGAATCGGAGTCTCGGCCGAGAAGTGTCGTATTCATCCGTGCGAGTGGGGGTCCTCGGCGGGCTTTGTTATCATCGTCGTACAGTCGACCGGCCGAAACGGCCGTCGTCTCCGCGGTCGATTCCCGCTGTGTACCGATCGACGACGCGGTGAACGTTCTCGTTCGACGACCCGATCACCGACGCTACCGTGGGTAACTGCGCGATACAGAACGAGTCCCGTCCGTCTCGTTTTTCCCGGCCGCGAAACCGTTCGACGAGGCGAACGGTTCGAACCGTCGTCGAACGCACTGTCGGACCGAGCGCCGACTGCTCATCGATCACGCCGCCGATCTATCCGCTCGCGGTGCGTCGATCACGCCGTGACCGTTCCGCCGTCGACGCTTCCGCGAGCACGGAGGCGACGCGCGACGTCGGCCATCGTCTCCACCGTGAGATCGGTTTCGGCGCGCCGGCGATCGACGTACTCGAGGATCGCACGCATCCGCTCGTCGTCTCGCTCGTGGGTCAGGTTGTTCGGGTGGAGCCAGAGATGACACACTCCGTCGTTTCGGATCGCCTCGTCGATCCCCGTCCGCGCCTGAGCGACCATGGGATCTCGCCAGACTGCTTCCGCGACCGTTCTCGCCGGTCCCTCGAAGCCGAACAGGAACAGCGACGCCGGGACGTTCACCAGGCCGTACTCGTCGACCGTCGGCTCGACCAGCAGCGATCGATTTCGGACGGTCGAATCGACGATCCCCCGAACGCCGTCTCCGGTGGGCGATCGCCCACGGTAGGCGCTGATGCCGTACTCGGCGAGGACGTCGCGGTGTCCGACGTCGTTTCGCGGGTAGACGAACGACTCGACGGTCTGACCCCAGTCGGCGGCGATCTCTGCGCTTCGCTCGAGTTCGGCGGCCGCGAGTTCGCGGTCGGTCTCGGGCCGTCCGAAGAGGACGTGCGAAAACGAGTGACTGGCGAACTCGTGGTCGACGTCGGCCTCGAGGAGGTCGGCGACGAGGTCGCGTCCGAATCGCAGATCCTCGCGGTCGCGCCACTCTGTTCTCTCGCGTTCGAACCAGCCCTCGGGGGCCGGGTGATCGGCGTGGACGCCGTCACAGGAGTCGAGCATGAGGTGGCCGACGACCGCCCACGTCGCGGGGACGTCGTACTCGTCGAGCAACTCGAGCAGCGCGGGCCAGCCACGTCGGCCGGCTTCGACCCGCTCGCTCGGGAGCGTCTCGAAGTCGTGAAATCCCCAGCCGAGCTCGGCGTCGATCGAGAGCACGACGCTACCCACGTCGTCCACCACGCGCTCCGGTCATACCCCGGGAAATTCGACGGGACGGTTTTGTTATTGGTTCCTTTTGTGCGAACGAAGCCGGACGTCAGCCGGGATACCCGTCGGCGAGCCGATCGCGACGGCCCCCTCGAACGGAGACTCGGCGGTAATCGTCTCGAACGGACGAACGTCCGACGGACGCGAACGGAAAGCGGATCGAACAGCGCGTCTTCCCCGTCGGGGACGGTCTGAACACTCCCTATAACAAAGCGCACGTCGAGCTATCTCCACGACAGCAGGCTTCTCAGTACAATCATGAGCGGACTTACTACTTCGTCCGAGCGAGCGTTCGTGCTCGGACTCGACGGCGTGCCGTGGAGGCTCATCGAACAGTGGAGCGACGAGGGCGAGCTGCCCAACTTCGCACGAATGCGCGAGGACGGTGCCTCGGGACCGCTCGTGAGCACCAGCCCGCCCACGACGCCGCTGGCGTGGCCCTCGATCGCGACCGGCGTCTGGCCCGATAAGCACGGAATTTACGGATTTCAGAACCTCTCTCGGGAGTACTCCCACGAGATGTACACGAGCCGCGATTTCAAACAGCCGACGCTCTGGGAGTTGCTCTCGCCCGCTCACGTCGGGAACGTTCCGATGACGTATCCGGTGCGCGAAATCGACGGAACGATGGTCGCGGGGATGATGACGCCCTCGACGGAGCGGGAGTTTACACACCCCGCGGATCTCGGCGACGACATCGACGCGCGGATTCCGGACTACCGGATCAGCCTGGATTATCCCAAGTACGCAAACAGACTCGACGACTTCGAGGAAGCCGTCGGCGGTATGCTCGAGAACCGACGCGAGTTGATGCGTCTGCAGATGGACCGTGCGGGTGACGACTGGGAGCTGTTCTTTTTCGTCTACACCGCACCCGATCGGTTTCAGCACCTGATCTGGGACGACGATCGCCTTCTCGAGCACTACCGAAAACTCGACGACCTGCTGGGGGAGGTCCTGGCGTACACCGATCGCCACGACAGCGACCTCTACGTCGTCTCCGACCACGGCTTCGGGCCGATCCACCAGCTCGTCTTCGTCAACCACGTTCTCGAGCGTGAGGGGTACCTCTTCAGGCGCGAAGATCAGGGAACGAGGGGGGCGCTCGCGAGTCTCGGTATCTCGCGCGACCGCATCACGAACGCTCTCGAACGGGTCGGCATCTCCGAAGAGATGCTCATCTCGACGTTACCCCGGGGGCTCGTCGACTCGGTCGCAGAACAGATCCCGGGCGATCACGCGCTCTACGACGTCGACTTCGATCGGACCGTCGCGTTCGTCCACGACGCCGGCAACTGCTACGTCAACGACACCGACCGCTTCGAAAACGGGGTCGTCTCCCCGATGGACGTCCCGGACGTGAAAGCGGAACTCGTGTCCGTCTTCGAGTCCGTCACCGACGAGAACGGTCGATCGGTGCTCTCGGTCGAGGACGGAGACGAACTGTTCCCGACGGACGACGAGTCGCCGGATCTGATCGTCAACGGCGTCGACGGTTACGAGTCTCGCACCGCGATCACGGACCGGGTGTTCGGCGACACGGGGACGTACGCCGCGAGCCATCGATCGCAGGGGATCGTCCTCTGTCACGGCCCTTCGATCGATCCAGGTGCGACGCTTCGGGGGGCACGGGTGGTCGACGTCGCGCCGACGCTGTTGCACGGAATCGGCCAGCCCGTTCCCGACAACGTCGACGGCCGAGTGCTGTTCGACGCGTTCCGCTCGGACGCGACGCCGTCGCGAACGAAAGTCGAGCGAACGAGCGTCTCCCGACGCGAGCGCGACGACGTCGACGACGACTTCACCGACGTCGAGAATCGCCTGAAGGGGCTCGGGTACATGGAGTAACGGCGCGATCTCGCAGGGAGTCGTGGCGCGATTTCGCAAGCAAGAGCGTTACCGGCGTCCTCGGCGAACGGCGAACATGGTCGACGAAGACCTCGAGCTCGAGCGCGACCTCGGTAGCGCGACGATCGTCTACGAGGATCCGGACGACGGAACGGTGAGGAAGTCGGTGCCGAACGAACACGTCGCGTACTTCCAGGATCACTGGATCGTCAAAACGGACGAAGACGAGCAAGGTAACGACATCGTTCGTCGGATTCCCGCAAAGCGCGTCCACTACGTCGAGCGCTCGGTCGAGCAGTTCGAAGAGGAAGTACAGACGCTCGTGGATCAGGTACAGTCGTTCGCGTCCGAACTGCGGACGAAGATTCCGGTGGGCGGCGATCGAAGCGAGCGCGACGAGGACGTCCATCCGATCGAGATCGGACTGGACGAGGACGACGAACGCGAGTAGCCGAGAACGCGGATGGAGACGGAACCGTCGGGTGTCCACGGAGGCGACGGCCGGCCGACGATCCGATTACCGAACGGAGCGAATCCGATCGAGACCCATTTTCACCGCCTTCACCGTCGGATACGCTCCGTTGTACACTCGAGTCGGCGTGTTTCTCGCGCCCGCGCGCAAAATACGGTGAGACAGCGGCGGTCGTGCGTCCGCGACGAGTTCGTCGAGGTCGACCGCCACGAGCCACTCGAAAAACGCCCGCTCTCGCTCCGACGACGGTTCGGTTTCGCGGACGCGGTCTCTGATGTCGGCCCACATGTGGCGTTCGTCCTGACCGAGCACCCACTCGCCGCCCTCGAGCGCGGACCGGATCTCGTCGTAATCGCGATCGACGAACGCGTACCCGTGTCTCGACGGCTCGAGTCCGGACAGACGCAGTCCGACTGCCGTCCGATAGCACTTCTCGCACTCGCCGCAGTTGCCGTCCATCCGGACGTTACAGGTCTGGAGTTCGAGCGAGGGGGCGTCGGATTCGACGTAGTCGGCGATCGCATCGAGGCGTTCCTGACGGGTGAGTTCGTAGGCATCGTGATGACACCGCGTTCCGCTCCAGCGGACGTTGTCGTCGATGTCCGGCCGAGAGCCCCACTCGAGGTCGATCCCGTCCCAGTGGGTCGCGGCGACGTAGAGGTCGCCGATCCCTCGAGCGTACGCCATCGGCGCACAGAGTCCAAGCAATCCGAGCCCGTGACCGACGGAGCTGTACCACGCGCCGTCGACGTGGCGTTTGTAGTGGGCGAGCAACATCGGATGGTCGAGCGCCGACAGAACGTTCGATTCGACGAAGGCCGTCTCGAGTCCTCGCTCGTCGGCGAACGACTCGACGCGGTTTCGGAGGTCGTCCCACTTCCGGTCGTCCGCCCGGTCGGGCGTGATCGTCCAACCACGGATGCTCACGAGCGCCGGCTCCTCGTCGCGGTGGCGGACGTACGAACACGTCGAATCGACGCCGCCGGTAAAGAGGAGGGCGCTTTCACTCTCCGCACCGTCGATCGATTCCGCGGCCGGCTTCGGTTCGATCGTTCGACGGGCGTAGAGCGTTCCGCCCTCGAGGAAGTCGTACATCCCGAGCAGCGACGCCTTTACGTCCTCGAGCGCGCGGGCGAACGACGCGTCCACCTCGTCGACGTAGACGTCGGCTCCGTTCGCCCACGCGACCGGGCAGACGTTCGCGAGGACGGGAATCGCGAGAATTCCCTCGGGAACGTCCTCGATCGACCGGTCGTAGCTGGTGACGAACGTCTCCCCCGAAAAAAACCGGGCGACGTCCGCCGACGGACGAATTTCGCACTCGAGCGTGTTCTCCCGCACCGTGATCCGATCGATGACGATTGTTGACATGGTCGTGAAAACGGCGGTGGCCGTCGACTCGAGTATTCCGGACGCGCACAAAAATCGGCGCAACCGTTGATCGGACGGAGAACGCGAAAGCCGTCCGTACCAGCCAGCCGAACGGAACGATCGATCGCCCAGGCCGAAACGGCCTCTCGAGTACTCCGGACGGCCGGCGCTGTACGGCCGTCTTACCCGACGTGAGTCTCGAGGTTGTCGTTCGACGTTCGTCGATTCGCCGGTTCGACCTCGTCCGAGGATCGCGGCGCAGATACCGTCACCGAACCATAATTACGCAACCGACTTCGAAGATAACATCGGGGAGAATAAGTTCTCAATAACAAACGTCGGCTTCGGTGAAGCGTTCGCAAGTCATGCGTATCGAACCGCGACCGACCGATTCTCGCGACGGAGTACCATGAAACGTGCGACTGTGAACGGCGCGCTCGCCGTCGGGTTTTTCGCGCTCGCGATCGGCGTGCTGTTCGCCCGAGCGAATCCGGCGACGGCCTACGAGGCGTCGGTGTACGCGGCAACGCCCGGCGGAGTGTGGGTGGCGTTCGCGCTGGCGCTTTCGCTCGCGGTCGCGACGACGCTCGGCTGTCGCGGTCGCTTCCAGACGCTCGGAATGGCGCTGGGTGCGTTGACGGTCACGTCGATCGTCAGCCTACCCGTGCTCAGAAACTACCGCTTTTCGGGGATGGGCGACGCGTTGACGCACCTCGGATGGACGCGAGACATCGTTGGCGGCGAGTTACTCCCGCACGAGTTGATCTATCCGGGCGTCCACTCGCTCGGAATCGCCCTTCACTTCCTCGGCGGAATCCCCCTCGAGCGTGCGTTGCTCGTGACCGTCGTCGTTCTGTTCCTTCCGTTTCTGATCTTCGTTCCGCTGATCGTCAGGGACGTAACCGGTACCCCCGCGGCCGTCGGCTTCGCGGCGATCGTCTCCTGGATGGTGCTGCCGGTCAACAACGTCGCGACGCACATGGGCATTCACTCCAACTCGAACGCGCTGTTTCTGGTCCCCGTCGTCGTCTTCGCGTTCGTCGCGTACCTCGGGCGGCGATCGACGATCGAACGCCTCCCGTTCGGCCTCTCGCCGTTCAGCGTCCTCATTTATCTCACCGCGATCGTCCTCCTGGTCGTTCATCCCCAGCAGATGATCAACGTCGTCGTTCTCGCGGGAGCGATCGCCGGCGTACAGCTTCTCGCCCACCGGCGGCTTGACGACCATCCGGTGCTCGAGCAGCCGACGATGTACGCACAGACGGTCGTGCTCGGAAGTATGTTCACGGTCTGGACGATGGCCAACGAGCGGTTCAGGACCGCGTTCGTCAACATGATCGAAGGGGTCTTCATCGAGGACGTGGGCGCGGGAGCCGAGGTCGACCAGCGCGGAGCGTCGCTGGCGGAGATCGGCGGTAGCCTCGCGGAGCTATTCGTCGTGATGTTTCTCGACGCGGCGATAATCGGCATCGTTGCCGGTCTCTTCGTTCTCGCGGTCTGGCTCGGACGGACGAGTCTGGATCGAGAAGCCGCGTCGTTCGTCACGTACTTCGGAATCGGGCTGATTCCGCTCGGCGTCATCTTCCTCGTCTACTTCGTCGGAACGCCGACGATGGCGTTTCGCCAGGTCGGGTTCATCTACGTGCTCCTGACGATTCTGGCCGGGATCGCGCTCGCGCACCTGTTCGGCGGCCTCTCGGGCGTGATCACGAGGCCTGGGGCAACCACGGTTGCCGCGGTTTTCGTCGGTGCGTTGCTCGTCCTCGGACTGGCGACCGTCTACGCTTCGCCGCTGATCTACAGCCCCGGCCAGCACGTGACCGACCAGAAGTTCAGCGGTTACGAGTCTGGATTCGAACACGGCGTCGACGACCGACCCCACGCCGGCCTCGGCTACGATCCGTACCGGTACGATCACGGACTCCACGGGCTCGAGGGTGAGGAGACTCTGAGCGGTGCCACGGTCGCGACTGGCGAGGTCGATCCGGAGGCGTTCGAAGCGGGGAACTACAGCGGTGCATATCACGGAATTGATTACTACCTCGTCGTCACCGAGTACGACGTGACGAGGGAGGTGGACGTCTATCAGGAGCTTCACTACAGCGAGGAGTCGCTCGCGGGACTCCAGGGAGAGCCGACAGCCGACAAGGTGATCTCCAACGACGAGTTCGAGATGTACGCAATCGCTAGCGACGAGTGAGTCGTGCCTTCAGGCTACACAGCCCCCATGACAAAGAGCGAGATCGTATTCGAGCGTGATACGACAGTGCCCGCCCTCGACGACGTGCGCGTGCTGGATCTGACGGGGGTCCTCGGTGGTCCCGACACTATCGCGACCGAGCGGCGTCGGCCGCTCCGACGCGAGCCGAGAACGACTCAAAGGGTACTACCGCGACCGAGAGCCGGCGCTGTTTTTCAACGTTCCGAACGAGGCGACGCGGTCGGGCAGCCACAAACGCGGCTGGCGGATCGTCCAGGAGGTGGCGACGTTCTACCGGGTGCAACGACCCGACGCGCTGATCGACGGGGACGGTTGGTCGTCGACGCTGTCGCGATCCGCGCGTCCGTTCGCACGCGCGTACCTTCAGTGCGCGAGAACGACTCGGAAGGCGAGCCGCCGCCGTCACCGTCGATCGGTTCGACGGGATTCCGACCGAGCGGTTCGTTTCGCTCGTGAATCGCGCGGTTCCGGGAACGATCCTCGAGCGAATCGTCGACGATCACCGCGACGCCGACCTCCTCGCCGCGAGCGGTCGGCTCGTTCCGTCGAAATTCCTCCGGCAGTTCGGCTTCCTCTCGGACGAGTTGGCTCCGATCGCGCGCATCACCACTCGGACGACGCAGGTCACGTACCCCCTCGCCGACGACGGGGCCACGAGTGGACCGTCGGCGGACTCGCCGTAACCGATCCGTCGATCTGGTCGATCACGTTCGCCGAGCAGGATAGCTGGTAGCGTTCGACGGCCGGCTTTCGACCCTCGAACCGCGTTTCGAACCCGGTAATCGAATTTTTCTCCCGAAATACTCCCTTGCGACGATCGTTTTCGGGACGGTATTCGTTCGTATCTTCGGACACGATCGATCATAGGTTCTGATTGCTTCGAAAGTGATTTGAAGTATTTCAGTAAATTCAACTCATAGGGCCAAGGAAAAGTTTATGAGTGTAAGCTCTTGTTACCCAGGTGTATGGCGCAGAATCCCCGTACGTCCGAGACGGACACATCTCCGACTACAGGTCGTAATTCCGGATTAAGCCGACGAAACTACGTTCGCTCGCTCGCCGCGGTGGCGACCGCCGCGACGTCGCTCGGTGCGGCCGGTACCGTCGCGGCCGCGGACGACTACGAGGTAATCGAAGCGCAGAACCAGACGATCACCGTCGAGTCCGGCGAGACCTGGGAGAACAAGCTGATCGACATGACCACGGGTCAGGACGTCGTCGTCACGGCCCACGGCAGCGACTGGACGATCCGCAACGTCGGCTTCGAGGGTGAGAACACCTCCGGTGCCGGCTCCGCGACGTTCGGCATCTCCGACGCCGGCGGCTCGAGTACGGTCGAGAACGTCTACCTCGGCGACGGCTCCGACAGCCGAAACGGCAGTTCGTCGGGTCACGGTCAGACTGCGTTCTGGGTTGACCCCGATCACGCGGGTCACGTCGACTTCCGGAACGTCAACGTTCAGGGCTTCGCGGACAACGCGATCTACGCGTCGGCGCCCGGAAACGCGGGTGGGGGGACCATCCACGTCGATCGGTGTTTCGCCGCGAACTGTTACGTTTCTCACTTCCGGCTCGCCACCGAGGGGAGCAAGGTGACCAACTCCTGTGTCTACGTCGACGAGGACGACTACGACGGACGCGGAATCTGGGCCTGGGCACCGGGCACCGTCGAAGTCGAGAACTGCCAGCTCGAGATGAACGGTCGAAACGTCGCGATCGACGCCGGCGCGAACGGACAAGCGACCACGGTCGTCGTCCGCGACACCGACTACGACGACGCAGCCGGCATCGGCGAACACGACGGATCGTCCGTCCAGCTCGAGGACGACGTCGGAACCGACCCCGAGGCCTACGTTCCGAGCGGAGTTCCGACCTCGGCCGAGGAAGCCGCCGCCGGCTCCGATACCTAGCGACTCGAGGCCCCCCGAAACCGAACCGACTCCGCCACGTTCCCCGCTGGCGCGTTCCCCTCCGGACCCCCCGACGCACCGTCCTCCCCCGTTGACGCATCGCGGCTCCGTTCTCTCGCAACCTCGTCCTCCGTTCTCGCTGGTGTCTCGCTCGATTCGTTTTCCACCGCGTTTTCGTTCGAATTCCCGAGACGCTCGGCCCGTTCGCCGAACCGCGCGGTTCGGGTCACACGGCTTGCTCTACCGTCACGACTGCTGGCCGCCCGCGGTTGTGTGGCGCTGACGAACGGTGATTGCATCGGTCACCAACTCGAGCCGGCTCGGATTCCGCCACGATTCGATCACAGTCTATCGGTGGCGACCGTCACGACCGCCGGCCGGTAATTCGGTATTACCGGCCGATGTCGACCTCGCACTGACGGTAATACGGTATTACTCGCCCGACGCAAGTCGAATCGTCGTCTTTCTTTCGATGAAAAACACCGTTGACTTCCTGAACGTTCGTTCAGGTAATAGCTACAATATGTTAATTTTATACTTTTCATAGGGGAAAGTTTATACGGGTAGTATCGGATTACTCGCATTGCATGGCACGCGAACCTTCGGTACTGGACGAAGCGCGTTCCGTCGACGATGACGAGGACGCACCGGAAGACGACGGTGAGACTGGTAATTCCGGGTTACTGGGGCGACGTTCGTACATGACGCTCGCCGGCGTGACGACGGCGGCCGCCACGCTCTCGAGCGTGACGAGCGCCGGCGGGGACGACTACGAGGAGATCACCGCCCGCGGCCAGGTCATCAGGATCGGGCGGGGCGAGACCTACGAGAACAAGCTGTTCGATCTCACCAACGGCAACAGCGTTCTGTTGCTCGTCGAGGGGGGTAACTCCGTGATCCGGAACGTCGGATTCAGGGGGCTCCACCGCGGCGACGGCTTCATGATCTCCATCAGCGCAGCAAGCGGCGACGTCCTGATCGAGAACGTTTACCTCGGCGACGGATCGACCAAAGAGGGCGAGAGCTTCGTCCACGGACCCGGCGCGGTGTTCTACCACCGGAACGCCTCCTGCGACGTCACGTTTCGGTACTGCAACGTCCAGGGATGGCCGAACAACGGTTTCTACTGCTCGAACACGGCCAGCGGCGGCTCCGTCCGCTTCGAGCACTGTTACGGCAAGAACAACGGGGTGAGTACCTACCGGGTCGCTGGCGGCCGAGACGCCATCGTCGACTGCGTGGCGTACAATGACGACACCGACTACGGCCCGGGCTGGGGCGGCTACGTCGAGGACGCCGGTCGGCCGGTGTGGGTCTGGCCCGGTAACACGGTTCGGATCGACGACTCGAACGTCGCGAGCGGGTCGTACCCCTACGCGATGGTGCTGCGCGGGAACGCGACGGCCCGGATGACCGGCGGAGCCATTCGAGGAACCGTCCAGGGAGGCGGTCTCAACCGTTCGAACGTCTCGAGCGATCCGGACCTCTCCGTTCCGGAGGGCGTCCCGACCTCGCCCGAGGAAGCCGCGGCCGGCTCGAAGGGTACTACGGCCGACACGGACGCGCCGACGGACGCCGAGGACGACGACGGTCCGCTCGAACACCTGATCCTGTTCGACGGCGATCCAGCCGGCGTGACCCGCTACGAGTTCGAAGTTAGCGGTTCGGTCGAGAAGTCGACGGACGAGGGCGCGTCGATCGACGACGAGGACGTGATCGACGGCGAGTTCGTCCACGGCGTGGTCGCCGACTGGAAGGACGCGTTCCGGTTCAGCGGTGACCTCGAGCAGTTGACGGTCGACGGCCCGGCGACCGTGTTCGTCGACGGTGAGGTCGTCGATCCGACCGACTACGGGGTCGACCGGCCACACGTCCTGGAGGTGACGAGCCGCGACGGTCCGGCGAGTTTCGAAGTTACGGTCGACGGCGAGATCGAACTCGAGTCCGACGAGAATCCGGCGGACGAGACGACGGCGGTTTCCGGAACGACCGTCCAACGTTCGATCACGGACGGAAGTGAGACGTTCAGGTTTTCGGGTGCGCTGACCGACGTGACCGTTATCGACGGAGAAGCCGAGATCAGCCTCGACGGTGAACCGATCGATCCGGACGACTACGGCGACCACGAACTGTTGCCCCACGCGCTCGTCATCGACGGAACCGACGCCGACGGACCGAGCACGTACTCGTTCGAGACGAGCGGAGCCGTCGTGACGTCCACGTACGACGACGCGTCGGTCGACGACGCCGTGATCGAAGACGGCGTCGTCCGCGGCGTCGTCGACGACGAACGTACCGCCTACTGGTTCGACGGCGAGATCGAATCGTTCAGACTGTTCGGACGTGCATCCGTCGACGTTCAGTACAACGCTCGCGAACAGTAGCGGCGATCGTCTCGAGAGAAGATGGCTCCCGCGCCGAGAACAGCAAGCTGGCACGCGAACTGTTCCGGTACTGGATGACGGTCGCCGGGAGCCAACCGCCACTACGGACGGGGTGGATAAAAGTCCTTCTCGTATTGAAGAACCCGATTCGTATTTGTCCGAAACGGATAAACAGTACGACGAAACGCCTCAGAAAGATACTGCGTCAGTTACTCGATCCGCGAGAGCTTTCCGTTGACGGAGCGTTCTTGCTGTCGATTGATCACGGCGTGGGCGATCGAGAGCGCGAAGAACGCGACGACGACGACGCCAGCGATGGCGAGCGTCGGTACGGCAGAGATCGGTGGAACGCTCAGAAATGCGGCGGCAATGAGTGCGACGCCGACGACGCTCACCGCACCGTACCAGCGGTCCCAGCGATCCTGCTGATGCGAGTCGGTATCGAGATACATCATCAACAGATCGGCGTTGTCGGAGAGGGTGATCAAACCGCGGTCCTGATCGTACTCGACGATGCCCGCGTCGTCCATCTTCGGCAGGTGGGTCTGATAAAGTGCGACGTACACCCGTTTACGTTGATCGGAACTGAGAGCGTTGACCTCGGTATCGTTTTCCCATGCGGCGATCTGTTCGGCGAGCTCTCCCAGGGTTACTGTTTCTTCGGCCTCGAGCAAGTACGCGAGCACTTCTCTGCGGCGACGGTTCTTCAGGAGTTCGAAAATCACGTCCTTCGAGAGCCCCTCGTCGTCCGCAGAGTCGGAAACCGAAGAGGCGATTTCGTCGGGAAGTGAAGTATCGATCGAGGACATTATTTCGTCCCTCCAGCTGGCGGTCGCATACTGGTGCCGAATTCCCCTTCGACACGAACGAACGGCTCGCTCCCGGGATTTCGGGCAGCCAGGGACCGATGTACTCTCGAACGGCGGTTCGCAGTCACGATTGACACACCACCTTGTACACCAACAGTGACTCTCTTAAACACGGTCACGTTTTGCACCGGCTGCAAAGGAGGTACGGATCGACTTCGAGCCGGCGACGAACGGGAGCCGGTGCGAGTCCGATGCCACCGCCAGCCGCCGCTCGCGCTGGCCGGTCGGTATCGGTCGATTGTTCGGCAATATCGACGGCGTACGGACCGACGGATGGCAGCCGTTCGTTCTCCGTTCGCGGAACACGTCGCCAACACGGGACTGGTAAGACATTCGACTCCAGCGACATAAATTCGAGCGTCGGTTTGCCAGCGAAAGAGAGATTTACGCGATGAACCCTCGATTTACGGGTCGTTCGTCGCGAAACGATAGTTGCGTTTGATGTGTAACGTTCACGTCGTACACGGTGGGTCGAAGCGATCGAACGCGCATCGCTTTGCCCGGACACGACCGATGGGACACGGTCTCGACACGATCGGTGACCGCCTCGAGCAGGCGGGTGGGACGTTTCGTGTCACCTTTCTCGTCTCCCTCTTTGGGTGACGGCGATTGGCTGCGTAAGTCACAGTTTCCTCCGAAACCATGTGAACACCTTACAGTGCCGGCACGGCTTCGTCCCGTACTGATGACGCAGTCCATCACCGATACTACCAGACGCGAAACCCAGCAAACGGACGCCGAGCGCTGTCCCGACTGCGAAACCGAGACGATCGTTCACGATCCCGATCGTGGGGAACGAGTCTGCAAAGAGTGTGGACTCGTCCTCACCGAGGACCCCATCGATTACGGCCCCGAATGGCGTGCGTTCAACGCCCAGGAACACGACGAACTCTCGCGCGTGGGCGCACCCCTCACACAATCGATGCACGACAGGGGACTGACGACGACGATCGACTGGCGAAACAGGGATGCGAACGGCCACTCGATGTCGGCCGAAAAGCACGGCCAGATCCACCGACTGCGCGTCTGGCAGGAACGGATCCGGACGAAAAACGCCGGCGAACGAAATCTCAAGTACGCGCTCTCCGAGATCGATCGAATGGTCAGCGCGCTCGGCGTTCCCAAACCGGTGAAAGAAACTGCAAGCGTCATTTACCGCCGTGCGCTCGAGCAGGATCTCATCAGGGGGCGCTCGATCGAGGGCGTCGCCACCAGCGCGCTCTACACCGCCTGCCGCAAAGAGGACATTCCGCGGAGTCTCGAGGAAGTGACGGCCGTCTCCCGGGTCGACCAGCGCGAGATCGGCCGAACGTACCGGTACATCGCGGACGAACTCGACATCAATCTGGAGCCGACGAATCCCCGCCAGTTCGTCCCGCGGTTCTGTTCCGAACTCGACGTGGACAAAGACGTCGAGACGAAAGCGATCGAGATCATCGATCGGACGACCGAACAGGGGCTTCACTCGGGGAAATCGCCCACGGGATTCGCCGCGGCGGCGATCTACGCCGCCGGCTTGCTCTGTGACGAGACGATTCCACAGCGCGCAGTCGCCGACACCGCACAGACGACCGTCGTCACGGTCAGAAACAGATACCGGGAGCAACTCGACGCGATCGATCAGGCGCCGGCTACATGATCGACCGCTCGTCTCCGCCGTACACTTCCTCGTCGACGAGCGCGTGAAGGTTCGCGTACGGGACGAACGCGATGAACTCGTCGTCGCCGTCGTACAGTTCGAGCCCTTTCTCGGTGCGGTCGTATCGCTCGCAGACGATCTGACCCTCCGGGAGGATCGCACGGAACATACCAGTACGTACGCCGTCGACCGGCATATAGTGTCGGGCTCGAGTCGGGGCCGCGAGCGGGGGTCGTTCGCAGCGGTTACCGTCGAACCGTAAACGACTCGAGCTGATCGTGGAGCGCGGTCGCTTTCTCCGCGAGCGATCGCGACGAGTTCGACACCTCCGAGATCGTTGCGGTCTGTTCCTCGACGGCGGCTGCGACGCTGCTGGTCTCCCGAAGCGTCCGCTCGCTGCGTTCGGTCGCCTCGTCGACCATCGCGACGACCTGCTGGCTCGAGCGCGCTTGCTCGTCCGTCGCCTCGTCGATCGACTGAACGCCCTCGTTCGCTTCGTCGACGCGGTCGGCAATCTCCTCGAGGCTCGCCAGGCTCGCCTCGATCGTCTCGACGCCGTCCGTCACGTCGCGTTGCATCGACCGGATCTCTTCGACGGCGTCCCCGGCGGACGTCTGTACGCTCCCCATCAGTTTCTCGACCTCGGTAGTCGCGTCGGCGGTCTCCGTCGAGAGCGTTTTGATCTCGTTGGCGACGACGGCGAAGCGCTTTCCGTCGCCGGTAGCACGGGCCGCCTCGATCGAGGCGTTGACCGCGAGCAGGTTCGTCTCCTCGGCTATCTCGTCGATCAGTTCGACCACTTCGGTGACCGCGTCCAGTTCTTCGGCGAGGCGTTCGATTCGGTCGACGATCCGCGCCGAGCGGCGTTCGATGCGGTCGAGTTCGTCGAGCGCCTCGTCGGCGCTGTCGCGGCCCGATCTCGCACGGTCTGCGGCCTCGGCCGAGACGTCGGCGACGCCGTCGGCCGTCGACGCGATCTCCTCGATCGTCGCCGACAGATCGCTCATCTCTCCCAGCACCTCCTCGAAACGGGTGTTCTGCTCGTCTGTCGCGACCGAAATCTCGTCGGCGGATCGGCTGACCTCCTCGCTCGCTTGCTCGATCTCCGCCACGCTCGCCGACACCTCTCGGCCGACCGCTTCGACGTCGCTCGCGACGGTCTGAACCGTCCGCACCGTGGTTTCGACGTCGTCGAGCATCGCGTTCAGTCCCGTCGCGATCGCGTCCATCGCCTCGTGGTCGCTCTCGATCGACACGCGGTGGGTGAAATCGCCGTCCGCGCACCGGTCGAGCACCGTCCGTATCCGTTCTGCGTCCGCCTCGAGCGCCTCGTTGCGCCGTTCTACGTCCTCGCGCTGGCGAGCGATCCGCCGGCGGCTCTCCTCGAGTTCGTCGATCCGGTTCCGAAGCCCCGCCCGCATTCCCTCGAGCGAATCGCCGAACTCCCCCGGGACGGGCTCTGCGAGCACCTCGTCGTCGAACGACTCGCGGGCGAGCGCGTCGGCCTGCGCTGCGACGGTCGCCAGAACCCCGTGCATCTCGACGAACGACCGCTGAAGGTCGCCGATTTCGTCCGGTTGAGTCGATTTCGTCGGCCGGTTCTCGAGTCGGCCGCTCGCGACGTCGTCGGCGATCTGCCGCACGTCACGTAACGGTACGACGAGATCGCGTCTGGCGATTAAGAGCGTATTCGTAAACGCGAGCACCGCGAGAACGAAGACGACCGCGGTAAGTGCGATCTGTGTCCCGGGAAAGACCGCGATCGCCTCCCGCGGCCCCATAAACGCGATCGGCAACGCGAACACCGCGAGCGTGGACAGAAACTGGAGCACCACCGCCGCCAGTATCTTTCGCTCGACGCTCGCTGCGATTCCGAGGCGATCCATCGCGGTCCACAGGCCGGACTCGTAGCGCTCGCGCAGGGTGCGCATCGGACCGTCCAGGCCGTCCACTTCGGAGGATACGGTCGACATACCGGAAGCGATAGCCGGACGCCTACTTAACTCCGGTTCTGATTACCAGTTCGTTACAGTTCGACGATAATTCAGTCACGCTCGGCGCGAATCGATCCGTACGAGCCGGCGTGGTCGGCCGAGGATCGTCCGACAGAGCGCGATCGGTCCCCGCCCGAGCGAAATCGGTTTACTTCCCTCGACGCTACGACCCGACAGTGACCGACGAACGCGAGCCGAACACCGACGCCGAAGAGTTCGCCGCCGCCGATAGTGACGACGGGAGCGAAGTGGACGACGAATCCCGGACCGTCGCCGAACGGAACGCCGAGCGACGAGACGACGACCGGAGGGTGACGCTCGCGGAGTTTCACGACGCGTGCCAGCGGGAGGGGCGACCGGTCCTCACCGCCGGCGCGGTCGCGCGTACGCTCGAGCGACCCCACGAGTCCGTCAGCCGCGACCTCGACGCCCTCGCGGATCGGGGCGAACTCGAGCGTCTCTCGGTGTCGACGGATCCGGTCGTCTGGTATCCGAGCGAACTCGAGGATCTGACCGATCGCGAGCGGGTCGTGGTCTTTCCAAAACGGCGTGAGATCGTCGTCGACCGACCGGATCAGTTTACGCGCGCGCAACTGTCGCAGTTCGCGCATCTGGCCGACGCCAACGGCGAACGGGGATACCGGTACGTCGTCCGTCCCGAAGACGTCTGGCAGGCCCCACACGAGTCGTTCGACGCGCTGGCGCGGACGATGCGCCAGGCGCTCGGAGAGCGCTCGGAGTCCCTCGAGGAGTGGGTTCACAGCCAGTGGGATCGTGCCCACCAGTTCCGACTGACGACCCACGAGGACGGATACACCGTCCTCGAGGCGAAGAGTCCGGAGGTGATGGGAAACGTCGCGCGTCAGAAGCTGGACGAAGACCACGTTCACGCGCCGATCTCCGAGACCGAAGACTGGGTCCGGGAGGGATCGGAGGCGGCGATCAAGCGGCTGCTCTACGAAGCCGGTTACCCCGTCCAGGATCACCGAGACCTCGACGCCGGCGAGGCGCTACCGATCGACCTCCGGGTTTCCCTGCGCGACTACCAGCGGACCTGGGTCGACCGCTTCGCGGAGGCCGGCGAGGGGGTCTTCGTCGGTCCGCCCGGCAGCGGCAAGACCGTCGCCGCGATGGGCGCGATGGCCCACGTCGAAGGGGAGACGCTCGTTCTCGTCCCCAGTCGCGACCTCGCCCGCCAGTGGGCGGACGCCGTCGCGGAGTACACCAGCCTCGAGCCGGGACAGATCGGCCAGTATCACGGCGGCCGAAAGGAGGTCAGGCCGGTGACGATCGCGACCTACCAGATCGCCGGGATGGACCGTCACCGGTCGCTGTTCGACGACCGCGAGTGGGGGTTGGTGATCTTCGACGAGTGCCAGCACGTCCCCTCGGACGTCTACCGGCGGAGCACGCACCTGCAATCGCGCCATCGGCTCGGCCTGTCGGCCTCGCCGATCCGGGAGGACGACCGCCAGACCGAGATCTTCACGCTCGTCGGCCCGCCGATCGGCACCGACTGGCAGGCGCTGTTCGACGCCGGCTTCGTCGCCGAACCGGAACTCGAGATCAGGTACGTGCCGTGGGGCGACGACGAGCAGCGAAACGCCTACGTCTCCGCGGAGGGTCGCGAGAAGTACCGGATCGCCGCGCAGAATCGGGGGAAGCTCGAGGAGGTGCGGTACCTGCTGTCGTCACATCCCGACTCGAAGGCGCTCGTCTTCGTGGATTACCTCGAACAGGGCCGAGAAATCGCCGACGCGCTCGGGGTCCCCTTCCTCAGCGGCGAGACGCCACACCACGAGCGCCGGCGGCTCCTCGAGGAGTTCAGACGCGACGAACGCGACCTGCTGGTCGTCTCGCGGGTCGGCGACGAGGGCATCGACCTCCCGACCGCCGATCTCGCGGTCGTCGCCTCGGGACTCGGCGGATCGCGCCGCCAGGGAACCCAGCGAGCGGGCCGAACGATGCGGCCGGCCGGCGGCGCGCTCGTCTACGTGCTCGCGACGCGGGGTTCCCGCGAGGAGGACTTCGCGCGCCGACAGCTCCAGCACCTCGGCCGAAAGGGGATGACGGTGCGCGAGCGGACGCTCGAGCCCGCCGAAGGAGAGTGAGTCGATCGGTCACGGAGTCGAACGTCCGCCCTACGCCACCGGCGGCGCGTCCGGTTCGACGGTCTCGACGTCGGTTACGGCTTCGACGCCGACGCCGGCCTCGAGTCGACGTCTCGCGAGCGCGTCGTCGGCACCCGCGTCCTCGCGCTCGAGCGTGAGCAGGACCTCGAGCTCGACGGTGGTGTCGTTCAGTCCGGGAGCGACGCGTCGGACGGCGACGACGGTCACGGCGCTGACGGCGTCGACTCGTTCGACGATTCGAACGGCGCCCTCGGTCAGGTCGCCGGTCGCGCCCAGGGGGACGCGAACGGCGAGCGTCGCGACGACGCGGAGGTCTGGATCGTTCATAACCACCCCCATCGAGAGTCGAACTCGACGCTCGAACCCGCCGACGTCGGACGATTTCGAGGGCTGCGACGGTCGACGAGTCCGCGTGTTGGCCGGTACACCACGGGGGTGCGCGGTCGTCGCTGGCCGGACGGCGTCGACGTTCAGAAACGGGATCGAATCGTCGGGTCCCGAAAACGAAACGCGGAACCGTCCGGCCGGAGGCGACTTACGCGGCGCGGACGGATCCGATCTCGACCGACTTCGGATCCGCGCTCGAACGCGGATACCGGCCACGACCAGCGGATCCGATTCCGGACCCACCGCGCGGACGCCAGAAACCGCCCGCTTCGAGGTGAGGGGCGGACGCGAGGTGGGCACGCGGGGTGGTCGTGATCATCGGTCGAGGAACCTACGTCAACGACGGATCGCAATTGACATAACCGTTTCCCAGGTGTGCGCACAACTACCACGACGGTAGTTCGCCCCGAGTCATCGCACCCCTCGTTCGCACCGACCGATGGATTCGATCGGGGCCAATCTTCAAGGTATCTGCTTCGAACTCTTGTAGCATGAACGAAGTGGCCCCACTCGAGGTGAGGTCGCGGTGAGCGACCAGCGAGAAGTTCTCGTCGGCGAGCGAGACGACGGAACGGACCTCTCTCTGCCCGTCGTCGAGTTGTTGACCGGACGCGGGTTCGTCACCGGCAAGTCGGGATCCGGCAAGTCCAACACCGCCTCGGTCATCGCCGAGGAGTTGCTCGAGGCCGGCTTTCCCCTGCTCATCGTCGACACCGACGGCGAGTACTACGGACTGAAAGAGGAGTACGAGATGCTTCACGCGGGCGCCGACGAGGAGTGCGACATCCAGATCGGCCCGGAGCACGCCGAACAGATGGCGACGCTCGCACTCGAGGAGAACGTTCCGGTGATCCTGGACGTCTCGGGCTACCTCGACGAGGAGGTGGCGAACGAACTCATCCGCGAAATCGCGCGACAGCTGTTCGTCAAGGAAAAAAAGCTCAAGAAGCCGTTCCTGCTCGTCGTCGAGGAGGTTCACGAGTACATTCCCGAAGGCGGTGGCGTCGGCGAAACCGGCAAGCTGTTGATAAAGATCGGCAAGCGCGGGCGGAAACACGGGCTCGGCATCCTCGGCATCAGCCAGCGCCCTGCAGACGTCAAGAAGGACTTCATCACGCAGGCGAACTGGCTCGTCTGGCACCGGCTCACCTGGGAGAACGACACGAACGTCGTCGGCCGGATCATCGACACCGAGTACGCCGAGCTCGTCTCCGATCTGAACGACGGACAGGCGTTCGTCCAGACCGACTGGACGGAAGCCGACGTTCGCAAGGTCCAGTTCCGCCGCAAGCGGACGTTCGACGCCGGCGCGACGCCCGGTCTCGACGACTTCGAACGACCGGAGCTCAAGTCCGTATCGGACGCGCTCGTCGGCGATCTCGAGGAGATCTCCGAACGAAAGGAACGCAAACAGGACCGGATTCACGAGCTCGAAAACGAACTCGAGAAGAAAGAGAAACGGATCGAAACCCTGGAGGACGAACTCGAGTCGGCCCGCGACGTCTCGAGCGCTGCCAAGCAGATGGCCGACGCGCTCAGTAACCCCAGTACCGTCCAGTCCCAGCTTCCGGGTGCCGACGAGGAGCTCCGACGGCTCCACGAGGAGGTTGTCGAACTCGAGGCAGAACGCGACGAACTGGCCGACGAACTCGCGGAGCGAGAGGAGCGAATCGAGACGCTCGAGGCGGACCTCGAGTCCCGGTCCCAGGACGTCACCCGTTTTCGCACGGAGACGGAACGTCTTCGCCGCCGAATCTCCGAGCTCGAAAGCGAACTGCATGCGGCCGAGGAGACGGACGGTGCGGACGAGTCGACCGACGGGGACGAACCCACGCGAGCGGACGACGCTGCGGGCGACGGTTCGATCGTTCACGGCGACGGCGAGGGGTACGAGTTCGGGTACGCGAGCGTCGACGAGCCGAACGAACGAACGGAGGTGGTCGTCGCGAACGATCGAGAGGAGTACGTCGACTACCTCGAGACGGCCGGCATCGTCGGCCGGGTCGATCGAGCCAGCGAGCGCTCGCAGTGTTCGCTCGAGACGGCGGCCCACGCGCTGGTCGTCCTCGCCCGGGAGGGGCCGATGACGGTCGATGCGCTCGCGGCGCGCGTGGATCGCTCGACGGTCGCGGTCCAGAGCCTGCTCTCGGAGCTGCGAAGCGAATCCGTCCTCGATCGAAGCGACCGACGGCGATACGGACTCACGGACGACGTTCGGTCAAAACTCGCGCTGGTGACGACGGCCGACTGACCGCGGTCGGTACGGGAGCCGACGGATGGGCAACCGCGGCTTACAGCCACGGACGGCGATCGGCGGCACTCGAGCCGGGATCCCGGTCGAACCTGAAGCGGCGGCTTACAGCCCCCAAGTAGTCGCATAACAAAGCGGAGACGAATGAACCGGTCGATTATGGAAGAAACGACCGACGAAACCGATCTCCGTCTGCTCGTCGTCGGGATCGACGCCGGCTACCGACCGGTGCTCGAGCCGCTGTTCGAGTCGGGTGCGACGCCCACGCTGGAGCGGCTGTTCGAAAGCGGCGTCAGCGGGCCGCTCGAGTCCCAGATCCCGCCCTGGACGGCGAGCGCCTGGCCCTCGATCTACACCGGGAAAAACCCGGGCAAACACGGTGTCTACGATTTCCTCTCGTTCGACGGCTACGACTGGAACGTCGTGAACTCGACCCACGTTCGAGAGCGATCCGTCTGGGAGTTGTTGAGCGAACACGGCATCTCGAGCGTCGTCGTCAACGTCCCCGTCACCCACCCCGCTCGAGCGTTCGACGGCGCGCTGATTCCGGGGATGACCGCACCGGAAGATCCGGACTGTCACCCGGACGGAATCCTGGCCGACGTGAAACGAACCTGCGGTGACTACCACGTTTACCCCCAGAGCACGGACGCGCCTGATCGTTCGATCCAGGGCTACGAACGAACGATCGAGCGCCGCGCAGCGGCGTTTCGGTACCTCTGTCGGCGAACGGATCCGGAGTTCGGCTTCCTGCAGTTTCAACTGACAGACAGCGTCTTCCACGAGCGTCCGGGAGACGAGCAAGCGATCGAGGCCGTCTACCGTGCGGTCGACCGGGAGCTCGACGAGACGCTCGAGGCCGCCGAACCGGACAACGTGCTCGTCGTCAGCGACCACGGCATTGGCCCCGTATCGGGGCCGGAGTTCAGGATCAACGAGTACCTGCGGGACACCGGCCGACTGACGGCCAAAAGCGGCGGCCGAGGGATGCCGGACTGGTCGCGTAGCTGGGAGAACGATCTCCTCGAGGGGAAAGACGCCGGCGACCACGGGACGGGGCCGCTCGAAAAAGCGATGAACGCGGCGGCGACGGTCGGACTCACGACACAGCGCGTGGCGAGCGTGCTCGATCGCGTCGGACTCACGGAACCGATCGGGCGGCGAATCCCCAACGACGCGATCCGGGCCGCGAGCGAGCAGGTCGACTTTCCCAACTCGCGAGTGTACATGCGATCGAAGAGCGAACTCGGCGTTCGGATCAACCTCGAGGGGCGCGAGCCCGAGGGAACGGTTCCACAATCCGAGTACGACGACGTTCGCGAGGCGGTCATCGACGAATTGTCGGCCGTCCGCACGCCCGACGGCGAGCCGGTGTTCGACGCCGTCGAGCCGCGGGAGACGTACTTCGAGGGGCCGTGTATCGACGACGCGCCGGACGTCGTGACCGTTCCCGCGGCGTTCGACACCGCGGTCGTGGCCGATCTCGGGAGCGAGCGCTTCGGCGAGCCGATGGAGCCCTGGAACCACAAGCGCACGGGCGTCGTGGCCGCGGCGGGGCCGGCGTTCGACGAGGGGGCCTCGATCGAGGACGCAACGATATTCGACGTCGCGCCGACGATCTGTTCGCTGTTCGACGTCCCGGTCGACGCCGGATTCGACGGCGACACGCTGCCGATCGTCGACCACAGCGACGAGATCGAGTATCCGGCGTACGAGCCGGCACCGATCACCGCGACGGACGATCGAGCCGTCGAAGACCGACTCTCCGATCTCGGGTATCTATGAGCGTCGATATCACCGTGTTCAACCCGCGGACCGAAGCCGACGAGTGGAACCGCTACGTCGAGCGATCGCCCGGGACGAACCCGTTCTTTCGCGCGGAGGCGCTCCGACTGCAGGCGGACGAGACCGGAACGAGACCCCATCTGTTGGCGGGTTTCAAGGGACAGGAAGCGGTCGGGATCTTTCCGGTGTTCGAACTCCGGAAGGGGCCGATCACTGGCGCGTTCTCCCCCGCCCCGCGATCGTGGTCCTGTTACCTCGGCCCGTCGCTGTTGAACGTCGACAAGCTCAAACAGCGAAAGGCGGACAGACGAACCAAACGATTTCTCGAGGGCTGTCTCGAGTGGATCGACGACGAACTCTCCCCGCAGTACAGCAAGTTCGTCGCCGCCGAGTTCGACGACGTCCGTCCGTTCGTCTGGAACGGGTACGACGTGACGCCGGGATACACGTACGTCATCGACCTCGAGGGAGACGAAGACGAGTTGCTGGGACGGTTCAGCGGTGACGCACGGAGCAACGTCCGGAACGCCGACGAGGCCGACTACGTCGTCGAAGAGGGCGACGTCGACGACGTCGAGCGGATCGTCGAACAGGTCTCGAATCGTTACGAGAACCAGGGGCGGACGTTTCACCTGAGCTCGGAGTTCGCCCGGTCGGCCTACGATCGGTTACCCGACGGCGCGATTCGACCGTACGTCTGCCGGACCGACGGGGAGTTCCTCGGCGGCATTCTCGTCGTCGAGTCCGACTCGACGCGCTACCGGTGGCAAGGTGGCGTCAAACCCGACACCGAGGTCGACCTCCCGATCAACGATCTGCTCGACTGGCACGTGATGCGCGACGGGCTCCGGGAGGGTCGCGAGCGCTACGATCTCGTCGGCGCGGGGGTTCCGAGCATCAATCGGTACAAAGCGAAGTTCAACCCGCGACTCGAGACCCACTACGAGATCACCGCCGGCTCGTTCGGGCTGGACCTGGTTGTCGATCGGTATCGGAAACTGCGGTGATCGATCGGGTCGAAACCGTTCCGAACCGTTTTCGCGGCCGGTCTCACTCGTCGATCCAGTATTTCGACTTTCTGGCGTCCTCGAGCGAGACGCGACTGGCGACGAGATCGTGTTCGTCGAGCTTGCCCAGGGCGTACCGGACGGTCCGTGAACAGAGTCGCGACTCGCTCGCGATCTCCTCTTGGGTCATCGATCCCTCGTACTCGAGGACCTTGTAGACGAGCTTCGCGCTCGGCGAGAGCTCGGAGATCGAGACGTGACGGTCCGCTTCCTCGTCGATATCGTGATCCTGATCGGTTGCACTCATACGGAATCTTCGTACTCCCTCGTCCGCTCGTGTTCGTATATACCGTTCCGAACGTTCAGAAATATAGGGGGGTGCTAACGAAGGCGGGAGTTCGCCGGCCACGAGAGACGCGGACCTCGCTTCGGACGGCCGTCCCGAGGGAGCGACCGCCTGGCGAGCCTGAGCGGGACAGCAACGGTCGTACCGACGCGAGAACTCACGGCCGCCGCCGACTCGGGAGCGCGACGTCGCGGTTCGTCCAGCAGTTCGACGTTTTCGCGCCTCCAGCGGGCCGTTCGGCTCCGCACGCCCCAGCGGCCGGTTCGATTCGGCCGCCAGTTCGACCGCCCGTCGCTGGCTGTGCTCGTCGCCGACGTGCAGTTCGGAAACGGGGTCCCGTTCGGTGCCGGGGGCTTGTCGAAGCGAACGGGAGAGTCGAAGAACGGGTTCGTTCGATCCGGATCGGCGACGACTGCCGAGGTTCTACCGGGCTTCCTCGGGGATGAAATCGGACGTTTTCATTTCGCGGTACGTCGCACAGTCGGGACAGGCGTGGACGACGTCTCGATTGTCACCGAACACGCGCGAAAACTGGCGAGTTACCTGGTTTCCGCAGTTGACACATCGGGGGCTGCTCGTCTGGTGGCCGGACGTCATGGGCGTCCACTTGGCGTCGGTTGGTTCCGTCGACATCAACAGGCCGTAGCCACAGAACGGTATTTACTATAGACTGCATAACTCGTTTCGAATCGGTTAGTCGCTGATTTCAGGCGAAATACGTAAAGATCGGTGACCGTTCGGTTCTCGTGGTCGTCACCGTCTCTCGAGCGCGAAATTCAATATTTCTGTCCGGAAATGGGTCGTTTTTTCGGGGAAACGCAGACGGATCGAGGCCGAACTTCGATCCCGAGCGCAGGGGACAACGGGAGCGAGGATCGGCGGCCGTCGGTAGCCGTCGAAACGGGAACGGCCGACCCGACAACGGATCCGCGTTGCGAATCGATCGGCGTTCGTCGGCGGCGGCGGTGACGGCGATCCGCACGCGAGTGCAGTAGTTGCGGTATATTTATCCGGCGAATCGGAATACACAAAGTCATGAAAGCAGTCGTTCTCACGGCAGGTGAGGGGACGAGAATCAGGCCGCTGTCCGCGGCGGTACCGAAACCGATGTTACCGGTCGCGGATCGTCCGCTCGCCGCACACACCGTCGACGCCGCCATCGACGCCGGCGCCGACGAAATCGTCCTCGTCGTCGGCTACGAGAGCGAGACAGTCGAGGACTATTTCGGATCGACGTACCGCGGCGTTCCGGTACGCTACGCGCTCCAGACCGAGCAGGCTGGAACTGCCCACGCGGTCGACACCGCACGCGACCACATCGAGGGCGAGTTCGCGGTCCTGAACGGGGACAACCTCTACGAGCCAGGCGCTATCGAGCGGCTGTTCGAAGCCTGTCCCGCCGTCTGTGCGGTCGAAGTCGACCAGCCCCAGCACTACGGGGTCATCAGCACCGCCGATGGGACCGTCACCGACATCGTCGAGAAACCGGACGATCCGCCGACGAACCTCGCGAACGCCGGCGCGTACGCGTTTCCGGCCGACGCGAAAGCCTGGCTCGAGGTGCCGGCAAGCGAGCGCGGCGAACACGAGATCACGGACGTGCTCGCGCGCGTGATCGACGAGTTCGCGGTCACGCCCGTCACCACCGAGCGCTGGATGGACGTCGGCCGCCCCTGGGAGTTGCTCGAGGCCAACGAGTGGAAACTCGGAACGCTCGAGCGGCGACTCGACGGCGAGGTGAGCGACGACGCACGCCTCGAGGGATCCGTCGTGGTCGAGGAGGGAGCAACGGTGAAATCGGGCGTGGTGATCGAGGGACCGGCGCTCGTTCGGTCGGGGGCGACCGTCGGTCCGAACGCCTACGTTCGTGGCGCGACGCTGGTCGACGAAGGAGCGAAGATCGGTCACGCCGTCGAGGTGAAAAACAGCGTCCTCTCGTCAGGTGCAACGGTGGGTCACCTCTCGTACGTCGGAGACAGCGTGCTCGGTCGAAACGTCAACTTCGGGGCCGGGACGACCGTCGCCAACCTGCGCCACGACGACGGCGACGTTCGATTCACCGTCAAAGGCGAACGCGTCTCGACCGGTCGGCGCAAGTTCGGCGTCGTCGCCGGCGACGGCGTCAAAACCGGTATCAACACCAGTCTCTCTCCGGGCCTGAAACTCGACGCCGGCGCAACGACCGCTCCCGGCGAGGTCGTCGATCGAGACCGCTAATCGAACCGTCGACTCGCCTCGTACAGCGCCGAAACCGATCGCTCGTTTCGCGTTCCGTCCGTCTACCGGCCCAATTTTGGGCGATCCCGTAGCTATCAGGTGTGGGATTTATGTGCGACTGACGGGCTAGTCGAACTGGAGGGTGTCGATCGGTATCACACTACTACTCGATCACCGCATTCCTCCACTGCCGATTCCGACGTATTCGAGTGCGTGTCACACCTGACGGGTCGACCGGACGCCGGGCTACGGGGGTGGCCCCACCGTCCCGCGACTCCGACGACTCGCACTCGCATTCGCAACGCTTCGCAGCGGCGACGCGGTTCGTCGAGTCGTCTCGCATTCGAAGCGCGACGAGATCCGTCTCCGTCGGACGCGCCTCGAGCCGTCGACGGTTCCCGGCCCGCTCACCTCGAGACATCGTACGGACCGTTCACTCGACGGTGACGCTCTTTGCGAGGTTGCGCGGCTTGTCGATCGGTCGATCCAGCAGCGACGCGGCGTGGTACGAGACGAGCTGGAGCTGGACGTTCGCGAACAGTCCGGCCAACGCCGGGTGGGTCTCGGGTATCTCGAGGTGGGCGTCCGCGACGTCGACAGCCCGGTGACCGTCGGGGCAGACGGCGACGATCGGGGCGCCGCGGGTCTGTGCTTCCTCGGCGTTTTTCAACGTCTTCTCGTCCTCTCGACCGGTAAAGACCGCGAAGACGGGCGTCTCCGGCGTGACGAGCGCGAGCGGTCCGTGTTTGAGTTCGCCGGAGGCGAACCCTTCGGCGTGTCCGTACGTGATCTCTTTGAACTTCAGCGCCCCCTCGAGGGCGACGGAGAAACCGAGCCCTCGCCCGATGAAGAAGTACGACTGACTGCCGTCGTAGCGTCGGGCGATCGCCTCAGCGTCGGACCACGAGAGCAAGGCGTCGAGTCGATCGGGCATCCGTCGCAGCTCCGAGAGCAAGGCGTCGAGATCCGCGGCCGGCTCGCCGCGTGCGTCGTCGGTGATTCGCTGTGCGAGCAACAGCAACATGACCACCTGCGAGGAGAACGTCTTGGTCGCGGCGACGCCGATCTCCGGACCCGCACGGATGAACAGCGCGTCGTCCGCCGTTCGTGCAGCCGTCGATCCCACGACGTTCGTGACGGTGAGCGTCCGCGCACCGTCCGCGTTCGCCCGACGAAGCGCGTTCAGCGTGTCGGCCGTCTCCCCGCTCTGGGTGACCGCGATCACGAGCGTCCCGTCGTCGATCGGGGGCGACGACGCGCTGTACTCGTTGGCGAGCAGCGCCGTCGCCCGAACGCCCGCCCGGTTCAACGCGAGCGATCCGTACAGCGCGGCGTGATACGACGTGCCACAGGCGACGAGCTGGACGTTCTCGACGCCGTCGAACGTTCCGTTCCGGAAGTCCTCCAGTCGAATTGCCGGGGTTTCGGAATCGACCCGCCCCTCGATCGCCTGGGCGAGCGCGGTGGGCTGTTCGTGGATCTCCTTGAGCATGAAGTGGTCGTAGCCGCCTTTCCCGGCCTGCTCGGGGTCCCAGTCGATCGTCTCCGTCTCCCGGCTGACCGGGTTGCCGTCGACGTCGGTGAACTCGATCCCGTCTTCGTCGACGATCACGACGTCGCCGTCCTCGAGGAAGACGACGTCGTCAGTGTACTCCAGAAACGCGGGAACGTCGCTCGCGAGGAAGAACTCCTGATCCTCGATACCGACGACCAGCGGCGATCCCTCCCGGGTGGCGTAGAGGACGTGTTCGCCGGAGAACATCGCCGTGACCGCGTAGCTTCCCTCGAGTTCGTCGATGGCGCGACGAAACGCCGCCTCGTTGTCGAGTCCGCCGTCCAGGTAGTGCTGGATGAGGTGCGGGATGACCTCGGTGTCCGTTTCGCTGGTGAAGACGTGACCGCGATCGCGCAGCCACGCTTTGAGTTCCGCGTAGTTTTCGATGATGCCGTTGTGGACGACGGCGACGTCTTCCGTGTCGTCGGTGTGCGGATGAGCGTTTTCGTCTGTCGGCGGGCCGTGGGTGCTCCAGCGCGTGTGACCGATGCCAACGTTGCCCTCGAGCGAGACGTTCTCGATCGACGCTTTGAGTTCGTCGACTTCGCCGGATCGTTTCTGGACGGCGATCCCGGAACCGTTCTGGACGGCGACGCCGGCCGAATCGTAGCCGCGGTACTCGAGGTTCTCGAGGCCGTTGATGAGCGTATCGACCGCGTTTCCGTCGCCGACGTGACCGATAATCCCGCACATCAGCGCGTCACCCGTTCGGTTGGTCGGTGCGATCGTGCGCCGTCTCCCGTCGATTCGCCTGTCGGATGCGACGCCGCCCGCCCGCGGCGTCCGTCGTTCGCTGCTGGTCGCCGGCCGAGCGTCGCGCCGCCATCGCTCTCGACCGTTCGGCGAGCGATCCGTTTGCTGGACATGCTCGAATCACAGGCAGTCCGAATCCATTACTATAGACGGGCTACCGGATCGAGTAGTCGTGGTGTAACGCGTTCGTCGACCGTCCGTTCGATCGAATCGGTACGGGTACTTCCGCCCACCCGTGACCTGGTCCGGTCCACGATCGACCAGCTATCGTCGATCGATCTCCACGATTTGTTGTGATCCGTCGCTCGAGCGCCGGTACGGTAACCGAACGGTCAGGTGACGCTCGAGTACGGTTCGCCGAACGTCCGTAATGACCGCTGAAACGCGAGTAGGAATCGAGAACAGCCCGGTGTCCGCGGCGGCGGCCCCGACCGGTGTCGGTACGGAGACCGTGACGCCACGCGACCGAGCGCGGGTGTTCGCCGCCCCGTCGTGAACGCGCATCCACTTCTCGCCGTTCGACGATCACAAAATTCGCCACTCGTCCCCTCTTCACCTCCAAAACCGGTCATTTTATTACTTACCAACGCATTTTCACGTCACGATTACGCCATTTCGAGGAGAAAGTCTACGAAAGCTGCATCGTTTGCCGGTACCGACGCGACGAGACGACGCCGGAACTGATCGATCCAGTTGCCTCCATCCCGTATGAACCCCGATTCGTTTCCGACGATTCTCGAGTTGCCGCTCGAAGAACCCGTGCTCGTGTTCACGATCGCGATGGCCGTCTTTCTGGTCGGACCGCTGCTCGTCAAGCGCTTCGGTCAGCCGGGTATCGTCGGGATCGTCGTCTTCGGGGCGCTCATCGGTCCGGGCGCGCTCAACGTCGTCGAGCACTCGGACGCGATCGAGTTGCTGGGAAGCGTCGGTCTGATCTACCTGCTGTTCACCGTCGGTCTCGAACTCGATCTTCGGGGGTTCAAAGAGGCACCCGAGAACGCGGCGCTGTTCGGACTGGTGAGCTTTTTCCTCCCCTTCACCGTGGGAACGTTCGCGACGCATACGGTACTCGGGCTCGACCTCTGGGCGGCGCTTCTGTTGTCGTCGGTGTTCGCCTCGCACACCTTGCTCGCGTACCCGATCGTCAACCGTCTCGGCGTCACGAAAAACCGCGCCGTCACCGCCGTCTTCGGCGGTATCCTCTTTACCGACACGCTCGCGCTGATCGTTCTCGCGATCGTCACCGGGGCGACCGAAGGCGAGCTATCCGTCTTTCTGTTCGCACAGGTCGGGTTCGCCCTGCTCGTCCTGTTCGCGAGCGTCTGGCTCGTGTTGCCCCGCGCCTCGCGGTGGTTCTTCCAGAGTTTCAGCGAGGAAAGTTACTTCGAGTTCCTGTTCGTGATGGTCGCGATCTTCGCCGCAGCCAGTCTCGCCGAGGTGCTCGAGCTCGCGCCGATACTCGGCGCGTTCGTCGCCGGAATCGCGTTGAACCAGCTCGTTCCCGAGGGCGGAACGCTGATGAACCGGATCGAATTCGTCGGGAACGCCTTTTTCATCCCCTTTTTCCTGTTGCACGTCGGCATGCTCGTCGACCTCGGCGTCATCTTCGACGGCCCGACGACCCTCCAGATCGCCGGGCTCATCATCGGCGTCATGATCGTCACGAAAGGTGGCGCCGCCTGGCTCGTCGCGAAGATCCAGGGCTATTCGGCCAGCGAACGAAACGTCATTTTCGGGCTTTCGACCGGACAGGCGGCCGCCGCGCTGGCGATCACGCTCGTCGGCTACGACGCCGGATTGTTCGGCTCCGCGGTGCTCAACGCCGTCGTCTTGATGTTGCTGGTGACCGCGCTCGTGAGCCCGTGGCTGACGGAGCGAGCCGCCACACAGCTCGCCCTCGAGCGCGACGTCGGAGACGGCGACGGCGACGGGAAGGATCCGAACATCCTGTTGCCGCTTTCCCACCACGCCGAACTCCAGGAGCGGTTGCTGGAACTCGCGTTCGTCATCAAAGGCGACAGCGGAACCGAGCCGGTCAACGTGATGACCGTCGTCCAGCCCGACCGCGGCGGCTCGACCGAAGCGCAGATCGCGGCCGTACAGTCGGATCTCGACGAGATCGCGGCGGCCGGCAGCGCGGCCGAGATTCCGATCCAGACGCAAACGCGAATCAACCACAACGTCGCCTCCGGCGTCGTCCAGGGTGCCGTCGAAGTCCAGGCGAACCAGATCATCATGGGCTGGGACGCCACCCGGAGTTTCCGTCACCGGATCTTCGGGAGCATCATCGACCAGGTACTCCGGCGAACCACGCTCCCGGTTCTCGTCTCCCGCCTCGGGCACCCGATCAACACCACGCGACGGATCTTCGTCGTCGTCCCCATCGGAGCCGACCACCACGAGGGATTCTACGAGGCCGTCCACCTCGTCAAACGACTCGCCTCCGGGCTCGGTGCCGAACTGAACGTCGTCGTCGTCGAAGGCTCGGCCCACCAGTTCGAGCAGCTGTTCGACCTCGTCGAAGTCGACGTGCCGGCCGAGTTCGAGTCGATCGACGCCTGGAACGGTCTCCTCCCCTGGCTCGAGTCGGAAACCGACGATGACGACCTCATCGTCGCCGTCTCGCCGCGTCGCGGCGACGTCGGCTGGCACACCGAACTCGAGGACCTCCCCGCGCGGCTCGCCGAACTACCGCCGGAGTCGTTCATCGCGATCCATCCGCGCCAGGGTGAGCCGGAGTACGATCGGCAGTATCTCCGGTTGAAGTAGGCGCCAGCCCGGCGGCGTCGGGTGATCTCTCGTTCATCGTTCGACGGGGCGTGTCGGACGAGGTACTCGCGTGGGAGTCGTACACGGGGACGGATCGAACCGCCACCCTTTTTCCACCCGTCGTTGCACTCGGCGTATGGGTTTTGGTAGCTACGACGAGTCCGAACAGAATCAACAGCGGGCCGACGACGAAGACGTCGAAGCCGTCAACGTCCACGAGAACGACCACGACGGCCAGCTTTCGTTCGAATCCGAACTCTCCACCGACGAACTCGTCTCGCAACTGGATTCGATGAAAGACGACGAGTGAACGGTTACGCCGAAGAGGTACCGGAGAGGGACGCGTCGCAGAGTTCGCCGATGGCGCGGCGGAGTCGCTGGGAAATTGCAGACTTCGAGACGCCGAGTCGGTCAGCGAGTTCGTCTTGAGAGATTCCGCGGGGGACGTCGAAGTACCCCTCCTCGTAGGCGACCGCGAGTAGCTCCTGTTGTTTCTCCGTGAGAGCGACGACGCCCTCGTCGTCGTCGTCGGAGACGCGCAAGTGGTCGACGGAGACGGACATGTCACACGAGCGGCAGGATTCGTTGAACGCGACGAGGGCGTCCCGGCTCGGGAACCGGAGCTGGACGAGCCAGCCGTCGCGAGAACTCGAGACGTCGAGCAGTCGGCCGCCGACGTCGGCCGTCCGTTCGGTGACCGTGATCGCGTGTTCGGCCAGCGTAACGCGGTAGACCCGCCTGTCGGGATAACGGTCGACGAGCACCGGATCGAGGACCGTCGAGTCGGTGACGAGCGCGGACTCGAACCCGTCGAACGAGGAGCCGTACGCGGTGACGAAGAGCACGGTGCGGCCGGTTTCGAGCGTCGTCGCGTACTGCGGTTCGAGGGTGACGTCCGGGGCTCGACGGAGCGTCGGTCCCAGTACGAGATCAGGATGGTCGATCCGAAGCTGCGCGACGATTCCACCCTCGGCTTCGGAGCGAAGCGTCGCTCGTTCGCCGTCGGCTTCCACCGGTTCGATGCTCACGCGAACATCACCCGATTCCGTGAGAGTGTCTCGTAATAACTCGTTACTGGTGACGCGCTCATTGCAACGATGATTCGAGCGCTGGTACATGATGGTAGACGCTATACAGCAAAATGATACGACCAGTGACATCAATATCTATTCATCCGTCCGATTTCGTGAACGAATCGGCCTGAAGGAAATTCGGTGTTACCCGGCCGATCGAACCGACGTCCCGCCGGTAAGATCGTGCTAACCTGGCGCATTGACGCGGGAGGAACGGGAGTCGCGTCCGGTCGAACGGTCGCTCATCACTCGTCGGTTCGTTCCTCGAACAACAACTCGAGGAGTTTACGCTGTGCCGTTCGGATGTGCCGGCTGAACGTCGGCTGTGAGACGCCGAGAGACGTCGCCACCTCTTCGCCGGTCCGCTCGCGCGGCCACTCGAAGAAGCCGGCGTAGTACGCCGTCTCGAGCGTGCGACGCTGTTGGTCAGAGAGCCGGTCCGAAATTGTCGCATCGAACGCCCGCTCGGACGGCATCGAGCGGTCGTGTTCGCGTCTGGCGACCAGTTCGGTTCCCGGATAGACGCGTTCGAGCGCGTCGACGAACGATCGTACCTCGGCCGTTTCCGGGAGATCGAACACGAGCCTGGTCCGATCGTCGACCGGAACGATCGAACGAATCGTCCCGCCGTGTTCCGCGATCGTCTCCGCGACGGTCGACTCCTCGAGAACCAGTTCGATCGCCGACTCCGTCGTCGCGTTTCCGACGCGTTCGACCGCTTCGACGTCCGCGAGCGAGTCGATCTCCCCCTCGCCCGCGTCCTCGCCGCTCGCAACCGTACAGTAAACCGTCGATCCACCGCTCGAGCGAGGGACGATCGCCCGAACGTCGAGTCGCGAACCGAGGCGGTGTGCGATGGTCGAAAGCGGTTCGTCGTCGCTGCGGAGGACGACCTCGAGTTCGACGACGCTGTCGGCCAACAGCGCGCGCTTGCGTTCGATCGCACCGATGGCGTGTCCCGCGACCGTCGCGAGATGCTCACAGACGCGCCGAATCCGTTCGTCGAACGTCGACGGATCGTCGGCGTAGGCGGTGAGAAGCCCGTACCGAAACGTTTCGTGTTCGATCGGAACGCTCAACCCGGAGCGAAAGCCGCGGTCGTCGAGCCGACCGATCCACGCGGAGTCGTCGTCCGCGTTCGCTCGTCCCCGCTCGAACGCGTCGACGACGAGGGTTCGGGTCGCGGCCGAGCGACCGGTCGGTTCGGCCGCGTCCGGATCGACCCGAAACGGAGCCGACTCGAGGACGTCCCCGTCGCGGCCGATCCGAACGTTCGGCGCCACCGTCTCGGTGGCGTCGTCGACGCGTCCGACCCAGGCGAGGTCGATCGTTCCCGCCGTCGTCACCGGGTCGAGTCCGACGATCGCCTCGCACAATCGGCGTTCGACGTCCTCTCGACTTCCGGCGGCGAGAATCGCTCGTTCGCCCGCTCGAACCCGATCGAACGCGTCGATCGCGTCCTCGAGTCGAGTGCGCAGTCGCCGCTCTTCCCGGGCGCGCGTTCGCTGCTCGAGTCGATCGAGAGCCGTCGACGCAGCGTCGGCGAGCGCCTCGATCGGTCGAGGGTCGATCGATTCGAACGCGAGCGGATCGGTGCTGGTTGCGACGACGACGTTTCGCGCCGAGACGGGAACGGCGAGAACGCGTTCGGCCCTGATCCCGGACCGGGAGAGGAACGTGTCGGCGGTCGCTCGTTCGTACGTCGTCGGTCCGTCGGCCCCCAGCGCGTCGGCGATCGACGTCCCCTCGAGCGATACCGGTCGCGGATCGATCCCCGTACTCTGATCGCGGGTCGTCACCGTCGCGGGCCTGAGCGTCCCGTCGTCGACGAGGAACCAGCCCGCGAACTCGCCGCCGGCGCAGGATCGAACCGCCTCAACGACCGACCGACGAATCTCGGTCGACGTCTCGGCACTCGCGAGTGTCGTCACCGCTCGAGAGACGAGCGAAAGCGACGCCGCGCCAGAGCGCCACCTGTCACGAACGACGCACACCGTTCGCTCGTCGTTCGGCAACGGCGCGACGAACACGTCCACGGAGCGGCCGCTGTCGAGTTCGCCTCGGACCGGATCCATCCACCTGACGACCGGCGAACGCGCGCGCTCTCGAACCGTCTCCGCGAGCGCGTCGTCGAACACCGCGTCGATCTCTCGACCCAACAGCGCGTCCTCGCCCGTGAGTTCGAGCAGCGAGGCGTTCGCCAGCCGAATCGTCCCGTCCTCGAGGACCGCGACGCCGTCTTCGAGGGCGTCGACGGTCGACTCCAACAGCTCGAGCCGTTCGCGAAGCCGCCTCGATTCGGCGACGCCGTACGGAGACCGCGCGTCCCGAGTGGTGCGCTCTCTGGCGTGGACCGTGAGGCCGTCGTCGTCGGGCTCGGCGGTCACCGCGAGTCGACCGTCCGCGGTCGGGTCCGTGATCTCGAACTCCACGACCGAATCGGTCGTCGCCGCCTCCTGAAGTCGCTCGTGGAACGGGTCCCTGATCGACTCGGGAAGGACGTCCCAGACGATCGTTCCCGGCCTCGCGCGTTCGGAGAGGAGTCGCCGTGCGGATTCGTTCGCGTATCGAAGCTCCCAGTCGGATCCGAGCGTGAAAAACGGGTCCCGAAGCCGTCCGATCGCGGTTTCGACGTCCTCATCGACCGCCGACGCGGCTTCGGAAGCGGTCACCACGAGCCCCTCGACGATCGGGTCGTCGAGGCGGTTGACGGCGGTGAGTTCGACGAGTTGCCAGATCCCGTCCGAGTCGCCCAGCCGGAGCGTGATCGTTTCCCTCGAGCCGATCGGATCGCCAGCCGTCACCGAGAGTACGTCGCGTGCGAGCGCGCGATCGTCGGGGTGGACGAGGTCCAACAGCGTCGTTCGCTCGAGTTCGTCGGCCGTGTATCCGAGTCGCGTTTCGACGGCCGGACTAGCGTAGTCGACCGTTCCGCGGTCGTCGACGATCCAGACGAGCACGTCCGCGCTGTCGAGGATCGCGCGGTGTCGATCCGACGAGCGGTCGTCGGCCAGCCGGTACCGATGTGCGACGTTCTCGACGCGGGCAGCCATCACCGACGGATCGTCGCCCGGATCGACCGCGTCCGTCGCGCCCGCCTCGAGCGCGCGATTCGCCGCCTCCCCGTCCGTGATCGCGACGATCGGCACGGCTCCGGCTCGCGCCGCGAGCGACTCGAGCGCCGGATCGACCGCCGCGGGATCGAACTCACAGACGACGCAGTGGACGGTCTCGCGCTCGAGACGATCGAGGGCGGCCGCCAGTTCCCGCTCGCGCCACGTAGACGCGACGTCGACGGACGACTCGAGGGCCGCCATCGCGGCGTCGGTCGACGGCGAGTCGCCGACGACGAGAACGTTCAACACGCCGCCGACGACGGCCGTCTCGCCGTCGCTCACCGATCGAACACCCCCGATGGCGACGGACGGACGGGAACCTCCGGACGGGCGACCACGAGCCGTCGTTTTCGTACCGAACGGAAAATTATCAGTGGCATACCTGCGAACAACACCGGATTACGAGCGGTTGCCGGTCCGAATCCGGGAGGACGTCGGTGATCGCGACCTGGGAAGAGTCGAGTGCGGTCGGCGGATGGTCGCCCGACTCGGTTCGACGCTCGAGTTCCGTTAGTCCCCTTCCCGGACGGTAACGACCGGAACCGAGGCGTTTCGAACGACCTCCTCGGCGACGCTGCCGACGATCAGCTGATCGAGCCCGCTCCGACCGACGGTTCCGACGACGATCAGATCGCTTCCGTGCTCGGCCGCCGCCTCGAGGATCTCGTCCTGGGGAACGCCGGAGCGAATCTCGGTCGTCACCGCGAGTCCGTCCGCGGTGGCGGCTCGCTCCGCGGTTTCGACCGCCTCGCGCGCCTCCTCCTCGTGATCCGTCCGAAGCTCGTCGCGCTTTTCGGAACTGTGCGGCCCCTCCTCGGAGACCGAGACGACGCGCAATCTCGCGTCGAGGCGATCGGCGAGCGCGATGGCGTGATTCGTCGCGCGTCGAGCGCCGTCACTGCCGTCGGTCGCGAGCAAAAGCTCTTGATACATCGCTCTGGTGATCGTTCGGCGGACGGGCGGATACGTACTCGACCTGCTCGTGCCGGCGATACTTTTCGACGAGCCGTTCCGGAGGACGACGGCGCACGTCTGCGCGACGAGATGTTCCCGAGGGGCGGACGGGCCGACGACGAGACGTCAGAAGAACACCGACCACGTGTTGCCACAGTGTCGACACTCGAACGTCCGTTTGAGGCCGGATTCAGTCACGGTACGGTCGACGTTCTCGCCTGCGACTTCGAGACACTCCGGACAGCGAACTCGACTCACGGCCGCACTTGGGACTCGAGCAGAATAAACCGGTAACCAAAGCAGTTTGGTTGCGTACCGATCGCGGGGAATCGGGACGGACGGCGGACCGGCACCCGCCGGCAGGGTTCTCGTCAGATCACGTCGAGGATCACGACTGCGAGATAGAGCTGGCCGATTCCCGCGGCGATCATGATCGCGCCGGCGAGGCGCTCGAGCCGCTGGCCGTAGGCGGCGAGCGTACCCGAACTCGCGACCAGCCCCATTCCGGTCGCGACCGTGAGCGAGACCATCAGCACGACGACGCTGCCGACGTAGGTGCCGATGATCAACCCGGCCGCGGCGGGCGGTCGAGAGAGCGCGCTGGCGAGGACCGACGCGAAAAGCGGCGCGACGCAGCCGGCGGCCGCGAGCGCGTATCCGACGCCGAAGACGGCGAACCCCAGCACTCCGGAGCGGCGTTTCGGCAGCGCGATCGAGAGCGACGGGGCGCGGTCGAAGACGACCAGCAGCCCGAAGACGACGAGGATCGCACCCACGATGGGCTCGAACAGCACGACGTTTGAGAGCGTCGCGTGCCCGATCCAGAACGCGCCGCCGAGCAGGACGAGGAACGTCACGAGAACGCCGACGCCCGCGATCAGTCCGCGACCCAACGCGCCGAAGATCGACGACTCGTCGGGGTTCGTCTGACTCACGTAGAAGCCGACGTACCCGGGCAGCAACGGGTAGGCACACGGCGAAAAGAACGTCGCGATACCGGCCGTCAGCGCGAACGCGAGCGTCGGCAGGAGCGCCGCGTCGATCATCCGTCTTCAGCCTCGAGCGCTTGCTCGATTCCGGCGACGAGTTCGTCGGCGCTCTTGCGTCCGTCGTCGGACCACTGGACGCGCCCGGCGGCGTCGATCGAGACGGCCGTCGGATAGCCCCCTGCCAGGTACCGTTCGGTCAGTTCTGCCGTCGGATCGAGACCGAGCGTCCAGTCGCCGCCGTGGGTGTCCCACCAGTCGACGAGTTCGTCCTCGGTGATCGAGCCGGTTTCCCCGACCGACTCGTTCGTGACGGAGATGAACAGCACCTCGTCGCCAATCCGGTCGTTCGCCTCGGCGAGTTCGGGCATCTGTTCGACGCAGGGCGGACACCAGGTGCCGAAGATGTCGACGAACGTCGCCCGGTCCGGCGCGGGAACGAGCACTTCGCCGGCCTCGCTACCCGGCGCGTCGATCGTCTCGATCTCGAGAGGATCGGGCACGTCGTTGCCCTCACCGGTCAGCTCTTCGACGGAGGGAACGCCGTAGACGGCGAGTGCGCCGCCACCGGCCACTACTCCCGCGCTCGCGAGTCCGGCGATGACCTCTCGTCGGTGCATGGGCTAGTGTTGTGCGACCGTTCGTGCGTCCTCGACGATCGTTTCGATACTCACTTCCTCGCGCTGTTCGACCGCGTTCGGGTAGGCTCGCTCGACGATTCCTTCGTCGTTGACCAGCACGATAAGGTTGTAGTGGTTGAACGTGTACTCGCCGTGGTCGTGGTCGTCGTGATCGTCGTCGTGGTCGCCGTGGTCGTCGTCGAAGTCGTGCTCGTCGGGATCGTCGATCCGCTGAATCGGCATTCCGAACGTCTCGTCGAGCAGTTTCTCGCCCTCCTCGTACGTCTCCGGTCGGAGGAAGTGCCAGTTGTCGGCCTCGTAGTCGACGCCGCGTTCGGCGCCGTACTGTTCGAGCACGTCCGGCGTGTCCCGCTCCGGATCGAACGTCATCGCGAGCAACGCGACGTCGTCCTCGTACCCGCGTTCGGCGGCGTCCTCCTGGACGCGCCGAAGTCGCAAGAGAAGGGCGGGACAGGCCCCGTCGGGACAGGCCGTGAAGATGTACGTCATCAGGAAGGCCCGTTCGCCGACGAAGTCCTCGAGCGAAACGGTCTCGTCGGAGAGAGGGTCCGGCAGCGAAAACGACGGAAACTCGTCGCCGTGGACCGGATGGATCGGTTCCCCCCTCTCTTCCGACGGCGGTCCGAGCACGGTCCGGCTGTCGTCGCCAGCGAACCCGACCGTGTCGAGACAGCCGGCGATGCCCGCGACCCCCGTCATCCCGAGTGAGCCGAGATACGTCCGTCGGTCCATACTCGAACCGAGGGATGGATCGGTCAAAGGTTCGTTGGTTCGCGTTTCGAAGGGACGGTTCGCTCGACGGGCTGGAGACGACGGCAAACGCGTGAAAGCCGCGACCGTTTGGATCGGAAACGTCACCGTACGACCGAGAAACGAATCGAATACGAGATGCGACTCGAAGTACGGCTGGTATAACTATCGGCGTGAATCGACTACTTCGCGGACGTGTCCAAAACGAACCGTGCCGCCATGCACATCGGGTGCCCGGCGTGTGAGACAGTCGTGAACGCCTCCATCCCGCCAGGTCCCGGAATCGTCGACGGCGACGACGACAATCGCCTCCAGGGGACGGAAGCGTCGTGTGTGAACTGCGGCCACGAACTCGAACTCTACTACTACTGACGTCGGCTCGCCAGGGCTCACCTCGACGATCGAACGGGTTGGAAATCGGAGCGTACACCCGAACCAGGGGACCGTCCCCGAACGGGGATCCGAGCGATTCGATCGGACGATCGATTCGGACAACCGATACTGTCGTCGAGACGAACATTCTCCGCATCCGAACGGTCCGTCTGGCCCGAACGGTATCGGGTGAGTATTAGACCGCCATGCGGATGCAGGCCACGAATCAACCCGTGGCGGCGCTGTGTTGTTTCAGCGAATGCGATTTACCGACGAGCGTTTGTCGTTGACGCATCCGTATAGCAGACACCTACGAGGCCATGGGCGCGAGGACGCGACCGAGGAGGAACCGGACGGACCGACGTGCCCCGGTCCCCTGATCGTCGTCTCGAACCGACAGCCGTACCGTCACGAGTACGCAGACGATACTCCGGCTGTGGCCGATTCGGCGACCGGCGGAGCCGAAATGGAGACGCTCGAGGCCGACGACGATGCCGTCACGGTCGACGAACCGACCGGCGGACTGACCGCCGGTCTCGATCCCGTCCTCCGGCACGCAAACGGGACGTGGATCGCCTGGGGCGACGGCGACGCGGATTTCGCGGTCGCGGACGGCGACAACTGCGTTTCCGTACCGCCGTCGCACGAATCGTACACGCTCCGGCGGATCGACCTCTCCGACGAGGCCGTCGACTCGTACTACTACGGCTTCAGCAACCAGGTTCTCTGGCCGATCTGTCACGGGTTTCCCGATCTGGTCTCCGATCGGGACGACTACGTCGAGTGGTATCGGACGGTCAACGATCGGTTCGCGGCGGCCGTCGAAACGCACGCGAGCGCCGACTCGGTCGTCTGGCTCCAGGATTACCACTTGGGCCTCGCTCCCCGAACGATCCGCGACGCCGTCCCCGACACCGTGACGGTCGCTCAGTTCTGGCACATCCCGTGGCCGTCGCCCGAGGTCCTCGCGGAGTGTCCCGTCGCGGAAGAGCTGCTCGAGGGCCTGCTCGGCAACGATCTCCTCGGGTTCCACGTCGACTCGTACGTGGATACCTTCCTGGCGAGTATAAACCGGCTGCTCCCGTCAGCTGCCGTCGACCCGAACCGCAACATCGTTCGATACGACGGCTGGGAGACCCGGGTCGTCGCGACGCCGATGGGGATCGACGCCGAGACGTACGACCGGAACGCCCGGACCGCGGACGACGATCGACTATCGTCGCTGTTCGACGCGCTCGGCGTGTCGGACGGGAACGCGATCGGCCTCGGCGTCGACCGTCTCGATTACACGAAGGGGATCCCGGAGCGCCTGGCCGCAGTCGAGCGCTTTTTCGAGCGAAACCCCGCCTGGCGCGGCGAGTTCACCTTCGTCCAGAAGGCGACGCCGTCACGCACGGAAATCCCGACGTACCAGCGCTACGGCGACCACGTTCGACGCGAGGTCGAACGGATCAACGATCGGTTCGCGACGGACGACTGGCGGCCCATCGCGTACACGGAATCGTACCTCGAGGCCGAGACCCTCAGCGCGCTGTATCGCCGGGCGGACGTGATGGTGGTGAGTCCCCTCGTCGACGGGATGAACCTGGTCGCACAGGAGTACGTCGCCTCGAGCGTCGATCGCGACGGAACGTTGCTGTTGAGCGACCGGGTGGGCGCACACGAACGGCTCGGTTCGCACGCGCTCTCTATCGACCCAGCCGACACCGAAGGCGTCGCCACGCGGATCGAGGAGGCGGTATCGATGCCCCGCCAGGAGCGACGGCGACGGATGGACGAGCTTCGCAGTCGAGTCTTCGAAAACGACATCGAGTCGTGGATGTCGACCCAGTTCGACTGGATCCAACGGGTTCGCGACGTGACGGACGTCGACGCGAACGGAACCGACGACTCGTCGAACTCCGGAACGGATCACGACGTTCACGGCCACACGCCGTCGCTTTAAGCCAATGTCGGAAACCTCACCCCGACGGCTCGACGAGCACCTGCCGCGGATTCGCCGGGAGCTTTCGGGCGCGTCGCGGCTGCTCGTTTGCCTGGATTTCGACGGAACGCTCGCGCCGATCGTCGAGGAGCCGACGGACGCCGCCGCGCTCGAGGCGAACGAACGCGGTCTCGAGACGCTCGCGAGCGAGCCGCAGGTCTCGACGGCCATCGTCAGCGGACGCGCCCTCTCCGACGTCCGAACGCGGGTCGGCGGGGCCGACGTGTACGCCGGCAACCACGGACTCGAACTCGAGCGCGACGGCTCGGTCGCGGTTCACCCGATCGCTCGAACGCGCGCCGCCCTGGTCGACGAGGTTTGCTCGGCGCTCGAGACCGTCCTCGAACCGATCCCCCGAACGCGCATCGAGAACAAACGGCTGACCGGAACGGTCCACACGCGGTCGGTTCCCGCGGCGCTTCGTCCCGTGGTCGGACGTCTCGCCGAGCGGATCGTCGACCGGATCGGCGGCGGCGACCTCGTGCTTTCGAGCGGGAAACGAGTCCTCGAGGTCGGGCCGGCGATTCCCTGGGGGAAGGGGAACGCGGTGGAACTGATCGCGTCCGACCTGCCGGCGGAGACCGCGTCGGTCTACGTCGGCGACGACGTCACAGACGAATCGGCCTTCCAGGCGGTCGAACCGGCCGGCATCGGCGTCAGAGTCGGTGACTCTCGGCCGTCGGCGGCGTCCTATCGCGTTCGATCGCCCGAACACGTCGCCGAGTTCCTCGAGTGGCTCGATTCGGAGGTCCTCGACGCGATCGGCCGACCGATCGACCCCGGGTCGGATACACTGGTGACGACCGCCGCCGGATCGCCGGCCCCGATCGAACGGAGGTCGTCGAGTCAGGCGGACGATTAATCAACCCGGTCGACGTACCAAACTGGCTATAGTAATTTCCACGAGTGATTATTTTCGGCGGTTGGTTTCCCCAACAGCGGGGACCGAGTCGAAAGTATTAGTTACCAGTGGAAATATAGAGTACGTACGAGAGTGAACGATAGTGAAGTTACGTCAACCAACTGATTTCTTGATCCTCGAGGCGTTAGAGGACAAAGGACGAAACGTTGCAACCAATCTGGCGGCCCACACGGGAAAGAGCCGAAAGAACATCAACACGCGGCTACCGGTGCTCGAGGATTACGGACTCGTCGAGAAAATCGGTCCCGCAGAGCGGTCCGGACTGTACGAGATCACGTCGCTCGGAAAGGCTGCACTCGTCTACCGCGACCAGTACGACGAGGTCGACGACTTCGAGTCGCTCATCGAGGGACCACGCGCCACCGACGCGAACGAAAGCCCCGAGGCGCAGATGAGTTTCGTCCGCGGCGAGGAAGACGAGGAATCCGACGACGAGTAGACGACGGACGATCCCCGCACGAACCGCACCGCTCGGCGACGGACCGGCACGTCACCACCGCGAAATCGAAGGCGGCCGTCACCACTCGAAACCGCTTTCCTCGTCCCCGCGTCGAAGCCGGAGTCCGCCGCTGTAACTCGAAAGCTCGCGTCGGGCACAGTTGGAGAACGCGAGGCTGAGCTTTCGCTCGCGCCCCGACGTGTCTGGATAGCTCGTTCCACAGCGCGAGCGGTCGACCTCGTAGTCCGGATCGAACGCGTACGTGCTAATCATCGGCGTCGCGACGACGGCGTCGCCGTACCGGAACGCGACCCCGTGGTCGTGGTGTAGTCCCAGGGCGTGGCCGACTTCGTGAAGCAACACCTGCATCGTCCGGGTCGACGACGTCAGCGGAACGATCCGCCGTTTGACCGCCCCGTCGGGACCCGACCCGACCAGCTCGTCGAACGGCTCGAGCGAACCGAGATATCGCGCTCCGCCCACCGAGGCGACGTGTGGAAAACCGTAGCCGGTCGGCGCGTACTTCATCTGCCCGTCCGTAACGAGGAGATTCACGTCGGTCGCGGGGTCGAGGTCGGACGAGCCGATCGTCCCCGACGTCACCGCGAGCGGCCACTCCCCGCTCGTCGAGACGACGGCACCGTCTTCGGTCGAGACCGAAACGACGCCGCCAAAGGACGCGTCGACGGTCCAGAACTCGAAGTCGAGCAGCCGATTCACGTACTCGAGCACCCGCGTTTCGACCGCGTCGTACTCGGCGGCGCGGTCGGAGAGCCACACTCGTACCTCGATCGCCTCGACGGGATCTCGCGTCGCGTACGCGAGCGTTCCGATCGAAGTGAGCGAGCCGATCGCCCCGAGAACGTACCGCCGGTTCACGCTCGGGAGTATCGCCCCCAGTTATCTCTAGGTCCCGGTTACTATGTTCGTACTTTATCACCGGCCGGATCGCGGTTCCGATCGACCGCGAATGTGACACCTCGTACGTCCGCGACGAGTCGGGGTGTCGAGACGCCGGGCTCACTCGCGTCGGCGACGTTCGCCGTCGGTCGTCGTCGACGCAGATCGGCGACGATCGACGACGCGCGCGACCGACCCCTCGATCCTGATCTCGACCCAGTCCGGCAACTCCTCGGGATCGATCGCCGCGAGCAACAGCAACCGTCGGTCGGCGGCCTCGACCAGGTAGCGTTCGGGTCGGCCCTGGTAGATGCACAGTCTCCAGCTTCCGCGTTCGAGATTTCGGTACAGTTGCCAGTGGGTGTAGTACCGGCCGTTCGATCCCTCGAACACCGCGTCGACGGCGTCCGCTACCACGGTCTCACCGCCCGTCCACGATCGCCATCCGCCGGTTCGTACATCGTCGTTCGAACGAAGCCGACGGTTCGTGTTCGACGTTCGGGTTCACATACGCGACTATTATGATCTCCTGACGGTCACGCGTTCGTGAACGTTTTCGAGTCGGTGGTACTCGAGATCCTTCACTCGGTCGTCGCACCGCCGGACTCGAAGAACTCCCCGAGGATCGTCTTGAGCCCCTTCCGGAGGTGCTGGTGCATCGTCGGCGGCGAGACGTCCATCGCCGCCGCGATCTCTTCGCCCGTGCTCTCGCGGGGCCAGTCGAAGAACCCGCCGTAGTACGCGAGTCGCAACGTCGAGAGCTGTCGTTCGGTGAGTTCGTCCAGAATTCGGTTTCGCCGTTCCGCCGCGGTTCGAACCTCGCGGTCGACTTCCCGGCGAGCGACGAGTTCCGTGTTCTCGTAGATGCCGGCCAGCGCGTCGGCGAGTTCCCGGATGTCCGCGTCCTGTGGCACCTCGATGCGACAGGTTCCGATGCCGTCTTCGACCGTCACGTCCCGGATCGTGACGCCGTAGTTCGTCAGCGTCCTGACGCCGGATTCACACAGACGCATCTCGATCGTGCAGCGTTCGATCCGGTCGTGTATCAGTCGACACTCCTCGACGGAGTCGTGTGCACGCGCCTCCTCCATCACCGTCTCGCCGTCGAGTCCCGCGACGGTCACGAACTGGTACGTTCGTCCTTCGACGGTGGTGCCGGCCCACTCGAGCGAGCAGGTACAGTCGTACTCCTCCGAGAGGTCGAACGAGAACGTCTCGCCTCCGTCGATCCGAAACTCGAGTTCGACGATCGTGTCGGCGAACAGCAACTGGCGGTTCTTGACGGCCATGATCGTGAAGCCGATCGTCTCGCCCAGCAGTTCGAACCCGTCTTTCTCGCTGTCGCTGAACGCGTCGGGGCGGCTCGCGAGGACGCTCAAAACGCCGTAGGTCGCGTCGTCGTGGCAGATAGGAACGGCGATCGCCGCCCGCACGTCGTCCTCGCGGGCGGCCGCTTGCAGCGGGTCGGGCAAGGGCTGGCGCTCGAGTATGTGCGTCACCGTCTGGACGGTTCCCGTTCTCGCGGCCCGCTGGAAGGGGCACTCGGCCGTGAACTCCTCGGTGCGCGCACGCTCGAGGTACGTCGTCGCGTCGCCGGCACCGGTTCGATAGGCCAGACTCCCGTTTCCGGCGCGCTCGGCGATCCAGGAACCACAGTACAGCTCCGAGTCGACCAGCTGGTTGCAGACCTCCCGTTCGATGGCGTTTCGCGCCGGCGCTTCGACCAGCGTCTCGATCACCTGTCTGACGACCGCGTTGATCCGATTCAGGGTCTCGAGTTGGGCCTGGCGCGAGCGTAGTTCGCGCTCGCGTTTCGCCCTGTCGGTGATATCACGGGCCAGCCAGACGACCGCGCGCTGGCCCTCGACGCGCTCTTCGAGGGGCACCACGCGGGCTTCGAACCGACGCCACTCTCCGCTCGCCTCCAGATCGTACTCGATCGATCGCACCTCCTCGGTTCGAAGCGTCCGATCGATGCACTTCTGAAGCGACGCTGCGGTGTCGTCGGGAAAGCAATCCGAGAGCGTCAATCCGGGCAGTTCGTCGGAGCTGATCGTGTAGAGGTCTTCGGCTTCCGGCCGGACTTTCGCCTCGAAATACGTCCCGTCCTCCCCGATGATGAACGCTTCGTCGGGAAGCTCGTCCGCCAGGATGTGTCGGAACTCGTCGTCTCGGCCTCGAATTTCCGTTTCTCGCGACCGGATCGCTTCGGCGATGCGGTCCGCGGCTCCGTCGCGCTCGAGCGGAGCGTACTCACTCGCGTTCGCCCGAAACGCGGTCGTCGCGAGTTCCTCGCTTCCCCGTTGGGGCGCGACGACGATCGGCGTTCCGACGGCTCGGCTCCGAACGCGGTCGATCAGTTCGCGCAGGCGATCGGACCGGTCGATCGTCAGAACGAACCCGTCCGGACACCATCGATCGAACGCGTCCTCGAGATCATCTACCGGCATCGATCGTATCCGGTATCCGGTTCGTTCACCGAGACGCTCGGACAGAAGCTTGAGACGGTCTTCTGCTCGAGAATCGGTTACGAGAACGATCAGCCCGTCTCGAGTCTCGTCGGTCGTGTGGGTAGTTCGATCCATGTCTCTCGGTGTGGCGTCCGATGACTCTCACCGAATCCTCCGCCCCCTTTCTGTTCGAAAACAGCTCTCGGAATAAAAAACCCGCGCATACGAACTCGCGTCCGTCCGCGTTCGCTTTCGAACTACCGTTTCCGGGACGAGGTCGCGTCTCCGACTGCCGCAACCTGCGAGATGGGACGAATTCACGTCGAATGGGTCGTACGGTCTGTCGGCCCGACGTGCCGGTGCAACCGTCCCCGTCCTGCGGTTGCACAGAAACCGACGACGATGGTCCGTCTCAGAGTTCGCCCTGTTCTTTGAGATCCTCGATGATGTCGTCGACGAACGTCTCGACGTCGTCGTACGGGAAGTCTCCACCCGACGTCTTCGTGTTTAGCTCCATGGCGGTCATCGAAAACTCTCCGGACTCGAATTTCGTTCCCGGGCCGTTCGGAAGCGCCGGAACGAGGTCCATCGGACTCGAGATCGGATAGTCGGCACCTTCGAACGCGTCGATCATCTGGTCGCGGATTTCGTCTTCGTCTGTCATCGCGTTAGCCGTTTGCACACGATAAATAATAAATTTGCAGGTAGTTGCTTTTCGCCGTTCTTCGACCGTGGATCGTTCACGGCGGCGATATTCACCGGAAGAAGTGTTTCTTCGAAACTATAATTAGTGTGTAGCGTGGACTGTCAGGCCATGGCGAAAGATACCGTCAGGTACCCAGACGAGGTCGTCGAGGAGATCGACGCGCTCGTCGACGACGGTATGTTCGAGAGTAAATCCGAGTTCTATCGCTTCTCCGCGGAGTACGTACTGAGCCTCATCAACCCCGAACACAACGTGAAGACGTTCAACTTCGAGGAGATCAAATCAGAACTCGCCATCTCCGAGGCCGACCACGCCAGAGCCCTGGGAACCGACGGCGGAACCTTCTTCCTCGACGCCGTAATCACCGTTCGCAAACAGGGGCTCCGAGGAAACTACGAGGCCGCAGAGCGGTTCATCGACACCCACTACGACGCCTCCGACCAGGAGTGTATCATTCTCGAGGAGCTGTTAGGAACCTACCGGAACGGCACGGAGTAGCCGCCGGAGTGGCGATCCCGGTCGAGCACAAACCGCCCTGTCCCCGTCTCCGTCACCCGAACGGCGGCCCCAGCGCCTCGAGATCGACGTTCTCCCGAACGAGTCGCGCCGCGCGATCGTACGGCGTCGTCCCGGTCGCGTCGGTTCGATCCGTCGCCGCCTCGGCCTCGCCGCTGTCGACCAGGGCTCGATCCCGGCCGCGTTCGAGACCCGCGTGTGCCGCCACGGACTCGAGAAACGCCGTCCGGACCGCGTCGTCGTCGAACAGTCCGTGCAGGTAGGTTCCGAGCACCCGACCGCACGCGGCGCTCGAGTCCCCGAGCGGGCGTCGAACCGCGTCGTCGAGCGGTCGCGTCCGACCAGCGTGGATTTCGTACCCCGAGACGGTTCCCTCGACGCCCGGAAGCAGCGCCGTCGCCGTTCCGTCGACGGACACCGTCGTGCGCTCGAGCCGTTTCGTGGACTCGAAACGCGTCTCGACGGGAAGCAGCCCCAGCCCCTCGACGACGTCCGCCGTTCCGGTTCCCTCGAGCGACGCGTTCGTGATCCGCTCGCCCAGCAGTTGATAGCCGCCACAGAGGCCGACGACGGGGCCGGAAAACGACCACAGCGCGTCCGCGAACCCTGACGCTCGAAGGGCGAGCAGGTCGTCGACCGTGTTCTTCGTCCCCGGAACCACGACGGCGTGGGCGTTCGCGAGCGGATCGGCGCTCGACCTCGGGTCGGCATCCGCGCTCTCGTCCGTTCGACCGTCCGAATCGATCGGGACGAACTCGACCGTGACGCCGGGTTCGGCCGCAAGCGCCTCGAGGTCGGTCGCGTTCGAGATGCGCGGCAACCGAGGAACGGCGATCCGAATCCGTTGGTCGTCGGGGACGCCGTCGCCTTCGCCGATCGCGCCCCGTTCGCCCGGCCCGGGCAGGGAGACGCTGTCCTCTTCGGGCAGACCGGGATCGTCGTAGGGGACGACCCCGAGCACCGGCACGCCCGTCCGCGACTCGATCTCCTCGATGCCGGGTGCGAGCAGGGACGGATCGCCGCGGAACTTGGTGATTACCGCACCGACGACCCGATCGCGCAGCGAGTCGGGCAGCAGTTCGACGGTGCCGTAGAGGCTGGCGAACGCGCCGCCGCGCTCGATGTCGACCAGCAGGAGGACGTCGGCGTCCCCGAAGCGCGCGGTTTCGACGTTCGCCAGGTCGCGGTCGTGCAGGTTGATCTCCGCGATGCTTCCCGCGCCCTCGGCGACGATCGCGTCGTGGTCGGCCGCGAGCCTGCGGTAGGATTCCTCTGTCGCGGCGAGCGCTTCCTCCCAGTACTCCTCGTAGTACTCGCCGGCCGGGAGGTGCTCGAGAGCCCGTCCCTGCACGACGAGCTGGCTCTCTCCGTCGCCGCGGGGCTTCAACAGCACCGGGTTACAGTCGGTGGTCGGAGTGGTCCGCGCGGCTCGAGCCTGGACGAACTGGGAGACGCCGATCTCACCCCAGCGATCGCCTCGCTCGGCCACAGCCCGATCGTCGCCGCGGTCGTCCCGATCGCCGTTGCTCGCCGATTCGTCCGATCCGCCGCCCGCTCGCCCGTCGCCGCCGTCGCTCCCCGCAATCGCGTCCGGTCGAACGACGACGCGAGCGTTGTTACTCATGTTCTGTGCCTTGAACGGGGCGACGGAAACGCCCCGATCGGCGAGCAGCCGACAGAGGCCGGCGGCGATCGTCGACTTTCCGACGTGACTCGCCGTTCCGGCGACGAGGAGCGTCCGGGTCATCCGCGTATCGGGGACTCGAGCGGCCGGGGCTATCGTCCTGTCGGTTCGGAACGCGGCGTTCCGCCGCGTCGCCGATCACTCCTCGTCGTCCTCGCGCTCGGGCGGCTGGCCGCTTTCGAAGACGATCCGCTCGCCCTCGTGGGGTTCGATGTGGCTCAGGATCTCGTGTGGAACGTAGCCGACGTTGTATCCGTCCTCGCCGAGCAGGACGACGCCGTGTTCGTACTCGCGAAAGTCGACGCAGTTGATCTCCTCGTAGGTGTTTCCGGGTTTGTAGACGACCTTCACGCCGGCACCGTCCACGTCGTGCCAGTTCGGGAATGACCTTGCAATCGCAGGCTCGATGCGAACGCGTCGGGACGATCCGTCCGGAGGCGAGGGGGACGGCGAAGGGCGGACCACGAGCCGGGACGCGTTTCCGGTAGAGCCCGTCAACCGCCGATGAGAACCGATCCGGTCGGCCGTGACGGGGCCGATCGATCGTGGCTTTCCGCCCGCCGGATCTCGGTTAGTCGACGCCGCTGCGGTAGCGTTGCTCCCAGCGCGGGCCGGCCCAACTCGAGAGAACGTAGCCGAGGACGCCGAGGACGAAGCCGGCGGCCGCCAGCGCGAGGGCGAGGGTCGTCGACGGCGGAACGACGACGAAGCCGACGACCAGCGTCGGGACCAGCGGAACGGCGACGCCCGCCGTGAACGCGCCGAACCGGAGCGCGTCGAAGAGGAACTCGTTGGGGTCGAAGCCGGCGAGGTAGACGGTGAGTCCGAAGTAGTACGAGGCGTAGCCGGCGAGCAACGCCGCGCCGACGACGGCGTCGACGAGCGTCGCCTCGAACCAGAAGACGGCCGCGAGGTACGGGACCGCGACCGTCGGGGCACCGACGAGGACGAACGCGATCCGCTTGGCTCGAAACACCGCGGGCACCGAGACGGGGTAGACGAGGTAGTCCTCGAGCGAGTCGAACTGGGTGAGCCAGTTGTAGGTCGTAAAGGCCGAAAGCCCGAGAACGCCGCCGAAGAATACCCCCGGCGCGGGCTCGATCCCCGTGATTGCGTCGACGACGCCGACGAGCGCGGCGACGAGGACCAGCAGGACGCCCGCGGAGACGAACGGCTTCCAGACGCCGCCCGACGACCGCGCGAGATCCAGCAGCGTCTTCGCCACGAGGGCGTCGTCGTCGGTCGGCAGTCGATTGCAGAGGCGTGCAAACCGGTCGGTCGCGGTCCGCGTCGGCTGTCCGTACGTGGGATCGTAGCACAAAAGTGACGCCGCGACGACGGCGACGGTGGCGACGCTGAGTCCGATCGCCGACGTCGGCGGGCCGACCATCGGGACGAGCGCCGTCTCGAGGATCGCTCCGTAGCCGGACGTCCACGCGAGGACGCCGACGAACCCGATCGCCGGCAGGGAGAGCCACACGGGAACGCCGCGACTTCGCGCGGCGATCGACGCGACCGTCAGGGCCATTCCGGCGGCGAAGACGAGCGAGAGCGAGAGCCACGCGGTCGCGACGAGACCCGGCGTTCGCGGACCGAGTCCGGACAGCACGGCCGCGCCGAGCGCCATCGGCAGCACGAACGCGACCGCGTAAAACAGTCCGTCTTTCAGGAGAAACGCGCCGAGAAGCCGACGCCGCGAGAGCGGGAGCGTCTCCGACGACGAGAGCACGAACGTAAGACGACCGAATACTCCCTCGAGCATGTCCGAGCCGGTGAACGCGGCGGTTCCGCTGTAGAGGCCGAAGCCGAGCGCGAGCAGGTGCCCCCAGCCGACGATCCGCTCGCTCGCCGTTCCGGTCCGCAAGAGCGCGACGGTCGCGCCCACCGAGAGGCCGGCGACGACGACCGGAAACAGTGCGAATCGCCAGCCGCCGAACAGCCGGACGTGCAGCCGCCACTCCTCGCGCAGTAGCGTCGCAAACAGCGTCGCGGTCGGTCCGCGTCGGTCGGAATCGGCGTCAGTCATCGGCGAGTTCATCGGTCGTCGGCAGATCGCGAGCGCCGGCTTCGTCGACGCGCTCGACGAACACCTCGAGCAGCGATTCGCCGGAGCCGTCGCCCTCGAGCGATCGCTCGGCCACCAGTGCGCCGTCGGCGACGATGCCGACCCGCGTACAGATCGCCGCCGCGACGTCGATGTTGTGCGTCGAGACGAAGACGGCGTTGTCTCCGGCCGCGTAGGAGACGAGAAACCGTTTGAGCCGTTCCTGGACGAGCGGGTCGAGGTTAGCGAGCGGTTCGTCGATGAAGACGACGTCGGGTTCGTGGACGAACGCCTGCGCGATCATCACCTTCTGTTGTTGGCCCCGCGAGAGGTCGACGTGAAGCGTATCGAGTTTGCTCTCGAAGCCGAGTCGGTCGGCCCAGCGGTCCGTCCGTCGCCGCACGAGATCCGGATCGAGGTCGCGAACCGAACCCACGAACTCGAGATACTCCCGCGGCGTCAGAAAGCTCGGCGGCGAGCCCTGCTCCGGCAGGATGCCGACCCGTCGGCGCGTCTCGAGCGGCTCGGCGACCGGGTCGGTCTCGAGGACGCTGATCGTCCCGCCGTCGGGTCGGATCTGTCCAGTCAGCGCGCGGATCGTCGTCGTCTTTCCGGCTCCGTTCGGCCCCAGAAAGCCGAACAGTTCGCCCCGATCGACGCCGAAACTCATGCCGTCGACCGCGCGGACGTCGCCGTAGGACTTGCACAATTCGTCTACCCGTATAGCAGCCATCGAACGCCGATTCGTTGTCAGCGATCGGTAATAACTGTGGCGACGACCGACGCGTTCGATCACACGGACCGTTGTCCGTCGGTGCCGGTGCGGCCGCGACCGTGCCGGGGTTGCAGCGGTAACCCGATACGGTAGACCGTCTCAGTACTCCGTTCCGCGTCGTGCCCGCTGGCCGGCGTCGATCGGATGTTTCTCCTTTCGAACGTTCGTAACGAGATCCGCCCGGCTCTCGAGGTACGTCGGCTCGGCGTGACTGCCCGACAGGACGAGTTCGAGGCCGTCCGGCTTGGCGTCGATCAGCTCGAGGACGTCCGCCTCGTCGATCAGGCCCCGGTCGACGGCGTAGAGGATCTCGTCGAGGACGAGCATGTGAACGCCTTCCTCCGGCGGCCCCTCGAGATCGAACGGCGTTCCCAGGTCGGCGTCGTTCGCAGCCGAAACGAGCTCGCGGGCGCGTTCGAGGCCCGCCCTGGCGCGCTCTTCGTGATCGGCCTCGTCGCTCCCGTCGGCCATGCCGTGCCAGCCGTAGTGGCCGAGGTTCTCGTAGCTGATCCCCGGCAGCGCAGCGATCGCGTTGTACTCTCCGCGGACCGCTTCGACGCTCGAGGCCCCGCCTTTCATGAACTGGAGGACGTGCACTCGGTAGCCGTGGCCGGCCGCGCGCATCCCCATTCCGAGCGTCGCCGTCGTCTTTCCCTTCCCGTCGCCCCACCAGACCTGAACCAGCCCGAACTCGTCGGGAGCCGACGGTTCGATCGGCTCCGACTCGGGTGATCGTCCCCGTCCGGGCGTCCGTTCGAGCGTCGACTCCGGCGTTTCGTCGTCGTTCATACGGGAGTCGTCGGAGCGGTCGCACATGTAGGTACCCGTTCCGACGCCGGATATCGGAGCGACCAAACGCCTCATTAGGCTTCGACCCTAACGTGTTCGCATTCGGATGTCGCTCGAGCCCCCGCCGACCGAGGAGCGAGTCGATCTCGAACGGATAGTCGGGGCGCTGGACGACGAGGGGTGTCGGGAGATCGTCTCGGCGCTCGAGGAGCCGATGACCGTCGACGAGATCGCCGAGACTGTGGACCGTCCGCTCTCGACGTGTTACAGAAAACTCGATCGGCTGACGGAAGCCGGGTTGGTCGACGAAGCAACCGGCGTCCGCAACGGGAGCCACAGCAAGTCGCGGTACGTCACGAACTTCGAACGGATCGCGATCGAACTCGACGAGAACCGGGAGCTTCGAGCCCGCGTCGATCGGGTGAAAAATCACGTACTCCAGCTCTGGTCGGAAGTCCGCCGGGAGTTCTGATCGCGATTATCGTAACCAGCCGGCGGTTTCGAAGTCCGGCTTTCGACACGCGTCTCGGTTCATCGCTGGAAATCTGTGGACTCCCGCGACACTCCACGTGACCGCGGGCTCTACTTCGGCGATCGGTCCCGTTCGCGTCCGCGACGGTACCGGGTTCATCGCCGACCGTCGCGATGGGGCGTGGCGCGGACGGGATCCGAGCGCCTCGAGGCGAGCGGCAATCGAGGACGCAGTTCGCGACGAGCGACGACGCCGGTATCGCGTGACGCGATCCGCTGAACCGATCCCCCGGGGCGACCGCCGGACGGTTCGCGATCGCTTCGGAACCGGCGGACGGCGTCAGTGGTCCGCGACGACGCGGTCGCCGAACCGGTCGCGAACCTTCTCGACCTTCGGTGCCGCGTGCATTCGACAGTAGGCGTCGGTCGGGTTCTTCTCGAAGTAGTTCTGGTGGTACTGTTCGGCCTCGTAGAACGTCTCGAGCGGTTCGATCTCCGTGACGATTCCCTCGTAGACGCCGTCGTCCTCGAGCGCGTCGACGAACGCCTCGGCGGTTTCGAGCTGGTCGTCGTCGTGTGCGTAGATCGCGGATCGGTACTGGGAGCCGACGTCCGGCCCCTCGCGGTCGCGCGTGGTCGGATCGTGGATCGTAAAGAAGACCTCGAGCAGGTCGGGATAGGCGATCCGGTCGGGATCGTACTCGAGCTGGACGACCTCCACGTGGCCGGTTTCGCCCGAACAGACCTCGCGGTAGGTCGGATCCTCGGTGTGGCCGCCGGCGTAGCCGGAGGTGACCGATTCGACGCCCTCGAGTTCCTCGAAGGCGGCTTCGACGCACCAGAAACAGCCGCCGCCGAACGTGGCTCGTTCCATACCAGATCGAAAGCGCTCCGCGAGCAAAGGTGTGACGCCGCTGGCGGCGGTCGCGATGACGGTTCCGCCGATCGGGCTCGCGACGTTCGCGGCGAACAGCGTGTCCGGCCCGAATCGGTAACGTAGCGCGTCGGTTCGACCCGCCCGTCCGTATCCGATCGTCCGCTCAAGGAGAGCGTAGTCGCCGATATCCGATCGTCCGCTCGAGGAGAGAGCAGTCGGACGGCGTCAGCCGGCAGTCCACGTCAGCAGTGCGCCGTCGCCGACCCGCCTGATCGTCTCGAGCGAGAGCGTCGGAAACTCCTCGACGAAACCCTCGCCGTCGGCGAGCGTCGGTGCGTCACGGCCGCCGATCACCGTCGGTCCGACGAACACTCTGAGTTCGTCGACCAGCCCGACCTCGAACAGCGAGAAGATGAGTTCGCCGCCGCCCTCGACCATGATCCGCTCGAGACCCGACGACTCGAGCGCGGCGAACGCCCGCAGGAGGTCGACCCGGTCGTCGCCCGCGGTCACGAGCCGGGCGTGGTCCGAGAGGTCCATCCGCCGGTCGACGGGCGCGACCTCGCTCACGCAGACGTACGACGCGGCCGCGTCGTCGAGCACCGCCGCGTCCGACGGCGTTCTGGCCTTCGAGTCGACGACGACTCGAGCCGGGTGTTCCGGCTCGCCCCGCTCGCGGCGTTGGTCGCACAGCGAGTCGTCCTTGACGGTCAAGTGGGGATCGTCAGCCAGCACGGTACCGACGCCGACGACGACGGCGTCGCTGTCGGCGCGCAGGCGGTCGACCCGCTCGAAGTCCTCGTCGCCGCTGATCGCGATCTGTTCGCGGCGTCTCGTCGAGAGCTTGCCGTCCGCGCTCGTGGCGGCGTTGACGACGACGTGCATGCTCGCCCCTTCGAACGCTGGCGGTATAACCGTTCGTTACCGTCGTCAGGAACCGAGACCGCACGAGCCGTCCGGCTCGGGCCCGCGTCGACCGCGCGTCGAATCCGGACCCGCGTCATCGAGTTCGTCTCGGATCGTCGCTCGAGCCGAGCAGGATGCGGTAGACGACGTAGCCGATCAACAGAGCGAACGCGAGCGTCGCGACGGTCTCCGCGAACCAGATCGCGGCGTACAGCGCGCGCGTGAGTATTCGGATGACGACGATGCCACCGAAGATGGCGGCGACGAACGCGAGTCCGCCGAGGGCCGCCCCGATGCGTTCCATACGTCAAATTTCGACGACGCGAAGATGAATCTGGCGCACGACGATCGGCCAGCCTCGGCCGGCGACGCGGCCGCTCGGCCGTCGGGGGTCTCTCACGGGCGACACGGTGCGGGAACGCTTTTGAGGACCCCACCCGAAAACCGAGTGATGGAACTCGACAATCATGCCGAGGATCTCGCCTCCGACCTCGGTGTCGACAAAGAGGAGGTCAAATCCGACCTGCAGAACCTGGTGGAGTACAGCGTCCCCATCGACGAGGCCAAACAGAGCCTTCGCCGGAAGTACGGCGACGGCTCGAGCGGCGGAAGCGGAACGCCTTCGGCCAAAGACGTCGCGGAGATCGACCCCGACGACGGCAACGTCACGGTCACCGGCGTCGTGCTGACGGCCGGCGAGCGCTCGATCCGCTACCAGGGCGACGACCACGTCATCGTCGAGGGGCGGATCGCCGACGACACCGGCGTCATCGACTACACCGCCTGGGAGGACTTCGGCCTCGAGCCGGGAGATACCATTACGGCGGGCAACGCGAGCGTCCGCGAGTGGGACGGCGAACCCGAACTCAATCTCGGCGAGAGCACGTCGCTTTCGTTCGAGGAAACGCCGCTCGACGTGCCGTACGAGATCGGCGGCGAAGCCCAGCTCGCGGAGCTACGAACCGGCGATCGCGCCGTCACGGTCGAAGCGTCGGTCCTCGAGTGCGAACGCCGCACCATCGACGGACGCGACGGCGAAACCGAGATTTTGAGCGGCGTCTTCGGGGACGAGAGCGGCCGCCTTCCCTTCACGAACTGGGAACCGACACCGGAAATCGAAGCGGGCGGCTCCGTCCGGATCGAAAACGCCTACGTAAAGGAGTTCCGGGGCGTCCCCGAGGTCAACGTCTCGACGTTTTCGACCGTCACCGAACTCGACCGCGCCATCGACGTCGGCGCGGACGCGACCTCGATGGCGATCGGCGAAGCCGTCCGAACCGGCGGCATTTACGACGTCGAGGTCGTCGGAAACCTCATCGCCGTCCGCGACGGTTCGGGGCTCATCCAGCGCTGTCCCGAGTGCTACCGGGTGACCCAGAAGGGCCAGTGTCGAACCCACGGCGAGGTCGACGCCGTCGACGACCTCCGGGTGAAGGCGATCCTTGACGACGGAACCGGCACCGTCACCGTCGTCCTGGACGACGAACTCACCCAGCGGGTCTACGGCGGGACGCTCGAGGACGCCCTCGAGCAGGCTCGCGACGCGATGGATCAGGAGGTCGTCGCCGACACGATTCGCGAACGGATCGTCGGACGGGAGTACCGCGTGCGCGGTCACCTCACGGTCGACGACTACGGCGCGAACCTCGACGCCGAAACGTTCGAAGAGAACGACGACGACCCGGTCGAACGGGCGACGGCGTTCCTCGAGGCGGTCGGAGCGTCCGACGAGACCGAGCGGACGGAGGTGGACGCATGAGCTCGAACGACGGTGACGAGGAGATTCCGGGCCGGGAGATCGCATACCGGCTCCTGGCGGCCGAGTACGACGACGCGTCCCTGTCCTACGCCGAGAGCGACGAGGAGCGCGCCCCCAACTACGTGATCGCGCCGACCGGCGCGCGCGTCAATCGCCTGTTCGTCGTCGGGACGCTCACCGAGGTCACGCCGGTCAACGACGAGATGGTTCGCGCGCGCGTCGTCGATCCGACCGGCGCGTTCGTCGTTTACGCCGGCCAGTACCAGCCCGACGAACTCGCGTTCCTCGAGGGGATCGAGCCGCCCGCGTTCGTCGCGGTGACCGGCAAAGCGCGGACGTTTCAGCCCGACGACTCCGATCGAGTGTACACTTCCATCCGCCCCGAAAGCATCGCCACCGTCGACGCAGACACCCGCGATCGGTGGGTCGTCAGCGCGGCCGAACGGACGCTCGACCGCGTCGGCACCTACGCCGGTGCCGCCGAACTCGAGGCGCGCGGCGACGACCTGAGCGCGGCGCTCGAGGAAGCCGGCGTCGACTCGCCGCTCGCGTCGGGGACCGCGCTCGCGCTGGACCACTACGAGACGACGCCGTCGTACCTCGCGGCGCTTCGAACCTGTGCGATAGAGGCCGTCGAGGTCGTCGCCGGCGACCGCGACCAGGTATCGGGCGTCGACGTCGCCCCCGACGAGTCGGTCGACGGGCGAGCGACGTTCTCCTCGCTAGCCGACCTCGGCGACGGCGAACTCGAGACCGTCGGGGACGCCGTGTCCGGCTCGGACGAGTCGCACGAGCCCGAGCGTTCGGTCGCAGCCACCGCGACGAGCGACGACGTCGGCGGTGCGTCCGAAGACATCGCTTCGACGAGCACCGACGCCGGATCCGAGGCGGAATCGAGTTCGGCGTCGGCCGACGCGGAGACGACGACTGATGCAGAATCGATCGCACCCGACGCCGATCTCGACGGAGCGACCGACTCGGACAGCGGAACCGACGCGAGCAGCGCGGAGTCCCCAGCGGAGTCGACGTTCGACGAGGCGGTCGAATCCGACGGCTCCGACGACGATGACGGTGACCTCGACGATCTCGCGGCCGGCGACGTCGGCGCGGAGATGTACGAGATGGGCGACGACGAACGCGAGCGACTCGAGGCGGAGTTCGGCGCGGAGTTCACGACCGGCACCGAAGTCGACGACCCCGGCGAGTCGTCCATCGCCGACTCGTCGTCGGAATCCGACGACGACCTCGGCGCACCGCCGTCGTCCCGGCTCGAGGATTCCGATCCGCAGGCGGATTCGGAGACCGACGACGCCGGCGAGCCGAGCGGTGACGGTATCGACGCCGACGGCGTGGCGGACGCCGACTCGACCGGGGTCGATTCCGACGACGCCGATTCGGGCGACGGCGACGACCTCGAGGCCGTCGTCGACGAGACGGCGGAGGGCGCGGTCGAGTCCGAAGACGAAGGCGAAGACGAGGTGGCCGAAGACGCGGACGAACCGGACGAAAGCGAGCCGACGGCCGACGTCGACGTCGATGAGTACGTCGTCGAGACGATGCAGGAACTCGACGACGGCGACGGCGCGGATCGGACGGCGCTGATCGAAGCCGTCGTCGACGACCTCGGCGTCTCCGAAGACGAGGTCGAGGATGCGATTCAGGACGCGCTCATGGGCGGACAGTGTTACGAGCCCGACGACGAGACGCTGAAGGCGATCTGATCCCACCTGATGTCGGACAACTCCGCCGGCGTACGCGTCGAACCGATCCCCGGCGAACCCGCGGCGACCGCGAGCGCAGACGGTCAGGTGCTGCTCCTGATCGCGGATTACCACGCCGGCTACGAGGCCGGGCTGCGGTACGAACGCGGCGTCGACGTCCCGAGTCGCGCACCGGAGCGCCGGGAGCGACTCCTCGCGCTCGTCGACCGAACCGAGCCGGACCGACTGATCGTCCTCGGCGATCTGATGCACTCGATCGGCGACCCCGGTGGCGCCGAACGCGGCGAACTCGAGGTGCTGTTCGAGTCGCTCGCCGTCGACGTGACGGTCGCGAAGGGAAACCACGACGGGTTGATCGAAACGTGGCTCGGCGACGTGGACGGAGCCGCTGTCACCGTCACGTCCGGCGAGGGAACCGCGATCGGGAGGCTGGGTATCTGTCACGGGCACACCTGGCCAGCGCCGGCGGTCCTCGAAAGCGACGTCGTCTGCGTGGGTCACGAGCACCCGTGCGTTCGTCTCGAGGACGACGTCGGCGGCAGTCGCGTCGAACGGGCGTGGCTGCGCGGTCGGATCGATCCGGCTCCGTTTCGCGATCGAACCGGGTACGGCGATCTCGCCTGGCTCGAGGGCTGCCGACCGCCCCGGCTGATCGTCTTCCCGGCGTTCAACGACCTCGTCGGCGGCACGTGGGTGAACGTTCCCGGCCAGTCGTTTCTCTCGCCGTTCGTTCCCGACGGGCTCGCCGACGGTCAAGCGTACCTGCTCGACGGAACCAGGCTTGGACCGTACGATTCGGTCTGAGACCGTTGCAGGGAGTCTATATTCCGACGGTTTCGTCCGCTATACTTAGTTTTCGCGGATCGATCAGACCGCGACTGCGGTCCGGTTTCACCATGTCAGATGTTGTCGTGAACTATTTCAACTCGCGGTGTAACACTCGGACGTATGAGTACAGGGAACGGAAGGGATCGACTGTCGAACCTGACGGCACAGGAGGCTGTGGGTGGGATCCTGCTGCTCGGGATCGGAATTCTCGCTCTCGATCTGATTCGGTTGATCCTCCTCAACGAACTGCCGTTCGGACGACTGCTGTCTTACACGTGGAACGGTATCGTGGACTCGCTGTACATCGGGCTCGCAGCGATCGGCCTGTCGATGACGTACAGTATCCTCCGATTCGCGAACTTCTCGCACGGCGATCTGATAACGACCGGCGCGTTCTCCGGGTGGACGGTCGCGTACCTGATCGGCGGGATCGGCGTCGCGGACCTGAGCAGCCGCCTGCTGCTTCGAGCCGACGGCGGTGCCCAGCCCGGGGCGGTCGGAATGGACGTCCTGTCGGCGCCGCTGACGATCGTGCTCGGGCTGATCGTCGCCGCGCTCGTGACCATCCTCGTCGCGCTGCTCATCGATCGACTCGTGTACAGACGCCTCCGGGACGCCGGCGGTATTCCGCTGCTCATCGCGAGCGTCGGCGTCGCGCTCGCGCTGCGATATCTGATCGCGTTCGTCTACACGACCGACACGCGAATCGTCGTCGCGTCGCCGCCACAGCCGGAGCTGGCGGAGTTAGTTGCAATCGTCGGACTCGAGTTGCCGGCGTTTCTCGCCGAGCGGACGATCAATCTCCACGAGGCCACGCTCGTAATCTCCGCGCTCGCGCTGATCGTCGGCGTTCACCTGCTGTTGCAGTACACGAAACTCGGCAAGTCGATGCGGGCGATGTCCGACAACAAGGATCTGGCGCTCATCACCGGCATTCCGACCGAACGGGTCATCTTCGCGACGTGGGTGATCGGCTCCGGGCTGGCCGGGGTCGCCGGCTACCTGATCGTCCTCGACCGCGGCCAGATCACGATCAACCTGGGCTGGTTCCTCCTGCTGTTGATCTTCGCCGCGGTCATCCTCGGCGGCATCGGTTCGATCTACGGCGCGCTCGCGGGATCGCTCGTCATCGGGTTGACGATCAACCTCTCGCTCGTCTGGATTCCGTCGGACCTGAACGAGATCGCCGCGTTCACGCTGATGATCATCGTGTTGATCTTCAGGCCCGACGGCCTGTTTAGCGGGGTGGAAACCGCATGAGCGAAGCGCCCGATTCGAACGACGGCGTGGCGGAAACCCCTGGCGAGCGAAGCGAGGCGACCGAACGACCGCAGTGGCTCTCCGATCTGTTGCTGATCGGTGGCATCGTCGCCGCGACGTACGCCGCCTTCGGCGTGATCGGATTGCTAACCGGCGTCGGCCTCAACGAAACCGTCGGCTTCATGCGACAGGTGACGTTCTTCGCCGCCGTCTACGCGCTGGTCGTCCTCGCGCTGAACTTGCACTGGGGCTACACGGGACTGTTCAACATCGGCGTCGCCGGATTCATGGCCGTCGGCGTCTACACGATGGCGTTTCTAACCGCATCGCCCGACGGTTCGCCCGCGGGGCTCGGATTGCCGATTCCGATCGGCGTCGTCGGCGGCATGATCGCCGCCGGCCTCGTCGGCCTGATCGCGGCGCTTCCCGCCCTCAGGGTCCGAGCCGACTACTTCGCCATCGTCACGCTCGGCCTCTCGGAAATCATCAGACTGTCGTTGCTGTCGGGATCACTCAGATCCGTCGAGATCGGTGACACGGAGTACGGTACCGGCGGCGGAAGCGGAATCAGCTACACGCCCGTCGACAGCGTGGTCCCGTGGCTACTCGAGCGTCCCGTCATCGGCTTCGCCGGCGATCAGCTCTACGCGATCGGGCGGATGGTCGGCATTCAGTCGTCGATCATCGATGGCGGACTCTACACCGGCGTGTTGATCCTGTTCGTCATCACGTTTTACCTCCTGCTCACCCGAATCGCCTACTCGCCGTTCGGTCGCGTCCTCAAGGCGATCCGCGAGGACGAACTCGCCGCCCGATCGCTCGGAAAAAACACCGACCGCGTGAAGATCACCGTCTTCGTCGTCGGCTGCGCGCTGATGGGCCTCGCCGGCATCCTCTGGATGGGCAGCCAGAGTCGGGTCAATCCGGACAGCTTCATGCCGATCGTCACGTTCTACATCTTCGTCGCGCTGATCGTCGGCGGATCCGGATCGAACACGGGTAGTATCGTCGGAGCGTTCGCGTTCGCCGCCTTCCTCTGGCAGGGGCCGCGATTCATCAGGGCCATCGTCCGGGCCAACGTCGACGTTCGACCGCCACAGACGATCTACGACGCGGTCGTCGCACTCGGATCGGGGGACCCGCTTCCCTTCGTCGGTTACGTCATCGGAACGCTCGACGAACTCCGGTTCGTCCTCGTCGGCGTCGTCCTGATCCTGCTCATGATCTGGAAGCCCGACGGATTGCTGGGTCACCGAAAGGAACTCGCGGCGGCGACGGACATCACGCGTCGCCCGACCGCGACCGACGGAGGTGAGCCCGATGAGTGATACCACCGCAACCGCGGACGCGAACGTCGACTCCACGGAACGAGCGACGGAGAAATCGGACCGATCGGCCGACGAGACGCCTGACCGGCGATCCGTCGACGAACCGATCCTCCGGGTGGAGAACCTCGAGAAGCGCTTCGGCGGTATCACCGCCGTCGACGGGGCGAGTTTCCAGGTCGAACGAGGCAGCATCACCGGGCTGATCGGCCCGAACGGCGCCGGAAAGTCGACGACGTTCAACTGCATCACCGGCGTCCACACGCCCAACGACGGCGTCGTCGTCTTCGAAGGGACGGACATCACGGGACGGGAGCCACACCAGGTCGCGAATCAGGGCCTGGTCAGGACGTTCCAGATCGCGCGCGAACTCCCCGAGATGACGGTCCTCGAAAACATGATGCTCGCACCGAAAGACCAGCAGGGGGAGTCGCTGTGGCGGTCCGTCCTCCCGATCGTCCGCCGGGACGTCGTCGAACAGGAGCGGGAGATCCGAGATCGCGCCTGGGAGATGCTCGAGTTCTTCGAGATCGATCACCTCGCCGGGGAGTACGCCGGCAACCTCTCGGGCGGACAGCGAAAGCTGCTCGAGATGGCGCGAGCGCTGTTGACCGATCCCGAGATGCTGTTGCTGGACGAGCCGATGGCCGGCGTGAACCCGTCGCTCGAGAAGAAACTGCTCTCGCACATCCACGAGTTGCAGGATCGGGGCTACACGTTCCTGCTCGTCGAGCACGACATGGACGTCATTATGAACCACTGCGAACACGTCATCGTCATGCACCAGGGAGCCGTTCTCGCGGAGGGGACGCCGGAGGAGATCACCGCCAACGAAGACGTCATCGAAGCCTACCTCGGAGGTGACGTCTGATGGCGTTGCTCGACGTTTCGGAACTCGACGCGGGATACGGCGACCTCCAGATCCTCGAGGGGGTCGATCTCACCGTCGACGACGGGGAGTACGTCACCATCGTCGGCCCGAACGGTGCCGGAAAGTCGACCGTGATGAAGTCGATCTTCGGACTGACGAACTACATGGGTGGCTCGATCGTCTTCGACGGCAACGAGATCCACGGCTACCGTCCCGAGGATATCATCCAGACCGGCGTCGGCTACGTCCCCCAGAACGACAACGTCTTCCCCTCGCTTTCGGTCATGGAAAACCTCGAGATGGGGGCGTACATTCTCGACGAGGTTCCCGAATCTCGCCTCGAGGCCGTCTTCGACCGGTTCCCGATCCTCGACGAGCGCAGAGAGCAGAAGGCGGGGACGATGAGCGGCGGCCAACAGCAGATGCTCGCGATGGGACGTGCGCTCATGCTCGAGCCGAAGCTGCTCATGCTCGACGAGCCGAGCGCCGGACTCGCTCCCGACCTGGTCGACGACATGTTCGACCGGATCGACGAGATCAACGACGATGGGACGGCGGTCCTCCTGGTCGAGCAAAACGCCAAAGAGGCGCTGCGTCGCTGCGATCGCGGCTACGTCCTCGTGCAGGGCCAGAATCGGTACGAGGACGACGGCGACGCGCTGCTCGGCGACGAGCAGGTTCGCCAGGACTTCCTCGGCGGCTGATTCGAGTGTCGTTCGGAACGCGCCGGTACCCGAACTCCGGCGTGTCGATCCGTCGCCAGGGACAGTCAACGCGATCGCCCAGATTCGAACGGACGGGGACTACTCGAGGGATTCGGAACCGGTCCGAGAATTTCAGAACCGCTCGAACGACTGCCGTCCGTCCGTTCGCGATCGGCGTTCCCGAGACGCCGCTCCCACCCGCTGTGACGAAAGATGACCGCGGTCGTCTACGCCTCGAACTCGATCGTGTCGGTGATGTGGTAGCCGTCTTCGTCGAACTCGAAGAGGTCGTACGTGACGGCTTCCATGTCGCCGTTGTCGTCGAAGTTGGTGATGCTCGAGGCACCCTGATACTGGATCTCCTCACCGTTTGCCGCCATGTCGAGGCCGTCGGCGAGGTTGCTCGGACCGATCTCCTCACCGTCGGGATTCGCCACTTCGCGAATCTCCGCGCTCACGGCGGAGCCCGAGAGGTCTCCGGCCCGCAGCTGAGCGAGGATGTGGATCGCCGTGGCGTCGTAGGCCTGTCCGGTGAACACCCCCGGCGAATCGCCGTAGGCGTCTTCGAACATGTCGTTGAACGTTTCGGCTTCCGGTCCGCGCGCCGACGGTGCCGTTCCGATCACGTTCGACATCGGATTGTCGACGTTTCCGGGCAGCGAGTTATCCTGCAGCCCGTCGGGAACCATGATCGTGTGGTCGTTGTCGAAGTTGATGTAGTAGTCCCGGAAGATCTGTTCGCCGCTGTCCGGGTAGCCGATGATGACCAGCATGTCGGGGTCGTCCCCGAGCGCGCTCTGGAGTTCGGAGTCGTACGACGGCTGTTCGGCCTCGAAAGCGACTTCCTCGTAGACCTCCCCACCGAGGTCCTCGAAGTTCTCGACGATCGTATCCTGCAGACCCTGCCCGTAATCGTTGTTCAGGAAGAACGTCGAGAGGGTCTCGGCACCCTCTTCTTCGTACGCGATCTCGGCCATCGCCTCCCCTTGCCAGGCGTCGCTCGGTGCCGTCCGCAGGAGGTAGTCTCCCTCCATATCGGTGATGTCCGGCGACGTACTCGCAGGCGAGATGCCGACGACCTCGTTCGGGAAGAAGATGTCCTCCGCGACGGCGATCGTCACGGCCGACGACGCCGCACCCGTCACCGAGGGATAGCCGGCGTCGGCCAGCGACTGCGCGCCAGCGATTCCCGCCTGCGGGTCGGTTTCCGTGTCCTCTTCGCGGATATCGATCTCGTAGGCGACGCCCTCGTCCTCGAGTTGGGTCCCGGGGAGAATCGCGGCGTCGTTGATCGGCGCCCCGAGGCTGCCCAGGTCACCGGTGACCGGCAAGAGCGTCCCGACCATGACGTCGGCTTCGTCGTCGGCGGCTCCGTTGCCGTTGCCGTTACCGTTACCGTTCCCATTTCCGTTGCCGCCGTCGTCGAGACAGCCTGCGACTGCCATCCCTGTTCCTGCACCGATTCCAGCAAGCACCCTTCGTCTGCTGACATGCCGTGCCATACGAGAGGTATATGGAGAGGGTAATTATAAAGCGTTTGTGTGTGGAATGGGGGTCGAACGCGTTCTCGTACCGAACGTTCGTGAAACGAGCATCGACACTCGTCCGAATATCACCGTTCGAAGATCCGGAGACGAACGAGAGACGACTGTTCGATCGAGACACCGAATCAACACTCGGTTCCGAATTGCAGAACGTTTTTCATTTGCCTCGCCGTTTCTTCCCCCGATGAACGCCGAAGGGAGAGGGCGACTATGACGATGGAGGATCGAATCGACGAGCTCGAGAAACGTCGCGAGGAGGCGCTTCTGGGCGGCGGGGAGGATCGGATCGAGCGACAACACGAGAAGGGGAAGATGACCGCCCGCGAGCGCATCGACTACTTCCTCGACGACGACACCTTCACGGAGTTCGACCAACTCAGGACTCACCAGACGAGCCAGTTCGGCATGGAGGAAAAGAAGATCCCCGGCGACGGGGTCGTCACCGGCTACGGCGAGGTCAACGGCCGGACGGTGTTCGTCTTCGCACACGACTTCACCGTCTTCGGCGGCTCGCTGGGCGAGGTCTTCGCCGAGAAGATCTGCAAGGTGATGGACATGGCGATGGAGGTCGGCGCGCCGATCGTCGGTCTCAACGACTCCGCCGGCGCGCGCATCCAGGAGGGCGTCAAGAGCCTCGCCGGCTTCACGGAGATCTTCCGACGGAATCAGGAGGCAAGCGGCGTCGTCCCCCAGATCTCGGCGATCATGGGACCGTGCGCCGGTGGCGCAGTCTACTCGCCGTCGATCACCGACTTCATCTTCATGGTGAAAGAGACGAGCCACATGTACATCACGGGTCCCGGCGTCACCAAGACCGTCACCGGCGAGGAGGTTACCCACGAGGAACTCGGCGGGGCGATGACCCACGCGAACAAAACCGGCGTGGCGCAGTTCGCCTGCGAGTCCGAAGAGCAGGCGCTCGACGACATCAAACGGCTGCTCTCGTATCTCCCCCAGAACAACGTCGAGGATCCGCCCCGGGTCGACCCTTGGGACGATCCGGACCGCCGCGACGAGAAACTCACGGAAATCGTTCCCTCGAGTCCCCAAAAGCCCTACGACATGATCGACGTCGTCGACTCGGTGGTCGACGAGGGCTCGTTCTTCGAGGTCGCCGACAACTTCGCGAACGAACTCGCCGTCGGCTTCGCGCGACTCGACGGGCGCTCCGTCGGCATCGTCGCGAACCAGCCGCGGGTCAACGCGGGAACGCTCACGGTCGACTCCTCGATGAAGGGATCGCGGTTCGTCCGGTTCTGTGACTCGTTTAACGTCCCGATCGTCACCTTCGTCGACGTCCCCGGGTACATGCCCGGAACCGACCAGGAACACCGGGGAATTATCCGTCACGGGGCGAAACTCCTCTACGCGTACGCGGAGGCGACCGTCCCGCTGCTTACGGTCATCACCCGCAAGGCCTACGGCGGTGCGTACTGCGTCATGGCCTCGAAGAACCTGGGAGCCGACGTCAACTACGCCTGGCCGACCGCCGAAATCGCCGTCATGGGCCCACAGGGAGCGGTCAACATCCTCTATCGCAACGAACTCGAGGAGGCGGAAAACCCCGACGAGTTGCGCGACGAACTCATCGAGGAGTACCGCGAGGAGTTCGCAAACCCCTACACCGCGACCGACAAGGGATTCCTGGACGACGTCATCGTTCCGACGGAGACGCGACCGCGCCTGATCGCCGACCTCGAGATGCTCGAGACGAAACGCGAACAGAACCCGGACAAGAAACACGGCAACATTCCGTTGTGACGATGCCATCTCAGAAACGAGCGGAGCCGACGGAGCCGAACGGACCGTCGTCGGAGGACGGGACCGATGCCCGCCGAGCGGGGAACGAACTCCTGGCCGGCGACGTCAGCCTCGAGTTACCGGACGACGCCGACGACGAGGAGGCGGCCGCGATCGCCGCGGCCATCGGCGCGCACCTCCACGATCACGCGCTGGCGGCCGCCGCAGCTGCTGCGGCCGACGACGAGGAGCGGTGGGAGGACCGACGGTGGGCGTTCGGCGGCCGGATGCGAGCCCAGAAGCAGCGTCACGTCCGGGTTCCCCGCGACGCGCCGAGCGACCCGTGGACGGCCGCCGGTCGAACGGATCGGTTCTAACCGACCGGCGTTCGCCGTCCGCCGCCGAAGCGACCACCGTCGCCGGTTCGATTCGCGCGACTCGGGCGACGTCCGCCGGTGTCGGTCTGCCCAACGCTCCCCGGCGTAGCGACGCGGTTATCGGCGCGTTCGCGGACGCCCGTATCAGCCGATCGAACCAGTTGCGAAAAAGTAAGGTAGCCGCCTCGTGACGTTTCTACAAGGAATGTTCAGGAAGGTTCTCGTCGCGAATCGCGGTGAAATCGCCGTCAGAGTGATGCGGGCGTGCGAGGAGCTCAACGTGGGGACCGTCGCAATCTACTCTGAAGCCGACAAAAATGCGGGCCACGTCCGGTACGCCGACGAGGCGTACAACGTGGGTCCGGCTCGAGCGGCCGACTCCTACCTCGATCACAAGGCGGTGATCGACGCCGCGCGCAAGGCCGACGCCGACGCGATCCATCCGGGTTACGGCTTTCTCGCGGAGAACGCCGAGTTCGCGAGCAAGGTGGAGGCCACCGACGGGCTCACGTGGATCGGCCCTTCGAGCGACGCGATGGAAGCGCTCGGCGAGAAGACCAAAGCTCGGACGATCATGAACGACGCCGACGTGCCGATCGTCCCCGGAACGACGGATCCAGTCACCGAACCCGAGGAGGTCGTGGCCTTCGGCGAGGAGTACGGCTACCCCATCGCGATCAAGGCCGAGGGCGGCGGCGGCGGCCGCGGCATGAAAGTGGTTCGAAGCGAAGACGAGATCGAAGACCAACTCGAAAGCGCCAAACGCGAGGGTGAGGCCTACTTCGACAACGACTCGGTCTACCTCGAACGCTACCTCGAGCAACCGCGACACATCGAGGTTCAGATCGTCGCCGACGAACACGGCAACGTGCGCCACCTCGGCGAGCGCGACTGCTCGCTCCAGCGTCGCCACCAGAAGGTCATCGAGGAAGGGCCGTCGGCGGCGCTGTCGGACGACCTCCGCGAGGCGATCGGCGAGGCCGCACGTCGCGGCGTCGCCGCCGCCGACTACACCAACGCGGGCACGGTCGAGTTCCTCGTCGAGGAAAATCCAGACCGGACCGACGTGCTCGGTCCCGAGACGAACTTCTACTTCCTCGAGGTCAACACGCGGATCCAGGTCGAGCACACGGTCACCGAGGAGATCACCGGCATCGACATCGTCAAGCGCCAGATCGAGATTGCGGCGGGCGAGGAGATCGACTTCGCACAGGACGACGTCGAGTTCGACGGCCACGCCATCGAGTTCCGGATCAACGCCGAGAACGCCGCCCGAGACTTCGCGCCCGCGACCGGCGGCACCCTCGAGACGTACGATCCGCCGGGCGGAATCGGCGTCCGCGTCGACGACGCACTCCGGCAGGGCGACGAACTCGTCACCGACTACGACTCGATGATCGCGAAACTGATCGTCTGGGGCCAGGATCGCGACGAGTGTATCGAGCGCTCGCTTCGCGCCCTCCGGGAGTACGAGATCGAGGGCATTCCGACGATCGTTCCGTTCCACCGGCTCATGCTCACCGACGAGACGTTCGTCTCGAGCACGCACACGACGAAGTACCTCGACGACGAGCTCGCGGACGAACGAATCGAGGAGGCGCAGGCACAGTGGGGCGGCGACGTCGGCGGCGACAGCGGCGAAGACGACGAGGTCGTCGAGCGCGAGTTCACCGTCGAGGTCAACGGCAAGCGCTTCGAGGTCGAACTCGAGGAACACGGCGCGCCCGCGATTCCGACCGGTGGCGAGTCGAACCCGTCGGCCGGCCCGCCCGAACCCGCCGGCGGCGAGAGCGACGAGAGCGACCTCGCAGGCGAGGGTGAGACGGTCGACGCCGAGATGCAGGGAACGATACTCGACGTCGCCGTCGCCGAAGGCGACGAGGTCGCCGCCGGCGACGTGCTGGTCGTGCTCGAGGCGATGAAGATGGAAAACGACATCGTCGCCTCCCGGGGCGGAACGGTCACACAGATCGCCATCGCCGAGGGCGATAGCGTCGATATGGGCGATACGCTGGTCGTGCTCGAGTGACGCGGCCGGTCCGCTGGTACGGCAGTGAGAGCGAGCCGACGAATCCGTTCGGCAACACACCGAAGCACCGTCGGTCCAACCGTCGAGTTGCACGCGTTCCGAAGACGCCGCGAACTCGGCCGATTCGTCTTCGTTCGCGGCGACCCTCGGTCGAATCCACAGGATTTCCCTTCGGCAACCGCGTGCGTCGAGACCACCAGGAACGGTGACCGTCGATCGGACGATCGACGGCTCGTCGAAACGACGGTTTGCACCGCCGTCGCGGAGGGCGATCTCGTCGGCCGACGCGTGTGAGTCTTCCGCGTGGTGGTACGTGGTCGGTCGGTCGACGATCCCCTCCCACACCGATTTTCGATTCGCTCGACGTCCGTCCGTCCGTAGCTACAGCGCGGTCAGCCGTCGGTCACAGACTATCGTCAATCGTCGGCAACCGTCCCGTCCGTTCCGACGCGCCGATCTGACCACGGCAGCGGTCCTTCGTACCCGTCCGGAACGTACGGACAGAGCGGATCGCTCGCGTGTGGATTCCCCGTGCGGGCGAACGCCCTCGATCGACTCCCGCCACAGAGCTGTCGGTACGGACAGACGCCACACTTTCCCTCGAGCCGGTCCCGATTTCGCAGCGAGCGAAACAGCGGCGACCTCCGATACAGTTCCGTGATCGACCGATCGCGAACGCTGCCAGCTGACGACGGCAGAAAGCCGGACGGGAACACGTCGCCGGTGTGGCCCACGAACGCGAAACCGTCCCCGGCGACGATTCCGGTTCGCCGTTCGACGTTCGTCCGGTTCTCGGATCGAGTCGTGCGTGACGCGCGCTGGGCGACGACGCGTCGGTACTGCGGTGCTTCGGTGGTTTTGAGACCGAACGGTTCGCGCTCACTGACGTCGTCGAGCCACGCCATCACCGCGTCGGCCTCGGCCGGATCGATCGACTCGAGGAGCCGACCGCGTCCGATGGGGACGAGAAAGAAGACGCTCCACATGACGGCCCCCATCTCGCGGACGAGCGCGCGGATCGCGGGGAGCTGTCCGAGCGTTTCGCGACAGACGGTCGTGTTGACCTGGACCGGAATCCCGGCGTCCCGGGCGTCCCTCGCGGCGCGAATCGTCTCGTCGAAGCTCCCCCGCTCGCCACGGAACGCGTCGTGGGCCGCCGGCGTGGCTCCGTCGAGGCTGATCGCCATCCGCGCGAGTCCCGCGTCTGCCAGTCGGTCGAGACGGTCGGCAGTCACCGACCGCGTTCCGCTCGGCGTGATCGTCATCCTGAGCCCGAGGTCGGTCCCGTACGCGACGAGCTCTTCGACGTCGTCACGAACGAGCGGATCGCCGCCGGAGAGCACGACGAGCTGGCCGTCGCCGAACCCAGCGGTGTCCTCGAGGAGCGCTTTTCCCTCCTCGGTCGAGAGTTCGTCCGGGTGACGACCCGGACGAGCGTCGGCTCGACAGTGATCACAGGCCAACCCACAGGCCTGCGTAAGCTCCCAGATGAGTACGAGCGGACGATTGGCGGTATCGAGATCCATCGTTCGGCTCTCGGCGGATCTCGAGTGAAAATCGTCCCCTGGTTCCCGCCGGTCGGGAAGACGGGAAGACGTTCGCCTCGGGTGTTCCGTACGGAACCGGTTCGGCAAAGCGTTGACGTGGCGAACGCGTTCGGCTCCTGGCTACGGTGTTCCCACCGATCGGGAGCGTGGGGAACCGTCATCGCTTCCGATTCGAACGGCTACGTATGGGCGAAACGAAACGTCGATCGCGGATCGAATCCGGCGATCGCGCGAATCCGTGGCCCCAGTGGGAAGTGTTCGTCCGGCGCGACCGATCCAGGCCGATGCGACACGTCGGCAGCGTCGCGGCGAAAGAGCGAGCGGGGGCGCACGAACAGGCGTCGCGACTGTTCGGCCGGGAAGCGGTCGACGTGTGGCTCTGTCCGGCGGCCGACGTCGACCGATACTCGACGCGCGAGCTCGGATCCGATTCGGGCGGCGAAACGCCGCCGAGTTCGAGGGACCGAACAGCCTCCACGGACGACTCGAGCGTCGAACCGACCGTCGAATCGGCGGGTGAACGATCGTGATTTCGATCAGCAAGCTGCTCTGCGATCTCGACGCCGAGGGGGACGGATTGCGCTACGACGACGCTGCGGGGTCGACGAAACACCAGATTTCGAGCGAGAGACAGCGAGCGCCTGTGGTAGTCTGGAACGCGACCAGGCGGTGCAACCTCGCCTGCGCGCACTGTTATGCGGCGGCCGAAACGAAGCCGACGGCTGGCGAGTTCTCGACGGTCGAGGCGAAGCGGTTTCTGGACGAACTCGCGGAGTACGGCGTTCCGGTCGTCCTCTTTTCGGGCGGCGAGCCGCTCGTGCGCGACGATCTTGTGGAACTCGTCGCCTACGCCACAGAGGCCGGAGTACGCCCGGTCCTCTCGTCGAACGGCACCCTGCTCACCCGCGAGAAGGCCGTTGCCCTCCGGGATGCCGGGCTCCGGTACGCCGGCATCTCCGTCGACGGCATGCCCGATCGAAACGACCGATTTCGCGGCCGTGACGGTGCGTTCGAGGCTGCCATCCGCGGGATCGAACACTGTCTCGAGGCCGGACTCAAGACTGGACTCAGATACACGATCACGGGGGCGAACGCGTCGGACCTCGAAGACGTCGTCGACCTCCTCGTCGACGTCGGGCTCGATCGCTTCTGCTTTTACCACCTCGATTACGGCGGACGCGGGGCCGAGATCGTCGACGCCGACCTCTCGCCGACGGAAAAGCGGGCGGCCGTCGAACGGCTCTGCGACACGACCGTCGACTACCACGAGCGAGGCGAGGAGATCGAAACGCTGCTCGTCGGCAACTACGCCGATGCCGCGTTTCTCGTCGAGTACGCCCGTCGGCGGTTCGGCGCGAAGCGGGCCCGGGCAGTCTACCGATTTCTCGAGCGAAACGGCGGCGATCCGACGGGAGAACGGATCGCCGACGTCGACTATCGGGGCAACGTCCATCTCACTCAGTTCTGGCAGGGATACAGCCTGGGGAACGTACGCGATCGGCCGTTCGGTGACATCTGGGAGGACGAGTCGAATCCCCTGTTGCGCGCGATACGCGACCGGGACGGTCGGTTGACCGGGCGCTGTGGGACCTGTCGGTACCGATCGATCTGTCGCGGCGGATCCCGCCTTCGGGCACTCGCGACGACGGGTGATCCGTTCGCTCCGGACCCGCAGTGCTATCTGGACGAGGACGAAATCTTCGGCGAACTCGCGTTCGAGTCCGCGACGTAATTATCTCGGCGACGGTTTGGTAAATTTTACACTTTAAACAATTTCTCTGTCCAGTGGCAACAGCCAACACGGGGGCTCGCGTTCCAACACCTTTGTATCGGAGGGTTTCAGACTGTGGAGTATGGCCGAAAATGTCGTCGTGCTCGGAGCCGGGTATGCCGGTACCGGTGCGATCAACACGCTCCAATCGGAGCTGGGGGATAACGCTCGACTCACCTGGATCGCTGACGTGGACTATCACCTCGTGCTCCACGAGTCCCACCGCGTCATCCGAGATCCGGACGTTCGGTCGGACATCACCATCCCCGTCGAGGAGATCGCCGACCCGTCCACACGGTTCGTTCAGGACGAGGTCACCGGTCTCGACGTCGACGAACAGGTCGTCGAGCTGGCCGACGAAGACGACGTCGACTACGACTACGTACTCGTCGCGCTCGGAACCAAAACCGCCTACTACGGCATTCCCGGCCTCGAAGAGCACTCGCTGACGCTGAAGTGCCTCGACGACGCACTCGAGATCCACGACGCCATCGAGGAGGCCAGCCGTGATGCGACCCGGGGTGAGCCGGCACAGGTCGTCGTCGGTGGGGCGGGACTCTCCGGAATCCAGACCGCCGGTGAAATCGCGGCGTTCCGCGACGAGCACCGCGCACCCATCGAGATCCACCTGGTCGAAGCGCTCGACGAAATCTTCCCCGGCAACGATCCGGAGATCCAGCAGGCGTTGCGCAACCTACTCGAGGACGCCGGCGTCCACATTCACACGGACGACCCGATCACGGAAGCTACCGAAACTCACATCGAATTCGACGAGGGCGAACCGCTCGAGCACGACGTACTGATCTGGACCGGCGGTATCACCGGCCGCGACGCGCTGGACGATGCCGATCTCGAGAAAGAGCACAACCGCGTCAACACGGAGGCGAACTTCCAGACCTCCGACGACCGCGTCTTCGCGATCGGCGACTCCGCCATCATCGACCAGGGCGACCGGCCCGCACCGCCGACTGCACAGGCCGCCTGGCAGGCCGCGGACGTCGCCGGCGAGAACATCGCTCGGGCCATCGAGAACCGACCGCTGAAGACCTGGGAGTACGAGGACAAAGGTACCGTCGTCTCCGTCGGCGAGAAGGCCGTTGCCCACCAGGTCAAACCGGCCCTCGGTGTCTCGCTTCCCGTCGACACGTTCGGCGGATTCCCGGCCAAAAACCTGAAGAAACTGATCGCCGCACGCTGGATCGCGGACGTGTCGTCCTGGAACAAGGCGCGTTCGTCCTGGTCTTCCTTGTAACGCGAACCGACGCCTCGTTCTCGTCTCGCGTCGCCGTTCAACCGTTTTCCGGATCGTCGTCCCGCAAGCCGTGGGTAACAGGCCGTGCGGGAACGCCGGCAACGGTGGTTCCCGGCTCCACGTCGTCCGCGACCAGCGAGTTCGCCGCGACGCTCGCGTCGGCCCCGATCTCGACGCCCGGGAGAACAACGGCACCCGCACCGATCATCGCCCGCTCGCCCACGACGATTTCGCCGGTCCGGTACTCGTCCTGCAGAAACTCGTGACAGAGTAACGTCGCGTCGTAGCCGACGATAACGTGATCCTCGAGCGTGATCAGTTCGGGCCAGAACACGTCCGGCGTCGCCTCGAGACCCCAGGAGACGCCGGCTCCCACCGAGACGCCGATTCGGCGCAACAGCCACCGTTTGAGCCGCAAGCTGGGTGCGACGCGAATCAGCCAGACGACGACGTAGTTGATCGCGATCCGGATCGGGTGTTTCGCGTCCGTCCACACAGCCAGCGAGTTTCCCGCGCCGGGCGTCGGGTGCCGGCTGAGACGGACGTGCCGTGGACTGTCTCCGGTCACGTCAGGATAGTCGGCGTGTCAGTACAAGAAACCGACCGGTTCGGACACCGGGGACGAGACGAAAGTCGGAACGGTCCCTCGAGTTAGCGACGAACGCGAATCTTCGCGTCGTTCGCGGACCGCCGTCCCGGGAGTCCGACGTGGCGGCGAAACGCTTCACCGGAGAGTTCACACCGGTACGCGGGTTTGAACATCATGTTCGCACCCCCCTCCCGGACGTTCCAGGCGGCGGCGACGTCGTCGCGGAGGTAGTACTGCGGCCGTTCGTTTCCCTGTCGGACGTAATAGTCGCTGAGGCGGATCGGGTGTCGCTCGAACAGTCCGCCCGGTTCGCAGCCGTCGACGAACACCACCGTCTTGTCCGCGAGATAGAGTTCGTCGCCTCGAGCGCGTTTCGTGTGCGCGTTGTCTGGGTGGGACTCGAGAATCGCCGCGCGTTCGTTCGGCGGCGTTTCGGGCGTGACGACGTCGACCGTTTCGACCGTGAAGTAGCCGATCAGGTAGCGGTGGGCCCTGTCGCCGTCCGTCCGGCGGAGGCCGGCGTAGAAGCCGACCACGTCCCCCGGCGACAGCGCTCGAAGTCGTGAAACGTATCCGCTCGTTCGGTGTTCGCCGTACGTCAGCGCCTCGAAGTTCGGATCGTGGTGGAGCGGCCAGGACGCCAGTTCGTCTCCGTTCACGGAGTCGCCCTCGCCACGCACCGGCTGGGGATCGATTCGCGTCGTCAGATCGGCGGCAACTCCGTCTCCGCCCCGAAGCGACCACGATCCGAGCGTTTCGGATTCGCTCGTCTCTCGCGTCTTCTCTGGAATCGGAACGTACTCGAACCGCCCGTCGTCGTACAGCGGCCCGAGTGCGCCGAGATTCGTGCTATCCGCACCGACGCCGGCGAGGACGACCGTCATGTGCGTCGAGGTGTGGTCAGCGACACGATAACGGTACCGATCGCCTATCGGGCTGTCGACTGCGTCGTGTAAAAGAGCGGAATCAAGAGCACGAGAAAGAGACTGCCCATGACGGCGATTCCGATCCAGATCGTCGAGAGCAACGCCTCCGGAAGCAGACCGGCGACGTCGGCGAGCCAGAGGACGCTGTAGAAGCCCGCGAGGAGTAAACTGGCGACGTAGATCCGAAACACGAGGCGGACGACGTGATAGAGCGTCGTCTTCGTGACCTCCGGCGGGAGCCTGTTCTCGAGCGTTCCGATCATACGTCGTCCGTCCGCGCTTGTATCGGCGGCGTTCTCCCGGGGAACGGAACGGATCGATCCGCTCATCCGAACCGCAATCGGGAGCCCTAGGTACCCTCGGAGTCGGTCGACGAGCGTCGAATCGCCGTCCACGGACTCGGGATGCCATTGGCGATAGCCGACGGTGTGGCACTGCGCGTCCACTCTTAGTAGAACAGTCCGTCAGCATGAATCTTTGTATCGGCGCCGCCGGAACGATGAATCGCGTCGCTCCAGATCGACGTCAGTCTCAGGCACCCCGACGCGGTTGCCGGCTACAGACTTTTCCACGCGAACGTTCTGTCGTTCGTATGGCGACCAGAACGCCGATCGAGTGTCCGATCTGCCGGCAGGTTCTGGCAAACCAGCCCCTCGAGGAGCACCTCCTTTACGACCACTCGAAGCGCCGGTTGGCAAAGTTCGTCGTCTCCGAAACGGAAGCGATGAACTACGGCGACGTCTCGTGATCGTGCCGACAGCGAGCCAGGTCGTTCGCTGTCGGCACGACGCGGGCAATAATCGATTCGATTCCTGGAATATTATATAGGTAGCGACAATTGTGGTTGTCTGTCATTAGTACGGCCGATGTCGGTAAAACGTACTACCAGGTCCAGCGGACACCGGTCGACAGACGCCGTGTATAACTATTGTTGACAGTATCGGATAACTATATATCGAACGACTACCCTCCACTCTGTAGTACCGCCACGCCGGATCGTACCACTCCGCGATCGATGGCAGGCTCGCACTCGAGCGAACCGACACCGCGAGACCGGGCGTTGCGACCGCCGCCGCGGTGCTGTGATCTGAATGATTGTCGACCTCCCCCCACGATCGTCCGCACCAGTCGACCGCCGCGCAGTCTCGCCCGTCATCGGCGTGATACTCATGGTCGCGATCACGGTCATCCTCGCCGCCGTCATCGCAGCGTTCGTCATCGATCTCGGCGGAAGCGTCGGCCAGGAATCCCAGGCCGGTGTTTCGATCAGCGTCGACGAGGGTTCCGAACGGATCACGGTCGAGGTGACGTCGATGGGTAACGCCGATCACGTCAATCTCACCTCCAACGCCGAGGGTACGAACTGGCCGGACGTCGAGACGACCGAGCTACAGGTCGGCGACGTCGTCACGCTCACGGCGGCCGACGACCACGTCGAAGAGTCGGGCTCGATTTCCGCGGTCGCCGTGATCACCTCGAGCGATACGGAAACGATGGTTCAAAGCGAGCGCTGGGACTTCAGTTAGGCTTCCTGCGATCGCCCGCCGTCCGATCGACACGTACGCAGTCGCCGTGAGATCGATCCGCAAGCTGTTGTTCCTGGCGTAGTGACAGTGGCTTTATTTGATTTGCCCGGCTCCTCTACGTCGATGACCGGGTGTGACGAGCAGTCGCGGTTTCTCGCCGCCTGCGAGCAGTGCGGGTCGGTGTACGCCGCACAGCAACACGCCGAGGGGGAGATCGTCCCGATCGGAAAACCCGACGGATGCGCCTGCGGGGGAACGACGTTTTCTAAAATCGAGGAGTCGCCGGAGTCGACTCCGGTCGAGGACCGACGGGACTGCCGGTGATCGGCCGAACCGTATCGCCCCACCGGGTGCCGTGCCCGAGTCGGCTTCCGCACGGAGCGTCGTTCGCCAGTTTGAATCCTCGAGCGGCGGTGTGCGTTCGACCAGTCGGCGGTGGCGTTGTGGAGCGTTTCGACCGCGCCGACTTGAGGACGCGATCCCGTCCGTCGGCGTCGAATCCGTGCGATCAACGGTTTATCCGCACTCATAGCAGTGCTTGAGGTGTAGAGAGGACCCGACGCCGAGCCCGTGAGTACGTGGTCAAAATCGCAAGCCGGCGTCGGTTCAAGTGGATGCTGTAGCGATTCTATTCGCGCCTGATTCTCAGATGTGAAACCGATAGCGAATAGTTATTTTTGCCAGACAGTACACTAACGACTAATTATATATACCCCACTTGCAATGGTAACTACCAGCACCAAACTCGACGGCAGGAAGGGTGCGCCGGGTTGGTCGTGCTAACCCCCAATCCCCAGGCGCTACGTGAGAATATCACGGCACACGCCATAACCTTTCTGACCGTTTTCGGGTGCTGGATACACAATGGATGCGAAACTAATTCGCGACAAACTCGTCGGAGGCGAACAGGAACGTGCAGTGTCACCGGTCATCGGTGTCATCCTCATGGTCGCGATCACGGTCATTCTCGCGGCCGTGATCGCCGCCTTCGTGCTCGACCTCGGTGGGAGCGTCGGGCAGGAAGCGCAGGCTGGTGTCTCGATCGAAGTCGACGAATCAGCGGAAGAAATTCACGTGGAGGTTACTTCGCTCGGAAACGCGGATCACGTCAACCTAAGTGGAGATGCTGATAGCAGTGACGCCAATCTGACAGATATGACAGTTGGTGATACTGCTACGCTCGCTGACCACAGTCCATATGACAATCTTAATGAAACTACAGGTACGGTAACCGCTGTTGCCGTTATCGAAGAGAGCGAAACGGAAACGACGGTTGGCAGTGAAAGCTACGACTTTAATTAGCAGACTATTCACTCTACGTTTTTTAGCCGACTTATCAGTGGTGACTCTATCATGAACAAAATCAATTCACGTGACCGGGCTGTCTCACCTATCGTCGGCGTGATCCTCGTTGTCGCGATTACCGTGATTCTCTCGGCTGTAGTGGCTGGAATCGTCTTCGACGTCGGTGATAATATCGACGAGGAAGTCCAGGCCGGCGTCACGATCACCGTCGAGCACGATCCGCAGTTCATCGACGTCCAGGTGACGACGCTCGGGAACGCCGACCACGTCAACGTCACGGGAGATCCGTACGACCACCTCGAGGCGGGCGGGTCGCTCGAGCAGGACGACCTCCGCGAACTCGGCGTCGGGGATACGGTCCGGATCGGCGAGAGCGACCTCGAGTCGGACGGTCAATCCGGGACCGTCGTCGCCGTCGCCGTCGCGGACGATCGCGAGACGCTCGCGACGAGCCAGGACTACGACTTCAACTGATTTTCGCTTCTCGTTCTCGAGCAACGACTCGAGCCACTCTGTCGCGCCTACGGGACGGAGTGGCGACGGTGTCTCGAGGTTTCGCTTCGAGGGGCGCTGACCCAGGAAAAAGCGGAGATTTACTATCCCATTCCAGGGTTTTAATAAGGTGTGCAAACGAGTAGTCGGTGGCCCTGCAGTTGGCGTCAACCATACATTGATCCACTTCGGGGTCACTCCGTGACAGAGAAGCTAGCCCCACTCCTCAGCTTCTCATCTCGAGCAAACCGATGGCTCCCCTCGACGACTGTCTCTCGTGACGCGCAGTAGTCACGATCTAGCGGGTGATAGTGACACAACAGCTCCCGGAGAGCCTGGTGAGTCCTCTCGAATCTCGGCCACCGCCACACTCCATAGTAAATGCTCGAGGTCGAAGACGTTCCCGTCTCTCCCCCGCGGCCCAAGACGTGAGTTTTGCCCTGAACCCCCGCGACAGGTTGTGTTGTTCGGAATCGTGTGGACGGGGTTGCCTACTCAGGCTAGCACGCTTTCCGGTTGTGCTCGGTACGTAAACCGATGGACAATCCGCATCTCCTGGTCCTCGCGGTGGTAGTGACCGCAATCGGAGGCCTGATCGTCTGGTGGGCTGGGGTGCTCGCAGCGAACGCAGCGCCCTGGTTCTTCGATTCGCTGGGATACCTCGCCGTTGCCTTCGTAGGGCTGGCCCTGTTGATCCCGCTCTGGAGGCGATACCGCAACGAAGGCCGGAAATCAGTCTGATCGCTGCGGGGTTCCCGCTCAGTGGCGAGTGCGTTCCGAAACTGTTGCTCCGACGACGCGCTCACTTCGGCGGTGGCTCGATGCGGCCGCAACCGAACTGGCTGAGACGACCGACGACGAGAGCTGGTGCTATCTCCGTTTCCACGACCTCCGTCGCACCTGGACGACCGCGCTCGCCGCGGCCGACGTCGACCCGCTGCTCGTCGTCGACTGGGACGGGTGGAACGACGTAGAAACGTTCCTCGAGCACTATCGTGGCACGTACTCGACGGAAGCCCAACAGCGAGAACGCGAAACAGTCGCCTGGTCAGTCTTCATCGCCGTCGACGACCGGCTGCTCGGCACGATTATCGTCGGGTTCCCCGCCGAAGTCCGCCGCGAGGTCCTCTCGAACGTCTTCGCGAAGCTCTTCGATGTTCTCCCGTAGCTCGTCGATCCCGTCGTCGGTCATCGGCCGGGTCTGATTTCGTGCCCGAAGCCACGACCGGACCGATCGGTAACGTGGGCTCCACGGTGGAGACAACTCGAGCCATTTCCCTCGAATTTTGGGCAGGATTATACTCACGAAAATTACCCTGGGATAAAGAGGGGTTCGGAGTATGAACGCCGCTAACGGCTATTGGGCGAGAGTTATAGATTTCGTATAGAATCGCCGAGAGCGACGATTCGTATTCTACGGACGTAATCCCGAAGTTTCGCCGCTGGATAGCTGCAACCGATCAGGCCGCGAAATTCGTGGGTTCGAAAGGCATATACGATCTCTATACATATGTAGACACATGAGCACAGACAGAAAGTCGATTCCGGTCTCGTTGCCCGAGGGCCTCGTCGACGAGCTCGACGAACTCGTCGAAGAGGGGAAGTTCGGATCACGGTCCGAGGCCCTCCGATACGGTGCCCGACTGGTCGCACGCGAGGCACAGCAGAAACGCATGCACGACCGAAGGGCTAACGCTGCCGAGCAGGACATCGAAGACCGGCTGGAGCGAAAGCGTGTACGTTGACACCGACGTCGTTCTCGCCGTTCTGAAGGCCGACGACTGGCTCAGTTCGGTCGTCGACCTCGAGACGATCGAGGAACCCAAGACCTCGGTTGCGACGTGTATCGAGGTCCAGTACGCGATGCAGGACGAATGGGACCGTGATCGACGGGCGAGAGTTCACGAACTGATCGCCGACGAGGGAGTTACGCTCGTCCCACTGCAACTGGAACACGTCGCCGCCGGTTCGACGTTGCAACTCTCCTACGACCGTTTGAATCTGTTCGATGCTGTCCACCTCGGCGTTGCAACGGTACTCGAAGAACCGATCGTCTCGACCGACACGCTGTATCCGACGATCGAAGAGATCGAACACGTCGATCCGCGCGATCTCGAGTAACGTCTCTCTCCGTACTAATCCGGCAGAAAGCGCAAACTCAACGAGGTGTCGCTTCTCGGCACCTCGTGTTCTCGTTATTGCACCGCGAAATATGGGACCGCCGAGAGTCGAACTCGGGTCCTACGGACCCCATCCGCAGAGGATACCACTACCCCACGGTCCCGCAACTGATCGAAGTAGCGTCTTCCGTTTAAGCGTGTCGTTTCGGGCCGCGACTCGAGGCGTCCGCCACCGTGATTGCGCTGAAACCGTAGTCGGGTCGGGATCAGACGAGCACGCGCTCGAGTTCGACGACGGTGCCCGAGTCGGCGTCTGGATCGCCGACGAGTCTGCCGAGACAGACCGCAGCACCGTTCGGGGTGAAACAGGCGAGGAGACCACCGTCGTCGACGTCATCGTCGATCTCGAGGAGGCCGGGTGCGTAGACCGGAGCGCCGTTCGCGACTTCGATGGCCGCGCTCTCTGCGATTACCGCCCGCGGGAGTTGCTCGAGGATTCGTTCGGCCGGATCGACGACGTCGAACAGCCGACCCGGATCGTCGTCCTCGAGCCAGAAGGCGAGCGCGTCGAGGAACTCGTACGGGGTGTGGAGGTCCGTGTCGTCGAACGGGGAGGTCTGAGTCCGGCGCAAGTGGCCCATGTGACCGCCGGTACCGAGGGCCAGTCCAACGTCGTGACAGAGCTTCCGGACGTAGGTGCCGCTCTCACAGCGGATTCGTAACAGGAGCCGCCGCGGTTCGCGTTCGAGTACCTCCAGACTGTGAATCGTTCGGACGCGGAGCCGGCGCGAGACGGCGCTCTTTCGGGGCGGTTTCTGGTAGATGGGTCCCTCGAACTCCTCGACGATCGCCTCGGCATCGGACGGAACCGGTGCGTGACACTCGAGGACGGCGACGTACTCCTTCGGTCCCTCGAGAAAGACCTGTGCGAGCCTGGTCGCGTCGCCGAGCATGATCGGCAGACAGCCGGTCACCTTCGGGTCGAGCGTGCCCGCGTGTGCGGCGTTGTCGATCGTCTCCTCGGCGGTGCTCTCCTCGAGCGTGTCGGCGACGGCGTCGCGAAGCCAGCCGCTGAGCTGGTGGGACGACGGGCCTGGCGGTTTGTCGAGGTTGACGACGCCGAACGAGAGGAGGTCGGCCGGCGATCGATTCTCGGGTGGACCGCGAAGCGTCATTCGAACTCGTAGTCGAGGGTGACGGGTGCCTTTCCCTCGTCGCCGTTCGGTTCGTACTCGTCGACCGCGGTTACCAGCATGTCCAGGACGGCGTCGGGATCCCAGCGTGCCGTATTGACCGAGAGATCGTAGATCGTCAGGTCCTGAATGTCGATCCCGTAGTACTCCTCGTACCGCTGGGCTTCGCTCGCCTCGCGCGCTTTGGTTTCTTCGGTCGCTCGCTCTGGGTCTTTGTCCTCGCGGTCGGCGATCCGTTGGCCTCGAACGTTGGCCGGCGCGTCGAGCCAGAAGCGAAAGTCCGCTTCGTCGCCAGCTAGCCAGCCGGCTAATCTCGACTCGAGCACGAGGTCGTCTTCCGTGCGAGCGATCTCGCGGAGTCGACGGTCGAGATCGCGATCGATCTGGTCGTTCTCCTCTGCGAGTTTGTTGAACTCGAGGGGCGTGTATCCGCGCTCGTCGGCCAGTTCGCGGAAGATGTCACCGCCGCTGACGTGCGAGAGGTCGAACGCCTCGGCCAACAACCCGGCGGTCGTGCTCTTTCCGCTTCCCGGCGGCCCGGAGACGGTGAGTAACATATTCAATCTGTGACGTGGCCGGTAAAATGGGTTTTGAATCGGCCGAGGGGAGTCAATCCGTCGATCGGTCGCGTCCCGGACGAAGCGAACCCGGGACGAGTAGGCAATGCGTACAGCGTCGTCCGATCACGTCGGCGTCATGTCGATGTTCAACGCCTTGCGCAGCAGTTGCGTAAAGCCCATCGAACAGAGGAAGTACCAGACGATCCAGGCCCACATCGGGCCGACAAGCCCCTCGTTTAACGAGACGTGCCCGACGATCGGCATCACCATCGTCATTTCGGTTTCGCTGATGTGACCGCCGAGGATCTTCCAGTACATCCACAGAAACAGCGGAATCGTAAACAGCATGATCCAGACCATCGGGCGGAACTGCTCTTTGAACATGCCGATGTTGTCCGCCATCGCCTCCATCTGCTCTTCGCGGACGCGCTCCATTTCGTTCTCGAGGCGTTCGATCTCGGCTTCGCTCGCGTCTCGCTCTTCGGCTTCTTTCTTGCGCTCGCGGACGTCCTTTTGTTTTTCCTGCATGGACTTCATCCGCTGTTGGTACTTCCCGATGATCTCGGGATTCATCAGGTTCGCCTGCAACAGCGTCGAGTACAGCCCGGTCAGCATCGCAACCGCGAGGATCACCGCGTAGAACGGCAGCGTCGCGTCGAGCGGATAGAGCACTAGATCGATCGCGCCGCCGACGGTTTCCCTGACGGACTCGAGCCAGTAGCCGATCATCAACAACACCGAGCCGACGGCCGCGAGCTTGTCCCACTGCGACCATTTCGATTCCTCGGCGTCGACGTCGACGTCGTCGGCGAGCGATCCGCCGTCGCCGTCGCCGTCGAGCGCCTCGTCGTAGGCTTCCCGATCGGCGATTTCGAATCCCTCGTCGCCGTCGACCAACACCCCTTTTTCGATCAACCGCCCCCACTGTCCGCTCGTCAGGTCGTCGTTTACGTCCTGCCACTGGACCTCGCCGCCGTTTTCGTCGGCGGTCTCGCGAATCGCCTCGAGGGCGTCGAACATCGAGGAATCCTCACGAACGAGGGACGTGATCTTCTCGGCTGTACGCGTCATCTGGTTGTGGTAGGGTCCGTTCGGTATACAAGTGTTTATCTTCGGCGGAACGCTCGCGACGTGCCGACGGCTGCTCGTCCGCGATGGTATACGATCCAAACGGGGCCTCCCGGAAGGCCACATCGGTGTCGGATACGGCTCTCACACCGGCTGTGATCGGTTCGACGCCGACGGTTTTCGTTTCGATCGTAGCGATCGATGTAACGGTGAGGAGAACATTTATTATCCCAAACTGATAACTGGTACAAAATAATGAGTTCGGGAGTTGATCGGCTTCGTCGGATCGGGGGCGAAGATCGGGGATTATCACCGCAGATTGGATTCGTTATTCTACTCGGGATGGTGTTCATCGGATCGATCCTCGTCATTACGCTCGGAATGGGACTGATCGACTCGCTCGAGTCCGAAAGCGAGTCGGAGATAACGTACGCCGCGATCGATTCGACCGAACACAGCCTGACGACCGCGGCGCTAGAGGGACAGATCCAGGGACTGAATCTCGATGACGCGACGTACCGGGACGACGGAACTGTACACCTCGCCTGGTACGACGCCTCCGATACCAACACGGTGTACGACGCGAACGTAACGATCGACCGACTGGGTGCACTCGAGTACGACCTCGACGATCGCACGGTCATCCAGCAGTCGGGAGCGCGCTGGGAGCGCCAGAACGGCGAGTACCGCACCGACCAAGGACCGAACATCCGGTACGACGGCGACTTCCTGCAGCTTCGGCTGTTGACGCTCGACGAGGACGACGCGAGAAGCGGTGATCCGGTCGCGAGACCGAACTACGACAGCGACCTTCCCGACCGAATCGAAGCGGCAAGAGCGGAGGCTGCGAACCGAGGATACAACGATCTCGCGTTCGTCGTCCAGAGCGAGTACCACGACGGCTGGGTCGATTATCTCGATTCGGAGTTGAGCGGCCACGAGAACATCACCGTCAACGCGAGCGAGTCGAATCCGGTGATCGGCGACGGAGGCCCCAACACCGTCGAGGTGGTCATGAAAAACGTCACCGACACCGACGCGCCGGACTTCTGGGTGAAAGAGGACCACGGTATCGTCACCGGCGAGCACGCAAGCGAGAACGTCTTCGTCTCGGATAGCCCGGATCCGCTCCGATTCCAGGCCACGATCGAAAACGTCGGCGACGAACGCCAGACCCAGGACGTCAACCTGACGATCCTCGACGAAGACGGAAACGAAGTCCTCGACGTCGGTAACGAAACCGAACTCGATGGCGGCGAGGAGACGATCGTCAACTTCACGATCGACGACCACGAGAGCGAACTCGAGTACGGCGTCTACGACTACGACGTCGAAACAGACAGCGACTCGCTCGACGACATCGGATCGTTCTACTACGCAAAACAGGAGGCGCCGTGGCTCGCCGTCACCAACCAGACGGTCGACGGCGTCGACGCGAGCGACGAAACCGATCCCGTCAACGCGAGCGAGGAACTCGTTACCCTCGAGGCGGACGTACAGAACGTCGGCCTCGATCCGATCGAGGACGAGTCGATCGAGTTCGTCCTCGAGTTCGACGACGAAGACTGGGAGTTCACCGATACGGCAACGGTCGAACGCGACCGCGGCGAGAAAGCGACGGTCAGCTGGGAACTCAATCGGAGCGAACTGTTCGAAGGGGATCACACGTTCACGGTTTCGACGGCTGACGACGACGCGGCGGGTCACTTTTACGTCTACGACGCCCGCGACGTCGGCTCGTCGGAGATCGTGCTGGGTCCCGATACGGGTGTGAACGTGACGATCGTCGGAAGCGAGATGTCGAACAGCGATCCACACGACTGTACCGACTGTGAAACGGCTCACGTCTCCGAGAAATCCGAGGGGTCGTTCGTCGAGGGAGACCGGGTCGGATACGAGTGGGAGACGCGAGAGGGCGAGTGGAACTACGACGCGACCGAACCGGAGTGGAACGATTCCGGCGGCTGGAACTCCGACGCCGACCCCGAGTGTATCGACGAAGCCTGGGACGGCTCGTGTGAGGAGTACGGATTCCCCGATTCGACGGAGTTCTGGTGGGACGACGACGGTGGGTGGGACATTCGATGGGAAAACCGACAGGACCACAACGCGAACCAGTGGGGCTGGGACGGTCCGATCGAGGCCGGCGAGGCCCCCGACGACGAGCCGGAGTTCCAGGTCGACGGCTACGAGATCAACTGGGTCGCCGCGAGCGCCGACCTCGTGACGCAACCGGTCGACGAAGACGGAACCGCGATCGGCGAGCCGACTCGCCTCGGCGACGTGCCGTGGCACGATACCAACCTGAACCGATTCGACGAACCGCGTCCGCTGTACGAGTACAGCTTCACGACAGAAGAGCGCGTGAGCTTCATGATCAGCGCGACGTCGTATAACCACGGCGGCTCCGACTTCTGCGGCAGCTACACCGACCGGACGTTTACCGATACGTACGACGGTGCCGTGTGGGATCACACGGAGTGTTCCGACGACGCCGTCCTCGCCGACGAAGACGACGAACTCGTCAGCCTCTCAGCAGATACGGAGACCGAAGAAACGAACGTGCGCGTGCTTGGCGAAGACGACGTCCAGCTGCCGGAACTCGATCCCGGCGTCGAACGGCAGATGAGCACCGACGAACTCCTCGAGCGGCCCGAAGTCGACGTTCCCGTTGACGAGGACGGCTACCTCGATCTCGGGGAACACGAGTACATCTTCGTGTTCGAGATTACGCATCACCCGATCCAGCACAACTCCAATCCGTCCGTAGACCGGAATATCTCGCCGGACGACTACTGGGACGAAGCCCACGAGACGAACGGCGACCCGAACTTCAACGACATGATCGCGCACGTCGAAATTTCGCCGAGCGGCGGCGGATTGCCCGACCTCGATCCGTCGTTCTCCGGAGCCGAAGGCGATGCAGCAAGCGGTGGCACCGGTGGCTCCGACGACCCGACCGAGTCGGGCAACTCGAGCGGGGATAACGTCGACGTCGGAACCGACGAAATCATCATCGGCTAACTCGATCGCGGGCGAACTCGAGCGATCGTCCGTTCGTCCGACTCTTTTGTTCGTAACGCGTTCGCGGGTCGTTCACCTCGCTGGCGACGGTTTGGCCGATCGCCCGAGGAAAACGAACTCGACCCGATGCGGATTGCCATCTCGATTTATCGGCCCAACCGCGACCCGTGCGGCGGTTGCGCCGAAAATGGCTCACAGTAAATCGTCTGAGCCGAGGAGCGCCGGCGTCCAGTCGATGGACGCTCAACGGAACTAGACCGCGTCTTCGATCGTCGCCTTCACGTCCGCCCACACCTCGTTCGGAGCCTGTTCTCCGTCGACGCGCTCGAGGACTCCCTCGTCGTCGTAGTGTTCGATGACGGGTTCGGTGTTCTCGCGGTAGACGCGCAGTCGTTCTCTGACGGTCTCTTCGGTGTCGTCGTCTCGCTGCTCGAGTCGCGCCTCGACCTCGGGGTCTTCGGGCGGGTTGTACTCGAGGTGGTAGATGTCGCCGGTCTCGGGGTCCATGCGCCGGCCGGTCAACCGGTGGACGAGTTCCTCCTCGCTCACGTCGAGCGAGAGCACGACGTCGAGGTCGGTCATGTCCTCGAGCTCTTCTGCCTGCTCGAGATTTCGCGGGTAGCCGTCGAGGACGAAGCCGTCTGCCTGGGTGAGCGCTTCGTCGACGATGGCGTTGACGACCTCGTCGGGGACGAGTTCGCCCTGATCCATGTACTCGCGCGGCGTGTCGTACTCCGTGTCCATCTCGGAGATGTCCATGTCCTTGTTCGCCCGGAGTGCGTCGCCGGTCGTGACGTGTTCGACGTCGAACGCTTCGGAAATCTTCGCGCTCTGGGTTCCCTTCCCCGCGCCGGGAGCGCCCAGAATCAGGATTCGTGGCTGCGCCATACCACCCAGTTCTGGGCCAGCGCATAAAGGCTTAAAGAAATGATCACAACTATCGACGTATGACCCGTTTCGACGCGGCCGAGCCGACGGAGCGACGAAAACTGTACGTCGACGCCATCACCGCCCATCGAACGCGCGGAAGCGGTTTTCTGACGCTCGAGGTCGACGAGAGAGAACTCGAGGCGACCGAGGACGCGCCACTCGAGGCGGATTCCGAGCGCGACGCAGAAACTCCGACAGGACCGGACCCAGAACTCGGGGTTCCCTGGATCCAGTTCGGCGACGGAACGGTCAACCTCGATTGCACGGACGACGAACTCGAGGAGCTGAAGTCGCTGTTGAACGAGTTTCCGGCGTTCAAAATCGACGAGTTGACCCGCCCCGAGGAAGCCGAGGGGGTCAACGTTCGCGTGAGCGCGAAAGCCGATCCGAACCGGATCGCCCAGTTTCTGGACGCGACGTTTCTCCGGGTGTACGGACTCGCCGAGGACGTTCGGGTGTGGGTGGTCGAACTGTGAGGGCTACTCGATGTTCAGATCGCCGCCCGTCCCCTCTTCGCCTTCGTCCCACTCGAGTTCGAACTCGATGCTGAGTTCGCCGGGACCGCCGCTGCTCGACGTTTCGCGTTCGGCTTTGATCTCGAACGTCGGCCTGGCTGGCGGCGTCATCGTGACGGATTCGTCGCCTGCCTCGAGGGAGAGCGATCCCCCGTCCTCGAGGTTGTCGGCGACGGTTCGTAGGTAGTCCGCGATTTCGGTTCGGTCCATCCGCTGTTCGAATTTGAACAGTACTTCTTCGGGCACGTGCGACCTTCGCGCCCAGTGATAGAGAACCTTTCGCCGCGCGCGGTGAATTTGCAGCTGCAGGACGGGTTTTCGCGTTCGAGAGTCACTTCTGTCGGACTCTCGCGTAGAAGTCGACGAACGCGCGGCGGATGATTTCGACGAGTATCCAGAGAACACAACGCCGTCCGCCGAGTGGGTTGCAGTTCGAACCGAATCTGTTCGGGAGTTGGTGCCGAGGGATCGATGCCGCTGCGTATTTTGCCGCAATTCGGAGGGTGCGAACGACAGAAAGAAGAGGGCACAAACCAACGGGCCGGTGACGAATCGGCGGTGGCGGTCGGGCTACGGCGGTGCGAACCGTGGGACTGCGGACGGTACTGACGGACGACCGTTTCCAAATAGATAAGTGCCCCCGGCAACCATCGTCCGACATATAAGCGGACTTCAATAGAGGTGAATACAATCTTCAGCGCACTCACGACCCCGATGCAAGTGCAGACGCGCGTCGACGTGTTCGAGAGTATCTTCCTCGTTTTCCTCGGACTCGGAACGCTCGTCGGCGTCGTCGTCGTCGCGTACACCTTGTACAACGCGTACAAGTATCGCGACAGCGGCGACACGAGCGACGACGAGGATCTGCCGACCCTCGGGGAACTACCGACCGGTGGAAAGGGCGGAAAGAAGCTGTTCGTCTCGTTCGGGCTGAGCGCGATCATCGTTATCTCGCTCGTCGTCTGGACGTACGGGATGTTGCTGTACGTCGAGGACGGCCCCGAAGATAACCCCGAAGACGCCATGGAGATCGACGTCGAGGCGTGGGCGTTCGACTGGGGGTTCACATACGAGAACGGCGTAGAGACGGACTCGTTCGGTGAGGGGATGGTCATTCCCGCGGACACGCCGATCTGGATCGAGGTGACGTCGACGGACGTCTGGCACACGTTCGGCATCTCCGATTTACGGGTGAAAGCCGACGCGATTCCGGGTGAAGTCGACGAAACCTGGTTCGTCGCCGAAGAGGAGGACGAGTACCTACTCGAGTGCTTCGAGCTTTGCGGACCCGGCCACTCGGGCATGACGTCCGACGTGATCGTCCTCGGAGAAGACGAGTTCGATCAGTGGATGGACGACCAGCTCACGCTGACGATCACGCTCGAAGACGAGGACGAGGAACCGGTCACCGACGGCTTCGAACTCACGATCGAACACCAGGAGAACGACGAGTTCGATCAGGATCTGTCGGCCGAACTCGGTCCCGAGGACTTCGAGGACGGGACGGTCGAACTCGGCGACTTCGAACAGGGCGGTCCGTACGACGTCGTGATCTCGCCGACCGACGACGAGTTCGAGGAGATCGAAGACACGATCGACTTCACCGGTCCGACCGACGAAACGTACACGCTCGAGGATCCGGATGCAGATGACGACAACGACAACGACGACGGAGGTGACGACGAATGAGTGACCTTCCCCCGATGACCTCGGTCAAGCGGTGGCTCGTTACGACGAACCACAAGGACGTCGGGATTCTCTATCTGGGGACGGCGCTGTTTTTCCTCCTGCTGGGAGGTGTCATGGCGCTCGCGTTCCGCGCCCAGATGTGGGTTCCGGGTGGTACCGGCCTGCTCGGGGCCAACGAGTTCAACCAGGCCGTCACGGCTCACGGGCTGTTGATGGTCTTCTGGTTCCTCTCGCCGTTTGCGGCCGGCTTCGCGAACTACCTCGTTCCGCTCCAGATCGGTGCGGACGACCTCGCGTTCCCGCGGATGAACGCGTTGAGTTACTGGTTCTACCTCTTTTCGGGAATCCTGATCGGAATCTCGTTCTTCCAGGGTGGGGCCTACGCCGGCGGCTGGACGATGTACGCACCGCTGAACGTCCCGACGTACACGCCCGCGATGGAGGCGACGACCGGCGGGAACTCGACGATCCTCGGTCTGATGCTGTTCGTGATTTCGATCACGATCGGGACGGTGAACTTCCTCGTCACGATTCACCGCTCGCGCGCGGAGGGGCTCGGCCTCTGGAACATGCCGATGTTCACCTGGTCGTGGCTGCTCACCGTCTGGATGATGCTGTTCGCGTTCGCCGCGTTGCTCGCTGCGCTGTTGTTGCTCGCGAGCGACCGGCTGTTTCTCACGCAGTACTTCGCGACCGAACAGGGATCGGGCCTACTGTGGGCGCACCTGTTCTGGTTCTTCGGTCACCCGGAGGTGTACATCGTCTTCTTCCCCGCGCTCGGGATCATGTTCGAGACGTTCCAGACCTTCTGTGGCCGTCGACTCGTCGGTCGCAAGTGGGTCATCATCGCGATGGTGCTCGTGGCCGTCCAGTCGTTCCTCGTCTGGATGCACCACATGTTCCTGACGACGATCAACCTCGAGATCAAGACCCTCATGATGGCGACGACGATCGGTATCTCGTTGCCGTTCGACCTGATGGTCTTCGCGCTGATCTACACGATGGTCAAGGGACGCGTCCGCTTTACGACGCCGTTCCTGTTTAGTCTCGGCGCGCTCGTGTTGTTCATCCTGGGCGGCATCACCGGGGTCTTCCTCGGTGCCGTCGTCCTCGATTACGAGTTCCGGGGCACGTACTGGGTCGTCGCTCACTTCCATTACGTGATGGTGTCGGGCGTCACCGCGTTGGTCGCCGGCCTCTACTACTGGTGGCCGAAGATCACCGGGAAGATGTACTCGGAGACGCTCGGAAAGCTCAACTTCGCCGTCTACTTCATCGGCTTCAACCTGCTGTACTTCCCGCAGTTCCTCGCCTGGGAGACGCCGCGGCGCGTCTTCCACTACGACGGGGGGGCCCAGTTCTACCACCAGCTCTCGACGGTGGGCGCGTTCGTCTTCGGTGCGTCGTTCATTATCATGTTCGCGACGTTCGTCTACAGCTTCCTCTACGGACCGAAAGCTCCCGACAACCCGTGGGAGTACTCGCGGACCGCGGAGTGGGCCGTTCCGTCGCCGCCGCCGCTCGAGAACTGGACCGGGCGGCCGAGCTACGCGAGCGGCAATCTCGAGTTCGTCGAGGACTCCAGAGCGGCCACCGACGGCGGCGTCGCCCACAGCGAGGGAACCGCCACCGAAGCGGTGGCGGATCACGACGAAGAGCACGCCGACCACGCGAGCATCTGGCCGCTGGGAATCGGTATCGGAACATTCGTGTTCTTCCTCGGGCTGACGGGAATCACGCCGTATCTCGTCCAGTTCGCGGAAGCGCGCGGACACTCCGTCATCGGAACGAGTGCCGAACCGAACGCTGCGTACCTCGGTCTGATCGCGGTCGGACTGGTCATACTCGCGTACACGCTGTTCAAGTTCGGCGTCGAACAGTTCAACGTCCCCGAGATGGCGATCGCCGAGCGGTGGCCGTTCGGCGGCGTCGACAACACCAAGATGGGCGTCTGGGTGTTCCTGGCGTCCGACGTCGTGGTGTTCGGTGCCGCGATCGGCGCGTTCGTCTTCCTGCGAATCCACATGGGCTGGGGTAACTGGGAGACGATTCCGTTCGCTTCCTGGCCCGGCCTGCTCAACACCTACGTCTTATTGACCTCGAGTTTCACGGTCATCATGGCGCTGGTCTTCGCCGAGCGCAAGAACAAGAAGGGACTTCTCGGTGCCATGGGGGCGACGCTCGCGCTCGCGCTCACCTTCATGGCCGTGAAGGCCTACGAGTACGGCTACAAGTTCTCGATCGGCGAGTACTGGTGGACCAGCCTCGAGCACTCGGTCTACTTCGTGACGACCGGGCTGCACGCGCTTCACGTCATCCTCGGCGTGCTCATCGCCATCTTCATGATCTACCGGATCGTGAGCGTCGACGCCTACCTCGAGGATCACCGGCCGGTCGAGTTTTTCGGACTCTACTGGCACTTCGTCGACATCGTCTGGGTCATCCTCTTCCCGCTGTTCTACCTGATGTAGCGGGAATCCCCCGCCGTTTTTTCCGTCGTCTCGACCGACACTCGACGACCGTCTCGGTACGGGACATCGAACGCACGGTCACGGAAACTCACACGTCCGCCACGATCCGGGAGTCGTAACTCGAGCAACCGACGACGGTGACGAGTCGAGCGGTGAGTGGTCGCGGCAACGGTCGCGAGTCGACGGAGTCTACTCGCGAGTGCGCCCGGCGAAAGCGAGTACGACGGCGACGATGGCGAGGAGGGCCAGTCCGGCTACAGCGAACGCAACGTCCGTCCTGGCCTCGTCCCGATCGGCCGACTCCCGAGGCTGCTCGAGCGAGTCGTCGTTCGCAGCGCCGTCCGTTCCGGATCCGGGATCGGTATCGATTTCGACGTCCGTCTCGCCCGCAGCGGCGGCGAGTTCGTCGGCAGCGGCGGCGGCGTCGACGATTCCGTATCCGTATCTCGTATCCACCTCCGTGGACGTTCCGTCCGGCTTCCAGGCCGTTTCGCGTAGCGTCGTCGAAATCGCTTCCGACGACGCGCCGGGATCGATCGATCGTAACAGCGCGACCGTTCCCGCGACGTGTGGCGTCGCCATCGACGTTCCGGGCATCGACTCGTAGCCGCCGGGAACTGAACTCTCGATCGCGACGCCGGGAGCGACGACGTCCGGGACGACGTACGTTTCGGGCCACTCCGCCGGCGGTTCTTCCCACTCGGCTCGATCGATGCGTTCGCCGCCGGAGAACTCGGGAACCGATCCGTCCTCGTCGACGGCCCCGACGGCGATCGATTCGTAGACGTTCCCGGGTGAGCCCGACGTCCCGTGTCCCTCGTTGCCGATCGACGAGACGACGACCGCGCCGCTGCGATCGACGGTTCGAACCGGCTCGATCAGCTGATGGTGGCGGTCCGTCGTTCCGAAACTGACGCTTACGACGTCGGCGTCCGCCTCGACCGCCCACTCCATGCCCGCGACGACCTGTGCGAACGTGCCGCCGGTCTCCTCGAGAACGAGCCCGTGCATGAGGTCGGCGTCCGGAGCGACCCCGATCGCCGTTCCGTTGCTCGCGCCGCCGGCGACGGTCCCGCTGACGTGGGTCCCGTGCGTCCCCGTATCGTGTGGGGTCGAGCCGACGACGCGCTCGCCCGTTTCGTCGAACTCCGCCCAGCCGCCGGGATACGTCGGATCCGACGGATCGTCGGTGTACAGCTCCAGGTCGGGGTGGTCGACGTCGATTCCGGTGTCGAGGACCGCTACCCGGACGCCCTCGCCGCGGGTTTCGTGCGTCCGCCAGACTGTCGGCACGTTCGTCGCCTCGAGCCCCCACGTCGTCCGTTCGTCGGCGGTCTCGTTCGACTCGTCGATCTCCGGCGGCTCCTCCGGAACGGCGAGTTCGAAGTTTTCGTGGATCTCCTCGACGTCGTCGAACTGCTCGAACGCCGCGAGATCCACGCGATCCGGATCGACCGTGAGCACGACCGCGTTCGCGACCCAGAACGTCTCTTCGACGTCGACTCCGGGCGTCGATTCGGCATACTCGAGAAGCGGCTGCTGGGTGTCGTCCGCGTGCGTTTCGAGACGCTCCTCGACGACGTCGGGATCGTTCGGGAGGTCCGGTTCCTTGAATCGAACGACGAGTTCGATCGGCTCGTCGCCGTCGACGAGCGCCTCCTCGAGGTCGTCGCTCCCCGTCGCGAGATCGCCGCCGGCGTCGCCGGCGCTCGAAGCGACCACGGCCGGTACCAACGACGTGGCGATCAGCAGGCAAACGGCGATCACGAGCAGTCGGTCGACGACGCGTGCTGTTCGACGGCGAACCGGCGAGTCGAAGCGGATACTGCGGTTCGATTCGACCGTGCAGTCCACGAGCGAGAGCGTCGTCCGTATCAAGATAGCCCTACTGCGCAGTCGATGAATAAAGACGTTCTGGAGAACGGACCGGTCACTGCGAGCGACGCTCTTTCGTTCACACTCGTTCTTTCCGGATCGACGGCCCAGGCGGTCACGAATCACCGTCAGCGTCGCGGACTGGGCGGACGCGAGCGGATATCGCGACGGCGTTGAGGAAGGTATAAGTGGTCGTCGCCCAGAATGGAGACCAATGGCTGACGTTCGAACGTACGCGCTGATTTACGTCGTACTGCTAGTACTGGGTACGGGTAAGTTCGCGTTCTTCGAGTTCTTCACGTACCAGATCGCGCTGGCGGCGACGATCGCACTCGCGGTCGCGAAGATCCTCCTGATCGCCGGCTACTACCAGCACCTGCTCGAAGAACCGCGATCCATCACGTACATGATGGGGATGGCCGTCTTCATGGTGTTCCTGCTGGCGGTCGCGGCGGGCTACTCGATCCAGTAACGCTTCGATCTTCCCGTTCGGCTCTCGCTTTTCGTTTCGGACCGTTTTCGAACGTGTTCCGCGGGTACATCGTGTGGCAAACGCTGAACCGGTACCACACGTTGAATCGGTACGCGAGACAGCCTGGGGCGGATCGACTCTCGGTCCCGAGCGCTGACGCAGTTGCACCGATAACCCGTGCAACCCTGACCGTTCGTGATCGTAGCTGACGGACAGCAATCCCTCTGAATCGTCGTCTCGGAACTCGACCTCGCCGTTTTTCCGTCGTGTGGAAACCTGTGTCGCCGTGACACTCGACGCAGCCACCAGCGCTCGCTCTCGAGTGACGAACCGTCGTCGGTCGACCGAGCCCGTCTGCGTGGCGACCACGGCGATGGCGACGAATTATTCTCGTCGGCGCGTGACGGAGTTCGGATCTCGGTCCGTAGCCGTAGCACCGCTCGAGTCGTTGCGGCCGCTCGGACTCGGTGTCTCCGACGACTATTCTCGAGGCGACCGCTCGGCGTCCGGGGTGAAAAAGACGGAAAGCAAGTGAAGCGAATCGAGATCGCGATGCGATCGAGACGGCGGACGTTGTGTCCGCGCGTTTCGGCTACTCCTTGCCGAACATCTGGCGCATCATCGGATGCATCTCCATCATCTGCTCTTCTGCGATCTCCTCGTAGAGTTTGTACGTGATGGAGACGGCCAGCAGCAGACCGGTTCCGGTGACGGCACCGATCGTGCCGAGCATGTTCGCCCAGACGGCGAGCAGGCCGACGAGCGCGCCGCCGATGACGGTCACCTGCGGGATGTAGCGCTCCATGACCTTCTCGATGACGCCGGTGTTCTGGCGGAAGCCGGGAATCTGCATCCCGGAGTTCTGGATCTGCTGGGCGGTCGCCTCGGGGCCCATGTTCGTCGTCTCGACCCAGAAGATGGCGAAGATCGCACCGCCGATGACCATGAACGTCAGGTCGACGGAGATGCGGATCATCACCATCCAGGCGTCCTGGGCGACTTCACCCGTCCACCACATCCAGTCTTCCGGCGAGTAGATCGGCGCGGTGTAGTAGAAGAATCCGCTCACCGGCTGGCCCTGCGGGCCGTACTCGCCGAGCCACTGGGGCATGCCCGCCCACTGGCTGTGCATGATCTGTCCGATGAACTGGATGTTCGCCTGCAGCGCGCGAACGAGGATCATCGGCAGGACGCTGGCGTAGATGAGCTTCACGGGGAAGCGACCGCGAGCGCCTTTGACGCGCGAGTGACTCAGCGGAATCTCCACGCGGACCGACTCCGCGTAGACGACGATCCCGAAGATCAACAGCGTCGTGAACAGGGCGATGATATGCCCCTCCTGAAGCAACAGCGTGTACAGGCCGTCGCCGGCGACGATCGAGCCGATCTCGACCTGTCCGGTGAGAATCCGGTACCAGTCGTAAAAGAACCCGCCCGACGCGGGCTGGATGAACCCGGTGACGAGGCGCTGGCTCACGCCGGCGATGATGAACAGCCCGATCCCGCTGCCGATCCCCCACTTGCTGACGACCTCGTCCATGTAGAGGATGAGGACGCCGCCGATGAAGATCTGGAGGAACATCAGCGCCTGGATCTGGGTCTGATCGAAGGTGAATCCTCCGAGCGTCAGCGACTGCTGGACTGGCAGGAAACCGCCGGCGAACACCATCGGGAGCGCAGTCAACGCCGTCATGACGATGACGAGCAGCTTCTGCAGGCCCTGGTAGAGCACCTGATCTCGCGGATCGTTGGTGTCGAGCCCGAGCAGGTTCGCTCCGCCGAGCAACTGCATGACGATGCTGGCCGTGACGATCGGACCGATACCGACCTGCATCAGCGAGCCGTGCTCACCCGCGAGGACGGCGCGGAACTCGCCGAAGAGGTCGGTTCCCTGTCCGGACTGCATTCCGAGCAGCGCGATGTTCGTCAGGAAGAAGTACAACACGAGGATGCCTGCGGTCCACGCCAGCTTCCGCTTGAACGGAACGTGCTTCTGTGGACGCTGGACTGCGGGCATCCGCGTCAGGACTGGTTCGGCGGCTTCCTTCCATCCCATGTGTTAGTCCTCGTTCTGTTCCGGTTCGTCGTCGGTTTCGGCGTCGTCGTCCGCCTGCGCTCGCTCGGAGATGACGGCCGCTCCGCCGGCCTCCTCGAGTTTCTCTCGAGCGGTCTCGGAGAAGGCGTCGGCCGTCACCGTCAGCTGGTTGCGGACCTGGCCGGAGCCGAGGACCTTGACGACGTCGACTTCGTGTCCGTCCTCGACGACGTCGCGTGCGTCGAGTTCGTAGCCGCCGTCGGTCTCTTCGGCGAGACCGTCCGCGGCGTAGAGGATCGCGTCCTCGTCGAGCTTCTGGACGTCGATCTCGGCGACGTCCTCGCGAATGTCGTGTGGACGTTTGAAGCCGTGCTTGCCTTTCGGTTCGTAGTTGTGGAACTCGTGTTTGCTGCGCCCGGCACGGCCACGACCACCGCGATGGCCCGCACCGCGTCGGTTCTTGTGGGTGCCACCGCCGTGGGTCCGCGATCCGCGCTGGCGTCGTTTTTTGCTCGTCATGGTTATCGCATCGATTCTAGCAGGTCGTTAATCTGCGCTGTTGTATGCTTTCCGAGTTGGCCTCCCTCGGCGGTCGGCTTCTTGATGCCGTCGTGACCGCCCCGCGGGGGATGCAGTCGAAGCGTCGGCGACAGCCCCTCCTCGCGAAGGGTCGTCTCCTCGGCGAGCAGCGCCTCGGCGAGCGCACCGAAGTCGTCGTACTCGGTGTGCTCGGCGAGCCACTCCTCGTCGACGTCGGACTGGCTTCCCTCGAGGGGTTCGGCGCGCTTTTCGAGCACCGTCGCGAGCACCTCCGCGTCGGGTTCGCCGTGGGCGACGTAGTCGTTGACCTTGTTGACCATCCCGACGTAGGTGTCGGTCTCGGGGACGAGCGCGCAGTGATTGACGCTGTGGATGTTGAGCATCGACAGCGTATCCTGGACGTCCTCCTGGCGGTTCACCTCGCCGCGAATCTGGACGATCGCCTTCATCACTCGGTCACCTCGGCTTCGTCACGGCTCGAACCGCGAGACTGCGGGTGTCGCGATTGGGAGGCGTTCTCGAGTGCGTTGAACGTCGCCTTCGCGAGGTTCACCGTCGTTCGGGTGTTGCCGTGGCTCTTCGTCCAGGCGTTCTCGAGTCCCGCCAGTTCCAGGACGGCGCGGACGGTGTCGCTCGCGGCGAGTCCGAGCCCCTCGGGGGCGGGGATGACGTCGACCTCGACGGATCCCGCCTTGCCGCTCGTCCGGCGGGTCAGCGAGTGGGGTCGATCCGAGCGGTCCTCCCACGAACCGGATCCGCGGGGAACCTGGATGATGTTCAGCTTCGCGATGCCGATCGCCTTCTGGATGGCGGAGCCGACCTGATCGTCTCGGCCTTCCGCGTAGCCGACGTAGCCGTCGCGGTTGCCCACCACGACGACGCATCGGAACTTCACGCGTCGTCCGGAGTCGGTCATCCGCTGGACCATGTTGATGTCCAGCACTTCGTCGTCCAGTCCGGGAAGGAGCTGATCGACGATTTCGGGCTCTTTGAGCGGGAGTCCCGAGTTGAGGGCGTCCTCCATCGTGTCGATTTCGCCCTCCTGGACCTTCCGGCCGAGACGGGTGACCGGCTGCCAGCCGTCGTCGTTGTAATCGTTTGCGCTCATTCTAGGATCGCCTCACGTACGTCGTCGAAGTGTTCCGGGAGTTCGGTCGCGTCGAACTCGCCGCTGTACAGCGGCTCGTCGAGCTGTTCGGCGTACTCGGCGATGTGCTCGCCGCGGGTACGCGACCAGTCCGCGAGTACGCTGTCGTTGTGCGGAATCTCGAGTCCCGCGTCGATCGCGCCCTCCTGGACGGCGAACACCTTGTTTCCGGGCGTCGCCGTGTTGAGGCCGATGTCGAGGACCGCTTCCTCGAGACCGGCGTCGATCGCTCGCTTGCCGGCCAGCAGGCCGGTCAGGTAGGCCGCGGAGATGTTGCTCGTGGGTGCCTCCCAGCCGTACTCCTCGAGGTCGCTCGAGTGTGCGCTGGCGAGGGTTTCGTCTCCCTGAGGGCCGGGCGAGATCAGCTGCGCCGTAGTGTGCTTGTTGCTCTTTCGAGCGACGAGCCGTGGTTTGCCCGATTTCAGCAGGCGCAACCTCTGATGGTAGTCCGTCCGGACCTCACGGCGACGCCGCATCGGTACCTTGTATCGTGGTCCTGTCGCCATTATTGGTCACCGTAGTTGCCGTCGATGTAGTTCAACAGGTACCGGACGCTGCGGAACTCCCCACCGCCAGCCTTCTTGTATAGCTCGCGGTACTGCGTGGGCGTAATCTCGCCCTGATCGCGGAGTTCGCGCAGCTTCCGTCGCTGTGCACGAATCGTGGTCTGCCACTGCTCTTTCTCGTTCTGGCGTGCGCCCTTCTTGCCCTTGCGTTTGCCCGGCCCTTTCCGGTGGCCGTACGCCCGCTTGGCGTTTCGCTCTCGAGCGCGCCCGCGGGAGTTGCCGCGGGCGTCTTCGGCCTGGATGAGGCCAGCGTCGACGAGTTCGCGGATTTCGTCGCGAGTGATCGCCTCTGCGATGTCGCCCTGAGCGCTGGGGTCGAGCCAGATACGGTTCTCGCCGACGTCGAGGACGTCGGCCGCGAGTCGCTTCTGTGCGGAGAGATCAGTCATCTGATTCCACCTCGACTTCCTCGTAGGTCGGATTCAGCACGCGGATGCCGTCTTCCTCGGCGAGTTCTTCGATGCGCTCGCGCTTTCGTGCGCCCACGGAGGACGCGATGCGGACGGCTTCGGTGTCGCCGTCGACGCCCTCGAGGTCGGTTTCGTTCTCGACGTACACCTCCTCGAATCCGCTCGGGTGTTTTCCCCGAACGGCTTCGGGCGTCCGGTAGCCGGCCTGGACCTTCGGTCCTTTGCCCTTGATGCCGCGGCGCTGCTTCGAGAGACCGCCGCGCGGTCGCCGCCACGACTCTGGCGTGCGCTTTTTCTTGTGGTAGTCCTGGCGGTTGAACTGCGGTTTGCCGACCGTGCGTCGACGGTCGAGCAGCCGCTGTTCTTCCTCCGAGAGCTCGGGCGTCTTCTCGGTCAGTCCGCGGGCCTGCAGCTCCGTCTCGACGTCCTCCCGGAGTTCTTCTTCGTCCTCGAGACCGTCGTCTTCGATCTCGGCGTCGGTCTCCTCGCTTACCTCGAGGTCGCCGACGTCGGCTTTGATTCGGGCTGCCAGCGCGTTACCGACGCCCTCGGCTTCGGCCAGTTCGTCTTGGTCGGCTTCCTTGACGTCCTGGATGCTCTCGAAGCCGGCATCGCGGAGCGCGTCGGCTTTGCTCGCGCCGACGCCGCTGATGTCTTCGAGTTCCTGGGGACCGTCGTCTTCGGTCGCGACGTCGTCCGTCTCGGGTTCGTCGTCTGCCATCTATCAGGCACCTCCTTTGGCGGGCTTTTCCGTGATGTAAACCCCGTCCTGGAAGACGCGGGTGTCCTTGCCGCTGACTCGCGTCAGCTGTTCGATGTCGGCCGCCGTCTGTCCGACGTGTTCTTTGTTCGGGCCGGAGAGGACGACGACCTCGCCGTCGACGGCGACGTCGGTGTCGCCGTGGATACTCGTTCGTCGCGGTGCCTTCTCGCCGAGGAAGTTCTCGATGACGACCTCGTCGCCTTCGGAGCGGACCTGCATCGGGAAGTGAGAGTAGAAGACTTCCATCTTGTACTCCCAGCCCTCGGTCACGCCGTGGAAGGCGTTCTCGATGTGGCTCTCGAACGTGCCGACGGTCGCGTTCGTCTTCGCGTCCTCGGCGCCGCTTTCGATGACCACGGTGTCGTCCTCCACGTCGACGCTCACGTCGGGGTACCAGAGGCGCCGGGTTACGGTGCCTTCCGGTCCGTCGACGGTCACGTCGAGGTGGTCGATCTCGACGGTTACGTTGTCGGGTATTTCCAGTTCGACTCGCATGGTTAGTAGACGTATGCGATCACCTGGCCCCCGATACCCTGCTCGCGCGCCTCGTAGTGGCTCATGATGCCACTGCTCGTCGTGACGACGAGCGCACCGAAGTCTCGAGCCGGGAGAAATCGCTTCTCCCACTTCTCGAAGTCGTCGGCGCCGGCGCTGTAGCGGGGTTTGACGGGGCCGCACGCGTTGATCGCTCCTTTCAGTTCGACCTCGAACCGACCGGCTCTGCCGTCGTCGACGTACTCGAAGCCGCCGATGTACCCGCGGTCGTAGAAGACCTCGAGCACGCTGCCGATCTCGTTCGAGGCGGGCGTTACCTCGTGGCTCAGGTGTCCGACGCTCTCGGCGTTGTCGAGTCCCGAGAGCGCGTTACTGAGTGGGTCGTTTCCGGTCATGTTATCGATACTTCTTGAATCCCATGCCGCGGGCGATCTCGCGGAAGCACTGTCGACAGAGGTTGATGTCGTACTTGCCGACCAGCCCCTGCTTGCGGCCACAGCGCTGACAGGCCGCCTCCTGGCCCGTTCGCTTCGCCGCGTGCTCGCCTGTGCGGTCGTTTTCGTGTTCGCTTTCACTCATCGTCGGACTCCTCTACTGTGACGTCGAAGTTCGCCTCGAGGAACGCGATGGCGTCCTCGGGGGTGAGACGGTGACTCGACGGAATCGAGCGGGTCGCCTTGTCTCGCTTGGCGACGCGGTAGCCCGGACGTACCAGGTTGACGGTGACGTCCAGCCCGTAGATCCCGACGGTCGGGTCGTACTCCTGGCTCGGGAACTCGGTGTGTTCGGTGACCCCGAAGCTGAAGTTGCCCGTATCGTCGAACTGCGTGGCCGAGAGGTCGGCCAGCGGAAGCGCCGTCTCGAGGAACTCGTGGGCTTCCTGGCCGCGGATCGTCACTTTCGTTCCGATCGGATCACCCTGTCGAATGCCGAAGTCGGGTTCGGTGCGTTTCGCCTGCGTGCGGACGCTTTGCTGTTCGGTGATCTCCTCGATGATGTCCTCGGCTTTGCCGAGTTCGCGACCACCCTGACCGACGCCCATGTGGACGACGACCTTCTCGACGCGGGGTTCGCGCATCTCGTGGAACTCGCCGGCGTCGGCTTCGCTCATTCGTCGTCACCTCCGTCGTCGCTTTCGGTTTCCGAATCGCCGGTGAAGTTCTCGTCGATGACGACGACGTACTCCTCGACGGTTTCGAACTCGCCGTCGTCCGTAGAGACGGCGACGGTGTTCGATCCGCTACCGGGCGTGACGTCGATCGTCTCGATCTCGCCGATCTTGCCGCCGTGGTTTCCGCCAACGGCGGTGACGAGCGCGCCCTCTTCGTAGGGGAAGTGTGCGACGATCGATTTGTCGTCGTTGTCGACGACGACCGAGTCGTTCGCGCTGTACTCGTTTTCGTCGACGAGGACGTTCGTTCCGTCGTGCAGCGTTAGCTGCGTGTCGCCGCCCGGCACCTGCTGTTTGCCCTCGATCTTGCCGAGTCGGCTACCGGCGGCGTCCTCGTCGATTTCGGTCAGCGAGAGCCGACCGCCCTCGTCGGGGAAGATCCGGTAGTACTCTTCGCGTCCGGGGAACGCGAGGATGTCGAAGATTCCGATCGGTCGCTGTTCGTCGTTGATCGGCTGGCCGTTGACCAGGATCGAATCCTGGGAGAGGGCGTACCGCGCTTCCTTCTTCGAGTCGACGTAGCCGAGTACGTCCCGCAACAAGACGACGAGCGGAACGCCCGCTTCGCCGTGGGGTCCGGCACCGGCTTTCACCGTGAAAACCTCGGTCTTTCGCTCGACCGGCCAGGACTTGGGGACGGACAGTCGTTTCTGGTGTTTCGTCATTCTGTCTCACCTTCGAGCCGTGCTTCGCGTCGCTCGTCCGAGAGATCGAGCTCCGTGATGCGGACGTTCGAGGGATCGATCGGGCGCGGCACTTCCTCGCCGTCGGCCGTCTCGACCGTCACGTCCTCGACGTGGATCGTGCCGTCCTCGAGGACCGCACGCAGAACCTCGCCTTCGTCGCCAGCGTGGTCGCCGCGCATGACCTCGACGGTGTCGCCCGCGTTCACGCGGGTGCGGCGGGTTCCGTACTCCTCGCGGAGCTCGTCGGACAGCGTCGCGTGGAGCTGCTTTCCCCGCTGGTGCAGGGGCGCACGCTCCGTCTGCGTTCGCTGTTTGTGTGGTTGCTTGCTCATGTCTATACGATCATCGTCGCGGTGGATGCGATTGCACCGAAGCGCTCTGCGACTTCGCGGGCGATCGGTCCCTTGATCTCCGTGCCGCGGGGCTCTTCGTTCTCGTCGATGATGACCGCCGCGTTGTCCTCGAATTTGAGTCGGGTGCCGTCGGGCCGGCGGATCGACTTCCGCTGGCGAACGACGACCGCCTCGAGAACCTGGCGGCGCATCTCCGGCGTCCCCTTGGTGACCGAGACGGTCACCTTGTCACCGAGTCCCGCCTTCGGCTGGCGGTTCTTGGTGCCGTGGTAGCCGGAGACGCTGATGACCTTGAGTTCGCGCGCGCCGGTGTTGTCGGCACACGTGACCAGCGACCCCTTCTTGAGTCCCTGGGTGACGTCGGCTTTCATCGCCTCCATCACTGATCACCCTCGTCCGTCGTCGCCGTGAGGTCCTCGTCCGAAAGCTCCGGCTCGGGCTCGGCCTGACCGGTGAGCTCGGCGACGTCCTCCGGAGTGGCTTCTTCGGTTACTTCGACGACCACGTGCGATTTCGTCTTCGACAGTGGTCGGGTCTCTGCGATCTTGACCGTATCTCCGAGCGAAAGCGGCTCGAGCACGCCCGGCACGTGTGCCGGGATGCGCGAGCGACGCTTCATGTACCGATCGTACTTCGGTACGGCAACGTCGTACTCTCGCTCGACGACTACGGTCTTGTCCATGTCCGTCGAGACGACGAGCCCCTCGAGGATCTGGCCTCGAACGGGAAGCTCGCCGTAGAACGGACACTTCTCGTAGTCGTATTCCTCCGGGTTCTCTGGTTCCGGAGGGGTTTCAACGTCTAGTCCTATTGCCATGGTGAATCACCATTCGTTTCCGTGCGTCGGGCGGGTCGTGAGAGCAATCGCGATCCATCGACCGTAACGTAGGCCACGTCCTCGCCAGCGCGTTCTGACCCGGACGACTCTTCGTCGGTCGAGTCAGGTTGAGTGTCGGCCAGTTTGGACGGGGTCCCCGGTGACTTCTCGTCGCCGGCGGCGTCATCTGTGATCGCGAATTCGAACACCGAGCCCGATTTCGGCACCGTGACGACCCGGGAACCTCCGTCGACGCGAATCTCTATCGAGAGGGTGTTCGCCGTCTCGATGACGACGCGGCCCTCGAGGCCCACGCGCGTCTCGTCGTCGCTGTCGACGACTCGGACGGGCAGGCCGTTGAGTTCGTGCCGGGGGAGCGTCTCGGGTGTCAGTGCCATCGTTTCGTTACTCGTCGTCTCAGGCGGCGAAGCCGCCTTCGTTTCGAGACGCCTCCGACGTCTCGCTCTCGAAATCGCCTTCCTCACGGGCTTCGCCCGTTCGGATCTCGGATCTCATTCGAGATCCCCTTCTTCTCGCTGAATCGTCTTGATCCGCGCGATGGTGCGACCGAGTTCGCCGATGCGACCCGGATTCTCCGGGGCACCACCGGCCGCGAGGACGGATTTCGCGTTCAGCAGCTCCGTCTCGAGTTCCTCGAGTTCTTCCTCGCGCTCGGCGGCCGTCATGTCGCGGATCTCTTCGACGTGGATGATCGCCATCAGGCGTCACCTCCCTCGTCTGATTCGTCCGCGTCGGCCTCCTCGTCGTCCATCTCCGCCATCAGCTCCTCGGCTTCGGCTTCGACGTCCTCCTCGAGTTCGTCCAGCTCCTCTTCGATCGGCGACTCGTCCGGGGTCTCGACGTCCTCGTCGTCCTCGTCCTCGTCACCCGCGACTTCCTCCTCGATGACCTCTTCGACGGTTTCCTCGTCGATCTCCGGTTCGGGCTCGACGGCGTCCTCGGCGGGCGCTTCGGCACCCGTCTCGGCGGCCTCGGCTTCCTCGGGTTCGCCCTCGAGGAGTTCCTCGACGCCCTCCGTCTCGTTGGCCTCGACGGCGTCCGGAACGACCTCCGCGGGGTCGACGTCGTCGTGGACGCGGAAGTCGTCGGGCAGTTCGGCGTTCGGCGGGATGATCTTCACCGTGACGCCGATGGTTCCGAGTTTCATGACGGCGACGCCCTGACCCTCGTCGACGATCTCCTCGGCGGGTTCGCCGTTGTGCTTGATGTAGCCCCGGTTGAACTTCTCCACGCGCGAGCGAGCGCCCGTGACCTTTCCTGAGAGGACGATCTCCGCGCCGAGTGCGCCGGCGTCCATGATCCGGTCGATCGTCGTGTGACCGGCCTTCCGGAAGTACCAGCCGCGCTCGAGCGCGTTGGCAAGTCGATCCGCCACGATCCGCGCGTTGAGGTCGGGTTCGTCGACCTCCTGGACGTCGATCTGGGGGTCCTCGAGGTCGAACTGCTCTTCGAGGGCGGTCGTGACCTTTCGGATGTTCTCGCCGCCTTTACCGATGACCATCCCCGGTTTCTCGGCCTTGAGGACGATCTGGGTGCCCATCGGCGTCTTGGCGACGTCCATGCCACCGTAGCCCGCGCGGCCGAGTTCTTCGCTGAAGAACTCGTCTATCTGGGACCGCTGCAGACCGTTTTCGATGAACTGGTGTTCGTCAGCCATTAGGTATCACTCTCGTTGTCGTCGGCGTCGTCTTCCGTCGCGTCGCTCGACTCGTCGCTGACGACGATCTCGACGTCGACTTCCGGCGTGTTCCAGGCCGACGCACGCCCCATCGCGCGGGGCTTTCGTCCGACCGACTCGCCGACCTTGTGGGCGGCGACGTGGACGATCTCCATCGACGCGCCGTCGAATCCCTGGTGGTCGGCGTTGGCCTCGACGTTCTCGAGCAGGTCGAGAAACGCCTCGGAGGCTTTCTCGGGGTAGCGGCCGGCGTCCCAGCCGTCGATGTCCGAGCGGTGACCGACGCCGCTGTTGTGCGATTTGAACGGGACCGACCGCTTCTGGTCGATCACGTCCTGAAGGTACGCTCGCGCGTCGTCGACGGTCCGTCCCTTCAGCTCGCGTGCGATTTCCTTGCTATGCTTGTGGCTCATGTGACGCTCCCGGAGCATCGCTTTCGCGGTGGTGCCCGGATCCGCGTCGACTGAGTAGTTAATTCCCATGCGTGAATCACTTCAGTGGGACGAACTTCGAGGAGCGAGTCGCGCCGATGCCCGCCTGTCCGTGTTCGACGGACGTGCGGGTCAGCCGGAACTCGCCGAGATAGTGTCCGATCATCTCGGGTTCGACGCGAACGCGCTCGAAGGACTGACCGTTGTACACCTCGAAGGTCAGTCCGACGAACTCCGGCAGGATCGGCATGTCCCGCAGGTGCGTTCGGATCGGCGCGTTCGCCGTCTCCTCCTCGTCTTTCTCGCGAGCCTTCTCGAGCAGCTTCTGCTTCTCGACGGAGAGGCCGCGTTCGATACTTCGCCGCTTGCGTGCGGGCAACAGTTCCGCGACGTCCTCGGGCTCCAGTTCCTGCAACTCCTCGAGCGTGTGGCCGCGGTAGGTGAACTCCTCACCTTCGCGACCGGTTCGGTACTCCTGACTCATTTGTTCCCACCTCGGCCCGTTCGGCGCGAGGAGATGTCACCGACCTTCCGGCCCGGCGGGGCGTCCCGCGAGACGGATTTCGGCTTTCCGGGGTGCTGTCGTCCGCCGCCACCGAACGGGTGGTCGACGGCGTTCATAGCGACACCACGGACGCGGGGCCACTTCGTGCCCCTGGCTCTCATCTTGTGATACTTGTTGCCGGCTTTGACCATCGGCTTTTCCGTCCGTCCGCCGCCGGCGACGACGCCGATCGTCGCTCGACACTGCGGGTCGAGGCGTTTGACCTCGCCGCTTGGCAACTGGACGACCGCTGCGTTGCGGTCGTGAGTGATCAGATCGGCGTTCGTCCCGGACGCGCGGGCGAACTTGCCGCCGTCACCCGGACTCGATTCGACGTTACAGACCGGGACCCCCTCGGGAATCTCGGCCAGCGGAAGCGTGTTGCCGGGTTTGATCTCGGCTGAGACGCCGACCTGCAGCTCCTCACCGACGGAGATGCCCTCCGGGGCGAGAACGAGCCGCTGGTCGCCGTCGTCGAACTCGACCGCGGCGATGGGTGCGGATCGTGCCGGATCGTGCTCGATGTCGACGACCGTCCCGCGGACGACGTCCGTCTCTTCTTTCTTGTGATCGAGCTTCGCCTTGTACCGGTGCGACGGGGCGCGAAACGTCGGCGACCCGCGACCGCGTCGTTGTCCGAAAATGCGTCGTCCCATCGTCAGAACACCCCGATTCGCGAGGCGACTTCTTGGGCGTCGTCGTCCTCGGAGAGTTTGACGGTTGCTTTCTTTTTACCCTTCATCGTCAGTTGCGTGTTGACGTCGTCGACCGTAACCTCGAAGCGCTCTTCGACCACGTCCCGGATCTCGGGTTTGGTCGCGTCGGGGTTGACGACGAACTGGAGCTTGTTCTCGAAGTCCATGTCGTTCATCGCCTTCTCCGTCACGAGCGGGTGTTCGATGATCGAACTCATCGGTCGGCCACCTCCTCGAGTGCGCTTTCGGTCCAGACGGTGAGTCGGCCCGGGTGTGCGCCGGGCGCGAGATCCTCCGCGTTGACCTCGGCGGCCGTGGCCACGTCGGCCCCGGCGAGATTCCGGGCCGCACGAGACGGGCCGGTCTCGCTCGCGGTGACGAAGAGGATCGACTTGGGTTCCTGGTACTTCCGACCGCGAGTCTTCCCGCGACCCGCGCGGATGCCTCGACCCTCGTCGGCGCGTTCGACGTCGGCCTCGAGACCGGCGGCCTCGAGGAACTCGACGACCTCCTTCGTCTTCGTTAGGTCTTCGAACTCGTCGCTGACGACGACCGGAACCTCGACGTCGTCGTCGAAGGCGTGACCGCGTTCCGAGACGAGATCGGCGTCGGCCGTCGCGGCGATGGCGCTGCGGACGGCCAGTTTCTTCGCTTTCGTGTTGATCGATTCGGACCAGTCCTTCTCGGCTTTCGGCGGGTGGGCCTTGCGTCCCTTGATCGCCTGGGGAACGCGACGAGCGCGTCCGTCCTGACGGGGAACGTGGGCCATCCCGCGACCGCTGCCGAGCGATTCGGCCGGCGTTCGCTTGCCGGCGAACTCGTCGGCGCCGTAGTCCTGGGTTCGGTTGGCCTGGGCGACCCGAACGGCGCGGGCGATCAGATCCGGGCGGTACGTCGTCTCGAAGACCGCCGGAAGTTCGACCGAGCCCGCGTCCGAGCCGTCCAGGTTTCGTACTGTTGCTTCCATGGTTTATCCCTGGTTGGATGCGGTGGAGACGTACCGAACCTCGGGATCGAGGCGCGGCTGGTCTCCGGGTCGGATCGCCGGGCGAAAGCGCACGAGGCGCTTCTGTGGCCCGGGGAGCGAGCCCTTGATCAACGCGTGCGGTCCGTCGACTTCGCCGTAGTTGACGAAGCCGCCGTCGACCGTCGCGTCCGCGCCGTCGCCGATGTCGACGAGGCGCTTGTTCAGTTCGGTTCGCTGGTGGTAGCCGGTCTGACCCTGCTGTGGAACCGTTGAGCGAACGCGCGACGGGTTCCACGGACCGAGGTTCCCGATGCGGCGGCGCCATCCCTGCCGGGCGTGTTTGCCCTTGCGCTTCTGGACGCCCCATCGCTTGACGGGACCCTGGGTTCCTTTCCCCTTCGTGACGCCGCTCGCGTCGACGTACTCGCCGGCGCGGAACACGTCGTTCATCGTGTGCTCGCCGCCGTCGGCGAGCAACTCGAGTGCGAAGTCGACGCGGTCGGCGACGGAGCCGCCGCCGACGCGCGTCTCCATCACGTCCGGTTTCTTCTTCGGAACCGAGGGAACGGATCCGGGAACCGTGTGCGTGATGACGCGCACGTCGTCGACGCGACCCTCCTCGAGGAGGCCCCGAAGTTCGTCTTCGGCGGCGTCGGCGTCGTAGTCGTCACCGGGGGTGTCGAGGACGCGATCGAGTTCGGAAACGAACTCGTCGGTCCAGACCTCGGTGACCGGCTTCATACCGTAGGGCGTTTCTTCGTACGCTCGCAGTGCAACGGCGCGCATCGCCGGCGTCTCCACGATCGTCACGGGGACGGTCTCTTCCATCCCCTCGGTCGGCGAGTTCGCTTGATCGTCGACCATGACGACGTGGGTCATGCCGGCCTTATAGCCCGCGAAGCCCTGAAGCGTCGGCTGTCCGTCGTCGTTCGGCCACGAGTTGAAGCGCGGGACCTCGCTGGTCGCACGCTGTCGTGGGCCGAACCCGAGTGAGCCTTTGCGTGGTGCGTTTTTTTGTGGCATTCTATCACGCTCTCAGTGAGAGGGGCGCGAGCGTCGCGAACAGAGCCTCCTCCGTTCGCACGACCTCGCTCCCCTGATCCGGAATCGTGTTCAGCCAGAGGTCGAACCCCGGATCGCTGGGTTCGACTTCGTCACCGGTCCCGTCCGTCGAATCCGACGGGGCGAGAGCCGGTGCCTCGATTCCGAGGATGTCCGGCAACCCTCTCTCGGGCGCGCCGAAGGCGACGGTCATCCCGTCCCGTTCGACGCGTCCGGCCAGCGTCTCGAGCCTCCCGACGGTGAGTTCCTCACCGAATCGGGAAGCCGCGATGCGAACGCCGGCGTCCTCACGGCCGAGTGCTGCCGAAAGGTCCGTCCGCTCGACTGACAGCCCCGGAAGGGGCTCGTCTGCGAGTTTCGCCCGGACCGGTCGTCGCGAAGAGATCCTGACTGTCACGCGCTCTCCCTCGACGACCTCCATGTTCGGAGGCACGTTGAGCGAGATCGGGTGTTGCAAGCCGCAATTGACCCGGACGCGTTGATCAGGTCCGACCTCGGTCACGATCCCTTGTCTTGACGACCCCGAACCGTTCGATTCGGAGCCGGTCTGCGACGCGGCGCGGAGCGGCGGCAGGATGCCCGCGTACTCCAGTTCGTCCCGCATCCCCCATACCTCGTTTCTGAGGTACGGTGGCGTTGCGGCGTACCGCAAGACGGTGCGAACGAACCCGCCGTCGAACCGTCCGTCCTCGCCGTCCCGATCGGGATAGACGAGCAGACGGTCGACCCGGAAGACGGTCGCCGCGCGGGCGACGTAACCGAGTTTGCGAGTGGCCTCGCGTTTGTCCTCGGCTTCCCGGGTCAGTGACGACGGAACGAGTACGCTGACGGTCATGCCGAAACGCTTCGGCGCCGCGTCACTAGACTGTAGCGATCTGTTGCGGACATGGTCTTAAAAGGATAGCGGATTCGATTGCGGCTGTGAACCCCTCACACCCCCAAATTCGTGCGCACTGGACACACAGTCACGTCACCCGACCCGTCGATACGCCAACGGCTCGAGTCCGGGCCGAACGACGGGGCTCGCGGACGGTTCTCCCGTTGACCCGCTTCCGTGTGCCGGCCTGTCGAAGTTGGCCCGATTCGCAACCCTTATACGTCCCTCCGGGAGTAGATAGAAGTGCAACAGGGCGCTGGTAGTGTAGTGGTATCACGTGACCTTGCCATGGTCACAACCTGGGTTCAAATCCCAGCCAGCGCATTTTCACTGACCAACACCGACGAGCGAAGCGAGTCGCGTGGTCAGTGAAAATCGAATCTGGGATTTGAACGAGAGAAGTCGCAGCCAGCGAGGGATTTCCGATCCCTCGAGCAGTCGGCGCTTTGCGCCGACGACCGCACAGCGAACGAAGTGAGCGAGCAGGACCCTCTTCGCGTTGTTCAAATCCCAGCCAGCCCACCCATCCGAATTCACATCCTCGAGCGACCGCGGGCCCGATCGCGGATCGAGAACGCGATTTCGGGACGTGTACCGGAATCGAGGCTCCACGGGCGAACCGAGAGGGTCCTCGTACGATCCGCGGGATGTCATTGCCGGTGGGACTACGAGTCGTCCTGTACTCGCGTCGGTAAATCGGTGCACCGGACCGTCCGAGACGATAGCGCTCGAGACCGACCCACCGAACCGGCTCGCTGCCGTCCGCGAACGGTCGTCGTCCCGTGTCACGCAGGCAATCTTTTTCCCGCGAGAGACTGTCGATTCGATCGTGATCCGTGGACTGTTCGCGCGTCTCCGCGAGTGGATCGCGGTAGACGACCCCGAGGACCGCATCGAAGGATCGGGCGAACCGATCGTGTCGCCCCAGAACAGGCGATCGGCCGAGGCCGAACGGCTGCTCCGGGAGTCGCGAGATGCGCTCGAGGACGATACCGATCCCCGGTACGACGAGTAACTCGACCGACTATGACTCGGTTCGCACGGTCAGTACCGGCGCGTCGGCGGTACGGACCACCTTCTCGGCGACGCTTCCGAGCAGGTACCTGTCGAGTCCGCTTCGTCCGCTCGTCCCCATGACGATCAGTTCGATCTCCCGTTCGTCGGCGTAGCCGATGATCGTGCGGTACGGGTCGCCTTCTCCGACGTGTCGGACGACCTCGATGCCGGCCGCTTGGGCGCGCTCGGCGACGTCCTCGACGGTGGTTTCGCCGCGCTCTCGGAGCGCCGTGATCGCCGCGTCCATCGACCCGACCCCCGCGTAGGTCGTATCGACGACGTACAGCACGTGGAGTCTGGCGTCGTGGAGGCGCGCCTGTGCGATCGCGTGTTCGAAGGCGGTCATCGACCCCTCGCTTCCGTCCGTCGGAAACAGAATTTCGTCGTAGGAAGTCATCGATTACGTACCCAACCGGCGAGCACGTAAGTACCCGAGTCGATTCCCGGAAATCGGAAACGACGGTCGCGGACCGAGCCGGTCGACGAGCGATGGCTCGAGGGAGTTCGCGGACGAGCATCCCCGACGCGGGGACGATCGTCGGTACGGCGTCCGCTTCCGACCGCCAATCGACGCGTTAATTCACGATTTCGAACCGTTGTACGTTACGGTTCGCTTTTATACCTTGGTTCGGTATAGACAGTCGACGATCGAACGCCAGAGGATCGAAATGCAATTGGAAGGTTCTCCCACCCACGACGCCAGCGATCTCCAGTACGACCAGCCCAACGACCGGTACGTCTTCCGCCACGATCCCGAGGGAGCCGCGACGATCACCACCACCATCGTCCACGCGATCGCGTCGATCGCCGACACCGACGTCTCACAGGGCGAGTTCTCCCTCTACGACAGCGTCGACCCCGACGCCCTCGACCGGCTGTTCAGCAAGAAGGCCGACGGGTCCGAGCGGACCGACGGCCACGTCGCGTTCACCGCCCTCGAGTACGAAGTGTACGTCTACGCCAACGGCGACGTCATCATCTACCCGCCGGCGGACGCGGATCGCGATCCGGGACGTAACTGAGTTCGAACGGATCGGCACTGTCCGGACGGTCACACTCGTCGATCGCGTCCCGCTCGTCGAGCACCGTCGCGCACCCCTGATACGGACTGCTGTAACGATTTACCGGTACAACCGCAGACGTATCGCGATTGTACCGGGAATGGCTTCCAGCAGACCGTATGAAAGGGACGGCTTTAGGGCGACGGTCCCCGTCAGTAGCGCCCATGACGGTAGTCGCATTACTGAGCGTCGCACCGGTGATCGAAGACAGCATGGCCGAAGAGATCGCGAACGCCGTCGAGGCGCTCGAGGAGTACGACGTCGAGTACGAGACGAATCCGATGGGGACGGTGATCGAGACCGACGACGTCGCCGAGCTGTTCGCGGCGGCTCAGGCCGCACACGAGGCGGTCGACGGCGATCGCGTGAGTACGGTGTTGAAGATCGACGACAAGCGCGCGAGCGAGACGACGGCGGCCGAGAAGGTCGAATCCGTCGAGGAGCACCTGGGTCGTCCTCCGACGAGCGATCACAGCTGATCCGCCACCACCGGCCCGTTCGCCGGAACGCTCAACGGGGCCGGTCGAGTAGCCAGGCGATCGAACGAACGGCGCTCGAGGCGTCCGGAAGCCTGCGAGGGCTGCGAGGGGACCGCGACCGCGGCACTGGAAGGTCGGCTGCTGCTTGGCGGCTCCGGGACGGATCGGTCTGACGCGGGTCAGACACGAACTGGCAAACTGTTTTACGCCCGACGCTGAAGCGTAGGGTATGGAGAGTCTCAACCGGATGGCGATCGAGCTGGTCGACGAGGCCCTCGAGTACGCCGAGGAGTTGAACGTCGGGGGCTACGACCTCGAGAACGAGGCGACGGTGCTCGACTTCGGGCTCGAGTTCGACGGGGGCGTCGAGGCTGGGTTACTCCTGACGGAAATCCAGACCGCCGGGATGGCGACGCCCCAGCACGGACTCGGCGAGCTCGGCGGCGTATCGATCCCGTTCGTCGAACTCTCGACCGACCAGCCGGCGCTCTCGTTGCTCTGCTCTCAGAAGGCCGGCTGGGAGCTGACCACCGAGGACTTCGAGGGGCTCGGCAGCGGTCCGGCCAGGGCGCTGGTCGCCGAGGAAGAGGAGTTCAGGCGGATCGGGTACACCGACGCCTTCGACCTGACGGCACTCGCCGTCGAGACCGAATCGCACCCGACCGCGTCCGCAGCCCAGCAGGTCGCCGACCTCGCGGAGGTCGAGCCGAGCAGCGTCTTCCTGCTCGCGTACTCGACGGCGAGCCTCGCGGGGAGCATCTCGAACGCGGCACGGGTGGCCGAACTCGCGACCTTCCGGCTGAGCGAACTCGGCTACGACCCGCGCGACGTGGTTTCCGTGACCGGCCGCGGCCCGGTCGCTCCCGTCGCCGACGACGAACGGACGGCGATCGCCCGCACCAACGACGCCATCGCCTACGGCGGCACGGCACACCTCACCGTCCGAACCGACGCGGACGTCTTCGATTCGATCCCCTCGACGGCCGCCGACGAGCACGGCCGTCCGTTCGAGGAGGTCTTCGACGACCTCGAGTGGGAGTTCGACGAGGTTCCGGCCGATCTGTTCGCACCCGCGGAAGTGACGGTCGACGTCCTCGGCGGTCCGACGTACGTCCACGGCGGAACGAACGAAGCGCTGCTCGTCGAGTCGTTCGGCCTGTAACCGTGCGGTTCAAACCGATCCCCGCCCCGCCCGACGACCTCGAGACCGTCGCCGACGTTCGCGCGGCGACGCCGTCGCCGGCCGAGTCGCGCCGCGCGGAGATCGACTGCTGTGCGCGACTGATCGACGAAACCGGAATCGAGAGCCGCGACGACGCCGGCGACTGGCTGACGTTCCTCCGGGCGCTCGGGCTGGTGAGCGCGGGACCGGACGGCTACGCTCGAACCGACGAGGACGTCGCGCCGTCGGCGATGCGAGCGCGCTTTCGCGACCGGGTCTACGGGGCCGGCGACGCGCTCGCGGTGCTCGAGGCGAGCGACGGACCCATTAGCGCACCCGAGGTGGCCGATCGGGTGAACGACCGCTCGACCGGTTCCGGTAGCAATCGCGGATCGCGGTCGGACGCGGCCCGACCGGCCGATCCCGAGCGGACCGAACGGCTGCTCGAGTGGGCCGTCCTGCTCGGCCTCGCGGTCCGTACGGAGGGACGCCAGGACCGGAAACCGAGGTACCGGACGGCTACCGACCGGGCGTAGCGATCCGCTTTTGTGGACGACCGCGGTATCCACGGACATGGCCGCCGACATCGACGCCGTCTGTTTCGACCTGGACGACACGCTGTGTACTTACAGCCAGCCGGGTTCGGTCGCCCTCGAGCGGGCGTTCGAGCGCGTCGGCGTCGACCAGCCGTGGGAGATCGAGGCCTATCAGACGCGATACGACGACTACCTCGAGGAGAGCGCGGACGTCGAGGATCTCCGCCGACGGTGTTTCGGCGATCTCGCCGTCGAAGCCGGGCTGGATCGCGAGACGGGGTGGACGGTCGCGGACGAGTACGGGACCGTCCGCGACGGCGCTGGCGTCGAACTCCTGCCGGGTGCGAGGGACGCGCTCGAGCACTTCGCCGAGGAGTACCGCCTCGGGCTGATCACCAACGGCGCGCCGGGCATACAGCGGACGAAACTCGAGACGACGGGGGTATCCGACTGGTTCGAGACGGTCGTCTGCGCCGGCTACGACGCGCCGGCCAAGCCGGACCCCGAGCCGTTCCGGGTCGCCCTCGAGGCGCTCGAGTCGACCCCCGATCGAGCGATCTACGTCGGCAACTCGTTGACCTCGGACGTGACGGGTGCGCGAGCGGCGGGTCTCCGCTCGGTCTGGATCCCCGACGGCGAGACGGTCCCCGAGCGGCCGGAGCCGGAGCCGGATTACACCCTCGAGTCGCTCGCGGAGCTGACGACGCGCCCGTGGTGACGCAGTAGCGAGGGAAGTTCCACACGTCTTTCGGGATCGACCGATCCACAGAACGAGGTACCGAACGGCCTCGAGCGCCGTCAGTCGACCGGCCGGACGTCGGTCACCGTTCCGACGCCCTTGCTGCGCCCCTCGCGGAAGACGAACTTCTGGCCCTCCTCGACGAGGTACGGACGGAACTTGAACCGGACGGTGGTGTCGCCCGTATCGCCCGGCAGGAGCCGGCCGTCCTCGGGGTGGAAGGCGGCCGCCTCGCCGATCGTCTCGAGGTGGACGACGGGCTCGTAGCCGTCGCCGATTCGCGTCGGGTGGTTGAGCACCATGACCTCGGCTTCGAACTCCCGGACGGGCTCCGGCGCGGAGTCGCGGGGGACGAGGGCCATTCCGCGTTCGATGGTGCTCTCTTTGATCCCCTTCAGGGCGATGCCGACGATCCGGCCCGCCTGGGCCTTGTCGACCCGGTGGTAGTGCATCTCGATCGACCGGACTTCGACCTCCCGAAATCGCCCGTCGGCGGTCGGACCGATCAGCAGTTCGTCGCCCGCCTCCACCTCGCCGGACATGACGGTTCCCGACGCCACCGCGCCGACGCCCGTGACCGAGTAGCTGCGGTCGACGTACATCCGAAACTCGCCGGCGTCCTGGGACGTCTTCGGGAGCCGGTCGAACAGTTCGTCGAGCGTCTCGAGGCCGTCCATCGTGATCGCGCTCGTCTCGACGATCGGGACGACGCGTTCGCTGATCTCCTCGATCGCGGCGTCGACGCCGTGGCGAGCGACGCGAAGCGGCGACTTCTCGACGTCGCGCAGGAGGCGTTCGACCTCGCGTTCGACCTCCTCGACGCGCTCGTCGTCGACGGCGTCGGTCTTCGTGATCGCGACGATCGTGGGCAGGTCGGTCGCGAGCAGGACGCCCAGATGCTCGCGCGTCGTCCGGGTCGGACCGTCGTCGGCGGCGACGACGAGCAGTCCGTAGTCGAGTTTCTGGCCGACGAGGCCGCGGATGGTGGTCCGCAGCCAGGGCTCGTGGCCGACGGTGTCGACGAACGAGACGAGGCGGTCGGCCTCCTCGACGACCTCCGCTCGATCCGACTTCCGGTTCGGGTTGCGAACGCGGACGGGACCGTCGTCGTCGAAGCCGTAGACGGCGTACGAGAGGTCCGCCGACAGCCCGCGTTCGACCTCGTGGGGCTGGACGTCGAGGTACGAACGGGTCGCCCCGTCGCCGTCGTCGGGGGTGCCGGTGACGAGCGAGCCAACCAGCGTGCTCTTGCCGTGATCGACGTGACCCGCCGTGCCGACGACGACGTGTTCGTCGTCGGTCTCGAGGACGCCGCCGTCCCGGATCGTGGCGACGCCGACGAGGCCGTTTGCCGACTCCTGGAGGCGATCGTCGTCCGGACTCTCCGCGTCCGATCCGCTCGGGACGCCCCACGTCTGTACGTCGTCGATGTGGGCGTCGGCCTCCTCTGCGAGCAACGAGAGGACGTCCATCGTTTCGGAGAAGGTATCGTGATCGACGCCGGCGAGTCCGCCGTCGTCGGTCACGCCGACGACGTAGGTCGCCTCGCCGTCGCCCGAGAGCATCCGGTGTCGAAGCTGTGCGGCCAGACTCTCCCGACGCCCACCCTCGAGGTGGACGTCCCGTGACAGCCGTTCTTTGAATTCGACGCTCCCACCGTCCTGTTCGCCACGTTCCAGGGCTCGCTCGAGGAGAGCCCGGTCACGGCTCATAGGGTCCGGTAGCGGTCCCCACGGGAAAAGCTTTCTCGTCACGTGCTACCACAGCACACGTTCGGTCGGTGCTACCGCCGGATCTCTCGTCTCGAACCCGTCTGGCCGTCGCACGTCGGACTCGGTTTCAAGGGTTTCCAGCGCGTACGCCCCGTATGAGCGTAAGCGGTCTCTGTCAGATCTGCGAATCGCGGCCGGCACAGGAGCGCTGTGACAACTGCGGGACGCTCGCGTGTATGGAACACTACGAGCGAGGAATGGGGCTGTGTGCGGACTGCGTCGCTCGGGCCGATCCGGGACGAGACAGCGACGACGTGGACGTCCACCGGTTCTGATGACGTCCATCAGGGACCTGCTCGCCGAGCGCGTCGGCGTCGGCGAGACCTATCGACTCGCGCTCGAGGAACGCGACGGAACGCTCGTCGCCGACCACCCGAACGACGCCAGTCCGCTTTCCGTCGTCGTGGTCGACGGGCTCGAGCAACTCGACGAGTATCCGCCGACCGAACCGGTCGACGTCGAGCTTCTCGATCGGATCGTCGACGGCCGAGTCGCGGCTCGCGTCGTCGGCCCCGATCAGACGCGTCATTGATCGTCGATCGTAACAGGCCGTATCAGTCCCGATACCGGTTGAGCCGCGCTTTCAACCGCTTTGCGGCCTGGCCGGCCGCGGCCGCGAACTCCTCGCTTTCGTCCTCGCCGGCGAAGATGATTCCCCGCGAGGAGTTGACGAGGCCGACGCCGTCGGCAAGTCCGTGCTCGACCGCCGCCTCGGCGTCGCCGCCCTGTGCGCCCACGCCGGGAACCAGGAAGGGAAGCTCCGGAACCTGTTCGCGGATCTCCTCGAGTTCGTCCGGGTTCGTCGCGCCGACGACGAGGCCGACGTTGTCGTTTTCGTTCCAGAGATCCGCGAGCGCGGCGACGCGCTCGTACACCGGTTCGCCCGTCTCGAGTTCGAGATCCTGCAGGTCGGCCCCGCCCGGGTTCGAGGTGCGACAGAGGACGAAGACGCCGGCCTCCTCGTTCGCGAGAAACGGCTGGAGGGAGTCCCGACCCATGTACGGGTTGACCGTGATCGCGTCGACCGTCTCGAGCAGCGTCGCGTACTGGCGAGTCGTGTTTCCGATGTCGGCTCGCTTCGCGTCGAGCAACACCGGAACGTCCTTCCCGTGGGCGTAGGCGACCGTCTCCTCGAGCGCCCGCCAACCGTCGGGGTCCTCGTAGAAGGCGGCGTTGGGCTTGAAGACGGCGGCGTGTTCGTGAGTGGCGTCGATAATGCGGCGGTTGAACGCCCACCGCGGGAGGTCGTACTCCGACAGGTGGTCTGGAATGCGCGACGGGTCGGGATCGAGCCCGACGCTGACGACGCTGTCGACCGTCCTGATGCGGTCGTGCAGTCGATCGAAGAAGTTCATACGCCGAGAGTGAACCCCCGACGCTCGAAAAGGTTGCTATACTTCCGGGATAATACGCCGTCGACCCCCTGACGACTCGAGTGTGGCTGGAAACGATCGCGGTCGCCACCGACGGTCCAAATATATTCGGAGTCACGTACTTATTATATATAATAGACCACAACTGTATGGGCCGTCGATACGAACTACCGTCGTCGCCGTTCGAGCGCCTGCGCCAGCGCGTTCGATCGGCACTCGAAGAAACGCGGGAAACAGCGGGACTGTCGCGGGCGGATTCCGGAAACGGGAGCGAGCGATCGGACGGAGGCGGGGAGTCGTCCGGAAACCTGTTCCACTGCTCGACCTGCGGGTCCGTCTACATCGCGTCTGAAAAGCGAGTCTGTGCGAAGTGTGACCAGCAGGTCGAACAGGTCAGTTCGACGTTCACTCACCAGCGGGGGGCCGATTGACCGAATTTTCGATCGAATGCGAGGTCGGTTCGCCGGACCGCCGGCGACTCGTCCGACCCGCCGCGCCGACGTCCTGACGCGACCGCCGAACGGTCGCGCTCTCGCCGGAACCGACGGACGGGTGTCCGCGTCAGCTCTCGAGCAGCTCGACGAGGTTGTCCTCCGGATCGCGAACGAACAGGATCGTGGTGCCGCTTTCGGTCGTGCGAGGTTCGCTGATCGTCTCGACGTCGTCGGGTAGCGTCGCGTAGAACGACTCGAGGTCGTCGACCGCGAGCGCGACGTGGGTCGTTCCGGGACGGTTGAGCGCCGACTCTCGCGATTCGTTCGCTTCCGGCTCGAATCGGACGAGCTCGAGCCGGACGCCGCCGGACTCGAGGTGGACGAACGTCCCGCTCGCGTTTTCGACGCCGATCCCTTCCGAGAGGGCCTTTCCCGCCACCGAAAAGCGATCGACGACGTCGAATCCGAGGACGTCGCGGTAGAACGACAGCGTCGACTCGAGGTCGGAGACGGTGATTCCGACGTGGTGCGTTTGGGGTGACGGACCGGTCATACACGCCTCTCGAGCGGGAACCGGGGTTAAAGGTTCGCTTCGGCGCGGATCCGTAGTCGGCGACCAGCGCAGTCGCGATCGCGGCGGATCGAACGAGTCGCCGTTCGATCGGTGGCTCACCCTTATTTCGTCCGCCGCCGACGATTCCCGTATGACGCGCGTCGCGCTCATCGCCCACGACGAGAAGAAGCCGGATCTCATCGAATTCGCGCTGCGTCACGAATCGCAACTCGAGACGTACGATCTCGTCGCGACGGGAACGACGGGCCAGCGGCTTCGCGAGGAGACCGGTCTCGAGGTCGAACGCAAGGAGTCGGGTCCGCTCGGCGGCGACCTGATGATCGGCGCGGAGGTCGCGTCCGGGAACCTCGACGGCATCGTCTTTCTCCGCGATCCCCTCCGCGCACAGCCCCACGAGCCCGACATCTCCGCGCTCTTGCGAATCTGTGACGTTCACGACACGGCGCTCGCGACGAACCTCGCGTCGGCGGCGTTTCTGATCGAGGGGCTCGCCGACTAGCGTACGAACCCGTTCGCTGTGCAGCGCCAACCCTTTTGCGACGGCAAGCCGTCAAACGTGACGACGCCGGGGAGTCGACGGCCGTATCACCAGTATGTCGCTCGGTGGAATCGCACTCGCGACGGACTTCGCGCTGTTGATCGTCGCCGCGACCGTTCTGAGCTACGCCGCCAGGCTGACGAAACAGCCGACGATCGTCGCCTACGTGCTGACGGGCGTCGTCGTCGGTCCGATCGGCCTCGGCATCGTCGCCGAAGATCAGTTGATCGAGATCGTCTCCGAACTCGGGCTCGGCTTCCTGTTGTTTCTGCTCGGGATCGAGATGCGCTTCGACGACATCAGGGAGATCGTCCGTCCCGTCGGCGCGATCGCCGTGGGACAGGCCATTCTCCAGGCGATCGCCTCCACGGCCGTGGCCTTGCTGCTCGGCTTTACCGTCTTCCAGTCGCTGATGATCGCGCTGGCGACGACGTTCGGCGCGACGCCGATCATCGTCAAGGTGCTCGGCGACAAGGACGACCTGAAAACGCTGTACGGGAAGACCGACGTCGGTATCCTGATCTTTCAGGACATCTACCTCGTGATGGCGCTCGCGATCCTCTCGGTCGGAGCCGTCGACGACCTCGGCGAGATCGCGTTCAGCATCGGTCGCGTCTTCGTCCTGATGGGAGCGATCGGCGTCGTCGCCTACCTCGCGAGCAGGTACTTCCTGCCGGCGCTGTTGCGCGCGAGCGCGGCCAACAAGAGCACCCTGTTCACGGTCGGCATCGCCTGGGCGTTCCTGTTCATCTTCGCCGCCGAGACGCTCGAGCTCTCCGTCGAAATCGGCGCGTTCCTGGCGGGGCTCGCGCTGGCCCAGCTTCCCTACAGTACCGAACTCAAAGAGCGGATGCGACCCGCGACCAACTTCTTCATCGCCGTCTTCTTCGCGAGCATCGCGCTCCAGATGGAGGTCGACCAGTTGCTGGTCTACTGGCAGGAGGCGCTCGTCGCGGCCGTCGTCCTGATCGTCGTCAACTTCTTCATCGTCTTCGGGCTGTTCTACAGCCAACGCTTCGACGTCGAGACCTCCTTTCTCGGCACGATCTCGATGCTGCAGGTCAGCGAGTTCTCGCTCGTCCTCGGCGCGCTCGCGGTGGACCAGGGCTTCGTCGAGGAGGGAATCCTCGGATTTCTCAGCCTGATGGCGCTGATCACGATGCCGATCTCGACGTACTACGTCCTCTACAACCGCCGGATCTACGCCGCCGTCGAACCGTATCTCCAGCGCTTAGAGCGCGAGGACACCGTCCAGGCCCAGCCAGTCGAGTTCGAAGACCACGCCGTGATCGTCGGCTACAGCCGACTGACGGCCGAACTCGCGGACGTCCTGGAAAACGCGGTGGAGGAGGTCGTCTTCGTCGAGGATCGAGCCGAGTACGTCGAGGAGCTTGGCGACGCCGAGTACGGGTTCATCTTCGGTAACGCGAGACACGGCGACGTTCGTCAGGAGGCGAACGTCTCGGGTGCCGACGTCGTCGTCAGCGCGGCGGAACGGACGGACGTCAATCTCCGTCTGGTCGAGGACGCGCCGGACGCGTTGACGATCGTCGCCGCCACCACGGACGAGGAGGCGAGCCTCCTGTACGAACACGGCGCAGATTACGTCGTCGAGGGAAGGGGTCTCGTCGCCGAGGAACTCGTCGAGCTGCTCGAGCGACTGGACGATCCGGACGCGTTCGAACGGCGGCTCGCGAGCCTGAACGACCGGGCGCGGAACGGATCGCCCCGCACGGCGGCCGACGCGCCGACCGGAGGTGAGACCGATGTATGAGGTCCTCTTCGCGCTGACGGTGATCTTCTGTCTCGCGGGAGCCCTGTTGCTCGTCGCCGCGGAGAGGGGCCTCCCCGTCATCCCGTTTTACCTCCTGGCCGGCATCCTCGCCGGCTTCGTGATCGACGAGACCGCGTTGCTCGACCTGGCGCAGTGGGGGATCGTCTTTCTGGTCTTCCTCTTCGGCGTCCACGTCGACCTCGAGGCGGTTCGCTCGCAGGGCCGGGTCAGCACCGCCGTCGGGACCGTACAGGCGTCTCTCATCGGGGCGCTCGGGTTCGGTGCGGGGCTCGCGTTCGGACTCGATCCGCTGAACGCGGTCTACTTCGGCGTCGCCGGCGCGCTCAGTTCGTCGCTCGTCGCGACGAGCTACCTCGACGAGCGAACCGGTGCCCGCCCGACCTACGAACGCCTCGCCGAGTCGATCCACTTCACGGAGGACGTCCTCGGCGTGCTCGTCGTGCTCGCGCTGAGCGCGTTCGTCTACGCCGAGGAGCCGGCCGTCGAACAGTTCGCGGTCGCGGCCGGAATGATCGCGCTCGCGCTCGGCGTTCGGTACCTCCTCTTTCACCGGCTCACCGCCAGGCTTCGCGGCGTTCCGGAGGTGATGATGCTCGTCGGCATCTCGTTCGTGATCGGCTTCATCGCGCTCGCCGAAGCGGCGGCCCTCTCGATCGTCGTCGGCGCGTTCGCCGCCGGCATCGCCATCGCCGACGACTACCCCCACTCGCTCGAGCTGGTCGACACGATCGACGATCTCGAGGACTTCTTCACGCCGATTTTCTTCGTCACCGTCGGCGCGTTGCTTTCGATTCCGACACTCGAGACGGTCGGGTACACGATCGCGCTGGTCGTCGCGGTACTGGTGTTGAACCCGCTGGTCGTCGCGTTCGTCCTCGTTCGAAGCGGGTTCGACGGTCGAACGTCGATCCTCGCGGGCCTCACGCTCGATCAGGTGAGCGCGTTCACGCTGTTCGTCGCGATCGAAGCCCTCGTCGCGGAGACGATCGCCAGGTCGCTGTTCGACGCGATCGTGCTCGCGGCGGCCGTGACGATGATCGTCGCGACGTACACCGGCCGTCACGCCGGATCGATCGCCCGCTGGCTACGCGACCGCGGACTCGTTCGCGTACTGGGCGAATCCCTCGAGGACCGGGCGACCGTCGCGAGGAATCTCGACGACCACGTCATCGTCGTCGACTTCCAGCACGGCGGTCGGCAGGTGCTCGAGGCCTGTTCGCGACTCGATCGGCCGGTGTTGGTCGTCGAGGACAATCCGACGGTGCTCGAAGCGATCAGCGAGGAGTGCGACAACTACGTCTACGGAGACGTGCTGAACGATCGCGTCTGGGACCTGGCCCGACTCGAGCACGCGGCGGCCGTCGTCTCGCTCACGCCGGAGCGCGACCGCACGGAAACGGTCGTCGACCTCGAGACGGACGTCCCGCGAATCGTTCGCGTCGACGGGACCGACGCGGCGACCGAGTTCGTCGAACGCGGCGCGGCGGGCGTCATCTATCCGGACGCGATCGCCGCCGAGCGCGTCGGCGACGACCTCGAGGCCCTACTCTCTGGCGACGTTTCGCGCGAGGAGTTCACCCGCCGCGGCCAGGCCCACTTCGAGACGCCGTCGGAGCCGGGAGAGCGGTGAGCGCCGACCGTCGCGAGGTCGAGCCGGGGCGTCATTCGCGAGCCGGATGCGTATGAGCGTTGGCCCGGAATGGTACACGGGGGCGAACGCGCGGTCACGCTCGGTGGCCGGGCGCTCGGACGGCGGCCGAGCGAGCACACCGACTGAAATTCCGATCCGTACGGTCTGGGCGTCGTACGGTCTGTCGGTGCGATTTCCGGTGGCATCGGGAGCGGGACGATCGGGTCTAGTTGTGGCTACTATAGACCGGGCCGCCGAAGTACTCGTGGACGACGAAAACGAGCGCCAACCCTGCGACGAAAAGCGGGACGGCGACGACCGTCGAAACGTCTCTCGCGTCCGCCAGCCCGAGCGCGGCGACGACGAGCAACGCGACGCCCACCGCGTAGATCAGTAGGTTTCGACCGACCCGTACCGGCTGGGTTACCTCGAACACGGCCGTTTCTATCGGCAGTGGAGCTATAGGGGTACTGGTTCCGCCACGTCGCGGTGTCGGCGTCCCGCGGTCACCGATTCCAGCACGACCGAGCGCTCGAAATCGGCGGACTGACCGTGGTGTGACACGTCGAACGACCGGTCGGATCGCTCGGCTCACCGAAGGTGAAGCGGGACGTGATCGGCGCGTCGCTCGAGTTCGGCTCGCTGGTTCTCCCGAAGTTCCTCGCGCGTCAGGTCGCCGTCGAACAGTTCGCGAATTTGCTGGGCCAACTGCTGGCCCGCGAGCAGGTCCGGGTGGCCGACGTACAGCGCGCCCTCGTCGAGCAGTTCCAGGGCCGTCGCTCGGTCCGCGGCCCGCAGCGTGATCTCGGCATCGGTGTCGAGCGAGAGGATACGCCGCGAGACCGGCAGGGAGTTGACCGTGGAGACGACGAGTTTCGCGTCGCCGACGTTCGCCTTCTCCCACGTGTAGCGTTCCATCGCGTCGCCGATGACGACGGCATCGCACTCGCTGGTGACGATGTCCCTGCGATTGGGATCGTTCTCGATGACGACGTAGGGGTGATCGATCGCTTCGCAGGTTTCGACCAGGGACCGACCCTGTCGACCGTAGCCGACGATGACGACGTGATCGACGATGTCGTCCGGCACGTCGCTCCACTCGTCGATCCGATCGTGGCGGCCGGTTATCACGCCGCGGTCGGCGAGCGTGCGGTAGATCCGCTCGCCGTACTGGTGTGTCAGACTCGAGGTCACCATGGTTATTGCGGCGGCGAGGATGATCGCGTCGAAGATGGCCGGACTCAGCGCCTCGAGCGTGAGTGCCTGGATCGCGATGATCAGCGCGAACTCGCTGACCTGGTCGGTGTTGAGACTGGCGAGCGTCGCCGAGCGCGCCTCGTATCCGCGGGCGATGAGGATCGCCGTGGTGACGGCTGGCTTCACGATTGCAGTCAGGACGACGAGACCTGCGACGAGCAGCAGTATCTCGACGGATTCACCCCACTCCGCACCGACGAACGGGAAGACGACGAGTGCGCCGATCGTGACGAAGAAGATGGCGACGAAGAAGTCCCTGATCGACTGGAGACCGTTGAACAGCCCGAGGTAGTTGACGGGATCGTACCGCACGGCGAGTCCGGCCGCGAACGCGCCGACGACGATCGAGATCCCGGCGAACTCGGCTGCACCGACGAACACCGTGAGCAGTGCGACGACGCCCAGGATCATGAGTTCGTCAGATCCCCCGGCCAACCGCCCGATGAGGTCGAACAGGTACCGATTGACGAAAACGGCCGCCAGCAGTAACGCCGCTCCGGCGGCGAGTGCCGGTCCTACGTAGCCAGCCTCGAGCGTGCCGGCCCCCAAGAGGAGTATAGCGAGGATTGCGATCAGGTCCTGAACGAACTGGATCGACCGCACGAGCCGCCCGCGAACGGGATCCGCGTTGATGGTGCGCTGTAACAGCGCGGTGCCGACGATCGTCGAGGAGAGCGCAACTGCGATCCCGAGGTAAATCGCCTCCGTCGGCGGAACGCCGAGGGCAACGCTGAACCCGACGCCGAGCGATCCGACGATCAGGATCTGTCCGAGCCCCGCGAGTTCACCGTCGGCGATCACTGTCCTGATCCCCGAGAGGTTGATTTGGGCACCGAACGTGAACACCAGCAGCGCGATCCCGTAGTAGGCGAGTTCGAGCAGAAGGGCTGGTTCGATGAACCTCCCGGCGACGATCCCCGCGAGAACGAAAAACGGCACCGTCGGTAGCTCGAGCCGGTTGGCCGCCAGCAAGAACGGTCCCGTAACGAGGAAGATGATCGCGACCGCCGAGAGCAGATCAGTCACGGAGTTCACCTCCGAGTCGATCGTGAGCGTTCGGGAACGGATCCGGTTTCTCGAGCAGTTCGACGTCGCCGTCGATCGCCCCTTCGATGACGTCGTCATCGCCCTCGAGGTACGCTCGGAGATAGTCCGCGAGTCTGTCGGCCGCGAGATGTGGAGCCATGATGACGCAGTGAGCCCCGTTGGCGTAGAGATCGCGTGCGTGATCTACTCGCTCCGCCTCGACGAACACCGTCGCGTTCTCGCTTACTTCCCGGAGCAACGCCTTGTTCACTTCCGTCTGGACCGACGAAGAGAGGACGAAATCGGCCTTTTTGATCGCCGCGTCCTTCCGAATCGTCGAGTTCCGAAAGTCGCCGTAGATTGCGTCGTATCCCTCGGCTTCGAGCGCTTCGATGTGACTAACCGTCCGGTCGACGACCACGACGTCTTCGTACCGGTCGGCAAGCAGCGGGAGGGCGTTTTTCGTCACCTCGTCGTAGCCGATAACGACGGCGTGGTCCCGGTACCCCCGCTTGCCGCCCTCGAACTCGGCGTCGCCGGTCCACCGGTCGATCGTCGGTTCGAACCGTTCGAACAGCGCGTGGTTGAACTCGATGAAATACACCGAGACGCCCATCGTGAAGATCGCGAGCAGCGTCATGAATCCGAGCACCTCCGCCTCGATGAATCCGCCCTCGAACGCGACGGCGGCGACGATAATACCGAACTCGCTGACCTGAATCATGTTGATCGAGCCGAGGAACGTCGTCTCGTGATCGAATCCCTGCCAGTCGATCAGATAGAAGAAGACGAAGAACTTCACGGGCATCAACACCAGCGCGGCGACGATCGCCTCCTGCCAGTGGGCCAGCAACTGCGCCGCCTCGAGGTCGAGCGCGACCGAGACGAAAAACACCATGACGAAGAGGTCGGTCAGCGGATTAACCCGGTCCTGCAGTTCCTTGCTGTAGGGGAGCTGTGCGATGGCCAGTCCGGCCATGAACGCCCCCATCTCGATCGAGAGGTACGCCTCGATACCGAGCGGTGCGAGAAAGAGGTTGACGTTGTCGGAAACGAACACGAAGAGGAACGCCCACGAGATGGCGACGAGGAAAAACACCTCCTTGTTGTCGGCGATCCGCCGGAAGACGATCGGCAACACGGTTCGAGACGCGAGAACGGCCGCGACGGTGATCAACGCGACCAGCACCAGCACGACGGCGAGCGTCGTCGCGACTTCCGCCAGATCGTCCGGGCGACCGGCCGCGAGTACCGCAAGGATGATGACCACGACGATGTCCTGGATGAGCAAGACGCCCACGTCGATCTTGCCGTGCAGCGAGGTTGCCTCGTCTTTGTCCGTGAGCATCTTGATGACGACCGCGGTGGAGCTGTACATCACCGCCAGTCCGATCAGAAACGCCTCGAGGGAGCTGAAGCCGAGCGCGAGGGAGATACCCGCGCCCGCGAGAAAGACCGCGATCATCTGCGGGATCGAGATCTTGACGATCGGCTTGAGGACGTGCTGGACCTCGTCGAGGCGCATCTTGATCCCGAGCAGGAACAGGAGGAACGCGAGCCCGAGTTCGGACAACAACTCGGTAAGTTCGCTCACCTGGACGACGCCGAGGACCGCGGGTCCCAGAATCACTCCCGCGAGGATGTACGCGATGATCGTCGGCTGTCCCGTCCTCTTCGCGATGAAGCCGACGAGCGTCGCACTCAGCAGAATAATGGCGAAATCGACGGTCAGTGCCGGCTCGGCGACCATGTCGTACGGACGATTCAGGTGTGGCGAATTAACGGTGTCGAAAACCGCTGTCCGACGCGTCGGCGTCGTGGCGGAGCTTCGTTCCCGGACGCGGTTCCGCCACCGTCGAACGCTCGCCATCACGAAACCGATTCCGCTCGTCCAGAAGCGGTCGATCCCTCGTCGCGGCGTTCGAGACGGTCGGATCGAAGGGATACCTTCAACACCCTCGAGTCCCCTCTGACATCCATGCTCCGGGCGATCGTCTTCGATCTCGATTACACGCTCGCGGTTCCGGACCGCGACCGAGAGGCGATCCTCGAGGAGGCCCTCGAGACCGTCGGCGCGCCGCCGGTGAGCCGGGAGGAGTACCTCGAGGCCCACCGGTCGAATCTTACCCGGGAAACGCGCGAACCCATCTTCGCCGACCTGCTCGCGGGTCGCGACGGCGACGTCGATCCCGCCGACCTCGCGGCGGCCTACCGTGAGACGATCGCGCGGACGATCGAACCGCGGCCGGGCGTCGAGGCGATGGTCGAGGACCTCCGCGCGGACTACCGCGTCGGGTTGCTCACGAACGGGCCGATCCGCGCCCAGCGGGACAAACTCGCCGTCCTCGGCTGGGAGGACCGCTTCGATGCGGCCCTCGTCACGGGCGAACTCGAGGCCGGCAAACCCGATCCGCGCGCGTTCGAAGAGATCGCGGCCGAACTCGGCGTCGATCCCGACGAGGCGGTCTACGTCGGCGACGAGGTCGACGCCGACGTCGCCGGCGCGACGAGCGCGGGCATGCTGGCCGTACAGGTGCTCCTCGAGGACGGACCCGATCCCGATCCTCGAGCCGCCGCGCACGTTCCGGGGGTGGACGTCGCCGCGGCGATTCCCGAGATCGTCTCGGACCTCGAGCGGGCGTGACGACGTGGGAAATTCGTGAGGGGGTGTCGGCGGCTCGGAGGACTCATTCGCTCCATCTGAGTCATTGCCGGGGGACCGCAGACAGGTCGCGGTCAACCGGTAAATCGGTACAATAGATCGTCTTTGTCTCGGACCGTTCTTCCGCTCTGCTGTAACACTACTCGAAATTTCTTTAAATTCAAGTTTCGTCCTGTGTTACACTGTGCTCCGACACATCGAACTCGAGGTGCTCGCTGCTGTCGAGCGCGGCGACACGATGTCGGAGCTCGCAGCGAAGCCCGACCACAGCGAGTGGTACCTCTCTCGTGCTGTCGGGACCCTCGTCGAGAAGGGGTTGGTTTACACGGAACGCGACGGCCGCCGCAAATGCGGCATTCCCTCGGGCAGTCGGACAGCTGAAACATGCCCAGATCTCGTCCGTCAGTACCCCCACATCGACTTTCCCGAGCTGTTGGCGGGCAAAGCTCTCGAGGTGCTCTATCAGAGAAATCAGCCAGAACCGTTACCGACGTCACCGAACGGAGCGGTAACTAGTAACCCGCACCAACCATCAATATAAATCTTTTATAGCAGTGAGCCGTCTAGTGGCATATGAGCCACCATACGAATTCCGACGGCGGCAATGGAACTTCGATATCCCTGTCTATACCCGTACCAAACCCCGATTTATTCAAGAGAAAGGCAACGAATGATGCTCTTCTCTTTTTAACTAACCACCGATTCAGGCAGTTCTCACTCAGGGAAGTTGCAAACCAAATAGGACACTCTCAGCAGACCGTTCGCAGAGCCATCGACACCCTAATCGAGAACGACCTAGTGGTCGAATCCCCGGACGGAAGTCGGCGACTCGTCCAGATCAATCGACAACGGCTATCAATTCCGGACGATCCGCTTCTCCGAATCCCACAAGCCAATTTTCAAGAACCAGTGAAAGCCGCCGTGGATAGTCTCGCTACTGCCCTCGATGATCTCTTGGCGGTTGTCCTTTACGGAAGTGTCGCACGTGGCGAGGCCGACCGGCGCAGCGATATCGACCTGTGGGTGCTCACCCGGAGGAACCGAGCCGCAAACCAACGCGAGGCAAATGCAGTCGCTCGAGACCTTGAAGAGCGAGAATTTGATGGGGACAGGTACGCCTACGACATCGATGTCGAAACAGTACAAGCGATCCCCACGTACACAGAAGATATCCGTGAAATTGTCGTCTCTGGCATTCCAGTTTACAGGACTGATGACTTCGTGACCGTCGAAAACCTGCTCCTTACGGAGAGTGGTGACGGTGAGTAATGGATCTGACCCGGCTGCTGTCCGTGACGCACTCACCCGCGCTCAAGACGCCTTCGAGATGGCCGGCCGTGGACAAGTCGAGTTCGAAGCCGGGATTAGTGGGGACGATGATTGGGAAACTCAACTGACGAAGGCGTGCCGGCTCCTCGAGGTCGTCGATGCGCTCCAGTCCCAGGGCGATTACTTTACAGCCGTTATCGAAGTTTGCTTCGGCGCGATCGAGCGATCCATCGAAGCGTATGCACTCGCGATGACGAACGACTCGCTCCAAGACTTTCAGGACCACCAATTCAGCTACGAACGAGCTCACCAGATTGGTCTATTCAGCAAAGAAACCGCTGAAGAGATGAAAAGTCTCTACAGCGAAAACCGGACAGAAAGCTATTACGGCGGCGGACGCCCGACAGGAGAGCAAGCAAAAGCGATGGCTGAGCTTGCCGCTGCCGTACATCAATTCGCCGTTGACCAAATCCGAGAAGGCGGCGTCTGTCTCTGTGAATAGTGGTCGAAGTCTCCTTACCAGTTATCAGCAATTCAAGCCTTTTAGTACCGAACGGTCATGAATCTATCCGCGGTGAGTATGCCTTTCATCGACTCGGTTTGAAAAACGATCTAGGGTGACTAGGACTGCTATACGACCTAAATACAGCCTCCTTCCTTCACAGATACCAGTAATTATATTATCGACTAGCTCGAACGGGAAGATGGAAGCTGTCCGCCGAAAATGCGAAGGAGGGGCGTGCGTACGAAAACGCCCCGGGTGGTGCAACACCCGAGGCGGGTGGCTTCCAACCTCACACGTTGGTTGCCATGCTTTCGTTACCGCTACCGAGACAAAAAGGTCTCGCACGACGGTCACGTATCCCGTACGAACAGCGCACGCTTCGGCCGGAACGCCCGTTCGTTCGGAGCCCCGACGAACGGCGGCGCTTCGGTCGGTGCGCCTCGAGCCGACGGGGACGCCGTCCGCGCGGGCCAGTCCGCCGGCGCTTCCGGCCCGTCGACTCGAGGAGCGGCCGCTACTCGAGTCGGCGTCCACGCCGCGGAGGGGGACGACGATGAGTTCCGAGCGCGGAGCTCTCGAGCCGGCGAGCGCCGCCGATTCCGGACCCGCCTGCGATCGCTGTGGCGATCCGATCCGCGGCGAGCGGGCGTTTCGCCTCTCGAGCGAGCCGTCGCCGGCGCTCGCGGATCGCTACGAACCCGTCAGCCGGTCGTACTGTCCCGACTGCGTCGCCGCCGTCGGGATGCTCGCGTTCGCACCCGCGGCCCGTGCGCGCTCGCCGACGCGGTCCGAGTGACGGCACCTCGAAGTGACCCTCGAGTCGCCTGGCCGCGAGTCGGTTCACCGCGACGCTCGAAGGACCGCCTGGACGACGTCCGTCGCCCGCTTGACCGCCGCGCCGGACTCGACGAACACGAGCGTGCGCGGCGGCTCGCTCGCTTTCGGACGGACGCGCAGGTCGACGTCCGCGGCGGCTTCCGCCGCGGCGTCCGGTTCGATCGCGAACTCGAGGCGGGCGCGGTCCTCGTGGACGAAGACGCGGGCGACGCGCTCGTCCTCGTCGTCCGCTCTGGTCACGTCGTACGCGCGAGCGCCGTCGGCGGTCGCCTCGACGTCGGGGTCGGCGTCGGTGACGGCGACCGACTCGAGGCCGCCGTCATCGCGCCCCTCGAGTTCCGACGCGAGCAGCTGGGCGATTCGCCTGCCGTCGGTGATCCGCTCTTCGACCATACCGACGCTTCGGGCGAGCGGCGACAAACGCCTTTGGCTTCGCGTCGCGGACGCGGGTTCGGCGCGATCCAGCGGACGCGAACCACGGTCGCCGCGGGTTCCGAACCTGCGGACGGTACCACCGGAGGACGGGACGGCAGTGCATCCGACCGACTGGTGGCGGAACCGACGCTCTCCGTCGGGACCCGGATCGACGCTCGGGCACGCGGATCACCTGCAGGAACGGCGGACTGAACGGATAGTGAGACAGTGACTAGCTAGGTTATCTCCTCGCCCGACGAGCGGACGGACGGTGATTCGAGAATGGCAACCACCGAAAAGACGCACGTCAACGGTGTCGACGTACGGGCCGCTCGAGGACGCGGTCGAAGCGATCGGCGACGATTCCGCCGTCGGCAGGTTCAGCTTCCAGGCCGAGAGCGAGTGGGAGGACGCGCTGAAGTCCACGACGACGATCGACGAGTTCGATCAGGCTGGCGAAACGGTCCGCACCCGGGAGTTCACCGTCCAGGGCGACGAACCGGCGGAGATCCTCGGCGAGCGGACGGCTCCAAACGCCGTCGAACTCCTGCTGGGCGCGCTCGGCTCGTGTCTCACCGTCGGTTACGCGGCCAACGCCGCGGCCATGGGCATCGAACTCGACGAACTCCGCTTCGAGATGGCGGGCGACGTCGATCTGCGCGGGTTCCTCGGGATCTCCGAGGACGTTCGGCCCGGCTACGAATCGATCGATTGTACGGTGTTCGTCGACGCTGACGCGTCCGAAGAAGCGCTCGCGACGCTCCGCGAGCGCGTCGAGGCGACCTCGCCGCTGCTGGATATCCTCACCACCGAAGTGCCACTCGAGACGCACCTCGTCGTCGAGTGACACCAACCCCACCTCATTTTGCGGCGATCTCCGCAGCAACCAGCGGACCGCACGATCGCGTCCAGTTCGAGACCGGTTGACCGACCGCGCGACCGTCACGTACCGGCGTCGTCGCGGACGAGCGCCGACTTCGCGGCGGGAACGAGGTCGGCGACGTCGAGTCCCTCGCGGCGGGCGTACACCACGGCCGCCGCCTCGATCGTCAGTCCGAGCTCCTGCTGGAGGGTGTTGATCGCGCCGACGGCCTCGTGTTTTTCTTTCCCCTCGGCGACGAGCGCGTCGAGGACGCGTTCGAACGCCGACCGCTCGCGAAGGACGTCCTCGTCGGGGACGAACTCCTCGGGGACGGTCACGTCGGTCGGATCGAACGCCGCGACGAGTTCGTCGCCGGTGCGCTCGAGCAGTCCCTCCCCAGTCGCGACGTCGATCAGCCGCTTCGCCTGATCCGGCGAGAACCAGTCGCGGTCGAGCGAGAGGGAGACGACGAACTCGCTTTCTTCGAGTCGGGACGTGCCGTTCTGGACGAACGGGGCGGCGACCGCGACGCGAAGGCTCATCGAACCTGACTCTCTCGAGCGACGAGAAAACGATGACGGTTCGTCTCGATTTGTCCGACTGTCGGACGGGCGCCTAGTCCGACGCGCGACCGCCGCCGTTTCGGTTGGCGCGCGACGGCGGCGGAAACTCGGAGGGTGACGACTCGAGCGGTTGGGGAAGCACGCAGCGGTCGGGTTCGCGGTTGACGTGCTCGTACCGTTCCGGCTGGTTAGCGAGCGGGTGGGCGGGATTCTGGTCGCTGGCGATGCGGGCCGCCCGCACTTCGTCGAACCCGCTGAGGCGCGCGCGGATGCCCCGCCAGTGGTAGCCGATCGCGGGGGGAATCGAGACGGGGCGAGGGGACTTCCCGTCCGGGTGGTTCGTCGCCAGCACGGTGTTGTTGACGTTGCTCGCGAGCGCGTCGTGGTCGACCAGGACGCCGACGCTCGCGTCTCGCGGCGCGCGTGCGGCGAGCACGTCGAGCCCCAGGTGCAACGCCCGATACTCCGCGACGTTGTTGTCCGGCGGAGTGTCCGCCGTCGCGATACGGGCGACTCGAGTGCCGTCGCGCGTCTCGATGACGGCGCCGAGTCCGCCCCCTGACTCCCTGAAGGACCCGTCGGTGGCGACGTAGAAGTCACGGTGGTGGGTCCGCGGAGGGTGGGCGATGTGGGGGGTTGGCGACTCGTCGAACAGGTTCCGCAGTGCGGGCCGGCCGTGAGCGGCCATGATTCCGAGTAAGCTCTTCTCACACTTAACTATTCTGTCTACGTTAACATCTACCAGTCGAGTGGTGCGATCCGTGACACCGTCAGCGACAGTCGTCGTGAGCTGAAATTCAGGATACAGATACTGTCACCAGCAACTAATTTTTTCGTCCGATATTACTAAATATATTGTCGTGGTATGCTGTCATATGTCACAGGAACGCAGCGGACGAGCGACGCGGCGCTCGTTCCTGACGGCTGTGGGTGCAACGTCCGTGGTGGCGGTCGCTGGCTGTCTCGGTGAGGAAGGGCCCGGTAACGGCGAGGAGATCGTGGTTACGCAGGGGGAGTTCGCGCCGAATGCGGACCCTAACGCCGACAACGCGACGCCGACGTACAACGTGCTCGATCAGGTGTACGAGCCGATATTCGACATCACGCCCGACGGCGACATCGAACCCCACGTGGTCGAGGCGTGGGAGTTTCCCGAAGACGGGATCGTCGAACTCACCGTCCGGGAAGACGTCGTCTTCCACGAGGGACAGGAGATGACCGCCTCCGACGTGGCGTACACGATCAACCGCCAGGTCCAGGAGGACGTCGGCATCGCGAGCCCGCAAGTCGACGGCCTCGCGGGCATTCTCGGAGCCGAAGCCGAGGACGAGACCACGGTGACCGTCGAACACGAGGTGAGCCCCTCGCTCGCGGAGTTCGGACTGGGCGTCTTCGGCAGGGTCGTCAACGAGGAGTGGGTCGAAGAGCGCGAGCAGCCGGTAACCGACGAGATGAACGGGACGGGGCCCTACCGGGTCGAGGAGTTCAACCCCGGTGACGAGACGGCGGTGTACACCGCTTTCGAAGACTACTGGGGCGACCCCCCCGGGGTCGAGCGGGTCAGATTCCAGGCGATCGACGAATCCAGCACGCGCGTCGGCGAGTTACAGACCGGCGAGAGCGATCTGATCGTCAACGTTCCGCCGACCGACGTCGACACGATCGACACCGAAGACGGCGTCGAGATTCGAACCGTCACCAGCTTCCGGAACATCTTCCTGGTGATGACCAACGACGGGCCGCCGTTCGACAGCCTCGAGTTCCGCCAGGCGATGAACCACGCCGTCGACAGCCAGGGGATCATCGACACGATCCTCGGCGGGTTCGGACAGCCGATGACACAGCCCGTTCCGGAGGGGATCTTCGGCTACGACCCCGAACTCGAGCCCTACGAGTACGACCCCGACCTCGCCGAGGAGCTGATCGAAGAGAGCGGTCACGAGGGCGAAGAGATCACGCTCTACCATCCCGAAGGGCGGTACCTGAACGACACGGAGATCGCCGAAACCGCCGCCGAACAGATCGACGAACTCGACGCCGTCGACTGCACGTCCGAGATCGAGCCGTTCGACAGCCTCGTCGAGATGATCCTCGACGGCGATCCGACGACGTCGCCGGATTTCTTCCTCATCGGCTGGGGGAACCCGACGTACGACTCGAACTACGGGCTCACGCCGTGGTTCGTCGAGGGCCAGGCCTCGTACAACTTCGTCGACGAGGAGATCGAGGAGATGATCGAAGAGAGCCAGACGATCGAAGACGAAGACGAGCGCGAGGAGGCGCTCCAGGAAATCAACGCCGAGTTGCGCGAGGCCGCCCCGTGGGTGTTTCTGCACTTACAGGAGAGCATCTACGGCGTTCGCGACGACCTCGAGTGGGAGCCGCGCTCGGACGAGAGCATCTACGTGGATCGGATGGGGCTCTAGCCCGCGACCGTCCGTGAACGATCGTCGAAATTCGGTCGTGGACGCCCGCCGAAGCGCTCTCGATTTCGCTCGGTTCCCCCGTCACGGGACGATCCACTCGATCGGACCGACGGAGCGACGGGAGCCCGAACGCGAACCGATCGCGGATCAACGCCACCCGACCGTCGGCGGGGCTCGCTGACGCCGACAGTCCACGACTCTCCGGAACCACACACACCGATCACACTCTCGATGTCGTACGCCAAATTCCTGGTCAAACGGATCCTGCAGGGCGTGTTCGTCGTCTGGGGCGTCGTCACGGTGACGTTCGCGCTCCGTGCGGCCGCACCCGGCGATCCGGTCAACCTGATCGTCGACCCGGGCGCGTCGCCGGAGCTCCGCGAACAGATCCGACGCGAGGTCGGTCTCGACCAGCCGCTGTACGTCCAGTACCTCGAGTATCTACAGGGATTGGTGGTCGGCGACCTCGGTTTCTCATACCAGTCGCGACGCGACGTCTCGATCATGATCGCCGAGCGGTTGCCGGCGACGCTCGAACTCGCGATCGCGGCGACGATCGTCGCCGTCGTCATCGCGATTCCCCTCGGCGTCGTCAGCGCGACCAGACGGCACGAGCCGGCGGACTACGGCGCGACGCTGTTTTCGCTCGTGGGGATCAGTACGCCCAACTTCTGGCTCGGAATCATGCTGATCCTCGTCCTGTCGGTGCAGATCGGCCTCTTTCCGGTGAGCGGTCGGCCGGTCAGTTTCACGGACGCGGTCGTCTCGCTGGTGACGACCGGCTACGCACACGACCTCGTGACGTGGCTGCGCCACATCGCGCTGCCGGCGATCACCCTCGGAACCTACTTCACCGCGTTGATCACGCGCCTGACCAGAAGCGGGATGCTGGACGAACTCGGCAAGCCGTACGTCACCGCGACCGAAGCGAAGGGACTGCCGGGCGTGTTGATCCGCTACAAGCACGTCCTCCGGAACACGATGATCCCCATCGTCACCGTCCTCGGGTTGCAACTCGGGACGCTCATCGGCGGCGCGGTGATCACCGAGGCGGTGTTCAACTGGCCCGGGCTCGGCTCCCGGCTCATCTCCGCGATCTACGCCGTCGACTGGCCGCTCATCCAGGGGATCATCATCGTCATCGGCGTCGGCTTCGTCTGCATCAACATACTCGTCGACTCGATCTACGCCTACCTCAACCCGCGGGTGACCGACGAATGATCTCCGATCGGCTCAAGGCCAACCTGAAACGGGAGTTCGACCGGAGCCTGATGGCGAAACTCGGGCTCGCGATCGCGATCGTCATCCTCCTACTGGCGACGTTCGCGCCGATCCTGGCGACGCACAACCCGACCACGACGGGCCAGTTCGACGAACACGGCAACTCCTACCCGCCGTGGGGAGTGACCCACGAAACCCACACCTGGGAGGACGGCGACGACGGCAGAGAGCGAATCAGCTACACGGCGGAGCCGAGCCCCGATCACTACCTCGGGACGAACAACATCGGTCAGGACGTCTTTTCGCGCCTGCTCTACGGCGCGCGAACGTCGTTGCTCGTCGGGCTCATCGGAACCGGACTCGCGGCCGCGGTCGGCGTCCCGTTCGGGCTGATCTCGGGCTACTACGGCGGCCGGATCGACGACTCGATGATGCGGATCGCCGACGTGATGCTCGCGTTCCCCTCGCTCGTGCTCGCCATCGCGCTGATCGGCGTCTTCGGCCGCAGCGAGCAGTTCATTCCCGATCCCATCGTGATGGCCGGCTTCGCCGACGGCATGCCCGAGTACGCCGTGTTGCCCGGGACCGTCACGCTCGTCGTCGCGCTGGTCAACTGGGTCTGGTTCGCGCGCGTCGCCCGCGGCGAGGCGATGTCGGTCCGCAGCGAGGAGTACGTCAAAGCCGCGAGAAGTCTCGGCGCGAACAACCGAACGATCCTCGTCAAACACGTCCTTCCGAACAGCCTGACGCCGATCATCGTCCTGGCGACGATCCAGGTCGCGGCGATCATCCTTCTCGAGAGCGCGCTGTCGTATCTCGGCTTTTCGGGGACGACGCTCTCGTGGGGCTACGAGATCCAGCAGGGCCAGGACTACCTGGCGACGGCCTGGTGGATCGCGACCGTGCCGGGGATCGGCATCGTCCTCGCGGTGATCAGCATCAACCTGCTGGGCGACTGGTTGCGCGATTCGCTCGATCCGAACATCGGAGGTGAGGGCGGTGTCTGAGTCGACCGAGGCGCTGCTTCGCGTCGAGGGACTCTCGACGCGGTTTTTCACCGAGCAAGGGCAGGTCAACGCCGTCTCCGACCTCGATCTGCGGATCGATCGCGGCGACGTCTACGGCATCGTCGGCGAGAGCGGCAGCGGCAAGAGCGTCACCGCCCGGTCGATCATGGATCTGATCGAGTCGCCGGGCGAAATCACGAGCGGCGAGATCTGGTACCGAAACGGAGAGCTCGCGGCCGCGGTCGAAGACGACCACGGCCACGCCGTCGACGGATCGTTCGTCGACCTCCTCGAGATCCCCGAACGAGTCCGTCGATCGCTTCGCGGAACGTCGTTCAGCATGATCTTCCAGGATCCCGAGAGCAGTTTCAACCCGAGTCTCACGGTCGGCGAACAGCTCGCGGAGGCCGTCGAGGTCCAACGGCGGGCGAGCGCGAACCCTCGGTCGACGCGGGCCAGAACCCGATCCGAGGAGTACTCGCTCGGCTCGTTCGTCCTCTCGACGATGCTGCCGTCGAAACGCTACGTCAGCGAGGAGAGCCGCGAGCGAGCGATCTCCCTGCTCGAGCTGGTCGGCATCCCCGACCCGGTCGAACGAGCCGACGAGTACCCCCACGAGTACTCGGGTGGAATGCTCCAGCGGGCGATGATCGCCCAGGCGCTGGCCGGCGAGCCGGACCTGCTGATCGCCGACGAGCCGACGACGGCGCTCGACGTCACCATCCAGGCGCAGATCCTCGACCTCCTCGACGAACTCAAGCGAGAGACGGGAATGACGATCCTGCTCATCACGCACAATCTCGGCGTCATCGCGCGGATGTGCGACCGGGTCGGCGTGATGTACGCCGGCGAGATCGTCGAGCGCGGGACGCTCGCCGACGTCTTCGACGATCACGTCCACCCGTACACGCACGGATTGCTCGGCTCGATTCCCGACGTCGAGCGCGCCGGCGGCCGGCTGGAGCCGATCCCGGGTAACGTTCCGAGCTTGCTCGATCGCGAGATGGGGGACCGCTGTCGCTTCGCGGATCGCTGTCCGAAAGCGATGGAGGACTGTCTCTCCCACCCGCCGGAGGTCGACGCCGAGGGGAGCGACCACCACGCGGTCCGGTGCGTCCTCGCGGAGCGGTCGTACGACGAGTCGCGCGCGCTGCCGGACGACTACTTCGGCGAGCCGGATCGCCCAGCCGAGGCCGTCGACGAGCCCCAGTCGGACGACGAACCGCTCCCCGCCGAACGAACGCAGCCGACGCTCGAGGACGCCGGGGGTGACGGCTCGTGAGCACCGACGAGCGGCTGGTTCGCGTCGACGGTCTCCGGAAGTACTTCTGGGAGAACGATTCGATCCTCGATCGACTGTTCGGCGAGGAGCCGGTCGCCGTCCGTGCGGTCGACGGCGTCAGCTTCGACGTCTACGAGGGCGAGACCCTCGGCCTCGTTGGGGAGTCCGGCTGCGGAAAGTCGACGACCGGCGAGACGCTGTTGGCCCTGCAAGAACCGACCGAGGGCCGCGTCGAGTTCGACGGCGACGACGTCTACGCCCTCGGACGGGACGGTCTCACCGCGTTTCGCCGGGACGCGCAGGTCGTCTTCCAGGATCCGTTCTCCAGTCTCGATCCCCGGATGACGATCGGCGAGATCGTCTGTCAGCCCCTGGACGTCCACGACGTCGCCACCGGCACGGAGCGCACCGAACGGGTCCGAACGCTGCTCGAGCGCGTCGGCCTGTCGGCCGACCACCTCGATCGCTACCCCCACGAGTTCTCCGGGGGCCAGCGCCAGCGAATCGGCATCGCCCGGGCGCTCGCGCTCGAGCCGGAGTTTCTCGTCCTCGACGAGCCGACGTCGGCGCTCGACGTCTCCGTCCAGGCGCAGGTGTTGAACCTCCTCGAGGACCTCCAGTCGGAGTTCGATCTGACGTACCTGCTCATCAGCCACGACCTCTCGGTCATCCGCCACAGCTGCGACCGCGTCGCCGTGATGTACCTCGGCGAGATCGTCGAGATCGGGCCCGTCCGCGACATCTTCGAGTCCCCGAAACACCCCTACACGCGGGCGTTGCTCGAGAGCGTTCCCAGGGCGACCACCGCGGAGCGAGAGCGCGATCGAGAGACGCTCTCGGGTGACGTTCCGTCGCCGCGGGACCCACCGAGTGGCTGTCGGTTCCGAACCCGCTGTCCGGCGGTGATTCCGCCGGACGATCTCGACCTCGAGCAGGCCCAGTACCGCGCGATCATGGACCTGCGCGAGCGGATCGAGCGCCGCGACGTCTCGCTCGAGTCCGTCGGCGGCGATCGGATCGCGTTCGACGACGGTGGGGTACCGGAGCGCGACGTTCCGGCGTTCGTCGACGCCCTCGCCGACCGGTTACTCGAGCGCGAACTACCGCCCACGCACCGCGATATCGTCGAGGAGGCGCTCGCCGCGCTCGCGGGAGTCGACTGGGACGAGGCGGCCGAGGTGCTTCGCCAACGCTACGAGAGCGTCTGCGAGCGACGCAATCCCGACCTCGGCGAGGAAAGACACCCGGTCGCCTGTCACCTCTACGGACTGGCCGCCGACGGATCCGAGAATGGGGATCGGTAATTCGTTCGACGACGACAGTCTCGATCCGCTATCCTATCTGTTTTGGCGGCAGGTGTAAGTTACCGACGTTCCAGGTAGAAGTATGGATCAGAGGAGTGCAACTCGCATGGAGGCCGCGTGTTCCCTGCTTTCCGAGTCCGAGCGCCGCTACCTGCTTTACCTGCTCGCCGACGAGCGAAGTGCTAACCTGGAGGACCTCGTCCGACAGATCGCGGCCTGGGAACGCGGCGACCCGGCCTCGACGATCGACAAGGACGGGCGACAGCACGTCTACGTCACCCTCGTCCACAACCACCTTCCGCGCCTCGCGGATTACGACATCGTCGACTACGACCTCCGAAGCGGCGAGATCGTCCTGACGGAGGGGTTCGACGACATCAAGCCGCTGCTCGAACAGTTCAGACAGACCGAAGCGGTCCCCGAGATCCGACAGCGACCGGCGTTGTAGGCCGTTCGTTCGGTTGCCTCGAGAGTGCGGTCCAGAACGCCGTTTCAGACGAGCGTCGACAGCGCGCACGTTCCGTCGTCGGCGATTTCGTTCCGACGATTCGGGCTCCCCGCAACGGATAGTTCGCGGCGTCGTCCGTCGCCACTCGCCACTGATCCTCGCACCGCCAATCGGTCACAACGGTGAACGCTCCCGCTCGAGTCCGCCCAGCGGCCGTCTCGCCGTTCTCAGGTAGCTGTTCAGCCGACAGTCGCGCCAGGACGGTCCCCCGGGACGGTTCCCCGAATGGAAGGCGATCCTGCGTCTCCGGAGAGCGTCGAATCGACACGTATAGGTCGAGACCGGAGCGACCGCCTCTGTGAGCAGGTACAGAAACGTCGCGCTCTTTCTGGCGCTCGCGGCGATCTGGGGATCGGCGTTCGTGGCGATCAGCGCAGGCCTCGAGTACTTTCCGCCGGTGTTGTTCGCCGCCCTGCGCTACGACGTCGCCGGCGCGGTGATGCTGGCCTACGCGATCTACGTCGGCGACCGCTGGCGACCCCGGGGGCGCGACGAGTGGGGCGTCGTCGCCGTTGGTGCCGGTTTGTTGATCGCGGCCTACCACGCGTTTCTCTTCGTCGGCCAACAGCACACGACGGCGGCCGCCGCCGCGATCCTGGTGAGCCTCTCGCCCGTGTTGACCACCGGATTCGCCCGCGCGTTGCTGCCGTCGGACGCGCTGTCCGTCGTCGGCGTCGTCGGCGTCGCGATCGGCCTGGTCGGCGTCGCGGTGATCGCTCGACCCGACCCCTCGAATCTGTTCGCGGCCGACGCCGTCGGCGCGTTCCTCGTCTTCTGTGCGGCCGCTTCCTTCGCGCTCGGAAGCGTCCTCACCAGGCGGATCGACTCGGCGCTCCCGATCGAGACGATGGAGGCGTGGTCGATGATCGGCGGCGCACTCGTCATGCACGCGATTAGCCTCGCGCTCGGCGAACCCGTCGACCCGTCGGCGTGGCTCCACCCCGAGGCGCTGGGCGCGCTGGGATACCTCGCGATCGTTGCCAGCGCGGTCGGCTTCCTGCTGTATTTCGATCTGCTCGAGCACCTCGGAGCCGTCGAAATCAACATGGTCTCGTACGTCGCGCCGGTGTTCACGGCGATCGTCGGCTGGCTCTACCTCGGCGAGGTCGTCGACGCGGCGACCGTCCTCGGGTTCGTCCTCATCGCCGCCGGCTTCGCGCTCGTGAAACGCCGGGCGCTCCGGGACGAACTCGCCGCGTTCGGTCGATCCACGTCGAGCGGATGAGACGGACCGACGTCAGTCGTCGCCAGTGGTGCCGCGGGTCGCGGTTTCACCGGGACGTCGGTACGCGTTCGGGACCGCGACGGCGACCGGATCGGGTCGTCGGTCGCGCTCAGCCGTTCCGGCGGTGGGCGTGGCCGACGTACAGCGCGAGGAGGTTCGTCAGTAACAGTCCGAGAAACGCCGTCGACTCGAGCCACGTCGCCAACCCGTTCAGGAGGATCGGGACGTACAGAAACGGGATCACGATCGCGGTCCAGAAGCCAGTTTTTCGAATCGGTTCGGCCAGGTTCGGCACCGTCCGCTCGAGTCGTCCCCGTTCGTCTTCTCGCTGCCCCGTAGACGCCTCTCCTGGCCGGGCGGATCGTTTCGTTTGTGCCGCTGAAGAGTCCGACATCGGTCACCAGCCGTCGGCCGACGCTTCGGAACCCGAGAGCATATACGACCGACACCGTTCGATTCGGTTACGAGCGATTCACGCGAGTACGACCGTTCTAGAGCGGATAGGCGGCCCACGGAGGCGAAGAATTACGACGTTTCCCGCGGCGAACCCGACCGAGACGGAACGGGACGAAACCGCTCGATTCGCGACGGGCGAGCGGAGTAAGGTGGTATTACCGGCGAAATCGGCACTTACTGGAAGCCGATGCGACTGCCGCGGCGGCCCGTCGGGTCCGGGCCGCGGGAACCGCCTTTGAACTCCTCTTCGATCTGCTCGTAGTAGTCGAGGATGTCGTCGGTGATCGTCGGCCGGACGTTCTCCATCGCCTGCCGGAAGTGGCGCATCTCGACGACGTCTGCCTCCTCGTCCTCGCGAAGCGCTTCGATGGCGGCCTCGCGGCCGATCGACTCGAGGTCGCTGCCGACGTAGCCGTCGGTGATCTCCGCGATCTCGCGCAGCGTCACGTCGGCGGCCAGCGGCGTGTCCTCGGTGTGGATCTCGAGGATGCGCTCGCGGCCGTCGACGTCTGGCTGGCCGATCATGACCAGGCGATCGAATCGGCCCGATCGGAGCAACGCGGGGTCGATCATGTCCGGTCGGTTCGTCGCGCCGATGACCATCACGTTCTCCATCTCCTCGAGGCCGTCGAGTTCGGTCAGCAGCTGATTGACGACGCGTTCGGAGACGTTCGAGCCGACCTCGCCGCCCCGTCCGGGCGCGAGCGCGTCGAGCTCGTCGAAGAATATCACCGTCGGCGAGACCTGTCTGGCCTTGCGGAACGTCTGGCGGATCGCCTTCTCGCTCTCGCCGACCCACTTCGAGAGCAGCTGCGGGCCGCGAACGGAGATGAAGTTGGCGTTGGTCTCGTTCGCGACGGCTTTCGCCATGAGCGTCTTTCCGGTTCCGGGCGGCCCGTACAGCAACACGCCGGCCGGCGGATCGATGCCGAGCCTGTCGAACCGGCCGGGGTTGTTCAGCGGCCACTCGACGGACTCTTTGACCTGATCTTTGGCCTCGTGGAGGCCGCCGACGTCGTCCCAGGAGATCTTCGGGAGTTCGACGAGCACCTCCCGCATCGCGGACGGTTCGACCTCGTTGAGCGCGCCGCGGAAGTCCTCGCGCTTGACGATCATCCGGTCGATCAGGCTCGGGGGGATGTCCTCTTCGTCGAGGTCGATCTCCGGCAGGTAACGCCGAAGCGCTTTCATCGCGGCCTCCTTGGTCAGGCTCTCGATGTCCGCGCCGACGAAGCCGTGCGTTTCGTCGGCCAGATGCGAGAGGTTGACGTCGTCGGAAAGCGGCATTCCGCGCGTGTGAATCTGGAGGATCTCCTCGCGGCCGGTCTCGTCGGGGACGCCGATCTCGATCTCCCGATCGAATCGTCCCGGCCGGCGCAACGCGGGATCGACGCTGTCGACGCGGTTGGTCGCCGCGATGACGATGACCTGCCCGCGGGCCTCGAGACCGTCCATCATGGTCAGCAGCTGGGCGACGACGCGCCGTTCGACCTCGCCGGTGACGTCCTCCCGTTTGGGCGCGATCGAGTCGAGTTCGTCGATGAAGATGATCGCGGGCGACTCCTCGCTGGCGTCCTCGAAGATCTCGCGGAGCTGCTGTTCGGACTCGCCGTAGTACTTCGAGATGATCTCCGGGCCCGCGATGGAGAAGAAACTGGCGGAGGTCTCGTTGGCGACGGCCTTGGCGAGCAGCGTCTTGCCCGTCCCCGGCGGGCCGTGAAGCAGGACGCCCTGTGGCGGCTCGATCCCGAGTTTCTTGAAGATCTGCGGGTGTTTCATCGGAAGTTCGACCATCTCCCGGACCCGCTGGATCTCGCTCTGGAGGCCGCCGATGTCCTCGTAGGTGATGCCGCCGCCGGTCTTCTCGAAGCCCGAGATCGGCTCCTCGCGGAGTTCGACGTCGGTGTCTTCGGTGATGAGGACGACGCCCTCGGGCTCGGTTTCGACGGCGATCAGCGGGATCGCCTGTCCCGGCGAGCGCATGAACGGGTGGTTCGTCGAGGACATGACCGGGACGATGTCCCGGCCGACGACCGGCCGCTTCAGGATCTGTCGTTTCACCATTCCGGCCGCGTCGGATCCGAACTGGACCGACGCCTCCTCCGGCGGCGCGAGGACGAGTTTGTCCGCCTTGGTCGCTTCCGCCTTCCGGATCGTCACCCGCTCGCCGATCCCCACGTCGGCGTTCTGGCGGGTGAAGCCGTCGATCCGCACCGTGTCCGTGTTCCAGTCCTGTCGATCCGCACGCCACACTTTCGCTGCGGTCGTATCCGCACCTTCGATCTCGATGATGTCGCCCGGACTCAGCTTCAGATGCAACAGCGTGTCCGGGTCGAGTCGGGCGATACCACGACCCGAGTCGTTCGGGTACGCCTTGGCAACCTCCAGTTGAACTTCGTTCATGATTCGGGATGGACGGCGATGTCAATGACTCCGATTCGTGATCGGATAGGTTTTTTGCTAGCTCCAGTTGTGCCAGATGCTATCACATCTGAATTCGACAGGGCGATACATAGGAGTGTCGGCATCGGTCGATTTCGTCGTCGCATTCGATTCCGGTCGAGCGGCTCTCCCGTAGCGCCCGATTACACGGACGTACGATGTCGCGCGCGCCACTCGAGGAGTGGAATTTCGCTCGGGGAGTCGCGGCCGGGCGAGCCGATCGACTGGACCGCCGCTCTCGAACCCGCACCCACGGAGCCCGGACGAGGATGCGGGCGGACGACGCCTGCGACCTCGAGCCTCGGCGCGTGTACGCCTTCGAACGAACCGGCGTCGGTCAGCTCCGGTACAGTCGCTGGCCGGTACGGTTGCAGCGGTACATCGGTACAACGGGGCACACCACGAGACGTCGGCGGTCGGTCGACGCGGAAAAAATCGAGTCGCTCGAGTCGAATCGGGACGGTCAGCGGTTCGATCAGCCGATGACGTTGACAGCTTCAGCGCCGCCGATCTGGTTGTTCTCGTTCACCTGGGCCTGCTCCTGAGTGATGCTTTGCTCGATCGTCTGGTCGCCGGTGGTGCCGACTTCGACGTTCGTGCTGTCGCCGTTGTCGCCGTCGTCGACGTTCACGTTGACGTTGGCGTCACCGTCGATGCCGGTCGCATCCTGTTCGGCTTCCTGCACGGCAGTCTGCTCACCGACGTTCTGCTGGTTCACGTTCTGTCCCTGGACGACCGCAGCGCCGGCGGTCTGCTCGATCGTCGGTCCGTCATCGACGATGATCGGATCGACGTCGCCGTTTTTGTCTTTGTCTTTGGGATACTCTCCTGCCGCTGCCGTTCCGGCGAGCCCCATAAAGGCGAGGCTGCCGATCATCGCTACCGTCAGTGTAATCGCGAGTGCGCGTTTCATTGTTGATCGTTATTGCGACGGGCAACACGAGGTGTCGCAGAGCGACGGCTCGTCGCGATTCGATGCTACCGGTCCTGCATCGTGACCCGTTGCCCGAGCGAAATTCAGTACGGGGGACGGTATTAATCCGGATCACAGTTACGTCGCTAATTCGTGACTAGGACGGCCGCGAACGGTCGGTTATCGTGACCGTTTCGACGCCCGAGTCGCCTCTCGACGGATACGTCATCGTACAGACGACAGTTCGGCCGTTCGACGGATAGCCGTCCGATGAACGACGCCCCGTCTCGAGCGTCCGCGGCCGGATTCGGCCGGCTCTATCGGTGGCCCGATCCGTCGGTGCGAGTTCTGGTTCGGCCTAGATCGACTCGAGTACCGAGCCAGCGGTGGGCTCCTCGGGACCGATCGCGTCTTCGCTCGGGCGAACGGGGCTGACCGCGTCTTCACTCGGGCGAACAGGGCTGACCGGGTCTTCGCTCGACGTCGGACGAATCGTCTGCAGTGATACCGGTGGCTGCTCGAGACGACGTCGTACCGAACGAGTTCGCTGCCGGTGAAAAATAAATCGGAGACGTTCGATCCGCCGTCGTTAGCCGATGATGTTCACCGCCGCCGCACCACCGACTTGGTTGTTCACGTTGGACTGGCTCTGGCTCTGACTGATGCTCTGATCGATCGACTGGTCGCCGGTGGTGCCGACCTCGACGTTCGTGCTATCCGGGTTGTTGTCGTTGTTATCGTTGTCACCGACGTTCACGTTGACGTTGGCGTCACCGTCGATGCCGGTCGCCTCCTGGTTGGCGTTCTGTTGCGCGGTCTGCACGCCGACGTTCGACTGCTCAACGTTCTGGTCCTGGATCACGCCCGCGAACGCTTCCTGATTGACCGTTACGCCGTCGTCCTCGACGATAATCGGGTCGACGTCGTTGTCGTCTTTCGGGTACTCTCCTGCCGCTGCCGTTCCAGCGAGCCCCATAAACGCGAGGGTGCCGATCATCGCTACCGTCAGTGTAATTGCGAGTGTTCGCTTCATAGTTGATCTACGTTTACAAGGCACGCATCACCGCAGCGGAGCAGGGTCGTACGGCCCAGTTAAGGCTGTAAGATCGGTACCGTACTCCGGTGTACCCCGCTGTGACGCGTTGCCCGAGAGATACTCGACACGGACTGGCTCTTGAACCCGGACAACGGTTTCGGGCCGAATACTCGAGTTGGCGTCCGAAACGGTGGCCGTCGGGTGAACGCGTTCATTTCCGGTGGACATATCTATCTCTTTTAGCGAGCGGGCCGCCCCAGGCGCGACGAACCGTATACCGTCGCCGCGTCCATCACCGATCGCGACGAAGGCGGTGCCTTCGCGTGCCGGATTTCAGTAACGATCGGATTTGACCGTCGAAACAGTCTCGAACGGGAGATTGTATCGAATCCACGATCGTCGTCGGATCGATCGCGTCGGACCGATTTCGACTCGATTTCCGTCGCTCATGGATCGCCTACTCCTCCCATCCGTCCCGAAGGTCGCCCTTTCCGCCCGTAAGCGATCGGCTTCGATTCCGTAGGCCGATTCACACCGGAATCAACTGACAGATAACAAAGTCTGTCATCGGGATATGAAGGTTTGCGCCGGTGAGATGCAGAAACAAAAGACTCTCACGGCTCAAGTCAAACGAATCATGACTACCACGACGACGTTACGTTCACAGTGTACGACGGTCCTTATTGCGTGTATCGTAGCCCTATCGATGCTCGCTGTCGGCGCGCCGGCAGCCGCAGCAGGTGAAGACGTCGAGGCGGATTCGATCCACGCGCTCGACAACGGCGAAGAACTCTACCTGGTCTTCGGTGCTGATCTCGGCGATAAGACGCTCGAGGAGTACATCGAGGAAGTCGCCTCGAGCGATCAGTACGCGGACGCCCAGGTGAATCAGTATCAGGACGTCGACCAGGTTAACATCAACCAGCAGTCGAACGCGATCTCCATCTCGATCGACGGCGGCGAAGCGACCGCCGTTCAGGAGTCGACGCAGTACAACAGCAACGACCAGTTCGCGGACGCGTCCGCGGTCAACGTCCAGGAGACCGAGTTCGAGGACGTCGGAACCGTCAACGTCGTCATCGGCAACGGTGACGGCAAACAGTTCGACGGCTGGGGCGTCGCCGACAAGAAAGGTGACAAAGGCGAAGTCGACCCCGACCAGGCCGCTGACGCCGAAGTCGTCCAGAGCCAGGTCGTCGGGCAGCTCAACTACAACGAACAGAACATCGCGTTCGCGATCGCCGAGGAAGGGAGCGAAGCGACCGCGCTCCAGCAGTCCCAGCAATCGAACCAGAACCTCCAGCAGGGAATCGCTAACGCGACGAACGTCTACGCCGGGGACGGTTCGTTCGAAGACCAGTCCGCAACGGCATCGGTCGAGCAGGGACAGGCGGCCGACCAGGTGAACTACAACGAACAGGACGGCGCCATCGCCATCTCCGTCGGCGAGGACAGCACCGCCACGGCGATCCAGCTCACCGAACAGACCAACTTCAACGAACAGCTCGGCGAAGCCGACGCCGAAAACGTCATCGCGTCGCTCGCCGGCATGCAGGTCGCGACCGCGGGCACCGACGACACCACGGTCGCGGACGTCGAGCAGAAGGTCGAGAAGCTCCACGATGACGAGAAGAAAGACGACCACCACAAGAAAGGCGACGGCGTCCAGTCGGCGACCGCCGGCGTCGACCAGGAACAGAGCGCCGAACAGATGAACGTCAACCTCCAGAACACCGCATGGGCGGAGGCGACGAACGGTAACAACGCGACCGCGGTCCAGCTGTCCTACCAGCAGAACGTCAACGCCCAGATCGGATACGCGGACGCGCTGAACGTGTACGCGACGCCCGGCTACCTCCACGAGAGCGTCACCCACACCCAGACCTCGAACGTGGTCGTCGGCGGCGACGACGTCGAAGGCGCGCCCGGCATCGCGTTCGACTACGGCGGCGAAGCGCTCCAGACGAACGACGGCGAGCAGTACGCCACCGCGCAGATCGCCCAGAGCCAGTTCGTCGTCCAGGAGAACGTCGTCGAACAGCAGGGTGCGGTCGCCGTCGCCGAAGACGAGGACGCGGACACGGTGCAGCTGAGCATGCAGGAGAACGAGAACATCCAGTTCGGCTCCGTCGCCGCGGAGAACGTCTGGGTCGCATCGTAACGCTTCGCGCCGTTCGATCGACGTATTCGAGCTTTCGTTTTCCTTCTTCTTCGGTCGCCGTCGACGCGCTCTCGTTCTCGCCGGTAGTCACCACGATCCGACAACGACGGACGTCTCGTCCGCTGCAGGATAGCGGCCGCACTCGAGAACCACCGCGAGTTCGAGCCGCCCTCGAGCGGTCGGTCGACTCGAGGACCAGAACCGGTCGACGGGTCGCCTCGACGATCGTGAACCGAATCGGTCGATTCGACTCGAGATGATGGCGGTCGAGTCGCCGAAACGAGGCGCTTCCGGGTAAGTTATTTAGCGGCCAGTCTGGTGGAACGGGCTATGCACGCTGTCGTAACCGGAGTCGGAGGGCGACTCCATTCACGATCGTCGACCGCCCTCCCCGGACGGATCGACGGATTGCCGACCACACCGCATCGCCGCGGGCGCTCGTCCGGTTCGTCGCCGGCGCTCCGGCCGGTCGGTCGAGGACTGGACGACGGCAGTCGACGCACAGCGCGCCGATCGGTCGACGATTCCCCGGGTAACCCATGTCGGTGATCGACGAGAACGGCGACCTCTTCGGCGTCGTCAACGTCATCGACGCGATCGCGATCGTCCTGGTCGTCTCCGTCCTGGCCGCCGGAGTCGCGGTCGTCACGGGCGGCGACGGAGCGGGAACGAACCTCGGTGCCGCAGGCGCGCTCGCCGTCGGACTGCTGCTGGTCGCGCTGTTCGCCGGCGTCGCGGTCGTTTCCGACGACGGACCCCGGTTCGAGACCAGGTACGCGACCGTCGACCTCGGCGAGCAGCCGGCGTACGTCGCCGAGCGACTCGAGGCGGGCGACGTCGCCTCGCTCGAGGAGACGGACGAGGGAGTGACGGTGACGGACGTCTACGCCACGCCCGTCACGGACCGCCCCCGCGTGACGATCCGGACGGAACTCGACGGCGTAACGACCGAGGACGATCGCGGTCGATCGACGGAACGCTTCGCCGACGTCCCGCTCAAACTGGGTCGCGAGCTGCGTCTCGACTTCGGCGCGTACGGCGTCGACGGGACGATCACCGACGTCGGAGCCGACCCGGACCTTCCGCTCGACGCGACGACGACCACCGTCGAACTCGAGGCCCGAAACGTCTCCCCCGCCGTCGCCAGGGGACTCGAGGTCGGGATGACCGAGACGGTGCGCGGCGAGACGGTCGCGACGGTCGAGGCGGCCGAGCGGGAGCCGGCGACGGTCGTCCTCGAGAGCGACGACGGAACCGTCCACGAGCGCGAACACCCGCGACACGAGGACGTGACGCTGACCGTCAGGCTGCAGACGGTCGAGTCGGAGACTGGTCTCGCCTTTCGGGACGATCGGATCGGGATCGGCACCACGATCGAACTCGCACTCGAGACGCTCACGGTCGAGGGCGAGATTACCCGGATCGGCGACGGTTCGGCGAGCGACTCGAGTCGGTGATCCACCGTGCAAACTGTGCTCCACCGTGCGCGCGACGGATCGCTCCTGGTACAGGTGGTGAGCGGCGTGCGCACTCGAGTTCGAGCCGTACTGGACGGACGCGTCGACGACCGTTCGTCTCGAGGGCGAGCGACGCGGCTCCAGGGTTGCGATAGTTATTTCACCGGCTCCCGACTCGTAGCCGGCATATCGGCCGTCTCGCGTTCCGGGGAGGCGCTCGTCCGGATCGGGTCGACGTCGACGCTGGCCGGACTGGGGAGGGCGGGAACACGCGCCGTCGAATCGTCGTTCGTCTACGGCTGGCTCACCGCCGAACCCGAGCCGGACGTGATCGTCGTCGACCTCCGGGAGACCTGGACCGCCGGCCCCGCGATCTGGGTCGTCGACCGCCTGGTGGGCGGACTGTCGGTCGCCGCGAGGACGTCGCTGCTCGTCGCCGGCGCCCGTCGGGTCGCCTCGAGAGTTCGGGACCGCCCGATTCGAATGGCGAGTCTGTTCGTCCTCGTGGCGACACTCGGCTCGCTGCTGGCGACCTGGTCGACGGCTCCGCTCCCAGGCGACCTCGTGCTCGCACACCTGCTCGCAGCCGCCCTCGCCGGCGTCGGCCTTCGCTCGCGGACGAGTCTGGACGAGTTGCTCGAGACGAGAATCGCACGGGCGTTCGTGGCGGCGTTCGAACCGCCGGTGTCGCCGGAATCGACGGCGGATCGATCGGCCCGACAGAGCGAACGCCGGACCGAATCGGCCTCGAGATCCGACTCCGACCGATAGTAACACGCTCCGAAATCGAGTACCGTCATGACCGTTCGCGTCCCGCTCTTTCCCCCCGTCGTTCGCTGGGCGCTCGTGGCCGGCGTCGCGGCGTTCATCTTCTCCGCGTCGATCCTCGCTCCGCCGCCGGAGACGCCCGTCGACACCGCACAACCGGGGTTCCTCCCGCTCGACAAGTGGCGTCACTTCGTGGCCTACGCGACGCTCGGGTACGCGCTCGCGTACGCGACCAGTACTACCTGGGACGGACGTCGGTGGCGGGCGTTCGTTCTGGTGGTCGTACTGACGTCCCTGTACGGTGCCGGGATCGAACTCGGCCAGTCCGTCATTCCCGACCGACAGTTCGACCCCGGCGACGTCGTCGCGAACGCACTCGGTGCCGCGCTCGTCCTGTTCCGGTTCGCGATTCGGCCGCGGCTCGAGCTCACGCCGGTTTCACAGTGGATTTCGGGGTCGAACTCGACGGAGTCGGAGGGTCCGTCCGAGTAGGGGTACCGACGGGACGCCGAATAGCCCAACGACGTCCGATATCGGGTCGGATCTCGAGCGCGGAGCACGTGAACGAGGGACGCCCGCTACGGGCGAAGCTACGCCACGAGGGACTCGAGACGTCTCCGGGGTCGACAACCGGCATTTCCTTTCCCGTCACTGGTCTTCGTCCGCGACGCTCGGATGCGGCTCGTCGGGCGCGTGCTCCTTCCACTCCTCGCGATCCTCCTCGCCGAACTGCTCGTTGAATACCGCCGTTGCGCGTGCGTATCCCTCGTGGCTCGCGAGCCGTCGTTCGTCGCTCGTGACGGCCCAGTACGTCCCCTTGTGCTCGACGAGGCCGCCGCTTTTCAGACGGGTGAGTGCAGTACTCACCGCCCCGACGTCCAGCTCGATCTCTCGAGCGATCGTTCGTGCCTTTAACGCTCCGTCGTCGTTGGTCGCGAGGAATCCGAGCACCCGGTCGACCGACGAGAGTTCCTCTTCACTCGATCGTTCGAACGGGTCCCGATCAGTCGACATCTCTGCCCGTTACTAACGTCTGCGTTGTTATATTCGCTATCCACGGAACGAGTGGTATTTCTGAAACCACCCGGATTTCGTGTCGAATAGGGTAGCTGGGGAGTCGCTCGAGGGCTCTCCCACGCCCCTCCGGATGAGCCCTCGAGTCGCGCTGGATGCTACCGTGTTGTGGACTGAGAAAAGCGGGTATACGATGTGGGTTGTCCGGTCTGACCGTTCGTCGTCTCTTCACGCAGCGCTTCGACTTTCCGACGGGAGTGAATCATCCAGCATCGTCAACGAGTTCGATCGCTTTGTCTCGTAGTTCAGCGGTCATATGGAGCCCGTGTTCATCCACGCGGCGAACGATCGCTTTCGCTTCGTTCGGTGAAAGGCCCTCCTCTACGGCCCGTACAATCACCCCGACCGTTCCAGTCACGGTCGCGCCGAGTCCACGAGCGACGGTTCGAACCCGGCGGTCGTCGGAGACGATGGCAACCGAGTCGTCGGCATCCTCGTGGGCCAACACAGCCGCGATCAGCCGCACGTCACCGTTCGGTTCGGATTCGCCGAGAACAGTTCGGGCTCGCGTCTCGTCCACCTCCGGATTCGGAGTCGCTGTTTCTACGCCGTCACGATCACAAAACTGTTCGAGATTGGTCCGTGCGGGTTCGGTCGTGACTTCGGTTCGGATCGCCGGAAGAACGACGAGAGTTCCGTCGAACGAGTCGAGCAACGCGAGCTCTCCGATCGTCCCGAGCGCGATGATTGTGGTCGCATCGACGTAGATGCGAGTCATAGATCCCGAGCGCTCTCGGCGTCGGTCTCGAGATCGTCGGGCGATAGCTGGGTCGTGAGGTTGCGTTCACGAGCGATCTCGAGCCACTCGGCAACGCTCACGCCCGCGATCCGTGCGGCTTCGTTCGTCGAGATATCGCCGGTCTGGTACCGCTCCACCGCGCGTCGAACGCGCAGGTCCGAAAGCCCCTCGCGGAGGGCTTTCCGAATAACCGTACTTTTGTCCTCCTCCAGGAGTGCGGCGACTTCTGCCAGAGCCTGCTCGTCCTCGTCGGGAATTCGCGCGCTGATCGACGGCATGTATACAGTGTAGTACACTGTAGCACAAGTCTCTTTCGCTATCTCGACCTCGAACAGGGACGATTTCGGCCGGAAACGACGCCGTCAGCCCTCGTCGTCGACTGCGCTCCCGTGACGAGTCCAGCGCTCGAACGCGCTCGGGTCGGGACCCAGCCACGACGTCAGGCCGCGTCCGCCGCGACGCACCATCGGTACGTCCGTTACGATTCCGTCGCCGGGCAGCTCCCGCCGGGCGCACTCGATCTCCGCGCGAATCTCGCGCAGGTGGCGCTCGAGACTGGCGCTCTCGAGCTCGTCGTCGACGCGCACGTCCGTCAGCACGGCGGCGGTCAGTCGATCGATCGCCTCGAGACAGCCGTCGTAGGTCGTCCGGTTCGTCGGTTTTGGTGGACGGTCGTCGGCTCGAGTTCTGTTCTCCTGTCGGTCGGGGAGTTTACGTCCCCTCGATTCGTCGTTCGACATGGCTTCCGTAGTGTGGTTACGGGAGTTGTCACAGGTTGGTGCGTCAACCACCGACCTGTCACTTTCAGGGCATACCGTGGTGAGCCCGTACCGTTCCCGTAGCATTATTTCATCCTAACCAATCATAAATCTATGCTTTACAGATTATTACTACTGTATAGCAGTATCAACAACCCCTATAGCAGTCTTCTAATGATGCTTCGCCGTAGTTTGATAGAACTCTGCTTAGCAGAGATATACAGATGCGAAAGCGTGCTGAGTGGATGACGCGGGCAGATGATGAGATTCTCGAGTATCTCGAATCGAGGGGTGCTGGTACGCCGAAAGCGATTGCGGACGAAATAGATCGTAATAACGACTACGTCGGCGTCAGATGCCGACAGCTAGCGTCGTACGGCCTAGTCGACCGACCGTCGCGCGGTTTCTACGTGATTACCGACCCCGGTTCGGCGTATCTCGAGGGCGAGCTAGACGCCGAGGAACTCGAGGCGGATGGCTAAGAATTTCGTTGGGACGCCGCTGTACCGGTGCCGTAGATCTTTCAGCCTCGCGAATAGGGTCTCGATAACTCGCCTCTCGAGTGACGCTGTTCCACCACACTCGAGCCGTCCGAAAATCTCCGCGAGCGCTTTCGTCCGCATCTCAACGGTCGCAGTAAGAGACTATTGAGGGATTTCCGAACGTCGGGACGGGTACCGATTGCAGCGATAGGGTGGATTACCCCGCGAAAACGGAGACGGGTACTATATACCTGGTTCTGATACGGGCAGTGACGAATCGTTCCGTCGCTCTTCCCTATACATGTCCGATACCGACGACGTCGACCTAGACCTGACGTGGCGCGAGAAAGGCCGGGCGCTCTATCGCGTCGCCAAGTTCCAGCCGCGGTTCGCCGCGGCGGTGATCGTACTGAGCGTCGTCGCCGCCCTCCTCGAGGGAGTCGGCCTGAGTTTCATCATGCCGATCGTCGACGTCGCACAGGCCGATACGCCGCCCGACGACGCCGACGGACTCCTCGGGATGTTCCTGCTGGCTTACCAGACGCTCGGCATTCCGTTCACGCTCGGCTACCTGGTCGCCGGGGTCGCGGGCGTGATGACGGTTCGATACACCACGTCGTTTCTGGTCGGCTGGTTCCGGGCCGCAATCGAGACGAAATACGTCCGCCACCTGCAGGAGGAGTCGTTCGATCGTGCGCTCGAGGCGGAGATCTCGTACTTCGACCAGGAGGGTTCGGACGATATTCTCAACGCGATCGTCACGCAGGCGGAGTACGCTGGGAAAGTGATCAAGTACGCACTGCGGTCCGTCGAACAGGGTCTTCTCGCCTTGATGTACCTCACTATCGCCCTGATCCTCTCTCCCGTACTGACGCTCCTCACGGCGGTGTTTCTCGGCGGGATGACGCTCCTGTTCAGAAACGTCCTCGCCACGGGTTACTCCCTCGGCGACGAGGTGGCCGACGCGAAAGAGGGGATTCAGTCTCGAGCGCAGGCGGGAACGCAGGGCATCAGAGACGTGAAGCTGTTCGGGATGATCGACGAACTCCGATCGGGATTCTCGGAGTCGGCGGCGAAATTCGAGACCAATCGGATCAAAGTCGAACGAAACGACGCCGCCATCACGAACTACTATCAGCTGATGACCGCCGTCGCCGTCTTCGTGCTGATCTACCTGGCGTTGACGTTCTCCGGGATGAATCTCGGCCAGCTCGGTGTCTTCCTGTTCGCGATGTTCCAGCTCGGACCCAAGATCAGCAACCTCAACAAATACGTCTATCGCGTGGAGAGCGAACTTCCCCACCTCGTTCGGACACAGGAGTTCATCGACGAACTCGAGGGGAACCGAGAACGAACCGGGACGTCACGGAGCGTCCCGAATCGGATCGATCGTATCGAGTTCGACGACGTCTCGTTCAGTTACGACTCGAGCGACGAGACGGTCCTCCACGAGGTCTCGTTCGAGTTCCACCGCGACGACTTCGTCGCGTTCGTCGGTCCCTCGGGTGCCGGCAAATCAACGATCGCCTCGTTACTAGCGCGGATGTACGAACCGGACAGCGGCGAGATTCGGGCCGACGGTCGACCGATCGATACGTTCGACGTCCAGGAGTGGCGCTCTCGAGTTACCGTCGTCAGGCAGGACCCGCACGTGTTCAACGACACACTGCGACGGAACGTCACCGTCGGAAACCGCGATGCCACGCAATCGGCGGTCGAACGAGCGTGCGAGATCGCCCAGGTAACCGAGTTCCTCGACGAGCTGCCGGACGGCTACGACACTGTCCTCGGCGATCAGGGAGTCAAACTCTCCGGCGGTCAGCGCCAGCGCGTCGCCATCGCTCGCGCCCTGCTGAAGGACGCCGATCTGTTGATACTGGACGAAGCGACGAGCGATCTGGACACGTCGCTCGAGCAGCGGGTACACGAAGGGATCGAATCGATGGATCGAGATTACGCGATGTTGGTAATCGCACATCGGCTCTCGACGGTCACCAACGCCGATCGGATCTACACGATGGAACACGGCCGGATCGTCGAGGCTGGTCCACACGAGGAGCTGGTATCGAACTCGAGTACGTATTCATCGTTATATACGCTGCAATCGAGATGATCACACAGTTTAACTCGAACTCGACTGGAATAGGCCTGAAGAACCGACTCGAGCGAAATTTTCGAAGATTTAGTGGCTATCTGATGACCTGGCTCCATTCGGGCCACAAATATCGAGCGCCGATAAGACCATACAACCTCGTATGGGTGTCACCAGCTTCGATCGACCGATGTCCCGTCGAATCGCCCGAGGTTTCTCCAGTTATCCCTTCTGCCGTCATCGGTGGAAACTGGGATCGAGAATTGAGGTTGTTTCAGGACGACGTGGTTTTCCGGTCGTTCGAGAAGCGCTTCAACGAAGGTGTCGAATGGGAGCAGACACCGTACTACAGCCGTATGAAAGAATGGATCGCAAAAAGCGGCTCGTACAAAGGAATGACCAATACCACTGAGCTGGATCGGCGTTGTTCCAACTTAGAGAAACTGTACACAACAATCAAACAGGACGGATACACACCTCAACGGCGCTTGACAAAACGGAAAATAAGAGAGTTAGACAATGAACCACACTTTCCGTTGGAGCAGAAAGAGATCACAGTAGACGTCGCTCGTGACGGGGAGCTTCTGTGGTATGCCGGTGCTCATCGATTGTCGATCGCAAAAATTTTAGATCTCAAATCAATTCCCGTCCGCATTCGGATTCGACACGAAAAATGGCAGCAGCTGCGTGATCGAGTTTATGAAGGGACCCAACATGACGAGATACCTACCACGAACCATCCCGATTTAAATCCGGAAAGTGTCAAGGCGATCCGTGCAAATATTTAAAAATGGCATCTGGTACAAACGGATGGACGAATCTAAAACGCACATGAAGGGTCACTCTGTGAACCACATTTGTTTGTATCTTCCATCGCTCAGAGGTGGTGGCGCTGAAAGAGTTATGGTCCGGCTCGCAAACGAATTTGCGGACAGAGGATACACAGTAGACCTCGTTCTCGTCCAAATGAAAGGGGAGTATGTGGATGACGTTTCTGACGACGTCAATGTATTTGACCTCGACGCTCGTCGGTTTCTCGCAGCAGTCCCTCCACTCGTACAGTACATGTCGTCGTCACGTCCGGATGTGTTAATGTCGACACTCGATACTGCCAACGTCGCGGCAATCGTCGCCGAGAAACTCTCCAGCGTGGATAGCCGCATTATCATTCGGATATCCAACACCATGAGTGCTAAAAAAAAGGAATTGTCTCATCCGAAACACCTGGTTGTGCATCTGGCAGCGAAACTCACTTACCCACATTCCGATCACGTTATCGGGGTTTCAGAAGGGGTAACGCAAGACGTTATCACACAGTGTGGGGTCGATCCCGGTCAGGCAACAACGATTTATAATCCAGTCGTAGACGGATCACTGTTGACGGCTCGTGAAGAAACCGTCGATCATCCATGGTTTGGGACTGAAACAGGACCTGTTATCCTTGGTGTAGGCGAGCTATCCGAACAAAAAGGTTTTGATACACTGGTTCGAGCGTTCAACCAAATCGACGGACACCCTGAGTCTCGATTGATCATCTTAGGCCAGGGGGACGAACGTGATTCACTGCTTCAACTCGCAGAGGAGCTTGGAGTCGAACAAAGAATCGATTTGCCGGGATTCGTCGCTAACCCGTACGCGTATATGGGAAAATGCGACGTGTTCGTACTTTCTTCGAGATGGGAGGGGTGCCCCAACGTACTTATCGAAGCGTTAGCTTGCGGCGCACCGGTTGTGGCGACTGACTGTCCAAGCGGTCCTCGAGAGATTTTAAAAAATGGCAATGTTGGTTCACTAGTCCCAGTCGACGATGTTGATTCGATGGCAAGAGAGATTGCCAACTGTCTAGATGAAGACTCAGTAGGTGTTTGTTTTGAAGAATTGCCACAATCGTTTGGAATTACTGAAATTGCAGATAAATATATTAAAATTATGACAGATTCTATCGAACCCAGTTTAAACACCCATTTCGATAGCGATAGGCACTAAATATTTTTGAGAAGCCATCATTCACTGAGTGACCGTATATGACTACATGCTATGCCAAAAGGGCCTTTCAAACACTCCAAGAGGAAAGTATCGGAAAGATTTCTAAAAAATTTATTAATATTGTCCTTTGGAAGCTATCTAATAAAGATAATCAGATCCACTTCAATTCATTCAAAAATGTGATATTTAACAAGGTGAAATACGATGCCCCTAAGAGTCCATTTGAAACTATACTGATTGATTCAAATAAAATAAAACACTCAATGAAGTATGATAACCAAGGTAAGTGGGTGGTGGATCCCCCCAAATACGGAGGACTAGGCCAGGTTAAGAATGATGACTGGGATAAAACCGAATATCGAAGAGAAGTAGACAAATTATGGATAGTAAATGGCTTAAAAGAGAGGTTTAACGAAGGTAAAAATTGGGAAGACACGGTGTATTACAATTACCTATATGACAAGCATAGCCGTACTAACAAATATAAAGAACGAGGGTATGATAGTGTAGAAGATTATGTGATATCTCAGTGCAAAAATTATGATTCACTATATAGCGAGATTAAAGACAGGGGTTACCAACCGAATCATAGAGGAAAGAGACGGAGACCAGGCAGTAATTTGATGATGCGAGATCAATTAGAAGTATTGATTGTGATTGATAGATATGGAAACATTAACTTCACAGAAGGTTACCACCGATTTGCAATAGCACGATGTTTGGATTTAGAAATCCCTGCACACGTTCTCTGTCGACATAAAAACTGGCAGATGATTCGAGATCATGTTTACAATAGCGAGGATCTTGAGGACTACAAAGAGGAGTTACAGAATCATCCAGATCTCCAAGATCTATTCACCGAATGAGTTCCATCATCGTCGCACTGTCTAGTTTAGCACCTCCTCAGCCGTCGTTCGGCCATGGAACGCTTGATTCGGCCGATCGTGGTTTTAGTGGTCTCTGAAGCGTCTGAGCTAGCGGCGTGCGTTGGCTGCACTGCCCCGCCAGAAGGAGTGAAAGCGGTCGATCCGCATTGAGACGGTCTGAAACACTTTTCGACATGGTTTCGATCGTTGTAGTTGAGCTGACCGCTCAATCCGTGGCGAGCGAGGACAGTCAGATACCCGCCAGCATCGACGAGAAACTCTGTTTCGTCGATATTGTGTTTCTCAGTGAGACGATGCAGGAACGCTGCCGCGGGGTCGGTCCCGCGGAGGCTGTAGACGCCAATTTCGAGCAGAATTTCGATTCTGTGTCGATCACAGCATACAACCACTATTCGTCTTTAGTTAAGACTCACACCTCGGTTGCGTAGCGGTAGCGAGCGTCATTTGTAACACTAGCCGTTGTTGGTGGATCTTCTGTGCGTCTTCGATCAGTCGGTCGAACAGCGGTGGCGGCGAGTAGCCGAGATGTTCGCCAAGTTCGTGGAGGATGAGCTGGGCGTGCGACCGGAAGGTCGCCGCCCAGCGTTCCGTCGGAAACACGATCTCATCGTCCGCCTGTTCGGTGACCAGATCAAGCAATTCACGACTCACGAGCAGTGACAGCAACGCCGCCTACAGCAGAATTTCGACAATATGCTTCTTCGTCGTGTCGAACTCGTCCAGTTCGTACTGCGTCTTCAACTCCCGAAACAGCAACTCCACTTCCCACCGACAGCGATAGATCGTCCCTAGATCCGACGGCAGGAACTCCTCTCTCGGCAGATTCGTGATATACTGGTGGTAGTCGTCGGCGTCCACAAGGAGGACGCCGACGACGCGAAACCGCTTCATATCGCGTGATTGCGTCCCTCTGTACGGTCTTCGGTCGAACTCGGCTTCGACTTCCACGTCGATGTACTCGCGGTGCAGATCATCCACAACATCGTGGATCTTCTCACCTTCCAAGGGAATGGCGCGCCCGCGCCATTCCCGTAATTCCTCCGTAACGACCGGGTTTGCGCTCTCTTTCAGCCGGCTCACGAAGTAGCCGTCGTTCTCATCAATCAACGCGAAGCGGCGATACTTGAAGTAGGCTCGGTCGAACAGGACGAGCCGTTCTTCGAGCCACGATCCTGTGTTAAACAACGTGCTGTCGTGCGTTTTCTCGTCAGTCACGTCGAGCCGTTCTATCGTTTGCTCGGTGGCATTGTGGAGCAGGTGGAGTTTCGCTCCAGCCTGCTCCTCTTTCCGAGCTTCGTACTCATCGGCGTGGAACTCGTGTAACCGCAATACCGTTCCATCAGCGATCATCACGTCCCTGAAGCGGTCGATATCAGCGGTCAACAGTGTCAGGGACAGCGACCTCATCGAGGCCGTGCTCGATGAGGTCACGAAAGTACTCTGCAAGAGACGGCGTCAACCGGTGATAGAAGCCGCCGGGAAGATCGTCTCGTCAGCAGTGGAGTTGTAGCTGCGTCTGAAGCAGCGAGTGTTCGGCTTTCGCCTCCGGCGAAGCCAAACACGAATGCTCAGACGAAGGCAGGAATCTGGGGCTTGCGGTCACGTTCGACCACCCCAAGTTCCTCGGCGTGCTCTTCAAGGAACTCGGAGGGAAACAGTGTAGTGAGCCGACGTATAATCCGAGATGAAGAGGCATTGGAGGACACAGCCGTTGCCTCATCATTCCTCTCGAAAAGATTCCTCGATAAGCCGCCGCTGTCAGGTGGTTCTTGCCTTAGCTAAAGACGGATAGTACAACCAGTTTTTCTCGCCGTAGACCCCGATCTGTTTCTCGTCAACCGCGACCCGCGACGACGGAGTGATTAGCGCAACGGATGAATACGTAGCCAGCGTATTCTCCGTGATGGCGGAAGTACGTCGGTTTGAGGTCGTCGAGCATCTGTCGAACACAGAATTGAACCAAGCGATCGAGGAGGCACAGAA